>CAWJFD010000012.1:0-30584 GCA_963841985.1 uncultured Actinomycetota bacterium
TAGAACGCGCTGATGGCGTGGGAGATGGAGTGGATGATCCCCAGCCCGCCGGAGTTGAACGCCTGCGCGGCGATGTACTGGGCGTACATCATGCCTTCGCGGCCGGGCAGGTCCTGGCCGTTCCACACGGCCGCCCGCAGGTTCTCCGCGGTCAGCTTGATCGCGTACAACGCGTTGCCCAGCGACGGTGGGAAGTTCAGCCGCGAGACGTAGGGCTCGGAGGCGTGCGCGAGCACGTCGAACCCGCACTGCGCGGTGTAGTCGACCGGGCAGCTGTAGAACAGCACCGGGTCGTCGATGGCCAGCGTGGCGACCGAGGCGTCGTCGAACGCGACGTACTTGTGCGGGTGGTCGGGGTCGGTCGTGGTGTCGGTGATGACGTAGGCCCAGGAGGTCTCCGAGCCGGTGCCGGCGGTGGTGGACACGGCGATGTGCGGCGGGTTCTTCGGGTTCTCCGACTTGTTGAAGCCCTCGAAGTCGTTGACGTTGCGGCCGTCGTGGGCGACCGAGATGCGGGCGCCCTTGCAGGCGTCGTGCGAGGAGCCGCCGCCGATGGAGACGAAGCTGTCGCAGTGGTTCTGCTGGTACAGGCCCACCGCGTCCATGACGTTGTAGTCCTTGGGGTTGGACTCGACCTTGTCGTAGATCACGACCTCGAGGCCGTGGTACTTCATCGACTCGGAGATCTTGTGAATGATGTCGGAGCCGCGCAGCCCGGACGTCATCATCAGCGTCTTCTTGAAGCCCAGCTTGAGGGCCTCCGGACCGATCATCTCGTGCGCGCCGGGGCCGAGCATGGCCCGGGGGAACGGGTGGAACTCCTTGATCGGGAAACGGTTTGAGTAGCTCATCGACCTGCATGGCAGCCCTTTCGGCAAGAGAAGCGTGCGCAGCACGGCAGACCAGTGATCGTCGGCGCGATCACTCGTTGGTGCCGGCCAAGATGTGGGGTCCTACCTCAGGAAACCGTGCCTGATCGGGCCGGGAAAGGGCGGATCGGAGCACGGCTCATCACGAGCGCCGATAACACGCGCGAAGGCTTACCGGTCCGCGATTCAGGACATCGGAACTCGGAGGCGCGAGTCGCTTGCGTCGCCGGCGAGCCCGGCCAGCGGGCTCGTCTCGCAGGCCTTGTCGGGACGTCCCATGCCGATCGAGATCGGCACCGGGGCCCGGCCGCGCCGGGAGTTCCGCGGCGCGGACCGGGAGTGGTCCACATCGGAGCGCGGGACGGCCAGGTCGGCGGCCCGGGCGGCCAGCGCCTGCTCGCCGAAGCCGCGCACGCACTCCGGGTCCGGCCCGTCCAGCGGCAGCCCGGTGAAGAACTTGGCCGCCATGCAGCCGCCCTGGCAGGAGTCGTAGTGCATGCAGCTGCGGCAGGCGCCCCCGGTCTGCGGCTGGCGCAGCTCGGTGAACAGCTCCGAGTGCTGCCACACCTCCTGGAACCCGCCCGGGCGAGCGCACGTTGCCGGCCAGGAACTGCTCGTGGATGGCGAACGGGCAGGCGTACACGTCACCGACCGGGTCGATCAGGCACACCACCCGCCCCGCGCCGCACAGGTTCAGCCCGGGCAGCGCCTCGCCGTAGGCGGAGAGGTGGAAGAACGAGTCGCCGGTCAGCACGCCCTCGCCGCGCGCGACCAGCCAGTCGTAGAGCTGGCGCTGCTGGGCGGCGGTCGGGTGCAGCTCGTCCCACACGTCCGCGCCGCGGCCGGACGGGCGCAGCCGGGTGATCCGCAGCTGGGCGCCGAACTTGTCCGCGATGGCCTTGAACTCATCCAGCTGGTCGACGTTCTGCCGGGTCATCACCACACTGATCTTGGGCTGGGCGAAACCGGCCGCGGCCAGGTTCTCCAGCGCCCGCATCGCGGTGTCGTAGGAACCGGGGCCGCGCACGTGGTCGTTGACCTCGGCGGTGGCCCCGTCCAGCGAGATCTGCACGTCGACGTAGTCGGTGCGGGCCAGCTGGGCGGCCCGCGCCGGGTCCAGCTTGATGCCGTTGGTGGAGAACTTGACCCCGACGTTGTGGTCGATGGCGTAGTCGAGCAGCTCCCAGAAGTCCGGGCGCACGGTCGGCTCGCCGCCGCCGATGTTGACGTAGAAGACCTGCATCCGCTGCAGCTCGTCGACCACGCCCTTGGCCTCGGCCGTGCTCAGCTCCCGCGGGTCGCGCCGGCCCGAGGAGGACAGGCAGTGCACGCACGCCAGGTTGCAGGCGTAGGTGAGCTCCCAGGTCAGGCAGATCGGTGAGTTCAGGCCGTACTGGAAGTGCTCGACCAGCTTCACAGCAGCTCCGTCTCTCGGCGTTGCTCGATGGTTCCGTTGGCGGCCAGCCCGGCCAGGGCCCGCAGGTAGGCGGGGCGCTGCGCGTCGTCGACGCCGGCCGCCTCGATCGCGGCGTGCACGTCGGGATGGTGTTCCAGGCCCGGCACGACCTCGACCAGCTGCGGGGTCTTCAGGAACGACAGCCGGCGGGTGCCGAAGTGGTACAGCAGCGCCCCGAACGGCTCCGGGCGCACGGCCACGCTCGGGCTGCAGCCGATACGGCAGCCCCGGGTCGAACGCCGGGCCCGGGGCCGCGGCCTCGGACCCGGCGTCGGCAGCCGCCACGGCGCTAGTAGACACCGCACATGCCGTCGATCGAGACCTCCTCGACGAGGGTCTCCTCGACCACCGGCTCCTCGGGGGCGGACTGGGTCTCACTCGTGGGGGCCATCGGCTGCTCCTGTCGTCATTGCGGATGGGAATGGGCGGACACGTGGTGGCGTGGGAGGCGCGTTCGTGACCTCATCGCGGATCGATGTGGTCGAGGCCGTGATCGGGGAACACCGCGCGGCGGGTGGCGGCGATCGCGCGGTCCACCGGGTCGTCCGGGTCGCCCTCCCCGGCGTCCCACGGGTGGTAGGCCGGTTCGGTGCCGTCGGTGAGGCGCTTCGGTCCCTCGGACCCCGTGCGTCGGTGGACGAGCTCCAGCCAGCCGGCCGGGGTCTCGGTGTCGGGATCGAGCGGGTGCCCGGTGATCTCGGCGAGGAGGTGGGTCCACGACCGGGGTACGACCTGCACGATGTCGTAGCCGCCGCCGCCGACCGCGACCCAGCGGCCGCCGGTGACCTCGTGCGCCAGCTGGTGCAGCACGGCATAGCTGTGCCGGTGCGCGTCGACGGTCAACTCGAGGTGGGCCAGCGGGTCGAGGCGATGGGTGTCGCAGCCGAGCTGGGTGATCAGGATCTCGGGCTCGAAGGCCCGCACCAGGGGCGGCACCACGGCGTGGAATGCGCGCAGCCAGCCCGAGTCACCGGTGCCCGGCGGCAGCGCGACGTTCACCGCGGTGCCCTCCGCTGCGCCGTGGCCGGAATCGCCGGGGAACCCGGTGCCCGGGAAGGCCGTGTAGCCGCTCTCGTGCAGGCTGATGGTCAGCACCCGAGGGTCGCGGTAGAAGGCCGCTTCCACACCGTCGCCGTGGTGCGCATCCAGATCGACGTAGGCCACCTTCTGCACGCCGTCGGCCAGCAGCCGGCCGATGGCCACGGCGACATCGTTGTAGACGCAGAACCCGGAGGCCCGGGCCGGCATCGCGTGGTGCAGCCCGCCGGCGAGGTTGACCGCATGCTGCGCCGCGCCGGTGCGGACCGCCATGGCGGCGTCCACGGTCGCCCCGGTCACCAGCGCCGCCGCCTCGTGCATCCCGTCGAAGATCGGGTTGTCCTCGCTGCCCAACCCGAACGGGTCGTGCGCCTGCACAGCGGGGCGCCGGCCGGCGCCGCGAACCGCGGCGACATAGGCCGGTTCGTGGACGAGCTGGAGCACCTCGTCGGACGCCGGCCGCGGCGCCGCGATCCGCGTGCCGGGTCCGGCGAGCACGCCGAGGTCATGAGCGAGGGCCATCGTGAACTCGAGCCGACCCGGGGCCATCGGGTGCGTGGCGCCGAGGTCGTAGGTCAGGAGTTCCTCGCTCCAGACCAGGAGGACCGACTCGCTCATGATCTTCCGGTTCCGCTACGCGGAGGTTGTTCCGCGGGCGGCCGCCTTCTCCTGGAGCCCGCGCAGGATCGACGGGTCGCCCAGCGTCGTGACGTCGCCCAGTTCCCGCCCCTCGGCGATGTCCCGCAGCAGCCGGCGCATGATCTTGCCGGAGCGGGTCTTCGGCAGATCATCGGCCCAGATGATCGACTTCGGCCGGGCCAGCTTGCCGATGCGCTCGCCGACGTACGCCCGGATCTCCGCCGCCACCTGGTCGTCACCGCGCAGGCTCGCGTTCAGCGTCACGAAGGCGACGATCGCCTGTCCGGACAACGCGTCGGCCTCGGCGACCACGGCCGCCTCGGCGACCATCGCGTGGGCCACGATCGCGGACTCGACCTCCGCGGTCGAGAGCCGGTGACCGGACACGTTGATGACGTCGTCGGTACGTCCGATGATCCAGAAGTATCCGTCGCCGTCCCTCCGGGCCGCGTCGCCGACCACGTAGGTGCGCGGGCCGAACCGCTCGAAGTACGTCGAGACGAAGCGCTCGTCGTCGTCGACGAGGGTGCGCAGCATCCCCGGCCACGGCCGGGTGAGGACCAGCAGGCCCGTCCCCTCGTCCATCTCCTCGCCGTCGATGTCCACCAGCGCCGCCGAGATGCCGGGCAGCGGGCGGGTGGCCGAGCCGGGCTTGGTCGCCGTCAGCCCCGGCAGCGGGGCGATCATGATCTGGCCGGTCTCGGTCTGCCACCAGGTGTCGACCACCGGGCACTGCTGGTGCCCCACCACCGCGAAGTACCAGAGCCAGGCCTTCGGGTTGATCGGTTCGCCGACCGACCCGAGCAGGCGCAGCGACGACAGATCGTGGGAGTTCGGGTGCTCGACGCCCCACTTCATGCAGACCCGGATGGCGGTCGGCGCGGTGTAGAAGATCGTGACGCCGTAGCGCTCGATGATCTCCCACCAGACGTCCTTGGCCGGATAGTCCGGTGCACCCTCGAACATCACGCTGGTGCAGCCGTTGGCGAGCGGCCCGTACACGATGTACGAGTGCCCGGTGACCCAGCCGACGTCGGCCGTGCACCAGAACACGTCGGAGTCGGGCTGCAGGTCGAACACGTCCCGGTGGGTGGCGGCAACTCCGGTCAGATACCCGCCGGTGGTGTGCAGGATGCCCTTCGGCTTCGCCGTCGAGCCCGACGAGTAGAGGATGAACAGCGGATGCTCCGCCGGCAGCGGCTCGGCCGGGCAGACCGGCTCGCTGCTGGCCAGCAGCTCGTCGTAGAAGACGTCCCGGCCGTCCTGCATCGCGCACTCGGTGCCGGTGTGCCGGACCACCACGATCGAGCGGAGCTCGGCCAGCCCGGACATGACCCGGTCGACCTCCTGCTTGATGGCGGCGGTCGGCCCTTGCGGCGGGCACCGTCGACGGTGATGAGCGCCTTCGCGTGCGACACCTCCATCCGCTCCCGCACCGAGCCAGGGGCGAAGCCGCCGAAGACCACGTTGTGCGGAGCACCGATCCGGGCACAGGCGAGCATGGCCACGACGACCTCGGGAATCATCGGGAGGAAGATCCCGACCACGTCCCCCCGGCCGATACCGAGATCCTTCAGGCCGTTGGCCAGGCGTTGTACGTCGCGGTGCAGGTCCGCGTAGGTGATAGCGCGTTCCTCGCCCTCCTCGCCCCGCCAGTGGTAGGCGACGCGCTCCCCGAGCCCGGCCTCGACGTGCCGATCCAGACAGTTGTAGGAGACGTTGAGCGTGCCGTCGGCGAACCAGGTCACGAACGGCGCCGCGGACTCGTCGAGCACCTGGGTGAAGGGCGTGTCCCAGTGCAGTTCGCGGGCCCGCCCGGCCCAGTAGGCCTCGGGATCCCGCGCCGCAGCGGCGTACACCTCGGGATCGGTGATGCGCGCCCGAGCGCGGAACTCCGGTGGCGGATCGAAACGTTCGACCTCTGCCAGCCCGTCGAGGAGCTGCTCGAGCTCCTCAGCGGTCTGGGGGATCTTGGCGTTGTCGCGTCCGGTGCTCGGCGCTACCTCGGTGTTCGGGTCAGCCGTGTCGGCCATGTCGCAGAGCCCTTCGGTGTGGGTGGTGGAAGGCCGGGTCAGGCATCGACGCGGAGCAGCAGGGCCTCGCCCTGCCCGCCGCCACCGCACAGTGCGGCCGCGCCGAGTCCGCCGCCTCGGCGGCGGAGTTCGAGAGCGAGATGCAGCGCGAGGCGGGCGCCGGACGCGCCGACCGGATGACCCATGGAGATGGCGCCACCGTTGACGTTGACCACGTCCGGACCGATGCCCAGGTCGCGCATCGACTGGATGGCCACCGAGGCGAATGCCTCGTTCATCTCGAACAGGTCGACGTCGGCGGTGGAGAGGCCTTCCCGGCTCAACGCCTTCGCGATCGCGTTGGCCGGCTGGGACAGCAACGACGCGTCGGGGCCGGCCACGATCCCGCTGGCGCCGATCTCGGCCAGCACGGGCAGGCCGAGCTGTTCGGCTCTGGCCCGGCTCATGACGACCACGGCCGCGGCGCCGTCGGACAGCTGTGAGGCGTTCCCGGCGGTCACCGTGCCATCGGCGGCGAACGCCGGGCGTAGCGTGGCGAGACTCTCGGCGGTGGTGCCGGGGCGAATTCCCTCGTCCTCGGTGACCAGCAGCGGGTCACCTCGCCGCTGCGGCACGGGTACCGGCACGATCTCCTCGTCGAACAAGCCGCCCTTGCCCGCGGCGGTGGCCCGGTCGTGGCTCATCGCGGCGTACTCGTCCTGCTCGGCGCGGGTGACGTTGCGGGCCTTGCTGTAGGCGTCCGTGGAGGCCCCCATGCCGCGCTGGTCGAACGCGCAGAACAGGGCGTCGTGCGCGGTGGCGTCGATGAGGGTGGAGTCGCCGTAGCGATAGCCCGACCGGGCCTTCGCCAGCAGGTAGGGGCCGTTGGTCATCGACTCCATGCCGCCCGCGACCACGATCTCGAACTCGCCGCAGCCGATCAGCTGGTCGGCCATCGCGATCGCGTTCAACCCGGACAGGCAGACCTTGTTCACCGTGAGGGCGGGCACCGTCATCGGGATGCCGCCCTTGACCGCGGCCTGCCGAGCGGTGATCTGCCCCGCGCCCGCCTGGATGACATGGCCCATGATCACGTAGTCGACCTTGTCGCCGGTGATACCGGCCTTGGCCAGGGCCGCAGCGATCGCGACACCGCCCAGATCCACCGCCGTGAAGTTCTTCAACGAGCCAGAAAGTTTGCCGATCGGCGTCCTCGCACCGCCGACGATGACTGATCCTGGCATGGGGACTCCTGTTGTCTTCCGTCGTCTCGGCCCCCAGCAGACCGCGCCCGGTGACGCCGGGAAAGTGCGGATCGGAGCAGGGCTCATCACGAACGCCGATAACACGCCGTGGGCAGCGCGCTGCCCGTCACAGCGGCCGCGGGTTATCGGCCCCCGTGATGGTGTGTGCTCTGGTCCGCCCTTTCCCGCTGCCGTCGAGTGGGGTCTCCTGAGGGCAAGGAGGCGGTATGGAGAACGCGCTGCACCGGTTCGTGCGGCTGTTGCGGCTGCGCGGGGTGCGGATCTCGATCCCGGAGGCGCTGGACGCGATGGCGTGCGCGCGGCAGCCCGGGCATGCTGCGCGACCGGGAGACGCTGCGCGCCGCGCTGCGGGTGGCGCTGGTCAAGGACCGGCGCGACGAGGAGATCTTCGACGAGGTCTTCGACCAGTTCTTCGCGCTGGTGAAGGTGGGCGGCCGCGACACCGGGCACGGCCACGGGCACGGCCACGAGGACCTGTCCGACGAGGGCGCGCTGGAGGACTTCACGCTGTCCGAGGAGCCCAGCGAGACCCCGCAGCAGGGCCACAGCCACGGCAAGCCGGTGGACATCCGCGACTTCTTCGACCCGGACGACCTGGCCCAGCAGTACAACCTGCACCAGGAGGCGAACAAGATCGACCTGGCCGCGATGACCGACGAGATCGTGCTGTCCAAGGACAACCAGGGCATCGGCGGCGAGGGCAACCGGGTGCAGATCGAGACCGACCGGCTGCACCACGCCGGCACGCCGGGCCAGATCTCCCAGCAGCAGGGCACCAAGGTCGACGCCGACCTGTCGGTGGCGCAGCAGGACGCGCTGCTGGGCTGGCTGAACCAGGTCGAGCGAGGAGTCGCAGGAGGGCACCGAGGACGACGCGGCCGCGCTGCGCCGCCGGCTGACCGGGGTGCTGGCCGGGCTGCCGGAGGCGATCAAGCGCCACCTGGAGGCGCTGATGGCGCTGGAGCAGCGGGTGGTGGAGGGCCACGACCGGCAGGTGGCCGAGGTGGACCGGGTCGGTGAGCACGAGCGGATGGAGCTGGAGGAGTCGATCCGCCGGCTGGCCCGCTCGCTGCACGGCGGGCTGACCCACAAGCGCAAGGTGGCCAGCCGCGGGCGCATCGACTCCGGGCGCACCATGCGCCGCAACATGCGCTTCGACGGCATCCCGTTCGCGCCGATCACCGTGGCCCGCAGCGAGGACAAGCCGCGGCTGGTGATCCTCACCGACGTGTCGCTGTCGGTGCGGGCCACCGCCCGGTTCACCCTGCACCTGGTGCACGGGCTGCAGAACCTGTTCGGGCAGGTCCGGGCGTTCGCGTTCGTGGCCGACCTGGTGGAGATCACCGACCTGTTCACCGACCACCCGGTGGAGCAGGCGCTCGGGCTGGTGTTCGGCGGCGACGTGCTGGACGTGGACGCCAACTCCGACTACGGCGCCGCGTTCGGCCGGTTCACCGAGGACTTCGGGTCGGCGGTGAACCGGCGCTCCACGGTGATCGTGCTCGGCGACGGCCGGGGCAACGGCAACGACCCGAACCTGGAGGCGTTCGCCGAGATCACCCGCCGGGCCCGGGAGACGATCTGGCTGACCCCGGAGCCGCGGTACTCGTGGGGGCTGGGCGCCTGCGACCTGCCCGACTACGCCGAGTACTGCAGCCGGGTGCGGGTGGTGCGCGACCTGACCGGGCTGGAGAGCGCGGCCCAGGAGCTGGCCGAGGAGCTGGTCGGCCGGTAGGGATTCTGTCGGTGCACTCGTTGCGGAAGTGACTAGGAATCTTCCAGGTCGCCCGGCCGGATCCGGTGTACCTGCAGTGTGCGGCCGTCGTAGTACTTGGAGGTCTCACCGACCCATTGCATGCCCAGCCGCTCGGAGGTCGCGATCGCGCGGGTGTTGCTCGGGATGGCGACCGCGTACAGCTCGCCGATGTTCTGCGTGAACGCCCAGCGAATGAGTGCCCCGGCGGCCTCGGTGGCGTACCCGTTGCCCCACTCCTCGGGCCGCAGCTGGTAGCTGATCTCCAGGTCCACCAGCCGCGGCGGGAGCAGCCGGATCGCCAGGCCACCGATGACGGCGCCGTCGGCGAGGCGCTCGATCGCCCAACGGCCCCGCGGTGGCTGCAGGTTCGCTTGCGCCTCGACCCAGGCGTGCAACACCGAGCGCATCGCCGGCCGGTCCCCGATCTGTTCGGTCTCCGGGGTCAGCCAGCCGGTGACCTCGGCCACCCCGTACGTGGCCAGTGCCGCGTCCGCGTCGTCCACTGTCCAGGGCCGGACCCGCAACCGTTCGGTGGTGAGCGAAGGTTCCACCTCCGCACCGTAGCCGCCGGCGGCTGCTGCATCTCGGGCCGAACGGCCCCTGATCACGGGCCGAAAGCCGCTTCGCGTCGATACCGGCATTGCCCGCCGCCCGTCACCGGCCGCTCGCCGTGCATGTTCGACTTCTCCAATGGCGACCGGAGTCAGGTCGACCTGTGGACAGGGAGCCACCTCGCCGAGACCCGGTGTCCCGTCCGCCCGGGTCGGGTCACCACCAAGCCCTGCCGGCACCACCTCCGCCGCGGGGAGGAGTCGCCGCCGCCGTGGGTGCAGGTGACAGACGCGTCAGCCCGGTTGGAAACAGCGAGCATTTGGCCGATCTGCAGGTCATGTCGGGGGCGCGAGCAGGTCCCCGGTCTCGCGCCGCGGCGACGCGGCCACCGGCCAGCCGTGCCCGAAGCGCAGCACGGCCTGCGGCGGCCGGGTTCCGCCGATCAGGCGGCGCAGCTCCTCCCGGGTTTGCGGGACCTCGACGACCTGCGACAGGAACGACGTGGCGAGCCCGGCTGCGGTGGCCGTGAGCAGGACCCGCTGCAGGGCCTGGCCCACCTGCACCTCGGCTGCCGTGCCGGACAGGTGCGAGGTCAGCACCGCGATCAGTGGCTCCTCCTCGAAGTCCTTGCCCGGCACGCGGGGCCGGCCGGTGCCGCCGGTGAAGTCGCGCATGACCCACCGGTCGTACGGCTCCGGCATCGGCCCACCGGCCTCGGCCGACACACCGTCCCGCTGCTCGGGCGGGCGGGTGGTCCACGCGTCGAGCTCGGCCCGGAAGTCCGGGTCGGCCGTCTGCCGGCGGTGCGCCCGCAACAGCAGCGTGTGCAGCGCCGCTCGCTGATCACGGTCGTCGACGATGTGCAGCCAGGCCCCTTCGTCGAGTGCGGCCCGCCGCAGGGCGTGCTGCTCGGGCGGCGCCACCGCCTCGGCGCTGAACGGGCGCCGGTTGGTCCGCCACAGCGGGACGGCGTGCAGCAACCGCGTCTGCTCCGGTGTGGGTTCCTTCGCGCCACCGTGCCGGATGACCGCGAGCAGCTCGGGGCGAGCCCGGTCCGGAAGGATCGTGACGGTCGGCCGGATCCCGTAGCCGTGCAGGGCGAGCCGGAGGTTGAACAGGGCGGCACCGCAGGCCAACCGCTGTTCGCGGCCGTCGGGGTCGGCGACCGGCAGGGTGCGCGCCGGATCGGCGTGCAGCTCGATCGCGCGCGGGCTGAGGTGGAACTGCCACGGTTGACTGTTGTGCAGCGACGGCGCCCGGCCTGCGGTGCGCAGCAGGTCATCGACCTGCTCTGCGGTCAGGCCCAACGCGCCCTGGAGCTGGGTCATCAAGCACATCCATCGTTGCTGTCGGCGTTCGACGCCGGGTAGCGCCGGACTGGTACGACGTTGCCGCGTCCGGTCGGGCGCGGCTACGGCCGAAAGGCCTTGGTCGATCGGCCGTGGACCGCTGTACCGTCCGCCGCGGTGGTTCATCGGTGTGTTGTCCGGGGGTGCCGGGCGTGCCACGCTGGGCCGCAGTTCGCGGGCGGTAGCAGCGGACCAGCAGCAGGGACAGGGGATCGACGTGCCGGACGACGAGCACGGCGCAGCTGTCGGCCGTCCTGCGCGTCGCACACCGGCGGACTCCGACCCGGCGGCGGAGCAACACGTCGTCACTCCCGATGTCCAACGTGCAGTCCGGCCTGCGACTCGACGAGCTGCTGCGCGAGGTGCAGGAGCGGCTGGCCGAGGTCGTCGCGACGCGGGGCCGGATGCAGGGCCTGCTGGACGCGGTCCTCGCCGTCGCCTCGGGCGTCGAGCTGGAGGCGACCCTGCGCCGCATCGTGCAGGCCGCGGTGGACCTCGTCGACGCCCGGTACGGGGCGCTGGGTGTGCTCGCCCCGACCGGCGGCATCTCGCGGTTCATCCACATCGGGCTCGACGAGCAGACGCGGGCCACGATGGGCCCGCTGCCCGAGGGAAAGGGGCTGCTGGGCCAGCTCATCCTCGGCGAGCACCCGCTGCGGCTGTCCGACCTCAGCCGGCACGAGGCGTCGGTCGGGTTCCCGCCGCACCATCCGTCGATGCGGTCCTTTCTCGGCGTCCCGGTCCGGGTGGGCGACGCGGTGTTCGGCAACCTGTATCTCACCGAGAAGTACGGTCCCGAGAAGGTGGGCACCGCCGAGTTCACCGCCGACGACGAGGTCCTCGTCGAGGCCCTCGCCGCGGCGGCCGGGATCGCGGTGCACAACGCGGACCTGTTCGAGCAGAGCCAGTTGCGGCAGCAGTGGTTGGAGGCCTCGGCGGAGATCCGGAACGAGTTGCTGTCCGGGGCGAGTGAGGAGGATGCGCTGGGGCTGATCGCCCAGCGCACGCTGGAGCTCACGATCTCGGACGCGACGGTGATCGTGCTGGGCCCCGACCCGCACGACGGCGCCTTCGTGATCCGCGCTTGGTCGGGGACCGAGGAGCCCGGTCTCCGCCGCCTGCCCGGCCGCGACCCGCTGCTGCGCGAGGTCGTGGAGAGCCGCACGGCGGTGCTCGCGGCGACGGCGGGAGAACTCCTGACCGGTGCGGGTCAGCCGGCGTACGGGTCGACCGTGGCCGTCCCGCTCTACTCCCACGACACCGTGATCGGTGTCCTGGTCGCGCTGCGGCGCGACGACAGGGCCGCGTTCGAACCGGGCGAGGTGCCGCTGCTGACCTCGTTCGCCGACCAGGCCACGCTCGCGCTCGAACTGGGGGAGAAGAACCGGACCCAGCGCCAGCTCGACGTGTTCGCCGACCGGGACCGGATCGCCCGCGATCTGCACGACCACGTCATCCAGCGGTTGTTCGCCACCGGTCTGCAGCTGCAGAGCACGCTGCGCCGCAGTGCGGACCCGGTCGTCCAACGCCGCATCCAGCAGTCCGTGGCGGAGCTCGACGAGACCGTCCGGGAGATCCGGTCGGCCATCTTCGACCTGCACACGGCCGGCGACGGGACCGACGGCGGGTTGCGCCGCCGATTGCTGGACACGGCGGCCGAGGCCGCGGCCGGCAGCGGCCTGTCACCGTCGGTCCGGTTGGCCGGCGCGGTCGACACGCTGGTGTCGCCCGAGGTCGGCGCGCACGCGCTGGCCGTGGTCCGGGAGGCGGTCAGCAACGCCGTGCGACACGGCGGCGCGACGGCGGTGACGGTCACGGTGGAGGCGGGTGACGATCTCCTGATCGACGTGGTCGACAACGGGATCGGTATCGATCCGTCGGCGGCGCGCAGCGGCCTGCGAAATCTCCAGGAGCGGGCGCAGCAGTGCGGCGGCGAGCTGACGGTGCACCGCGAGCCGCACGGCGGTACCCGGCTGAGCTGGCGGGTGCCGGTGCGGTGATCATTCGCTACGTCCGGATCAGCGCGGACCCGGGTGGTCGGAACGGCGCAGCTCGGTGGCGTACACGGCCGCCTCGGTCCGGCGGGCGAAGCCGAGCTTGTGCAGCAGCGAGGACACGTAGTTCTTCACGGTCTTCTCGGCCAGGAACATCTCCGCACCGATCTGCCGGTTGGTGAGCCCGTCGGCGATGAGCCGCAGGATCCGTCGCTCCTGCGGGCTGAGCGAGTCGTACCGGGGATCGGCGGGTTCGTCCCCGGTGCGCAGCCGCTTCAGCACCACGGCGGTGGCCTGGGGATCCAGCAGCGAACCTCCGGCGGCGACGGTGCGCACGGCGCCGATGAGGTCGATGCCCGCGACCTGTTTGAGCAGGTAGCCCGACGCGCCGGCGATGATCGCGCCGAACAGCGCCTCGTCGTCCAGGTAGGAGGTGAGCATCAGGCACGCCGGGGGCGGCGAGACGGCGGACCGCACGTCCCGGCAGACCGACACGCCCTCGCCGTCGGGCAGCCGCACGTCGAGGATCGCGACGTCCGGGCGCAGCGCCGGGATGCGGGCCATCGCCTGGGCCGCGGTGCCGGCCTCGCCGATGACCTCGATGTCCTCCTCGGTCTCGAGCAACTGCGCGATGCCACGCCGGACGATCTCGTGGTCGTCGAGCAGGAACACGGAGATGCTCACAGGTCCCGTCCGACGGTACTGCCGCGGGCGCTCGCCCGCGACCCGGCGTACGACCCCTGGTCGAGGGCCGTTGGTCCCGGTCCTGACGGACCCGCGCCCCTGGGGGTCGGCGCGGCGAACCGGGACGCTTGACCGGGACCGTCCGTGGTCCGGACGGAGGCACCAGCGTGAACATCAGCAGCCAGTCCACCAGCAGCCATGACGGTCATCCGGTCGTGGTCGGGGTCGACCCCTCGAACGGCGCACGCGAGGCGACGGTGTGGGCCGCCGACCTGGCTGCGGCCTGGGGAGCGCCGCTGGATCTGGTGCACGTCGTTCCGGACCGGCCGATGCTCACGGAGGTGCCGCCGTGGCTGGGCGAGCTGCAGGATGCGGCACGGCGGGCCGGTGCCGTAGCGTCGCGCGTCGACATCCTCTGGGGTGTGCCCGCCGACCTCCTCGCCGAACGGGCCGTCGGCGCCCGGATGCTCGTGCTCGGGAGCTACGGGGAAGGGGCCGGCTCGGGGATGCTCGCCGGCTCCCTCGCGCTTGCGCTCCTCGACCGCGTCACGTGCCCGGTCGCCGTCGTCAGGGGATCGGCGCCGCAGGTGCCGCCGCCCGGTAGCGGCCCGGTCGTCGTCGGTGTGGACGGTTCCCCGGCCGGACGCGCCGCGCTCATCTTCGCCGCCGGCCTGGCCGACTCCTGGGCCGCGCCGCTGGTCGCCGTGCACGCCTGGTCCGATGTCGTCGCCGGGATCCACGGCGGAGTCCGCCGCACCGAGGCCCCGGCGAGCGCTCGCGGCGGAGGCCGACGCCCTGTTGGAGGCCGAGCTCGACGCCCTGGCCGGGTCATATCCCGATCTGCCGGTGCAGCGGGAGGTGGGTCGACGGCACGCCCGTTCGGGCTCTGCTCGCCCGCGCCGATGCCGCGCGGGTGCTCGTCGTCGGGCATCGGGGTGACACCGGGTCCGGCATGCTGCACGGCTCCACCAGCCGGACCCTGGTGGAGTTCGCGTCGTGTCCGGTCGTGGTGATCAGCCCGGCCGCGGTGCCCGCCGGGCCGGGACCCACCACTCGCCGGGCGGGATCGGTGCGATGACCGTGGTGGCGATCGCCGTCGAGGCACCGACGGCGCTGCCGGGACCGTTGCGCATCGACTGGCGACGGCTGGCCACGCCGACCGTCGATCCGGCGCCGTTCACGCCGGACCTGCTCGACGGCCTGCCCGCGCCGGCCCGCCGGTGGCTCGAACACGCGATCGCGCCCGGCACGCCGTTGCGGCGGGCGGCGGTGCTGCACCAGCGTGGGGAGATCAAGGTCGGTCGTTGGCAGCGGTTCGAGGCCGACTGGGTGCTCGCGCCTCCGGAGGGGTTCGTCTGGGCGGCCACCACGCATCTCGGCCCGCTGTTCATCCGCGGGTTCGACCGGTACACCGGCGGGTCCGGGCAGACGGCATGGCGTTTCCTCGGCCGCATCCCCGTCCTCTCCGCCGACGGTCCGGACGTCGACCGCAGCGCCCTGGGCCGCCTGGTCGGCGAGCTGTTCTTCGTGCCCGCCGCCGCGCTGTCGCCGCTGGTGCGCTGGGAGCACCTCGACGACCGGCGGAGCGTGGCCTGCGTCGACGCCGGTGGCCGGACGCATCGGGTGACCCTGACCGTCGCGGCGTCCGGGCGGCTCGAGCGCCTCGACCTTCCGCGCTGGGGAAACCCGGACGGGCAGGGGTTCCGCGAGCACACGTTCACCGCCCTGATGGACGGCCCGGAGGGCACGTTCGACGGGTTCACCATCCCGCTCGCGTGCCGGGCCGGGTGGTGGCACTGCCCGGACCGCTGCGCGAACGAGGAGTTCATCCGGTTCACCCTCGACCGCGCCGACTATCGCTGACGATCACCGCCGGCACCGTCAGGGCCGGAGCAGGACCGACCGCAGGTCGCGGCGGGGCGTGCTCGGCAGCTCGGCGGCTCCGGTGGCCGGCCAGCCCACCCGGACCACGAGCTGGGGGTGTTCGGGGACGCGCAGCACGTCCCACCGCAGAGCGTGCCGGGTCGCCTCGACCTCGAGGGGCTGGCTCAACGGCGTGGTCGCCAGCCCGAGCCCGGTGGCGGCCAAGCAGGACGGCGCTGGTGGCCTCCCCGGCGCGCAGCCAGTCGAGCGGGTCGTCGTGCGCGTGTGACGATCACGAGCAGCTCCGCGGCATCGTCGGCCGGGCCGTCGCCGGGCAACTGCCGTGGCTGGGTGAGGGTCCCGCGCGGGAACCGGCGCAGGAGCGAGACACCGGTGAGTCCGACCGGAGCAGCCGTGACGGTGGTGGCGGACACGCCATCGTGGCCGGCCGCGTAGCGACGGGTCCACTGCTGCAGCTCGGCGGCGTACCCCGGTGCGAACTCCTGGCGGTGAGCGGCGTCGGTGAGCGTCGCGGTGAGCCGCTGCCGCATCGCCGGGTCGGTCACCGGAAGCAGCAGGGCGCCGGTCCGGCGGGCCTGCCGCACGAGTGCCTGCAGGTGGTCCGCCGGCACGGGGCGGTGGCTCATCCGTCGCCGATCGGTCCGCCGGCTCTCGATCGCCCGGAACAGGGCGGCGTCGGCGGCGTCGGGGCGACCGGGTCGGACCGCGACCGTGGCGAGGTGGCCGCGGTCCTCGGCATCGGGCATGCGGCGCACCTGCACCGCCATGCCGCGGGCCGCGAGCGCGACCTGCAGGTGGTGCAGGGCGGCGCCGCAGCTGAGGATCAGGTCGCGGCGATCCGGGTCGGTCGCGACCAGATGCCGGTTCCAGTCGGCGTGCAGCTCCACGGCGTCGGGCCGGGTCCGCCAGCGCCAGGGCTGGGTGTTGTGGACCGACGGTGCGCGCAGCGCATGCTCGATCGCCCTCGCGAGATCCCTGCTCCGGCTCATGCTGACCTCCAGGCCCCGAGCGTCCGATCAGGATCGGTGATCCGGCCCGAGAGGCGCCAGAGGCGTTGGTCCCCCTCTGCGAGCCCTTCGGCCCGGGTACGTACAGCCGGTCAGGAGAAGGCACTCACCCCGGTGATGTCGCGCCCGACCAGCAGGGTCTGGATGTGCTCGGTGCCCTCGTAGGTGTAGATCGCCTCGATGTCGACCATGTGCCGCATGACGTGGTAGTCGAGCAGGATGCCGTTGCCGCCCAGCAGGTCACGCGCCTCGGCGATCACCTGGCGGGCCTTGAGGGTGTTGTTCATCTTGGCCAGCGCGGCGATCGTGTCGGTGAGCTTGCCCTGCTCGTCGAGCCGGCTCACCCGCAGGCAGTACAGCTGCATGGCGGTGACCTCGGCGAGCATCTTCACCAGCTGGTCCTGGACCAGCTGGAAGCGCACCAGGGGTTTGCCGAACTGGGTGCGCTGCTTGGTGTAGCTCAGCGCCGCCTCGTAGGCCGCCACCGCGTGGCCGAGCGCGCCCCAGGCGACGGCGATCCGGGTCGACGCGAGCACCCGGGCGGCGTCTTTGAAGCTGCGCGCACCGGGCAGGACGTTGCCGGCCGGCACCCGGACCCCGGTGAGGGTGATGTCGGCCTGCAGCACGGCCCGCACCGAGGCCTTGCCCTCGATGACGCGCGCGTCGTAGCCGGGCGCGTCCTTCTCGACGAGGAAGCCCTTGACCTGACCGTCGGTGGTGTCGCGCGCCCAGACCACGATCACGTCGGCCATGGAGCCGTTGCCGATCCAGCGCTTCTCGCCGTCGAGGATGTAGCCGTCCCCGTCGCGGCGGGCGGTGGTTTCCAGCGCCACGGCGTCCGAGCCGTGTTCCGGCTCGGTCAGCGCGAACGCGCCGAGCAGATCCAGCTGGGCCATACCCGGCAGCCAGCGTTGCTTCTGCTCCTCGGAGCCCAGCATCCAGATCGACCGCATGGCCAGCCCGGCCTGCACGGCGAGGATCGTGCCGATGCTGCCGTCACCCCGGTTCAGCTCCATGTGGATCAGTCCGGCGGCGACCGGGCTCATGGGTGGGCAGCCGTAGCCCTCGATGCCGTCGCCGATGATGCCGAGCACGCTCATCTTCTTGATGAGCTCCCACGGGAACTCCGCCCGTTCCCAGTAGCCGTTGATGACGGGCAGCACCTCGGTGTCGACGAAGGTCCGGGTGCGCTTCAGGTAGTCCCGCTCGGCCTCGGTCAGCTCGTCGCGCAGGCCGAAGTAGTCGGTGCCGAGCGACCGGCCGATCGCGGTGGTGGCGATGACGTCTTCGTCGTAGGTCTGGTCGGCCAGCATCGGGTGTTCATCGTGTCGGTACTATGTCGTCTCATCCCTGGATCCGGCTGCTGTGTCCAGCCCATTCCTTCTCGCGAAGCGCGAACTTCTGTGGTTTGCCGGTCGCCGTGCGCGGCAGCTCGTCGATGAACTCGACCGCCTTCGGCACCTTGTAGCGGGCGATGTGCGTTTGCAGGTAGCCGATCAGCTCGGCCTCGTTGAGCTCGGCGCCCGGCTTGCGCAGGACGAAGGCCTTGGGCCGCTCGCCCCACTTCTCGTCCGGGATGCCGATGACCGCGACCTCGAGCACCGCCGGATGCGTCTCGATGGCGTGCTCGATCTCGACCGTCGAGATGTTCTCCCCGCCCGAGATGATGATGTCCTTGGCCCGGTCGCGCAGCTCGACGTAGCCGTCCGAGTGCTGCACGCCCAGGTCACCGGAGTGCAGCCAGCCGCCGCGGAAGGCCTGTTCGGTGGCTTCCTCGTCGCGGAAGTACCCGACCATCACGTTGTTGCCGCGCATCACGATCTCGCCCATGGTGCGACCGTCCCGCGGCACGTCGACCATGTGCTCGTCGACGACGCGGATGGGATCGGCCTGGATCATGGCCACCCCCTGGCGCGCCTGCCGGCGGGCCTGGTCCCCGGAGGGCAGCGCCGACCAGCCCGCCTGCCACTCGTTGAGCGCGTACGGGCCGTACACCTCGGTCATGCCGTAGACGTGCACGATCCGCGCGCCCAGCTCGCGCATCCGCGCGATCACCGTGGGCCCGGGCGGGGCGCCGGCCACGGTCGCCACCAGCTCGCGGTCGAGCTTGTGGGCCTGCGGGGCGTTGGCGATCGTCACCAGCACGGTGGGGGCACCGTCGAGATGCGTCACCCGCTCCTCGTCGAAGAGCTGCCAGATCAGGTCCGCGCGCACGGCCCGCAGGCACACGTGGGTCCCGCCGATCGCGGTGACCGCCCACGGCGTGCACCAGCCGTTGCAGTGGAACATCGGCAGCGTCCACAGGTAGACGCTCTCCGGGTCGAACCGCTGGTGGATGATCTCGCCCAGCGAGTTCAGGTAGGCGCCGCGGTGCGCGTACATCACACCCTTGGGGGTGCCCGTCGTGCCCGACGTGTAGTTGATCGAGATCAGGCTCGACTCGTCGTCGATCGACCACGGCAGCGCCTCCGCCGAGCCGCGCTTCATGAACTCGTCGTAGGAGACGTTCGCGTGCTGGGCGGCGTCGGGCGGGGCCGGGCCGAGCGGATCGTTGATCGACACGATCTCCACGACGGTCTGCAGCGTGTCCAGCACCGGGGCCAGCGCGGGCAGGTACTCCGTGTCGACCACCAGCAGCTTCGCGCCGGAGTGGTCACAGATGTAGCGGACCTCCTCCGCGGACAGCCTGGTGTTGATGGGCACCAGAACCGCACCGGAGAGCGGCACGCCGAAGTTGGCCACCAGCATCTCGGGGATGTTCGGGCACATGTAGGCCACCCGATCACCCCGCTGCACGCCGGACGCCCGAATAGCGTGCGCGAGCCGGGTCGCCTCCGCGCCGAACTCGCTGTAGCTGGTCCGGCGATCGCCGTACGCGATCGCGGTCTTGTCGGCGAACACGTCCGCCGCACGTTCCAGGAATGCCAATGGAGTCAAATGGGTGAACGAGTTTACCGGCATGAGCCGTACCTCCGCGCTATTGCAGTAAATGTGTTCGATCAGGATGTTGTTCGATCAGGAGGTGAACAGGGGCGGATTGGGCAGGACCGGCCGACCGAATGTCGATGCGGCGATGCCGGCGAGGCACAGGTACCAGGCCAGGCCGGCGGCGATGATGCCCAGGAATCCACCGGTCACGGTCAGCACCGGGCTGGCGCTCAGCGCGCCGAGGCCGAGCAGGAAGAACACGACCGCCACCACCGCGAACAGCAGCGCGAGCACCGCGGTCGTCCGCAGGGCGGCGACCAGCATGAGCGTCGTGAAGATGCCCCAGGAGATCAGGAACCAGCCGGCGGCGGTCCCGTGCAGCTCGGCCGGGACCTCGGGTGCATAGAACGTGACATAGGCCCAGAACGACACCCAGAAGGCGCCGTACGAGGTGAACACGGTGGCGCCGAAAACATTGCTCTTACGGAACTCCCACATGCCGGCGAGTATCTGCGCGATCCCGCCGTAGGCCAGCGCCACGCCGAAGACGACCGGCTCGGCCTTCGCCGGCATGATGCCGGCGTTGGCCAGGCTCAACAGAAAAGTGGTGAGCGCGAAAGCGCCGAGGCCGAGCGGGGCCGGGTCCGCTATCAGTCGGACCTGTTCGGACGCCATCTCGCGGGATATCGCGATCCGACCCGCGGTGGGGTCATTGGTGTCGGGGATGAAGCTCAGGGCACGCTCGACCTGACTGATGGAATCGTGCTCTGACACACTCATTATCGATACTCCTTGGTGGTACTGCAGAATCCGAGCGCCGCGTACGGACGGTCGGAGCAATCAGCATGGCGTCGGCGCGGCCGAACGGTCAGAGGCGTTGCGGTCCTTGGCATGGCCGCGAGCGACCGGATCAGGTCGCTCGCGGTCACGATGCCCAGCAGGCGGTCGCCGCGGGTGACGAGCACGGCGTCGGCGCCGTTCGCCATCCGCCGGGCCGCGTCGGACCGGCGTGCCGTGATCGGCATGGCCTCGACCGGCCGGGCCATCTCTCCGACGACGTGCGACCACCCCGGCCGTGAGCGCTCCGCCCTGCGCCATGCAGCGCACGAGGTCGATCTCCGCGAGCATGCCGAGGCACTTCTGGCCGTCCATGACGAGCAGGTGGCGCAGCCCGGTTCGCGCCATCAGGCGCAGGGCCGTGGCCACCTCAGCATCAGGGGTGATCCCCAACAGGTGCGTGCTCATGACGTCCGTGACCGGTGGATCCTCGGAATCCGGTGACGTCGCCGCGGCGAGACGGTTCATCGTCATCACCTCCCGCGTGGCATCGCGACCGGAGATCGCCGGTCACCGCCCAGCGTCCCGCCACTCACGGTGGGCCGGTAGAGGCGGGTGGCCCGTGCCGGCCGGGACTCGCGGCGGCGACGCTGGGCCGTCCGGCCCTGCTGGCCGCGAGGGCTCGATCGGATCGAGGAGGTGGGGCCGAACGGCACGCAAACCAGGGTCGAGTGCCGCTGCCGCGGCCGACCGTGAGCTGGCAGCGTTGGCAGCCAACCAACGTCAGGAGCATCACCATGGACACGCAGCACATCCGACGGACCGTGGTGGTCGGGGTCGACGGTTCCACCAGCGCGCTGCGGGCGGTGCGCTGGGGTGCCGCCGAAGCCGCACGGCGGCAGGCACCGCTGCGGCTGGTGACCGCATTCGGCTGGATGGTCCACCATCGTCGCGGCCCGGCCGGGGATCGAGGACAGCTACCGGGACACCCTGCTCGCCCGCGCCCGGGAGCAGCTCGCCGAGGCGGGCCGGGTCGCCGAAGGCGAGGGTGCCGGGATCGAGATCGAGACGCAGCTCATCGAGGGCAGCCCGATCCAGGTCCTCGGGGAGCGAGGCCGACCGCGCGCAGCTCCTGGTGCTCGGCGACCGCGGTCTGACCCGGGTCGAAGGGCTGCTCGTCGGCTCGGTCACCATCGGTCTGGCGGCACATGCTGCGTGCCCGGTCGTCGTCGTGCGCGGGGACGAGCGGGACCCATCGGAAACGGCGTCGCTGCCGGTTCTGGTCGGCGTCGACGGGTCATCGACCAGCGACGCCGCGATCGGGTTCGCCTTCGAGGCCGCCGCAGCCAGGAAGGTGTCGCTGGTGGCCCTGCACACCTGGTCGGACATGATGTTCGACCCGTCGCTCGCGGCGGTCGTGGTCGACTGGGACGTCGTGGAGCGCGCGGAGCGCAGGGTGTTGTCGGAGCAGGTGGGCGGCTGGGCGGAGAAGTTCCCGGACGTCTCCGGTCGAGCTGCTCGTCCGCCGTGACCAGCCGGCGCACAGCCTGCTCGCGCAGGCCGCGGGAGCCCAGCTGGTGGTGGTCGGGTCCCGAGGGCACGGCCAGTTCGTCGGGATGGTCCTGGGGTCGGTCAGCAACGCGCTGGTGCACCGCGCCCCGTGCCCGGTCGCCGTCGTCCGAACCGAGACATCGGAGCGTCAAGCATGAGCACCGTCCTCACCATCCTCATCGTCACCGGCGTCCTGTTCGTGGCGTTGCTGGTACTGGCGGTGCGGATCGTCAAGCAGTACGAGCGGGGCGTGCTGTTCCGCCTGGGCCGGGTACAGGGGCTGCGCGAACCCGGGCTGCGCCTGATCATCCCGTTCGTCGACATCATGCGCCGGGTGTCGTTGCGGATCGTCACGATGCCGATCCAGTCCCAGGGGATCATCACCCGGGACAACGTGAGCGTCGACGTGTCGGCGGTGGCCTACTTCCGGGTCATCGACGCCGTGAAGTCGGTCGTGGCCATCGAGGACGTCTACGCCGCGATCGACCAGATCGCGCAGACGACACTGCGCAAGGTGGTCGGCCAGCACACGCTCGACGAGACGCTGTCCGAGACCGACAGCATCAACTCCGACATCCGCGAGATCCTCGACGTCTCCACGTTGGACTGGGGCGTGGAGGTGACGCTGGTGGAGCTGAAGGACATCCAGCTGCCCGACAGCATGAAGCGGGCGATGGCCCGGCAGGCCGAGGCCGAGCGGGAGAAGCGGGCAAAGATCATCAGCGCCGAGGGCGAGTCGCTCGCGGCCACTGCGCTGGGCGACGCCTCGGACATCATGATGGCCCACCCGCTGGCGCTGCAGCTGCGCAACCTGCAGAGCCTGGTGGACATCGGCGTGGACAAGAACACCACGGTCGTGTTCCCCGCTCCGCTGATGAGCACGATCGGGGAGCTCGGCTCCTTCCTGGCCCGGGAGAACGCCGCCGCGGGCCGGCAGGCTCCACCCCTTCCGCCCATCAGCCCGCCGGCTGCGGTGGTGGCGACCAACGGAACGATCGCCCCTCCCGCCACCGCGTGAACCGCAGCGGTGCGGCCGGCTGGCGCCGTCACCTCCGCCCGCGCGCGCTCGTCGGCCTGCGGGTCGCGCACACCCTGATCTGGTTGTCGATCGAGTCGAGCGTCGGATATCTGCTGTTCGCGGGATGTCACCGGGCGGACCGGAGGGCGGGCCGCGCTGGCCGGCGCGGTGGTCGCCGGGGAGTGCCTGGTGTTCGTGGGCAACGGCTTCCACTGCCCGCTGACCGATCTCGCCGAACACTTCGGGGCCGAGCACGGCTCGGTCACCGACCTCTACCTGCCGGCCTGGTTCGCCCGCAACATGCCCGCCATCCACGTGCCGCTGCTGCTCCTGGCGGCCGTTCTGTACCGCAGAAATCTCCGCCGCAGAAATCTCCGCCGACGCGCTTGAGCCGCCGGCAGCACCGACCGTTCGTGAAGGGATTTCAGATGCTGCCGCAGCACAGACCGGTGGTCGTCGGGATCGACGGTTCGGACAGCGCGCTGCAGGCCGTGTGCTGGGGTGCGGCCGAGGCGGGCCGGCGCCGGGTGGGTCTTCGCCTGGTGATCGCCTTCGAGCAGACGCGCGCTGACGCGGCGGGGGAGGGTTTCGGGGAGGTGCTGCTGGAGCGGGCCCGGCAGCGGCTTGCGGTGGCGGCGGCGGTCGCGGTGCGGGAGTGCCCGGACGTCGATGTCGAACAGGCGCTCGTTGTGGGTCACCCTCTTTCGGTGCTCAGCGCTGAGGGGCGGCGGGCGCAGCTCGTGGTGATCGGTGACCGCGGCACGGGCCTGGGGCTGCCTGCCGGTTCGGTTGCGGTGGGGCTGGCCGTGCAGGCGTCCTGCACGGTGGTCGTCGTGCGTGGTCCGGCGCGGTCCGTGCCCGATTCGCTGCCGGTGGTGGTCGGGGTCGACAGGTCGAGACGGCAGCGACGCGGCGATCGCGTTCGCGTTCGCGGCCGCCGCCTCCCGCCGGGTGGCGCTGGTGGCGGTGCACACCTGGTCGGATCTGACCGTCGAGCCGGAGATCGCCGCGCAGCTCGACTGGGACACGATCCAGGCCGACGCCCGGCGAATGATGTCCGGGCGGCTGGACGGCTGGGCACACAAGTACCCGGACGTCCACGTAGAACAGGTGATCACCCGTGACCGCCCCGCATCGGCACTGCTCCAGCACGCCGCGCGGTCGCAGCTCGTCGTCGTCGGCGCGGGCGGCCGCGGTGAGTTCACCGGGTTGCTCCTCGGATCGGTCAGCCACGCTGTGTTGCACCGGGCGCTGTGCCCCGTCGCCGTGGTGCGACCGGACCCCACTGTGGACGCCATCGTCGCGGACGGCCCGAGGGGTGATGGGTGAGCAACGCGCGGGTGCACCGGCCCGCGTGCCCGGTCGCGGTCATCCGGGTCGACACCCGTGACGGTCACGGCGGGTGTGGTCGCTGCTCCTCCTTGAAGGCCGCCACGGCGGTGGGGAGGGTGGGGAAGATCCGGTCGGCGCCGATGCGGTTGGCGAGCCCGCTGTGGCGCAGGTCGTGGAGCAGGTCCTGTTTGACGCGGGCGAGCGCCAGCACCACGCCACGGGTGTCGAGCTCGTCGCACAGGGTGTGCACCGCGTCGGCCGCCGTGATGTCGATCTCCACGATGGCCTCGGTGTTCAGGACCAGCCACCGGACCGGGGCCGGTGCGGCCTCGAGGGCCGCCAGGGCGCGGTCGCGGAAGTCCTCGGCGTTGGCGAAGCACAGCGGCGCGTCGTAGCGGTAGACGACGAGGCCGGGCAGGGTCGTCGTGCCCGGGTGGTCGTCGACGTCGTGCATGCCGGCGAGTCCGGGGACGAAACCGAGCACCGCTGCGTGTGGGCGGGAGACCCGGCGCAGCAGGTCCAGGATGGACAGCGCGACCGCGGCGAGCACCCCGTAGAGCACGCCCAGCACCAGCACCGCGACCGTGGTGGCCACGGCCAGCGCCAGCTCGGAGCGTCGGAAGCGGGCGAAGCGGCGGAACTCGGCCGGCTCGATCAGGCGTAGTGCGGCGTACACCACCAGCGCGCCGAGCGCCGCGGTCGGGAACGCCGCGAGCACCGGGCCACCGACGAACAGCACCGCGACGACAAGCAGCAGCGTGACGATCGAGGAGAGCTGGCTGCGGCTGCCGAGCGAGTCGCCGATGACGGTCCGGCTGCCGCTGCTGCTCACCGGGAAGCCCTGCAGCAACCCGGCGGCGACGTTGGCCGCGCCCAGGGCGAGCATCTCCTGGTCGGCGTCGAGCGGGTGCTTGTTACGGGTGGCGAAGGCGCGGCCGGTGAGCACGTTGTCGGAGTACGCCACGATCGCGACGCCGACGGCGGGCAGCAGCAGGTCGGTGAGGTCGGTGATCGTCACCGACGGCAGGGCGGGTATCGGGATGCCCTGCGGCACGGAGCCGACGACCCGCACGCCGAGCGCGTCGGCCGTCAGCAGGGCCGTCGCCCCGGCCGCGAGCAGCACCGCGAGCAGCGGGATCGGCACGCGCGGGAACAGCCTCGAGCCCACCAGCAGGAACGCCAGCACGGCCGCCGCGAGCAGCAGGGTGGGCAGGTGCACCCCACCGACGCCCGCCGCGAACGACAGCAGCTCGGCCACGAACGTGTCGCCGTCGACGGGGACGCCGGTGATCTTCTCGAGCTGGCCCGAGATCATGATCAGGGCGATGCCGGTGAGGTACCCGACGAGCACCGGCCGCGACAGCAGGTCGGCCAGGAACCCGAGCCGCGCGAGCCGTCCGAGCAGGCAGATGGCCCCGACCAGCAGCGCGAGCGCACCGGCCAGCGCGGCGTAACGGCCACCGTCGCCCGCCGCCAGCGGGGCGATGGCGACCGCGGTCATGATCGCCGTCGTCGACTCGGGGCCGACCGAGAGCTGCCGCGAGGACCCGAACACGGCGTAGGCGCCCAGCGCGGCGACGGCCGTCCACAGCCCGGTTACCGCAGCGAGCCCGGCCACCTCGGCGTAGGCCAGCACCTGCGGCACCAGATAGGCCGCCACGGTGACGCCGGCGAGCACGTCGCCCCGCACAGCGGGTAGGTCGCGCCGGCGCAGGGCCGCCAGCCCCGGCCGCAGCCCGGCGGCCACACCGGTGCTCATTCCGGCTCCTCCCGCGTGTTGGGAGATGGAGCTTCCCGGCGCCGGGCCCCCGGCGCAATGGCCGGTGGGGCTCACCAGTCCGGCGTCCGTGCCGACATTCGTTGTCGTGAGGCCCCTTACCCAGCCGCTATGTGCACGGATGGGTGCCGACCTCGATTACGTCGCAGCGGCTGCGGGGGCGGCCGCGGGCCCTGCGGTCAGCCACGATGCCAGCATGGGCGCTGCGGCCAGGCTCAGCGCCGGACACCTCGGCCGTTGGCACTGCGGCGGCTGTACACACCGGCGACTACGGCCACACCGATGACGGCCACGATGAGCTGGACGAGCAACTCGAGCCAGTCGATACCGCTGGTCGCGGTGGAGATCCCGATCGCGCGGGCGAGGAATGTTCCGATGAAGGCGGCAACGATGCCGACGACGATCGTCAGCCAGATCGGGATGTGCTGCCGGCCGGGCAAGATCAGCCGGCCCAGGGCACCGATGATGGCGCCGATGACGATAGCGGTGAGAATGCCGGTAATGGTCATTGTTCCTCCAGTGTGTGGTGGCGGGCGTGACGTCCGTCCGTCACCTGATGGTCGCGCCTTTTGTCGAGCATGATTCGAACAATCGGTCGTGTTCTTGAGCCGGAAATCGCGGTGCCCGCAACGCTGCGGTGAGAGGCCGAAACCTCGGACGGGTAGGTGGTCACCGTATGGGGCAGGCGGTGGCTCTTCTCATCGGTGGATCCTTGTCGTCTTGGCTGCCCTGGGCGTGGGCGTGGCGGTGGTGGCGGACACCGCCGGCTCGGCCTGTTCCGTGGGCTGCTTCGACGGGTCGTCTCCGGGTTCGGTCAGGGTGCTGCGTTGCACTGCGCCGGGTTGCCGGCTGGCCTTGCTGATCAGGGCTTGGTCGCCGCTTTCGCCGTGCTGCCACTGCTCGCCTTGCTCGTCGCGGTGCTGGTGTCGCGGGTGCTCGTATGGGTCGTGCTCGCCGGGTGGGGGTTGTCCTCCGCCGTTTTGTCGAGTTGCCGCGGATGGTTGGTTGCTGGTCGTTGTCATAGCGCTCCTTCGAACTGACTGGGGATCGGTGCTCGGTCTGTGCGTGAGGCAACGTGGCGTTCCGCACCCTGTGACGTCGCTGTCGGCCCGAAGCTTCGTCGCGCCCCGAAATCGTCGGCGGGGGCCGTGGCGGCGCTGGGCGAGGCGCGGGTGTCCCGGCCGATAGTTCTCGTTGGGTGGATGCCAGCTGCGGGTGCAGTGGTGCGGGTGTGTCAGCGGTTGTGGGCGTGGCCGAGGGCGAGGTAGCCGGCGCCGAAGGCGAGTTCTCGGATCCGCAGGTCGGGGACGTATCCGGCTAGTTGTCGCCAGGGGCGGTCGAAGCCGGTGAAGTCGGTGATGAATGGTGCGTGTAGCTCGGTGACCCAGGCCCGCAGCGGCCACATCCATGGGGCCGGCCATTTGCCGCCGGCCGCGGCGACCGGCGCGCCGGGGCGCAGGTGGTTGAACACGTTGCCCAGCGCGGCACGGGATTGCATGAGGTCGTGTACCGCGCAGAGCACGGCGGCGTCCGCGGTGGCATCGATCTGCGCGGTGGCGACCGGCGCGGCGATCAGGTGGACGTTGTCCCAGCCGTGCGCGTCGATGCGGTCGGCGGCGACCTGAAGCATCTGTTCGGATGCGTCGATCCCGATGATGGCCCCGGTTCGGCCGACCTTGTGTTGCAGCAGCGGTAGGCATAGTCCGGTGCCGCAGCCGACGTCGAGGACGGTGTCGCCGGGCCGGAGGGGCAGTTGTTGGACGAGTAGTTCGCGCCAGGGCCGGAAGGCGTCGGTGCGCTGGTCGTAGTCGCCGGCTTGGCTGCGGTAGGCCTCGGACACCAGGGCAGGCGCCGCACGGTGGGCGGTACTCGTCGGCCGGGCAGGTGGCGGTCGGACGCTGGTCATGCCGTGCGCCGCTGCTGGCTGGCAATGATGGATCCTGCTGCGAGGTCAGGGGGCTCGAGGTCGGCGGTGGGCGGTGGGCTGTGGGGCTGGTCGCGGTGTTCGGTGAGCCAGTCGCTGAGCACGGCGGCGAATTGGTCGGGTTGTTCGACGTGGGGCAGGTGCCCGCAGTCGGGGAACACCGAGAGCCGCCCGTTGGGCAGCAGGTTCACCGCGGTCTGGGCGTGGTGGGCGGGCAGGACGTAGTCGCAGCCGCCCCAGACGACCAGGGTGGGCGTGGGCAGGGTCGGGAGGTGCTCGAGCAGGACATGGCGTTGCCCGTGGGGGCCGAACAGAGCGCGGGCCATGGCGGTGGAGGCCTCGAGCTGGCCGGGGCGGCGCCCCAGGGCGTGCTGCTCGGTGAGGAACTCGGCGGGCACCCGCCAGGGCTGGGCGAACAGCATCGCCGTCGACATGGTGGTGCGACCCAGGTCACCGCCGGGCATGCGGCTGATCATGATGGCCAGTTCGCCGATGATCGGCAGGGTGTCCAGGGCGAGCAGCGGGTGCACCTCGGGTCCGAGGCCGGCGCTGTCGACCAGGGTCAACGATCGGATGCGCTGCGGGTCGGCCAGTGCCAGGCGCAAAGCGACCGCCCCGCCGGCGGAGTGGCCGACCACGTCAAGCGGTGGTCCGACGCCGAGGGTGTCGAGGAATGCGGCCACGAACCGGGCCAGGTCGGCGCCAGGGGCGTAATCGCCGACGGCCGGGGCGGTTTCGCCGTGACCGGGCAGGCTCAACGCGAGCACCCGGTGGGTGCGGGCGAGCGCGGGAATGACCCACCGCCAGCTGGTCGCGCTCTGCTCGTGCCCATGCAGCAACAGCAGCGCCGGCCCGGCCCCGGCCTCCAGGTACTGGGTGTCCATCCCGTCCACGGTGACCCGACGGTCCTGGACGGCGTCCTCGCATTGGCCCTCAGGGTGGGGCGGGACGGATGACGCCGTCGAGATGACCGACATGAATGGCCTCCTGGTGCGCGGTCTGGGGTACTGCCTGCGTCACCGAGGGCTGGGGCAACATCGAACGTCGTGCACACGGCGGAGATCGCCGCGATCGTGCTCCGTTAACCATGCAACGCGGAGGGACTGGTCTGCATGGTCTGGCGCGGTCTGTGTGTTGCCAGACGAGGTCAGACCGCAATGGGCTGTCACAGGAGGCTGTGCGCGACTGGAGCAAACAATGTCGGTCTATGACTGATAGGTGCGCGGGAGGGGCACCGATGTGCGACTCAGCGGGATTGCGACCGGACCGGCCGGGTGCCCATGACTGCTGGACGTCCGGCCGGGCCGGTTGGTGCTGCTTACCGGTTATCGGCGGTCGCGCTCGATCCGGTCGGGCGTCACGCCGTGGTGCGCGACCCGGGAGAGGCGAGCTCGCCCCTGTTTTCGCCGAGGTTGAAGTCCTTGGCCTGAGCGCTGGCTCCACGGATCATGCTGGCGAAGGCGTCTTGCTGCACCTTCACCATGGTCTCGGTCAGCTCCGACCAGGACTTGAAGACCTGCGTCCAGGCCTCGAGCACGGGCGCGAAGGTGTCCAAGCCGGCCGACAGCGCCGGGCCCTGCTCACGCCGGGAGTCCTGCTCGGCGTACTCGCCGCTGTCACGGCGCTCGTCACGGTCACGGTTCTCGCCGAACTCGCGGCCGCTGAAGTTCCCGCGCTCGTCGCGGTTGTTGCGGGAGTCGTTGCGCTCGTCGTCCTGCTCGTCCCGCACGGAGGTCAAGCCCTCCCGGCGCTCGTCGTTGTCGCCGAACTGATCGTCCTCATTGCGCTGGTCCTGCTCGTCGAACGAGCCGCGCCCGTTGGTGTCCGCCCGGGTCTTTGCCGTGCTGCGTCGAGTTGCCGTGGACGGCTGGTTGGTCGTTCGCGCCATAGCGCGCTCCTTCATGGTGAAGATCAATGCCCAGCACACTGCTGGGGCGGTCTCGCCGGCTGGATCAGGAGACCCATGCTGCGACACAGAATCGACTGTACACGTATATCTACGAGATATCCATACGCTGTATAGTGACGGAATCTGGAGAGGAGGAACGATGCCCAGCGACACCACCCAGACCCGGCCGTCCGCGCCACCGGCGCCGGGACGCCCCCCCGCGTTGACCCGTGAGCAGGTGCTGATCACCGCATTGCAGATCATCGACGAGGGCGGTGTCGAAGCGCTGACGATGCGCCGGCTCGGTCAGGCCTTGGACCGCAACCCGATGGGGATCTACCGCCACGCCGCCGACAAGGACGCCCTACTTGACCTCGTGGTCGAATACGTCATCTCCGAACTCGTCATACCCGGCGAGCCCGGCCGCGGCGACCACCCAGCGGGGGAACTGGACTGGGAAGCTGCCCTGCGCCGCACCGCGCACGCGTTCCGCCGGATCGCCCTGGCCCACCCCCATGTGGTGCCGCTGCTGGTGACCCGGTCGGTCACCGGCCCGCTCGCCCTGCGACCGCTGGGCACGCTGCGGCCCCTCGAGGAACTGCTCGAGGTGTTCATCGGCGCCGGGTTCGACCCCCACGGGGCGCTGCACGCCGCCCGGCTGTTCACCGGGTTCCTCTACGGCCACATCCAGGACGAACTGCAGCAACAGGTCAACGACCCTGACGAAACCGACGACGTGCTCCGCCTGGGCCTGCACCGCTTACCCATCACGCAGTTCCCCCGCCTACGTTCCCTGGCCACGGTCCTGGCCAGCTATGACGGCGCAGCCGAACTCGACGAAGGACTGGACATCGTCATCGCCGGCCTCCGCAGCCAACTCCTCA
>CAWJFD010000013.1:0-107899 GCA_963841985.1 uncultured Actinomycetota bacterium
TCGGGCTGTCCCGGATGGAGCGGGTCGTCCGCGAGCGGATGACCACCCAGGACGTCGAGGCGATCACGCCGCAGACCCTGATCAACATCCGCCCGGTGGTGGCGGCGATCCGGGAGTTCTTCGGCACCTCGCAGCTGTCCCAGTTCATGGACCAGCACAACCCGCTGGCCGGGCTGACCCACAAGCGCCGGCTCTCGGCGCTCGGCCCGGGTGGTCTGTCCCGGGAGCGGGCCGGCTTCGAGGTGCGCGACGTGCACCACAGCCACTACGGCCGGATGTGCCCGATCGAGACCCCGGAAGGCCCGAACATCGGCCTGATCGGGTCGCTGGCGACGTTCGCGCAGGTCAACCCGTTCGGCTTCATCCAGACGCCGTACCGCAAGGTCGTCGAGGGCAAGGTCACCACGCAGATCGACTACCTGACCGCCGACGAGGAGGACCGCTTCGTCATCGCGCAGGCCAACGCGCCGCTGTTCGACGACGGCAGCTTCCAGGACGAGCGGGTGCTGGTCCGGCGCAAGGGCGGCGAGGTCGACTACATCCCGCCGTCCGGCGTCGAGTACATCGACGTCTCGCCGCGGCAGATGGTGTCGGTGGCCACCGCGCTGATCCCGTTCCTCGAGCACGACGACGCCAACCGCGCGCTGATGGGCGCGAACATGCAGCGCCAGTCGGTGCCGCTGCTGCGCAGCGAGTCGCCGCTGGTCGGCACGGGCATGGAGCTGCGCGCCGCGGTCGACGCCGGCGACGTGCTGGTGGCCAACAAGGCCGGTGTGGTCGAGGAGCTGTGCGCCGACTACATCACCGTGATGGCCGACGACGGCACCCGGCACACCTACCGGCTGAACAAGTTCGCCCGCTCCAACCAGGGCACCTGCAACAACCAGAAGCCGATCGTCGACGAGGGCGACCGGGTCGAGGTCGGGCAGGTCATCGCGGACGGGCCGTGCACCGAGAACGGCGAGATGGCGCTGGGCAAGAACCTGCTCGTCGCGATCATGCCGTGGGAGGGCCACAACTACGAGGACGCGATCATCCTCTCGCAGCGCCTGGTGCAGGACGACGTGCTGACGTCGATCCACATCGAGGAGCACGAGATCGACGCCCGGGACACCAAGCTGGGCGCCGAGGAGATCACCCGGGACATCCCGAACGTCTCCGAGGAGGTGCTGGCCGACCTCGACGAGCGCGGCATCATCCGGATCGGTGCCGAGGTGCAGCCGGGCGACATCCTGGTCGGCAAGGTCACGCCCAAGGGCGAGACCGAGCTGACCCCGGAGGAGCGGCTGCTGCGCGCGATCTTCGGCGAGAAGGCGCGCGAGGTGCGCGACACCTCGCTGAAGGTGCCGCACGGCGAGAACGGCAAGGTCATCGGCATCCGGGTGTTCTCCCGCGACGACGAGGACGAGCTGGCGCCGGGCGTCAACGAGCTGGTCCGGGTGTACGTGGCGCAGAAGCGCAAGATCCAGGACGGCGACAAGCTGGCCGGCCGGCACGGCAACAAGGGCGTCATCGGCAAGATCCTGCCGGCCGAGGACATGCCCTTCCTGCCCGACGGCACGCCGATCGACATCATCCTGAACACGCACGGTGTGCCGCGCCGGATGAACATCGGCCAGGTGCTGGAGACCCACCTCGGGTGGATCGCCAAGAGCCGGCTGGCAGATCGAGGGCAAGCCCGACTGGGCGGCGAAGATGCCCGAGGAGCTGTACTCCGTGCCCGCCGGCACGAAGACCGCCACCCCGGTCTTCGACGGCGCCAAGGAGGACGAGATCACCGGGCTGCTCGGCTCCACGCTGCCCAACCGCGACGGCGACCGGATGGTCGGCGGCGACGGCAAGGCGCTGCTGCTCGACGGGCGTTCCGGCGAGCCGTACCCGTTCCCGGTGGCCGTCGGCTACATGTACATCCTGAAGCTGGCCCACCTGGTGGACGACAAGATCCACGCTCGGTCCACCGGCCCGTACTCGATGATCACGCAGCAGCCGCTGGGCGGTAAGGCCCAGTTCGGTGGCCAGCGGTTCGGCGAGATGGAGTGCTGGGCGATGCAGGCCTACGGCGCGGCGTACACGCTGCAGGAGCTGCTCACGATCAAGTCGGACGACGTGGTGGGCCGGGTCAAGGTCTACGAGGCGATCGTCAAGGGCGAGAACATCCCGGAGCCGGGCATCCCGGAGTCCTTCAAGGTGTTGCTGAAGGAGCTCCAGTCGCTGTGCCTGAACGTCGAGGTGCTCTCCAGCGACGGCGCCGCGATCGAGATGCGCGACACCGACGACGAGGACCTCGAGCGGGCCGCGGCGAACCTGGGCATCAACCTGTCCAGCCGCCCGGGCTCCGACTCGGCGACCCTCGACGACATCGTCAACTGATCCCGGCCGATAACGAAAAGAAGGAACACGAATTGCTTGACGTCAACTTCTTCGACGAACTGCGTATCGGCCTGGCCACCGCCGAGGACATCCGGCAGTGGTCGCACGGCGAGGTCAAGAAGCCCGAGACGATCAACTACCGCACCCTCAAGCCGGAGAAGGACGGGCTCTTCTGCGAGAAGATCTTCGGCCCGACCCGGGACTGGGAGTGCTACTGCGGCAAGTACAAGCGCGTCCGGTTCAAGGGCATCATCTGTGAGCGCTGCGGCGTCGAGGTCACTCGGGCCAAGGTGCGCCGCGAGCGGATGGGGCACATCGAGCTGGCCGCCCCGGTCACCCACATCTGGTACTTCAAGGGCGTGCCGAGCCGGCTGGGCTACCTGCTCGACCTGGCCCCCAAGGACCTCGAGAAGATCATCTACTTCGCGGCCTACGTGATCACCTCGGTGAACACCGAGCTGCGCCACACCGACCTGTCCACGCTCGAGAACGAGATGACCGTGGAGCGCAAGCGGGTCGAGCAGCGCCGCGACGCCGACCTGGAGGCCCGGGCCCAGAAGCTCGAGGCCGACCTGGCCGAGCTGGAGGCCGAGGGCGCCAAGAGCGACGTCCGGCGCAAGGTCAAGGAGGGCGGCGAGCGCGAGATGCGCCAGCTCCGCGACCGGGCCCAGCGCGAGCTGGACCGGCTCGAGGAGATCTGGAGCACCTTCTCCAAGCTCGACGTCCAGCAGCTGATCGCCGACGAGGGCCTGTACCGGGAGCTCTACGACCGGTACGGCGACTACTTCACCGGGGCCATGGGCGCCGAGGCGATCCAGACCCTGCTGCAGAACTTCGACATCCCGGCCGAGGCCGAGAACGCTGCGCGAGACCATCCGCAGCGGCAAGGGCCAGAAGAAGCTGCGCGCGCTCAAGCGGCTCAAGGTCGTCGCCGCGTTCCAGACCACCGGCAACTCGCCGATGGGCATGGTGCTCGACTGCGTCCCGGTGATCCCGCCGGACCTGCGCCCGATGGTGCAGCTCGACGGTGGCCGGTTCGCCACCTCGGACCTGAACGACCTGTACCGCCGGGTGATCAACCGCAACAACCGGCTCAAGCGACTGATCGACCTCGGCGCGCCCGAGATCATCGTCAACAACGAGAAGCGGATGCTGCAGGAGGCCGTCGACGCGCTGTTCGACAACGGCCGCCGCGGCCGGCCGGTGACCGGGCCGGGCAACCGCCCGCTCAAGTCGCTGTCCGACCTGCTCAAGGGCAAGCAGGGCCGGTTCCGGCAGAACCTGCTGGGCAAGCGCGTCGACTACTCCGGCCGTTCGGTCATCGTGGTCGGCCCGCAGCTCAAGCTGCACCAGTGCGGGCTGCCCAAGCAGATGGCGCTGGAGCTGTTCAAGCCGTTCGTGATGAAGCGGCTGGTCGACCTCAACCACGCGCAGAACATCAAGTCCGCCAAGCGCATGGTGGAGCGCGGCCGCTCGCAGGTGTGGGACGTGCTGGAGGAGGTCATCTCCGAGCACCCGGTGCTGCTCAACCGGGCACCGACGCTGCACCGGCTGGGCATCCAGGCCTTCGAGCCGCAGCTGGTCGAGGGCAAGGCGATCCAGCTGCACCCGCTGGTCTGCGAGGCGTTCAACGCCGACTTCGACGGTGACCAGATGGCGGTGCACCTGCCGCTGTCGGCCGAGGCGCAGTCCGAGGCCCGGGTGCTGATGCTGTCGTCGAACAACATCCTCTCGCCGGCGTCCGGGCGGCCGCTGGCCATGCCGCGCCTGGACATGGTGACGGGTCTGTACCACCTGACCAAGCTGCGCGAGGGCGCCACCGGTGAGGGGCACGTGTACTCGTCGCTGGCCGAGGCGATCATGGCCTACGACCGCAAGGTGCTGCACCTGCAGGCGCCGATCAAGATCCGGCTGACCGACGTCACCCCGCCGGTCGAGGTGATCGAGGGCGGCGAGTGGCAGACCGGCGAGCCGTGGCTGGCCGACACCACGCTCGGCCGGGTCATGTTCAACGAGCTGCTCCCGCGCGGACTACCCGTTCGTCAACGAGGGGCTGCCCAAGAAGCGCCAGGCCGCGATCATCAACGATCTGGCCGAGCGGTACTCGATGACCGAGGTCGCGCAGGTGCTGGACCGGCTCAAGGACGCCGGCTTCTACTGGGCCACCCGGTCCGGGGTCACGCTGGCCATCTCCGACGTGATCGTGCCGCCGAACAAGCAGACGATCCTGGACGGCTACGAGATCAAGGCCGACCAGGTCAACAAGCGCTACCAGCGGGGCGCCCTGTCCCACCAGGAGCGCAACGACGAGATGGTCAAGATCTGGAGCCAGGCGTCCGAAGAGGTCGCCAGGGCGATGGAGGAGAACTTCCCCGAGGACAACCCGATCCCGACGATCGTGAAGTCGGGCGCGGCGGGCAACATGACCCAGGTCCGGCAGCTCGCCGGGATGCGTGGTCTGGTGGCCAACCCGAAGGGCGAGTACATCCCCCGTCCGATCAAGGCCAACTTCCGCGAGGGCCTGTCGGTGCTGGAGTACTTCATCTCCACGCACGGCACCCGCAAGGGTCTGGCCGACACCGCGCTGCGGACCGCCGACTCGGGCTACCTGACCCGGCGGCTGGTGGACGTCTCGCAGGACGTCATCGTCCGCGAGGTCGACTGCGGCACCGAGCGCAGCGTCTCGATGGCGGTCACCGAGGAGGCGGCCGGCGGCCGGCTGATCGCCGCACCGCTACATCCGGACCAGCATCTACGCCCGCTGCTCGGCGGAGGAGGTGCGCGGCCGCGGACGGCGAGGTCATCGTGGCCAAGGGCGGCGACCTCGGCGACCCGGCGCTGGACGCGCTGGTCGCGGCCGGCGTCAAGACGATCAAGGTGCGCAGCGCGCTCACCTGCACGTCGGGCACCGGCATCTGCGCCATGTGCTACGGCCGCTCGATGGCCACCGGCAAGCTGGTGGACGTCGGCGAGGCGGTCGGCATCGTGGCCGCGCAGTCCATCGGTGAGCCGGGCACGCAGCTGACGATGCGTACCTTCCACACCGGTGGTGTGGCCGGCGACGACATCACCACCGGTCTGCCGCGTGTGCAGGAGCTGTTCGAGGCGCGCGTGCCCAAGGGCAAGGCGCCGATCGCGGACGTCGACGGACGGATCTCGATCGAGGACGGCGAGCGCTTCTGGAAGATCACCCTCACCCCGGACGACGGCGGCGAGGAGATCGTCTACGAGAAGCTGTCCAAGCGGCAGTGGCTGGCCATGACCGCGGTCGACGGCCAGGAGCGTCCGCTGGCCGACGGCGACCACGTGCACGTGGGGCAGCTGCTGCTCGAGGGCACGGCCGACCCGCACGAGGTGCTGCGGGTCATGGGTCCGCGCGAGGTGCAGCTGCACCTGGTGCGCGAGGTGCAGAAGGTGTACCGGACGCAGAGCGTGGACATCCACGACAAGCACATCGAGGTGATCGTCCGGCAGATGCTGCGCCGGGTCACGATCATCGACTCGGGCGCCACCGAGTTCCTGCCCGGTGCGCTGGCCGAGCGGGCCGACTTCGAGGTGCAGAACCGCCGCGTGGTGGCCGAGGGTGGCGAGCCGGCTTCCGGTCGACCGGTGCTGATGGGGATCACGAAGGCCTCGCTGGCCACGGAGTCGTGGCTGTCCGCGGCCTCGTTCCAGGAGACCACCCGGATCCTCACCGATGCCGCGATCAACGGAAAGCGCGACAAGCTCGTCGGGCTGAAGGAGAACGTGATCATCGGCAAGCTGATCCCGGCCGGTACCGGGATCAGCCGGTACCGCAACATCCAGGTGCAGCCCACGGAGGAGGCCCGCGCGGCCGCCTACGCGCTGCCGAGCTACGACGACGGCTACTACAGCCCCGACGTGTTCGGCACCGGCACCGGTGCGGCGGTTCCGCTGGACGACTACGACTTCGGCCGCGACTACCGCTAGGTGGAGCACGGGCGCCGGCGACGGCGGGCGCCCGGGTCGAAGAGGCCCCGAACGGGGCCGGTCACCTCTCTCCCGTGGAGGTGCCCGGCCCCGTTCCTCGTTGTGCCGCCCTGGAGCCGGCCGGGCGCCGCGGCGGGCCCGCGAGATGGCCACCAGGGTTCGCAACCAGTGATCGAAGAGCGCTGGTTGCCATCTCGCCGGGCCGGCCGTCAGACCTCGGTCTTGAGGATGCAGATGGCCAGGTGCGCGTCCTGCACGGCCTGCACGGTGGCCTCCGTGGCACCGGTGTCGGCTTCCGCCGCGGCCTTGGCGCTGTCACCTGCCTGCTCCAGTTCGATCACCGAGTCACGCGCGGCGGCATCGCTGTCGGCGTGCACGTTCGCCTTGTCGGCCTTGCTGTCGAACTCGCGGACCACCGCGACCAGCACGACCGATGCCCCCGCGTCGGACTCCGCAACTCGCAGCGCTTCCGCCGTCTTGGCCTTGACCTCGCCCAGCCGGCTCAACACATCGATCATGACCTTCTCCTCCTCGTGTGGTGGGCGCCGCCCCGGCTGTCACCGGTTCGGCGTGCGCACCAGCGTGACGTCCGCGCGCGCCGGGAGGTATCAGGGGAACCATGTAGGGGTCTTCGGCAGAGCCGGCCTGGTGAGGAACAGCGCCTCGGCGCCGATCGGCCGGAACCCGCCGCAGAGATAGGTGCGCAGGGCCGGCGCGTCGTAGGCCGGGACCGAGGCGAACAGGTCGCCGGTGGCCAACGTCCTGGCGGCTTCGAGCAGCTCGCGGCCCTGCACGACGGTGGTGGCCCGCAGCCATGCGCGGTCCGCGCCCTCGAGCTCGACCGAAAGGTCCAGGCGGCCGCCCGGTCCGCGCCCGATGGCGATCACGCCGGTGCCGTCCTCGTCGGTGTAGCAGCTGACGTCGCTGCGGTGGGCGGCCCACTCCATGGGGATCCGATCACTGGGTCGGAGCGCGGCCCGCGGCCCGGCCTGCGGCGGCTTCCGCGCGGCGAGCAGGACGTTGACCCCGGACGTCGGAACGCCCAGCCGGTCGGCGAGCGCGGAGAGGAAATGCGTCGACACCGCGCCGCCGTGCCCGCCCCGGTCAGGCGGGATCCGTTCGAGCACCCACCCGACGGGCACGTCCGCGGCGACGATCGAGTACCCGGGCAACGCCACGACGGCGTCGCTCGGCCCGGGCGGCGACGGGCAGACCGCGACCGTTCCGTCCCCGGCTGGTAGCGAACGCCGGGCCGCGGCCCGCAGCAGCCCGGCCAGCGGGTGGGGCCGACTCGGCGGTCCCGATCGGGAGTTCGTCCGGCCTGGTCAGCACCTCGGTCATGGCTGTTCCTCCTGGTCTGCTGGCGCCTCTTCGGCGTCACTCCAGGGTGTCGGCAGCGCTCACGCGGAGGTATCGGGAGAACCATGTAAGGGGTGCTGTCGCCCGATGACGACCCACGCCGCGACCTCGGTCCGGCTGCGTGCGCCGAGTTTGGCGATCACGTGGTGGACGTGCACCTCGACGGTCTTCTCCGCGATGCCCAGTGCCCGGCCGATCTGGCGGTTGGTGTGACCGACCGCGACCAGGTCGGCGACCTGGCGCTCGCGTTCGGTCAACGGACTTGCCGGCCGATCCGCCGGGGTCGCGTCGGTCCGCGTGGCCGGGTCGGTCGGCGGGGCCGGGTCGGTCGAGGAGGTCTGGACGATCGGGCGGCCCGGGTCGGTCGGGCGGCCCGGGTCGGTCGGCTGGGCCGCGTCGGATCGCGGTTGGACGGCGTCCCTGGCCAGCGCGACGGCGGCGGCCGCCGGCAGGTCGCGCCCTGCGCCCCACGAGCGGTCGGCCGCGTCCGGTCCCAGCACCGCACGGACGGCCTGGGCCACCGCGTGGTGGTCGTCGCGGTCCTCGACAGGGAGCGGTGCGGCCAGTCGGCTCCGCCCGCCGGCCGCCGCGCCGAGCAAGCGCGCCGCTACCTCCGCGAACCCGCGGGCACCGGCCACCCCGGCCACGGACTCCAGGCACTGCGCCAGGCCCCGGCCGTCACCGACCTCCTCGTGTCGGGTCAGTGCTTCGGCGAGAAGCTCCGCCGCCTCGTCGATCTCGGACCGGCGCAGGCAGACCGCGGCCAGCGCCCACGCGCAGCGGGCGATCGCCCACCCGTAGTCGATCTCCCGGAACAGCGCGAGCCCGTCCCGCAGGCAGCGCGCGGCGGTGTCCAGGTCGCCCCGCCGTCGCGCCAGCAAGCCGAGGTCGTAACGGGTCCAGGCATATCCGGGCACGCTGCCCATCCGCCGGTACAGCCCGGCGGCCTGCTCGTGGTGCTGCTCGGCCTCGTCGTAGCGGCCGGCGCCGCGGGCGATGTGTCCGAGGAACGAGCCGGCGACGGCGGTCCGGCGCAGGTCACCCGCCGCGTCGCTGATCCGCAGGCCCCGGCGCAGCAGCTCCGGCGCCCGGTCGAGCTCCCCGACGGTCCAGGCCAGTATCCCGGCGATCACAAGCGCCCCGGCGAGCGCATCGTCGAGCGGCGGCGCGCCCGTTGCGGGCGTGGCTGCGGCGAGTGCCCGGTCCAGCTGGGCCTGCCCCGCGCGCAGGTGGCCGCGGAAGTAGGAATGCCAGCCAAGGGCCGCGGCCACGTGCAGGGCGGCCGCGGTGTCCCCGACCGCGAGCGCGTGGTCCAGTGCCACCTGCAGGTTGGCCTCGGTGGACGCCGTGGACCCGCTCCACCACTCGGCCTCGGCCGGTAGCCCGATCCGGGCCTCCATGGCCGTGGCCACCACGGCGAAGTAGGCGGTGTGCCGCGCGCGGGTCGGCTCCCGGTCGTCGTGCTCGGCGAGCAGCTCGGCGGCGTACTCGCGCAGGCTCTCCAGCAGGACGAACTCGCCGACGTCGCCCTGCCGCGAGGGGCGGCGCACCATGCTCTTGTCGACCAGCGAGCTGACCGTCTCGACGATGTCGATGTTCGGCTCGCCGCATACTCGGTGAGCCGCCTCGAGCGTCCAGGATCCGACGAACACCGACAGCCGGCGAAAGACCGCCCGCTCATCCGGTTCGAGCAGATCGTGACTCCATTCCAACGCCGTACGCAGGGTGCGGTGTCGGCCGGGGGCGTCACGCGCATTCCTGGTCAGCAGGGCCATCCGGTGCCGTAGCCGGGTCGCGAGCTCGGCGGGGGTGAACAGCTTCGCCCGAGCCGCGGCGAGTTCCAGGGCCAGCGGCAACCCGTCCAGCCGCAGGCATATCTCGGCGATCGAGCCGGCGTTGGCCGGGGTGACCGCGAAGTCGGGCTGGACGTTCCGCACCCGCGTGACGAGCATCGTGACAGCGGGGATCGTGACGAGGCGGGCCGGGTCGGCGGCGTCGCCGGGGCTGGGCAGACGCCAGCGGAAGCACCGGGAACTCGATCTCGGCGCCGAGATTCAGTCGCTCCCGGCTGGTCACGAGCAGCCGCAGCCCTTGGCAGGTGCGCAGCGGCGCGACCAGGTCCGGCCCGGCGGCCACCACCTGCTCGCAGTTGTCCACCACGAGCAGGAGCTCCCGGTCGGCGAGCGCGTGACCGACCAGGCCTGCGACCGAGCCCCCCGGTGCCTCGCGCAGACCCAACGCCCGCGCCACCTCGGCGATCACCAGGCGCGGGTCGCGCACCGGGGCGAGGTCGACGAACACGGCGCCGTCGCCGAAGCGGGGGGCGACCGCGCGGGCGGCGGCGAGCGCCAGCCGGGTCTTGCCGACCCCGGGCGGGCCGGTCAGCGTGAGCAGCCGGGTCTCCGGTGCCGTGAGCGCCCGGCCGAGGTCGGCGAGCTCGGCGTCCCGGCCGATCAGGGGCGGCCCCGGGTCGAGCAACCGGCCGGCGTTCTCGGAGGGCCGGGACAACCTGGGCCCGAGCAGCGTCATCTCCGGTCCCCCATCGGCACGGGGCCATTGCAGCGCACCGGTCGGTAGCCACGCATCCGCTGATCGGACGTTCTCGTTGGACTGACCAGTCCTAACCGCTTGCGCCTGCTCGTGGAAACCTGTTAAGCGCAACGCACGCTGGTCGGCACGGCCGAGGGGGTTCACGATGCGTGCACGAGAACCCGACCACGACGGCTTCGTCTCCCGCGACGGGATCAAGATCGGCTACGAGGTGTTCGGCGACGGTGAGCCGACGGTCATCTTCCTGCCGTCGTGGCAGATCCTGCACTCCCGGCAGTGGAAGCTGCAGGCGCCCTACCTCTCCCGGCACTGCGGGTGATCACCTACGACGCGCGCGGCAACGGTCGCTCGGACCGTCCGGTGACTGCCGAGCAGTACGCCCATCGCGAGATCGTGGCCGACGCGATCGCCGTGCTCGACGCGGTCGGGGTCTCCCGCGCCGTGTTCGTCGGCACCTCGATGGGCGCGCTCTACGGACTGCAGGCGGCCGCCTGGTATCCCGACCGGGTGCTCGGCGTGGTCGCGATCGGCAGCGTGGCGCCGTTCGTCGCCCCGGTCGAGCCAGGGGCGAGCCCGTTCTACGACGTCGGTGCGGCCGGCAGCGTGACGGCGTACTGCGCACAACGGGGTCTCGAGGGCTACCGCGAGTTCGTGGAGTTCTTCATGCGGGCCGCGGTGACCGAGCCGCACCGCACCAAGGCCATCGAGGACGCGGTCGGCTGGGGGCTGGAGACGACCCCCGAGGTGCTGGCGCTCACCGTGGCCGCCCGCGAGGGCGTGTCCAAGGAGGCGTTCGCGCAGGTCTGCGCGGCGGTGCGCTGCCCGGTGCTGGTCGTGCACGGCGACCAGGACGGCATCATCCCCTACTCCCACGGCGTGGCGGTGGCCCGGCTTCTCGACGTCGGCCTGGTCACGCTGGAGGGTGGTGGCCACCTGCCGTCTCTCGGCGATCCGGTGCGGTGCAACCTGCTGATCCGCGAGTTCGCCGAGTCACTGGCGGGGCCGGCGTTGCCGTCGCGGAACTGGAGCCGGGCGCTGCACCGCCGCCGCCGCGTGCTGGTCGTCTCCTCGCCGATCGGGTTGGGGCACGCCCGCCGCGACCTCGCGATCGCCGACGAGCTGCGCGCGTTGCACCCCGATCTGGAGGTCGAGTGGCTGGCCCAGCACCCGGTGACCGAGATGCTCGCCGAGCGCGGTGAGCGGGTGCACCCGGCCTCGCGGTGGCTGGCGAACGAGTCGGCGCACATCGAGTCCGAGTCCGGCGAGCACGACCTGCATGTCTTCCAGGCCTACCGGCGGATGGACGAGATCCTGGTGGCCAACTTCCACGTCTTCCACGACCTGGTCGCCGCGGAGGCGTTCGACCTGGTGGTGGCCGACGAGGGCTGGGACATCGACTACTTCCTGCACGACAACCCCGAGCTCAAGCGCAGCCCGTTCGGCTGGCTGACCGACTTCGTCGGCTGGCTGCCGATGGCCGACGGCGGGCCGGCCGAGGCCGCGCTGACCACGGACTACAACGCCGAGATGATCGAGCAGATCGCCCGTTACCCGCGCTTGCGGGACCGGTCGATCTTCGTCGGCAACCCGGCCGACCTGGTCACCGAGCCCCTCGGGTCCGGGCTGCCCACCGTGCGGGACTGGACCTTGCGGCACTTCGACTTCGCGGGCTACGTGACCGGACCGCTCGCCGGCGGGAGCGCCGCTTCCGTGGCGGAGCTGCGGGCCGAGCTGGGCTACCGGCCCGACGAGCGGGTCTGCCTGGTCGCCGTGGGCGGGTCGGGGATCGGCCGGCACCTGCTGCGCCGGGTGGCGTCGCGCCTACCCGGAGGCGGCACGACGGGTGCCCGGGTTGCGGATGATCGTGGTGTGCGGGCCGCGGATCGATCCCGCCTCGGTGCCGGTGCCCGTCGGGGTGGAGGTCCGAGGGTACGTACCACAGCTGCACCGCGAGCTCGCCGCCTGCGACATCGCGGTCGTGCAGGGCGGGTTGACCACCACGATGGAGCTGGTCGCGGCCCGGCGTCCGTTCCTGTACTTCCCGCTCGGCCACCACTTCGAGCAGCAGGTGCACGTGCCGCACCGCCTCGCGCAGTACCGGGCCGGCCACCGGATGGAATACGCCACCGCCACCCCGGAGGTGATCGCCGACGCGATCGCCGGCCAGCTGGACGCGCCACTGGACTACGCACCCGTAGAGCCCGACGGTGCCCACCGCGCTGCCCTGCTGCTCGCCGAGCTGCTCTGATCAGTCCTGGTCGAGGTGGCAGCCACTGCTGGTCGTCGATGATCGAAGTGCGCTGGTTGCCATCTCGCGACCGAAATGTGGAGAAACGCCACGAGCCGGGACCGCCGCAGGTGATGCTGCGCCGGTGGCCGGTGCTCCGCTGATCCATCCCGGTGTTCCCGGGTGGCCGACGGCCTTTCGAGGCTCGGCCGCGGTCCGGGCCGGGCTCGTCACACCCGGCCTGCTGCGTGGTCCGGGCTACCTCCGGCTGTTCCCCGACACCTATGTCGCAAGCGGGCCCGACCCGCCCCACCTCGCCCTGCGTTCCTACGCTGCGCATCTCTACTCGGGACGGCGCGGCATCCTGTCCGGATACTCCGCTGCGGACCGGCTCGGCGCCTCCTGCGCTCCTCAGGACGCCTGCGCGGAGTTGACCGTCCTGCGCGGTGGCCTGCATCCGCGGCCCGGCCTCGTGGTGCACCGCGATCGGCTCTGCCCGGACGAATACCAGGTCATCGACGGGGTGCCGGTCACCACTCCGGTCCGCACGGCGTACGACCTGGCTCGGTGGCTGGGTCTGGTCGAGGCGGTGGTCGCGATCGATGCGTTGGCCAACCGCGGCCGTTTCGTCCCGCCCGAGGTGCTGGACCTTGCCGCTCGGTATCCGCGCGCCCGCGGTCGTGCCGGGTTGGCCGCCGTCGTCGGGCTCGCCGACCGACGCTCCGGATCGCCGATGGAGTCCCGCCTGCGCCTGGTGCTGGTGCTGCGCGGACTGCCGGCGCCCGAAGTGCAGTACCCGGTGCTGGACGACCGGCGCCGGCGAGCCGTCTGGCTCGACATGGCGTACCCGCAACAACGGATCGGGATCGAGTACGAGGGCGAGGAGCACACACGAGCCGAGCGGGTGTTGCGGGACGTTTCCCGCTACACCCGGCTCGTCGACGACGGCTGGCGGATCTACCGGTTCACGAAGTACGAGGTGTACGGCGATCCGGACGAGATCGCGGCAAAGATCGGTCGTGCGCTGGCCTGCCGGTGAGATGGCAACGAGCGCTCGTGCTCCTTGATCGAGAAGCGCTGGCTGCCATCTGGTCACCGGGAATGCAGTCGGTGACGGTGACGGCGGACGTTGAACGGCGCGGACCACTGAACGGCGCGGACCCTTGCGGTCCACGCGACGTTGCGGCACCCTGCCGGACCGACAGGCGCTGCGCAGGACCCGTTTTGACCCCTTCCGGCGGGCCGGGTACGCTGTGGTCTTGCGCCCGACCATGGTCGGGCCGATCCGCGTGCCCTGCGGGATCCGAACACTGCCCCCGTGGTGGAGAACGGATCGCCCGGGTCCGCGGGCCGCTGGCTCCCCGGTGAGGATCTTCCATCCATTCCAGGTGAGCGCGGGGGGCGCGACACGCCCGACCTCGGGTGAGGGCGGGCGGGTGTGCGGCACCCGCGCGTGACCAGGCACACCAGCACCACCAGCACGAGTACCAGATAGCGCACACCGACGGGAAGAAGTAGACGGTTCATGCCCACGATCCAGCAGTTGGTCCGCAAGGGCCGTCAGGACAAGGTCGGCAAGACCAAGACCGCCGCGCTCAAGGGGAGCCCCCAGCGCCGCGGCGTGTGCACCCGCGTGTACACGACGACGCCCAAGAAGCCGAACTCGGCGCTGCGCAAGGTCGCGCGCGTGCGGCTGTCCAGCGAGATCGAGGTCACCGCCTACATCCCCGGTGAGGGCCACAACCTGCAGGAGCACTCCATCGTGCTGGTGCGTGGCGGCCGGGTGAAGGACCTGCCCGGCGTCCGCTACAAGATCATTCGTGGTTCGCTGGACACCCAGGGTGTGCGCAACCGCAAGCAGTCCCGCAGCCGTTACGGCGCGAAGAAGGAGAAGAGCTGATATGCCTCGGAAGGGTCCCGCCCCGAAGCGGCCGCTGGTCTCCGACCCGGTCTACAGCTCGCCGCTGGTCACCCAGCTGGTGAACAAGGTGCTCAAGGACGGCAAGCGCAGCCTCGCCGAGCGCATCGTCTACGCCGCGCTGGAGGGCACCCGGGACAAGACCGGGACCGACCCGGTGGTCACGCTCAAGCGCGCGCTGGACAACGTGAAGCCGGCTCTGGAGGTCAAGAGCCGCCGCGTCGGTGGCGCCACCTACCAGGTGCCGATCGAGGTCCGCGCCGTCCGGCAGACCACGCTGGGGCTGCGCTGGCTGGTGTCCTACGCCGGGCAGCGCCGCGAGAAGACGATGGTCGACCGGCTGATGAACGAGCTGCTCGACGCGAGCAACGGACTGGGTGCCGCAGTGAAGCGGCGCGAGGACATGCACAAGATGGCGGAGTCCAACAAGGCCTTCGCCCACTACCGCTGGTGACGGGCCGATCGTCCGCGCCAACCATGAGGGAAGCGAGCTGAAGTGGCACGCGACGTGCTGACGGACCTGACGAGGGTCCGCAACATCGGCATCATGGCGCACATCGACGCCGGCAAGACCACCACCACCGAGCGGATCCTGTACTACACCGGGATCAACTACAAGATCGGCGAGGTGCACGACGGCGCCGCCACGATGGACTGGATGGAGGAGGAGCAGAAGCGGGGGATCACCATCACCTCCGCCGCTACCACCTGCTTCTGGAAAGACCACCAGATCAACATCATCGACACCCCCGGGCACGTCGACTTCACCGTCGAGGTGGAGCGCAACCTGCGGGTGCTCGACGGCGCGGTCGCGGTCTTCGACGGCAAGGAGGGGGTCGAGCCGCAGTCCGAGCAGGTCTGGCGGCAGGCCACCAAGTACGACGTGCCGCGGATCTGCTTCGTCAACAAGATGGACAAGCTCGGCGCGGACTTCTACTTCACCGTGAAGACCATCCAGGACCGGCTCGGCGCCAAGCCGTTGCCGCTGCAGCTGCCGATCGGCTCGGAGAGCGAGTTCATCGGAGTCGTCGACCTGGTCGAGATGCGCGCGCTCACCTGGCGCGGCGAGGTCCAGAAGGGCGAGGACTACACGATCGAGGAGATCCCCGCGAATCTCACCGACCGTGCCGCCGAGTACCGCGAGGCGCTGCTGGAGGCCGTCGCCGAGACCGACGACGACCTGATGGAGTCCTACCTCGCGGGCGAGGAGCTCACCGTCGAGCAGATCAAGCACGGTATCCGCAAGATCGTCACCAATCGATCGGCGTACCCGGTGATCTGCGGCTCCGCGTTCAAGAACAAGGGTGTCCAGCCCATGCTCGACGCGGTGATCGACTACCTGCCGTCGCCGTACGACCTGCCGCCGGTCGAGGGCACGCTGATGGACGGGACGACCCCCGCCTTCCGCGCGCCCAAGAAGGACGAGCCGTTCTCGGCGCTCGCCTTCAAGATCGCCGCGCACCCCTTCTTCGGCAAGCTCACCTACATCCGGGTCTACTCGGGTCGGGTCGCCGCTGGTTCCCAGGTCATCAACTCGACCAAGGACCGCAAGGAGCGCATCGGGAAGATCTTCCAGATGCACGCCAACAAGGAGAACCCGGTCGACGAGGCACTGGTCGGCCACATCTACGCGGTGATCGGCCTGAAGGACACGACCACGGGCGAGACGCTCTGCGACCCGCAGGCGCCGATCGTCCTGGAGTCGATGACCTTCCCGGACCCGGTGATCCAGGTGGCGGTCGAGCCGAAGACCAAGGCGGACCAGGAGAAGCTGGGCATCGCGATCCAGCGCCTGGCCGAGGAGGACCCGACGTTCCAGGTCCACCTCGACCAGGACTCCGGTCAGACCATTCTCGCCGGCATGGGGGAGCTGCACCTCGAGGTGCTGGTCAACCGCATGAAGAGCGATTACAAGGTCGAGGCCAACATCGGCAAGCCGCAGGTCGCCTACCGGGAGACCATCCGCCGGGCGGTCGAGAAGTACACCTACGTGCACAAGAAGCAGACCGGCGGTTCGGGCCAGTTCGCCAAGGTGATCATCACCCTGGAGCCGCTGGACACCACCGACGGTGCGCTGTACGAGTTCGAGAACAAGGTCAGCGGCGGTCGTATCCCGCGGGAGTACATCCCGTCGGTCGACGCGGGTGCCCAGGACGCCATGCAGTACGGCATCCTCGCCGGCTACCCGCTCGTCGGGATCAAGCTGACCCTGGTCGACGGCGCCTACCACGAGGTCGACTCGTCCGAGATGGCCTTCAAGGTCGCCGGTTCGATCGCCCTGAAAGAGGCTGCGCGCAAGGCCGACCCGGCTCTGCTGGAGCCGATGATGGCCGTCGAGGTCACGACGCCCGAGGACTACATGGGCGACGTGATCGGCGACCTCAACTCCCGCCGTGGCCAGATCCAGGCCATGGAGGAGCGGGCGGGCGCCCGGATCATCAAGGCGCTGGTGCCGCTGTCCGAGATGTTCGGCTACGTCGGCGACCTGCGGTCGCGGACCCAGGGCCGGGCCAACTACACCATGACCTTCGACTCCTACGCGGAGGTTCCGGTCAACGTGGCGAAAGAGATCATCGCCAAGGCCACCGGCGAGTAAGCGCACCCCCTCGCGGGCCCGGATTCCGGGTCCGCGAGGATTGCACCACCGTTCACCCTGCCGTCAGCACGGCGGAGAAATCACAGTCCAGGAGGAATCCCCAGTGGCGAAGGCGAAGTTCGAGCGGACCAAGCCGCACGTCAACATCGGCACCATTGGTCACATCGACCACGGCAAGACCACGCTGACGGCGGCTATCACCAAGGTTCTGCACGACAAGTACCCGAACCTGAACCAGGCTTCGGCGTTCGACCAGATCGACAAGGCTCCCGAGGAGCGCCAGCGCGGTATCACGATCTCGATCGCGCACGTCGAGTACCAGACCGAGAAGCGCCACTACGCGCACGTCGACTGCCCCGGGCACGCCGACTACATCAAGAACATGATCACCGGTGCGGCGCAGATGGACGGCGCCATCCTGGTGGTCGCGGCCACCGACGGGCCGATGCCGCAGACGCGCGAGCACGTGCTGCTCGCGCGCCAGGTCGGCGTGCCCTACATCGTGGTCGCGCTGAACAAGGCCGACATGGTCGACGACGAGGAGATCCTCGAGCTCGTCGAGCTGGAGGTCCGGGAGCTGCTGTCCTCGCAGGAGTACCCGGGTGACGACCTGCCGGTCGTCCAGGTCTCGGCGCTCAAGGCGCTCGAGGGCGACCCCGAGTGGAGCGAGAAGCTGCTCGCGCTGATGGACGCGGTCGACGAGTCGGTCCCGGAGCCGGAGCGCGACATCGAGAAGCCGTTCCTGATGCCGGTGGAGGACGTGTTCACCATCACCGGTCGCGGCACGGTGGTCACCGGCCGCATCGAGCGTGGCATCGTCAAGGTGAACGAGACGGTGGAGATCGTCGGCATTCGCGAGAAGTCGACCACCACCACCGCCACGGGCGTCGAGATGTTCCGCAAGCTGCTCGACGAGGGGCGCGCCGGTGAGAACGTCGGCCTGCTGCTGCGTGGGGTGAAGCGTGAGGACGTGGAGCGCGGCCAGGTCGTCTGCAAGCCGGGTTCGATCACCCCGCACACCGAGTTCGAGGGCCAGGTCTACATCCTGTCCAAGGACGAGGGGGGCCGCCACACCCCGTTCTTCAACAACTACCGGCCGCAGTTCTACTTCCGCACCACGGACGTGACCGGTGTGGTGACGCTGCCCAGCGGCACCGAGATGGTGATGCCGGGTGACAACACCACCATGAGCGTGCAGCTGATCCAGCCGATCGCCATGGAGGAGGGCCTGCAGTTCGCCATCCGCGAGGGTGGTCGGACCGTCGGTGCCGGCCAGGTAATCAAGATCAACAAGTAGCAGTACCCCCGGGTCGGGGGTGCCGCCACACGGTGTGGCATCCTTGACGGGTTGTGCGTTGGGTGCTGGCGCGCGCGGATGTGAGTTCGCGCGCGCCGGCCTCCGGACGCCGACCCCGAGCACAGTGATCCTCGAGGAGCGTCAAGCTCCCCCTGGGGAGCGAGTGATCCGGGGACCGGTCTGAGCGTCGGCCGCGACACACCCGACCTCGTGGACCGGACAACGTCGAGTGAGACCAGCTCAGGACACCGGCCGGGCTCCTCGATGTGTCCAACCCCGGAACAAGCGCATACATGAGCGGCAGGAAGAAGAGGGCGACCGACGACCATGGCGGGACAAAAGATCCGCATCAGGCTGAAGGCCTATGACCACGAGGCCATCGACGCCTCCGCGCGCAAGATCGTGGAGACGGTCACGCGTACGGGCGCTCGGGTCGTCGGGCCGGTGCCGTTGCCGACGGAGAAGAACATCTACTGCGTCATCCGATCGCCGCACAAGTACAAGGACTCGCGCGAGCACTTCGAGATGCGCACCCACAAGCGGCTGATCGACATCCTGGACCCGACGCCGAAGACGGTCGACGCGCTGATGCGCATCGACCTGCCGGCCAGCGTCGATGTCAACATCCAGTAGGGCTGACAGATCAATGACTGAACGGCAGGTCACCGGGATCCTGGGCACCAAGCTCGGGATGACCCAGGTATTCGACGAGAACAACCGGGTGGTACCGGTCACCGTGGTCCAGGCGGGCCCGAACGTGGTGACGCAGGTCCGCACGCCGGCGAAGGACGGCTACGTGGCCGTCCAGCTCGCTTACGGCGCGATCGACCCGCGCAAGGTGAACAAGCCGCGCACCGGTCACTTCAGCAAGGCGGGCACCACGCCCCGCCGGCACGTGGTCGAGCTGCGCACGTCCGACGCCGGCGAGTACACGGTCGGCCAGGAGATCACCGCCGAGGTGTTCGAGGCCGGTGCGGTGGTCGACGTGGTCGGCACCAGCAAGGGCAAGGGCACCGCGGGCGTGATGAAGCGGCACGGCTTCAAGGGCCTCGGTGCCAGCCACGGCACCCAGCGCAAGCACCGTTCCCCCGGCTCCATCGGCGGCTGCGCCACCCCCGGCCGGGTCTTCAAGGGTCTGCGGATGGCCGGCCGGATGGGCGTCGCCCGCACCACCACCCAGAACCTCACGGTGCACCGGGTCGACACCGACCGCGGGCTGCTGCTGATCAAGGGTGCGGTCCCCGGGCCTCGTGGCGGCCTGCTGCTGGTCAAGACGGCATCGAAGGGCGGTGCGAAGGCATGACGAGCGTCGACATCTCGAAACCGAAGGGCAACGCCGAGGGCTCCGTCGAGCTGCCGGCCCACGTCTTCGACGTGCCGGCGAACGTGCCCCTCATGCACCAGGTGGTGACGGCCCAGCTGGCCGCCGCCCGGCAGGGCACGCACTCGACCAAGACCCGCGGCGAGGTGCGCGGCGGTGGCCGCAAGCCGTACCGCCAGAAGGGCACCGGTCGGGCCCGGCAGGGTTCGACCCGCGCTCCCCAGTTCGTCGGCGGCGGCATCTCCCACGGTCCGAAGCCGCGGGACTACTCGCAGCGCACCCCGAAGAAGATGAAGGCCGCCGCGCTCCGCGGTGCGCTCTCCGATCGGGCCCGCGCCGGCCTCGTGTACGTGGTCTCCGAGTTCGTCAGGGGCGACGCCCCTTCGACGAAGGCGGCGCGTGCCGCGCTGGCCACCATCGCCGGCGGTGAGCCGCGACGGGCGCTGGTCGTGCTGGAGCGCAGCGACGAGGTCAGCTGGCTGTCCCTGCGCAACCTGCCGGCCGTGCACGTTCTGTCCTACGACCAGCTCAACACCTATGACGTGCTGGTCAACGACATCGTGGTGTTCACCAAGCCCGCGCTGGACGCCTTCCTGGAGGGCCCGATCGCAGTGCCGACCAGGGCCTCGCAGCTGCGGGCCGCGGAAGCCGCTGACGAGCCGGTCGCAGAGAAGAAGGCGCCGCCGACGAAGGTGAGCAAGCCGGCCGCCGAGGAAGCCCCGTTCGGCCCCGAGAGCCACCTCCCGCTGGAGGACGGTTCGCAGCCCGATGGCTTCCCGGTCAAGGGCAACGCCGACTCGATGCTGTACCACGTGCCGGACAGCGCGTTCTACGAGCGCACCACGGCCGAGGTCTGGTTCGCCTCACCGGAGGCGGCCGAGAAGGCCGGCTTCCGCTGCCCAAGTCGCAGCGCGACGCGATGGCGCCGAGGAGGACAAGTGATCCCCGATCCGCGCGACATCCTGCTGGCGCCCGTGATCTCGGAGAAGAGCTACGGCCTGCTCGAGGAGCGGCAGTACACCTTCGTCGTCCGGCCGGACGCCAACAAGACCCAGATCAAGATCGCCGTGGAGAAGGTGTTCGGCGTCAAGGTGCTCAGCGTGAACACCATGAACCGCATCGGGAAGCGCAAGCGTTCCCGCACCGGATACGGCAAGCGCAAGGACACCAAGCGCGCGATCGTGACGCTCTCCCCGGAGAGCCGCACGATCGACGTGTTCGGTGGGCCGGCGACCTGAGGGGCTAGCTGAGACATGGGTATTCGCAAGTACAAGCCGACGACGCCAGGCCGTCGCGGCTCCAGCGTGTCCGACTTCGCCGAGATCACCCGGTCGACGCCGGAGAAGTCGCTGATCCGCCCGCTGCACGGCAAGGGCGGCCGCAACGTCCACGGTCGGGTCACCACCCGGCACCAGGGCGGCGGCCACAAGCGGGCGTACCGGCTGATCGACTTCCGGCGCAACGACAAGGACGGCATTCCGGCCAAGGTCGCGCACATCGAGTACGACCCGAACCGCAGCAGCCGGATCGCCCTCCTGCACTACGCCGACGGCGAGAAGCGCTACATCATCGCCCCGGAGAAGCTCCGCCAGGGCGACAAGGTCGAGGCCGGCCCGCGCTCGGACATCAAGGTGGGCAACAACCTGCCGCTGCGCAACATCCCGACCGGCACCGTGATCCACGCGATCGAGCTGCGGCCCGGTGGCGGCGCGAAGATGGCCCGCTCGGCCGGGGCGAAGGTCCAGCTGGTGGCGAAGGACGGGCCGTACGCCCAGCTCCGGCTGCCCTCCGGCGAGATCCGCAACGTCGATGTGCGCTGCCGCGCCACCATCGGCGAGGTGGGCAACTCCGACCACTCCAACATCAACTGGGGCAAGGCGGGCCGGATGCGGTGGAAGGGCAAGCGCCCAACCGTCCGCGGTGTGGCCATGAACCCGGTCGACCACCCGCACGGTGGTGGCGAGGGCAAGACGTCCGGTGGCCGGCACCCGGTGAACCCGGCGGGCAAGCCCGAGGGCCGCACCCGTCGCACGAAGCCGTCCGACAAGTTGATCGTCCGCCGACGCCGTACCGGCAAGAAGCGGTAGGCGATGCTAGCGAGCGAACGAGACAACACCGAACAGATGCTGACGACCGCACGAACAACACCGAGCAGGGAGGTAACCAATGCCGCGCAGCCTGAAGAAGGGCCCGTTCGTCGACGACCACCTGCTCAAGAAGGTGGACGTGCTGAACGAGTCGGGCAAGAAGACCGTGATCCGGACCTGGTCCCGCCGGTCCACCATCATCCCCGACATGATCGGCCACACGATTGCGGTGCACGACGGCCGCAAGCACGTGCCGGTGTTCGTGTCGGACTCGATGGTCGGCCACAAGCTGGGGGAGTTCGCGCCCACGCGGACCTTCCGGGGCCATATCAAGGACGACCGCAAGGCGCGCAGGCGCTGAGACGGCCGAGTAGCGACTAGGAGAGGGTGAAAGGAATGGCTGCTACACAAACCAGCCAGGACCCTGCCGCCGCGCTCGAGCCGATTCGGGCGCGCGCGGTGGCACGGTACGTACGCATGTCGCCGAGCAAGGTCCGGCGCGTGGTGGCACTGATCAAGGACCGGCCGTTGCAGGAGGCGCTGGACATCCTGCGGTTCTCGCCGCAGGCCGCCGCGGTGGCGGTGTTCAAGGTCGTCTCGAGCGCCGCGGCAAACGCCGAGAACAATCTCGACCTTGACCGCGACACCCTCGTGGTGGCCGCGGCCTTCGCCGACGACGGGCCGACGCTCAAGCGCATCCGGCCGCGGGCCCAGGGCCGCGCGTACCGGATCCGCAAGCGCACCAGCCACATCACCGTCGAGGTCGAGTCCCGGCAGGCGACCGACCGCCGCGGTGCCGGCGGGCGAGCGCGCAATGCGAAGGGGAGGACCCGCTGATGGGTCAGAAGATCAACCCGCACGGGTTCCGACTCGGCATCACCACCGACTGGAAGTCGCGCTGGTACGCCGACAAGCAGTACGCCGAGTACGTCAAGGAGGACGTCGAGATCCGCAAGATGCTCTCCAAGGGCATGGAGCGGGCCGGCATCTCCAAGGTCGAGATCGAGCGCACCAGGGACCGCGTGCGGGTGGACATCTACACCGCGCGGCCCGGCATCGTGATCGGTCGCCGCGGCGCCGAGGCCGACCGGATCCGGGGCAACCTGGAGAAGCTCACCCGCAAGCAGGTGCAGCTGAACATCCTCGAGGTCAAGAACGCCGAGTCGGACGCCCAGCTGGTCGCGCAGGGCGTGGCCGAGCAGCTGTCCAACCGGGTGGCGTTCCGCCGCGCGATGCGCAAGGCCATCCAGTCGGCGATGCGCTCGCCGCAGGTCAAGGGCATCCGGGTGCAGTGCTCGGGCCGCCTCGGTGGCGCCGAGATGTCGCGCTCGGAGTTCTACCGCGAGGGTCGGGTGCCGCTGCACACGCTGCGCGCCGACATCGACTACGGCCTGTTCGAGGCCCGCACCACGTTCGGCCGCATCGGCGTGAAGGTGTGGATCTACAAGGGTGACGTGGTCGGCGGTCGTCGTGAGGGTGCGCCGAGTGCCGCCCCCAGCGCCGACCGGGCGCCGCGTCGCGAGCGTCCGCAGCGCCGTCGTTCCGGCTCGTCCGGCACCACGGGCACGAGCACCGAGGTCGGTCGCGCCGCGGCCGAGCAGTCCTCGGGTGGCGGCACCGCCACGGCCACCGTGGACGCGCCGGCCCCCGAGCCCGGTGGGGAGGCGTAGATCATGCTGATCCCACGCAAGGTCAAGCACCGCAAGCAGCACCGGCCGCACCGCACCGGCGCGGCCACCGGCGGCACCAGGGTCAACTTCGGCGACCTGGGCATCCAGGCGCTGGAGCCGGCCTACGTCACCAACCGGCAGATCGAGTCGGCGCGTATCGCGATCAACCGGCACATCCGTCGTGGTGGCAAGGTCTGGATCAACGTCTTCCCGGACCGGCCGCTCACCAAGAAGCCCGCGGAGACCCGGATGGGTTCCGGCAAGGGTTCCCCGGAGAAGTGGATCACCAACGTGAAGCCCGGCCGGGTGCTCTTCGAGATGAGCTACCCGAACGAGCAGACCGCTCGCGAGGCACTGCGTCGCGCGATCCACAAGCTGCCGATGAAGTGCCGGATCGTCACCCGTGAGGGGGAGTACTGATGGCCTCGTCGACGACCACCGCGGCCGAGCTGCGTGAGCTCTCCGACGAGGAGCTGGTGCTCCGCGTGCGGGAGGCCAAGGAGGAGCTGTTCAACCTCCGCTTCCAGATGGCCACCGGGCAGCTGGACAACAACCGGCGGCTGCGTACCGTCCGGCACGACATCGCGCGGGTCTACACGATCATGCGCGAGCGCGAGCTGGGCCTCTCGGCCGCACCGAGCGACGATGAGGGCGCGGCATGAGTAGCAGCGGGAGCAAGACGCCGCCACAGGCGGAGGTGCGGAACGAGCGCAAGGTTCGCGAGGGCCTGGTCGTGTCCGACAAGATGGACAAGACGATCGTGGTGTCACTCGAGGACCGGGTGAAGCACCCGATGTACGGCAAGGTCATCCGCCGGACCAGCAAGGTCAAGGCGCACGACGAGGCCAACACGGCCGGCGTCGGCGACCGGGTCCGGCTGATGGAGACCCGCCCGCTGTCGGCCACCAAGCGGTGGCGACTGGTGGAGATCCTGGAGAAGGCGAAGTGATCCAGCAGGAGTCGCGGCTGCGTGTCGCGGACAACACGGGTGCCAAGGAGATCTTGTGCATCCGGGTGCTGGGCGGTTCGGGCCGGCGCTACGCGGGGATCGGCGACACCATCGTCGCCACCGTGAAGGACGCCATCCCCGGTGCCGGGGTGAAGCGCGGTGACGTCGTCAAGGCCGTCATCGTGCGCACCGTCAAGGAGCGCCGCCGTCCGGACGGGTCCTACATCCGTTTCGACGAGAACGCCGCCGTGCTGATCAAGCCGGACGGCGAGCCGCGGGGGACGCGCATCTTCGGGCCGGTCGGTCGCGAGCTTCGCGACAAGCGGTTCATGAAGATCATCTCCCTGGCGCCGGAGGTGCTTGTAGTGAAGATCAAGAAGGGCGACACCGTCGTGGTGATCGCCGGCAAGGACAAGGGCGCAAGGGGCAAGGTCATCAACGCCTACCCCGAGAAGGACCGCGTCATGGTCGAGGGCGTGAACCGGATCAAGAAGCACACCCGGATCAGCCAGAACCAGCGTGGTGCGCAATCCGGCGGCATCGTCACCCAGGAGGCCGCGATCCACGTCTCCAACGTGATGGTCGTCGGCTCCGACGGCAAGCCGACCCGGGTGGGCAAGAAGACCACCGAGGACGGCAAGCGGGTTCGCGTCTCCCGCCGCACCGGAAAGGAGCTGTGATGACCACCGCAGAGAAGACACTGCCGCGGCTCAAGCAGCGCTACCGCGACGAGATCGCCGGGGAGCTGCGCAAGCAGTTCGAGTACGCGAACGTCATGCAGATCCCCGGCGTGGTCAAGGTCGTCGTCAACATGGGCGTCGGCGAGGCGGCCAGGGACTCGAAGCTGATCGACGGCGCGGTCCGCGACCTGGCGACGATCACCGGTCAGAAGCCGCAGGTCCGCAGGGCGACCAAGTCCATCGCGCAGTTCAAGCTGCGCGAGGGCATGCCGATCGGCGCCAAGGTCACGCTGCGGAACGACCGGATGTGGGAGTTCCTGGACCGGCTGCTGACCATCGCGCTGCCGCGTATCCGCGACTTCCGCGGCCTGTCTCCCGCCCAGTTCGACGGCCGGGGCAACTACACGTTCGGGCTCAACGAGCAGTCGATGTTCCACGAGATCGACCCGGACAGCATCGACCGGCCGCGAGGCATGGACATCACGGTCGTCACCACGGCCACGAACGACGAGGAAGGTCGGGCGCTGCTGCGCAAGCTCGGCTTCCCGTTCAAAGACGATGCGAGCTCCGCAAGCTCCGCTCGGGAGGCGTAAGAGATGGCCAAGAAGGCCCTCGTCATCAAGGCCGCGGCGAAGCCGAAGTTCAAGGTCCGCGGCTACACGCGGTGCCAGAAGTGTGGCCGGCCGCGTGCCGTCCTGCGCAAGTTCGGCCTGTGCCGGATCTGCGTCCGTCAGATGGCGCACGCCGGCGAGCTGCCGGGCGTCAGCAAGTCCTCCTGGTAGCTCGAGTCCTTCTAGTAGCGAGCACGACGATCGCCACAGGCCCCCGGGCACACGCCGGGGGAACCAGGCGGGAAAGCAGTGACAGCCACATGACGATGACCGACCCGATCGCAGACATGCTCACCCGTCTGCGCAACGCCAACTCGGCCTACCACGACCGCGTGACCATGCCGCACTCCAAGCTCAAGGTGGCGATCGCCGACATCCTCCAGCAGGAGGGCTACATCGCCTCCTACCAGGTGGAGGACGCGGAGGTCGGCAAGTCCCTGGTGATCGAGCTCAAGTACGGGCGCAACCGCGAGCGCAGCATCGCGGGCCTGCGCCGGGTCTCCAAGCCCGGCCTGCGGGTCTACGCGAAGTCCACCAACCTGCCCCGGGTCCTCGGTGGCCTCGGTGTCGCGATCATCTCGACGTCGAACGGTCTGCAGACCGAGCGACAGGCGCACAAGAACGGCGTGGGCGGGGAAGTCCTCGCCTTCGTCTGGTGAGGGGTTAAACCATGTCCCGCATCGGGAAACTGCCCATCACCGTGCCGTCCGGAGTGGACGTGGCCATCGACGGCCGCACGGTGACCGTGAAGGGGCCCAAGGGCACCTTGAGCCACACCGTGATCGAGCCGATCAGCGTCGAACGTGACGACGACGGCGTGCTCCAGGTCCGGCGGCCGGACGACGAGCGTCGCAGCAAGGCCATGCACGGCCTGTCGCGCACGCTCGTGAACAACCTCGTGGTCGGGGTCACCGCCGGCTACGAGAAGAAGCTGGAGATCCACGGCGTCGGCTACCGGGTGGCCCTCAAGGGCAGCACGCTGGAGTTCGCGCTGGGGTACAGCCACCCGGTCGCGATCCCGGCACCCGACGGCATCACGTTCACCGTCGAGTCGCCGACCCGGTTCTCGGTGACCGGCATCGACAAGCAGCTGGTCGGCGAGACCGCCGCCAACATCCGCAAGCTGCGCAAGCCCGACCCGTACAAGGGCAAGGGCGTGCGCTACGCCGGCGAGGTCATCCGCCGCAAGGTCGGAAAGACGGGTAAGTAATGGCCGATCTCGAAGACCGGGGACGGCACGTCGCGGCGCGTCGGTTCGCGAGTTTCGGGCGACCGGCGCGTCGCCGTACAGAGAAGGCACGCCCGGCTGCGGAAGAAGGTCAGGGGCAGCGCCGAGCGGCCGCGGCTGGCCGTCAAGCGCAGCTCGCGGCACATCCTCGTCCAGCTGATCGACGACGTGTCCGGCCACACCCTGGCGTCGGCCTCCACCCTGGAGGCGGACGTGCGGGCGATGGACGGCGACAAGAAGGCACGCGCGGCGAAGGTCGGCGAGCTGGTCGCGGCCAGGGCGCGCGAGGCCGGCGTCACCGCGGTCGTGTTCGACCGGGGTGGCCACGACTATCACGGCCGCATCGCGGCGCTGGCCGACGCCGCCCGCGAGGGCGGCCTGGAGTTCTGATGTTCACGCTTGATCTTTATTCAGAAGGGAACGCCTGATGCCCGGACGTACACGGCGCGACGGCGGAGGGCCCGGCGGCGAGCGCAGCGGAAGCAGCGGCGACCGTCGGGACCGCCGAGACGGAGGCCGTGGCGGGGCGGCCCAGGACAAGACCCCGTACATCGAGCGGCTGGTCACCATCAACCGGGTGGCCAAGGTCGTCAAGGGCGGTCGGCGGTTCAGCTTCACCGCGCTGATGATCGTCGGTGACGGCGACGGCATGGTCGGTGTCGGCTACGGCAAGGCCAAGGAGGTGCCGGCCGCGATCGCCAAGGGCGTGGAGGAGGCGAAGAAGAACTTCTTCCGCGTCCCGCGCATCGGCGGCACGATCGTGCACCGGGTGCAGGGCGAGGCGGCGGCCGGAGTGGTGCTGCTGCGCCCGGCGAGCCCCGGTACCGGGGTCATCGCCGGTGGTCCGGTGCGCGCCGTGCTGGAGTGCGCCGGTATCCACGACGTGCTCTCCAAGAGCCTCGGCAGCGACAACGCGATCAACGTCGTGCACGCCACGATCGCCGCGTTGAAGATGATCCAGCGCCCGGAGGAGGTGGCGGCCCGCCGCGGGCTGCCGCTGGAGGACGTCGCTCCCGCTCAGATGCTCCGGGCCCGCGCGGCCGCGGCGCAGGGAGCGAGGACGTGATGGCCCAGACCAGGGCTCAGACCAAGGCTCGCAGGACCAAGGACCCCGTCAGCCCGACCGCGCAGTCCACCGCCACCAGTGACACCGTCCTGCGGGTCACGCAGGTGCGCAGCTCGATCGGGTGCAAGCAGAACCAGCGGGCCACGCTGCAGTCGCTCGGCCTGCGCAAGATCCGCCAGACCGTGGACCGCGCGGACACCCCGCAGATCCGCGGCATGATCCACACCGTGCGCCACCTGGTGACGGTCGAGGAGGTGGGCTCAGCATGACCGAGCCGACGACACCGGATGTCATCAAGATCCACGATCTGCGCCCAGCGCCCGGCGCCAAGAAGGCGAAGCGGCGGGTCGGTCGCGGTGAGGGCGGCAAGGGCGGCAAGACCGCCGGCCGCGGCACCAAGGGCACCAAGGCCCGCAAGACCGTGTCGGCCGCCTTCGAGGGCGGGCAGATGCCGCTGCACATGCGGCTGCCCAAGCTCAAGGGTTTCCGCAACCGGTTCCGGGTGGAGTACCAGGTGGTGAACGTCGGCGACCTCGCCGTGCTGTTCCCGGACGGCGGCGAGGTCGGCCCGGCCGACCTGGTCGCCGCCGGTGCGGTGCGCCGCAACCAGCTGGTGAAGGTGCTCGGCGAGGGTGACCTCGGCGGGATCGCGTTGACGGTCACCGCGAACGCCTTCTCGGGCAGTGCCCGGGAGAAGATCGAGGCCGCCGGCGGGTCGGTCAACCAGCTCTGACGCCACGCCGTTCGACCGTCGTGGTTCGAGCCTCTGCGGGTGGACCGGTGCAGGCGCACCGGTCCACCCGCCGAGTCCCGCCCGCTCCGCTGTAGAGTCGTGAGAGCCCGATCACCTGCGGGGATCGGTCCGGCGCTGCGCCGGTCACCACGACATGCCGGTGCGGCGGGCCATCAGTACAGGAGGATCACCGAGTGCTCAGCGCGTTCCGGTCGGCACTGGCCACGCCGGATCTCCGGAAGAAGATCCTCTTCACCCTCATGATCGTTGGCGCCTACCGGCTCGGCGCCACCATTCCCTCGCCCGGGGTCTCCTACCCCAACGTGCAGGAGTGCATCCGGCAGGTCGAGGGCGGCGAGAACTCCAGCGTCTATTCGCTGCTGAACCTGTTCTCCGGTGGGGCACTGCTGCAGCTGTCGATCTTCGCGCTGGGCATCATGCCCTACATCACGTCGAGCATCATCGTGCAGCTGCTCACCGTCGTCATCCCGCGGTTCGAGCAGCTGAAGAAGGAAGGGCAGTCGGGTCAGAACAAGCTGACCCAGTACACCCGCTACCTGACGATCGCGCTCGCCGTCCTGCAGGGCACCGGAATCGTCGCGCTGGCCAACCGCGGCCAGCTGTTCGGCGACTGCTCGCTGCCGGTGATCCCCGATTCCGGCATCTTCAACCTGACGATCATCGTGATCACCATGACGGCCGGAACCGCGGTCGTCATGTGGCTGGGCGAGCAGGTCACCGAGCGCGGCATCGGCAACGGCATGTCGTTGCTGATCTTCGCTTCCATCGCCGCCCGCATCCCCGCCGAGGGCGCCAACATCCTGAGCAACGGCGGCCTCGTCTTCGCCGGTGTCTGCTTCTTCGGCCTGGCGATCATCGCGAGCGTGGTGTTCGTCGAGCAGGGACAGCGCCGGATCCCGGTCCAGTACGCCAAGCGCATGGTCGGCCGCCGGATGTACGGCGGCACCTCCACCTACCTGCCGCTCAAGGTCAACCAGGCCGGCGTGATCCCGGTGATCTTCGGCTCGTCGCTGCTGTACCTGCCCGACCTGGTGGCCCGGCTGGCCGGTTCCACCGGCGGCGGGTTCCAGCAGTTCGTGCAGACCTATCTGGTCGATCAGTCGAGCTGGGTGCACATCATCCTGTATCTGGCGCTGATCATCTTCTTCACGTACTTCTACGTCGGCATCACGTTCAACCCCGATGAGCGGGCCGACGAGATGAAGAAGTTCGGTGGCTTCATCCCCGGCATCCGGCCCGGCCGCCCGACGGCGGAGTACCTCAACTTCGTGCTTTCCCGGATCACCCTGCCCGGCTCGCTCTACCTGGGCGTCATCGCGGTGCTGCCGAACTTCTTCCTGGGCATCACCGGAACCGGCCAGAACCAGAACTTCCCGTTCGGCGGAACCGCTGTTCTGATCATGGTCGGTGTCGGGCTGGACACGGTCAAGCAGATCGAGAGCCAGCTCATGCAGCGCAAGTACGACGGGTTCCTGCGCTAGCGTCCACGCCAACCGGAAACTGTCCTTTCAGCCCCAGGGGGTTCGCGTGCGTCTCGTTCTTGTTGGTCCGCCGGGAGCGGGCAAGGGCACCCAGGCCGTTCGGCTCGCCGAGCGGCTCGAGGTGCCCCACATCTCCACCGGTGATCTCTTCCGTGCCAACCTCGCGCAGGAGACCGAACTCGGTGCCGAGGCCAAGCGGTACATGGATGCTGGCGAGCTCGTGCCCGACTCGGTGACCGTCGCCATGGTTCGTGATCGGCTGGCGGCCGGCGACGTCGGCAAGGGCTTCATCCTCGACGGCTTCCCGCGCACGGTGAGCCAGGCCGGGTCGCTGCACGAGCTGCTCGCCGAGCGCGGCGAGGACCTCGATGCCGTGGTCGAGATGCAGGTGCCCGAGGACCTGCTGGTCGAGCGGCTGCTGGCGCGCGGCCGCGCTGACGACAGCGAGGACGTCATCCGGCGCCGCCAGCAGGTCTACCGGGACGAGACGGCACCCCTGCTCGATCACTACCGCGATCGGCTGGTCACCGTCGACGCGGTGGGCAGCATCGAGGAGATCACCGACCGGGTGACCGACGCCCTGCACGCCCGGTGAGCCCGTGTCGGTGAGCCCATGGTGAGCAGAGCCCAAGTTCGACGAGCGCAGTTCGATGACCACCCGTACCGGGCTCCGCGGGATGCTGGCGCGCTGGCGCGGGCGGGACATCGAGCTCAAGACGCCGGCCGAGCTGGAAGCGATGCGGGCGGCGGGTGCGCTCGTCGCCCGCACGCTCGCCGCGGTCACCGAGGTGACCCGGCCGGGCATCAGCACCGGGGAGCTGGACGCGGTCGCCGAGCAGACCATCCGGGACGGCGGGGCCGTCCCGTCGTTCCTCGGCTACCACGGCTACCCCGCCTCGATCTGCGCCTCGGTGAACGAGCAGATCGTGCACGGGATCCCGTCCCGCGACCGGGTGCTCGAGGCCGGTGACCTGATCTCGGTCGACTGTGGGGCGATCCTGGACGGCTGGCACGGCGACGCGGCGGTGACCATCGCCGTCGGGGAGGTGTCCGCGGCCGATCTGGCGCTGTCGGCGGCCTGCCGAGAGGCGCTGCAGGCCGGTATCGAAGCGGCCCGGCCGGGGGGCAGGCTGTCGGACATCTCGCACGCGGTGCAGTCGGCGATCGCGGCTGCCGCGGAGCGCGACGATGCCGCGTACGGGATCGTCGCCGAGTACGGCGGGCACGGGATCGGCACCTCGATGCACATGGACCCGTTCCTGCCCAACTTCGGTGAACCGGGCCAGGGCCCGCGCCTGGTGCCGGGGATGGCGTTGGCGGTGGAACCGATGCTCACTGCGGGTGAACCGACCACCAGGGAGCTCGACGACGGATGGACCGTGGTGACCGCCGACGGTCGGCGGGCGGTGCACTGGGAGCACAGCGTGGCGATCACCGAAGACGGACCGCTGGTGCTGACGCTGCCGCTCGACTGAGCGTCCGGCTCGCAGCGGTGACGTCCGAGCGGGCCAGACCCGATGGTCAGGTCCCGGCCGTTTCGGGCGGGTGTGACCCTCTCCGCGGGGCGGGGCCACCGGGGCGTGCGCTGGGCTAGGTTCTTTCCCATGACAGAAGAGCTCGCCGACCCGCACTCCGGCGGTCCCACCGTGGTCGGGGTGCCTCGGGAGGCCGGTGCCGGCGAGCGCCGGGTCGCCCTCGTCCCGAAGATCATCGAGAAGTTGCGGACCAAGGGTGTGGAGGTCGTCGTCGAGTCCGGCGCCGGTCTCGGCGCGCTGATCCCCGACGAGGCCTACACAGCGGCCGGGGCCACCATCGGTGACCCGTGGACGGCCGATGTCCTGGTGAAGGTCGCTCCGCCGACCGTCGAGGAGATCGGCCGGTTGCGCTCCGGTGCCGTGTTCATCGGCTTCCTGGCCCCGCTGACCTCGCCCGAGACCACCGCCGCGCTGCGCGCGGGCGGCGTGCAGGGATTCGCCATGGAAGCGGTCCCGCAGGATCTCCAGGGCGCAGTCGATGGATGCGCTGTCGTCGCAGGCCAACGTCGCCGGGTACAAGGCCGTGCTGCTGGCCGCCGAGCAGTCCACCCGGTTCTTCCCGATGCTGACCACCGCCGCCGGCACCGTGAAGCCGGCCACCGCGCTGGTTCTCGGCGTCGGGGTGGCCGGGCTGCAGGCACTCGCCACAGCCAAACGCCTCGGCGCCCGCACCACCGGCTACGACGTCCGGCCCGAGGTGGCCGACCAGGTGCGCTCGCTGGGCGCGCAATGGCTCGACGTCGGCATCGACGCGGCGGGCGAGGGTGGTTACGCGCGTGAGCTCAGCGAGGACGAGCGGAGTGAGCAGCAGAAACGGTTGACCGAGGCGATATCGAGCTTCGACGTCGTGATCACAACCGCGCTGGTGCCGGGCCGCAAGGCTCCGACGCTCGTGACCGCCGAGGCCGTCGAGGGCATGCGTCCGGGCAGCGTCGTGGTCGACCTCGCGGGCGAGGCCGGTGGCAACTGCGAGCTCACCGAACCGGGCGAGGTGGTGGTCAAGCACGGCGTGACCATCGCGTCGCCGCTCAACCTGCCGGCGACGATGCCCGAGCACGCCTCGGAGCTCTACGCGCGCAACGTCTCCGCGCTGCTGGAGCTGATGCTCGATGCGGACGGCGCGCTCGCGCCGAACTGGGACGACGAGGTTCTGGCGAAGTCCTGCGTGACCCGCTCGGTGACCGGAAAGGAACAGTGATGGAATCCGGAGCCGGACTGTTGGCCAACCTCGCGATCCTGGTGCTCGCCGGGTTCGTCGGGTTCGCGGTGATCTCGAAGGTGCCGAACACGCTGCACACCCCGCTGATGTCGGGCACCAACGCGATCCACGGGATCGTGCTGCTCGGTGGACTGATCGTGTTGGGCCGCCTGGAGAACCCTTCGATCGTCGACTCGATCATCCTGGTGATCGCGATCGCGTTCGGCATGATCAACGTGATCGGCGGGTTCCTGGTCACCGACCGGATGCTGGCCATGTTCAAGTCCCGACCGGAGCCGCCCAAGGTGGATGCGTCGGCCAACGGCAAGGGTCCCCGATGACCACCCTGGTCCCGATCCTCTACATCATCTCGTTCGCGCTGTTCATCTACGGGTTGATGGGCCTCACCGGTCCGAAGACCGCGGTGCGCGGCAACAAGATCGCCGCGGTCGGGATGACCGTGGCCACCGTCGCGACGTTGCTGCTGGTGCAGCACAACTGGATCCTGATCGTCGTCGGCCTGGTGATCGGCGTCGCGCTCGGGGTGCCTTCGGCGCGGCAGGTGAAGATGACCGCGATCCCGCAGATGGTGGCGCTGTTCAACGGCGTCGGCGGTGGTGCGGTGGCGCTGATCGCGTGGTCGGAGTTCCGGACCACCGGTGGCTTCCTCAGCGAGGCAGGCCAGCCGATCCCGGCCTACGTGATCATTGCTTCGATGTTCGGGGCCATCATCGGCTCGATCTCGTTCTGGGGTTCGTTGATCGCGTTCGGCAAGCTGCAGGAGATCCTGCCCGGCCGGCCGATCGGGCTGGGCAAGGCACAGCAGTTCGTCAACGGGCTGCTGTTGCTCGCGGCGATCGCCTGCGCGGTGGTCGTCGGGCTCGGCGGAGCGCCGCAGATCTGGATCATCGCGCTGCTGGTGCTGGCGGCGGCTGCTCGGCGTGCTGGTGGTGCTGCCGATCGGTGGTGCCGACATGCCGGTGGTGATCTCCCTGCTGAACGCGTTGACCGGGCTCTCCGCAGCCGCGGCGGGGCTCGCGCTCGACAACACGGCGATGATCGTGGCCGGCATGATCGTCGGCGCTTCCGGCTCGATCCTGACCAACCTGATGGCCACCGCGATGAACCGCTCCATCCCGGCGATCGTGGCCGGCGGGTTCGGGGGCACCACGGCGCTGCCCGGTGCCGATGACGGCGATCGACCGCACGGTGACGTCGACCAGCGCCGCCGACGCGGCGATCCAGATGGCCTACGCCTCGCAGGTGATCGTCGTGCCCGGCTACGGGATGGCGGTGGCCCAGGCGCAGCACGCGGTGAAGGACATGGCCAAGCTCCTGGAGTCCAAGGGGGTGGAGGTCAAGTACGCCATCCACCCGGTGGCCGGCCGGATGCCCGGGCACATGAACGTGCTGCTCGCCGAGGCCGACGTCTCCTACGACGCCCTCAAGGAGATGGACGACATCAACGACGAGTTCTCCCGCACCGACGTGACGCTGGTGATCGGCGCGAACGACGTCACCAACCCGGCGGCGCGCAACGACCCGTCGTCGCCGATCCACGGGATGCCGATCCTCAACGTCGACCAGAGCCGCTCGGTGATCGTGCTCAAGCGCTCGATGAGCAGCGGGTTCGCCGGCATCGACAACCCGCTCTTCTACGCCGAGAACACCTCGATGCTCTTCGGGGACGCCAAGAAGTCGGTGACCGAGGTGACCGAGGAGCTCAAGGCGCTGTAGGTGGGCGACGTGCCCACCCCGCGCAGCGCGGGCCGGGCGGCCGCGCATACGTGCGGGGCGGTCCGTCGCACATATGTGCGGGCGCCGGGGGCACAGGGTGGGCGGAGGGTGGGCGCTATGTGCGGTGTCCGCCGGGTGTGTGCCGCTGCCGGCTCGCGCTGGTCGGCGGCCCCGCGCATACGTGCGGCCGCTTGCCGCACGCGTGACTGACCCGCCGCACGTAAGCGCGTCTGCACATACGCGCGACCGACTCGCCCCGCCCCATCCCGCCCCGCCGCGCACACACGCGCGGCGCTTACCTACCCGCACCCCGAGCGCCGGTCGCACACACGCGCGGGACACGGCACACAGGGCGGGCCGTACGTCCCGTGTCCACGCCGTATGTGCCGTCGCCGGCCCGGTGTGTGCGGTGCCCGGCTCTACCGGTCGGCGGTCTCCGCGGGGTGGCGTCCGGGCCCGGAGCGCGGGTCGACGGTCGGCTCGGGCTCGAGCGGGTGGGCGATCTCGTCGGCGGGCAGCCGCCAGCCGATGATCGCGGCCACGGCGAGGAACACCGGGATGGTGCCGGCGAGCACGAAGGTGAGCGGGATCCCGATCCACTCGCCCACCGGGCCGGCGATGGCCATCGACACCGGCATCAAGGCCAGCGAGACGAAGAAGTCCAGACTGGACACCCGCCCGAGCAGGTGCGGGGGCACCCGGCGTTGCAGCAGCGTGCCCCAGATGACCATCGCAGCCGCCCCGGTGAACCCCACGACGAGGGCCGCGACCCCCATCACCCAGAGCTGATCGGTGATGCCGATCAGCGCCATCGGGATGGCGCCAGCGCCCCACAGCATGATCATCGCGCTCAGGTAGCGCCGCGGCATCCGCAGCGACGAGACGACCAGGGAGCCGATCGCCCCGCCGACCCCGAACGAGCCGAGGACGAAGGCGAAACCGCCTGCCTCGCTGCCGGTCTGGTCGCGTACCGCGAACGGGAGCAGCACCTCGAACACGCCGATCAGCACCAGCACGTACAGGCTGGCGAAGGCGAGCGTGGCGAACAGCCAACCGGTGCGGAAGAGGTAGCGGAAGCCTTCGCGGAGCTCGCCGAGCACCGAGCTGCCCTCGGCCACGGCCGGCACCGGGAGCGTGCGCATCGCCACCAGGGCCAGCAGCGCGATCGAGTACAGGCCGCCAGCCACCAGTATCGCGACGCTCGGGGTGGCCGCACCGACCACGACGCCGGCCGCCGCCGGGCCCAGCGCCTGCTGTGCAACCGGGCGCAGCATGCCCTCCACACCGTTGGCGGCGAGCAACTCGTCCGGCGGGAGCAGGGTGGGCAGCAGCGCGGTGTAGGCCGGGAAGAAGAACGCCTCGGCGGCCCCGATCAGGAACGCGACCACGGCCAGATGCCAGAGCTGCAGCTGGTCGGTGACCGCGAGCAGTCCGACCACGAGCGCCGTGACGATGCGAACGCTCTCCACGACGATGAGCAACGCGCGGCGTGGCAGCCGGTCGGCGGCCACCCCGCCGATCAGCACGCTGAGCAGTAGGCCGAGGCTGGCCGCGGTGGCCACGACGGAGAGCTCCGTGGGGCCGCCACCGATCTCGATGACCTGCCAGACCAGTGCCACGATCCACATGCCGCTGGCGAACAGCGACACCGCCATCGACGCCACCAGGAACCGGTAGTCCCGGTGGCGGAACGGCCGGACCGCACGCGGCAGTCGCCGCCCGTCGGGCTTCTGGTCGTTCATCACCGCACTCCACCGACGCAAACAAACGGACGAAAGGTAGATCCGCACGGTATCGGGTGGGCCCGACAATCTCCCGCGAGTTTCTCGGCCGGCGCTGTGGTCGGCCCCTCGGACGGCGTGTCGGACCACCGACGTACACTGGAGTCCGGAGCGCCTGTGGGCGCCGGTTCCGTCGTGCCTCCCGCACCTCACGGTCCCGGAGCTCGGCATGCCCCGATCATGAGAATGCACGAGCTCATGAGCACGACACCACGAGTATGCACACCTTTCACGGAACGCGGAGGACATGGCCAAGAAGGACGGGGCGATCGAGGTAGAGGGCCGGGTTGTCGAACCCCTGCCGAACGCGATGTTCCGCGTGGAGCTGGAGAACGGACACCGGGTCCTCGCCCACATCAGCGGCAAGATGCGGCAGCACTACATCCGGATCCTTCCCGAGGACCGGGTGGTGGTGGAGCTGTCGCCGTACGACCTCACCCGCGGCCGCATCGTCTACCGCTACAAGTGATCACTACGAAACCGAGAGAGCGACGGACGTGAAGGTCCAGCCGAGCGTCAAGAAGATCTGCGACAAGTGCAAGGTGATCCGCCGTAACGGACGGGTCATGGTGATCTGCGAGAACCTGCGCCACAAGCAGCGCCAGGGCTGATCACCCGCACCGAGCACGTCTTCGAGCACGCGAGCAACACAGAGGAACTCGACGCACCTACCGCGCCACACGGGCGCAATCACCCCCGGAACCAGGCCGGGGCCCGGACGAGCACCACAGCCCGGGGCGGGCGTCGAGGAGACCTGGCACCTGAAGCAAGAGGAGAAGGCACCGTATGGCACGCGTCGTCGGCGTCGACCTCCCCCGCGACAAGCGGATGGAGATCGCGCTCACCTACATCTACGGGATCGGTCGCACCCGGTCCCGGCAGATCCTGGCCGAGACCGGGATCGATCAGGACATGCGCACCAAGGACCTGAGCGACGAGGACGTCTCGAAGCTCCGCGAGTACATCGAAGAGCACTTCCGGGTCGAGGGCGACCTGCGCCGTGAGGTCCAGGCGGACATCCGGCGCAAGATCGAGATCGGCTGCTACCAGGGCATCCGCCACCGCCGCGGGCTGCCGGTCCGCGGCCAGCGCACCAAGACCAACGCCCGTGGCCGCAAGGGACCGAAGAAGACGGTCGCCGGCAAGAAGAAGGCAGGTAAGAAGTAATGCCGCCGCGTAGCCGTCAGCAGGCCGGCCCGAAGAAGGTCCGCCGCAAGGAGAAGAAGAACGTCGCGCACGGACACGCGCACATCAAGAGCACCTTCAACAACACCATCGTGTCGATCACCGACCCGAACGGTGCCGTGATCGCGTGGGCCTCCGCAGGCCACGTCGGTTTCAAGGGCTCGCGCAAGTCCACGCCGTTCGCCGCCCAGATGGCCGCCGAGAGCTGCGCCCGCAAGGCGGCGGAGCACGGCATGAAGAAGGTGGACGTGTTCGTGAAGGGCCCCGGCTCCGGCCGGGAGACCGCGATCCGTTCGCTGCAGGCCGCCGGCCTCGAGGTCGGCACGATTTCCGACGTCACCCCGCAGCCGCACAACGGCTGCCGTCCGCCCAAGCGGCGCCGGGTCTAGGGGAGGGAGCAAACAAGATGGCTCGTTACACCGGACCCATGACCCGCAAGTCCCGCCGGTTGAAGGTCGACCTCGTCGGCGGCGACCAGGCGTTCGAGCGTCGTCCCTACCCGCCCGGCCAGCACGGCCGGATCCGGATCAAGGAGACCGAGTACCTCCTGCAGGTGCAGGAGAAGCAGAAGGCCCGCTTCGGCTACGGCGTGCTGGAGAAGCAGTTCCGCCGCTACTACGAGGAAGCCAACCGTCGCGAGGGCAAGACCGGCGACAACCTGCTGCAGATCCTCGAGAGCCGGCTCGACAACGTCGTGTACCGCGCGGGCCTGGCCCGTACCCGGCGGATGTCGCGGCAGCTGGTGAACCACGGACACTTCCTGGTCAACGGCAAGCCCGTGGACATCCCCAGCTACCGGGTCTCGCGCTACGACATCATCGACGTCAAGCCGAAGTCGATGGCCACGGATCCGTTCATCATCGCCAAGGAGCTCGTCGGCGATCGTCCGATCCCGGCGTGGTTGCAGGTCGTGCCCTCGACACTGCGCATCCTGGTCCACCAGCTGCCCGAGCGTGCGCAGATCGACACGCAGGTCACCGAGCAGCTGATCGTCGAGCTCTACTCGAAGTAGGCCCGACACCCCGGCGCCCGCAGGGTGGGCGCCGGGGGCACTGCCGCGGCATCAAATAGCGGTTGCCGCGGAGCCTGAAGGAGGCACATCACCCATGCTGATCTCTCAGCGCCCCACCCTGACCGAGGACTCGGTCGTCGACACCCGCTCCCGGTTCGTCATCGAGCCGCTGGAGCCCGGTTTCGGATACACCCTGGGCAACTCGCTGCGCCGGACACTGCTGTCCTCCATCCCGGGGGCGGCGGTCACCAGCATCCGCATCGACGGCGTGCTGCACGAGTTCACCACCGTCCCGGGGGTGAAGGAGGATGTCACCGACATCATCCTGAACCTCAAGGAGCTGGTGGTGTCCTCCGAGGAGGACGAGCCGGTCACCATGTACCTGCGCAAGCAGGGTCCCGGCCCGGTCACCGCTGGTGACATCGTGCCGCCTGCCGGCGTCATGGTGCACAACCCCGACCTGCTCATCGCCACCCTCAACGACAAGGGGCGGCTCGAGGTCGAGCTCGTCGTCGAGCGCGGCCGGGGCTACGTGCCGGCCATGCAGAACAAGGCCACCGGCGCCGAGATCGGCCGGATCCCGGTCGACTCGATCTACTCACCGGTGCTGAAGGTGACCTACAAGGTCGAGGCCACCCGCGTCGAGCAGCGCACCGACTTCGACAAGCTGGTGCTCGACGTCGAGACCAAGCCGTCGATCACCCCGCGGGACGCGCTGGCGTCGGCCGGCAAGACCCTGGTCGAGCTGTTCGGCCTGGCCCGCGAGCTGAACGTCGACGCGGAGGGCATCGAGATCGGCCCGTCGCCGCAGGAAGCCGACACCATCGCGGCGTTCGCGATGCCGATCGAGGAGCTGGACCTCACCGTCCGCTCCTACAACTGCCTCAAGCGCGAGGGCATCCACACCGTCGGTGAGCTGGTCGGGCGCAGCGAGGCCGATCTGCTCGACATCCGCAACTTCGGTGCGAAGTCGATCGACGAGGTCAAGATGAAGCTCGTCGGCCTCGGGCTCGCGCTCAAGGACAGCCCGCCCGGATTCGACCCGTCGGCCGTGGCCGCCGAGTACGGCTCCGACACGTTCGACCCGGAGCCGTTCGGTGACGACGGCCAGGATTACGCAGAAACGGAGCAGCTGTAGCCATGCCTCAGCCCACAAAGGGGCCCCGTCTCGGCGGGTCCGCCGCGCACCAACGGCTGATCCTGGCCAACCTGGCGACGGCGTTGTTCGAACACGGGAAGATCACCACCACCGAGGCCAAGGCCCGGCGGTTGCGTCCGTACGCGGAGCGGCTGATCACCAAGGCCAAGAACGGCGACCAGCACAACCGCCGGCAGATCATGAAGGTGATCCGGGACAAGTCGGTCGTGCACCGGCTCGTCGTGGAGATCGGCCCGTTCTTCGCCGACCGCAACGGCGGCTACACGCGGATCACCAAGACGCTGCCGCGCAAGGGCGACAACGCCCCGATGGCCGTGATCGAGCTGGTCAGCGAGAAGACCGTCACCGACGAGGCCGAGCGCGCTCGCCGGGTGCGGTCCTCGCAGAAGGACGCCCCGGCGGCACCGGCAGCCGAGTTGGCTGAGGAGGCTTCGGACCAGGCGCTCGACGCCGCGGCCGCGGCCCCCGAGGGCAGTGCGTCCCAGGGGAAGGCACTCGAGGCGGCCGAGACCGCCCACGATGCCGCCGACGCCGCTGAGGCGGAGTCGGCTTCGACCGGATCCGGGTCGACCGAGGACGCCCCGTACGGCGAGGGCAGCCACGCCCCGCTGGACGACCCGGACCAGGCTCCGGAGGGCTTCGAGATCAAGGGCAACGCCGACTCGATGCTCTACCACGTGCCCGGATCGGCGTTCTACGACCGGACCGTGCCCGAGGTCTGGTTCGCCTCCGAGGAGGCCGCACAGGCCGCCGGGTTCGAGCTGCCCGCCTCGCAGCGTGGGGACGAGACGTCCGAGGAGTCCTGACGCCACCGCACGATCCCGCCGAGCCCGCCGTCGCACCCGACGGCGGGCTCGGCGCTGTTGTGGGCCCGGTTCGGCGTTACCGGCTGGACGTGGCCTACGACGGGACCGACTTCTCCGGGTGGGCGCCCCAGCCCGGGCGCAGGACGGTGTGCGGGGTGCTGGCCGACGGCCTGACGGTGGTGCTGCGCGCGCCGGTCGGCCCTCACCGTCGCCGGCCGTACGGATGCCGGCGTGCACGCCACCGGCCAGGTTGCGCACGCCGATCTGGCCGTCGACCTGGAACCGTCCTGGTTGGTCCGCAGGTTGGCCCGGTTGCTGCCTCCGGACGTGCGGGTGCGGGCCGTCACCCCGGTCCCCCCGGAGTTCGACGCCAGGTTCTCCGCGCTGCGCCGGCACTACCGCTACCGGATCGCCACCGCCGCGTTCGGGGCCGAGCCGCTGCGCGCCCGGGACACGCTGAGCTGGCCGCACCCGGTGGACCTCGACGCGGTGCGCACCGCGTCGGCAGCGCTGCTCGGCGAGCACGACTTCGCCGCGTTCTGCAAGCGGCGCGAGGGCGCCACCACGGTGCGCGAGCTGCAGAGGTTCGGCTGGCGACGCGGCGGCGGACGGCGTGGTGGTCGCCGAGCTGACCGCGGACGCGTTCTGCCACTCGATGGTCCGCAGCCTGATCGGTGCGCTGCTCGACGTCGGGCGCGGCCGGCGAGGCACCGACTGGCCGCTCGCGCTGCTGCGCCGCGACGTCCGGGCGAGCGAGGTGTCGGTCGCGCCGGCGCACGGGCTGACGCTGGTTGCGGTGGACTACCCGCCCGACGCCGAGCTGGCCGCGCGGGCCGAGACCACCCGCCGGGTGCGGGGTCCGAGCCCGTCTCCGACTCCCGGCTGACCCGCCGCCAGTACGCCTCATCGGAAGTGCCGGATCGGGTGATGTGATGTTCGTTTTCACCGATCGCGGTGCCGGCGGAGTTGTCTGCGATGCCTCAGCGCCGCAGCATGGCCGTATGACTCCCACCGACGCACCCCCTTCCGCGGAGGCGATGCTCGCGGTCGCGCTCGACGAGGCCAGGGCCGGCCTCGCCGAGGGCGGCATCCCGATCGGGGCCGCCCTGTTCTCCGCCGACGGCAGGGTGCTCGGGCGTGGACACAACCGACGGGTGCAGGACGACGACCCGTCGATGCACGCCGAGACGTCCGCGTTCCGGGCCGCGGGGCGGCAGCGGGACTACCGATCGACGACCATGGTCACCACGCTCTCGCCCTGCTGGTACTGCTCGGGGCTCGTCCGCCAGTTCGGGATCGGCGCGGTGGTGATCGGCGAGGCCCGCACGTTCAGCGGGGGCCACGACTGGTTGGCCGAGCACGGCGTGCGGATCACGATGCTGGACGACTCGAGCTGCGCCGGGCTGATGACCGATTTCATCGCGGCCCGACCCGAGCTGTGGAACGAAGACATCGGAGAACCGGCATGATCCCGACGATCGACCTGGCCGCCTGGCGGGCCGGCGACCGCAGCGCGTCCGCCGAGCTCGACCAGGCATTGCAGGAGGCCGGATTCCTGCTGGTCACCGGGCACGGCGTGGACCCGGCGTTGCGGGCCGAGGTGCGGGCGGCGGCGCGCCGGTTCTTCGCGTTGCCGGCGGCGGTGAAGCAGCAGTACTCGGTGCGGATCGGGGGCCGCGGCTGGCTCGCGCCCGGTGTGGAGGCCAACGCCGCCGCCGACGGCATCGAGACGCCACCGGACCTCAAGGAATCGTTCGCGATGGGCCCGGATACCCCGACCGGAGATCCGGCGGTCGACGCCGTCTGGTTCCCACCGAACGTCTGGCCTGCCGAGGTGCCCGAGCTCGAGGAAACCGTCGGCCGCTACCTCACGGCGATGCGCTCGGTGGCCGACGATCTGCTCGTGCTGTGCGCCGAGGTGCTCGGCCAGCCCGCAGATGCGCTCACGGCGCTCGCCACGAACCCGACGTTCACGTTCAACATCAACAGATATCCGCCGCTCACCGAGGTGGGCGAACCGGAGCCGGGCCAGTGGCGGATCGGGCCGCACACCGATTTCGGCACGGTCACCGTGCTCGACCGCGAACCGGGGGCCGGCGGGCTGCAGGTGCACAGCGAACGGGAGGGCTGGGTCGATGCTCCGTACGATCCGGACTCGTTCACCGTGAACATCGGGGACCTGCTCGAGCACTGGACCGGGATGCGTTGGCGTTCCGGCCGGCACCAGGTGCTGCCGCCGCAGCCCGACAGCCCGCACGAGGAACTGGTCTCGCTGATCTTCTTCTACGAGTTGGACCATGACGCGGAGGTGACTCCGCTCGGGCCGCCGGCTGCCAGGCGGACGGACCTGGAGCCGGTGGTCTCGGCACCGTTCCTGAGGCAGCGGCTGGATTCCATCTCGGTCCCCGAGTAGCCCGTGTCAGGCCGAGGCGTTCCAGGAGCGCCTGCTCGTCCGGGCGTACTGCGCGACGGGGGAGCGTCGGGGTTCAGGTGCGGAACAGCGCGCTGTAGGCGTTGAGGGCGGGCTGCCCGCCGAGGTGGGCGTAGAGGACCGTGGAATCGCGGCCGATCTCGCCGGTGGTGACCATGTCGATGAGCCCGGCCATGGATTTGCCCTCGTAGACCGGGTCGATGATCATGCCTTCGAGACTGCCGCTGAGCCGGATCGCGTCGAGGGTGGACTGGACGGGAATGCCGTAGTTGTCGCCGGCCCATCCGTCCAGCACGGTGATCTCGTCGTCGCGCAGCGGGCGGCCGAGATCGATCAGCTCTGCGGTGTTGCGGGCGATCTTGGCGACCTGGCTGCGGGTCTCGGACACCCGTGCCGAGGCGTCGACGCCGAGCACGCGGCGCGGTCGTTCCTGCCCGGCGAAGCCGGCGATCATGCCGGCGTGCGTGGAGCCGGTGACGCTGCAGACGATGATGGTGTCGAAGAAGACCCCGAGCTCACGCTCCTGCTGTTGCACCTCGTAGGCCCAGTTCGCGAAGCCGAGCCCGCCGAGGCGGTGGTCCGAAGCGCCCGCCGGGATCGGGTAGGGAACGCCGCCCTGCGAGCGCACCTCCTCGAGGGCGTGTTCCCAGCTGGACTTGAACCCGATCCCGAAACTCGCCTCGACGAGCTCGACCTGGGCACCCATGATGCGCGAGAGCAGGATGTTGCCCACCCGGTCGTTGACCGCGTCCGGCCAGTCGACCCAGCTCTCCTGCACCAGGCGCGCCCGCAGGCCCAGCTTGGCCGCGACCGCGGCGACCTGGCGGGTGTGGTTGGACTGCACGCCGCCGATCGACACCAGGTGCGTCGCACCATGGGCGAGCGCATCGGGGACGAGGTACTCCAGCTTGCGGGTCTTGTTCCCGCCGAAGGCCAGGCCCGAGTTGCAGTCCTCCCGCTTGGCCCAGATCTGAGCGCCACCCAGGTGTCGGGTCAGGCGCTCGAGCGGGTGCACCGGGCTCGGTCCGAACGTCAGGGGATAGCGCGGAAAGTCGTCGAGCGGCAAGGCATTCTCCTGAGGGGTTGCTCCCGGATCAGCTCCGAGGGACGTCGGGCCCGCCCGCCGAGGCGTCGAGCAGGGGTTGGAGCGTCTGCCAGTTGACCCTGGCGGCGACGGCCGCGTTGTCGGCGTCGCCCGCCGCGCACAGCAAGATGATCTTTTCGTGCTGGGCCACGGAATCTCGTCCGGTCAACGAGGAGAACCGCAGCCGTTCGAGCCTGCGCAGCACCGGGGTCACCTGCTCGAGCACGGAGCGGATCACGAGATTGGCTGACGCGGCCACCGCGACGTCGTGGAACTCGTCGTCGGCGAGCAGCGCAGCCTCCACGTCCTCGGCCCCGAGCGCGGCGGCGAAGCGACTGTTGGCCGCCCGCATGGCGTCGAGCTCCGCGGCGGACAGCACCGGGACGGCTTCGCGGACCGCCAGCTCGTGCATCGCGGCCGCGACCGACTGCGCCGCGTGGATCTCGCGCGCGTCCATGGGGCTGACGATGGTGAACCGTCCCGGCTTGGTCTGGACCAGCCCCGCCTGCTCGAGGCGGGACAGCGCCTCGCGGATCGGGGTGCGGCTGATGCCGAGCCACGCCGAGAGCTCGACGTCGCTCAGGCGCTCGCCCGGAACGAAGGTGCCGTCGACGATGCCGTCCCGGATCGCGCGATAGGCGTCGTCGCGCAGCAGGGACCGGGTGACGAGACGGTGCCGGTCGGGGATGGGCATGCAATATGTTGCACATCGCATGATGATTTCGTCAAGCACTCTTTCACCGAACGGCCACGGCGGCGGGGCCCGCCCGGTTACCGTCCGGGGGTGCGCCCGCCGGCCACCCGCGACCAGGCCGACGCCTACCGGTTCGGGTTACGCCGGCTGGAGGCGGCGCTGGTGCGTGGCGACCCGGTGCCGCTGCACGAGCAGATCCGTGCGCAGCGGCGGGCCACGCTGGCCGGCGTGCTGCTCGGGCTGCTGGGGCTCTGCGGGGTCGCCGTGTACGCGCTCATGGTGCCGCGACCGGACTGGCGGGATCAGGCCGTGGTCGTCGGCAGCGGCTCGGGTGCCCTGTACGTGGTGGCGCACCGGCCCGACCGGCTCGTTCCGGTGGCCAACCTGCCCGCGGCCCGGCTGGTGCTCGCCGCGCTGCGCCGAAGCGGCGCGGCTGACGTCGATCCGGGCACCGCGGCGGCGACGCCGGTCCCAGACGACGCGCTCGCCGCGGCTCCCAGGACGCCGATGGGTGCGGTCGACGGGGCCTGGGCGGTCGATCTCGGCGCGACGGTGCTGCCGCCGCGATGGGCGGTCTGCGACGAGGTCGACCCGAGCGGGCGGATCGTCGGGACGACGGTCGTCGGGGGCGCTGCGCTGCTGCCGCCGAGCCCGCCGGCCGACGGCGTGTTGCTCACCGGCCCGGACGGCGCGCAGTGGTTGGTGACCGCGGGTCGGCGGCATCGGATCGACCTCGGCGACAGCCGGTTGCTCGCCGCGTACGGGCTCGTCGGAGCGGTCCCGCGGAGTGCGTCCTCGGCGTTGCTCGGGGTGCTGCCGGAAGGGCCGGTGCTGGCGCCGCCCGCCGTACCCGGCCGGGGCGGGCCGGCGCCCGATGGGCTGCCGGGCCGGATCGGCGACGTGCTGGCGGCCGGCCCCGTGGGTGGATCGAGGCAGTACTTCGTGGTGCTGGGCGGTGGGCTGCAGCCGGTGCCGGAGTTGGTCGGAAGGCTGTTGCGGGTGACGTCCCAGGCGCGGGCGATCCACCCGGTGCCGCTGGAAGTGGTGGCCGCCGCGGCGGTGGTCGAGGACCTGCCGGTGGCCGGGTGGCCGATCTCCGCGCCGCGGCTGTGGGATGCGCAGCAAGCTCCGACGCTGTGCTGGACGTGGACCGCCGATGGGCCGCCCGGCGGCGCGGTGTGGTGGGGGAGCACGCCGCCGGTGCCGGCCGGCACGGTTGGGGTCGGGTTGGTGCAGGCGGACGGGCCGGGGTCGAGGGTGGATGCGGTGGCGGTCGGAGCGGGCGCGGCCGTGCGGGCCGCCGCGCGCGGTTCCGGGAGCGGGGCCGGGTCGCTGTGGCTGGTGTCGGCCACCGGAGTGGCGTACCGGGTGGTCGACGACGCCACCGCCGCGGCCCTCGGGATCACCGCAGCCGAGTCCGCCCCGGAGGCGGTCCTGCGCTTGTTGCCCAGTGGTCGGCCGCTCGACGTGAGCGAAGCCGGCCGCGTGCTCGACCTCCCGTCGCCGCCGGGTTGATCCGGCGTCACGGCCGGAGCCTGGCCGAGCGTGTCGTTACGCAGCGGGCGCCGACCGCGCCGGCCGTCCGGCGTCGCGGCTTCAGCCGTTCCGGTCGTGCTTCACGAGTGGGACCCGTTGTTGTCGGACCGCGCGGCTCACAGCCCGCGGACCAGCGCGTACATGTCGGTCACGCCGAGCGCGAGCGGCAGCACGGCCGCTGTCAGCAGTGCTTCGACCAGGTCCACCGCGCGCCGTCGGACCGGTGAGCCCGCCGTACGGGTGCGGTCGATCGTGTTCGTGATCGCCGCTGCGGTCACGAGCAACGCGCCAGCGGCGATCGGTCGAGCCGCAGGCCCGCCTGCGTTCCCGAGTACCACGGCCAGCCCGACCGTGGCCGCCAGCGCACTGGCTGCCGCGAAGCGAGCCGGACCGATGTCGACGAAGCCTCGCGCCCGCAGGCCGAGCAGGCCGATCGTCACCACCGCGAACGTGGGTCCCGTCCAGCCGGAGACCGCGGCAGCCGGCAACGCGGCCGCGGCAGCCACGACCGAGCATCCGCCGACCATCCCGGCCAGGTAGCCCCGAGCCAGCACGGCCCGCCCGACGAGCTCGCCGGGCGGCAGCAGATCCGGGCCGTCGTCGGCCTCGACCAGCTCACCAGCGTCGGACGCCACGACCGGGCGCGGCCAGCGGGCGAGCCACAGCGCGGCTCGGGGCAGCAACGGCCCCGCGGCCAGTGCGAACGCGCCGAGGCCGACGGCCGCGGCCGACGGTGCGACGTGCCACCGCAGCACGAGCATCGCCGCCACCCCGGCCGGCAGTGCCGCGACCACGATGCCGAGCAGCGCGGGAACGAGTACCCGCGTTGCGAGCAGCGCGAGCGACGCGCTTCCGCCCGCAGCAACGGCGGCCACCAGCAGGCGGCCTTCGCCGCTCGCTGCCGGGGACGCCGTCCAGCCGGCGATCGTGGCCAGCAGCACGCCGGACCAGGCCGCGGTGACCGCGCCGCGAGGTATGTGGACGGACGTGCTCCGAAAGGCCTCGTCGGCGATGTCGGCGTCGGTGGGATGTGGTCGGATGGGCGGGGCGGTGCCGGGCGGGGGCCACCGATCCCCGGGTCCGTTCTGGTCGGCGCCCGACCACGGCTCCCCGTCGTGAAGGTGGTGGGCACCCGACCACCGCTCGGTGGCGTTGCCGGGCCGGCCGATCGGATCCGGGGCGGTCCCGATGGGACCGCTCGATCGGCGCGCCAGCCAGGCCGCGTAGGCGAACGCGACAAGTGCGGCTGCGCCCGCGATCGCCGCCTGGCCCGGATTCGACGCGGCCGGCCCCGGCAGCAAAGGGGCGACCACGGCCGGCGGTGGCCATCCGGCCAGCAGCAGGGCCGCGACAGCCACCAGCACCACCGCCGCGAGCGAACGGAACCGCCGGTCGTCGGCTGCTGACGCGCTCGCCGTCCGGGCCAGTGCGTCGACCGGATCGTCGAAGACCGGTGGCGGCTGGCCGCCGCCGGCCGGGGCGATCCGCAGCATCTCGCCGTCGAGCACGCCCAGCTCGCGCAGGCTGCGGCCGGGCGGAAGCGGACCGCCGAGCGCCGTGGACAACCGCCATGGTCGCGGCCGCAGGCCGAACACGGGCTCGCCGAGCAGCTCCAACACCATGGGCACCAGCTCGGCGACGGGTACGTCGGCCGGTAGCGCGACGTCGACTCGGACGTTCGGGGCGAGCACGGTGAGCCGGCAGTACGCCGGGTCGGCCGCCGTGGCGGGCATGGCCGCATCTCCTCCTCGCGCCTGTGGACAACTTCCTCGGAACGGCCCCGGGATGTCGGTCCGGATCCCTAGCATCGCAGCGCGGGGTCGGCCGCCATGGCCGTTTCACCGAACTCGTGCCGGCGGGGAGGAGGGCGACATGAACGTTCCGACGGGCACTGTCGAGGTCGTCCGCGCGCCGCGGATCCCGCCTCGCCCGCCCGCGGGCGAGTTGCTCGTCGAGCCGCCGCCGGAGCCGGAGCGGATGGTGCCGCTCAGCGTGTTCGCGCGGTTGCTGCCAGCGGTGATGCTGTTCGGGTCCGTGGGATTCGTCGCCGTTCTCGGACCGGGCAACCCGAGCTCGTGGCTGTTCGGCGGGATGTTCGCCGTCTCGACGCTGGGCATGCTGATGACCGGGGGCGGCAGCCGTGGCGGCGGCAACCGGACAGCCGGGATCGACGAGGACCGCCGCGACTATCTGCGGTACCTGGCGCTGCTGCGGCGCCGGGTCCGGCGCATCGCGGCCGAGCAGCGTGCGGTGTTGGAGCACCTGCATCCGGATCCCGCGGCCTGGCCCGAGGTGCTTGCCGCGGGCCGGTTGTGGGAGCGCAGGCCGTCCGATCCGGATTTCGGACAACTGCGTATCGGCTGCGGCGCCCAGTGGCTGGCCACCCGGTTGGTCGCGCCGCACACGGGTCCGGTGGAAGGCATCGAGCCGGTCACCGCGCTCGCCCTCCGCCGATTCCTGCGCGGACACGCGGTGGTGCCCGGGTTGCCGGTTGCCCTGTCGTTGCTCGAGCAGCTCCACCGTGTGGCTGGAGTCGATCGAGCAGGCGACGGGCCCGGCGGCGGCCCGGGCGCTGGCCAGGGCCGCCGTCGTGCAGTACACGCTGCTGCACAGCCCGGTCGACGCCCGGCTCGCGGTGATCGCCCCGCCGACGCTGGCGGCGGAGTGGGAGTGGGTCAAGTGGTTGCCGCACAACGCCCATCCGAGCCTGCACGGCCCGACCGGTCCGCTGCGGATGGTCGCCGCGGCTGCCGACGAGCGTGCGTCGCTGGTGGACGCCCGAGCTCTCCGGGCGCCCGCCGGGTCCCGGCGAGGCGGAGCCGCATCTGCTCGTCGTCGTCGACGGTGTGACCGATGGGCCGGGGCAGTGGTCGGGCGTCGCCGGGGTCACCGTGCTGCGGGTCGGCGCACCGGCCGGTCGCCGTCCCGGGCCGGCGGTGGTCCGGTTGGCGGTCGGCCACGGGCAGCTGCATCGCCGCGCCGAGCCTGGGACGTCGACCGTGCTCGGGCGGCCCGACGGCCTCGACGCCGCTGAGGCGTTGGCGTTCGCTCGCCGGCTCGCGCGCTGTCGACCGACCACGGGCGCAGCGGAGGCCGACGGTGGTTCCGGCCCGCCGCCTGGGCTGCCCGCACTGCTCGGACTGCAGCCGGGCCCGGCCGGGATCACGGCGTTGCGCGCCCGCTGGTCCCGCACCGAGACAGATCGCCTCCGGGTTCCCATCGGCCTCGACGAACACGGCCGCCCGGTGGCGCTCGATCTCAAGGAGTCGGCGCAGGGTGGCCACGGGCCGCACGGCCTCTGCGTCGGGGCTACCGGCTCGGGCAAGAGCGAACTGCTGAGGAGCCTGGTGCTCGGGCTGGCCGCCAGCCATTCGTCGCTGGAGTTGAACCTGGTCCTCGTGGATTTCAAGGGAGGAGCCACATTCCTCGATTTCGCCGCGCTCCCGCACGTCTCCGCCGTGATCACGAACCTGGCCGACGAGCTGACACTGGCGGACCGGATGGCCGCTGCACTCACCGGGGAGATCTACCGCCGGCAGGAGCTGTTGCGGGCCGCCGGCAACCTCACCAGCGTCGCCGACTACGCCGCTGCCCGTCGCGCCGGAGCCGCGCTGAGGCCGCTGCCGGCCCTGCTCGTGGTGGTCGACGAGTTCTCGGAGTTGCTGGCGCAGCGACCGGAGCTGATCGACCTGCTGGTGATGATCGGACGGATCGGGCGGTCACTCGGATTGCACCTCCTGCTCGCTTCGCAGCGACTCGACGAAGGCCGCATCCGCGGCCTCGAGTCGCACCTGTCCTATCGGATCGCGTTGCGCACCTTCTCCGCGGCGGAGTCGCGGGCCGTGCTCGGCGTGCCGGACGCACATCGGCTCACCGCGCCCGGTTCGGCCTTTCTCGCCGCCGGCAGCGACGAGCTGGTCCGGTTCCGAGCCACCTTCGTCTCCGGTCCGGACACGCCCCCGCCGATCGGCCCGCCGCACGCGTCCGTCCGGCCGCGGGCCGTGCTCTTCCGTGCCTGGTCGGCCCCGGCTGATCCGCCGCGGTTCACCCCACCACCCGGCCGGGGCCCCGATCCCGGTCGACGCCCGTCGTCCGTGGTGAGCACCGTGATCGCCGCCATGACCGGCCTCGGCCCGCCGGCCCACCGGGTGTGGTTGCCGCCGCTGGACGTGCCACCGCCCCTCGACGAGGTGCTCGGACCGGTCGCCACGGTGCCCGGTCGCGGCTTGTGCGCCGCCGGCCGGCCGCCGCTCCGGGTGCCCTACGGCGTGGTCGACCGTCCGCTGGAGCAACGTCGGGATCACCTCGTGTTCGATCTCACCGGCGCCGCCGGTCAGCTCGCCGTGGTCGGCGGCCCCCGGTCGGGCAAGTCGACGGCGTTGGCCACCGTGGTGCTCGGACTGGCGCTGACGTCCACGCCGGCCGAGCTCGGCGTACACGTGCTCGATTTCGGCGGCGGTGCGCTGGGCCAGCTGGCCGCGTTGCCCCACGTCGGCTCTGTGGCGGACGGGCAGCAGCCCGATCTCGTCCGACGCACGATCGCGGAACTGGGGGCGGTGCTGGCCAGGCGGGAACGCATGTTCCGCGAGTGCGGCATCACGTCGGTCACCGAGTTCCGGGCCCGCCGGGCGGACGGGGCCTTCCCGGACGAGCCGGCCACCGATGTGCTGCTCGTCGTCGACGGCCACCTCACGCTCCGCGCCGAGTTCGACGACATGGAGGCCGGGTTGTTGTCGATCGCGGCGAAGGGGTTGTCCTACGGGGTGCATCTCGCGATGTCGGCCAACCGCTGGACCGAGCTGCGTCCGGCTCTCAGGGATCTGCTCGGCGAACGGATCGAGCTGCGTCTCGGGGACCCGTCCGAGTCCGAGGTGGACCGGAGATCGGCGGCCGCGGTTCCTGCCCGTCCCGGCCACGGGCTTGCATCCGACGGATCCCCTGCCGTGCTGGCCGCGCCCCGCACGAGCGATCCCGAGTCCGGTACGGCGGCGCTGGCGGAGGCGATTGCGAGAGCCTGGCCCGGTCCCGGGTTCGCGCCGGTGCGGCTGCTGCCCGAGCTCGTCGACGTCCACGCGCTGCCGCCGGCCGACGGTGTCGCGAGCACCGGCATTCCGCTCGGGGTGGACGAGCGGCTCGACCGGATCGATGTCGACTTCGCGGCCGAGCCGCACCTGCTCTGTTTCGGCGACGCGGAGAGCGGCAAGACCGGTCTGTTGAGGCTCCTTGCGCACGGGATCTGCGCCCGGTTCGGGCCGGACCAGGCCCGCATCGTGATCGTCGATCCGCGGCGGACGTTGCTCGGGACCGTCGGCGAACCGCACCTGCTCGCCAACACCGGCACGCGCCGCGGCGACGGCCGAGGCCGTGCAGGAGATCGCCGAATCGCTCCGTCGCCGGCTGCCGGGGCCGCAGGTCTCGGCGCGGTCGCTGCGGGATCGCAGCTGGTGGAGCGGGCCCGAGCTGTATCTGCTGATCGACGACTACGACCTCGCCGCACCCGCCGCCGCGGTGCATCCGCTGCTGCCGCTCGTGGAGTTCCTGCCGCAGGCCAAGGACGTCGGTCTGCACGTTGTCGTCGCGCGGCGCTGCGGGGGCGCGGCGCGGGCCCTCTTCGACCCGATTCTCGGGCGGCTGCGGGAGCTCGGCGCACCCGCGATCGTCATGAACGGCAGCCCGGACGAGGGGCCGCTGGTCGAGTCGGTGAAACCGGCCGCGTGGCCGCCCGGTCGCGGGATGCTGGTGGACCGCCGGCGCGGTGCTCGGGTGATCCAGCTGGCCTGGCTCCCTCCCGAACAGGTGGAGAACCCGTGAGCGGCGGGCCAAGCCGGGTGGCCGTGCAGGTCGGCTCGGCAACGGTGCGGATCGCGGGTGCGGCCGCCGAGGGAGAGCCGTGGCTGGTCGCGGAGTTGCCCGATCCGGCCGCTGGGCTCGACCGGCTGCTGTCCGAGCTGGTCGGCACCGAGCTCGACGAGCTGGTGGTCGTGCATCCGCCGAGCTGGCCGGAACCCAGGGTCGCGGTTCTCGCTCGCGGCCTGATCGGGCTGGCCGGACAGTTGCGCACCGTCCCGGTGCCACTCGCCGCGGCCGGCCTGGGCCCGAGGGTGGTGCTCGACGTCGGGCACACGGGGGCTGAGGTCACGCGCCTTGCGCGCGACGGAACGGTTCAGCTGTGTCGGAGCTCGCCGGTCGGCGGGGCCCTTCTGGACGAGGTGCTGGCCGATCGCCTGCGCTCGGCGCTCACTCTCGAGTGGTCCCGTCGGGTCGGCGCCGGACTCGTCGGTATCGGTCAGCCGGCCTGCGAGGTGCCGACGCGCCGTCGCGTCAGTGCTGCTGGTGGAGGCCCCGCTGGCCGGGGGCGCCGCCGGGGGATCAGCGGCGGCACGGGCGCCGGGCTCCGAGCTGTCCGAGCTGGAGCTGCTCGCCGAGGCGCGCCGGATGCGGGAGCGGCTGTCGCTGCTGCCGAGCGCCGATGCCCGGCTTCCCGGTCGGGACGGGACACTCCGGATCCGGGCGGGCGAGGTGCACCGGCGCGCTGGCCGCGGCGTTGCGCGGGCCGGTGGAGCTGCTGCGCGAGGTCCTGCTCGACGGCGACCCGGTGCCGGTGTTGCTGATCGGCGGGGTGGCTCGCGCGCCGCTGCTGGCCGAGCTGGTGGACGAGCTGTTCGCCGAGCTCGCCCGGCCGGTGAACGGGTGGGAAGGCATGTCGGCGCCGGTGAACGGGTCCGGCACCGGCGGAGCGCGCCGCCCGAGCCGCGAGTTCGACTGTCCGGATGTCGTGGTGGCCCCCACACCCGAGGCGACGGCGGTGTTGGGTGCGCTCTCGGGTTTGTCGACCCCGGCGCGCGTGCCGTCCCCGGCACCCGCCTGCGGGCGCGATCCGCCCGTCGCGTTCCGCTCCTCAACGGACCCACCGCCGGCGCACGCCGCGGGGAATCCGGCCGGCCACGCCCGATCGCGGTTCCCCTTACCTCCGCGGCGGCGGCCCGTACGCACCGCGCTGCTCGCCACCGCGGCTGCGGTGCTGGTGGCGGTGCTGCTGGCGGTGGGCGCTGTACTCGCTCCGCCGAGCGGCGCGGTCGCCGTGCCCGCCGGCGTGCTCGTGCAGTACGGCTACCGCCTCGATGTCCCGGCCGGTTGGGCGCACACCGGTGGGCTGCCGGAGCGGCGCCGTGTCCTGCTCACGCCGGTGACCGCGCCCGACGGCAGCGACGTCATCGCGGTGGAACGCACCCCGCTCGGCTACAACGGCGACGCGGAGCGGCAGCGGGCGCTCGCGGAGCTGCGGGCCGTGTTCGACGCAGCCGTCTCCGGGGGGTCGGCGTTGTCGGATTTCCAGCTCAGGCAGCTCGCCGGCCGTGAGGTCGTGAGCTATCGACAGGGGGACGCCGACGGCGGTTCCGAGGTCGACTGGTACGTGATCATCGACGGAGATGCGCAGCTCAGCGTGGGGTGCCGGCATACACCGTCGGCCGCGACCGCCGTTCGGGCGGCGTGTGCCCTCGTGGTCGCTTCGGCCCGACGAGGTTGATCGGCGTTCGCATCCGCACACGGTTCGCGCGGATGAGCAGCTCGCCGTCCCCGGTGCTGCCACCGTGACGTGCGAACGGCACGGAACCGGAAGTACGAGCACCACAGACGGGGGTGATCGGGATGACCGATGGGTTCGGCACCACGGTGGAGGAGATGCAGCGCGCCGCGCGTCATGTCTTCGCCGTGAACGACGCTGTGCAAGCCGAGCTCGCGACCCTGCGAGGGCGCCTCGGGCCGCTCTCCGCGGCGTGGCGCGGCGAGGCCTCGAGCGCCTTTGGCGGCCTGATGAACCGCTGGGACGTCGACGCCAGGCTGCTGAGCGACGCGCTGCGGGGCATCGGCGAGGCGATCCAGGGGTCAGGGGTGAGCTATCAGGCGCAGGAGGAGCAGCACGCGAGCGCGCTCTCCGGCATCCGCGCGGCGTTGGGCTGAGGAGGATCGACGATGTCCGAGATCAAGGTCAGCTTCGGGGCCCTCGAGGCCGCCAGGGCCGACGTGAGCGGCACCGCTGCGCGCATCTCGGGGCAGCTGGGAGACCTCAAGGGCTTCCTCGCCCCGCTCGTCGGAGGTTGGGAGGGCCAGGCGGCCACCGAGTACCAGGTCAAGCAGCGCCAGTGGGACACCGCTGCCGCCGATCTGGCCGGCGTACTCGGGCAGATCGGAGTGGCCCTCGGTGTGGCGAACGACAGCTACCGGCAGGTCGAGCACGTGAACGCCGCCCGCTGGCGATGACCGGCGCGGTTGGTCCGGTGAACGTGCGGTGGCGCATGATCGGACCTCGATGGCTACGAGGTGGACGGCGCACGGCCGCCTGACCGGAGGCGCGGGGCGCGCCTCTGCCGCCCGGTCACCGTCATGATCGCTGTCAACGTGCGCCAGTGCTGCTCTCGTCGTGCGACGATGCACGCTGACGGCGATCACTCGCTACGCACCGTCGCGTTGGGGACCCCTTTTTGACCTCGCTCGAGACCGGCGGGTACCCTCGACCTTCGACGTGCGGCGGTGAATGCCCGCGGTCGCTCAACGGCGATCCGGACGGCCCGTCACCGGGCCTGGCGCCCTCCGCACCCGCGAACCAGAGGCAGCTCCCGAGCATCTCGACGAGCACACGACAGCGACGAGGTAGGACCGTGTCCACGTACAGCCCGAAGCCCGGCGATATCACCCGCGCCTGGCACGTGATCGACGCCACCGACGTGGTACTCGGCCGCCTCGCCACGCATGCCGCCACCTTGCTGCGCGGCAAGCACAAGCCGACGTTCGCCCGGCACATGGACACCGGTGATTTCGTCATCGTCGTCAACGCCGAGAAGATCGCGGTCTCGGGCAACAAGCGCACCGACAAGTTCGTGTACCGGCACAGCGGCTACCCCGGTGGCCTCCGCAAGCGCTCGGTGGGCGAGATGATCGAGAAGCACCCGGACCGCCTCGTCGAGAAGGCGATCCAGGGCATGCTGCCGAAGACCAAGCTGGGCCGGGCCATGAGCAAGAAGCTGAAGGTCTACGCCGGGCCCGAGCACCCGCACGCCGCGCAGAAGCCGGCTCCGTTCGAGATCACCCAGGTCGCGCAGTGACGACTCCTGAGCCGACGACTCCTGAGCCGACGACTCCTGAGCCGACGACCCCTGAGCCGAGCAGCATCGAGCCGGCCAGCACCGAGTCCGTGGAAGAGGAACAGCCCGTGAGCACCCCCGAGCCCGAGATCGAGGCCGTCGACGAGGTCACCGAGGCCGTCGAGCCCACCGAGGAGGCCGAGGTCGAGGTGCCGGTCGCGCCCGTCGCGGTTCCCACAGCCTTGCCGGACCGGCCGATCCAGACGGTGGGACGGCGCAAGGAAGCCATCGTGCGCGTGCGGATGCTGCCCGGCACCGGGGCCTTCCGGCTCAACGGCAAGTCGCTCGAGCAGTACTTCCCGAACAAGCTCCACCAGCAGCTGATCCGCGAGCCGCTGGTCACGGTCGAGAAGACCGAGCGCTTCGACATCTTCGCCAACCTGCAGGGTGGCGGTATCTCCGGGCAGGCCGGTGCACTGCGGCTGGCCATCGCCAGGGCACTGATCGAGGCCGAACCCGAAGACCGGCCGCCGCTCAAGAAGGCCGGCTTCCTCACCCGCGACCCGCGGGTGATCGAGCGCAAGAAGTACGGCCTGAAGAAGGCCCGCAAGGCACCTCAGTACAGCAAGCGTTGATCTTGGGTCAGCGCCGTTTGTTCGGTACCGACGGCGTCCGCGGCCTCGCCAACGGCGAGCTCCTCACCCCGGAGCTCGCCGTCGGTCTGTCGGCGTCCGCAGCCAGGGTTCTGGCCGAACGGGATCGATCGCACCGTCCGGTCGCCGTCGTGGGGCGCGACCCGCGGGCCAGCGGCGAGATGCTCGAGTCGGCCGTCGTCGCCGGGTTGGCCTCGGCCGGAGCCGACGCGGTGCGGGTGGGCGTGTTGCCCACACCTGCCCTCGCCCACCTGGTCGGTGACCTCGGGGCCGACCTCGGGGTGATGATCTCCGCCTCGCACAACGCCATGCCAGACAACGGCATCAAGCTCTTCGCCGCGGGTGGGTACAAGCTCCCCGACGCCATCGAAGATGCGATCGAGGACGGGTTGGACGCCCCGGCCAGCCGGCCGACCGGCGCGGCGATCGGTCGGGTTCGCGACCTCCCGCAGGCGTGCGCCCGCTACGTCGAGCACCTGGTGGCGGCCACGCCCTGCTCGTTGGCCGGGCTGCGTGTCGTCGTCGACTGTGCGCACGGCGCCGCATCCGCCGTCGCGCCGGAGGCCTACCGCCGCGCCGGCGCCGAGGTGATCGCGCTGCACGCAGAACCGGACGGGCTGAACATCAACGCGGGTGTGGGTTCGACCTATCTCGGTCCGCTGCAGGATGCCGTCCGGGCGCATCACGCCGATCTCGGCATCGCCCACGACGGTGACGCCGACCGCTGCCTGGCCGTCGACGCCACCGGCGGCGTGGTGGACGGCGACGACATCATGGCGGTGCTGGCGATCGCCATGCGGGACGCGGGCGAGCTCAAAGGCGACACGCTGGTCACGACCGTGATGAGCAATCTCGGGCTGCATCTGGCCATGAAGGAAGCCGGGATCGAGGTCCGCACCACCGCTGTCGGCGACCGGTACGTGCTCGAGGAGCTGCGCGCCGGTGGGTTCACCCTCGGCGGGGAGCAGTCGGGTCACGTGGTACTGCCCCAGTACGCCACCACCGGCGACGGGCTGCTCACCGCGCTGCGGCTGATGGGCCGAATGGTTGCGATTCGCTCGCCCCTGGCCGAGCTCGCCGCGGTCGTCACAACGTTGCCGCAGGTGTTGCACAACGTTCAGGTGCTGGACAAATCGGCCGTTGCGGCGTCGAAGAGCGTGCGGGACGCGGTGGCGGCGGCGCAGCGCGAGCTCGGCGAGTCGGGCCGGGTACTGCTGCGGCCGTCGGGCACCGAGCAGCTGGTCAGGGTCATGGTCGAGGCGCCCACCGCGGAGCAGGCGGAGGCGACCGCGGTGCGGCTGGCCGAGATCGTCGCCGCGGCCCGCTGACCACGCCAGTTCGTTCGTTCGGGCCCGGGAACGCCGGTCGGTGCGCCACCATGCACACATGCCGCGAGAGCTGCGCCTGCATCCGGACCGACTGCGTGCCGACGCCGCCACCGCCGCCGGGCTCGTGGACGAGCTGCGGGAGGGCGGCCGCCGGGCAGGTTCCCGCCGAGGCCGATCGGCTGCGCACCCGAGTTCTGCGCGCGACCGGTGAGCTGGCCGAGCTGAGCGAGGCACTGGCCGCCGCCGCAGCCGCAGCTGAGGAGGTCGACAGCCGGACCGCCCGCCTCATCGGTCGGACGCCATGACGGACCCCGCTTCGCCGCGGTGGTGCGCGGAGCTCGCCGACGTCCTCGGCGACGTCGCCAGGCGGGTGGGCAGGCTCGCCGAACTCATCGCCGTCGACTGGCCGGACGATCAGGGTCGGATGTGGGCCGAACGCTCGGCGCAGCTGCAGGCCGAACTCGAACGTCAGGCGCAGGCCGCGACGGAACTCGGGCGCAGGCTCGAACAGGCTGCTCCCACCGCCGATGCCGAGCCGCTCGGGTCGTCGACCGGCTCCGGCCTCCATGCCGGTTCGGGCGGCCGGGTGGGGATCCGGCTGGGTAGCACGGACGGCCACCGCGCCGACGACGAGCGCGGGATGCGGATCGCCGAGCTCCCGCCTCCGTGAGAACGCGAAGCGACGCAGCTCAGCGATGTTCCAGCGCGGTGCCGGACACCTTGCCGTCGACCAGCACCTCGACCCGGTCCTCGTCCAGTAGCTGGTGCAGCAGGAACGCGGTGACCAGTGCCCTGGTCACCCGCCGGGTCTTCGTATCCGGACTGCCGGACAGTACGAAGTCGCTCCAGTGGATGCCTTCGAGGAAGCCGGTGTGGCTCGCCTTCTTCAGCGTCCGCAGCCACACCTTGCCGGCGGCGGCCGCGGCGATCGGTTCGGCATGACCGGCGGCCGGCGCGACGGTGTCCTTGCCCGCCGCGATGTGCAGGGTCGGTGCGGTGATCGTCCTGGCGGCGTCCAGCGCGGACGGCCGGGACTGGGCCACCGCGATCGTCACCACCGCGGCGACCCGCGGCTGACCGACCGCGGCCAGCATCGCAGCGCCTCCGCCGATACCGTGCCCGGCCAGCGCGGTGTGGCGGGAGTCGACGCTGATCCGGCCGTCGCCGAGGCGGACGCCGGCACACACCTCCAGGGTGGTGCGTAGATCCGCGGCGAACCCGCTGTGGCTGGGCAGCAGCCCCCGGTGGTTGGACGGGGCCGCGGTGACGATGCCCCAGGACGCGAGGTGCCGGAGAAGATCGGCATAACGCTCCGCCGGCTGCAGCCAGTCGTGGCCGAACGCGACGGCGGGCAGGCCCAGACCTTCCTCCGGCGCGAACACGATGCCGGGGATACCCATGATCCCCAGGTCGCCGCGCAACACCCGGTGTGGACCGGGCCGGGAGAGCCGCGCCACGGCGTCACTGGCGTTGCGCATTTCGGGAGGCCGGGTCGGCGCGCTGGTCCGGATCACAGCGCTGACCGTAGTACTGCTCGGTCGAACGCGGGTGGACGAGGCGCCTGCCCGTCGTGGTCGTCCTCCGTGGTGGTCGTCCCTGGTTCATCGCCGTCGCGTTGCGAATCGCTCCCACGGCCGGCCGGCGCTGTCCGGGCTACGGTCGCCGTCATGCGAGCCGTATTCACCGCGCAGCAGGTGCGGGAGACCGAGGCCGGGTTGCTGTCGCGGACCGCAGAGGGCGCACTCATGCGACGGGCCGCGTTCGGGCTGGCGGTGCACGCGCGACGGATGCTCGCCCGGCGCCCTCCGGTGACCGGCAGCTCGGTCGTGCTGCTCGTCGGGGCCGGGAACAACGGGGGCGACGCGCTCTGGGCCGGCGTCGAGCTGCGCCGCCGCGGGGTCGGGGTCACCGCGGTGCTCCTGGTACCCGATCGCGCGCATCCGGCCGGGCTGGCCGCGGCACGCCGCGCCGGCGCCCGGGTCGTCGACGCGATCTCCGATGCCACCGCGGCGCGGACCGCCGCCGTGTCCGCCGACCTCGTGCTCGACGGCATCGTCGGGATCTCCGGCCGGGGTGCGTTGCGCGAGCCGGCAGCGGGCCTGGTCGCGGCGGTGCAGGAGGCCGGGGTCCCGGTACTGGCGGTGGACCTGCCCAGCGGGGTGGACGCCGACACCGGGGTGGCCGACGGGCCGGCGGTCACCGCGACCGAGACGGTGACGTTCGGCGCGCTCAAGCCGGTGCACGTGCTCGCCGCGCCCAGCTGCGGTGCGGTCCATCTCGTGGACATCGGCTTGACACCCTTGCTGCCGGCGCCGCACCTGCAGGTCCTCGAGGCCGAGGACGTCGGCGCACGCTGGCCGGTGCCGGGACCGGCTGACGACAAGTACACCCAGGGCGTCTGCGGGATCGCGGCCGGCTCGGCCGTCTACCCTGGCGCGGCCGTGCTGGCGACAGGCTCGGCGGTGCTGGCCACCAGCGGCATGGTCCGATTCGCCGGCGGAGCGGCGCCGGGCGTCCGGGACCACTGGCCGGAAGTGATCACCACCGAGTCGGTCGCCACCGCGGGCCGCACCCAGGCCTGGGTGGTGGGGCCGGGGATCGGTACCGACGATGCGGGCCGCGCCGTGCTCGCCGCCGCCATCGACCTGGACGTGCCGATGTGCGTCGACGCCGATGGGGTGACGCTGCTCGCCCAGCACGCCGATCTGCGCGCGGCGCTCGCCGGGCGACCGGTGGTGATCACCCCGCACGACCGTGAGTTCGCCCGCATCGCTGGTGAGGTCGGCGCCGATCGGGTCGGCGCTGCCCGTCGGGCCGCGGCGGAGCTGGGAGTGACGGTGCTGCTCAAGGGCAACGCAACGGTCGTCGCCGATCCGGACGGGCGGGCCCTCGTACACCCGTCGAGCACCTCGTGGGCGGCGACGGCCGGCTCGGGCGACGTGTTGTCCGGGATGATCGGGGCGTTGCTCGCGGCCGGATCGGAGCCGTGGTGGGCGGCGGGCTGCGCGACGTTCGTGCACGGCCGCGCCGCGCAGCTCGCTGCGGACGGGGCACCCGCCCCGGCGTCGCGGATCCAGGCCGCCATTCCGGAGGCGATCCGGGTGGTGCGAGGTTCGAGCCGGCGCGCTCCCGACAGCCCCTGAAACACCGGTGCAGCGCGGCTGCTCCCCAGCCCGGCCGTTGATCGTCGGGACGGATGCGATGATGCGGGGGTGGGCGGGACAGGCGGTGGAGCGCGAGCCGAGGCGGTGGTCGACCTCGACGCGATCCGGCACAACGTCGAGGTGCTGGCCGCCGCCGCGCCGGGTGCCGCGCTGATGGCCGTCGTCAAGGCCGACGGCTACGGGCACGGCGCGGTCCCTGTTGCGCGCGCCGCGCTGGCCGCGGGGGCGAGCTGGCTCGGGGTCTGCACCCTCGAGGAGGCACTGGCACTGCGGGATGCCGGCATCGAGGCGCCGCTGCTGTCCTGGCTGCATCTGCCCGACGAGGATTTCGCGCCGGCCGTCGCGGCCGATGTCGATCTCTCGGTGTCCTCCCGGGCCCACCTCGCCGGCGTCGTGGACGGTGCCAGGGCGGCGGGCCGTACCGCCCGGCTGCACCTGAAGATCGATACCGGGTTGTCGCGGAACGGGGCGCAGCCCGGGGTATGGGAGCAGTTGCTCGGCGACGCGGCGAAGGCCGTCGACGACGGTGATGCCGAGGTCGTCGCGGTGTGGTCGCATCTCTCGCACGCCGACGTGCCGGAGCACGCGACCCTCGATCGGCAGGCCGCCCGGCTCACCGCGGCGTGGCAGGCGGCGCGGGAGCACGGCTTCGACCCGATCCGGCATCTGGCGAACTCGGCGGCCACGCTCACCCGCCCGGACCTGCACTTCGATCTGGTCCGGCCGGGCATCGCGGTGTACGGGCTCGATCCGCTGGGGCGGCCGGCTGCGCAGAGCCCGCTGCGGCCGGCGATGACACTCCAGGCCCGGGTGGCGCTGGTCAAGCGGGTTCCGGCCGGAGAAGGGGTGTCCTACCTGCACCGATGGTCGACGCCGCGGGACACCACGCTCGCCCTGTTGCCGATCGGCTACGCCGACGGGGTGTCCAGGCGGATGGGCCGCGCCGGCCGGATGCGGGTGCTGCTGGACGGGCAACTGCGGCCGGTCGTGGGGCAGGTCTGCATGGACCAGGTGATGGTGGACTGCGGTGACGACGTCGTGCGGGAAGGGGATCACGCGGTGCTGTTCGGCTCGGGCGAGCAGGGTGAGCCGACCGCCCAGGACTGGGCGGACGAGCTGGGCACCATCCACTACGAGGTGGTCACCGGGGTGCACGGCGATCGCGTGGCGCGCCGCCTCGTGGGCGGACCGGCGACGTGAAGCCACAGGCCTGGGGCGCGATCGCCGGTGCGGCCGGGGCGACCGTCGCCGGCGTCGCGGTCGGGGTGGTGGCCCGCAAGCGCTCCCAGATCCTCACCGACCGCAGGCGGGTGGCCGGCCAGCTCGCCGAGGGGAGCACCGAGCTGGACGACCGGCCGATCGGGGAACCGTCCTCGGTCACCGCCGACGACGGGGTTCGGCTCTCCTGCGAGGAGATCGAACCGGCCGGCCGGCCCGCGCTCACCGTCGTGCTCGTGCACGGTTTCGCGCTCGACCGCCGTACCTGGCACTTCCAGCGACGCTCGCTGGCCGAGCTCGACGATCCCGTGGTGCGGCTGGTGGTCTTCGACCTGCGCAGCCACGGCCGATCGGAGCGGGCCTCCCGGGAGAGCTGCACGCTCGAGCAGCTCGGCCTCGACCTGGCCGCGGTGATCAGGGCGCTGGCACCGGACGGGCCGCTCGTGCTGGTCGGGCACTCCATGGGCGGGATGACGATCATGGCGCTGGCCGAGCAGGACCCCGACCTGTTCACCGAGCGGGTGGCCGGTGTGGCGCTGATCGCCACCTCGGCCGGCGAGATCGGCAGCACCGGGCTCTCGGGCTCGTTGCTCTCCCGGCGCAACCCCCTGACCCGCTCCGTCGGGTTCCTCGCCCGGATCCAGCCGTGGCTGGTGGAGGGCGTGCGGCGGGCGGCGGGCGACGTGATCTGGGCGATCACCCGGAGCTTCGCCTACGGTGATCGCAACGTCGATCCGTGGCTGGTCGACCTGGTGGACACGATGATCAGCGCCAACGCCGTGGACGCGCTCACCGACTTCGTGGACACCGTCGGTGGTCACGACCGCCTCGTCGCGCTGCCGGCGCTGGCCGGCTGCGAGGTGTTGGTGGCCGCGGGCGATGCGGATCGGGTGATCCCGTTCTCGCACACCGAGCGGATCGCGGCCGAGCTGCCACAGGCCTCCCTCGTGCGGTTCGCCGGGGTCGGGCACCTGCCGATGCTCGAGCAGCCCGCCACCATGGACGCGGCGTTGGCCGACCTTCTGCAGCGCAGCGCCGCCCGCGCCACGGGCGCCGGCCGCGCGAACAGCAGCCGCAGCGCGGGTGGTGTCGACGGCACGACCGGCTCGGGCCACGCGGCCGGTCCCGGTGCTGGGACCGGCCAGGGCGAGGTGGCCGGCGCAGCCCGCACATCGGGCGAGCGCCGACTCCGGCGGCAGGCATGACCGGGCGATCGGTCCCGTTCGACACGGAGCTGCTGCTCCCCGACACCGCCGACACCGAGGCGCTCGGCGAACGGCTGGCCGCGGGTCTCGGGGCCGGCGATCTCGTGGTGCTCGCCGGCCCACTCGGCGCGGGCAAGACGGTGTTCGTGCGGGGACTGGCGCGCGGCCTCGGCGTATCCGGCCCGATCACCTCCCCCACCTTCGTGATCGCCAGGGAGCACCCCCCGCTGCCCGGCGGCGCCGGCGTGCCGCTTGTCCACGTGGACGCCTACCGCCTCGGCAGTGCCGGCTCCGACGTCGCCGCCGAGCTGGACGACCTCGACCTGGACACCGATCTCGACAGCGCCGTGGTGGCCGTCGAGTGGGGGGAGGGCGTGGCCGAGCGGCTGTCCGCGCGGCACCTGCTGATCCGCCTCGACCGCCGCCCTGACGACGTGCGGGTGGCCATCGTGCACCGGGTGCAGGCGAGCTGACCGGAATCCTCCGGTCGCTCACGACAGCTCGTCCAGATCGGGAGGGCGTTCCTCCTCGTCGACCCAGGCGTAGCCGTAGCTGGAGGGCTCGCTCGGCCGGCCCACCAGCTCGCGGAGCCGGTCGAGCGGATCGTCGCCACGCCGCTCGCACTGTCGGACGAGCTCGTGGAGCAGCTCGGTGGTCTCCCAGTAGGGCAGCAGACACTCGCACGCAACCGGTTGCCGGGCATCCGGCGGAAGCTTCCGCCCGTCCTGATCGAGCCAGCCGTAGCAGGCCAGCGGCTTGCGGAGCTCGGCCACCGGGTCGCTCGCCGGGTGCATGCGCCCGGTCGCGTGCAGGAAGTCGAACCACTCCCACATGGCCTCCGCCATCTCCAGCGGCCACCGGCAGCCCTGCATCGCGCACCAGTTCGGGATGTCACTGCGCAGCACCTGGTAGACGCCGATCCGCGTCCAACGGGTCGGGCTCATCTCCCCGGAGGGAAGGAACTGCGCGGCATCGTCGACGGCTGCACAGATCAGGGCGAAGTGGTCGGGATCGCTCTGCCGCTCCCGTTCGGACTGCCAGTCGCGCGCGGCTTTGATCAGCGTGCGGTGGCGACGGCGAGCTGCGGCCACCGCTGCCGACAGCTCGATCCGGATGTGCTTTCCGATGTTCGTCATGGCCCGCACACTCGGCGTCGGGACCGACAACGAACGTCGGCGGTGGCGCTGCGGAGGGCAGTTGTCCACAGCCGGATAGGCTCTTTTTGTGCTCGTGCTGGCTCTGGACACCGCGACGCCCGCGATCACTGCGGGCGTCGTCGAGCTGTCCGTGACCGGCGTCGTGCAGCGCTCGGCCCGGATCACCCGGGATCCGCGCAAGCACGCCGAGCTGCTGATGCCCGGCGTGCTGGCCGCGGCCGCCGACGCCGGAGTGTCCCTGCGCGAGCTCGCCGCGGTGGTCGTCGGCACCGGCCCGGGACCGTTCACCGGGCTGCGGGTCGGCATGGTCACCGCTGCCGCGCTCGGCGACGCGTTGCAGATCCCGGTGCACGGGGTCTGCTCGCTCGACGCGATGGCTCGCGATGCGCTGCGGAGCCGCCCGGGGGAGACCTTGCTGGTGGTCACCGATGCGCGGCGGCGGGAGGTCTACTGGGCCGCGTACGCCGCGGACGGCTGCCGCACCGACGGCCCGCAGGTCACCTCGCCTGCCACCCTTCTCGACCGGCTGCCCGAGCTCGGCGCCACGGCCGCCGCGGGTGGATCGGCAGCGGCAACGGGGCTGCCCGTGGTCGAACCGGCGTCGCCGGGCCCGGCTGCGCTCGTCGAGGTGGCCGCGCCCGATCTGCGTTCCGGAGGGCGCCCGGGCCGCTGCGAGCCGCTCTACCTGCGCCGCCCGGACGCGGTGGAACCCGGCCCCCGCAAGCCGGTGAGCACCCGGTGAACGAGACCGTCCAGATCGATGATCTGCGCCCGGCGGACGCCGCGCGCTGCGCCGAGCTGGAGCGGATACTGTTCCCCGGCGACGACCCGTGGACGGAGCGGGCGTTCCGCGACGAGCTGCGCGCCGGCCACCACTACTTCGCGGCGCAGAAGAAGAGCGAGGAGCGGATGAGCTGGTCGGGTACGCCGGCCTGGCGTTCGTCGCTCGGACGCCGCACGCCGAGGCCGAGATCCACACGATCGGTGTCGACCCGGCACACCAGCATCGGGGAATCGGCCGGGCTCTGCTCCGCGGCCTGCTCGGGGTGGCCGATGCGGCTGCGGCCACCGTGTTCCTCGAGGTTCGCACGGACAACGCGGCCGCCCGAGCGCTGTACGAGGCCGAAGGCTTCACCGTCATCGGGATCCGCAAGCGCTACTACCGGCCCAGCGGCGCCGATGCCCACACCATGCGACGGGATCCACGATGATCGTCCTCGGCATCGAGACGTCCTGCGACGAGACCGGGGTCGGGATCGTGCGCATCGACCCGGCCGGCCCGGTGCTGCTGGCCGACGAGGTCGCTTCGTCGGTGGACGAGCACGCCCGCTTCGGCGGCGTGGTCCCCGAGGTCGCGTCGAGGGCGCACCTGCAGGCGATGGTCCCTGCGGTGCACCGGGCACTGGCCACCGCCGGGGTCACGCCCCGGGACGTGGACGCCGTCGCGGTCACGGCCGGCCCGGGCCTGGCCGGGGCGCTGCTGGTCGGGGTGGCCGCGGCGAAGGCCTACGCGGCGGCGCTGGGACGTGCCGCTGTACGGGGTGAACCACCTGGCCGCGCACGTCGCCGTGGACACCCTGCAGCACGGCCCGTTGCCGCCCTGCCTCGCGTTGCTCGTCTCCGGCGGCCACTCCAGCCTGCTCGACGTGCCCGACCTCGCCGGCCCGGTCACCCCCGTCGGCGCCACCATCGACGACGCCGCGGGCGAGGCGTTCGACAAGGTCGCCCGGCTGCTCGGGCTGCCGTTCCCGGGTGGCCCGCACATCGACCGGGTGGCCAGGGACGGCGATCCCGCGGCGATCGGTTTCCCGCGCGGGCTGACCGGTCCGCGCGACGCGGCGTTCGACTTCTCCTTCTCCGGCCTGAAGACCGCGGTCGCCCGGCACGTGGAGGCGCTGCAACGGGCCGGCACCCCGGTGCCCGTCGCGGACGTGGCGGCCAGCTTCCAGGAGGCGGTGGTCGACGTGCTCACCGCAAGGCCGTGCGGGCCGCCCGGGAGCGGGGGATGGACACGCTGCTGCTCGGCGGCGGGGTCGCCGCCAACTCGCGGTTGCGCGCGCTGGCCCAGGAGCGCTGCGACTCGGCCGGGATCGTGTTGCGCGTGCCGCGCCCGAGGCTGTGCACCGACAACGGCGCCATGGTCGCCGCGCTGGGCGCCCACCTGCTGGCCGCGGGCGCTGCCCCGTCCCCGCCGGAGCTGCCCGCCGAACTCCTCGCTGCCCGTCACCGAGATCCTGGTGGGGTCGTGAGTGCTGCGCGTGTTCTACACGGCGCAGCACTCACAGGTCACGAAGTGACGTGCGACAGCAGCCGCAGCTCGTCGGGCGTCAGGTGCAGGTCGAGCACCGGGAGCAGGTCGGCCAGCTGTTCCGGGTTCCGCGCGCTGGCGATCGGGGCCGCGACGGTCGGCTGGTCGGCCAGCCAGGCCAGCGCAACCGCGGCCACCGGCACGTCGTGCCCGTCGGCGATCTCGTCCAGCACGGCAAGCGTCCGCAGCCCGCGGTCGTCGAGGTAGGCCCTCGCTGCCTCGGCCCGCGGCGCTGTCGACCTCGCTGCCGGGCCGGTACTTGCCGGTCAGGAAGCCCTTGGCCAGCCCGTAGTAGGGCAGGCAGGCCAGCCCCTCTGCGGCCAGCACCGGAGCCAGTTCGGTCTCGAAGGCCGCCCGCTCGAGCAGGTTGTAGTGCGGCTGCAGGGCCACGTAGCGCGGCCAGCCCCTCGCGGGCCGAGATCTCCAGCGCCGAGCGGAGCCGGTCCGCGGAGAAGTTCGAGGCGCCCAGCGCCCGCACCTTGCCGGCCCGGACCAGCACATCGAACGCGTCGAGCGTCTCCTCCTGCGCGACGTCGGGGTCGTCGACGTGGGCGTAGTAGAGGTCGATGCGGTCGGTGCGCAGGCGGCGCAACGAGTCCTCGACGGCCGCGGTGATGTTCGCCGCGGAGAGACCGGGCCGGGTCGGCAGCGACCCGACCTTCGTCGCGATCACGATGTCATCGCGACTGCCGCGGTCGGCCGCCCACTCACCGATGATCGACTCGGACTCGCCGCCGGAATTGCCGGCGATGCGCCACATGTAGGAGTCCGACGTGTCGATGAAGTTGCCGCCCGCCCCGACGTAGGCGTCGAGAACGGCAAAGGACGTAGCCCGGTCGGCCGTCCAGCCGAAGACGTTGGCGCCGAGGCAGAGCCGGGACACGTCGAGGTCGCTTGATCCGATCTTCGCCATGCTTCGAGCCTACGACCACCCCGGACGGTGGGGCCGCGTTGAGGAGTTGGCACTCTCATGGGTAGAGTGCCAATCGCACGGCCCGAGGATGGCGTTCCGGCACCCGCGACGACGGGACGGCTCCAGGGCCGTCGACCCACGACTGACATGTAGCGAACCAGAACGCACCCCAGGAAGGGGAGGTCATCACGTGGCGAACATCAAGCCGCTCGAGGACAAGATCGTCGTCCAGGCCAGCGAGGCGGAGACCACGACCGCGTCCGGCATCGTCATCCCGGACACCGCCAAGGAGAAGCCCCAGGAGGGCAAGGTCCTGGCCGTCGGCCCGGGTCGGGTCGACGACAACGGCAACCGCGTCCCGCTGGACGTCGCCGTCGGCGACGTCGTCATCTACTCGAAGTACGGCGGCACCGAGGTCAAGTACAACGGCGAGGAGTACCTCATCCTCTCCGCGCGTGACGTGCTCGCCGTCGTCAACTGACGTCGTAGCTGCAGCAGTAGCCGCCGCCCCGGTGGTCCGTCGAACCAGCGGGCCACCGGGGCGGCGGTCGTTTGCACACCGGTAGAACCGAGAGAGGCAGGACATGCCGAAGCAGATCAGCTTCGACGAGACCGCCCGCCGCGCGCTGGAGCGCGGCGTGAACCAGCTGGCCGACGCGGTCAAGGTGACCCTCGGCCCGCGTGGCCGGCACGTCGTGCTGGACAAGAAGTTCGGTGGGCCGACCGTCACCAACGACGGCGTCACCATCGCCCGCGAGATCGACCTCGAGGACCCGTTCGAGAACCTCGGCGCCCAGCTCGCGAAGACCGTCGCCACCAAGACCAACGACGTCGCCGGTGACGGCACCACCACCGCCACCGTGCTCGCCCAGGCCATGGTCGCCGCGGGCCTGCGCAACGTGGCCGCCGGTGCCAACCCGATGGCGCTCGGCCGCGGCATCGAGGCGGCCGCCGACAAGGTCGCCGAGGTGCTCAAGGCCAAGGCCGATCCCGGTCGACGACACCGAGCACATCGCCCAGGTCGGCACGATCGCCTCCCGTGAGGCGGAGATCGGCGACCTGATCAGCGAGGCGCTCAAGACCGTCGGCAACGACGGCGTGATCACCGTCGAGGAGGGCTCCACGCTCGCCACCGAGCTGGAGATCACCGAGGGCCTGCAGTTCGACAAGGGCTACCTCTCGCCGTACTTCGTCACCGACCCGGAGTCGATGGAGGCCGTGCTGGAGGACCCTACGTCCTGCTGCACCGCGAGAAGATCAGCGCGATCGCCGACCTGCTGCCGCTGCTGGAGAAGGTGCTCGCCGACGGCAAGCCGCTGCTGATCGTCGCCGAGGACGTCGAGGGCGAGGCGCTGTCCACCCTGGTCGTCAACTCGATCCGCAAGACGATCAAGGTCGCCGCGGTCAAGTCGCCGTTCTTCGGCGACCGCCGCAAGGCCTTCATGGACGACCTGGCGATCGCCACCGGCGGCAAGGTGATCAACCCGGAGGTCGGGCTCAAGCTGTCCGAGGCCGGGCTGGAGCTGCTGGGCAAGGTGCGCCGCGCGGTCGTCACCAAGGACGACACCACCCTCGTCGAGGGCGGCGGCAGCGCCGAGGCCGTGCAGGGCCGCGTCGCGCAGCTCAAGGCCGAGATCGAGACCACCGACTCGGACTGGGACCGGGAGAAGCTGCAGGAGCGGCTGGCCAAGCTCTCCGGCGGCGTCGCGGTGATCAAGGTCGGCGCCGCCACCGAGACCGAGCTCAAGGAGCGCAAGCACCGCATCGAGGACGCGGTGTCGGCCACCAGGGCCGCGGTCGAGGAGGGCATCGTCCCCGGCGGCGGCTCCGCGCTGGTGCACGCGGCCGCGGAGCTCGAGGGCGGCCTGGGACTGACCGGCGACGAGGCCACCGGCGTGGCGATCGTGCGCCGGGCGCTGTCGGCGCCGCTGTTCTGGATCGCCGCCAACGGCGGCGTGGAGGGCGCGGTCGTGGTCGGCAAGGTCGCCGACCTGGCGTGGGGCAGCGGCTTCAACGCCGACACCCGCGACCTACGGCGACATGCATGGCCGACGGCGTCATCGACCCGGTCAAGGTCGACCCGGTCCGCGGTGGTCAACGCGGCGTCGATCGCCGGATGGTGCTCACCACGGAGAGCGCCGTCGTCGACAAGCCGGAGCCGCCGGAGCCGGCGGCTGCAGGTGGCCACGGCCACGGCCACGGCCACTGACCGCACGCTAGCCCGCTGAACGCCTGAACGGCGGGCCGACCCTTCGGGGTCGGCCCGCCGTCGTCGGCGCTGGCTCACGCCGTTCGAGCTGTGCGGCGGCGGGCGCTCGGCGGGCATCTGCAGCGTCCGGTCGCGGCCACGGATGATCTTGTCGCGCTCGGACTCCGACAGGCCGCCCCAGACGCCGTAGGGCTCGTGGACGGCCAGCGCGTGCCGGCGGCACTGCTCCAGCACCGGGCACTGCTGGCAGACCTGCTTCGCCCGCGCTTCGCGGTTGGCCCGGGCCGGTCCGCGCTCGCCCTCGGGATGGAAGAAGAACGCGCTGTCCATCCCGCGGCAGGCACCGTGCATCTGCCATTCCCAGATCTCGGTGACCGGGACCGGAAGCCTTCGGATGTCCGCCACTGACTCACCTCCCCTGCTCGACATGCGGCACCGGTTCGACACAGTCGACATGTTACCCACCGTAGACCGCGTCAAACGTTGTTCAAGTGGAGCTACGTATGCCAGCGTGGCGTCCGATACGCGGACGACCAGCACGATGAGCCCGTGCAGCCTGAACCGTGGCCGTGACCCGTTCCGCACCGGTCTGCGGACGGCCACGGCTCGGCGTGGCCGCCGCGCGCGCCGGCTCGGCATCGCGCCGGCCACGCTGCGCACCTGGGACCGTCGCTACGGGATGGCCCGACCGAGCACACCCCGGGCCGGCACCGGCGGTACTCGCCCGAGACGTCGCCCGGCTCGAGCTCATGCAGCACGCGCTGGTCCGCGGCGCGACGCCGGCCGACGCCGCGCGCTACGCCACCGCGCGCCCAGCTGTCCGAGCCTGCCGGCGAGCCGGCTCCGCCGCCGAGTCGTCGACGACCAGGACGCCGGACGACGGCCGGCCGGACGGACCGCGGCGGACGGCCACAGTCCGCGTCGGCGGCGCGGCGCTGCGACTGCCGGGGCCGGACGCCGCGCGCACGGTCTGGCCCGGGCGGCGCTCGCGCTGGACCCGGCGGCCGGTGCGTGAGCTGCTCGCCGAGGCGGTCGCTGGACGGCGGTGTCGAGTCGACGTGGGACGGCGTCGTCCGGCCGGTGCTGGGCGCGGTCGCCGAGCGGTGGGCGCACACCGGGGCCGGGGTGGAGATCGAGCACCTGGTCAGCGAGTGCGTGACCGGCGTGTTCGGGCGCTACGCCGCCGTGGCCCGCACCGCCGCCGAGCCCGGCCGGTACTGCTCGCCGGGATGCCGGGCGAGCTGCACATGCTGCCGCTGGTGGCGCTGTCCGCCGCGCTGGCCTGACGGGGTGTGCTCTGCCGCCCGCTCGGGGCGAACCTGCCCTCGATGCGCTCGTGGCGGCGATCCGTCGCACCGCCCCGTCGCCGTCGTGCTGTGGGCCCAGGTCGGCGAGCGGCCGATGTCGAGGCACTGCGGTCGTTGCCCCGCACCCGGCCGCGGTTCCGCACCTTCGCCGCCGGCCCCGGTTGGTCGGACTGGCCCCTGCCGCCCCGGATCGAGCTGGCTGAACTCGCTGGTCGAGCGCCCGATCGCGCGATCGGCGACACGGTGGCCGTCCGCCGGCCGGCCGCGAGCGGCTTCGGGCGTTCGCCCGACCGGGTAGCACCGCTCGTGGCTTCCCCGTTCGGATGGCCGAGCGCAAACGAACGATGCGCGCCGTCGACGCGGGAATCGGCGAATGATCGGCCGACTGACGTGGCACGCCGACGACACGCCGGTGCGGTCACGACGAGTTGCGCAGCAAGATCGGAAGCACTGCCCTCGATAGGCCGGCAGATGGGGGAGTCGTTGGTCGCGGTGCGGCATGCCGCTAATGTAATTAGTCCATTCGGACGTCAGTCACCCACATGACCAGTGCCACTCGGCGCAAGATCTCCCGAATGGAGGGCACAAAACGGCCCTGATCGTGTCAAGGTGAGCCTGTCACCCGCCGATGAGGGGGGTGACACATCACCCGGCTGCAGGAAGCTGCAGGAAGGAATCGTCGTGACGACGGTACTCATCTGCGACGATCGTCGCAGCGTCCGCGAAGGACTCACCCGCGTGATGTCCGCGGTGCCGGGGGTGCACATGGATCGACTGCGTTGCCCACGGCGACGAGTTGCTGGCCCGGTTCTCCCGGCAGACCGGTGACGTCGTCCTGGTCGGCACCCAGCGGGCGGTGCCCACCGGGGTGGAGGCGACGCGACGTCTCGTCGCGGCGCATCCGCAGGCGAACGTGATCGTGTTCGGGGCCCCCGACGACGCGGGCAGCATCGCCGCCGCCATCGCCGGTGGCGCCCGGGGTTACCTGCGCTGGGACGCCTCGCGTCCTGAGCTGGTGGCCGCGCTCGCGCACACGCTGGCCAGCACCGCGGTGCCGACTCCGCGGGCTCCCACCGATCCCGGGGTGCAGCTCACAGAGCGTGAGCTGCAGGTGCTGCGGGGCATGAGCCAGGGCAAGAGCAACGGCCAGATCGGTCGGGAGCTCTACCTGTCCGAGGACACCGTCAAGACGCACGCCCGCCGGCTGTTCCGCAAGCTCGGGGTGCGCGACCGCGCCCAGGCCGTTGCCCACGGGTTCCGGCGCGGTCTGGTGTCCTAGGTCTCGCTCCGCCCGTTCGACCCCGTGGCGGGGTCCGGGCTGCTTCTTGGTGACGGGCCGATCGAGGGATCGGTGAAGCGATGTGACGGGGCGGCCGAGCGCCGCCCCGTTCCGCACCTGCGCCTGCTCATGGGATGCCGCATCGCGGCTGAGGATCGCGGCCCGATCCGGGATCGGTCGCGGCCGGCCGGCCGATCGGGTGGCGGCATCGCGGGCGTGGCAACCCCTGCTCCCCTGAGGCGTCTCGTCTCTTGGGGAGGGAGGGTGTCCAGGGCTCGGAGAGCGGCTTCGCTACGGTAGTCCGTGAAGAACACGGTTGAACACGCTCCGTGTTCACTGGTCGAACGGATGATGACGAGCATGCTTCGTAACGCCTGGACAACAGTGCGCGATGAGTGAGATGGCAGCAAACGTTCCCGAGGAGCTGGTGTCCCGTGCGATGGCGGGGGACCGGGGGGCCGTCGAGGACGTGATCGCGATGATCCGGCCGTTGGTCGTGCGCTATTGCCGGGCGCGGCTGGGCCGGATCGATCGTTCGTCGGTGTCCGCGGATGACGTTGCGCAGGAGGTCTGTTTGGCCGTCCTCACGGCGTTGCCCGGTTATCGGGTGCAGGGTCGTCCGTTTCTGGCGTTCGTCTATGGCATCGCGTCGCACAAGGTGATCGACGCGCATCGGGCCGCAACGCGGAATCGGTCGGAGCCGGTCGCGGACGTGCCGGATCGGGTGGAGTCGGCGGACGGTCCTGAGCAGCACACGTTGCGGGCGGAGCTGTCGGAGGAGATGGGCCGGTTGCTGGAGAAGCTCCCCGAGAAGCAGCGAGAGATTCTGGTGTTACGGGTGGTGGTCGGATTGTCCGCGGAGGAGACGGCGGAGGCGGTGGGTTCGACGCCGGGCGCGGTTCGTGTCGCCCAGCACCGGGCGCTGGCCCGGCTCCGCAAGTCGATGCCCGAGGAGGAGGTGGTCTGAGTGCGCAACCATCGACACGGTGAGAACCGTTTCGGTGACGAGCCTTCCGGCCACGGTCGGCCACCGACGAACGGTACGAACGGTACGAACGGTGTCCACCCGGCCGGGATGAGCATCCCGACCATCGCCCTGCGGGAACCACACCCGGAGGAGGACAACGATCCGGTCGACATCGTCGCGGTCCAGGCCGACGACGAACTGATCAATGCGTTGGCCTTCGGCATGTCGGTCGCGTCATCGGGTGGCTCCGACCTCGAGAACTCCGACGACCGCATCTCCGCGGTGCTGGCGGCCTGGAGGGCCGAGGTCGACGCCGATCCGATCCCCGAGCTCGTCGACGTCGACACGGCCGTCGCCACCGTGATGGCGGCCCGCCGACCCGTCGGTCGGGCCCGGCGTCTCGCTCCGGTCGCCGCGGCCGCGGCGTTCCTCGTGATCACCGCCGGTGGCCTGGTCGGCTCGTACTCGGCGGAGCCGCAGGACGTGCTGTGGCCGGTGGCGAAGGTGCTCTACGCCGAGCGGACCGACTCGGTCGAGGCGGCGGCCGAGTGGAGCAGCGGATCGCGCTGGCCAAGCAGGCCATCGCCGCGGGGCAGCCGGACGTCGCTGCGCAGGAGTTGCAGGCGGCCGCCGCCGATCTCGGGGTCGTGCGTCCGGAGGAAGGTCGGGTTCAGCTCGCCGCGGTGCAGGACTTCCTGGTCGCCAAGGCGGAGGAGACGCCGCCGGGCGTGCCGACCGATCCGGGCGCCCCGTTGGCGGGCGACCAGGCCCGCCAGGTCCCGGCCGGGGCGGCGATCAGTGTGCCGGCCCGCGTGACCGAGCCGTCGACGTCGGTGGGGGGGACCACCACCGATCCCGGCTCGACGGCGCCGACCAACGCAGGACAGCGGTCAACTTGCGCCACCGGCGCCGGCTGATCCGCGGGTCGCCAGGGTGCTGCCGCAGCTCGCCCCGGCACCCGCTCCGGCGCCTGCACCCGCCGGCCCGCGCCCGAACCCGAGGTGATCCCCGCTCCCGACCCGGCCGAGGACTCCTCGACCGAGGAGAGCGGCACCGGCGCGTGACGGCTCCGGCCCGACGACGTCCACCTCGGAGGATCCGTCCGTGGCACCGGCCCCGCCGGCAGACGGGTCGGCGCCGGCGCTGGATCAGCTACCGGATGTCGTCCCGGAGATCGCCAACAGCCTCGGGGCGACGGCGGCCGACACCAGCACCACCGCGCCGCCACCGGCAAGCTGACGGCAGCACATGACGACGAGCCCCCGGATCCAGCAGGATCCGGGGGCTCGCTGTTCGGGTCCGGCCCGGCGATCAGGAGTCGGACAGCACCGCGTCGGCGTATCCGCGGCAGTACTCCCAGGTGACGTACGCCGGCGGGATCGGGGTCGAAGGCAGGCTCGTGGGGCCGCATCTGGCCCTCCTCGAGCAGCTGCTGCAGGCTCGCCCGCAGCAGGCTCCACTCGTGGAAGTGCTGCTCGCCGCAGTCGCCGCAGTCCACGACGATCCCGCGGACGCCACGGGCCTCCAGCAGCGCCTGGTACACGGCGAGGTCGGCGAGGTCGGCCACCACCTCGTCGCGTTCGCCCTCGCTCAGCGCCTCCGGCTCGTCGGCCGGAGCCGTCGAGGGACAGCATCGGATCGGCGGGTCGCCGGCGAACGGGTCCGGCGGCAGGGCATCAGGCGACACCCCCTCGACGATACTCCGCAGGTGCGGTCACGGACGGTCGGCGACCCGCGCACCGGTGGGTCGCATGCGCGGATACGATGGCTTCGGAGGCGCCCTGATGCTCAGGACAGACGTGACCGAAGTGACCGAGAAGACGGGATGGCGGCGATGACGAGCGAGACCTCCGGCTGCCGCCGAAGTTCGCGATGCTCGGCCTGACGTTCGACGACGTGCTGCTGCTGCCCGCCGAGTCGGACGTGGTTCCCAGCGCGGTCGACACGAGCACGCAGGTCACCCGGCGGGTGCGGATCCGGGTGCCGCTGGTGTCGTCGCCGATGGACACGGTCACCGAGTCCCGGATGGCGATCGCGATGGCCCGGGCGGGCGGGCTCGGCGTGCTGCACCGCAACCTGTCGCCCGAGGAGCAGGCCGCGCAGGTCGAGGTCGTGAAGCGGTCCGAGGCGGGCATGGTCACCGACCCGGTCACCTGCTCGCCCGACGACACCCTGGCCGACGTCGACGCGCTGTGCGCCAAGTTCCGCATCTCCGGCGTTCCGGTCACCGATGCGAGCGGCCAGCTCGTCGGGATCATCACCAACCGGGACATGCGGTTCGAGATGGACCACACCCGGCCGGTCCACGAGGTCATGACGCACGCCCCGCTGATCACGGCCCGGGTGGGGGTGACCGCGGAGGCCGCGCTCGGCCTGCTGCGGCGGCACAAGCTCGAGAAGCTGCCGATCATCGACGGCGACGGCATCCTGCGCGGGCTGATCACGATCAAGGACTTCAACAAGACCGAGAAGTACCCGCTCGCCACCAAGGACCCGGACGGGCGGCTCGTCGTCGGGGCGGCCGTCGGTGTCGGCGAGGAGGGCTACGCGCGCGCGATGCGGCTGGTCGAGGCCGGCGTCGACGTGCGTGATGGTGGACACCGCGCACGGGCACTCCCGTCGGGTGCTGGAGACCGTCGCGAAGCTGCGGGCCGAGGTCGGCCACTCCGTCGACGTGGTCGGCGGCAACGTCGCCACCAGGGCCGGCGCGACCGCACTCGTCGAGGCCGGGGCGGACGCGGTGAAGGTGGGCGTCGGGCCGGGCTCGATCTGCACCACCCGGGTCGTCGCGGGCGTCGGCGCGCCGCAGATCACCGCGATCTACGAGGCCGCGCAGGCCTGCGCCGCGGCCGGCGTGCCGGTGATCGGCGACGGCGGCATCCAGTACTCCGGCGACATCTCCAAGGCCATCGCCGCCGGCGCGTCGACGGTGATGCTCGGGCAGCCTGCTGGCCGGCACCGCGGAGTCGCCCGGCGAGCTGATCCTGGTCGGGGCAAGCAGTTCAAGACCTACCGCGGGATGGGGTCGCTCGGCGCGATGCGCTCCCGCGGAGAACGGCCGGTCCTACTCGAAGGACCGCTACGCCCAGGACGACGTGCTCAGCGAGGACAAGCTCGTCCCCGAGGGCATCGAGGGCCGCATCCCGTTCCGCGGGCCGCTCGCGCAGGTCGTGCACCAGCTCGTCGGCGGCCTGCGGTCCGGCATGGGCTACGCGGGCGCGCAGACCATCGAGGAGCTGCAGCAGGCGCAGCTGGTGCGGATCACCGCGGCGGGGCTCAAGGAGAGCCACCCGCACGACATCACGATGACCGTCGAGGCGCCCAACTACGTCGCCCGGTGACGCCGCTCTACGCTGATCCCCGTGCGTGACCTCGTGGAGATCGGGATGGGCCGGGAGGCCCGTCGCAGCTACGACCTGTCGCAGGTCGAGATCGTGCCGTCGCGGCGTACCCGCAGCTCGCAGGAGGTCTCCACCGCCTGGCAGCTCGACGCCTACCGGTTCGAGATCCCGCTGGTGACCCACCCGACCGACGCGGTGGTCTCGCCGGCGAGCGCGGTCGCGATCGGGCAGCTGCGGCGGGCTGGCGGTGCTCAACGCCGAGGGCCTGTGGGCCCGGCACGCCGACGCGGAGGGCGCGCTGGTCAGGTGCTCGAGGCCGCCGCGCGACGAGGACCCGGCCGCCGCCGTGCGGCTGCTGCAGGAACTGCACGCCGCGCCGATCCGCGCGACGCTGCTCGCCGAGGCGCTGAGGACGGTGCGCGAGGCCGGGGTCACGGTGGCGGCCCGGGTCAGCCCGCAGCGGGCCCGGGAGCTCACCCCGGATGCTGCTCGCCGCGGGCGTCGAGATCCTGGTCGTGCAGGGCACGATCATCTCCGCCGAGCACGTGTCCGGCGGGCGAGCCGCTCAACCTCAAGGAGTTCATCGCCTCCCTCGACGTCCCGGTCGTCGCCGGCGGGGTGGGCGACTACCGCACCGCGATGCACCTGATGCGCACCGGCGCCGCCGGCGTGATCGTCGGGTACGGGGAGTCGTCGGCCACCACCACCGACGACGTGCTCGGCATCGGCGTGCCGATGGCCACCGCGATCGTCGACGCCGCCGCCGCGCGGCGCGACTACCTCGACGAGACGGGCGGGCGCTACGTGCACGTCATCGCCGACGGCGGGATGGCCGGCTCCGGCGACATGGCCAAGGCGATCGCCTGCGGGGCCGACGCGGTGATGCTCGGCGAGCAGCTCGCGGAGGCGGCCGAGGCGCCGGGGCACGGGCTGTACTGGACCTCGTCCGCGGCGCACCCGTCGCTGCCGCGCTCGGAGGTCACCGGCTTCGCGCCCGGGGAGCGCGACCTGGAGCAGGTGCTGTTCGGGCCGTCCACCAGCCCGTACGGCACCGTCAACCTGTTCGGTGCGCTGCGGCGCGCGATGGCCAAGACCGGCTACAGCGACCTCAAGGAGTTCCAGCGGGTCGGGCTCACGGTCCGGGGCTGACCGAGCGGATCCGGCCGGTCACATAACACCCCTGGCATCGATCCTGGTTGTGACGCCCTGTCGGCGCACGCCTCGGCGACCAACTGTGCCGAGCGTCTCGGGGGAACGGCCCGGATCTACCAGCAGCTGCCCAGGCTCGTCGCCGCGCGATCCGACAAGGTGCAACCGGATGTCGGGGTGCCGGGCTCTCTGCAGATTTCCGCCTGTCTACGTATCTTTCGTCCCACCATCGGCTCATTCCCATGTGCCATCCGGCGGTTCGGAATCAGCGGCTGCACATCACTACCATCCGTGAGCACACGGTCGGCTGAAGGTAGCGAGATCGAGGGGTCGGGGTGACGGCGCGCATGCGTATCCTGCACGTCCGGGTCGAGCCGGAAAGCGCGAGCCGGTTTGCGATCCGCGCCAGCCTGGAGGACGGGCCCGCCGCGGATGCGTCGGTGTCCCTTCCGGCGCAGTTCAAACCGATACAGCTCGGCAGCGGCTCGGTCGACTCGATCACGCTGGAGGCCACGGGTCGCGCGTTGCACACAATGCTCTGCTCTCCTCAACTCCAACCGGTGTGGGCGGAGGCCGCCGCGGAACCCGGTCGGATCGTGCTCGACATCGGCCCGCCGGAACTGCGTGTGTTGCCATGGGAGCTGCTGTTCGACGACTCGCGCCAGCAGTGGCTGTTCGGTGACGAGCGTCGGCCGTGGGCGCGGACGGTGGCACTGCCGTTCGCCGAGATCGCCACCCCCATGCAATTGCCCGTACGGATGCTCGTGCTGATCGGCGCGCCCGGGGAGGAGGACCGTGTCAAGCTCGGCGTCGATGACGAGCTCGCGGCCATCTACGCCGCGGTTCGCGACCTCGGCTGCCTGTGGCAGATCGAGGTGCTCTACGGCGCTGACATGCCCCGGCTGCGTCGTCGGTTCGCCGACATCGCGCCGCACATCCTGCACGTGATCGGGCACGGCATGCGGGACGACCGCGGTCGTCCCGCGCTGGAGGTCGCCGAAGCCGGGCAGGTGCCCTGGCCACTGACCGCCGAGTTCGTGCAGAACGCGCTGGCCGGGGCCCCGGCCCCACGGTTGGTGGTGCTCAACGCCTGCCGGACCGCCGAGCAGGGTGTCACCCCCCAGTGCCTCGTCGAGGGGGTGACCAGCAGCTTCCTGAACCGCGACGGCGCAGGTGCCGTGGTGTCGATGCAGGGTGATGTCGAGGCCCCGGCTGCGGTTCTGATGAGTGGCGCCTTCTACGCGGCCATCGCCCAAGGGTGCCCGGTGGATGTGGCCATGGCCAGGGCGCACAACGACCTGCACTGGTCGCAGGGTCTGCGCACTGGCGATTGGGCTCTGCCGACGCTGACGTTGCGCGCCCACCCGGACCGGGTCCTGGAGTCGGAGGTCCTCGCCAACGCGAACGAGACGATGCGCCAACACGGCGGTGGTGTGTTGGAGGATCTGCGATGGCTGGTCGACCGGACGTGCGAGCGCCAGAACCTGCTTCGCGGGTCGCGCCGGAGCCCGGCCGGCCGCTGCCGTCCACGATCGGCGATCACATCGCGTTCCTCACCGGCCGGAAGCAGGTGGGCAAGACCACCCTCGCGCGTTCGTGCGCGTTGGTCGCCTGGATGCGTCGGATGCCGGTGGTGCAGGTGGACCTGCCCGCATCGGAGTCGGTGACCTGCAAGGATGTTCTTCGGCACGTCGCGGCGGCGGTCCCATCGTGGTTGGGCTCGCACACCGAGGCGGCCTCCGAGGAGTTCCTCGCCGATCTTGAGGTGATCACTGCCGCCCCCCAGGTCGCGTTTGCGGGAAACGGCGGATCGTTGGGGCTCCTGCCGCGGATGCCACCGGCACCGATGCCGTTGATGTCGTCGCCGCTGCCGTTGCTGCCGGGGTCGCCGATGCCGGGGGTCTACGGGATGCCACAACCAGCCCGGGCCGCCCAGGTCGGCAATGTCCTGGGGGCGATGTTCGACCGGTTCGGTGCGTTCCTTTCCGCGCTGGCAGGCGGTCAGTCGCTGCTGGTCGTCGTGGACAACGTCGGGCGGATGAACACGGCGGATCTGGAGGCGCTGCGTCAGCTCCTCTTCGGCCGCGCCGTGGACGGCCGGTTCGCCCCGGCCCGGCTGCTCATGGTCGAGAGCTCGCAGGTGACGGGAGGGATGCTGGGCAGTACCAGCGCGTTTGCTCGGCATGAGGTTCAGCTCACCCCGTTCGACAAGAACGACGCCGCCCGGCTGATCGCCGAGTTCTGCGTGCGGCGCAGGGCGGCGTACCCGGACGACCTGGACCCCACTGACTGGGCTGCGCTCGTCGAGGCGATGTGTGCCCGCGGCGAAGAACTGATCGCCGACGACAACCCGTACCTCGGGCCCGACGAGCTGCATCTGTGGGAGCAGGTATACCGCCGACGTTGGAGCCGGACGTGAGCGCGCCCGCCCGCCTCCCGGCGAGGCATTCCCCAGGGAGGTCACGTGAACGGGCCTGATGGAAGTCCCACCCGGCTGGCCGAACGCGAGAGCCCGGCCAAGCTTCTACTCGCTGAGGTTCCCGCCGCTGTGCGCGCGACCCTGCTGCGCTGCGCGTTGCCCGGTGCGTTCGATGCGGAGTGCTACCGGACGGTGCTTGCCACCGACGACGGACCGGAGCTGGCCGAGCTGCGGGCCGACCGTCTCGTCGAGCGCTGTTCGGATGGCAACGACTTCCGGATCGCTCCGGCTGTCCGGGAGGTCGCGTGGTTGCGCTGGTGGACCGAGGCGGGACGGGCGGAGGGCGCCGCAGTTCCGCCCGCGCTCGCCTCGTTCGGCCGAGCGTACGCTGCGTGGTGCCTGGAGCACGGCCGCGCGCTGGAAGCCATGCGCGGACTCATCGTAGGTGACCCGCAGGGAGCCGCCACGCTGCTGCAGAGCGAGTACCGGACCGCGGACGGCGCGCTGAACCTGACGCGCTGCAACGACCTGTTGCTCGTGCTGTCAGAACCTGAACTCGGCCCGCTGGTCGGCCCTGACCTTGCGGCGCTGCGCAACGACCTGCACCGCTACCTCAACGCCCGTTCCATGTGGAGCAATGCATACCTGGCCGGTTCCCGCTACCTGCACCGCCCAGCGGTCGAGGAGGCGCTGATCGGGCTGCCCGACGAGGACGGCCGGCGGACGCTGCGACTGTCCGCCCAGGGCGGGATGGGTAAATCGACGACGCTCATGTGGTTCGTGGCGCACCACTGCGTGCCGGCGCGGATCCCATGCGCACTGGTCGATCTCGACTGGGTTGACCCGGTCAACGCCACCCGGCACCCCTGGCTGGTGCTGCTGGAGATCGCCATGCAGCTGAACCTGCAGATGGCCGGTGCACCGTTCCAGGAACTGCTCCGCGAGCACCGAGCCTACCGCGGCGCTCTCTCGGCCCAGCCTGATGACGCCACCCAGATCGGGGCCGACGCACTCTCCGGGCCGACGGCCACGTCCGACGGCCAGGCATGTGGAAGCCCGGTTCCACGACGCACTGGTCGAGGACCCGCAGGCCGTTCCCGTACTCATCGTGATCGACACCGTCGAGGAGGCGATGTTGCGTGCCGCGAGTGAGCCCGCCCGGCTGCTCGCCGCCCTCTCCGCGGTGCTCGCGGCGGTCCCCCAGGTCCGGCTGGTGATCTCCGGACGACGCACCGCGATCGAGGATCAGTACGCCGACATGCTGGCCGGCCTCCCGTCCGGTATCACAGACTTCGAGATGCCGCTGTTCACTGTGGCCGAGGCCGAGGACTATCTCACCGGTCTGCGCGAAATCACCGACCCCGTGGTCGTCGCCGCGATCGGTGAATCGGTCCGAGTGGTTGCCCTGGCAGCTGGCGCTGTGTGCGGACTACGTGCACTACAACCCCGACATCACCCCTGCCGAGATCGAGCAGCTCGACCCAGCGCTGACCTGGAGCCTGGACCGTGTCATCGGGCGCGTGGGCAGCCCAGCGCTGCAGTGGCTGGTGCGCTATGCGGTGGTACCACGCCGGCTTCGGCGGGACATGGCTGAGGCCGTCCTGGATGCCGCGGGTCGCCGATGCCATGCGCGGATCTCCGGACGACGATCCCGACCTCGACGTTCGACCGCGGGGCGGCGTCCCGATCTTCCGCACCGGTGTTGAGCCCCCGGCCGGAGCCGAGGGTTTCGACGCGCTGTGGCGAGAGCTACTCGCCTACACCGCGTCGTCCTCCTGGGTGAGCATCCGGCCCGGCGACTTGGTGGTGCTCCACCCGTCGGTGGTGCGGCCGCTACGTCGATTGCTGGCCGAGCGTCCGGTGTACCGGCGCCTGCATCGCGATCTCGCCGCCTACTACGAGCGGCGGGCGGCCCAGGCCGTAGGAGCTCAGCGGACGGAGTGGGACTGCGAGGAGGTCTACCATCGCTTCCAGCTCGACGGTCCGGCCGCAGGCTCGGCCTGGCGGTCAAAGCTCGAGCGAGCACATACCGACGGGGACGTGGACGCGGTCCGTGCACTGGCGGCCGAGGTGCTCGGAATGGACTATCTCGACGAAGACCGCCGACCACGCGCTCTCCCCACCGATCCCGGCCGATGCGTTGTCGACGAGAGGATCTTGGCCACCGCCTGCACCGAGCTGGCCTGGGCGCTGGCCATGACAGCCCGCGACGAGGGCTTGGCCGGCAGCCACCAGCGCTGGAGTCGGATCGAGTCGAGCCTGGCCGAAGCGCGGCAGCTCGATCCCGCCGAACCACCCCCGGTCCGGTGGCGACTTGCGCGCGCGGCCCTGCTCCTCGCTCATGGCGAGTCAGACCAGGCCCTCGAGCTGCTGCGTTCGGTTCCCGAGCCGGCTGCTCCCTCTGCCGATGTCTGCCGAGCGCTGCTGGAGTCAGCCACCGCATTGGAGTCCCTCGGTCGTCGGGCCGAGTCGGAGGGGTTTCTGATGCGGGCGTGGGCGATGGCCGAGCAGCTCGGCGATGTCGCCACCGCGTCCCGGATCGTGCGCGCTCTCACCAGGGTGGCCAGCCACGAGGGCCGTTACGAGCAGGCCATCCGGTGGGCGACGGTGGCGGCACCGATGGACGCAGGCAGTCGGCGGCCAGAGCCGAGGGGTGAGTTCCGCGGGCCCGGTTCGGGAGGGGACCTGCCCGCGGTGCTACTTGCCGCCGGGCGACCGGCCACGGCGGCTCGCCTCGCCGGTGACGACAGCGTTGCCCGCGCAGTGGCGCTGCTCGAGCTCGGCTGCCCGCGTGAGGCGACGGCGCTGTTCGAGGACGCGCTTGCGGACGACCCGGCTCCGCCGACCCAGGTCGGCATCCTTGCCGCGAGAGCAGCGGCCGAACTGATGGACCTCGACGCGGCGCTGTCTCGGCTGCTCGGGGTGCGAGAGGCCTGTTTCACCCGCCAGGAGCTGGACGGGGCGGCGTTGTGCTCCGCCGAGGCGATGCGGATACAGCTGCGGCAGGTCGGCAACGTCGACCAGGCCGAGCAGTACCTCGACGAGGGCCTGCGGCTGACCTTGACGCCCGGCTCGCCGGGTTGGACGGAGCTGCACGTCGGCGCGGCCGAGCTTGCGGCGCACGTCGGAGATCACGATCGGGCGGCGGCCGAGTGCGAGTCGGTGCTGGCCGCCCTGCATGACGCCGATGCGAACCGCAGCCGCCTGCTGTCCGCAACCGTGGCCGCGATGGCCTTCGGCCAGGGTCCGGTGACGGCGGTGGAGCAGCAGCTGGCGCGTATCACCCCGACATCCGCCCGGCTGGCCCAGCTGGCGGACCTGACCCGGGCGGTCGGCCCGGCCCGGCACGACCTGCTCGCCGGACTGCCCGCGGCGGACGGCCCCGACCCGCTCGGTCTCCCGCCCGACCCGTTCGACGAGGCGTGGGCATCCATCCGGCTCGCGGAGGTGTACCGGATGGCCGGGAGCCGCGACGCGGCAGCGCGACTTCTCACGGCCGGCGTCCAGGCGCTGGCGCCGCGGGATGCGATCGTGTGGTGGGCGTGGGTGCGCGGTATGGACCGCATCGGCCCGGCCATCCCACAGGAGCCCGTCCCGCCGGCGCTGCCGCCGGCGACGCCGCCGCTGCTGCTCGCTGCCTACGAGGTCACGTGCGCCCACCGTCGGTTCGGCATCGACCCCCTCGGTGATTCCGTGCAGTCGGAGCGACGAGCCCGACGGCTGCTCGACGCGGAGACCCGGATCACGCAGTGGCACGCGCGGCTGGAGGAGCTCGCGGCTCGGATCGCAGCAGCCGAGGCCGACCCCGAGCGCAGCAGCCGCTGCCGTTCCGCGGCCGAAGCTGTCCGGGCAACGGCTCGGCGCCTCGGTCGATCTTCCGCCGACTTCGGACGATCACGAAGGGCGCGAGATCACGGTGCACCTCGCGTTGCGCGACGGCCTGCTGCTGGTCAGGAAGGGCGAGGAGCCGGCTCGGGCCGGTGATCTGGAACTGGCCGACGCCCTGGGTGAGCAGGACCGCAAGAGCACCAGTGCGGCCGTGGCCCGGCACTTGGTGGACGTGCTGCACGGCTCGGCGAACCTGGCCTCGATGCCCGACCTGAGCGGCGATCTGTTCGCCGGCGTCAGCAGCGACATGACGGTCGACGTCCGCCTCACGGTGGAGCCGTCGGTGCTGGCCCAGGTCCCGTGGGAACTGCTCCCGGTCGGCGCCAGAAACCTGGCGTCACACCCACGGGTCGGGATGGTGTACCGGATGCCGAAGGACAAGGTCGTCGCCCGCGTTCAAGGTGCCGCACTGCAGCGGGGACTGCTGCGGGCGGGCCACGATCCGGGCCCGATCGACGGTCTGGTCGGCTACAGCACGAGTGCGGCGGTCCGGGCGTTCCAGCGCCGGGCTGGTCTCTATCCGAACGGTGTGGCCGACGGCACGATGTGGCGGGCGCTTGTCGAGCGGATCACCCGGTTGACGCCGAGCCGGATCCCGCAGGTGCTGGTCCTGGCCCGGGAGGATTACTCGGAGGTGGTGACTCAGCGCGGCTGGCACGTCAGTGGACACGACCTCACCTCGGGATACTCACGGACCCGATGGCGGGTGCGCGAGGTGCGCCCGACCGAGTTCGCCCTACTTCTGGACCAGATCAGCGGCGTGGGTCCGGTCGACGTGTTGCACATCAGCGCGACAATGGACACCACCCAGACCGTGCCACACCTGGCCATCGGCAGCGCGCAGGCGGCCTCGAACTGGGACCTGCTGCCGGTAACCCTGGTCAGCCGGGTGGTGCAGCAGCTGGCCGCGTCGGGCAGCGTGCCGCTGGTCGTCCTCGACATCACCGCACCACCGCGCGACAGCGAGTTGGTGCGCCAGTTGCTGGCCCGCAACGACTTCGCCCACCAGCTCGTCGGCTTGGGGCAGGCCGAGACCGTGCTGGCCGCCGGACTGGCCGATCCGGAGGCTGCGGTGCAACTGGTCGAGCAACTGACCCTCCGGCAACACCGCCGCGCAGGTCGCGCACTCGCTCAACCAGAGAAGCCGCACCAAGCCGGGCCGATTCTCCTTTCCCCGCACGGCATTGTTCAGCGCGCTGCGTCTGCACATGATGTGCCCGCCGCCGCTGCCGCCTGGATAGGGGCGCCGGGTGGGGGCTTCAGCCGGGCAGCCAACCGACCGAGCGCCGCCCGGACGCCAGGGTCGTGGAAGTAGGTGCTGTGCGCGACCCCGCGGGCCGTTGGAACGACCAGCGGGTCGGCCACGGTGTAGCCACCGGCACCGCGGTGCACCCCATCGGTGGGCACGACAGTGTCATTTCCGGCGCCAAAGATCGGGTCTACCAGCAGGTCGAGAGCCCGGACAGCCAACTTGGCCCCGCCGGCCGGCTCGAAGTCAGAGGTGACCGCGTGCACTGCGACCCCCGGCCCGGGTGTGCCGACCTCGACGTGACGCAGCCACGGGCCGTCCGGATCCATCGCCGCAATGCCGTCCAACCCACCGAGCACGCCGGTCGCAACCTGCTTGACCACCTCGAGTACGCCCTCCAACCCCACCCCGACTGGACTGTCCGGGAACAGCGACAACACGTTGGTGAACACGTCGAGCAGGGTGCCCCACCGCTGTGGACCGGCCAGGACGGTTCCCGCGTTCGGTGTGGCGACGTGCACCAGCTTTCGCACCACGGGGACCGGCCGCCCGGTTCGGTCGGCCAGCGCCTTGGCCGACAGACGCCGTCCGACGAGTCCGCCGCGGGAATGACACAGCACGTCGAGTGTGAGTGGCCTGGTGTCGGGCAGCCGCTCGAGGAACCAGGACACGTTCTCGTCCGGATCGACGTGCAGTGTCGGGTGGTCGAAGGCCAGAACGCGGCCGTCGTAGCGCTGCTCGAGCTGGGCGTACAGACCGGCGTCCGCGACGAGGCCGTCGAAGCCGGATCGGGTCCGGCTGAAGGCCCCGTGCACGAGCAGCAGGAACGGTCGGTCGGCCAGCTGGTCCAACCGGGCGGCCGACACACCCGGCCCCACCAGCGGCGCTCGGATCGTCTCGGCTGTCACCAGATCCAGGCCGTAGGGGCGGTTGCGGCGCTCCCACCAGCCGACTGCGAGTTCACCGCCCGCTCCCGCCGCGGCCTCGACCGGGAACCGGATGATCTGCAGGACCTTGCGCAGCCCGAAGCCGACGATGCCGCGGTCGCCGGCCGGCGCGTCGGGGATGTCGAGCTCGGCGACCGGGATGCGGAAGGTCTGTATCGGCCCGGCGCGATCAACTCCGGTGCCCTCCAGGGCGGCCACCGAGGGGTGCCATCGAACGACGCCGGTGTCGTCGATCTCCAACACGACCTGGCCCTCGTCCTCGGCGGGGCCCGGGACGGTCAGCTCGATGTGCGGCGACTCGTCCGGTCCTCGCGTCCCGCCGCCGGCCGCCGGTGGGATCACCAGGTCTGTCAGCGGGAGCGAGTACTCCCGGCGCATACCGACCCTTTCCGCGGCAGCTCCCAGCAAGGCAGCTGCCCCGCCCGGCTGGCCGGCAGCATCCAGTGCCTCGGGCAGCGAACCGGGCGCGGCGTCGCGCACCGGGGTGCCGGCCGCTGGGGCGAGCAGGACGTCGCCGACGCGGCCGCCCACCTCCACCGCCCGCAGCCGGATCCCATACGGCAGGTCCAGATCGGCGCCGAACGCGAAGTCAGCCATCGTGTCCTCCTCTGCCACGCCAGGTCACCCGCAGGCACGGGTGGCCGAAGTACAGGTACGCCAGGCGGGTCCCGGCCGGTGATCCCTCCTGGCCGACGGTGGCGACACGCTCGCTCCGGATCTGCTCGGCCGGCCGGACGTCGCCGGTGAACACCGCGGCGTAGAACGCCTCGGCGACCTGGCGGGCGACCGTGTCGTCGACCTTCCACAGCGGAGCTACCACAGCCCCGACACCGAGGCCGAGCAGAGCCGCGGCCATCCCTCCGTACTCGCCCAACAGGCTGCGGCCTTGGCCGAGCTGGCAGGCGTTGAGGAACGCCAGCCGAACGCTGCTGGGTCGGCCGTCCAGCTTCACCTCGACGCCACGAACCGACGTCGGGCTGAGGTAGGTCCGGTCGGTCATCAGTAGGCCCTCGTTGGTGCCGGCGCTGCCGCTGCTGCCGTGCAGAGCGAAGTGCAGGGCTCCGGTGGCCGGAACGCCGGCCAGACAGTCGAGGATCGTGCGGCTGCGCGCGTCCACCGTCGAGGCGTCGTAGTCGGCGCGCAGGCGATCGGCTTCCGCATCGGCTTGCGGCAGGCTGAGGTTGCCCTGGTAGTCGCCGCTGACGACCGCCAACTCGGTCAGCTCGATCCTGGTCGGCGGGCCCTGGGTGCGCAGCTGCCCGCTGTAGGTCCAGCGGCCGACGACGGCCTGGGCGCCGAGTATCGGGGGCGCATCGGGATCCCAACGATCACGGACGTGCGCCAACTCCCACGGCACGTGCGGTTCCCAGCTGGCCAGCAACACCGTTGGCGGGCCGGCGACCACGTCGGCAACCTGGCGCAGAGCCGTCCAGACCTCTGCCGGGACGGCGTCGCGAATGGTGATCGACTGTCCGGCCAGATACTCGGAGAGGTCGTTGGCCTGTTTGCGGTCCTCCACCCCGCGGACCATCTGACGGGCCCACTCGTCGGCCTGGGGCAGGATCGATGGGAACGGGCCGGTCGGGATGTCGATCCCAGGATGCCGGGTACGGACCAGCCAAGCCAGCTCGGCGCCGTTCAGATCGTTGCCGCGGGAGATGACGATCTCCACATCGGGTCGTTCGGCGTCATCGGGGGGCAGGACCCAAACGCCGCCCGCAGAGGTCGGCGAGGCCGTCGTGGCAGGCACCTCAGCGGTATGGCCGACCCGGAGCACTCGGGTTGCGTAGCCGAGTACCCGATCATCGACGATGTACTGGACGGTCACCGAACGCTCAGCCGCGAAGCCTTCCAGTGCCACCACACGCAGCACGTCGTACGGGAACGGGTCGTCTGGCGAGACGACCAGTGTGCGGTGCCACGATCCGTCGCCCAGCACGCGGAACCCTGGTGCGATCACTTGGATCTGCAGTGTGAAAGTACTGACGGGTACAGTGAATGGAGCGTCCTGCAGCACGTGAGGGCCGCTCTGCTCGGCCAGCCCGACTCGCAGCTCGAACTGCTGACCGACCGGCACTTGATCGGGAGCCTCCAGCAGCGCGTAGGCCGAACGGGTGGCGCCCGGCTCAGTGCCGTGCGGCGCGGCCTCTGGCTGTGTTGCGGTCGACGGTTGGTCCCCCTCGACTCTTGGTGCGCGGAACCGGGTCTGCGGAGTCGGGGACATGGCCGGTTCGAGAAGGTCCGCGAGCCGTGCGAGCACACGATCCCGTGCGGCCGGCCCAGGAAGCGGCAGCGTGGGGCGGCCGAGCTGCGCTGCGACGGCCTCGAGCCGGGCCAATGCCGTACGACGAACCGCGGCGACAGGTGCGGTCAGTTCGGGACGAGCCATCCGCACGATTTCGCCGGGTTCGACCAGGGCAAGGAGTCCGCCGCGCCATTCCTTCTGCCCACGCAACCTGTCGAGCGGCAGCGCGGGCAGGTCGGCGGTGACGACGCGGGTTCCGTCGCGGCGGAGCGCGAGCAGCACGGAATTGAGCCGTAGGGTCGCCCGTACCAGCGCGGAACGCGGCTCATCGGCAGTGAGCAGCGCGGCCACAAGGTCCGAAAGCAGCGCCCGCGCCTCGATCATCGGTAGCTCGCTCAGATCGTCGACACGAGCCGGGAAACCGGAAGAGGCCAGTAGTCGGATTCGCACGATCTTCGCCAGCTCGGTGGCTGCCGCAGATCCCGACGGGTCGGCGGATGTCGCGTCGCCCTTGACCAGAGGAAGCAGGTCCAGCACCGCGCGGGCGTGGTCTCGACTGCGCGTGTCCGGGTCGCTCTCGACCACGGCCCGCAGCAGGGCAACATCGTCCTGACTCAGGTGGCCATCCCCCACAAGACTCCCTCTCGTCGCCTTGACGCACTCAGTGGAAAGACGCGTCTCCAGGCCTGCAGATACGACGATGCGTAATCAGGTCTGGTGTGGCACCGGGCCGCCGAAGGTCACGTCGCTGTACCTGCCCCGACCGGCCGGAGGTGCGGCCGTTCACCCTCGGGAACGGCGACCTGTTGCGTCGTGCACGAAGCGGAGTTCGTCCAGTACCGCGGTGGAGAGGTAGAAGGGGAGAGGTCGCCCTTGCCCATGGAGCGGTTCACCGCGTTCAGCGCGTAGGCGAGCAGCCAGGTGTCGACGATCTCGGCGAAGCTCTTCGGATCGTCGCTCAGGACGGTGGCCAGCGGGGCCCTGCTGATCGCATCCGGGCTGATCGCATCCGGGCTGATCGAATCCGGGTCGTGCACGACCAGCCCGAACGCCGCGGCGGACTGCAGCGTGTCCCGGATGTGCAGGTAATGCGCGAACGTCTCCGCCCAGTCCTCCCACGGGTGCGCGGTGGCTCACCGCGGTCTCCGCCCAGCCGGGGGCCGGGGCCGGGCGTAATGGCGTTCCAGCGCCGCCGCGTAGTCGGCGCGCTCGTCGCCGAACCGGGCCCGGAACGGTTGACCACCACTGTTCGCGGCGGTCGGTCGGCGCGGCGGGACGGTGGTCGGGGCCGACACCGGCCCGGTCCGGGTGGCCGCCGCTGTCGGTGCGCGGACCGTCGGGCCGTTGGGGCCGACCGCGGCCACCCGCTACGGGCTGCCGCCGCCTGCCGTCGACCTGCAGGGCCTGCCGAGCTGCCGCACCGCCGTCCGACCGCGATCACCGAGCAGGTGCTGGCACTCACGGACCGCTGACAGCTCTCCATGATCAGCGTCGCGCCGGCTGTTTTCACCGTGGATGTGGCGTTCCGCAGCTGAGGGCCACCGCGCGCACGTTCTCTACGCGACGCCCACGATGGGGCATGCGCGCGGCGCGTAGAACGTGCGCGCGGTCGCGTGGCTCACCCGCTCCGCGCGGGTGATCACGAAGGGCCGGACGCCTCGCGGGCGACGCGCGCGGGCGGGGGCTGCACGAGCACCGTCAATACCTTTGGCCGATCTCGTGGCGCAGGTGTCCGAGCAGCGTGTGGTAGGGCTCGGCGAGCCGCACACGCAGGTTTTCGCGGTGCCCGTCGTCGCCCTCGGTGAGGTCGATGGTGATCACACCTCAGCGTGCCCGTGGTCACCGGCTGCTCGGTGCTGGACAGCAGATCGAAGCTCCACACCTGCGGTCGGCAGCGCCAGTTCGTCCAGCTGGAACACGAGCCTGCGCTTGGCCGCCTCGGCCAGCGCGAAGGCGGCCATGCCGGCCGGATCGGAATCGGCAGGGCGGTGCTCGTGAGCACGCAGCTGCCGCAGAGCGGGCCCTCGGTGGCCGCATCGCCGGGTCTACCCGCCGTCGATCCGGATGATGTCCACCGCGACCCGCATCACGCTCTCCGTCGAGTCCGAGAAGATCACGCCCTTGAGCGGCGGCACATCGCCGTAGTCCCGGCCGTGGGCGAGCTCCACATAGGACGAATCGACGATCCGATCGTTGGTGGGGTCCAGATCCAGCCAGCCCGCGCCGGTGAACACCGACACCCAGGCGTGCGAGGCGTCGGCCCCGATCAGGCGTTCCCGGCCGGGCGGAGGAACGGTCTCCAGGTAGCCGCTGACGTAGCGGGCGGCCAGCCCGAGCGAGCGCAGCCCGCACACGGCGAGATGGGCGAAGTCCTGGCAGACGCCCGCGCGCCGGTCGAACAGCTCGGCCACCGTGCTGCCGACCGTCGTCGCGCCGGAGACGTAGCGGAAGTCGCGGTGGATCCGCCCGGTCAGGTCGACGGCCGCCTCGTGCACGGGCCGGCCGGCCGGGAACGAGTGGCGCGCGTACTCGGCGGCCTGAGCGAGCGGGCGCAGCCGCGGGGAGGGCAGCGTGTAGGCGCGCGCATCGAGGACCATCTCGGCTGCCAGCTCGTCGCCGGCCGGATGGGCGACGGTCCCGCCGTTGCCGGCCGGCCCGGTGCCGGTCCCGCCGTTGCCGGCCGGCCCGGTGTCGATGCCGCCTGGGCCGATGCCGCCGGTGTCCGACCCGACGGTGCCGGTGACAACGGCGAGCCGGTCGCGCACCGACTCCCATGCCGGCGCCGACCGGCGGCCGGGCTCCAGATCGTTGATCGTCAGAGTGCTCTCGGCGAGCACCGTCAGGGAGCGGTGCGGGGTGGTGACCGCGAAGTAGGTGGAGCGGTTGCCGAACCAGTCGGTGTGCTCGCGCAGCTCGGCAGGCGCCGGCGTGACGGTGACGGTCGCGTCCAGGCAGGTCTGCCGGTTCCCGTCGCGGGGGAGCAGATGGGCCCGGCCGAAACTGCTGGTGACGTTCTTGTCGTACTCGTAGCTGGTGCGGTGCGTGACCCGGTAACGGCGGCTCATCGGCGCACCGCCGTGCTCGGGCCCGCCACGGTGAGCGGGCCGAGTGGGCGCGCCGGGGCGCGAGGCGCGAAACGGCTGGTCTCCAGCACCTCGGCGAACCGCATCAGGTCGTCCGCCAGCCCGCTGACCAGCGCGCGCAGTTCCGCACGGGTGCCGTCCGGCTCCCGGCGCGCCAGCACGGCCGGCCGGACGTCCGCCAGCCGGTGCTCCACAGCAGCCAGTGCGACCTCCACCGGGTCCACCGGCCCGTCACCAGGATCGGGCGGGCCGGGAATGCCGGCGATGTCGCTGCGCAGCCGGTCGAGCTGGTAGCCGACGGCCCGCGGGTTCGTCCGGTCCGTGAGCAGCAGCTCCAGCACGGCGTCCACCCCGGTCCGGCGGCGCCTGCGATGCGTGATCACGCTCTCCGCGGTGATCAACACAGACTCCGTCACCAGTACCTCGGTCGCGGGCCGGCTGCGGTCGCAGAGCGTGCTGGCGATCAACAGGGCGACCTGCTGGGCGCGCTCGATCCGGCGGCCGGCGTCGAGCAGGCACCATCCGGAGTCGCGCACCAGGCTCTCCGCGGCCAGCCCGGAGAGGGCCAGCAGGCCCTCGAGAACCCGCGACAGCGTGCCGGACAGATCGGTGGATTCCGGTGTGGTACTGGCGGGCTCGCCGAGCACGTCGTCCAGCCGGCCGAGCACCAACCAGGTGTCGGTCGACAGCTGCTCCCGCACGGCCTGCGCCGCTCCGGTGAGCCGGTGCACCGCGTACGCCAACGTGCCCACCCGGGCCCGATGGGTGATCAACGACACCAGCTCGGCGCCCGGCGCATCCAGCCGCTGCCCGGCGCCCCGGCCGAGGAAACCGGGTTCGGTCATCGTCACGGCGGTGGTGGCGCGCAGCAGCGTTTCCAGCGCTTGCCGGCCCGCCGGCTCCGGCGAGCTCTGGAAATCGGCCCAGCGATCGGTGACCGCACGCAGCAGCCGTGCCGTGCCCTCGGCCCGCTCCGCGTAGCGGCCCAGCCAGAACATGTCGGCCGCCACGCGTGGGCTGAGCACGTCGACCTGCTCCGGGGCCGGTGCCCGTTCGGCCGGTTCGAGCACGTTCACGGTCGCCGGCACGTCGCCGTGGCGCCGGCCGAGCACCCAGACGTCCTTGGACACCGCTTCCGCCCGCGGTCCCTCGAGGTGCCCGCCGGGCGCGGCGGCCGACGCCAGCGCGCCGTCGAGAACCTGGAACCGTCCGCCGCGGGCCACCGCGAACGAGCGCAGCACCACCGGCCGGGCGTCCAGCAGGCCGTCGGCGGTGATCACCGGTGCGGTGCTGGGACGCAGCAGCTCCTGACCGACCCATGCGTGCGGCTCGGCCTCGATGCGGGCCGCCAGGTCCGCACGCTCGGCCGCGGTGAGTTCCGCGCCCACCAGTGTGGTCCGATCGGTGGTCCGGGCGATCGGTTTGATCAGCAGTTCGGGCATGCGGGCGAGCACGTGCGAGCGTCCGATCGGATCGCCGCACCACCAGGTGGGCGCGGCCGGCAGCGTCAGAGGCTCGTCGAGCAGCGCCGTTGCCAGCACCGGCAGGTACGGCAGCAGCCCGGGGTTCTCCACCACCCCGCTGCCGATCCCGTTGACCACCGCGACCGTGCCGAGCCGCGCCGCCTCCAGCAGCCCCGGCACCCCGAGCTGGGAGTCCTGCCGCAGATCGAGGGGGTCGCACCAGGCGGCGTCGACCCGGCGCAGGATCACGTCGACCGGCTCGAGGCGGCCGAGCGCGCGCTGCCACACCCGGCCGGCGCGGACCGTGAGCTCGGAGCCGAGCACCAGTGGGAAACCCAACAGCGACGAGAGCAGCGCCTGCTCGAACGCCGTTTCGGCCTGCGGCCCCGGGGTCAGGAGCACCACTCGCGGGCCGTCCGGCCGATCGCCGTCCGGGGCCAGCTCCTGCAGGCCGCTGCGGACGGCGTCGAAGAACGGTCCGAGGCGCTGTATCCCCGAACGCCGGTGCACGGCCGGCAGCACCCTGGCGACGACGCGCCGGTTGGCCATCGCGTAGCCGGCACCGGAGGGCGCCTGCACGCGGTCGGAGAGCAGGTGCCAGCCCTCCGCCGTCCGAGCGACATCGGCGCCGGCCAGGAACAGCTCGCGGCGAGCGGGTGTGCCGGCCCCGCGAGCCCATCCCCGCACGTAGCCCTCGTGTCCGAGCACCAGCTCCAGCGGGAGCAGTCCGGAGCGCAGCGTGCGGCGCGGCCCGTAGAGATCGGCCAGCAACCGGTCCAGCAGCTCGGCGCGCTGCGCCAGGCCGGCGGCGAGCTCTGTCCAGCGGGCCGCGTCGAGCAGCACGGGCAGCGGGTCGAGCGCCCACGGCTGCTCGCCCTCCCCACCCGGCGGGCGGTGGCTCACGCCGTCGTCCGCGAGCAGGCGGCGGGTGTCCGCCCCGCGCGCGATCAGCCCGTTCGGCCCGGCCCAGTCCAGCTGGGTGGCGAGCTCGGTCCACGCGGTGCGGACCGCACCCTGCGCGTCGAGCATCTCGTCCAGGCCGCCGAGACCACCGGCGTAGCTGCTGACGACGCCGGCACCGAGCCCGTCGTTCACCGCGCCGGGCCCACGCGTCGGGGTCCGGGGGGCCGCGGACGCACGCGATCGGCCCGGTCCATGGACGTCAGGCTGCCATGGCGTCGGACCCGGTGGGGCCGCCGGACGCCCTCAGCTGCGATCGACCTCCGCGAGGACGGCCTTCGCGACCCGGGTGACGGCGTCGAAGTCGAAGCTCACCACGTTCTTCGTGACGGCCAGCGCCAGCCCGCGCTCGACATCGGCCCCGGCCCAGCTGCCGCCGGCCCCGGCCATCCCGAACACCGTGCGCGCCTGCTCGTCCCACGGGTACCCGAGCCCGAAACCCAGGCCCCACGCCGACTCGTTCCCGTACACCTGGTCCGTACCGGACGACGACACCGCCGAGGCGTCGCGCAGGCGCTCCTCGCTGATCAGCCGCACCCCGTCGACCTCGCCGAGCAGGCAGGCGTACATCCTGGCCAGCGCGCGAGCGGAGACCTTCCCGCCGGCCGGGATGTCTGCGGCGATCATGCGGGGGTCGTTGCCGAGCGCCGCGTTCGGGAACACCGCCATCGGAGCCGCCCGGAACATCGGCACGTCCTGCGGCACCGCCGACCAGTCGATGTCGGACGGCGCGTCGACGAGCACGGCGAGCGAACTGCGGGCACCCTCCGGCATCCCGAACCAGATCTCGTCGGGGTGGCCGATGGGCGTCGCGAGGTCGTCGCGGAGCACATGGGCGAGCGGTCGACCGGTGGCCCGACGCACCACCTCACCGGCCAGGTAGCCGAACGAGTAGGCGTGGTAGCCGACCTTGGTGCCGGGTTCCCACCACGGCTCGGCGTCCTCCATCGCGGTGATCATCGTCTCCCATGAGCACACCGAGTCGACGGTCGAGTCCGGCGGGATGCCGGGAACGCCTGCGCTGTGGTCGAGCACCTGGCGGACCGTCATCGCCTGCTTGCCGTGCTTCGCGAACTCCGGCCAGAGCTCGGCGACCGGGGTGTCGTAGCCGAACGTGCCGGCGTCCACCTGCTGGTGCACCAGCGTCGCCATCGCGCCCTTGCCGATCGACCAGTTGTAGAACACCGTGCCGGGCTCGACGGGGCGTCCCGTGCCGGGGTCCGCGACACCGGCGACCGCGTCGACGACGATCGTGCCGTCCACGAAGGCGGCCACCTGGAGACCTTGCTCGCCGCCGTCCTCGACCAGCTCGTCGATCGTGTCCTGGACCACCTGCTGCACGTCACCCATGCCTGCCCCGTCCTCGGTCTCGCACCTGTTCCGTCTCGTACCTGTTCCGCTGACGACCTGCGCGCCGGCAGATTCTCATCGGTGTTCGCCGCTTGGTTACCCTGGGCCGGGTGCAGCCGCCCACGGTCCTCGTCGTCGATTTCGGAGCCCAGTACGCCCAGCTGATCGCGCGTCGGGTGCGCGAGGCCCAGGTGTACTCCGAGATCATCCCGGGCGACACGACGGTGGACGAGATCGTGGCCCGCAAGCCCGCCGCGCTGATCCTCTCCGGGGGCCCGTCGAGCGTGTACGAGCCGGGAGCGCCGCACGTCGACCCGGCGCTGTTCACGGCCGGAATCCCGGTGCTGGGTCTCTGCTACGGCTTCCAGGCCATGGCCGGGGCGCTGGGTGGTGACGTGGCGCCGGACGGCACCAGGGAGTACGGCCGGACCGAGCTGACGGTGTGCGACACGGCCGGGAGCCTGCACGGGGGGCTGCCGGCGCGGCACCCGGTGTGGATGAGCCACGGCGACTCGGTCGTGCGTGCTCCGGAGGGTTTCACCGTCACGGCGTCCTCGGAGCGGGCGGCCGTGGCCGCGTTCGAGGACGTCGACCGGCGGCTGGCCGGCGTGCAGTACCACCCGGAGGTCGGTCACTCGCCGCACGGGCAGGAGGTGCTGCGCCGGTTCCTGCACGAGATCGCGGGCATCAAGCCCGGCTGGACCACGTCGTCGATCATCGATGACACGGTCGACGCGGTGCGGGCGCAGGTCGGCGACGGTCGGGCGATCTGCGGGCTGTCCGGGGGAGTGGACTCCGCGGTCGCGGCCGCGCTCGTCCAGCGGGCGATCGGCGACCGGTTGACCTGCGTGTTCGTCGATCACGGGCTGTTGAGGGCCGGTGAGCGCCAGCAGGTCGAGCGGGATTTCGTCGCGGCCACCGGGGTGGATCTGCACACGGTGGACGCCGCCGACCGGTTCCTGGGCGCGCTCGCCGGCGTCACCGATCCCGAGCAGAAGCGCAAGATCATCGGGCGGGAGTTCATCCGGGTGTTCGAGGCGGCCACGGCCGAGGTCGCCGCGTCCGAACGCAGCGCCGACGGCAGCTCCGCCGGCGCTGCGCCGGCCGGTTTCCTCGTGCAGGGAACGCTCTACCCGGATGTCGTCGAATCCGGCGGTGGTTCGGGCACGGCCACGATCAAGAGCCACCACAACGTCGGCGGCCTGCCGGACGACCTGGAGTTCGAGCTGGTCGAGCCGCTGCGCGCGCTGTTCAAGGACGAGGTTCGGCGGGTCGGGGCCGAGTTGGGACTGCCCGAGACGATCGTCGGGCGGCAGCCGTTCCCTGGGCCGGGACTGGGCATCCGGATCATCGGCTCGGTGACGGCCGAGCGGTTGGCCACGCTGCGGGCCGCCGACGCGATCGCCCGCGAGGAGCTCACCGCGGCCGGGCTGGACCGCACGATCTGGCAGTGCCCGGTGGTGCTGCTCGCCGACGTGCGCAGCGTCGGCGTGCAGGGCGATGGCCGCACCTACGGCCATCCGGTGGTGCTGCGGCCGGTCAGCTCGGAGGACGCGATGACCGCGGACTGGACCCGGCTGCCCTACGAGGTGCTGGAGCGCATCTCGACGCGGATCACCAACGAGGTGGCCGAGGTGAACCGCGTGGTACTGGACGTCACGAGCAAGCCACCGGGCACGATCGAGTGGGAGTAGCGCCGCGCCGCCAGGCGTTCCCGGTGACCATCGAGCTCCCGCCCGGCATCCCCGGTCGACTGGCCGCGGCGCTGCGGGCGGGACGGTTCGCGGTCACCGCGGAGATCGGGCCACCGCGGGGCGCGGACATGACCCCGCTCCGGGAGTCCGCCGCCCTGCTGCGCGGCTGGGTGGACGCCGCGAACATCACCGACAACCAGGGCGCGCAGGTCAGGGTGTCCAGCCTGGCCGGCAGCGTGGTCGCGCTGGCCGAAGGGCTGGAACCGGTGATGCAGATGACCTGCCGCGACCGCAACCGGATCGCGCTGCAGTCCGACCTGCTCTCGGCGGGCGCGTTGGGGGTGCCCAACCTGGTGCTGATGACCGGCGACCGCCCGGAACGCGGGGACCACGCCGACGCGACCCCGGTGTTCGATCTCAGCTCCCGCAGCCTCATGACCGCCGCGCGGACGCTGCGCGACGAGGGCGTGCTCCTGTCCGGCCGCGCGGTCGACCCGCCGCCGCGGTTCCTGCTCGGTGCCGTCGACACCGGCGCCGGCACCCCCGATCGGCTGGCACAGAAGGTCGCCGACGGCACGGAGTTCGTGCAGACCCAGTTCGTGTTCGACGTCGCCGCGTTCGAGACCTGGCTCGCGCGCGTACGCGACCGGGGGCTCGATCGGCGGTGCGGGATCCTGGCCGGCGTCGGGCCGATCCGGTCGCTGCGGGCGCTGGAGTTCATGGCCGGCATCCCGGGTGTCGTCGTCCCCGACGGGCTGGAGCGGCGGCTGCGCGGGGTGCCGACGGACCGGGTGGCCGCCGAAGGCATGGCTGCCTGCGCCGAGACGGTGGCCGCGTTGCGCGAGTTGCCGGGGGTGGCCGGGGTGCACGTGATGGCCGTCGGGTACGAGCGGGGTGTGCCGGAGATCCTGGCCGCCGCCGGCCTCGAACCGCTGCTCGAACCGTAGTTCTCGCTCTCGCCACACAGCGAGGGGCGGCATCCGTCCTCCACGGATGCCGCCCCTCGCCCACCGACCGCCGCTCCCCAGCGCGCGGTCCGCGTCCCGGCTCGCTCCCCAGCTGCCGGGCGGTGCTGTTATCCGGGCTCCTGGTTCGAGCCCCGCCGTCCGCGCAGGCTTCCCACCAGCAGCATCAGACCGACGGCCGCGGCACCGCCTGCGAGTAGCCACCGCGGGTCGAGGCCGGACAGGTCCGGCACCTGGCCTACGAAGGCCGCTACGGCCATGCCGATGCTCAGCAGCCCGATCAGCAGCGCCACCGGATCCGGTCCGCGTCGCCGCTTGACCGTGGTCGTCGGGTCGGAGTCGAAGTCGGAATGCATGTCAGTCACGGTGCACCTCCACATTGCCTGCGCCCGCCTCGACATCGAGCACGAGCAGCCGTCCCGAGCGGACGCCGTCGGCGCCCAGGTCCTCCGTCACGCGCAGTTCGGTGCCGGGCCCGGCGTCGCTGCGGTCGTCGAAGCTCACCGAGCCGACTCCGGCCGATCCGTGGAACGTCACGTCGGCGTTCTCCGGCACCCGGATCTGCACGTCGCCCGCTCCCATCGAGATCGACGTCCGCACCGGACCGGGATCGGGGGCGCCTGGCGGCAGCGTCAGGTCGAGGTTGCGCAGGTCCAGGTCGATCTCGCCGGCCGAGCGCTCGTACTTCGGTGCCAGCGCCGCCACGGTGGTCGGTGCGGCCTGTAGATCGCCGACCTCACCGTCCCGCCAGCGGTCCACCGGCGCGGCCAGCAGGGACCAGGTCATCACGATCAGCAGCAGCGCGAACGGGATCAGGCCCCGTCCGGTCCTCAGGAACGCGCCCACCAGCAGCCCGAGCCCGAGCACCGCCAGCGTCACCCCGAACACCACCGGCAGGTTCGCCAGCGTGAACGCCCCGGCCAGCAGCAGGATGCCGGCGGTCACGGCACCTGCGAGCAGCGCCACGCCGAGGGTCACCGGGGTGACGGGTGGCCGGCGAGGTGCCGGCGCGGGCGGCGGAGTCGAGGGCTCGGGCAGGTCCCAGGCGAACGGGGCGGCGCCGAGCGGGTCCCACGCAGGCGGGGACACCGGCACGCCGGCGGCGTCGGTGATCCCGGGGCCGCTCGCGTCCTTGGTCAACGAGACCCCGCCGATGGACGAGGCCGCGGCACCCGACCCACCTGCGTTCGACCCGGGCGCGTTCGATCCCGCGGTCAGCCCGGTGGTGTGCGCCGCGGCTAGCCCCCGTTCGCTGCGGCTGCGATGCAGCAGGAACAGCAGTCCGAGGACGATCAGTGCCCCCAACACCCCGCCGCCGTGGAAGTCGCCGCCGAAGATCGAGGCGAGGCTCGCGGCCGCCGCGATCCCGACTCCGATCACGAGGATCGGCCGCGGCGACCGCCGCCGGACGGGGTTGGCCGGGTTCGACCTCTCCTCCGGCAGCATGATCCAGCCGGCGATGTAGAGCGCGGCCCCGATGCCGGTGAACGTCGCCACCACGAACCCGATCCGCACCAGCGTGGGATCGATGTCGTAGCGGCGGGCGATCGCCGAGGCCACGCCGGCGACCTGTCTGTCCTGGCGCGGTCGAGCGGGCCGCGTCTCCCACATCTCGCGCAGCGTGCCCTGCACGTCCGTCGTGTTCATGGTGACCAGCCTGCTCGGCGCGGACGCCGCGGGCATGGGGGATGGCCCGGAGAAACCCCCCGAGGTTTCCCCGATGTTCCCCCGCCCACGACGTGTGAACATGGTGTACGTGAGCACACCATCCCCGGTCGTAGCGCCGCGGACGACCGGCACCCCGCCGCTGGTCCGCCGCCGCAGCGGTCGGTTCGTCGCCGGCGTCGCGGGCGGGGTCGCCGACCACCTCGAGATCAAGGTCCTGTGGGTGCGCCTCGCGTTCGTGGTGCTCGCCGGCCTGGGCGGCGCGGGAGTGCTCGGCTACGGGTTGCTGTGGATCTTCGTCCGGCAGGAGCAGGCGGACGTCGCGCGTTCGGTGCCGCGCGCCGAGCGCCAGCAGGCACTCGGGCTCGTCGCGCTCGCGCTCGGTGTCGGTCTCGCGGGCGCGGCACTGGGCAACTCGGTGATCGGTTGGGTGGTCGGCCCACTCGGGGTGGCCGCGTTCGGCGCCGCCGTGGTGTGGCGGGAGGCCGACGAGGCACAGCGGCGGCGTTGGACGGCCGGTGCCCGCTCGGGCACCGGCGTCATCACCGCCCCGAGCTGGCGGAGCACCGCGCTGCGGGTGGTGGCCGGCGCGGTGTTCGTCGCGGCCGGCATCGGGGTCTACCTGCTCGGGAACATCCAGCTCGGCCAGTTCCAGTTCGCGCTGCTGGCCGTGCTCGCCACGCTGGTCGGCGTCGCGGTGCTCACCGTGCCGTGGTGGCTGCGGCTGGCCAGGGAGCTGGGGGAGGAGCGCCATGAGCGCATCGTCGAGACGGAGCGGGCGGAGGTCGCCGCGCACCTGCACGACTCGGTGCTGCAGACGCTGGCGCTGATCCAGCGGCAGAACGACCAGCCGCGCGAGGTGTTGCGGCTGGCCCGCGGCCAGGAGCGGGAGCTGCGGCACTGGCTCTACGGTCCCGGCGGCTACGGTCGCGGCCGCTCGGTCTCCGGTGACCCGGTGCTGGACGCCGGGCTGGCGGATGCGATCACGTCAGCCGCGGCCGAGGTGGAGGACACCTACGCGATCGACGTCCGGCCCGTCGTCGTCGGCGACGGCAAGCTGGACGACGACCTGCGCGCGCTGGTGCTCGCCGCCCGCGAGGCCATGGTCAACGCGGCCAAGCACGCGGGGATCGACGAGGTGAGCGTGTACGTCGAGGTGGAGCCGGCCGAGGTGCACGTGTTCGTGCGCGATCGCGGCGTCGGCTTCGATCCCGACGATGTTCCCCGCGACCGGCATGGCCTCGCGGACTCGGTGCACGGCAGGATGACCAGGCACGGCGGCACGGTCCGGCTCCGCAGCGCACCTGGTGAGGGCACCGAGGTGCACCTGTCGATGCCGGTCGACGGCGGGCGCGAGCCGGCGGCGGCCCGCCCCCACGAGGAGCAGGAAGTGGATCATGAATGACCCGGTGAGCAGGTCGGGCGCGGCCGGACCAGCAGGGCCAGTGGGGAGCGCCGGTGTCGGATCGCCGGCGTCGGCGACCGGATCGCCGGAGCCCGCGGAGCCCGCGGGGCCGCCCGGCCCAGGGGCCACCCCGATCCGCGTGTTCCTGGTCGACGACCACGCGCTGTTCCGCTCCGGTGTCCGCGCCGAGCTGGACCGCACCGTCGAGGACGTGACCGTGGTCGGCGAGGCCGGGTCCGTCGACGAGGCGGTCGCCGCCGTCCGGCACCTGCGCCCCGACGTCGTGCTGCTCGACGTGCACATGCCCGACGGCGGCGGCGCCGAGGTGCTGCGCCGGGTGCGCCCCGAGCTGCCCGACATCGTGTTCCTGGCGCTGAGCGTGTCCGACGCCGCCGAGGACGTGATCGCGGTGATCCGGGCGGGCGCCCGCGGCTACGTCACCAAGACGATCTCCGGGCGGGAGCTGGCGGACGCGGTGCGGCGCGTGAAGTCCGGGGATGCGGTGTTCTCGCCGCGGCTGGCCGGCTTCGTGCTCGACGTGTTCTCCGACCGGCCCGGCGCGACCCCGCCGGGAGATCCGGAGCTCGATCTGCTCACCCGCAGGGAACGGGATGTGCTGCGGTTGCTGGCGCGCGGGTACGCCTACAAAGAAATCGCGGGAGAGCTGTTCATCTCGGTGAAGACGGTGGAGACCCACGTGTCGAGCGTGTTGCGCAAGACGCAGCTCTCCAACCGCTACGAGCTCTCGCGATGGGCCTCTGACCGGCGGTTGGTGTAGCCGGCCGCTGCTGGGGGCCGGCTCATCCGCCGATCGGATCGGTAACCGATTCGGTATTCTCGATCGGATTCCGGGCGCTGTCGAGGACGCTCAGGGCGCTGTCTCCATCGTTCGACGCACGCGCCTCGTCGTTCGAATCGGCGTCGACCTGCGCCTTTTCCATATCGGCGCCGTCCTGCGCCGTTTCCGTATCCTTGTCGTCCGCATTCTCGGTGTCTTCCGTGGAATGCCGACCGGTGCTCGTTTCGTCCCGGTCCTCGGCGGTGCCGGCGTCAGCGCCGCCCGCCACGCCGTCGAGCGCCGACCCGGCGGTGTCGCCGACATCGCGGACGAGGTCCGGATCGCTGTCGAGCACCTCGTCGCTGTCGAGCACCTCGTCGCGCCGTCGACCACGGAGTCACCCTCGACGACCGCTCCGGCCTCCGAGGCCGGGTTGGTGGCGGCTCGCCCGGTCGATCCGGAGGGCGAGCTCGCCGAACTCGACACGTTCCCGACCGTCGGTCCGACGTCGCCGAGCAACGCGCTTGCCGTTTCCCCACCGGCGACGAGCGCGTCGCCGGTGGTGTCCGTGGCGCCGTGGGCCAGTGCGGTGGAGTCGTCGACGGCGTCCCCGGTCGCGTCACCGAGGTCGGTGATCGCGTCCGACCCACCGTCGACCACGGCCGCGACGGTGTCGTTCGTGTCGTCGACGACCTCGCCCGTTGTGGCACTCCCGGTCCCGGAACCGCTGGTGTCGGAGGCGCCGCCGCTGCTCCTCGACCCGCTGCCGGAGGCTGAACCACCGTCGCTCGACGGGCTCGTCGGCGTTCCGCTCACCCCTGCTGAGCTGCTGGTTCCGGATGCGGCTTCCGGCGCTGACGCTGCCGGAGGGGCAACCGGGGCGGCCGCTGGATCGGCGTCACCCGCGGTCTGCGCGGGGACCTGCGGAAGGGCGAACGGACTCCCGGCCGGCGGCACGTTGCCCACTTCCGGTGTTCCGGAAAGGGTGGCGAGGCCGACGACCGTGGTCCGTTCTCCCGCCGCCGGTGCGGCGCCATCGGGTTGACCGGGCGAGCCCTGTCCGGACGGAGCCGCGTCCGGTGCGCCGAAGTCGGGGACATCGGCGGGGATGTCGGTGAACACCGCGACCCCGATCACGGAGCCCGCGGCCAGCAGCGTGCCGGCCGCTGCGGCGGAGCCCACCCGTCGCCGCCGGCTCCCGTCGCCCGGATCCGGCCGCCGGCTCCCGTCGCCCGGATCCGGCCGCTTCCGCGGCGGCCGCTCGAGCCACTGCGGGTCGCGGCCTTCACGCCGCAGCAGGGCGCCGACGGTGAGCACGCCGGTGGCCCCGGTCGGCTCAGGGGCGGCCGGCTCCGGTGCCTCGCGGCTGAGCAACTCGGCCACTGTGAGCGCGCGCTGCGGTCGCAGGCACGTTCCACCACGAGACGCCATATCCGCCACTACGCCAGTCCCCCTTCGATGCGACTGGCGAATGTGTACCGGAAGAGGGAAGGACACACCAAGAGCAGTTCGGCCGTTCAGCTGATTTCACTCGAACAGCCGTCTTCTGTTCGACGTTCAGTTAACCGGCTCGCGTATCCGAATTCACTCGAACGCTGATGTGACTTCTTTCAGATCTGGTGACGGAACTGCGATCTCGTCGAATCCAGGGATTTCTTGGCCGCGATGCCGGCGCCGCCGCCGAGCAGCAGGCCGAGAATGTCGGGCGTCACCCCGCCCGAGGTGAGCAGGAGGCCGAGCAGGGCGACCAGCGCGGTGCCGCCCGCCACCTTCCACCGCCCGTTCACATAGTCCACTGTGGAGGCCCCGGAGGCTCCGCGCTTCTTCGCCGCGCTGTTGAGCATGGCGAGGTAACCGACGTGGCCAACGGCCGCGAGCACTCCTATCAGCGCGATCACTGCCGCGACGACCCCGAACACAACACCCATGGGTCCAGAGTGCCACGCCGCCGCCCACTCGCGCCGGAACGGGCCGACGGCCCTCAGCGGCCGCCGAGCCGGCCCCGACCGAGGCGGAGCAGGATCATCCCGAGCTCGCGGCCCTCGACCCCCAGATCGTTGAACCGGGCGAGCACCGCCATCTCGCGGTTGTAGACGATGCGCGGCCCGCCTGCGGCCATCCGCGCCTTGCCGATCCGCTGCGAGACCTCACTGCGGCGTTTCACCAGCCGCAGGATCTCCGCGTCCAGATGGTCGATCTCGATGCGCAGCGACGAGATCTCGTCCTCGGACGGGATCTCGGCTTCGGCGCTGTCGGTGGTCACGGTGTTCACGATCTCCTCCTGTTGCCCGAGCCCCCGGGTCGGGACGCGAAAACGCCCCGGGTCCGAGGACTCCGGGGCGCGTCGTGGGGGCTGGTCAGCAGGCCACGGGCACCGGTGTCCGGTACCCGTAGAAAAATCGCCTACTGATCGATGGCACGCGAGCAGTGTGCCACATGGTCGGGTCGACGCAACAGCGCCTGGCCGCCCGAGACGGTGTCGGCAGCGAGTTTGTCGGAGGGCGCCGGTACCGTGTTCCCTTGCGATGAGTGCGCTGTTCGAACTGCCCCATACCGCTCCGGTCCAACCCGCCACCACCCGTGGCGCGGCGTTGCTGGAGGGGCTCAATCCTGGACAACGGGAGGCGGTCACCCATGCCGGGTCGCCGCTGCTGATCGTGGCGGGGGCGGGATCGGGCAAGACCAGGGTGCTGACCCACCGCATCGCCTGGCTGCTCGCCGAACGGGGCGTCCACCCCGGCGAGATCATGTCGATCACCTTCACGAACAAGGCCGCGGCCGAGATGAAGCAGCGGGTCGACGCGCTCGTGGGGCGTCGGGCCAACGCGATGTGGGTGTCCACGTTCCACTCGATGTGCGTGCGGATCCTGCGCCGGGAGGCCAAGCACCTCGGTGTCCGCTCCGCCTTCTCGGTCTACGACGCCGACGACACCCGGCGGCTGGTCGGCCTGGTCACCCGCGACCTGGAGCTCGATCCGAAGAAGTTCGCCCCCCGTGCGATCGCCGCGCAGATCTCCAACCTCAAGAACGAGCTGCTCACGGCCGATGACGCCGCGGCCAGGGCCACCAACGACTACGAGCGCAAGGTCGCCGAGGTCTACGGCGTCTACCAGTCCCGGCTGCGCACGGCCAACGCGTTCGACTTCGACGACCTGATCATGGAGACGGTCGCGCTGCTGCAGCGGCTGCCCGCCGTGGCCGAGTACTACCGGCGCCGCTTCCGGCACGTGCTGGTCGACGAGTACCAGGACACCAACCACGCGCAGTACGAGCTGGTCCGCGAGCTGGTCGCGCCAGCCGACGCCGGTGTCGAGCCGGGCGAGCTGTGCGTCGTCGGCGACTCCGACCAGTCCATCTACGCCTTCCGCGGCGCCAGCATCCGCAACATCATCGAGTTCGAGCAGGATTTCCCGAACGCGCGCACGATCCTGCTGGAGCAGAACTACCGCTCCACCCAGACCATCCTGTCCGCCGCCAACGCGGTGATCGCGCGCAACCCGGGCCGTCGCGACAAGCGGCTGTGGTCGGAGCAGGGCGACGGCGAGAAGGTCGTCGGGTACGTCGCCGACAACGAACACGACGAGGCCGCGTTCGTCGCCCACGAGATCGACCGGCTGGTCGATTCCGGCGAGATCCGCAACTCGCGACGTCGCCGTGTTCTACCGGACCAACTCGCAGTCCCGGGTCTTCGAGGACGTGTTCCTGCGGGTCGGGTTGCCGTACAAGGTCGTCGGCGGGGTGCGCTTCTACGAGCGCCGCGAGGTCCGCGACGCGCTGGCCTACCTGCGGGTGCTGTCCAACCCGGAGGACACGGTCAGCCTGCGCCGCATCCTCAACGTGCCCAAGCGCGGCATCGGCGACCGCGCCGAGGAGCTGGTGGCGAGCTACGCCGACCGGGAGCGGATCTCGTTCATCGCCGCGCTGCGGATCGCGGCGGAGCAGCCCGACCGGATCTCCGGACTGGTCACCCGGTCGCAGCGCTGCATCGCCGCGTTCGTGCGCATCCTCGACGACCTGGCCGAGCTGGTGGAGCGGGGCGAGAGCGCCGCGGAGCTGCTGGAGGCGGTCTACGCGAAGACCGGCTACACCGCCGAGCTGGAGGCCAGCGAGGACCCGCAGGACGGCTCCCGGCTGGAGAACCTGGCCGAGCTGGTGACGGTCGCCCGCGAGTTCGCCGGCGACGCCGCCGTGGCGGATGCGGCCGTCGCGCCGAGTTCGAAGTGCCGACTTCGGACATCCGGCCGATTCTTTCGGGACCGAGCCGGAGCCGGGGGTGCCCGAGCCGGGGTCGTTGGCCGCGTTCCTGGAGCGGGTGGCGCTGGTGGCCGACGCCGACTCGATCCCGGACAACGACGCCGGCATGGTCACGCTGATGACCCTGCACACGGCGAAGGGCCTGGAGTTCCCGGTCGTGTTCCTCACCGGCTGGGAGGACGGCGTGTTCCCGCACATGCGGGCCATGGGCGACCCGAAGGAGCTGGCCGAGGAGCGGCGGCTGGCCTACGTCGGCATCACCCGGGCCCAGCAGCGGCTCTACCTGTCCCGGGCGATCATCCGCTCGTCGTTCGGGCAGCCCAACGTCAACCCGGCGTCGCGGTTCCTCGGCGAGATCCCCGACGATCTGGTCGACTGGCGGCGCTCGGAGCCGGAGCGCTCGGCCCCGGTCGGCCGGTTCGGGTTCGGTCGCCGCCCGACCGCCACCGACCGCGGCAACTGGAACGTGCCGCAGCGCTCGCTCGCAGCCCACGATCAGCCTCGACGTCGGCGACCGGGTCAACCACGACAAGTACGGCCTGGGCACGGTGATCGCCTCCGACGGGGCAGGCGTGCGGGCCACGGTGACGATCGACTTCGGCAGCGCGGGCACGGTGCGGCTGATGCTGATCGGCGGGGTCCCGCTGCAGAAGCTGTGATCCGGCAGAACCGGGAACCTGATGGACCGCACGCTCGGATTCCGTCGGTGCTCGTGTGACACTGACGCCAGGAGGTTCCCATGTCGACCGACTCCACCTACGAGGCCGTGTTCGCGCACGCCGGCCCGTGGACCGAAGACGACTACCTCACGCTGCCCGACATGCCGGCCAGGGTGGAGCTCGTCGACGGGGCGCTGCTGCGTGACCCCGCTGTCGTCGCTCGCGCACCAGCGGCTGATCTGCCGAGATGACCCACCTCCTGCGTGCGAGCTGCACCACCCGCGTTGGGAGGCCCTGCCCGGGGCCGAACGTCCGGCTCTGGCCAGGACCACATCCGGGCGCCCGACGCGCTGGTTGCCGCGGGCCGGGCTGCAGCGGCTTAGGGTCGCCGCCGCTGACGTGCTGCTGCTGGTGGAGATCACCTCGCCGGGCAACTTCCGCGCAGGACATGATCGTGAAGCACGGCGACTACGCCGAGGCCGGTGTGCCCTTCTACCTGCGGATCGACCTGCACAAGGGGATCGACGAGCTCACCGCGTCCGCCTACGAGCTGATCGACGGCAGCTACCACGAATGCGCGACCGCCCCCGACGGCGTGCTCACGCCTGCGAGCGCCCCTGGCCGCTGAGGGCCGATCTGCGCGTGCTGGCCCGCGGCCGCCGCGTGACCCGGGCTCGTGAGTGCGACAGCCGGGTGAGAACGCGGCTCCGCACTCACGACCTCAGTAGGCGATGCCGTGTTTCTTGAGCCAGGGCAGCGGGTTCAGCTTGGTGCCGTCGGCGTCCCAGATCTCCAGGTGCAGGTGCGGTCCGGTGCTCTGGCCGCGGTTGCCGACCTCGGCGATCTCGTCGCCGGCCTGCACCTGTTGGCCCTTCTGCACGAACATCCGGTTGACGTGCCCGTAGGCGCTCTGCGTCCCGTCCGGATGCCGGAGCACCACCCAGAGCCCGAACCCGCTGGCCGGCCCGGCCTCCTCGACGACCCCGTCGGTGAAGGCGTAGATCGGGGTCCCGATCCGGCTCGCGATGTCGATGCCCATGGTGGGCGGTTCCCCAGCGGGCGCCGAACACCGAGGTCAGCCGTCCACTCGTCGGGCGGACGAAGGCGCTGTCGCCGAACAGGTGGGCTTCGTCCGCGCCCTGGGAGAGCGCCGCGTCGACGATCGAGGCCTGCCGGGTCAACTCCTGGCCGATGTCCACGGCCTTGGCCAGGCTCCTGACGTCCACCGACGAAGCCGGGTCAGTGGCGAGCTCGGTGGGGTCCGGTAGCAGCTGGTCGCCACCGATGGCGTCGAGGGCGAAGGAGGCAGCGGCGTCGCCGT
>CAWJFD010000014.1:0-104182 GCA_963841985.1 uncultured Actinomycetota bacterium
TTCAACAACGCGGGCAAGTTGCTCAAGGTCAAGGACCCGCGCGGCGCCGGCTACCCGGAGACCTTCAAGACCGACGGCTCGCACGATCTGACCAGGGTCCCGCGGTTCGAATCCTACCGGGGCTTCCTGTTCGGCAGCCTCAACCCGGACGTGCCGGAGCTGAAGGATCACCTCGGCGGCGCCGCCAAGATCATCGACATGATCGCCGACCAGTCCCCGGAGGGCGTGGAGGTGCTGCGCGGCTCCTCCACCTACACCTACGACGGCAACTGGAAGGTCCAGGCCGAGAACGGCGCCGACGGCTACCACGTCAGCGCGGTGCACTGGAACTACGCCGCGACCACGGCCCGGCGCAGCTCCGGCGAGTCGGCCACCGAGACCAAGGCGATGGACGCCGGCCAGTGGGGCAAGCTCCGCGGCGGCTACTACGCCTGGGAGAAGGGCCACATCCTGCTCTGGAACGAGTGGGCCAACCCCGAGGACCGGCCGCTGTGGGGCCAGCGCGACCAGTTCGCGCAGCAGTACGGCGAGGCCTACGCGGACTGGATGCTCCGGTACTCCCGCAATCTCTGCGTCTACCCGAACGTCTACATCATGGACCAGTTCGGCTCGCAGATCCGGCACTTCAACCCGGTCGCGGTGGACAAGACCGAGGTCACGATCTACTGCATCGCCCCCAAGGGCGAGAGCGCCGAGGCCCGCAAGGCGCGCATCCGCCAGTACGAGGACTTCTTCAACGCCAGCGGCATGGCCACCCCGGACGACCTCGAGGAGTTCCGCTCCTGCCAGAAGACCTACCTGGCCACCGCGGCGCCCTGGAACGACATGAGCCGCGGTGCCGAGCACTGGATCGAGGGCCCGGACGACGACGCCAAGACGCTCGGCCTCGACCCGGTGTCCAGCGGGGTCAGGACCGAGGACGAGGGCCTGTTCATCGTCCAGCACGGCTACTGGAAGAAGGCGCTGAGGCGGGGGCTCGAGATCGAGGCGGCGGAGGCGGCCGAGGCACGGCCGGGCCAACGGCCAGGCCCTCGTCTCCAGCTGATCCGTCCCGTCCCCGACACGTTCCGCAGAAGTTCCTAGGAGAGAACCCCATGGCTATCTCGGTGAGCGAGGTCGAGCAGTTCCTCTACCGCGAGGCGCGCTACCTCGACGACCGCGAGTTCGACAAGTGGCTGGAGTGCTACGCGCCCGACTCCGAGTTCTGGATGCCGGCGTGGGACGACGACGACACCCTCGTCACCGACCCCGAGCGCGAGATCTCCCTGATCTACTACAACAACCGGGGCGGTCTGGAGGACCGGGTCTTCCGGATCAAGACCGACCGGTCGAGCGCGACGAGCCTGCCCGAGCCCCGAACCAGCCACAACATCTCGAACGTGGAGATCGTCGGCCAGGCCGGCGACCTGGTCGAGGTGCGGTTCAACTGGCTGACGATGTACTACCGCTACCAGAACATCGACCCCTACTTCGGGACGTCCTTCTACACCCTGGACGTCTCCGGCGCGGCGCCGCTCATCAAGAAGAAGAAGGTCATCCTGAAGAACGACTACATCCACCACGTGGTCGACATCTACCACGTCTAGTCGAGGGAGAGCGGACATGAGCTTCCAGATCGCGCTCAACTTCGAGGACGGGGTCACGCGCTTCATCGAGTGCAAGCCGAACGAGGTCGTCTCCGACGCCTCGTACCGCCAGCGCATCAACATCCCGCTCGACTGCCGGGACGGGGTCTGCGGGACGTGCAAGAGCTACTGCGAGTCGGGTGAGTACGAGCTGGGGGACTACGTTCCCGACGAGGCGATGACCGAGGACGAGGAGGAGGCGGGCTACGTCCTCACGTGCCAGATGACGCCGAAGTCGGACTGCATCATCCGGATCCCGGCCACGTCGGACGTGGCGAAGACGAGCCTCCAGACCTTCACGGGCGAGCTCGCCTCGATCGACCGGCTGTCCGACACCGCGATCGCGTTCTCCATCAAGCTGGACAACCGGTCGTCGCTGGGGTTCCTGCCCGGGCAGTACGTGAACATCCAGGTGCCGGGCACCGACCAGGCCCGCTCGTTCTCGTTCAGCTCCGGGCCGGGAGCGGACGAGGTCGCGTTCCTCATCCGCAACACGACCCACGGCGTGCTGACGACCTACCTGCGAGACCGCGCCAAGACCGGCGACAAGATCTCGTTCAACGGCCCGCTGGGTAGCTTCTACCTGCGCAAGATCGAGCGGCCGGTGCTGTTCCTGGCCGGGGGCACGGGCCTCGCGCCGTTCCTGTCGATGCTGCACAAGATCGAGCAGGACGGCGGCAGCGAGCACCCGATCCACCTGATCTTCGGCGTGACCAACGACGCCGACCTGGTCAAGGTCGACGAGCTCGAGGGCTACGCCGCGCGGATGCCCAACGTCACGTTCACCTGCGTGGTGGCGGCGGACGAGAGCAGCTATCCGAACAAGGGCTACGTCACCCACCACATGAAGCCCGAGCACCTGAACGACGGGTTCGTCGACATCTACCTCTGCGGTCCGCCGCCGATGGTCGACGCGGTGCGCAAGTACCTGGCCGACCAGGGCATCGAACCGGCGAGCTTCTACTACGAGAAGTTCTCCGGCACGCGGCGTGGTCAGCGAGATCGGCGAGTCGCACGTCAAGGCCGTCGACTCGGACGAGGCGTTCGACACCCGGATGGCGCTCGAGCTGGGGGCCGCCCAGCTCGTGCTGGGCAAGCTCTCGGCCGAGCAGCTCGCCGAGTACCGGCGGCTGGCGGAGGCGACGGGGCAGTACATCAAGGACGGCCACTTCAGCGACCCCGCGGGCTTCCGGGAGGCCAACTCGGCCTTCCACCTGTTCCCGATCGAGGCCACAGGGAACGACGTCCTGATCGAGGCCTACCGCAAGCTCCTCGTGCAGGAGTACATGGGCCAGGTGCTGACCCCGTCGGTCGACGTGGTGGGCGACATCACCCAGGACCACATCGACATCGTCGACGCCTTCGAGCGCGGCGACTTCGAGGCCCTGCGGCGGATCATCACCGAGCACACCGACCACGCGAAGGCGACGATGCGGGCCGGTATCGAGAAGCCGGGGAGCGCGAGCTGAGATGATCTTCCCCGGACGTTTCGACGGCAAGACCCTGGTCGTCACCGGCGCGGCCCAGGGTCTCGGGGAGGCGGTGGCCACCAGGGCGGCCCGGGAGGGGGGCACGGTCGCCCTGGTGGACCGCTCCGAGCTCGTGCACGAGGTCAGCGAGAAGTTGAACGGCGACGACGGGAAGACCGTCTCGCTGACCGCCGATCTCGAGCAGTACGGCGACTGCGCGACGGTCATGGCCCAGGCCCGCGACGAGGCTGCGGCCGCATCGACATCCTGATCAACAACGTCGGTGGTGCGATCAACTTCAAGCCGTACGTCGAGTTCACCGAGCCGGAGATCCACGCGGAGATCCGCCGGTCGCTGTTCCCGACGATGTGGTGCTGCCGCGCCGTGCTGCCGCTCATGGTCGACCAGGGCGGCGGCACGATCGTCAACGTCTCGTCGGCGGCCGCGCGCGGCATCCACCGCATCCCGTACTCGGCGGCGAAGGGCGGGGTCAACGCACTCACCGCTTCCCTCGCCTGGGAGTACGCCGACCACGGGATCCGGGTCGTGGCCACGGCCCCCGGAGGGATCGAGGCACCGCCCCGCAAGGTCTCCCGCGGCACGCCCCAGCCGCAGAGTCGACGCAGGAGAAGGCCTGGTTCCAGGCGCACATCGACCAGACCCTCACCTCCTCGCTGATGCACCGTTACGGGACGCTGGACGAGGAGGTCGCGCCCATCCTCTTCCTGGCCTCGGACGAGGCGTCCTACATCACCGGGACGCGCCTGCCGGTGGCGGGCGGCGACCTCAGGATGACGCTCGAACACGAGGGAGGGGGCGGGATGACCGTCGACTACGTGATGGCGCCGTCGGCGACGCTCGCTGCCGCCCAGCGGGCGATCGCGGCCGCGCTCAAGGAGGCCGAGAACCTGGCGGTCGACGTGTGCATCGCCGTGACCGACGGTGCCGGACACCTGCTCGCCATGGCCCGGATGGACCGGGCGCCACTGCTGTGCGTGCAGATCGCCCAGGACAAGGCGTACTCGGTGGCGGCGTTCGGCGGCCTGCCCACCGGCGACTGGTGGCGCATGCTCGAGTCGGAACCGGCACTGCTGCACGGCATCGTCAAGACCGACCGGCTCGTCGTGTTCGGCGGCGGCGTGCCGCTCGTTGCCGACGGCCGGACGGTCGGCGCGGTCGGGGTCTCCGGCGGCTCCAGCGAGCAGGACATCCGCGTCGCCGAGGCCGGGGCCGCGGCCGTGGGCTGACCGCCCGGCCAACATCCAGCACGAGCCGCTCCCGAGCGGCCGGACCCACAACGAGGAGGACTGATGGCAGGGTCGTATCTCGCCTTCGAGCTGGACCAGCTCCGGCAGAAGTACGAGGGCTCCGAGTCGCCGTACAACGAGTTCCTGCGACGGCGCGGCATGTCGGTCGGGGTGTACGTGCTGCCCGTCGGCGCCGAGGACCGGCAGACCCCGCACATGGCGGACGAGGTCTACGTCGTCCTGCAGGGCCGCGGCCGGCTGCGGGTCGTCGACGAGGAGATCGAGGTCAAGCCCGGCCAGGTCATCTCGGTCGACCACGGCGAGGATCACCAGTTCATCGAGGTCACCGAGGACCTCCACATGCTCGTGGTGTTCGCGCCGCCGGACCTGCCCGACGAAGAGTAGGCGCTCGCAACACGACCTCGCCCATCACCGAGTCGGCGGGCCCGCGGGGTCGGCGTGCTCGACGCGCCGGTCACGTGCTGCTCAATCCCGTGAGTCGGTGCTTGACCATTCCAGTCCACCAACACGTCGTCTGCGATCGGACATGGAATTGCAGGGCGGCTGGAAAGGGCGATGAAGGGCTGCGTTCGAGGTCGCTCACGGCAGCGACGTCACGGCGCCTCGGTGGCTGCTGTGGCAGGGTCGGCGGGAGCATCCTGCGGGGTTTGGCTCGTGGTTTCCGCAGCCCGGTCGGCGAGCAGTTGGCGGCGTCGTTGCACGATTGCCAGGGAGACCGCGGAGGAAGCGATGATCGCGACGGCCGCCATCCACGGCTGGTTGAGACGATGGTTGAGCCGCGCATCCAGCGACCAGTCGCCGGGGCCCATGAGCGTCAGCGCCGCCGCGGACACGCCGAGCAGGGCGGGGTACTCGTAACCGCCGCCGGTCGCGAAGAAGCCGCTGGGCGCGTGAACGGCCGTCGCCGGGATCATGGTGCCGGCCGCCGCCGCGCCGGCTGCGGGGGTGGCGAGACCGAGGGCGATGAGGACACCACCACCGGCCTCGCCCAGTCCCGCCGCGAGTGCGGCCTGCCGGCCCGGCTGGAAGCCCATCTGCTCGAACGCGGCGCCGGTACCGGCGAGCCCGTGTCCACCGAGCCACCCGAAGAGTTTCTGTACACCGTGAGCGACGAGTACCCCACCGACGCCGGCCCGCAGCGCGAGTAACCCGGCGTTCTCCTGCCACGTGTTGCTCATGACTGTCCTTTCCGGCGCGCGAATACCGGTGTCGGACGGGAAGTCCCCCGACGCGGACCCGGCCGCGAACCTATGCCTCCGTCGTGCTGGTGGGCCCGACCAGCTTCCAGCCGTCTTGCCAGGGCCAGCCGTTGCGGATGTTGAGGGTGATGTTGAGCAGCCCCATCCCCTCCAGAGCTCGCGACATGGCCAGCGGGCCGACGTCGATGGGGACGAACCCGATCGACTCCACGAGCTGCAGCACGGCCGCCTTCGCCTCGGCGTCGTCGCCCGCGACGTAGCCGTCGACGCGCACCCCGTCGACGACCGGGTCGGCCTGGCGGGACGCGAACGCGGTGTTGAACGCCTTGACCACCCGCGCGGACGGGACGCGGGACTGGAGCGTCTCGGCGGTCGAGGTGCCGTCGAGGACCGCGCCCGGGTCGTCGGGGTTGACGCGGTTGGTGACATCCACGACGACTTTGCCGTCGAGCGCCGCGCCCAACTCGTCGACGATCACGCCGACCGCGTCGACCGGCACCGCCAGGATCACTGTCTCGGCGCCCCCGACGGCCTCGGCGTTGGATGACGCCGCCTTGGCTCCGGCGCTCTCGGCGGCGTCCTGCGCGTGGGCGGGGTCGGTGGCGCTGATGACGACGGAATGACCGGCGCGCACGCTGGACGTGGCCAGAGCCCGCCCCACGTTGCCGGCACCGATGATCGCGATGTCCACAAAGATCCCTTCCTCAGGGCTGGGCCGGGCTTGCCGTCGCTCCGCGAGGTCGGCAGACCGAGCCACTGCACCGCCGCCGGCCAGCAACGGGGCTTGACTCCGTTCCCTCTCAGTACGGTCCACCGACGCTAGTCACGTCCGCCGACCTCAACAAGGGGATCGGCACCAGTAGCTTGTTGGTGACTGTGGTCTTCGACGGTTGCCGTCGAGGAATGCGACCGTCCGTCCGCGGTAGCATACCCATACCGTGACGCCACGCGCCCGAGGCCCGGCCCGAGGCACCCGCGGCGGTGTTCCGCCCGCAGACTCGATCCCATCGCCGCTCCGCACCATCCACATCGCCGGCGGGTCGGGGTGTCAGACGTTGATGTCCTCGGGGTCGAGGTCGTCCGGCAGGGCCGCCGCACCTCCTCCGCCGGCGGCCGCCGGCGGGCAGGCGGCGTCGAGGGTGTAGGCGGTCATGGACAGTGAGCCGGCGGCGTAGCCATCGACGAGCACGTCCGCGGCGCGGGAGGCGTCGCCGGCCAGGCCGGCGAGGTAGAGCAGGGGGATGAAGTGGTCCGGGGTCGGCACGGCGGCGGCGAAGTCGGCGTGGTCGGTGAGCGCGGCGACCCCGGTGGGATCGTCGAGCATGACCGCCCGGGCGTCCTCGTCGAACCGCTGAGCCCAGTCGAACCCGGCCTCGGCCATCGCAGGGCGGACCTTGCGCAGGTTGTGCACGACGTTGCCACTGCCGACGATCAACACCCCGTGCCGGCGCAACGGCGCCAGCCGTGCGCCCAGCTCGAGGTGGTAGTCCCAGGGCTTCGTCGCGTTGATGGACAACTGCACCACCGGGACGTCGGCCGCGGGGAACATGTGCGCCAGCACCGACCAGGTGCCGTGGTCGAGACCCCACGCGTCGAAGTCCCGGCCCACCCACCGCGGCTTGACGACCTCGGCGACCTGCTCGGCCAGCTCCGGCAGGCCGGGTGCGGGGTACTGGATGTCGTCGAGCCGCGGGACCCGGGCGAAGAAGTCATGGATCGTGCGCGGCCGTGCCATGGCGGTCACCGCGGTCGCGTTGATGTACCAGTGCGCGGAGATGACGAGAACCGCGCGCGGCCGCGGGACCGTCTCGCCGAGGACCCGCCACGCGGTGGTGTAGCGGTTGCGCTCGAGGGTGTTCAGCGGGCTGCCGTGCCCGATGAACGCCGCCGGCATCAGCTCCTGACCCACCGGAATCTCCTTCCCGGTCCGTCCCGACGATCTTCAACGTGCGCCGTGTGGCGCGATCAGATCAGACATGGTGCTGTCGTTCGCGGCGGTGCCCGGGATGACCTGAGCACGTCTCAATACTCGGAAGTCCAGCGCCGTCTGCCTGTTCCGTTCCTGGCGTTCGCTCACGATCGGTCCTTGTCATCGGCTGGGTTCCGGATCGGGTCGGGGGAGGAACAGGTGCCTCGCCTCGGGCGGCCCGGTGGCCAGCGCCGAGGCCGCCTCGTACAGGGCCTGGTCGGCCCCGGTCAGCCGGCCGGTGTGGTGGCGCAGGTGTTCCCCCCAGGTGGGGTACAGCGCGACCTGGACGAACTGGGACGGGTCCGCCCCGTCCTGGTACAGCTCGCAGCTGCTCGCGCCGGTGCGCAGCCGGGACCGGCGGACCTGTGCCATGACCTCGACGAACGCGGGCACCTGGTCGTCCTCGACGAGGTAGGTCAGCGTGACCAGCACGGGACCCTCGTCGGGGTCGGGCTCGCGGACCACCTCGGGATCGGGCATGAACACGGCGAGGTCGCGGTCCAGGCCGGCGACGTCGCGCAGCGGCCACACCGCCACGGTGGCCGTGCCGAGCGCCATCACCGCCGCGGCGGCCAGGAACACCGGCACCAGCCCCCACCACTGGGCGAGCAGCCCCCACAGCAACGCCCCGATCGCCTGCCCGCCGGCGAACACGATGTTGTACATCGACAGCCCGCGGGCGCGCACCCAGCCGGGCAGGAACACCTGCAACGCCCCGCTCACGGTCATCAGCACCCACAGCCAGGCAATCCCGGCCGGTAGCAGCAGGATCGCGAGGGCGAGCCAGGTTGCGCACCAGCACGCAGGCCAGCAGCGACGCGGTGAAGGCCGCCCCGGCGACCAGCAGCAGCCGGTTGGGCGAGAGCCGGCCGCCGAACCGGGGCAGCAGGTCCGCGCCGAGCACTGCCCCGGCGCCCAACGCGGCCAGCAGCACCCCGTACCCGGTCGGCCCCGCCCCCAGCAGCCGGCTCGCGACCAGCGGCAGCAGCGCCCACAGCGCGGCCCCGGGCAGCACGAACAGCCCGACGCGCAGCAGCATCCGCCGCACCGTCGGAGAGTTGCGGACGTAGCGCCGGCCGGCCCGGATCGCGCTGGCGAACCGCTCCGGGGTGCCCTCCACGGCCGCCGCCGGCCGGCGCAGGAACAGCAGCACCAGGGCGAAGACCACGAAGCTGGCGGCGTTGAGAGCGAACACCGCCCCCGCGCCGACCTGCCCGATGATCAGCCCGGCCACGGCCGGACCGACCGCGCGTGCCCCGTTGACCGCCACCCCGCCCAGGGCCGCCGCCGAACGGATCTGCGCGCGCGGGACGAGGTCCTGGATCAACGCCTGGTACGCCGGCAGGGACAACGCCACCCCGCAGCCGAGCAGGAAGGTGAACGTCAGCAACAGCGCGGGTGTCATCCGGCCGGCCACCGTGAGCGCGGCCAGCGCCACCGCGACGCACGCCTGGAACAGTTGCACCGCGATCAACATGCGGCGTCGGTCCAGGATGTCGGCCAGCGCCCCGGACGGCAGCGCCAGCACCAGCACCGGCAGCATCGCCGCCACCTGCACCATCGCGACCAGCGCCTCCGCGCCCGGCTCCTCGACCAGCAGCCACTGCGCGCCCACGGTCTGCATCCAGGTGCCGATCGCGCTGCCCACCTGCGCCAGCCACAGCGCGCGAAACGCCTTGACCCGCAACGGTGCCCACGCCGACTCCTTCATCGGCCCGCGCGGCTGCGTCGTCTCGGCCATCCGCCCTCCTACCGCCGGTGACCGCCCCTGGCCGCCCACAGGTGAGCTCATCCTGGTGGACGGAGTGATCGATGGCACCAGCGGATCCGCATGGCACACCCGAGCCGGGTCGTCATCCCGCGCACCGACTGAGCGGCCGGCCGGTGCGTGTCCGGTAGCGGCGCCGTCAGAGGAACGTGACGGAGCCCGGGACGATCCCCAGCGCGGCGTCGACGGCGGCGACGGCACCGGCCACGGCCGCTCCTACCCACGCACCGTCGGCGCAGTCGGTTGCGATCTCCCGCAGGCGGGTCCGGATCGCGTGCCGGTCCGACAGCGGGAACAGGTGCCGGTCGAGCCCGACGGCAAGGGCGAGCAGGGCAAGGGCGGACGTCTCGGACGAGGCGGAGTGGCCGAGTACCACCGCGTCGCGCAGGTGTCCGATCAGCTCGTGGTGCAACCGACCGTCGGTCTCGTGCGTGCGGTGAACCGGGATGACGTGCAGCAGCTGATGATCATCGCCTTGAAGGATGCCGACGTCGACCAGGCGGTCCTGCACGGCGCGGTGCGCACCCCGGCCGAGGTGACGCACCCAGTGGTCCGGGCCGTGCGGTCGGCCCGGCTTCGCGACGGCAGCCAGGGCACGGTCCAGCAACGGTTCGCCGGTCGGACCCTCCTGGGTGAGCTTCACCTGCTCGTCGGCGTGGGCGATCCGCTGCCGTAGCGCCAGATCGAGCAGCAGCGCACCGCCAAGCCCCAGGTCGAGGTGGGCGATGTCGATCAGCGGCCGGCCCGTGGTGGGATCGTCGGCCAGGAGGTAAAGGTCCTCGGCGAGGCTGACCATGCGAGCCACCGTAGCGCGCCACGGGCGGGCCGGGACACTGGCTCCGCGGCCGGCGGGCGGCCCGCGGGTGCGGTGATCGACACCGCTGCGACGCAGCCGACGAGCCCGAGCGGGTGAGGTCGACGTGCTGGGCGTCGGCGCGGTCAAGCAGGCAACGCGGGCGGTCGGGAATCAAGGCCACGGGCACTCCGAACAGTCAGAGCAGGTGATGCCGGCGGCGGGACCACCCGCGGCGCGAGGTGCGGCGCGAAGGAGTTCGGGGTCACCCAGCCGGCGCACTGGCTGCGGGCTGCAGATGTACGAGCTGGTGGACCCGTAGGCCGAGCTCAGTGGCCGAAGGTCTCCGGGTCGAGCACCAGCTCGTCGCCGCGGTCCAGTGCGGAGAGCCGGGCGACGTCCTCGGCCGTGAGTGTGAAGTCGAACACCGCGATGTTCTCGCGCAGCCGCTGCGGGTCCTCCGACTTCGGCACCGGCACCAGCCCGAGCTCGATGTGCCACCGCAGCAGCACCTGGGCGGGGGTACGCCCGTACCGCTGAGCCAGCTGGGTGACCACGGGCTCGGAGCGCAGCTCGGGCCCCCGAGCCAGCGGCGACCACGACTGGACCACGATGCCGTGCTGGGCGGCGAAGGCCCGCCCGCCCTCCTGCACGACATAAGGGCTGAGCTGCAGCTGGTTGACATCGGGGGTCACCCCGGTCTCGTCGATCACCCGCTGCAGGTGCGCCGGGGTGAAGTTCGACGTGCCGACCGCGCGCAGCAGACCGTCGCCCAGCAGCTCCAGCAGTCCGCGGAACGCGTCGACGTACCGGTCCTGCGCCGGGTTCGGCCAGTGGACGAGCAACAGGTCGAGGTAGTCGAGGCCGAGGCGTTCGAGGCTCGCCTCGCACGCCCGCCGGGCGCCGTCGACGCTGTGCCACTGCTTGTTGAACTTCGTGGTGACGAACAGCTCCTCGCGCGGCAGGCCGGCGGCGCGCAGCCCGCGGCCGACGCCGCGCTCGTTCCGTAGTTCTCCGCGGTGTCGACCAGCCGGTAGCCCACCTCGACCGCGGTCGGCACCACCCGCTCGGCGGTGGCATCCTCCATCGGCCAGGTGCCCAGCCCGATCTGCGGAATGCAGACGCCGCTGGCCAGCACGAGGGTGGGTGCAGGTGTGCTCACGGGCTGCTCCTCAGGGGTCGAGCGTGCCCCGGTGATACCACGGACGTCGCCGAGCCGCCCGTAGGTCCGGCACCGTCGTCGCGCTGCAGATGTTGGGTGGTGGTCACCGTGCTCAGCACCTCCGGGAGTAGGGCTGTGATCGATCGCTCTACCGCACCCTCCGGCTGACGCACTGACCGATCACCTGGGCAGCCGGACACGCGCTGGACGTCTGCCCGGGGCGAACGCCCCCCGGGGAACCTACGCTGCCGCCATGGCTGTGTCGGTGCGGAAGGTCGCCATCGTCGGTGCCGGCATCGGGGGTCTGTCCCTCGGTCTCGCGCTGCGCGAGCGGGGCCTTCGAGCGGACGTGTTCGAGCAGGCTCCCGTGCTCACCGAGATCGGCGCCGCGATCGCGCTGTCGGCCAACGCGACCCGGGAGTACGCCCGGCTCGGCCTGGTCGACGAGCTCGCCGCTGCCGCCACGATCCCCACCGAGCTGATCTACCGCGACTGGCGCACGGGCGACCGGATCGCCGCGCACCCCGTGGCGAAGGACGACTGGTACGTGCGCCGCTTCGGTGCCCCCTACTTCGGCATCCACCGCGCGGACCTGCAGAAGACGCTCAGCTCGGCGTTCGGGGTGCAGAACCTGCACCTGGGATGCCGGCTGGTCGACCTGGTCGAGCAGCGCGACGGCGTGCTGCTGCACTTCGCCGACGGCCGCGTCGAGCATGCCGACCTCGTCGTGGGCGCCGACGGCGTGCGCTCGACGGTTCGCCGCTGGGTGACCGGCGCCGACGACGCGATCTACTCCGGCACCAGTGCCTTCCGCGGCATCGTGCCCACCGAGAACCTGCCGTCCCTGCCGGACCCGCACGCGATCCAGTTCTGGATGGGGCCCGACGCGCACCTGCTGCACTACGCCATCGGTGGTGCGGGGGAGCTGGTGAACTTCTTCGCCGTGGTGGAAACGCCGCGGTCTTGGCCGCACGACGGCTCGGTCACCGACGTCCCCGACGACGTGCCCGTCGCGTCCTTCCGGGGCTGGCACCCGGCGGTGACCGAGATGATCCGAGCGGCCGCCAGCCCGCTCCGGTGGGGGCTGTTCGCGGTGCGCCCGCTGCTGCGCTGGTACCGAGGCCGGGTGGTCGTGCTCGGCGACGCTGCCCACGGCATGCTGCCGCACCACGGCCAGGGCGCGAACACCTCGATCGAGGACGCCTTCGCCCTCGGGGCCCTGCTCGCCGAGGCGGGCTCGAGCGAGCTCGAGCCGGTGCTCGCCCGCTTCCAGCACCTGCGCCGGGCGCGTACGCGCAGGATCCAGCGCAGCTCGTGGGTGACGAACACCCTGCTGCACCTGCGCGCCGGGCCGGCGATCGCGGCGCGGGACGCGAAGGTGGCCACGGTTCCGGACGACTTCGGGTGGATCCACTCCTACGACGTGCAGCAGGCGCTGGCCCCCTGCGCCGTGCAGGTGTGACATGGAGGACGGCATGAAGCAGGACGCGGTGCAGCAGGACGGCGTGCTCGCCGGTCTCACGGACGTCCTCGCCGACGTCGCTCGCGTCGACCGGTCGACCGTGACGGTGGAGGCTCGGCTCGCCGACGATCTCGGGATCGACTCGCTGTCGCTGGTCGACGTCGTGGTCGCCGCCGAGGACCGGTTCGGGCTTGTCATCCCGGACGACGACTGGGCCCGATTCGAGACGGTCGGCGACGCCGTCGCTCACCTGGAGCGCGCGATGCGCCTCCCGCGCTGACCGCTCCGTCGAGCGCACGTCCGGCACCACCGGTCGTGTCCGCGTCACCTCCCTACAGCGCCGCGATGGCCTCGACCTCGATCAGCCACTCGGGCCGGCCGAGGGCGGCGATCGCCACCTGCGTGTGGGCCGGGAGCTTCGGCCCGAAGAACTCCTGCCGGATGGGGTTCAGCTCCTCCCGGTAGCGGATGTCGGTGAGATAGGTGGTGAGCTTGACGACGTCACGCAACGTCCCACCGCCTGCCTCGACCTGGGCCTGCAGGGCCCGGAAGACCTCCCGGGCCTGCGCGGCGAAGTCGCGGCCGTGCGCGGGGCCGCCGCGCTCGTCGAAGGCGACTTGGCCCGCGACGAACAGGAGGGTCTGCGCCCCGGTCACCTTGACCCCCTGCGCGTGCGACGGGGGGTCGTAGACGTTGTCTGCGGCGTACCACTCGATCCGGGTCATCTCGTCCTCTCCTCAGGCCAGCCAGGTGCGCACGATGTCGGGACGGCGGTCAAGCCACTGCCGCGCCGCCGCCAGCGGGTCGAGGCCATCGAGGTTGACGGCACGGTCCATCGCATTGACGTCGGGGACGGTGAACCGGACCCGGCGCAGCACGTCGCGCGTGCGCTCGGGGAGCCGGTCGAACGCGTCGCGGTGCGCCACCAGCGACGCGCGGTCGGGCGGCGGGAAGACCCCCCGGGGGTCGTCGAGGGGGCGCAGGTCGTGGACCTCGTTGAGGTACTGCGGCTGCCACAGCGGGGTGACGAACCAGTCGCCGGCGCCGATCCGCTCCTCAACAGTGCGGATGATCGCCCGCAGGTCCCCGATCTCATGGCTCCAGCCCGCCTCGTCCAGCCCGTAGTCACGCACCAGCTGCTGCGAGCGCATGGTCAACCCGGCACCGGGGGTCGTGCCCTGCACGACGAGCGTTGCCATCCGCTCAGTCACCTCCGGACGGGTCAGGTCGGGTAGGGCCGACACCAGGTCGGCCGGGACGTAGCCCGGCACGGCCCAGAAGAACCGCGCCCCGTCGAAGAGCGGCGCGACCTCCACGACCCGATCGCGGATCTGCTCCCAGTAGGTGCCGTGCCCGCCGGGCAACCAGCTGTCGGCGAACAGCTGCAGCTCGCCGCACGCGAGGAGGGGGTACATCTCCGGGTGCGGACCCTCCCGCACCTCCACCTCGTGGCCGAGGCGCACCAGGACCTCCTCGACGACCGCCGCGGCGACCTGGTGGAACGACTCGTCGATGCGGCCCAGGACGAGCGCGGCGGGTGCGGGCGGGTCGGTCATGCGGCTCTCCCTACGTCGGTGGCGACAGGTGGACGCCGCGGCGCAGCGCCGCGTAGGCGTCGGGGTCGCGCTCGATCAGGGCGCGGATCGTCCGGCGCCGGTAGCGCAGCGTCTGCACGATGCCGATCGCCCACAGCACGTACTGGGTCGCGAACGCCCACTTGAACGAGTCCAGCGAGTAGTCGGTCGACCCGCCCGGGGTGGTCGCCTGCAGGACCAGCCCGATCGCCATCACCGCCGTCAGCGTGCCCAGGAACGCGCCGCCGTTGACCACGCCGATCGCGCTGCCCAGCCGCCGCGGCGGGTTGGACGTGCGGGCGATGTCGAACGTCATCACCGCGCCGATGGTGGGGGCCGGCACGGCCAGCACCAGCACGACGAGCAGCCAGAGCGGCGCCCGGCCCGGCCACAGCAGCACGACCGCCCAGATCAGCCGCCACCACCGCCACGACGCCGATGGCGATGAGGCTGCGGTAGTACGGGTGGTGCGCCATGAAGGTGCCCAGCGTCACGCCGTAGACCAGGCCGGCCAGGGCGAGCCCCAGCATCAGGGCGCCGGCCGTGCCGGGGAGAGCCCCTGGCCCAGCGTCAGGAACGGGTAGCCCCACATCACGCCGAAGGTCATGCCGGTGAACAGGGCCATGAACCCCAGCCAGAAGCCCAGGCGGGTGCCCGGTTCCGCCCACGCCTCGCGCACCCCGTGGCCGGCCGTGGCGAGCGCCTGCCCGAGGGGCACGCGCGGCGGGCGGCCCAGCGGCGAGTCGCGCAGCAGCAGCAGCGCCAGCACCGCGGACGCGACGCTGACCGCGGCCGCGGTGAGGAACGAGGGCGTCCACCCGGCCGCGGCGAGGACCGCGGCGAACCCGACCGCGGACAGGACGAACCCGAGCTGGTTGACCGGCCCGGTGGCGTTGGTGAGCTTCGCGCTGCGCTCGGGCGGGAACCACGCGGGCACCAGCCGCATGACGCTGATGAACACCAGCGCGTCGCCGATGCCCGAGCACCACCCGGGCGGCGAACGCCATCGGCAGGGTCGTGGCGAACGCGAAGATCGCCTGCGCCCCGGCCATGATCAGCGACCCGAGCACGATCAGCAGCCGCGACCCGTACCGGTCGATCAGCACGCCGACCGGCACCTGCAGTGCCGCGTACACCAGCAGCTGGACCATCGAGAACGCCGCGAGGGTGGCTGCGGTGATCCCGAAGCGGGCGAGCGCCTCGGTGGTGGCCACGCCCAGCGACGAGCGCTGCAGCACCGCGATGACGGCGGCGAACTGCCCGACCGTCAGCACGGTCCAGGCGGTCCGCCCGCCCGGGCGTGGGACTCGCCGCGCGCTGTCAGGCGTCCCGGTCACTCCGCTGCCCGGGTGCCGATCGGCCAGATTCTCACTTGCGGTGCGACCTCCGGTGCGACTCCCGGTGCGCCTCCGGGGGCCGGGCCAGCAGGATCGAGCAGTGCGGCTGCTGGTGGACCACGTGCTCGGCGACGACGGAGCCACGGTAGTGCTGGTAGCCGAGCACGATGAGGTCGACGTCGAGCTCCTCGGCCCGCTGGACGATGACGTCGGCGACGTCGTGCTCGGTCGCCTCGATCATCTCGCCGTGGACCTCGATCCCCGCGGCCGCGATCTGGTCGACCGCGTTCTGCACGACCGCCCGCTCCCGGACGTCGGCGTCGTCCTCGACCGAGGTGACGCCGAGCCCCGCCCCCGCGCTGATGTCGCGGGGGATGAGGTGCCCGCGCGCGACGTGCAGCAGGTACACCGTCGCGCCGGACATCTTCGCGAACTGGATGGTGCGATTGAGCGAGTTGTCGGGCGAGTCGGGTGAGGCGTCGATCGCCACGAGCATCCGGTTGTACACGTTCTCCACCCCTCACGTCGTCGGTCGACAGCGGCTCGCGCTGCACCGGCGGTGTTCATGGGTCTCGGCGCCCGGTGGGCGCCGAGACCGGGTGCCGCGACCGCGCCCGAGGGCTCGATCGGCGTGCGGTGCAGGTCGTGCGTGTGGCGGGTCGGCACGAGCAGCGTCAGGATCATGCCCAGCAGGGCCAGCCCGGCCAGGACGTAGAAGATGGAGTTGAGCGCCAGGCCGGCGGCGACCAGGAAGCCGCCGAGCAGCGGGCCGCCGACACCGCCCAGCCGGCCGAACCCGGCGCACCACGCCACGGCCGCACCGCGGACCTTCGTGGTGAAGTAGTTGGCCACGAAGCCGTAGATGAGCGTCTGCGTGCCGCTGGTGCCCAGGCCGACGATCGCGACGAACAGCAGCAGGAGGCCGAGCGGGAGGCTCAGGGTGAGCAGCGCGATGGAGACCGCGCCGATCAGGAAGCAGCCCGCGACCACCGGCTTGGGTCCGAACCGGTCGGCGATCCGGGAGCCGACCAGCGCGCCGATCACCGCGCCGCCGTTGAGCACCAGCAGGAACGACAGCGAGCCCTTCGTGGAGAACCCGGCGCGGGTCATCAGCTCGGGCAGCCAGGTGTTGAGCGCGTAGACCAGCACGAGGCCGGTGACGCTCATGAACCCCATCAGGATCGCCGGGAGCGCGTTCCCCCCGCTGAACAGGCCGGCGAAGCCCGTCCGCTCGCGCTTGCCGCCGACCGGGGCGGCCATGGCGGCCGCCTCCTCCAGCGGCACGCCGGTCCGCTCGGAGAGCGCGCGGGCCTCCTCGATCGCGGCCCGCGGGCGAGCAGCCAGCTCGGCGACTCGGGCATCTTGAAGAACGCCAGCGGCAGCAGCGTGACGATCGGCAGCGCCCCGATCCAGAACATGCCCCGCCAGCCGATCGCGGCGAGCAGGATGATGGCGAGCAGCGCGGCCAGCAGGCTCCCGGCCGGCACGCCGCAGTAGGTGATGGCGTTGCAGAGGTTCTTCTTCCCCGGCGGCGCGAACTCCGAGACGATCGCGCCCGTGGTGGCGACCAGGGCGCCGACGCCGAGGCCGGTGACGAACCGCATGAGGCCGAAGCCGGTCGTGGTGGTCATCAGCGCGGTGATGCCCATGCCGATGGAGAACCACGCGTAGGCCAGGAGCATGACCTTGCGCCGGCCGATCGACGTCGGCCACGGTGCCGGCGAGCAGGGCCCCGACCAGCACGCCGACCAGCGCGTAGCTGCCCAGCGCCCCGCCCACGGCGGGGGTGACCTCGCCGATCTGGGTGGGGTCGCGCAGGAAGGTCGACAGGACCGTGCCGTAGACGACGAGGTCGTAGCCGTCGAAGACCAGGCCGACGAAGGCGAGGCCGACGACCCACACGACCGTGCTGCGCCGCCGGGCCTCCTGCTCGGGTGTTCTCGTGATCGTTGTCGTCATGGGGATCTCTCCTCGAAGTGCGGGCGAGCGCGTGCGTGGCCCCGTCGTGCGGTCAGGCGGACCCCGCCACGACGGGACCGTGCGGACCGTCCGGGCTGCAGCGGCCACGATCCGGAAGATCGTGGAACGGACACAACGGGTCTTCCCGTCGAACGGAAACCCGGACGGGGACGCCGGCGGCGGTCCGGGTCCGTGCAGCCCGGAGTCCATTGGACGGAAAGGCCGCTTGATGCCGCCCCGTCCGCCGTCCGAGGGTCGGAACCACGTCGCGATCGGCAGCCGGGGTCACGCCTACCGGGCCGGCTGGTCAGACCACCGAGAGGACGCGAGACATGACGGACAAGGAGACCTTCCGGCACGTCATCGGCCACTTCGCGAGCGGGGTCACGGTGCTGACCGCCCGAGACGGGGACGAGGACTTCGGCGCGACGGCGAGCGCGGTCTCGTCGTTGTCGCTCGAGCCGCCGATGCTCCTCGTGTGCCTGAACACCCGGGGCAGCACCCAGCAGGCGATCCATTCCAGTCGCACGTTCGGGGTGAACATCCTCGACGAGGACCAGGGCATCGTCGCCGAGCGTTTCGCGTCGCCGCACGGTCAGAAGTTCGAGGGCCTCAACGTGCAGCGCGGCGAGGGCGGCGTGCCGCTGCTCGTCGACTCGCTGGCGTACTGCGAGTGCCGGGTCAGCGAGGACGTCCTGGCCGGGACCCACCGCGTGTTCCTCGCCGGCGTCACACGGGCGGTGGCGCGGGAGGGTTCGCCGCTGACCTATTTCCGCGGCAAGTTCGGTCGGTTCGAGGTCGAGCAGGACCGGATCGTGTACGGCGATCTCCGCGGCCGGATCCTGAGCAGGTCGTTCTCCCTGGACGACTCGCTCGACGTCGGCACGCTCTCCAAGGAGCTGGACGTGCTGCCGGCGACGGTCTACCACGCGGTGACCAAGCTGGTGGCCGACGGGTTGCTCGCCCGCGATCCCGACCGCGGCTACGTCGTCAAGCCGGTCACCCCGGAGTCGTCCGAGCACGCCTTCGACGCCCGGTGCGCGATGGAGCTGGGCGTCGCCGCGGTGACCGTCGGGCAGGTGCCCCGGGAGCGGATCACGATGCTGCGCGCACTCATGGAGGAGACCGTGCCGCTGGTGTCCGACGGCCGCTTCGTCGACATCGAGGCCTACACCCGACACAACGAGGCCTTCCACAACGCGCTCGTGGACCTGGCGGACAACCCGGCACTGGCCGACCCGTACCGGCGCCTCGGCGTGGCGGGCCTGATGGTCTCCCTGCTGCGGGAGGGCTCGGAGGCCCACACAGAGATCATCGACGACCACCGGGCCATCGTCGACGCCTACGAGCGGGGCAGCCTGCTCGACGCCGTCGCGGTGATCAAGCGGCACAACGAGAACGCGAAGGAGACCACCCGGCGAGCGATCGTCGCGGCGGGTGGCGTCATCTGACCGGAACCGGACTGGACAACCGCACATCGAGATACGAGGAGTCGGCATGGCAGACCGCACGTACGCGATCAGCGAGATCGTCGGAACGTCCCCTGTGGACGTCAACAGCGCGATCCGCAACGGGATCAAGCGCGCGAGCGAGACGTTGCGCAACCTCGACTGGTTCGAGCTGGCCGAGGTCCGGGGCGCGATCCTGGGCGGGGAGGTGAACCACTACCAGGTCACGCTCAAGGTGGGGTTCCGCCTCGAGGACACGCAGGAGTAGGAGCGGCGCGTGCGGGCGCCGGGGCGTTTCCGGGTCTTCCGGGGAGCGGATGGGGTGGCGGAGCTGCTCGGTGCCACGGTCGTCGCGTTCGGCAAGTTCGACGGCGTGCACCGCGGCCACCGCGCGCTGCTGGACCGCGCCCTTGCGGCCGGCCGTCGCATGGGCCTGCCCACAGGTGCCGTCACGTTCGAGCGCCACCCCCACGCCTACCTCCGCGGCGGCCGGTTGCCGCCGGCACTGACCGGCCTCGCCGACCGGCTGCGGCTGCTTCGCGACGCCGGAGCCGCGTTCGTCGTGCTGTTCCCCACCGACGCAACGGTGCTCGGACTGGCGGCGGAGGACTTCGCTCGCGAGATCCTCCGCGACCGCATGGGGGTCCGTCTCGTCGTCGTCGGCCAGAACTTCCGGTTCGGCCGCGGCGGCGCGGGCGACGTCGGGACGCTGCGCCGCCTCGTGTCGGTGACCGGCCTCGACGCGGTGGAGCTCGGGATGGCGTCGGTCGGCGGCGAGGTGGTGTCGGCGACCCGGATCCGCGAGCACCTGGCCCGCGGCGACGTCGACCGGGCCGGGGACCTGCTCGGCCGGCCGTACGACGTCGTCGGCCGGCCGATCGGCTCCGCGCCGCCGTGCCTCATCCGGATAGCCCCGACGAGGGCGGTGCCCGCAGCCCGGGCGCTACTCGGGCCTCGATCGGGCCGTTCCGGCCGGGGGACCGCCGGACGACGGCGGTCGTCACGGTCCACCCCTCCGGGGAAGGGCCGCATTGCCTGCGGGTGGAACGGCCGGAGGACGGCGTACCGGACGGAGCGGCCGGCCGCGGCGTCCGCGTGATGTTCGAGGGCAGGGCGTAGGGCAGCCGTGCGGTGTGCGAGTGCAGGTACGGGAACGAGAGGTGGATCCCGTGGCGGGTAACGGCTCGGAGCCGCGCCGGACCGTCACCAGCAAAGTGGTTGCGATCATCCGTAGCTTCGACCCCGGCCGCCGCCTGACGATCACCGAGGTCGCGCAGGTAGCGGACCTGTCGCTGTCGACGACCCATCGCCTGGTCCACGAGCTTGCGGCATGGGGGATTCTGCACCGCGGAGACGACGCACGGTACGAGATCGTGCTGTCGCCCGGTTCCTGCAGCCGCAGCGACCGGCCCCCTGGACTCCGCACGGTCGCGGCGCCGACGATCGAGGATCTCAGCGCGGCGACGACGAGTGACGTGCGCTTCGGCGTCATCGACGGCCACCAGGTGCTCTACGTCGAGAAGGCGTACCGGGGCAGGCCGCTGTCCGAGTTCTCCGCCGCCGCCACGCTTCCCGCACACGCGACGGCCCTCGGCAAGGCGTTGCTGGCGTTCTCCCCGCCGGAGACCGTCGACCATGTGGTCCGGCACGGGCTCCCGAGTTACACGGCCTCGACCATCGCCACTGCCGTCCGGCTCCGCCACACGCTCAAGGTGACGAGGCTCCGGGGGATGGCGGTCGCGAGGGGCGAGCTGCGTGCCGGCCACTGCGCCGTCGCCGCGCCCGTCTTCGGGCCGGCCGGCGAGGTCGCCGCTGCGCTGGAGGTGCGGCTGCGCGACGTCCCGTCCGAGCTGCCCGGCACGGTTCCCGCACTCATGGTCGCGGCCCGCGGTCTGTCGCGGGACCTGGGACGGATCGCCGTCCCGGTCGCACCGGCCGGCCCCGTGCTGCCGGACGGCGGGCCCGCCGAGCGGGCGATGTCGTCGGGTCCGGTCGCCGTGCCGAGGCTGGACGGCCGGTCGGCCGGCGGGCGTGATCGCAGTTGAGGGTGTTCAGGCCGTGTCCTAGCCCGCGCTGCGGCGGGCGGTGCGGCCCGCTGCCTCCGACACGGTCACCACACCCGCCCGCAGCGGCACGACCTGCGGTCCCTGCAGAACCGCGAACCGGTCCGGCCTGGTCCGGCGCTGGCTCGCGGTCAGCTCGCGGGACAGCGCGCGGGCGGCGACGACGACCGCCGACTGGATCACGTGCAGCTGATAACCCGCGCCGCTGGTGGTGAGCTCGAGAGCGGCCACGACCGCACCGCCGCCGGCGACCACCGGCACGGCCACGGCCGCGGTGTTGAGGCGCAACTCCTGGCGGGTCGTCGCCACCCGGGTCATCCGGGCGATCGCGATGGCGCGCCGCAGCGCCGGGGCCGCGACGATCGTGAACGGCGTGTACTGGTCGAGGCCGTTGTCGATGACGGCGTCGACGGTCTCCGGCGGGGCGAACGCGAGCAGCGCCTTGCCCATCGCGGTCGCGTGTGCCGGCAGGGCCCGCGTCTCGAACGACGTCGAGGCCGAGTGTGTGTCGGGCCGCTTCTCGATGTACGAGACGGCCAGGTCCTCGAGCACGCCGAGGCGCACGGTGGCGTGCGTGGCCGAGGACAGGTCGTCGAGGATCCGCCGGGCGTGCTCCTGCAGGTTCGGCTCGTGCCACACGCGGGTGCCGAGGTGCGTCACCAGCATCCCGACGCGGTAACGCTTGTCGTCGGTTCGTTCCAGGAAGCCCCACTCCGCCAGCTCCGCCGTCAGGCGGTGCGCTGTGGAAACCGGCAGGTTCGCCGATCGCGCGATGTCGGAGAGCGAGTGGACGTTGCCCGTCGAGAACGTCCGAAGGATGGCGGCGAGCTTGCTCGTGACCGATCGACCGTCCACCGAGTTGCTCACGATGCCACCTCCGGCTGCGCGGGTTACGACGACGGCCCTGCCGCCCGGGGCCGGGCGGCGCGCTGGGGCGAGGGGCGGCCGTGCCACGATCTGCGGACGTCACCGTGCAAGAACACGCCAGAGCCTCCCGCCACCCGCCCCGGCTTCGCACCGGGCGAACGCCTAGGTGAAGGCCCGGGTGATCCTGTCCGCCTGTGGGCGACCCGCCCGGACGGTGGCCGCCGGTGGTGTCTCACCGACCGAGGGCCGCGGAAACCGGACCCCCAGGAAGTCCGTCATGGGCTTGACCGCGGCGCGGATGCGGATGACCGTGAAGAGGCGGGCCACGGTTGACCCGTGCGTGCTCGACGCACGGCGGAAGCTCGCCGGAATCCAGCTGGCAGGCCTCGAAGCACCGGAGGTGCAACAGTGCCGATCTTCGTCTACCGCTGCGACTGCGGACACCGCTTCGAGCGGCTGGTTCCGCGGGACGCAGATGCTCCGACGTGCCCCGACTGCGGCAGCGTGACGCGCAAGATCCCCGCCGGCCCGAGCCTCGCCCGCGGCGTCGGCGCGCCGACGCCGCGGCCGGCGAGCCCCGGCCCCGCGGCCGGCGGGGTGCCGATCCCATGGCGCGGCGTCGTCAGCGGCGGTCCCGAGAAGGTGAAGCGCGAGGTCGAGTTCCGGCAGCGGCTCGAGAAGGCAGCAGTCAGCGGCCTACGCACCCCGGGCGGTCCCGACCGGCCCGTGGCGGATGCCGGCGGCTCCTCTTCGGGGTCCCCGGCCGCGGGCTGACGGATCAGCGGCGCCGGGGACACGCAGATGCGCACCGGGGTGGTGTTCCCGCAGACCGAGATCGGTGACGACCCGGTGCTGTGCCGGGACTTCGCCCAGGCCGCCGACGGGCTCGGCTACACCCACCTGCTCGTCTTCGACCACGTCCTCGGCGCGGGCCGGGCCCACCGCCCGGACTGGCGGAAGCCCTACGACGCCGACGACCCCTTCCACGAGCCGTTCGTGCTCTTCGGTTACCTCTCCGGGTTGACCGAGCGCATCGAGCTCGTGACGGGCGTGCTCGTCCTGCCGCAGCGGCAAACCGCACTGGTGGCCAAGCAGGCTGCCGAGGTCGACGTGCTCTCCGGAGGGCGATTGCGGCTGGGCGTCGGCGTCGGATGGAACGACGTGGAGTACCAGGCACTCGGGGAGGACTTCCACGACCGTGGACGGCGGATCGAGGAGCAGGTCGCCCTGCTGCGTGCACTGTGGACCGAATCGGTGGTCGACTTCGAGGGCCGCTGGCATCGCGTCCCGAACGCCGGCATCAACCCGCTGCCCGTGCAACGGCCGATTCCGGTGTGGTTCGGTGGCCAGGCCGAGCCGGTGCTGCGCCGGGTGGGTCGGCTGGGCGACGGCTGGTTTCCGCAGATGCTTCCCGACGTCCGCGCGAAGGAGATGCTCGGCCGGATCCGGTGTCATGCGTCCGACGCCGGCCGCGACCCCGGGGAGATCGGCATCGAGCCGCGGATCGAGGTGAGGTACGGAGATCCGCCCACATGGCCGGCGCTGATCGAGGACTGGCGAGGACTGGGCGCGACACACATGGCGATCAGCACACGAGGCCTCGGCCTGACCGGCGCCGAGCACGTCGCCGCGATCGAGCGACTGCACCACGAGTTGGTGGATGAGTGACGACCGGCCGTCGGCGGCGGATCAGGAGCTGGGCCGGAGCGCACGCACCGCCGTGGCCCGCAGCGGCACCATCAGGGTGGGCCGGGCGCCGCAGGAGGCAGGGCGTGTCACGTCGACGTCGACGCGCTGAAGATCAACGGCCCAGTGTTGCTGCCCGGACGCGGTCGCGAGATGGACGGTGTCTCCTGCGTCGTCCAGCACGACCAGGGCGTCGGGGGAGAGCAGGCCGGTCGCGGCGCGTACTGCGAGATCGGCGACCTGCCCTTCCGCGGACCACGTGCACCGGCCGCGGCAGCGGTCGGTCGTGACTTCGTCGGCCGCCGCGGCGGCGCGGACGGCCTGGGCTGAGATCGGGTCGAGACGGCCATAGAGGTAGCCGGTGGGCAGAACCAGCGCGGTGGGAGCGAACCGGTGCCCGCCCAGATGACTGCACGCGAAGACATTCGGCCCGGATACGGCATCGAGCAGGGCTGCTCCGTCGCGCCCGCAGCAGGCGTCGCGCTCGTCGTGGGTGCAGACCAGGAGCAGCGGCTCGGTCACCGGCTCGCCGGGCAGCGGGTGGTCAGGATCGGGCAGCGGCAGATCGTTCAGCTCGTCAGGATCGTCGACGGTGACCGTCGTCGTTACCGCACCGCCCGGGGTGGTGTCGGTCAGGAAGACCCGTGGGGGTCGCCCGGCCATGGCGGGTTCGGAGCTGCGAATCAGCAGCGGTCGAAAGCCGGACGCCGTGGCCCGGGCCAGCAGCGCCGCCACCGCGGGCTCGCGCTCCTGGCTGATGTCGCGGGGCCACCCGCCCGGCCGTTCCAGGCACAGCCAGCGCCGGGCCGACGGCGCGGTCCCGGCCATCGGCTCGTCGAGCGCGAGACTGATCCGAGCACATCGGCCGTCGGAATCGACCGCCGTCATGGTCGGAAGGTACCAACCGGGACCGCTGTCTGCGGTGCTGTCGAGCTATGCCCGGTTGCTGGAGCTGACACCGGAGCAGGCGCAACTGCCCGTAGCCCGCGCAGACTGCGGTGCTCCTCGGCCGCCGGCCGGCCGGTCCCGGTCACCGGGTCATCGTGCGGTCGGGACGAGATGCGGTTCTTCCGCGCGTTGTTCGTGGCTCGCACCGTGTCAGCGGCGGTGTGTCAGCGTGCGGTGCGGCCGGCCGAGAGCCGTGTCGATGGCCTGGCGCAGCTCGCTGCGGCTCTGGGGCGTTTCGATGGCAGCTCGCCAGGCGGTGTGTCCGTCGGGTCGGATGAGCACGGCGCCGGACTCTCCGATGCCGTAGAGATCGGGGAGCGATCGATCGGGGGCGGACAGATCCCGGTCGAAGGCCAGCACGGTGATCGGCGGGCCGGCGCGGCGCAGGAGGTCCACCTCACATCGCCATTGTCGCCCGTGCGGACCGGTCAGCACGGTGAGCTGGCCGTCGAACAGGTCGAGTGTGGAGAGGCGACGCCCGTCGAGGTCGATCCAGGCGTGTGGTGCGCGGCTCCCCGGACGTGCGTCGAGCACGGCCTGGCCGCGGTTCGGCGCCGGGGTGCCGTCGGAAAGGATGGCCTGCGATGAGTAGACGACTCCGAAGTCATCGGCGAGCGGATCGCCGTCGGCTTCATCGTCGGTGTTGAGCGAGTTCAGGGCGTTATGGAGGCCGACGGGGCGTCGTTCCGCCTCGTAGCTGTCCAGGAGCGCCTCAGCCGCCCAGCCGCGGAGCACCCAGGCGAGCTTCCAGCCGAGATTGTGACCGGCCGCGATGGCTGTGTTCATTCCCTTGGCGCCGCGCGGGGTGGTGCGGTGGGCGGCGTCGCCGACGAGGAACCCGTTGCCGACCCGGTGGGTGGTTGCCACGGCGGCGCCGAACGACCATGGGAAGATCCGGTGAATCTCCACATCCAGGTCCGTCGCGCCGGCGGCTGCCCGGATCGCCTGGACACAGCGCTGAGGAGTCCAGTCGGTCAGGCAATCACCGCGCTCGGGATGCCACTCCACGTCATAGACCCAGCGTCCCCCGATGCCAGACGGCACGAACATCCCCTCGGTACCCGGTGCCGTGACGAAGTGCAGGGCGTACGCATGCCCGGCGATCACCGAAGCGAGATCGGCCCGGAAGAGCATGGCCAGGTGCTCGCCCTCGAAGCCCAACTGCTGGACCCCGATGCCCAGCGCCGCCCGAACCGTGCTGCTCGCGCCGTCCGCGCCGACGAGGAAGCGGGCGCGAACATCGTCCATCGCGGGGGCTGTGGCAGCGCCGCCGTGGCGGGGTCGTCGGCCCAGCCGGGCGGTCACGCCACCGCCGGTCATGGACATACCGACCAGCTCGGTGCGGAAACGCACCTCGCCGCCCCGGGACAGGAGGTGTTCGAGCAGCACGCGCTCCAGATGGTCCTGCGGGCAGATGGCGACCGTGCTCGGGCTGATCGTCTCCAATGCGTCGGGGGCGGGAACGCCGAAGGAGAGCTCCTGCTGCCGAGGGTCGGCGAGCGTCGAGGACACCGCAACACCCAGCCGGACCCGCTGCGCGCCCTCGCGCACCCGCTGCTCGAGCCCCCAGCTGCGCAGGATCTCCATCGTGCGCAACCGGATGCCGGTCGCCTTCGGAAAGATCGACGTGCCGGCGTGCTTGTCGACGACCAGGACGCGCACGCCTGCGCGGGCAAGGGTGATGGCGGTGGTGAGACCAGCAGGCCCGGCTCCGACGACGAGGACGTCGTAGGAGTCTTGGCTGCTGGGCATGGCGACGTGCTCCTCTGGCCGATGTGCGTTGTCCTGCGCCAGTCTCGGCGCGGGCACGTCACAGCGGATCCGTGCCGGCTACGGAGATATATGCGCCGCGACGGCGCCGGGTGCTGGAGGTGACCGGACGCTTGACCTCGCCACCTGACCCAGGTTCGTCTCGTCCGCAGAGAGCGCCCGCACCATCCCGCTGAGGACGACATCCCGTGGAAGTGACGGAGTCCGCACCGCTGGACGTTGTGGACGACCATGCTCCCGTCCTGCCGAAACCGGTCCCACGAGCGCGACGAGGCGACCAGAACTGTGGAACCATCCACGGGCAATGACCAGCCCGAGGGTGTGAAGGCGGCCAATGATGTCCGAGCAGCCAATCGACGGAAATGCGGCAGCGGAAGAAGCGAACGAGGCGGGGGCTACGTCCGAGGGTTTCGGCAACTTGAGCGTCGAGGACGATGCCGAGGGCACGACGGATGCGGCCGAGTTGGCAGGAACCGCGGGTCCGCAGGACTCCGGCTTGGACGAGACTTCCTGACAGGAGCCGCATCGGGCCCGCGCAGGACCGAAGGAACGTCGTCGGTCGCTGATCACCAGGTCGGGCAACGCCGAGAACTCTGAGAGCCAGCATTTCGGCGGCGCGGGCGACTGACTCCTCCGCCACGCCGAGGGTCCCCACCCGACCGGTGGGGACCCTTGCGTGCTCTTGTCAGTTGGACGCGTTGTGCCGGACCGTGCCGGCGGCGTCCTGTGTACTGGTTTGGACGTCTTGTGCGGCGTAGCGGCTCTCGTCGGCGACCGTGCGGCCGGCGTCAGTGGCGGTGGACCTGACGGACTCGACCGCCTGTTGGGCCGGTTCCTGCAGGTTGTCCTTCATCTCGGTGGCTGCTTGTTTGGCGGCGTCGGCGAGTGGTTGACCCAGCTCGCTGGCCTTGTTCCTGGCCTGTTCGGCGAGTTCTTGTTCGCGGCGGCTGGCCGGGAGCAGGGAGGAGATGAGCCAACCTGCCCCGAAGGCGATCAGCCCGGCGGCGAGCGGGTTGCCCTGGGTCTGGCGCCGGACGGCGTGCGGAGCATCCTGAACCGCGGACGCGGCGGTCGACGCGGCACCGGAGGCGGTGTCGGCGATGCTCGACGCCGTGGACGAGGCGGTGTCGCCCACTGAGCCGGCGATCCCCTGGACGCCGCCGGCGTGTCGGCCGCTCGTGGGCCCGGAGTCGCTGCCCATCACCTTGTCCTTGAGCCGGGCCGCGGTGTCCTTGGCCCGATCAACCCGGCGTTCGACGATCCGGCTCGGGGTGACCTTCTCGGTCAGGGCGTCGACGTCGGTGCTGAGGTTGGCCTGGGTCCGTTCGATATCGCGACGGATCTGGTCGGGGTCGTTGGGGTCGGTCACAGGGTTGGTCACGGGGTTACTCCTCGTTGGCCCTTGAGGGCGTCGGGAACGTTGCTGAGGGTGTCGACGGTGCGCTCCGGCTTCGGGTTGACCTCGCGCAGTTTCGAGCGGCCGACGACGAAGAGCACGGCGGCGATCACGGCCCAGATCAGGGCGACGATCAGGCCGGCCCAGCTCGCGTCCATGACGTTGGACAGTCCCGCCCACAGCGCCAGGGACAGGAAGAGGACCACGAAGAATCCCGCCAGGCCGGCGCCGCCCAGCGCGCCTGCTGCTTTGGTCGTCTTCGAGACCTCCTGCTTGATCTCGGCCTGGGCCAGCGCCAGTTCCTGGCGCATGAGCGTCGAGAGATCTCGGGTGACGTTGCCGATCAGATCGCCGACCGACACGTCACCGACGTCGTAGGACGTGACGCCGGGAGCTCGGTGTGCGGGCGCCGGCGTGGGCGAGGCTGCGTAGGAGCCGCCGGTCTGGGTCGGCGGAGTCGGCGCGCTCAACGGGAACCCCCCGGCTGCAGAGGGTCGTCGTCGCGGGGAGTGCCCGGGCGACCGAATTCCTGGCCGTACTCCGCACCGGTGGTGGTGCCTGGTCGCGCGGCGTGGGCGGGGCCGGGTTCGCTCCAGGTTTCCCCCTCGATCGGCACGTCAGGGGCGTAGGGCCGGGGCTCCGTAATGGGGGGCGGCCCGGCGCCCGGACCGGGGGTGTATCCCTGCGGTGCTTGCGGGGCGTAGGTCGGCGGCGGCGTGTAGACGGGGGGCGGCCCGGACGGGTAGAGAGGCGCGTCGGCGGCCGGTAGCAGAGGCGCCGTCACGGGCTCGGCGGTGAGGGGCTGCCTGGTTGCGCTGGTGTCGCGGTTGGCGTCGACCGCCCCGCGGGTCAACCGGCCGGCGAGCACACCCGCCGCCGCGGCGCCGATCAGGAAAGCTCCGGGACGGCGCCGGGCCATAGCGCGGAACTCGTCGAGGAGTTCGCCCGGCTCGCGGCGGCTCAGCCACTCCGCGATGTCCCCGATCTTGTCGGCGGCCTGCTTGGCGAGGTCGGACGCCGGCCCGTGCTGGTCGCCGTTGTCCGCCATCTGGTGCAACTCGGTGGCCAGGGTGCGTAAGCCCTCGCTCGCCTTCTGCTGGCCGTTGCGGGCCTGCTCCGTCGCCTGTCCCCTGGCCTCGCCGAGCAGGTCACGCGCCTGGCGGCGAGCTTCGTTGGCGACCTGGCCGGCCTGGTCGGCGGCGGTACCGGCCACGCGCTTGCCGGCGTCACTCGTCGTCCGGCCGACCTGCGCAGCCTGATCGCGGGCAACCTGGGTCGTGGAGGGATCGGTGGAGGAACCGGCGGGAGCGGCGTATCCGCTCGTTTGCTGGGTCATAACCAGCAACTACCCGACGAGGCGGGTAGTAACCACATCGACGGTGAGCAATTTGCCGAGCCGCGCAAGTGCTTACTGCTCACCAACCCAGTAAAGATCATATCAATGGGTCCGCCGCTGACGATCACTTGAGTGATGGCTGCCAGCGGCCGGCGCGGTGATGGCGAACACATGAGACCGCATTTCGTGCCTGTTCTGCCGGCCGGTTACCGGCCGGGGGCCGAGTTCGGTTCGTCGGCCACTTGGTCCGCGGCCTCGGCCCCGCGCTCGCCCATCGGGGCCGCCTCGCCTTTGGTGGTGTCTCTACGGGTCTGGCGTTCGGACTCGGCGTTGATCTCGGCGCCGAGGAGCACGATGTAGCTGGTGAGGTAGAGCCACAGCATCAGCACGACGACGCCGGCCAACGCGCCGTAGGTCTTGTTGTAGCTGCCGAAGTTGTTGACGTACAGGCTGAACAGGACGCTGCCGAGAATCCACAGTCCGGCCGCGACCAGCGCGCCGGTGCTGACCCAGCGAAAGCGCGGTGCGTCGCGGTCCGGGGCGACCCGGTAGACCACGGCGAGCGCGACGACCACCAGGGCCACCAGCAGTGCCCAGCGCACGATCTGCGCGAGGATCCTGCCGAGCAGGCCCAGCTGGAGGGCGTCGAGCACCGATGGGACCACGGCCACGAGGGTGAGCGTGATCAGCACGAAGACGATGGCGCCGAGCGTGAGGGCGAGCGCGGTGCCCTTCACCTTGAGGAAGCCGCGGCTCTCCTTCTCGTCGTAGGCCAGGTTCACGGCCTGGATGAGGTTGCCGGTTCCGCTGGACGCCGACCAGAGCGCGGCCAGCAGCGAGACGATCAGACTGAAGCCGAGCGCGCCGCCGCTGCTCTGCACGACCGAGTTCAGCTGGTCGGCAATCAGGGGCTGGCTTTCCTGCGGCAGCATGCCCGACAAGCTCTCGATCTGCCGGGCCACGTCCGCCGGATCGGCGATCAGACCGTAGATGGTGATCGCGGCGATGATCGCGGGAAAGACGGCGAGGAATGCGAAGAAGGCCACACCGCCGGCGAGGATCGAAACGTTGTCGTCGCTGCTCTCCTTGAACGCGCGGCGGGTGACCTGCCACCACCCGCGCGCGGGGATCTGGACGGGGGTCTCAGCTTCGTGACCCGGCGGACGTGGAGTGGTGGTGGTTGCCATGCGGGTCGGATAGCCGCTTGACCCGCTACCCAACCCCGCATGTGAGGTAATCGATGTGGTGCAGAGGGGCGCGATGGCGTCCGTGTAGTAATGGCCAGCGGGTATTCACCCCGGTCTCGACCGCGGCCTCGGCGATCACGACCTAGGACGGCGACGTGTCGTCCTTCTCCTCTGCGCTTCTCCTCTGCGGCGGCTCGAACTCCACGTTGATCGTCTCGGCCTCTCGGTACTGCTGGGTGCTGGCGTAGGACTCGTAGCTGCGACGGTCGGCGTGGGTGAGGTTTACGTCCTCGACGAAGGGGGCGAGCAGCGCGCGAGGCCACAGCCGCTCGACGAGCACCACGTTGAGTTCGGCCGCAAGGACGATGGTCACTGCCTCCAGGTAGATCCAGGCGAACAGGCCGAGCACGATGCCGAACAGCCCGTACACCTGGCTGGAGCCCTGAAGTTGGTAGCCGACATACGCAGTGCCGACCGACTGCAGGACCTGCCAGGCAACTGCGGCCATGACCGCACCGGGCAGCACGTCCTTGACGCTGACGCGGCGTGCGGTGAGCGCTCGGAAGGCCAGCACGAACAGCCCGCCGTTCACGATGATCGACAGGGCGATCGCCCCCACCCGCAGTGCTGGTCCGAGCTCGGCGCCGGCGGTGGCAAGCGCTGACAGCGCGGTCGTCAGCAACACGCCGATCCCGAACAGCCCGAGGAGCAGCAGGCTGCGTAGTCGCGCCCGGACGGGATCGGGGCGCTTGTTCACCGGAACGCCCCACACCTGGTTCAGGGCGTTCTGGATCGCCACCGCCACTCCGAGACCGCCATAGAGCGCAACGAGGATCCCCACCGCAAGGCCCGACCCCGAGCCGCGCAACGGCTGCGCGCTACTGGTGAGCTGATCTCCGATAATGGGAAACTGCGACAGTGCACTGCCGATCAGTTGCTGCTGCAACTCGGGGTTTCCCGGGAGAAGGAAACCGAGCACCGTCGAAAAGATCAGCAGCAGCGGGAAGAGCGACAGAAATCCGTAGTAGGTGATCAGCGAGGCCAGATAACCGCCCAGATCGTCGACGAACTTGTAGATGACGGCGATGGGCACCCCTAACCATCGGTGCTGCCGCTGGAATGCGTCGAGCCTGCTGACGATGCCCACCGGACGATCACTCCCCGCCGTCGACGTGGTTGCCGCGCTCTCGGCCGCCTTCCCGCTGGGCGGCGGTGAGGAACATTCGGCCATTCTTGCTTCCGGTCCCCCTGCGATCTCCAGGTAATCGCACTGACGATGTCTCGATCCCACGACTTACGTCAGGTTGGGGTCGAGTCGGGGCAGAGGCACCCGGCGGCGAACACGGCCGCCTTCGTCAAGGGTGACATCTGTTCCTCCTGTGAGGTCGGCCCTGAGTGGGTGCCTGCTGTCCGCGCTTTCACCGACCGTGTACCCCAACAAGCACACGGCTGACCAGAGCTGATCAGCTGCGGGCGTAGCTGCGCTGGTCGTGTTCGACGACGTGGACCGAACCCGCTCGAACGGGAAGGCGGATTTCCGTCGGCCGAATACCCTCCAGCTCGTGGCGCACGTGCCTGATCCGGCCGGGCCGGACGCGGACCAGCCCCGGCCCGCGTTCTCGCTGGTGTGCCCGGAGCTGGTGGGACGCGAGGCCGAGAGCGAACGGCTGCGCGCGCGGGTCGAGGGCGCCGCGCACGGTCGGGGCGGGGTGCTCGTGCTGGTCGGCGCGGCCGGCGCCGGCAAGTCCCGGCTGGCCCGTGAGGTGATCCGGGCGGCCACGGCTCGGGGAGCGGCGGTGCTGTTCGGGCGGGCCGTACCCGGCGCCAACACGGTGCCGCACCGGCCGTTGGCCGAGGCGCTGCTGGCCGCCCACCGGTCGGGGCCGCCCCCGGAGGCGCCGGAGCTGGCCGGGTTCACCGGACACCTCGCCCGGCTGCTGCCGCATTGGCCGCAGATCGGCCTGGCGGGCGGCCGGGCGGAGGCCTCGCCGGTGCTGCTGCACGAGGGCATCGTGCGGCTGCTGGCCCTGTCCGGGCGGGGGCGGGGCGCCGTGCTGGTGCTGGAGGACCTGCACTGGGCCGACGCCGAGACGATCGACGCCGTCGACTACTTCGCCGACGCGCTGGCCGGCGAGCCGGTGCTGTGCGTGTGCACCTGCCGACCCGGCGGGACCGCCGCCGCGGAGCTCTGCCGAGCGGCTGCTGCGCCGCGACCTGGCGTCGGTGCTCGCGGTGCCGTCGCTCTCCGACGACGAGGTGGACCGCATGGTGGCGGCCTGCCTGGGCGGGGCGAGGGTGTCGGGGCAGCTGGCCGAGTTCGTCCGCGTGCACAGCGACGGCAACCCGTTCCTGGTGGAGGAGCTGCTCGCCGGGGTGGTGGCCTCGGGCGAGCTGCGGCTGGTCGACGGCTACTGGACCAGCACGGGCGCGCTCACCCCGACCGTTCCGGCCAGCCTCGGCGAGTCCATCCGCCAGCGGCTGACCGGGCTGGACCCGACGGCGCGGCGGGTGGTCGGCGCCGCCGCGCTGCTCGGTCGGCGCTTCGAGTGGGAGCTGCTGCCCGGCATCGCCGAGGTCGACGGCCGCGAGGTGGTGGACGGGCTGCGCCGCGCCGTCGACATCCAGCTGGTCGAGGTGGAGGGGAACGGATTCCGGTTCCGGCACGCGCTGACCCGGGAGGCGGTGCTCGCCGACCTGCTGCCCCCGGACCGGGCGCAGCTGGCCCGGCGTGCCTGGCCGGCCCTCGAGCGGGCGCACCCGGGGCTGCCCGGCGGCTTCTGTGAGCTGGCCGCCGAGCTCGCCGAGGCGGCGGGGGACCCGGAGGCGGCCGCCGACCGACTGGTCGAGAGCGCCGGGCGGGCGTGCCGTGACGGCGCGCTGAGCACGGCCGAGGCCACCGCGCGCCGGGCCAGGGTACTGGCTCCCGACGGCGGGCCGGCCGCGGCGGCCGCGGACGAGGTGCTGGTCGCGATCCTGGTCGCCGCGGGCAAGACCGAGCAGGCGCTGGCCATCGGGCGCGACCTGGCGGCCCGGTTCGACGCCGCGCGCGTCCGGCCCGAGCGCCGCACCGACCTGCTCGTGCAGCTCGCCCACGCCGCGCTGACCGCCGGTGACACCGGCACCGCCGCCGGCTACACGGCGGCGGCCCGGGCCGTCGTCGACGAGCTGCCCGACGGGATGAGCGCCGCGCTCACCGCCCGCATCGACGCGGTGGCCGCCCACCTCGCCCTCGAACGCGGCCGGTCGGACGAGGCGTCGGCACTCGCGCATGCGGCGGTGGCCGCCGCCGCGGCGGCCGACCAGCCGGAGGTGGAGTGTGAGGCGTCGCAGGTGCTGGGGCGGCTGGGCCGCCAGCTCGGCCTGGACGAGGCCGCGGCCTGGTTCGAGCGGGCCGCCGAGGTCGCCGCGCGGCACCGGCTCGCGGGCTGGCACCTGCGGGCCCGGCACGAGCTGGCGCTGATCGCGTGGGGCCGGGGCGACCCGTCGCAGCTGCAGGGGACCCGGGATCTGGCCGCCGGCTACGGGGCGCTGACCACGGTCGCGGTGATGGACCTGAGCCTGGCCGACATCGCGCTGTCCAGCTTCGACCGGGCGGGGTGCCTGACCGCGGCCGGCAACTGCGCCCGAGCCAGCCGCCGCTACGGCCTGGCCACCGCCCGGCTGGCCCACCTGTGGCTGGCCGGAGCGCACGCGCTGGCCGGCGACGACGAGGCCATGCAGGCGGCGGTCGGGCAGGCGCTCGCGCCGGCACCCGACGACCCCCGCATCCTGGGCGACCTGTACGGGCGGGTGCTGCCCACCCGGTCGTTCGTGGCCGACGACCTCGGCGCGCTGCGGGAGCAGCTGGACGCGATGATGCCGCACGTCGCGGCCGCGCCGGCCGGCACGTCGGTGTTCCCCGGCCGGCTCTGGTGGGCCACCCTGCACACGATCGAGGACGACGATCACGGTGCCGGCCCGCGGGCCCACTACCGCGCGGCGGTCGAGGCCCTGGGCATGGCGGTGTTCGTCGCGGCGGCCGACGTGCGCCGACGCGGTGGCCCTCGGGCGAGCGGGCGACGCCGAGGCCGCGACGGCCCTGATGGCCTCGGCGCGGGAGCGCCTGCGGCGGATGCCGCGGATGGCGGGAATGGTGCACTGCCAGCAGCTGCTGGTGGCCCGGGCGGCCGCCCGGGACGGGTGGGGCGACCCGGCGGCGTGGCTGCGCGAGAGCGAGGCGTTCTTCGCCGCCGGCGGCTACCACCGGCTGGCCCGCCGCTGCCGGACGATGCTGGGTGCCCTCGGCGCGCCGGTGCCGCGCCGCGGCCGGGGGACGTCGCAGGTACCGGCGGCGCTGCGTGGCCTCGGCGTCACCAGCCGGGAGGTGGACGTGCTCACGCTGGTCGCCGAGGGGCGCTCGACCAGGGAGATCGCCGAGCGGCTCTACCTGTCCACCAAGACGGTGGAACGGCACCTGAGCAACCTGGCCGACCGGACCGGGCGCCGCGGCCGGGCGGCACTGCGCGAGCTCGCCCGAGAGCACGGGCTGGGAGTGGGAAGCGGCCAAACTGGGTGAGGCCCGGCCGTTAACTCGGGGCCCGCGCCCCTGCCGCCGCGAGCGGCAGGGGAGCACGCTCACGGCATGCAGACCACCGTGCACGAGATCGCCGAGCGGGTCTACCGGCTCTCGACCTGCGTCCCCGACATCGGCCCCAGCGGGTTCACCTTCAACCAGTACCTGATCGACTCCGACGAGCCGCTGCTGTTCCACACCGGACCGAAGGGGATGTTCCCCCTGGTTTCCGAGGCCGCGGCCAAGGTGATCGACCTGGCCCGGCTGCGCTGGGTCAGCTTCGGCCACGTCGAGTCCGACGAATGCGGAGCGATGAACCGCTGGCTCGCCGCCGCCCCGCACGCCCAGGTCGTGTTCAACCCGCTGGGCTGCATGGTGTCGCTGAACGACCTGGCCGACCGGACCCCGCGGGCGATGACCGAGGACGAGACCCTCGACCTGGGCGGGCACCGGATCCGGTTGATCCCCACCCCGCACGTCCCGCACGGCTGGGAGGCCCAGGTCCTGCACGACGAGACGACCGGGATCCTGTTCTGCGGCGACCTGTTCACCCAGCTCGGCGACCCGCCGGCGCTGGTCCACGACGTCGACCTCGTCGGACCGGCGATGGCCGCCGAGGACCTGTTCCGGGCCAGCGCCCTGACCCCGGACACCGGGCCGACCATGCGCCGGCTGGCCACTCTGGAGCCGCGCACGCTGGCGCTCATGCACGGCCCCGCCTTCGCCGGGGACGGGGCCGCGGCCCTGCGCGGGCTCGCCGACGCCTACGACGGCCGGCTGGCCGCAACCACCCCGAGCGAGGTGCCGGCATGACCGCCGGCTCCGGCGCCGGCCACGACGCCGCCACCGGGATCGACGTGCGGAGCCTGCGCCCGATCGCCCGCCCGGAGTCGGTAACCCTGGCCCGCGTCGAGACCGAGCGCATGGTCGCGCTGCTGCGCACGCTCGTCCCCGACGACTGGACCCGCCCCACCGACTGCCCCGCATGGGACGTGCGCGCGATGGCCGGCCACGTGCTCGGCATGACCGAGACGTTCACCGGCGTGCGGCGGTTCGTCGCCACCATGGTCGCCGGTCAGCGGGCGGCCGGCGACGGCCCGGCCATCGACGGCATCACCGCGGTCCAGGTCAGGGCCAACGCCGGCCTGTCCACAGCCCAGCTGGTCGATCGGATGGCAGCCGCCGGGCCGCGGCAGGCCCGCTGGCGCGGCAGCCGCCGGCTGATGCGGGCCATCCCGATGACCGAAGAGCTCCCCGAGGGCGGCACGGAGCGGTGGCGGCTGGCCTTCGTGCTGGACACCATCCTCACCCGGGACACCTGGATGCACCGGGTGGACATCGCGCGGGCGACCGAGCGTCCGCTGGAGCTCACCGCCGAGCACGACGGCCGGATCGTCGCCGACGTCGTGCGGGAGTGGGCCGACCGGCACGGCCGACCGTTCCAGCTGCGGCTGACCGGCCCGGCCGGTGGCACGTACGCCGGCGGCGGCAGCGCGGGCTCGGCCGAGCGGGTGGAGCTGGACGCGGTCGAGTTCTGCCGCATCGTGTCGGGCCGCGCCCCGGGGCAGGGGCTGCTGCGCCAACGGGTGCCGTTCTAGTTCCATCAGGCAACGTTGGGCGGGTAGTCGGGTCGAACGAGTACCCCGACGGCTGCCCCACCACAGCTGAACCGGGTGGAGGGCGAAGACCACCAGGTGCGCCCCGGCGGCGGGGTGTCCGTCGACGGCGGCGCCGAGCACAGCTTCATCGACATCCGCGAGGACCTCGGGCTGAACCGGGCGCCCGCCGGTTCAGGCGCTGTCGGCCAGCCCGCGAAGGCTGCGCTGCAATGCTGCGCGGAATTCTTGTTCCTGGTCGGGGGTGAAGTCGGCGAGCATCTGCCGTTCCAGCTCGTCGACGGCTGCGTGACAGGCCTCGAGGGTGGTCTTGCCGCGAGCCGGTCAGAGTTGCCCGGAGGATCTTGCGGTTTCCGGTGTCGGGCTCGCGATGGATGAGTCCGTCGCGTTCCAGCGTGGCGACGAGTTGGTTCATAGCCTGGGGTGTGACGAAGTGCCGCCGGGCGAGCTGGGCAGATGACAGGCCGTCGCGACGTTCGAGCAGGCTCAAGGCCGTGTATTGGTGCAGGGTTACGCCGTAGGTCTGCAGCACCTCCTCCATGCGTGCCCGCTCGGCCATCTCCAGCCGCTTCACCAGGTAGGTCAGGCGGGGGCTGTTGCCGGCGGACGGCTCGGCGGCAGGGGATGTCGCAGGTTCCTTCATACTTGACACGATATCAGGATCCTTGATACAAAGTACATGTCAAGTTACTTGATACGTCGGGGGAGGCGCTGTGCTGAACGAGGGACTGGGATCGTGGACCCGGCGGCGGCCACGGATGACTCCGAGGCGCATGGCGTTGCTCCGCCGCAGAATGTGCGACGAGGCCGCGGAATGATCAGCACGACAGCGCCGGGAGTCGGCAGTGCCTGACCGTCCGATCTACTCCCGCCGCGTCCCGACCTGCGGTTGCTCGCTCGTTTCACCGTCGAGCTGAAGTCCGTGCTCTGGCACCTGGGACCGACCACGGGCGCGCCTCGCCCGAATACGGCTGGCTCACCCGCGCCGTCGCGGTCGGATCGGCCCTGCGGCTGCCCGAGGCCGTCGTCTATGACGCCTACCTGATCACCTGACCCGTGTCCGTACCCCTGAACGACAGGAGAACTCCGATGACCACCGACCACGCGCGGGTCCTGCTGCCGCCCTCGTTGCAGTTCGAGCGGCGCGGCAGCGACGGTGAAGTGGGCGTGCTGCGCCTGTCGCGTACCGCGAAGCGCAACGCGCTCGACGACGTCACCGTGCTCGGCCTGGAAGCGTTCTTCGGAGCGCCCCCCGGCGGTGTTCGCGCCGTGGTGCTTGACGCGGAGGGCGAGCATTTCTCCGCCGGGCTGGATCTGTCCGAGCTGACCGAGCGGGATGTGCTGGAGGGCGTGCAGCACTCGATGATGTGGCACCGGGCGTTCGCTCGGATCGAGTCCGGCACCATCCCGGTGGTCTCCGTGCTGAAGGGCGCCGTGGTGGGTGGTGGCTTGGAGCTGGCGTCGGCCACGCACATCCGGGTGGCGGAACCGTCGGCGTTCTACGCGCTGCCGGAGGGGCAGCGGGGACTGTTCGTCGGCGGGGGCGGCTCGGTCCGGGTGCCGCGCCTGATCGGGGCGCACCGGATGGCGGACATGATGCTGACCGGGCGGGTGCTCAGCGCGCAGGAGGGCCAGGACGTCGGCATCTCGCACTACCTCACCGGTGCGGGCGAGGGCTTGGCCACCGCGGTGGAGCTGGCGGCGAAGGTCGCGGCGAACTCGCCGGTCACGAACTTCGCGGTGCTGCAGGCGCTGCCGCGCATCGCGCAGGCGAACCCGGCCGAGGGCTACCTGCTCGAAGCGCTGATGGCCGCGGTCGCCGGGGGCAGCGACGAGGCCCAGTCGCGGATGCGGGCGTTCCTGGAGGGCCGGGCGGCGAAGGTGCAGCGGTCATGACACCCGCCGACGTTCTTGGTCCCGCGGAGGCGGCATCATGACCGCCGCACGACCGAGCCTGCGGAGCTGATGGGGGAGCCCTCGGCGGACGTGCGGGAGAGCAGCGAGATCGGCCGGTTCCTCACCTGGCTGGAGCGCGAGCGTGGGCTGAGCTTCGCCGGCTACGACGAGCTGCACCACTGGTCGGTGACCGATCTGGACGGGTTCTGGTCCGCGGTGTGGGAGCACTTCGGCGTCCGCGCGCACACGCCGTACGAGGCGGTGCTGGGTCGCCGCGAGATGCCCGGAGCGCAGTGGTTCCCCGGCGCGACGCTCAACTACGCCGAGCACGCCGTGGGACTCGACGCGGAAGGCGCCGATGCCGACACGGTGGCGGTGCTCGGCTACTCGCAGACCCGCGACCGGGTGGAGTTGACCTGGGCGCAGCTGCGCGAGCAGGTCGCGCGGGCCAGGACCGGTCTGCAGCGGCTCGGGGTCGGCCGCGGCGACCGGGTGGTGGCCTACCTGCCCAACATCCCCGAGACGCTGGTCGCCTTCCTGGCCACGGCGAGCCTGGGTGCGATCTGGGCGAGCTGCGCGCCGGAGTTCGGCGCGCGCAGCGTCGTCGACCGGTTCGGCCAGGTCGAGCCGAAGGTGCTGCTCGCGGTGGCCGGCTACGGCTACGGCAGCAAGGACATCGACCGCCGCGAGCAGGTCGCCGAGATCCGCGCCGGGCTGCCCACCGTCGAGCACGTCGTGCACGTCCCCTACGGCCCGCACGGCCTGTCCGACGCCCTGGGTTGGGACTCACTCCTCGAGGAGCCCGGCGAGCTGGCGTTCGCACCGGTGCCGTTCGCGCACCCGCTGTGCGTGCTGTTCTCCTCGGGCACGACGGGCAAGCCGAAGGCGATCGTGCACGGCCACGGCGGGATCCTGCTGGAGCACCTGAAGAACCACGCGCTGAGCTGGGACCTGGGCCCGGGCGACCGGATCCTGTGGTTCTCCACGACCGCGTGGATGATGTGGAACGCCCTGGTGTCCGCACTCCTGGTGCGCGCGTCGATCGTGATGATCGACGGCAACCCGATGCACCCCGATCTGCGCTGGCAGTGGCGCCTGGCCGCCGAGACCGGCGCGACGCTGATGGGCGCCAGCCCGGGATTCCTGATGGCCTGCCGGAAGGAAGGGGTGCGGCCCGCCGCCGAGTTCGACCTGTCGCGGCTGCGGCAGATCGGCGCTGCGGGCAGCCCGCTTCCTCCGGAGGGCTACCGCTGGGTGTCCGATCAGTTCGGCCCGGGCGTGCTGCTCAACGTCGGCAGCGGCGGCACCGATGTCTGCTCCGGCATCGTGCAGGGCAGCCCACTGCAGCCGGTGTGGGCCGGGGAGATCTCCGGGCCGTGCCTCGGGGTGGACGCGAAGGCCTTCGACGAGAAGGGCAACGAGGTGGTCGGCGAGCTGGGCGAGTTGGTGATCACCGCGCCGATGCCGTCGATGCCGGTCGGTTTCTGGGGCGACGTCCGACGGACACCGCTATCGCGACACCTATTTCGACACCTATCCGGGCATCTGGCGGCACGGCGACTGGGTGCGGTTCTCCGCCACCGGCAGCGCCGTCATCGCCGGGCGCAGCGACGCCACCCTCAACCGCGGCGGGGTCCGGCTGGGCACCGCCGAGTTCTACCGGGTCGTCGAGGAGCTGCCCGAGGTTCTCGACAGCCTCGTGGTCCATCTGGAGGACCCCGCCGGCGGCAACGGGCAGCTGCTGCTGTTCGTGACGCTCCAGCCGGACGTCTCGCTCGACGATGCCGTCCGGCGGCGGATCGTCACCGCGCTGCGCACCGAGCTCTCGCCCCGCCACATCCCCGACGAGATCACCGCGGTGCCGGTGGTCCCGCACAACCGCACGGGCAAGAAGCTGGAGCTACCGGTGAAGAAGATCCTCCTGGGCGCCGCCCCCGACGACGTCGCCAGCCGCGACGTCTTGGCCGATCCGACCGCGCTGGACGCCTTCGTCACGCTCCGGGGGGCACGATGAGCAGCAGCGGGGTGCAGCGCGTCGCCGTCGTCTCGACCGGCGTCATCGGCGCCAGTTGGGCGGCGCACTTCCTGGCCCATGGTCTCGACGTCGTCGCCACCGATCCCGCCCCCGGGGCGGAGGAGCGGCTGCGCGCGGACGTGGCCGCGCACTGGCCGGTGCTGACGCGGATCGGGCTGACCGACGGGGCGTCCCCCGACCGGCTGGCGTTCACCGCCGACGCGGCCGACGCGGTTGCCGACGCCGACTTCGTGCAGGAGAACGGGCCCGAGCGGGAGGACGTCAAGCACGCCCTGTTCGCTGTGCTCGACGCCGCCGCCCGTCCGGACGTCGTCCTCGCCAGTAGCTCGTCGGGCCTGTTGCCCAGCGCGATCGCCCGCGGCGCTCTGAAGCACCCGGAGCGGGTGCTCGTCGGGCACCCGTTCAACCCGCCGCACCTGATCCCGCTCGTCGAGGTGGTGCCGGGGGAGAAGACGGCGGAGGCCGCGGTCGAGCAGGCGGTGGCGTTCTACGCCGCGGTCGGGAAGCGCCCGATCCGGCTGCGCGGGGAGCTCCCAGGGCACGTCGCCAACCGGCTGCAGGCCGCGCTGTGGCAGGAGGCCTACTCGCTGGTCGAGCGCGGGATCGCGTCGGTCGCCGACATCGACACGGCCATCTCCCATGGCCCGGGCCTGCGCTGGGCCGTGCTCGGCCCGTTCCTCAACCAGGACCTCTCCGGCGGTCCGGGCGGGATCGCCCACATCCTGGAGCACCTGGGTCCGCCCACCGAGGCGTGGTGGCGCGACCTGCGCTCGGTCACGCTCACCCCCGAGCTCGTCGCCACGCTGGTGGCCGGGGTCGAGGATGAGCTCTCCGGGATCGACCGGGCCGAGTTGGTCACCCGGCGCGACGCCGTCCTGTTCGCACTGCTGGCCGCCAAGAGTGGCGTTGACCTGCCCTGACCGTCCGGTCCTTCCGCCACCACACTGCGTGGCGGGTCCGGGTCCGAAGCTCCCGTCTCAGTCGGACGTGTTGACAACGTACCAAGGAACTTGGTATCAAATTCCTTGTTATCAAGAAGCTTGATATGAGTGGATGGACCTCCCACCCACACCTCGAGGAAGAGGGTCGGCCATGGCACTACCCGCAGCGGCCGGGCTCGATCTCGCCGCGCTGACCGCCATCGACGTGCACGTGCACGTCGAGTCCGACGGCCACGGGCACCATGCCCTGGACGACGAGCTGCTGGATGCCTCGGCCGCCTACTTCCGGTCGGGGCAGAACCGCACCCCCAGCGTTGCCGACATCGCCGAGCACTACCGGGCCCGGTCGATGGGCGCGGTGGTGTTCACCGTGGACGCCCAGGGCGCCACCGGTCACCCGGCGCTGTCGAGCGAGCAGATCGCCGACGAGGCCGCGGCCCACGCCGACGTGCTGATCCCGTTCGGCTCGGTCGACCCCGGCCGAGGGCCCGAGGCCGTGCGCCAGGCGCGGCGGCTGGTCTCCGACCACGGCGTCCGCGGGTTCAAGTTCCACCCCAGCCTGCAGGGTTTCGCACCGAACGACCCCACGCACTACCCGCTCTACGCGGCGCTGGAGGAGCTCGGCGTGCCCGCCCTGTTCCACACCGGGCAGACCGGGATCGGAGCCGGCCTCCCGGGCGGGCGCGGCATCAAGCTGCGCTACTCCAACCCGATGCTGCTCGACGACGTCGCCGCGGACTTTCCCGGCCTGACGATCATCATGGCGCACCCGTCGGTGCCGTGGCAGGACGAGGCGATCTCGATCGCCACCCACAAGGCGAACGTCTACATCGACCTGTCCGGCTGGTCGCCCAAGTACTTCCCGCCCCAGCTCGTCCGCGCCGCCAACTCGCTGCTCAAGCGCAAGGTGCTGTTCGGCTCCGACTTCCCCGTCCTCACCCCGGACCGCTGGCTCGCCGACTTCGCCGAGCTGGAGATGAAGGACGAGGTGCGGCCGCTGATCCTGAAGGACAACGCCGTCCGCATGCTCGGGCTCGCGCCATGACGGCGACGGTCAGCGACCTGTACGCCTGCGACCTGTACGTCTGCGACCAGTACCGGTTCGCCGACCTGCTGACCGACGCTGAGCGTGCGGTGCTCGCCCGGCTGCGCACGGTGCTGGACGTGCGTGTCCGGCCGCTGCTCGCCGAGTACTGGGAGAAGGGGGAGTTCCCCGCACAGGTGATGCCCGACCTGGTCGCGCTGAACCTGATGGAGCCCGAGGAGATCCTCGCTACCGGTGCGCATCCCAGCGCCCTCTACGGGGGTTTCCGCAACTTCGAGCTGGCCCGCACGGACGCGTCGGTCGCGACGATGTACAACGCGCAGTCCGGGCTCTTCCGGGCGACCGTCCTGCACGGTGGCAGTGCGGCGCAGGCGGCCGAGCTCGACCCGTTGGTCCGGTCGTTCGGCCTGACGGGTGTGTTCGCGTTGACCGAGCCGGAGCACGGCTCCGACATCGCCCGCGGGCTCGCCACGTCCGCCCGCCGTGACGGCGACTCCTGGGTGATCGACGGCGCCAAGCGGTGGATCGGCGGCGCCGACACCGCGGACGTGCTCGCGATCTTCGCCCGGGATCAGGCGGACGGTCAGGTCAAGGCGTTCCTGGTGCCACGCGAGGCCGAGGGCGTGCAACTGCGCAAGATCCACGGCAAGACCTCGCTGCGGATGATGCAGAACGTCGACATCGACCTGCACGGGGTGCGGGTCGAGGACCGTGCGCGGCTGGGGAATGTCAATTCCTTCCGCGATGTCGCGCAGTTGCTACGGCGCATGCGCTCGGATGTCGCGTGGATCGCCTGCGGCGTGCAGGCCGGCGCCTATGAGGCGGCCGTGCGCTACACCGGCCGGCGCGCCCAGTTCGGCCGGCAGCTGGGCGGCTTCCAGCTCGTGCAGGAGAAGTTGGCCAGGATGCTGGCCAACCTGACCGCCTCGCTCGGCATGGCGGTCCGGCTGACGCAGCTACAGGACCGCGGGATCTACCGCGACGAGGACTCCGCGCTGGCCAAGATGGCCACCAGCCTGCACATGCGCGAGACCGTCGCGCTCGCCCGCGAGGTCGTGGGCGGAAACGGCATCACCCTCGAGACGGACGTCGCCCGGTTCCACGCCGACGCCGAAGCCGTCTATTCCTACGAGGGCACCCACGAGATCAACGCCCTCGTCGTCGGCCGGTCGGTCACCGGCCTCAGCGCATTCACCCGATAGCCCCCTTCACAGGTAAGGAGCAGTTCCGTGAAAGTTTCCGACCCTTCCCCCGCCGTCGAGGGCGCACCCGACGAGCAGCGCCGCGAGTACCGCCGCGTCCTGTTCTCCAGCTACCTCGGCACCACCATCGAGTTCTACGACTTCCTGCTCTACGGCACCGCGGCCGCCGTCGTGTTCCCGGCCGTGTTCTTCTCCGGTATGGACGAGTTCACCGCCGTCCTGTTCTCCTTCGGCACCTTCGCCGCCGGCTACCTCGCCCGCCCGCTGGGCGGGGTGATCTTCGGGCACTTCGGCGACCGGTTGGGTCGGAAGAAGATGCTGGTCATCACCATGCTGGTGATGGGCGTCGCGTCGTTCCTCATCGGCCTCGTGCCCGGCTCGGCGACGATCGGCGGCTGGGCCGCGGTCATCCTGGTGCTGCTGCGGGTGGCCCAGGGCATCGCCGTGGGCGGCGAATGGGGTGGTGCCGCCCTGATGGCCCTGGAGCACTCCGGGTCGGAGAAGCGGGGCTTCTCTGCGTCGTTCGTCAACGCCGGCGCTCCGTCGGGCGCTGTGCTGGGCAGCCTGATGCTCGGGCTGTTCTCGCTCCTGCCCCAGGACCAGTTCCTCAGCTGGGGCTGGCGGATCCCGTTCCTGTTGTCGGCTGTGCTGCTGCTGCTGGGGCTGTGGGTGCGCAGCCAGGTGTCGGAGAGCCCGGTCTTCAAGCAGGCGCTCGCCGAGCTGGAGGCACAGGAGCACGTCCGCCAGCCACTGCCGCTGTGGTCGGTTCTCCGCCGGCCCAAGGCGGTCGTCCTGACCACGCTGGGGGCCGGAGCGGCGTTCGCGTTCCAGGTCACCATGGCCACCTTCGCCCAGTCCTACGCCCTGCAGAACGGCGCTACGCGCCCCGAGGTGCTGCTCGGGTTCGCCGTCGCGTCGTTCCTGGCGATCTTCGGTGTCCTGCTCGCCGGCTGGTTGTCCGACCGGTTCGGCCGGCGCCCCGTGCTGATCGCCGGCACCGTGGGATTTGCGGCGCTCGTGTTCCCCCTGTTCGCCTTGTGGGGTTCGGGCAACGCGGTGCTGATCGCGCTCGGGTTCGTGATCGGGCTGCAGCTGCAGTCGCTGATCTACGGCCCGCTCGGGGCGTTCATCTCGGAGCAGTTCGGCACCAAGGCCCGCTACACCGGCGCCTCTCTGGGCTACCAGCTCGCCACGCTGCTCGGCGGCGGCTTCACCCCGACGATCCTGGCCACCCTGTTCCGCAACAGCGGCGGCCAGATCTACCCCGTGGCGATCTTCCTGATCGCCATCGGCGTCATCAGCACCGTGGCCATCCTCGTGATCCGCGAGGGACGTCGCAACGACCTCCTCACCGTCGAGCACTGACCCTCCACGCCGATGATCACGTCTCCCGAGAGGTGTCAACGATGAACAACCAGGGAATCGGCACGTGGATCCACCGCCGCCGCGTCAAGTCGGCGGGTCGGGAGGCGCTCGTCCACGGCGGTGTCGGCATCCCCTACGAGCAGCTCGCCGACCGGATCGATCGCCTCGCGAACGGTCTCGCCGAACGCGGGATCGGCGCCGGCGACCGGGTCGCCTACCTCGGCGAGAACCACCCCGCCTTCCTGGAGACCCTGTTCGCCGCCGGCCTGCTGGGTGCGGTGTTCGTCCCCGTCAACACCCGCCTGGCCCCTCCGGAGATCCAGCACGCGCTGTCCGACTCCGGCGCGAAGATCCTCGTGCACAGCCCGGAGCTCGCCGCCGCCGCGACGGCGGGTGCCGCCGGCACCGCCGTCACGCACCGCCTCGTCGCCTCGGACGACCGTCCTCCCGCCGGTGCCGCCGAGGGGCCCGTGGTGGAGTCCCTTGACGCCGTCGTCGAAGCGGCCCCGGCGGACCGCCGGGACCACCCGGTCGAGCTGACCGACCCGGCGATGATCCTCTATACCTCCGGCACCACCGGCCGGCCGAAGGGCGCGCTGCTGACCCACGGCAACATCACGTGGAACTGCATGAACGTACTGGTCGACTACGACGTCACCAGCGACACGGTGGCACTGATGATCTCACCGATGTTCCATGTCGCCTCGCTGTCGATGGGTGTCCTGCCCACCCTGCTCAAGGGCGGCACCGTCGTTCTGGAGGCGCGCTTCGACCCGGCGAAGGTGCTGAAGTTGATCGAGCAGTACCGGGTCACCAGCATGAGCGGTGTCCCCACCACCTACCAGATGCTCAGCGAGCATCCCGGCATGGCCCAGCACCGACCTCGGCTCGCTGCGCACGCTGACCTGCGGTGGCTCGGCCGTTCCCCTGCGGGTGATCGACGCCTACGAGCAGCGGGGGTTGGCCTTCACGGGCGGCTATGGCATGACCGAGACGGCCCCTGGCGCCACGAGCCTGCAGCCGCGGTACTCCCGGGCCAAGGCGGGGTCGGCCGGTCTGCCGCACTTCTTCACCGACGTGCGGGTCGTCGACGCGGCCGGTGAGGTCGCGCCGATCGGGGCGACCGGGGGAGATCCAGGTTCAGGGGCCCAACGTCATCCCCGGGTACTGGCAGCGGCCCGACGCCACCGCCGAGTCCTTCGCCGACGAGCTCTGGTTCCGCTCGGGCGACATCGGATACCTCGACGACGACGGCTTCCTCTACATCTCCGACCGACTCAAAGACATGATCATCTCTGGTGGGGAGAACGTCTATCCGGCAGAGATCGAGCAGATCGTCATGGAGCTCGACGCCGTGAGCGGTGTCGCCGTGGTCGGCGTTCCCGACGCACGCGTTGGGGCGAGGTGCCACGGGCGTTCGTCCAGCTCAAGGACGGCCGCAAGCTGGACGAGGGCGCGATCCAGCAGCACCTGGACGGCCGGGTGGCCCGGTACAAGATCCCCAGGACGGTGATCGTCGTCGACGAGCTGCCGCGGACACCGACCGGGAAGATCCGCAAGCAGGACCTCCGCAAGAGCCACTGAGACACGCGCAGCCGCGACCGACGGGAAACCCATGATGCGCTGGACGTAGCGGTCATGGACTCCCGCCGTCACGGGCCGACCAGGCCCTCCCGCACCGCCCACAGCGCCGCCTGCGTTCGCGAGGTCAGCCCGAGCTTGCTGAGCACGTTGCTCAGGTGGGTCTGCACCGTGCGCTCGCCGATCGACAGGATGCGGCTGATCTCGCGGTTGGACCGGCCTTCCGCGACGGCGACGAGCACCTCCCGCTCGCGGGCGGTCAAGCGTCGCCGCACCGGCCCGTGGAGCGACCACGGATCTGGTCAGCGAGCGCGTGACGGCGGCGTCCAGGTGTACCTCCCCCCGGTGCGCCGCCCGGATCGCGAGCACGATCTCGTCGACGTCGGCGTCCTTGAGCACGAAACCGGCCGCGCCGGCCGCGAGCGCGGCGTGCACCCGCGCCGGGTCGCCGAAGCTGGTGAGCACGATGATCTCGATCTCGGGATGCCGGCTCTTGATCGCCTCGGTGGCGGCGATGCCGTCCAGCCCGCGCATCACGAGGTCCATGAGCACGACGTGCGGAAGCCGGTCGCGGTGCGCCAGGCGAGCGAGCTCCGCGAGCGCGTGGACGCCGTTGGGCGCGTCGCCGACGACCTCGACGTCCGGCACCGCGTCGAGGAACGCCAGCAGACCCCGGCGGACGACCTCGTGGTCGTCGACGATGAGAACCCGGATCGGTTCGCCCGTCATCGAGGCTCGCCGCCGGCCGCACCGGAAGGCAGCACCCGCGGCACGACTGCGCACACCGCGGTCCCCGCCCCGGGGCGCGAGGTGATGGTGAGCTTGCCGCCGAGCCGCTCGGCGCGCTCGCGCATGGACACCAGGCCGAGCCCGGGCGTCGCCGCGCTCAGGTCGAAGCCGCGGCCGTCGTCGACGACATCGAGCAGCAGGGTGGTCGCGTCCACCGGGTCGGGCCCGATGCGGACCGACACCGACGACGCCTCCGCGTGCTTGACGCAGTTGTGCAGCGCCTCCTGCACGAGGCGGTGGGCGTCGAGCTCGACGTCGGCGTCGATGTCGAGGCGCTCGTCCGGGGCGGTCACGGTGACCGCGATGCCGAGCCGGGAGGCGATGGACGCGGCGGCCTGCCGGACCACCGCGACCAGCCCCTCGCTGTGCAGCAGCGTCGGGTACAGCTCGAAGACCAGCGCGCGCAGGTCCTCGAGCGCGGCGAGCGCCAGCCCGTTCGACCGTCGCGAGGCTGCGCCGGGTGGACGCGTCGGCAGGCCGATCGCCCGGCAGGGCCAGCTCGGCGGCCCGGATGTGCAGCGTCATCGAGAAGAGCTGCTGGCAGGCCGAGTCGTGCAGCTCGCGGGCCAGCCGGTGCCGCTCGTCCAGCGCCGCCTTGCCCCGGGACTCGGCCAACAGCCGGGCGTTCTGCACCGCGATCGCGGCGTGGTCGGCCATCGAGGTCAGGAAGGCGATGTCGTCGGCGTCGGGGTCGTGGCCGGGGAGGTAGTAGGCGTTCAGCGCGCCGAGCACCGCCTCGCGGACCAGCAGCGGCGCCGACACGTAGGTCGCCCATTCGAAGCCGGCGAACTGGGCGTGCAGCGGTTCCCACGCCGGGTCGGCGAGCAGCCGGTCCTTGTACCGGCTGCGCACCACGGGCCGCCGGGTCCGGACCGCTTCCAGGGTGCCCAGCTGCGCCCCCCGCCGCCGGGCCTCCTCCAGCAGCAGCACGAAGTCGGCGGGCCAGGCCGCGGCCGGCGCCGCCCCGTGCACCCGCATCCGAAGGCCCTCGGGGTCCATCAGCAGGATCTGCGCCGCGGCGAGGTCGGTCGTGCGCACCATCTCGGCGCAGATCGCGTCCAGCGTGGTGCGCAGCGTGCCCGCGTCCGCCACGTTCGCGGCGGCTGCCGCGAAGGCGGCGAGCCGCCCGCGCTGCAGCCGCGCCTCGGTGACGTCACGGAACGACACGGCGGTGCCATCCCGTCCGGCCACGACGCCGGGGGCCGTCCGGTACTCGAGGTCGCGCTCCCGCGGGTGAGCCGGCGACATCCAGCGGGCCGTTCTCGTGCCGCCGTCCTCGTCGCGGGCCGGCGTCGCGAACACCGCAGCCCGGCCGAGCAGCTCGTCGAGGGGCAGCCCGAGGATGCGGCAGCCCGCCGGGTTCACGTGCGCGTAGCGGCCGGAGCCGTCGAGCAGGGCGAGACCGTCCAGGGCCGCGGCGACGAGCCCGGCGAGTCCCTCCGCGCCGAGGGTGGCCGCCGGATCGGTGTCCTCAACCGCCATGCCGCTCCTCTCCGATGGCGTCAATGTCCCCGGGTTGCGCAGCCCCGGCAAGGCGGGGCGGAACCCGTCCGGGCTAAGCGAGATGGCGTAGCGGCGCTCAGCACTTCCACGGGAATCCGTCCTCTGGGTCCTCCTGGCCCTGTACGGCCGGTTTCCGGTGGCCGATCCTGTTCGCACCTGGCACGACTCCCGCGGGCCGAGCACGTGGGGTGCGTGATCGTCAGGTCCGGCAACGGTGACGGGCGACGAGGAGCGGTTGTGGCGACGAGCAGCTTCGAGAGCGGGACGGCGCGCAGCGGGACCGCCGGACGCAGAGCGGCCGCTGGTGCCCTACAAGGCGCTCTGGTCGGTGCTGCTGCTCGGCTGGGTGGTGAGCTACGCCGACCGCACCCTCACCGGGCCGGTGATCGCCTGGATGATCCAGAACAAGGCGGGCTTCATCGGCGACTCCGCCAACCCGGCCGCGCTCGGCGGGCTCGTCGGCTCCATGTTCTTCCTCGGCTACATGCTCACCCAGTACCCGGGCGGGCGGCTCGGCGACCGGTTCGGCCACCGCGAGATGATCATCGTCTCGCTGCTGTGGGCCGCCGTGCTGACGGCGGTGTCCGGCCTGGTCGCCGGGCTCGTCGCGTTCGTCGCGGCGCGCGTGCTCACCGGGCTCGGCGAGGGCGTCTTCTACTCCAACGACCGCACGCTGATCATGAACCACACGCCGGTGGCCAAGCGGACGCTCGGGCTGGGCGTGGTGATCGCCGGCCTGTCGATCGGCTTGACCGTCGGCATCATCGCGACCCCGCTGCTGATCGGCTGGGGTACGTCGCTCGGGATGGGCGGCGAGGCCTGGCGGATGCCGTTCTTCGCCTTCTCGCTGTTCACCCTGGTGGTCGTCGCGATCGCGTTCGCGTTCTTCCGGGCGAAGGTCGGCGGCGCGATGAAGCTGCTGCCGCCGTTCCTGCGGCTGGTGGCCTTCTCGGCGCCGACGTTCATCGTGATCGTCGCGCTGTTCCTGCTGGCCGAGACGCTGGGCTGGCCGCGAGTGGCAGACGGCGATCGTGGCCGGGGTGATCGCGCTGGTCTACATCGCGATCATCGTGCGCAGCGTGCAGCGCACCGGGCGTGGACCGGTGCTGCTCAACCGCAACATCTGGCTGGTCTACATCGCCTACATCGCGATCCTGTGGAACCTGTGGTTCTTCAGCTTCTGGTCGGTGCAGATCGTCAAGGAGTCGGCCCAGAGCAGCCTGCTGGCGGCCGCACTGACCGCCGCGTTCAACGCCGGAGCCGGGATCCTCGGGTTCCCCGCCGGCGGCTGGCTGGCCGACTGGGCGGTCCGCACCGGCCGCAGCCGCAAGACGCTGGCCCTGGTGTGCACGGCCGTCTACTCGGTGCTCGTGCTGATCTTCGGATGGAGCGTCTCCGGAGGCGAGAAGCCGTCGCTCGCGCTGCTCGGCTGCTGCTGTTCACCTCGGGACTGTTCTTCAACGCGCTGCAGCCCATCGTGCAGGGCATGACCGGTGACATGGTGCCGATCAGCGAGCGCGGCTCCGCGTTCGGGATGCTGAACCTGATCTCCGAGATCGGCGCCGTGGCGAGCCCGGTGGTCAGCGGCGTGCTGCGGGACGCCACGGGCAGCTGGGCGGCGGGCGTCTACGTCGCCGCCGGGATCATGATCGCTTCCTTCTTCCTGTACCTGATGGTCCGAGAGGTCCCGGCGGGTTCCGAGGCCCCCGTTCCCACCTGACCGCGCTGACCGCAACGCCCACCACCACCGATCGACGGGCAGCGCGCTGCCCGAGGGGAACCGTCATGTCGCAACCTGCCCAGCCCACCGCCCACGCCTCGGTCCGCCACTTCCCGCTCAACGCCTGGTACGCCTCGGCGTGGGACTACGAGGTGGGGCGCAACCTGCTGCCGAAGACGATCGCCGGCCGGCCCATCGTCTTCTACCGCACCGCGTCCGGCCGCGCGGTCGCGCTGGCCGACGCGTGCTGGCACCGCCTCGCGCCGCTGTCGATGGGCAAGCTGCGCGGCGACGACGAGATCATGTGCGGCTACCACGGCATCTGCTACGACCCCGACGGCCGCGCGACGTTCATGCCGGCGCAGGAGACGATCAACCCCAGCGCGACGGTCCACTCGTACCCGGTGGTGGAGCGCCACCGGTACGTGTGGGTGTGGCCGGGCGACCCGGCGCTCGCCGACCCGGATCTGGTGCCGGACATGCACTGGAACGACGACCCGGAGTGGGCGGGGGACGGCAAGACGATCCGGGTCAACTGCAGCTACCAGCTCGTGGTCGACAACCTGATGGACCTGACGCACGAGCAGTTCGTGCACGGGTCGAGCATCGGGCACGACTCGCTCTCGGAGTCCGACTTCGAGGTGACCCACAGCCGGCAACACGGTGACGGTCACCAAGTGGATGCTGGGCATCGAGCCGCCGCCGTTCTGGAAGCGCAACCTGCAGGACCGGTACCCCGACTACGACGGCCTGGTCGATCGCTGGCAGATCATCCGCTACACCGCGCCGGGGACGTGCTGCATCGACGTCGGCGTGGCGAAGGCCGGAACCGGGGCCCCGGAGGGCGACCGCAGCCAGGGCGTCACCGGGTACGTGCTCAACACCATGACCCCCGAGACCGACAACACCTGCCACTACCTGTGGGCGTTCGCCCGGGACTGGTGCCTGGACAAGCAGGTGATCACCACCAGGCTGCGCGAGGGCGTATCGGGCGTGTTCTTCGAGGACGAGGTGATGCTCGAGGCCCAGCAGCGGGGCATCGAGGCCAACCCCGGCTACGACTTCTACAACCTCAACATCGACTCCGGCAGCCTGTGGACCCGCCGCATCGTGCAACGGATGATCACTGCCGAGTCCGGTTCCGACACCGGCGGGGTGGACGGCACCTCCGGGTCCGCGGCCGTGGCCACGGGTGCCGTGGTGACGGGGGCCAACGCGACCACGGGCGGGCAGCGGGAACGGGCAGGGCGCGGAGGTCGCGGGCGACGTGGCCCGGCACCGGGACGCGCCGGCGGCCGGCCTCATGCAGCGCGGGTTGTAGGCGGACCGGATGGGAGCCACGAGTCACAAGCGCTGGGGCCCGGCGCGGGTCCTCGACGTCCGCGAGGTCGCGCAGCACGTGCGGCAGGTCGTGCTCGAACCGGAGCGGCTCGACGCCCCGGCGCCGCCGGGGAGCCACATCGACATCGGGGTGTACGTCAACGGGCGGGCCGATGTCCGGTCGTACTCCGTGGTGGGATCGGGCGCCTACGGCACCGAGATCATCCTCGGGGTGCAGCTGGCCAGGGAGAGCCGCGGCGGGTCGGCCTACATGCACGCGTTGCGCCGCGGCCAGCAGGTCTCGATCACCCAGCCGCTGCAGAACTTCCCGCTGACCTACGGCAGGCCGAGCTACGTGCTGGCCGCGGGCGGTATCGGGATCACCGCCCTGGTGGCCATGGGCAAGGCGCTGCGGGCCAGGGGCGCGGACTACCGGTTCGTCTACGGCGCCCGGTCGCGGGGCCTGATGGCGTTCGTCGACGACCTGGTGGCCGAGCACGACGATCGGCTGGAGCTCCGGATCGACGACGAGGGCACCGGGCTCGACGTCCAGGAGCTCGTGGACGGCTGCCCGGCCGGGGCCGAGCTGTACGTGTGCGGCCCGGTGCCGATGCTCGACGCGATCAAGACGCACTGGGCGAAGGCCGGTCGACCGCCCGCCCAGCTCCGGTTCGAGACGTTCGGCAGCAGCGGCCGGTTCGCGTCCGAGAGCTTCCGGGTGCTGGTCCCGCGGCTGGGCCTGGAGACCCTGGTCGGCCACGACGTCTCCATGCTCGAGGCGCTCGAGGCCTGCGGCGCCGACATGATGTTCGACTGCCGGCGGGGGGAGTGCGGGCTGTGCCAGGTCAAGGTCCTCGACGTCGAGGGCGTGATCGACCACCGCGACGTGTTCCTGAGCGACCCCCAGCACGCTGCCGGTGACCGGCTGCAGTGCTGCGTGTCCCGTGTGGTCAGCCCGAGAACCGGCGGACTGCCCGGCGCCGACGGCCAGCAAGCGAGCGTGACCATCGACATCCAGTGATCTCATGAGGTTCTCGCCGGCCAGTCGGCCGGCGGTGGCGCACGCAGGCGAGGACCGCGGGGATACCGTCTCACCACGGCCGGCCGCCAGGAGGTGTCGTGGAGTTCGACGTGGTGATCGAGATTCCCAAGGGTCAGCGCAACAAGTACGAGATGGACCAGAAGACGGGCCGGATCCGGCTGGACCGCACGCTGTTCACCGCGACGTCCTATCCGGCGGACTACGGCTTCATCGAGGGCACGATGGTTCCGGACGGCGACGCTCTGGACGCGATGGTGCTGGTCGACGAGCCGACCTTCCCCGGATGCCTGATCCGCTGTCGACCGATCGCCATCTTCCGGATGATCGACGAGCAGGGTCCGGCGAACAAGGTGCTGTGCGTGCCCGCGGACGATCCGCGGAAGGAGCACCTGCGTGACCTCAACCACCTACCCGAGTTCGAGAGGCTGGAGATCCAGCACTTCTTCACCATCTACAAGCAGGTCGAGCCCGGCAAGCGGGTGGAGGGTGGGGGCTGGGCCGGGAGGACCGCGGCCGAGGCGGAGATCGAGGCGTCCCGGCGCCGGTTCCTGGAGGCCGGCGACCGCTGAGACCGCCGGCGGTCAGAGCCAGCCCGGTAGCACGAAGATCGCCCAGGTGAGGAGGGGCGCCACGACGATCATGGACATGCCCCACTGCAGCAGCCTGCGGTAGACGAGATCCCGCTGCTCCTCCAGCGCGTTCGCCACGCAGAGCGCGCCCGAGGTGGAGAACGGGCTGGAGTCGACGATCGAGGACGAGAGCGCGAGCGCGATGATCAGGCCCACCGCCCCGACCTGGCCGCTGAGCAGGAACGGCACCGCGAGCGGGATCAGGGCGGCGAGGATGCCCGTGGTCGACGCGAAGGCCGACACGGCCGCGCCGATGAAGCAGATCACGAGCGCGGCCAGCAGCGGCACCCCGATCCCGGCCACCTGGTTGCCCAGCCAGTCGATGGTGCCGATGCGCTGCATCAGCCCGACGTAGGTCACGATCCCGGTGATGAGCAGGACGGTCGGCCAGGCGATCTGCGCCACCGCCGCCTTGTTGGCCTCCCCGGAGACGAGGCTGAGCAGCACGGCCGCCGTGATGGCCACCACGCCGATGTCGAGACCCAGGGTGAACGACGCGAGGGCGGTGGCGATGATGCCGACCAGGGTGAGCGCCCGGCCGCGGTCCAGGGTGAGCCGCTCGTCGAGCACGTCGATGGTCTCGGCGCGGCGGGCCTTCTGGCTGACCGCGGCCGGGTTGGCCGGTCCCGATGCGCGACGAGACCGTCGACGAGGTGGGCAGGTCCCCGCGGGTTCCCGACTCCCGCCTGCGCTCCTCGCGCAGCACCGTGTCGTCGAAGTCGCTCGTCAGCTCCGGCGTCGACTCGTCCCGCTCCGCCACCTCGGCATCGGTGTCGATCCGGCGGTGCAGCAGATCCCGGCCGCCGAACAGGAAGAAGACCACCACGCTGAGCAGAGCGTTGATCACGTAGGACGAGACGAACAGCCCGAGCGGGGAGCCGGGCAGCCCGCTGCGCGACACCACCCCGTTCGTGATCGCGCCGAAGATGCTGATCGGCGAGAAGCCGCCCGCGCTGGCGCCGTTGATGATCAGCAGGCTCATCAGCACCGGGTTGATCCCGTGCCGCCGCGCGAAGGACAGGCCGACCGGGGCGATGATCGCGACCGCCGCGGGGACGACGGCGCCGAACGCGGTGAGGATCGAGATGACGACGAACATCACCCACGGGATCAGCGCGACCCGACCGCCGACGAGCCGCACCGCGGCCTGCACGAGCCAGTCGACCGTCCCGTTGTTCTTGGCGATCGCGAACAGGTACGTGACGCCGACGAGGATGATGAACAGGTCCGCCGGGAAGTCGGCGAGCACCTCGTCCGGGAACCTCCTCGCCGACCACGAGCCCGCCGAAGGCGAACACGGCGACGAAGGCCAGCGCGCCCATGTTCACCGGCAGCAGCGTGGCCACCAGGAACACCGCGACCAGGACCAGAATCGACGCGAGCTCCAGGGGCATCATCGACCTCCTGCTGGTGGCGGCAGCGCGCTGCGGTCGCCGTGGACGGCGCAGCGTGACGTCCGTCACGGCGCGGCCAGCATCACCCCGCCACCTTGATCCGTCAACTCGGAAGCCGGACATCCGACGGCAGACCGGCACCGACCGACAGGCGGCCACGGCCGCCCGGCGCCCCGGCGCCGCCGGGGGAGTTTGGGTTACGGTCGCGCGAAGCGGGGGCTCGGCGCGGTCGGATGGCGGACCGGAGGTACCTGACATGGGTCGTCACTTCTTGCAGATCCCGGGGCCCACCAACGTGCCCGAAGAGGTGCTGCGGGCGATCTCGCTGCCCACGATCGACCACCGCGGCCCGGAGTTCCAGGCGCTCGGCCGGCGGCTGCTCGAGAAGATCAAGCCGGTGTTCGGCACGACCAACCCGGTGCTGATGTTCCCGGCGACCGGCACCGGCGCGTGGGAAGCGGCCCTGGTCAACACGCTCAGCCCGGGGGACCGGGTGCTCTTCTTCGAGACCGGGCACTTCGCCACGCTGTGGCAGGAGATGGCGACGTCGCTGGGGCTCGCCGTCGACTTCGTCCCGGGCGACTGGCGGCACGGGGTCGACCCCGCCGAGGTCGAGCGGCGGCTGCGCGCCGACACCGCGCACGAGATCCGCGCCGTCTGCGTGGTGCACAACGAGACGTCCACCGGGGTGACCAGCCGGATCGCCGAGGTGCGGGCGGCCATCGACGCCGCCGACCACCCGGCGCTGTTCCTCGTCGACACGATCTCCTCGCTCGGTTCCATCGACTACCGGCACGACGAGTGGAAGGTCGACGTGACCGTCGCCGGCTCGCAGAAGGGCCTGATGCTGCCGCCCGGCATGAGCTTCAACGCGGTGAGCGACAAGGCCCTCGAAGCGCACCGGTCGGCCGGGATGCGCAAGTCGGTGTGGAACTGGGCCCCGATCCTGAAGGCCAACGAGAACGGCTTCTGGCCCTACACCCCGAGCACCAACCTGATGTACGGCCTCGACGTCGCCCTGGACATGCTCTACGAGGAGGGCCTGCCCAACGTCTTCGCCCGCCACCAGCGGCACGCGGCCGCCACCCGCGCGGCCGTCCGCGAGTGGGGGCTGGAGGTGCTCTGCCTCGACGAGCGCGAGCACTCCGGCTCGCTGACCGCGGTGCTGATGCCCGACGGCCACGACGCCGACGAGCTGCGCCGCATCATCCTCGACCGCTACGACATGTCGCTGGGCGCCGGGCTGACCAAGCTCGCCGGCACGGTCTTCCGCATCGGCCACCTCGGCGCGTTCAACGACCTGACGCTGGCCGGGACGCTCTGCGGGGTGCAGATGGGCCTGCACAACGCCGGGGTCCCGGTGAAGGGCAACGGCGTCGACGCCGCCCTCGAGGTCCTCTCGAAGCCGTGACCGCCGACGTGCTTCTTCCCGCGGAGGCGGCATCATGACGCGCGCCGAGATCGCCGAACCCGGCACCTCCGCCGCGCTCGCCCGGGAGGCGGAACACCTGCTGCGCGCCGAGCTCGACGGCGAGGTGCAGTTCGACGACTACAGCCGGCACCTGTTCGCCCGCGACGCGAGCATGTACTCGATCATGCCGCTGGGCGTGGTCTTCCCCCGGCACGCCGACGACGTCGCGGCGACCGTGCGGGTGGCGAACCGGCTGGGCATCGTGGTCACCCCGCGCGGCGCCGGCACCAGCCTGGCCGGGCAGACCATCGGCGCGGGCATCGTGCTCGACTGCTCGCGGCACCTGAACCGGATCCTCGAGCTGGACCCGGAGGCGCGGACCGCGCGGGTCGAGGTCGGCGTCGTGCAGGACGAGCTCAACCGGCGCGGCCGCCCCGTTCGGGCTGATGTTCGGGCCGGACACCTCGACCAGCAACCGGGCGACCATCGGCGGCATGTTCGGCAACAACTCCGCCGGCAGCGGCTCGGTGCGCTACGGCATGACGATCGACCACGTGCGCGCGGTCGACGTCGTGCTGTCCGACGGCTCGCGCGCCCGCTTCGAGCCGGTGGACGAGGCCGAGCGGCGCCGCCGCGCCGAGCGCGGACACCCTCGAGGGCCGGATCCACCGGCGGCTCCCGGAGATCGTCGAGGCGAACCGGGAGGCCATCGCGACCGGGTTCCCGCCGTTCTGGCGCCGGGCCTGCGGCTACCGGCTCGACCGCATGATCGACGGCTCCCCGTTCGACCTGGCCACGTTCGTCGTCGGCTCCGAGGGGACGCTGGCCATCGCGACCGAGGCCGTGGTCGGCCTGGTGCCCAAGCCGAAGCACACCGTGTTCGCCGTCGGGCACTTCGACAGCACCCAGCACGCCATCGAGGCCACCACCGACGCGCTGTCCCTGGACCCGGCCCAGGTCGAGCTGATGGACAAGACCATCCTCGACCTGTCCCGACGCAAGATCGAGTACGCCGACCTGGGCAACAGCCTGGTCGGCGACCCGGCCGCGCTGCTGTTCGTCTCGTTCACCGGGGACGACCGTGACGAGGTGGCGCACCGGCTCGACGAGCTGATCGCGCTGTGGCAGGCCAACGGCCACGGCTACCACATCCTGCGCGCCGTCACCCCGGCGCAGCAGGGCGCGCTGCTCAAGGTGCGCAAGTCCAGCCTCGGGCTGCTGATGGCGGCCAGCGAGGGGGCGAACCGGCCGCTGGCCTTCGTCGAGGACACCGCGGTCCCGCCGGAGCGGCTGGCCGCCTACACCGCCCGGTTCGCCGAGATCCTCGACTCGCACCAGATGCGGGCCGGCTTCTACGGCCACTGCTCGGTCGGCTGCCTGCACATCCGGCCCTTCGTCGACCTCAGCCGGCCCGACGAGATCGCCCGGATGCGCGCGGTCGCCGTGCAGATCAAGGACCTGGTGCGCGAGTTCGGCGGGGTCAACTCCAGCGAGCACGGCGACGGGCTGGCCCGCAGCGAGTTCAACCGGGAGATCTTCGGCGACGAGCTGTACGAGGCCATGCGCTCGGTCAAGCAGCTGTTCGACCCGCAGAACCTGCTGAACCCCGGCAAGATCGTCGACGCGCCGCCGATGACCGAGAACCTGCGGGACGCCGCGCTGCCGCCGCCGGTCCCGTTCCGGACCCGGCTGGACTTCGAGCGTGGTCGGCGGGATGCGCGGGGCGGCCGACCGCTGCATGAACATCGGCCTGTGCCGCAAGAGCACCACCGGTGTCATGTGCCCCTCCTACATCGCCACCCGCGAGGAGGAGCACGCCACCCGCGGGCGGGCCAACGCGCTGGTGAAGGCCCTGTCGGAACCGGACCCGGCGGCGGCGCTGGGCGACGAGCGGCTGCACGAGATCCTCGATCTCTGCCTGATGTGCAAGGCGTGCAAGGCCGAGTGCCCGCTGGGCGTGGACATGGCCAAGCTCAAGAGCGAGACCCTGTCGCACCACCACGAGCAGCACGGGATCCCGCTGCGCTCGCGGGTGTTCGCCGCCATCCGCACGCTCAACCGCCTCGGGTCGGCCACCGCGCCGCTCTCCAACCTGCCCGGCGGGTTCGGCCCGCTGCGCGCGCTGCTGGGCCGGGCGCTGGGCATCGCCCCGCAGCGGCCGCTGCCGCGGTTCGAGCGGCAGAACCTGCTCCGCTGGTTCCGCCGGCACCGGCGGGCGGCCGACGCGCCCGCGCCGACGCAGGGCACGGTGAACTTCCTCGCCGACTCGTTCACCTCCTTCACCGAGCCGCACATCGGGCGGACCGCGGTCGGCCTGCTGGAGGCGGCCGGCTGGGACGGTCGAGCTGGTGAGCAGCGGCTGCTGCGGGCGCGCGGCGCTGTCCAAGGGCCTGGTCGACCAGGCCGCCGCGCAGGCCCGGGCCCTGGTCACGGCGCTGGCGACGGGCACCGTCCCGGACTCGCCGATCGTCGGCTGCGAGCCGTCGTGCCTGTTCACGCTGCGCGACGAGCACGTGAGCATGCTGGCCGGCGACCCGCACGTCGGCGCGGTCGCCGGGCGGGTCCGGCAGGTCGAGGAGCTGCTGGCCGCGGCGATCGACGACGGCCGCCTGACGCTCGCCCCGGACTCGTGGCTGGCCGGCCGGCGGGTGCTCTACCACGGCCACTGCCACCAGAAGGCGGAGGTCGGGACGGCCGCGACCACCGCCCTGCTGCGCCGGATCCCGGGGATCGAGCTCGTCGAGCTGGACGCGGGGTGCTGCGGGATGGCCGGCTCGTTCGGCTACGAGGCCGAGCACTACGACGATCTCCATGACGGTCGGCCGGGACCGGCTCTTCCCGGCCGTCGAGGCCGAGGGCCCGGACACGGTCGTCGCGGCCACCGGCACGTCGTGCCGGGAGCAGATCGGCCACGGCACGGGCCGCGCAGGCCTGGCACCCGATCGAGCTGGTCGCGCAGGCGCTGGTCCCGGCGGCGAGCCGGTGGCGGGCCACCCGCGCGAGAGGCGCCGCCCGCGTCGGTCGTGAGTGCGGGCCGTGTTCGAGCACGGCCCAGCACTCACGGGCGGCTGGTCCGCGCCCGGAAGCGGAAGCGGTCGCCGTTGCTCTCGACCAGCGGGTCGGGAAACCCCGCCGCGCGCAGCCGCTCGGCCATCCCGCGCCGGGTCGATGGGGACGAACACGTCGCCGACGTGCAGGGCCCGCCGGGCCGGCGTGTCCTCCCCGTCGGTGCCGACGAGCAGCCCGCCGGGTCGCAGCACCCGCGCGATCTCGGCCAGGGCCCGGTCCTGCAGCGCCGGTGTGGGGATGTGGTGCAGCATCGTGAAGCAGGCGGCCGCCGAGAACCGGCCCGCCGGCAGCGGGAGCGCGGTCGCGTCGGCGGTGATCACCTCGACCGGCCGACCGGCGAGCCGGGTGCGCAGGGCGGCGGCGAGCGGCTCGTCGATCTCGACGGCGGTGACCCGCGGGGCCAGCTCCACCAGCAGGTCGGTCACCAGGCCCGGACCCGCCCCCAGCTCCAGCACGTCGTCGCCCAGCTCGTCGCCGTCCGGCCCGTCGTCGCCCAGCACCCAGGGCAGCAGCTCGTCGCGGACCAGCGCGGCCCACTCGGCGCTCGCGCACAGCCGCAGGTGCTCGTCGTTCACCAGGTCACCGGCCCTTCCAGTCCACCCGCGACTTGCTGGCGAACGCCTGCACGGCGTCCCGGAAGTCCTGGCTGCCGAACACCCGCTGCACGATGTCGTCGCCGTCGGGCAGCCCGGCGCGGCGGAACCGGACCGTGGCCTGCTTCGCGGCCCACATGGTCAGCGGGGCGTGCTCGAGCAGCGGGGCCACCAGCTCGTCCACCGCCTCGTCGAGCGCGTCGTCGCGCACAGCTCGCTGACGAAGCCGGCGCCGTGCGCGTCCTCGCCGGACAGCAGCCGGGCCCGCAGCAGGAGGTCCAGGGTGCGGGCCGGCCCGAGGTGGAACAGCAGCAGCGAGTAGGTGTTCATCGACAGGCAGTTGCCGAGGGTGCGCGCGATGGGCACGCCGAACCGGGCCGACCGGGTGGCGACGCGCAGGTCGCAGGCGGCGGCGATGGCCAGGCCGGCGCCCACGCAGAACCCGCGGACCGCGGCCACCGTCGGGACCGTGACGTCCTCCAGCCGGTTGATCACGCGGGTGATCCGGGCCTCGTAGGCGACGCCGTCCGTCGCCGTCGCGGAAGTCGGCGAACTGGGCGATGTCCGTGCCCGACGACGAACGCCTTGTCGCCGGCCCCGCGCAGCACCAGGACCCGGACGCCGTCGTCGGCGTCGGCGCGCTCGCAGGCGGCGTACAGGCCGTCGTACATGGCGAAGGTCATGGCGTTGCGCTGGCCCGGCCGGTTGAAGGTGACGGTGAGGACCGCGCCCGTCCTGCTCCACGACCAGCTCCGGTGTCTGCATGCCGCTCATTCTTCGCCGACCCGCCCGTCGGCCGCCGCGGCCACGCCCGCGGCGACCAGCTCGTCCACCTCCGGCGCCGAGTAGCCCACCGCGAGCAGCGCCGCCCGGGTGTCCGCCCCGAGGACCGGCCCCGCGCCGTCCCGGCGGGCGGGCGTGCGCGGACAGCCGCATCGGCGACCCGAGCTGGCGCACCGGCCCCAGCTGCGGGTGGGCCGCGTCCCAGAAGAAGTCCCGGGCCTGCAGGTGCTCGTCGGTGAACACCTCGGCGTGGTCGGCGATGGGGGCGCACGGCACGCCGGCGCGCGTCGAGCAGCTCGACCAGCTCGGCGGTGGGCAGCGTGGTGGTCATCGCCTCGATGCTCGCGATCAGCTCGTCCCGGTGGGCGTGGCGGCGGAACGCGTCCGCGTACCGCTCGTCGTCGCGCAGCTCGTCGAGGCCCAGCGCCGCGCAGAAGCCCGCCCACGTCCGCGCGGTGATCGCGCCGATCGTCACCCAGCCGTCCGCGCTGCGCACGGCCTGGTAGGGCGCCTGGTTCTGGTGCGCGGAGCCGAGCGGGCGCCCGACCTCGCCGGTGGCGAAGTACTTGCCGGCCTCCCAGACCGCGAGCGACACCGCGGACTCGTACAGCGAGACGTCGAGGTACTGGCCGCGCCCGGTGCGGTCGCGCTCGCGCAGCGCGGCCACCACGCCGAGGGCGAGGTAGAGGCCGCAGACCAGGTCGCACACCGGCACGCCGATCTTGACCGGGTCGCCGTCGGGCGTGCCGGTGATGCTCATCAGCCCGCCGCGGGCCTGGGCCATGATGTCCAGCCCGGGCAGCGCGGCCAGCGGCCCGTCCTGGCCCCACCCGGAGCCGGAGGCGTAGACGATGCCCGGGTTGGCCTCGCTGACCGCCGCGTAGTCGAGCCCGAGGCCGCGCATGGCGCCCGGCCGGAGGTTCTCGACCACCGCGTCCGCGCCCGCGGCCAGCCGGAGGAACGCCGCGCGCCCCGCCGGCGCCTTGAGGTCCAGCGCCACCGACTCCTTGTTGCGGTTGAGCCGGGCGAAGGGTGAGCTCTGCCCCTCCAGGAACGGCCCGGTCGTCCGGACCGGGTCCGGTGCCGCCGGGTTCTCCACCTTGAGCACCCGGGCGCCGAGGTCGGCGAGCTGCATGGTCGCGTACGGCGTGGCCATGAACACGCCCACCTCGAGCACCGTCACCCCGGCCAGCGGGCCGGCGGGATCGGACATCCGCGCCTCCGTCTCCGTCGTCGGATCGAGGAGCCGCGGCTCCTCGGGCCTGCGCCGATCACCCAGCCTGCCCTAGTGTCGGCGGCGTGGCTGCTGCGGACGGTGCCCTGCTGCTCGGCTACGGGCCCGACCCGGCCCGAGATCGACCCGGCGGCCTGGGTGGCGCCCGGCGCGGTCGTGATCGGTGCCGCCCGGCTGCGGGCCGGCAGCAGCGTCTGGTTCGGCGCGGTGGTGCGGGCCGACGGCGACCGCATCGAGTTCGGCGAGGGCAGCAACCTGCAGGACGGGTGCGTCATGCACACCGACCCCGGCTTCCCCATCGTCGTCGGGGCCGGGGTGTCGGTCGGTCACCGCGCGGTGCTGCACGGCTGCACCGTCGAGGACGACGTCCTCGTCGGCATGGGCGCGGTCCTGCTCAACGGCACCCGGGTCGGCCGCGGATCGCTGATCGCGGCCGGGGCGGTGCTGCTGGAGGGCACCCAGGTCCCGCCCGGCTCGCTGGTCGCCGGCGTGCCGGCCAAGGTGCGCCGCGAGCTCACCGCGGACGAGGTGGCCGGGATCCGGGACAACGCGCGCCGGTATGTCGAGCGGGCCCGGGAGTACGCCCTGTCCGCGGGCTGACACGGGATTCCGTCCGGCATTACTCGCCCGGCGGGAAGTCGGTGGACGCGGCCAGGTCGGTCTGCGTCCGGAAGTCCTCGATCCGGGCGCGGAGGGTGGCGATCGTGGTCTCGAGCGCCTGGGATCCGAGCACCATGCGCGGCGGCGCGGGCTCGGTGTCGACGCTGTCGATGATGCGGGCGGCCATCCGGGCGGGGTCGCCGGGTGCCAGGCCACGAAGCTGCCCGCGTACTTGTCGATGAGATCGGCGACCTTCGTGGTGTCGCGGACGGTGCCGACGACGCGGTCGCCGCGTTCGAGCAGTTGGGTGGTCAGTTCGCGGCCGAATCCGCTGCTGACCCCGGTGATGAGCCAGGTGCGCATTGCCAAGGGTGTCAGTCCTTCCGATACGGGGTCGGCCGCGGGTGATGTGAGTCGGTCTGCGCCAGTGTCGAGGTCCGGTCCTCCGGGAACAGCTCGTCGTGGTTGCGGCGAGCCGCGTCGCTGATGGCCATCAGCCGGTGGTGTTGGCCGCGGCGTACTGCTCGTCGGTGACCGGCTCGAGCCAGGTGGTGGCGTCTCCCGCGGGGGTTTCGTCGAGGATCGCGTAGTGGCACATCATGTTGTCGGCGGTGCCGCCGTGCCAGTGCTCCTCCCCGGCCGGGGTCCACACGGTGTCCCCGGCCCGCATCCGGATGGTGGTGCCGTCGCGGGTGGCGACCAGCCCGACGCCGTCGGTGCAGTGCAGCAGCTGGCCGTTGGCGTGGGAGTGCCAGTTCGTGCGCGCGCCCGGGGTGAACCGGACCAGCGCGGCGACCAGGCGTGACGTGCCGTCGCCGGTGAAGATCGGGTTCATGTAGACGTCGCCGGTGAAGTTCTCGGCCGGTGTCTTGACCGTCGCCGCTGTGGGTCGCAGCTCCATGGTGGTGCTCCTCGGGGTGAGGTGGTTCAGGCGGGGTCGAGCCGCAGCGTGGTGCGCCGGGCCTCGGTGCTGGTGATGCGCGCGACGGCGGCGGAGGCGCGGCCGTACTTGGCCCGGTAGGCGGCGTCGAGCGCGTCGTCCAGGGTGTTGCCCGGCGTGTGGTCGGCCTCGACGAAGGTCACGTCCCGCTGCAGCGCACCGGCGCTGATCACGCCTTGGTGTCGGGCTTGGACGCCGCGGTACCAGGCGGCGTCGGGGCCGTTGACCGACCGCACGTACAGGGCGTCGTCGTGGCGCACGACCCACACGATCCGCGCCGGGCGCAGCGTGCCGTCGCCGCGCCGGGACGCGAGGTGGATCTCGGCGGTGTCCGTCGACGGCGGCGAGATCAGCGGCGGTCCACCCAGCGTGTGCTCACGGGGTGACCAGGACCTTGAGGGCCTCGCGGTCGGCCATGGCCCGGTAGCCGGCGGGCACGTCATCGAGGGTGACGGTGCGGTCGAAGACCTTGCCGGGTTCGATCGTGCCGTCGAGCACGTCGGGCAGGAGTTCCTCGATGTAGGCGCGGGCCGGGGCGACACCGCCGGTGAGGGTGATGTTGCGGAGGAACATGTTCTCGAACCCGATCGGGCCGTCCTGGTACTGCGGTACTCCGACCCGGCCGATGCGGCCACCGTCGCGGACTACTCCGAAGGCCATGTCCAGGGCGTCGGCGAAGCCGACACACTCGAGCACCGCGTCGGTGCCGTCGCCCCCGGTGAGCTCGCGCACCTTCGCGATGCCCTCCTCGCCGCGCTCGGCCACGACGTCGGTGGCGCCGAACTCGACCCCGAGGTCGGTGCGTGCCCGGTGCCGGCCCATGAGCACGATCTGCTCCGCGCCCAGTCGCTTGGCGGCGAGGACCGCGGACAGGCCGACCGCGCCGTCGCCGATGACGGTGACGGTCGAGCCGCGGGAGACGCCGGCGGTGACTGCGGCGTGGTGGCCGGTGCAGAACACATCGGACAGGGTCAGCAGCGAGGGCAGCAGTGACGAGTCCTCCCCGCCGGGCAGCTTGACCAGGGTGCCCTGGGCCTGGGGGACGCGGATCGCCTCGGCCTGGCCGCCGCCGACCTCGTCGGTGCCGTAGAAGCCGCCGTGCCGGCACGAGGTCTGCAGCCCCCTGCGGCAGTAGTCACAGGTGTTGTCCGCCCACACGAACGGTGACACCACCAGGTCGCCGGTCTTCAGGCCGGACACGTCGGAACCGACTTCCTCGATGACGCCGAGGAACTCGTGGCCGATCGGGCGGCCGCGCTCGGCTGCGGGCAGGTCCCGGTAGGGGTGCAGGTCGCTGCCGCAGACGCAGGCCTGCACGACCCGCACGATCGCGTCGCCCGGGCCGGCCAGCTTCGGGTCCGGGACGTTCTCGACCCGAACGTCACCGGCGCCGTAGATCAGTGTTGCTCGCATGGTGATGCGTCACTTCCTCTCGAAGGTGCAATGACGTGCCCCTCGGCCTGTCGTCATCCAGCGAAGCAATCCGGCCGAGGCGGTGCCAGTGCCTGCTGGGACAGGTACTGGCGGAACCCCTCGGGCGAGGAGGGCTATTCGTCGGTTGCGACAGCGGTTCGGGGTGCGCCGTGCCGTGGGCCTCGCTGCTGTCGCGGGTGGCGGCCCAGCTGGCGAGGAAGTTCAGAGCCTGCTCGGTGGCCGAGTCGGGCTCGGCTGTGTACACGAACAGCATGAGGCCGTTGTCGGCTGAGAGCTCCATCGCCTCGTAGCGCAGATCCAGCTCTCCGACAACGGGGTGGCGGACCTGCTTGACACCGGTGCGGTGGAAACGCACGTTGTGGGCGGCCCACCGGACACGGAACTCCTCGCTGCGGGTGGACAGCTCGCCCCCAGATCGGTCAGCGCCTTGTCGTAGGGGTCCCGGCGTCCGACCCGGTGGGACGCGTGGGCCGCGAAGACCGGCGTCGAGCACGCTCTCCGACGCGCCGGCCAGATTGCCTCGCTCGAGACGGGTGTAGTAGTCCACCGACACACCGGCCAGCAGCGCAACCTCCTCGCGGCGCAGCCCTGCCACCCGACGGTTGCCACCGAACATCGGCAACCCAGCCTGCTCCGGCGTGATCTTGGCTCGGCGAGAGGCGAGAAATTGACGGATCTCGGCCTTGCTGTCCATGACGTCGACGCTACAAAGACCATGGCGTCGGTGGGAGGGCCTGCCATTACTCCCCAAGCCGGGCAGCTGAACCGACCGACGCGCTCAGTCCGTGGCCACCACCCGGGCATCGGGGCCAGGAAAGAACACCGATTCGTGGCCGTCCAGCCAGCGGACTCGGTAGTGCTCCCGCTCACCTTGCCCGATCACCTCGATCACGTCGCCGCTGCGCCGTTGGGTGTCGAGTGTGGTGGTCTCGATGACGATCCGATCACCTGGTTTGGCGTGCATCGTGTCTCCCGTTGTTGACACCTACAGCCTGCAACTCCGTTGGGGAACCGACAAGGCCCTCATCCGCTATGCGCGGCGCGGCGCCAGTTCGCACGGTCAGCCGGTGAGCGGGGGCGTGCGCCGGAGCCACCACTCCGCCGCCGCGACGTGCAGGGCGAACGAGATCCAGAACGCGACCGGGAACGAGTCCTGGAACGAGAGCAGCCCCGTCGCCTGGAACAGGCCGATCCAGATCCGGATCGTGCCCACGCCCACCCCGATCGCGAACGCGCGGATCATCCAGCGCCGGTGCTGGGCCACCTCGTCGCGCCGGATCGCCCGGAAGGCCAGCATCAGGCAGGCCAGGAACCACACGCCGAACACGAACGTGGCCGCGGCCTCCCACGAGCCGCCGAACGCGAACGGCACCCCGAACGCGATCGCGAACACGCCGCTGAGCAGCGCCAGGCTCAGCAGCACGCGACCCAGCCGCCGGTGCACCGTGTAGTGGCGGGTCCGGAACCGGCGGGAGAGCTGCAGCGGTGCCCCGACCAGGTAGAGGATGCCGGGCACGATGTGCAGATACGCCAGCCATGGGTGCTCGACGAACCGCCGGTCGTAGGCGTCCTCCGGCACGGTCCCCGCGGCCAGGTTCGGCACGTCGACGGACAGCCGGATCGCGAAGAACGCGAACACGATGGCGATCAGCAGGGCCACGATGGTCCCGACCGTGCGCAGCCGGCCCCGGCCGATCGTCGTGACAGGTGCGCTCACGGCCACCACCCCCGCATCGTCGGGCAACAGTGTGGCGACGGCGACCCACCCCGGGGACGGGGCGCCACCGGGCTCCCCGCCTGGGTCGGGCTCATCGGCCCTCCCTGCCCGCTGCGCGCTCGACGTCGTAGGTCAAGTGCGTGGCCAACGGGCTGCTGAGCGCTTCGCGCGGGACCAGGCCGACGTCCGAGCGCACGCCGTCGAACAACCGGGTGCCGCCGCCCATACCACCGGCACGAGGTGGACGCGGACCTCGTCGAGCAGCCCGGCATGACCAGCGCCCCGATGCCGCGGAAGTGGGTCGTTTCGAAGCTCTCGGACTCGGCCGTCGACTTTCCGGCGAAGATCCAGTCGTGCAGGCGCTCGCCACCGCGCCCCATGGGTGACTCGGGACTGACGTCGGGACCGACGACGTAGGCGTCGATCGACATGCTGATCTCCATCAGGACCGTGGGCATCGCTCCCTCTCATTCGGTAGGACGGCATCTTCTCCAGACCCGTCGGCCGGGCCATACTCATCGGCCGCTCACCGCCTCCCGATAGCAGATCCTCCTGCGAGACGAGCCGGTCCCGGCCGGCGACCCCCCACAGCTCGATAGCCGTGCACCTGAACCCAGCCCAGTCACGGGTGTGAACTTGCCGCGCCCTGGTTGATCCGTGATATCCACGGTCCACCCGGTGGCAGCGACCCTCCATCCCAGAATCCTGGGGTGGTCGTGCCCGCCGTCGAATTCTGTCGGAGCACGGCGCGGAGCTGCGGTGTCGGCGAGCGCTCAGTCGGCGATGACGCTGTCCTGGTCCTGGGGCAGGAGAAGCTCGGGCAACTGGGCGAATTGCCACCCGTCGGCGGTCCTGGTGAAGGTCCAGATCACGTCGTAGCGCGCGTCCGGCCAGTCCGACGGTGGGTCGGGCGTGACGTGGGGGAAGGCCTTGGCGATGTCCGGGAGGCCTTCGTGCTGCCACGAGATGAGGGTCGGTCCCGGCTGGTTGGTCACCTGCTCGACGAGCTTCTTCTCGTCGCCCTTGCCGAAGTCGGTGTTCACGGTGAGGCCGAGCCGGGTGGCCAGTGGCGCGACGGTCTCCCGGGTGCGCTGGCCCTCACCGGCATCGTTGGCGCCGGCGGCGTAGATCGCGGCTGGGCGGGCCAGCCCCGGCCGGAGCTGGCCGGACGTCGGGTCGAACAGGTCGGCCAGGCGATCGGCGCGCTGCCAGCCGACCGCGGTCAACGAGCTGTCGTCCTGCTTGCCTTGCGCGTCGACGCCCTCGCTGGACCCGTCCGGTTTCTCACCGTGCCGGATGACCATGACCACGGTGCCCACCGGAACGCCGGCCGGCTCGTCCGCGGACGTCCGCTGGTCCGCCGGCCGCGCGCTCGGGGCACAACCCGCCAGCGTGATCGCCGCCAGCACCAGCACCATGATCCTGATGACGGCCCACATCGGTTTCACTCCGGCCGCGCGGCACCGTTGACGCGCGGGCTGCTCGGGCTCGACGCCAGCACCAGTTGGGTGGGACGGGTCACCGCCGGCATCACCTGGGTGTCCTCGATGCTCTCGTGGACCACGGTCGGCGCAGCCGCCGCCTGTTCGACCGGCTGCGGGACTGGCGATGCCGGTCCCGGGCCGGTACCGCACGTCGACGGAGGTGTGGCTGTGGATGTAGTCGATCTGGGTGACCTCGTGGTACATCACGCGCCCCCCGAGCCGCTGCTCCAGGTCGGCGACCAGGGCGGCATCGCTGCTGTACAGCTTCTTCAGCGAGACCTCCACGCGCCGCGAGCGCTCACGCAACGGCCGGCTGTCCACCACGAACATCGTCGCCAGCAGCAGCACGTTCATCACCACGAGCAGCCAGCGGTCACCGAGGTTGATCCCGTTGACCAGCCCCATGACCAGGGCGACGAAGTAGTAGGCGACCTCCTGCTGGGTCACCGCGCTGGAGCGCAGCCGGATGATCGACAGGATCGCGAACAGCCCGAACCCCACCGCGATGTCCACCCGGACGACGCTGAGGATCGACATCACCGTGAAGATGCCCAAGTTCAGCGTGACGTAGGACAGCAGCAGGTCCGCGCGCCAGTGCCGGCGGAAGTACAGCACGTAGGCCATGAGGAAGATCGCCACCGCGTCGATCCCGAGGTTGGCCGCGAAGTCCGCGTACCGGGCCAGGAACCCGCCCGCCGCGTCTAGCAGTTCCATTGTCCACTCCCGAAGTCACCACAAGGGTGGGGATGCCCGGACCGTGCCCCTGCGCGACCGTGGCAGTCCCATCGGCTAAGTACCACAGCAAGGTAGCTCTTCTTAATCCCTCGATGGGCTGACTGTGACGTAAGAGTCAGTAAGTGTCACGATGCTGTGCGCGACGGGTCAGCGCACGCCGATCCCGTTGAGCAGGGTGTCCGCGGCGACATCGGCTGCCGGACCGGGATCCAGCTCGACGAGCCGGTGCGCCACCAGCTCGACGATGGTGATGAACAGCGACCACGCCATCCCGTCGGGCAGCCCGGAACGGATCGCGCCCTCGTCGACGGCGCGCTGCAGGAACGCCTCGATCTGCTCGCGCAGCCCCTCCAGTCGATCGCTGGTGGTGGGATGGCAGTGCATCTGGTGGTATCCGACCGGATACCGGCGGTCCGTCACCACGATGCCTTCGAGCAGGCGATGCAAGGCCACCAGGACCGGTGCCTCGGTCAGTCGGCTCTGGGTGATGACGTCCTCGGCCGCCTGCATCTTGGCCTGGTAGATGCCGCAGAGCAGCGCGTCCCGGTTGGGAAAGCGCCGGTAGACCGTGCGGCGGTCGACGCCCGCGGCCTGCGCGATGGCGGCGACGCTCGCACTCGGGTCGGCGGCCAGCAGTCGGGCCCCGGTCTCCAGGACCGCGTCCAGATTTCGTTCCGCGTCGGCACGCATCGGCTACGCCTCCTTTCGGCCCAGCTTACCGTACACCGTGTGGCGGATGGAGACTCTTACGTCACAACCTTGAGGTCGCAGGAATACCAAAAGCTACGTTCGCGTGGTGCTTGTCGATGAACTTGTCACGGGCCTGACGGTGTGGATCTCGGAGAGCTGAGATGTCTGTGGTGGTGGTCGCGGTCGTGCTGACCGCGTTGGTCTTCGACTTCACGAACGGGTTCCACGACACGGCCAACGCGATGGCCACCTCGATCGCCAGCGGCGCGCTGCGCCCGCGGGTCGCGGTTCTGCTGGCCGGCGTGCTGAACCTGGTCGGGGCGTTCCTCTCGGTGCAGGTGGCCCTGACCATCTCCGGCGGGCTGGTCGACGAGGCGCGGATCACCCCGGAGGTGATCTTCGGGGGTCTGGTCGGTGCGATCCTGTGGAACCTGCTGACCTGGCTGCTCGGGCTGCCCTCGAGCTCCTCGCACGCCCTGTTCGGGGGCTTGATGGGGGCGACCTGGGCGGTTGCGGGCTCGGGCGCGATCCACACCTCCACGGTCGTCGGGAAGGTACTGGTGCCGCTGGCGCTGTCGCCGATCGTGGCCGGCCTGATCGCGCTGGTCGCGACCCGGTTGGCGTACCGCATCACGGCCCGCGCCGACGGCGCGCACCGTGACCCGCGGCTTCCGCGCGGCGCAGGTCGTGTCGGCCTCGATGGTCGCGCTGGCGCACGGCACCAACGACGCCCAGAAGTCGATGGGCGTGATCACCCTGGCCTTCATCGCGGTCGGCCTGCTGCCGCTGGGTTCGGCTCCGCCGCTGTGGGTGATCGTGGCCTGTGGGCTGGCCATCGCGCTGGGCACCGCCACCGGTGGCTGGCGCATCATCCGAACCCTCGGCCGGCGGATCAGTGAGATCGAGAGTCGGCAGGGGTTCGTCGCGGAGACGGCCAGCACCGCGATCATCCTCAGCTCGGCGCAGCTCGGGTTCGCGCTGTCCACGACGCAGGTGACCAGCGGTTCCGTGCTGGGTTCCGCGGCCGGGCGGCGCACGGCCACCGTGCACTGGGGGGTGGCGGCCGAGATGGTCATCGGCTGGCTGCTGACCCTGCCGGCCGCCGCGGCGATCGGAGCGCTGGCCGCCTGGGTGGCCTCCAGCGGCCCGCTGGGCACCCTGCTGGTCGCCGTCGTGCTGGTCGGCGCGGCCGGGCTCATCTACGGCTTGTCCCGGCGCCGCCCGGTGAGCGCCGCCACCGTCAACGACCCGGCACCCGGGCAGCCGGCCGCCGTACCGGTCCACGCCGTCGCGTGAGGAGGAAACCGACATGACCGTCGAATGGGGATCGTTGCTCACCGTGGTGCTGGTATCGGCCGTGGTCACGGTCGCGATCGTCGCCCTCGTCTCCGTGGCCGTGCTGGGCTGGTCGACGCGCAGCGTCCAACCGGTGGCGGCCGTGAAGTCCGCGCCGCAAGCGGTGGCGTCCCGCCGGGCCGGCACCACCCTGGCTGCGGCCGCACTGGTGGCCGCCACCGCAATCGTGCTGTTCGGCCTCTGGGAGATCGTCTCATGAGCACCCAGGATCAGGACCAGTCCATCATGATCATCCGGCACGCGGAGAAGCCGCTCCCGGGGCGCGCCCCGCGCGGCATCACCCGCTCCGGGCGACCCGACAAGCGCTCGCTGACCGTCGACGGATGGCAGCGGGCCGGCGCCCTGATCGATCTGTTGGCGCCGGCCAGGGGCCTGCCGCCGGCCGGGCTGCGCCGTCCGGCCGCGATCTACGCCTCCGCGGCGGTGCACGGCCGCAGCAAGCGCGCGATCGAGACGGTCAAGCCGCTGGCCGATCGGCTGGGCCTCCGGGTGGTGGACCGCTACGCGCCGGGGGACGAGGCGAAGCTGGCCAAGGAGTTGAACTCCCGCCCCGGCGCCAGCCTGGTGTCCTGGCACCACAAGTCGATCAGCAGGATCGTCGAGCACCTCGGCGACGTGACCCCGACCCCGCCTGCGCACTGGCCGGAGGATCGCTACGACATGGTCTGGACGTTCACCCGCGACGGCGCCGGCTGGCGCTTCGAGCAGGTCCCCCAGCTGTTGCTGGCCGGCGACCAGCCCGAGCCGATCGCGGCCTAGGCGACAGTAGGCCGTTTCGCGTGTTCACCTTCGTCTGATCAAGAACAGTGGAGCGTTCTTCTCCTCGCTCGAGGCGAACAGGGTGAGGCCGTCGCGGCCGTACGAGACGCCTTCGCCTTGCGGTCGATCGCCGAGATCGACCGGTAGCGGTTGCTGCTGCCAGATCACATTCGGGTCAGCCGCACCGTCAGGCAGGACCAATTCGTACCCGCCGTTCAGATCGCAGAGCATGACGCGGTTGCCGTCCGGCGATATCGAGCCTCCGGTCAGTCGACCCTCCGGCTCGGAAGGAACCGAGACGTCGGCGACTTTTTGGCTCACGGCCACCGTGCCGGCGCCGAATGCCGGCTTGATCTGGAAGACGCCGGCCGGTCCGCTTTCCTTCTTCGTGACGACGTAGATGTCGCCGGTCTTCGGATGCACGAGGATTGTCTCGGCGTTATTGTTACCGTCCGGGTAGCTGAACCGCATAATTTGCGCCGCCTCCGTCAGAAGCGGATTCGCGCTGTCTGCTCCCGCCGTTTCTGTGGTCGCAGTCGGTTCCGGGATGCGATAGATGTTCAGCTCATCGCGCGCTTCGTCATTGTCGCCGATGTCTCCGATGATCAGGAAGCACTTTCCGGCAGGATCCTTGTAGGTAGCAACCGATTCCCAATCGATGTTTTCCGCACCGTCGACCTGCCACGTACCGAGATGCCTTCCCTCGGTGCTCATGCCATAGATCAACGCATCGTTGCCGGCATCGTTGTGCGTCCAGAGAACATCCTGGCACTCCGATGCCGAAAGTCCGCTGCTCTCCTCGATGTCGGCCATCTCGATCCGTCCGGCGACAGTCGGGCTCCCGTAAACGGATGAGAGTCCGGCGGTCGCTGATCCTGGCGGCGCTGCGGGCGTACTCGGGGGTGGTGGCGTCGACGCGCCGCTACAACCCAACAAAGAGGCTCCCATAAAAATGGAGAAGAGTGCGGCAAAGACCGGCGATCTTGTGAGGACCAAGCTCTGCATGGCACATTCTATCATCTTGTTTTCTCAATGTCGAGAGCCTTCAAGACATTTGGGGATGAGGAGACCGAGACGCGGCTGCCATTCATCGCAGTGACAGGGGATCGGATTAAGAGGATAGATTCTGGGCACTGAATTGCAATCACGGCACTTCATTGCGATCACGGCACTTCGGGCTCGGACCGGCACCCGCTGATCCGCGGCCACCGGTGCAGGGTGGTTCCCCGGCCGCGGTGTCGGGCTCCACGGTCCCGAGCACCGGATCCGGGCTGCCACGTCGCCGGTGTGCCTGGCACGTCCCTCGAATTCGTACCCGGCACGTCCCTCGAAATTCGTGGCTCCCCGTTCCCGCTTGCTACTTGCGGGCGGTGTGCGACCGGAGCAGGGTGGAACATCCGGCGGCGCCGCCGGGGCGCTGCCCCGACCCGAGGGAGTGGGGCCGTGTACGCACGTTCCACCACGTTCCGTGGGCGTCCGGAGTCCGTCGACGACGGAATCGCGTTCTGCCGGGACGAAGTGCTTCCGATGTGCCGGGAACTGCCAGGCTGCCTGGGGCTCTCGATGATCGTCGACCGGCGATCGGGCCGGTGCATCGCCACCAGCTCGTGGGATTCACTCGAGTCGATGCGGGCGACGATGACTCAGCTGCAGCCGGTCCGGCAACGCGCCGCGGAGCTGCTGGGCAACAATCCGGAGGTCACGGAGTGGGAGATCGCCGTGATGCACCGGGACCACCGGTCCGCCAACGGCGCCTGCGCGCGAGTCACCTGGCTTCGGGGTGATCCGGCCGCGATGGAACGTGCGGCCGATGTCTTCAAGCTCGCCATCATGCCCGAGATCCAGACGTGGGACGGCTTCTGCGGGGTGAGCTTCCTGATCAACCGCGAGACCGGGCTCGCCGTGTCGAGCGTCGCGTTCGACAGCCGGGCGGCGATGGAGGACAGCCGGGCCCAGGCGATGGCGCTGCGCACGAGGGGCTCCGCCGACGCCCGGCTGGAGATCATGGAGGTTTGCGAGTTCGAGTTGGCGCTCGCCCACCTCGACGTGCCAGAGCTGGTCTGATCCAGACGGCTCGCCGAGCGGTGGGGCTGGTCGTCGCGGACGGTGATTCGGGTGCGGCGCTGGAATCCTCGGGCGAGGCCGATCAGCGCATCGAAGCCGGAGCGCGTCCGCGCCGACTGAACTTGCCTGACGCAGTCAGATAAGTACACTTGATCTGTGGCTCGACTCGAGAATCTCATCGGCGCGTTCGCGCTTGCGCTGACCGACCAGCTGCTGGGCGCCGGTTCGGCGTCACCCGGCTCGGTGTCCGAGCGCGCGGCCCTGGTCACACTGCATGCGCACGCGGACCGTCCGGTGTCCTGGCTCGGTCAGGTGCTGGGCCTGACCAGCTCCGGTGTCACCCGGCTGGTGGACCGGCTGGTGGCGAGGGGCTGGGTCACCCGCGCTCCGGGCAGCGATGCGCGCAGCCGACAGCTGACGCTGAGCGCGGCGGGCCGGGATCAGGCGCGGGCTGTCCTGCGTGCTCGGGCTGAGGCCATGGCCGGCGCCGTGCGAGGGTTGTCCGAGGCCGACCGCGCCGAGTTCGAGCGGCTGCTCGGCCTGGTGGTGCGCGGACTGGCCGCGGACGCGTCCGAGGCGTTGCGGGTGTGCCGGCTGTGTGACCGGGGTGCTTGCGCCTCGGGCGGGTTCGGCTGTCCGCTCGTTGATCCCGACGGCAGCACGGACCGGGATGACTGAGCCGGTCACGTCCGACGCGGAGCGGGCCGGACGGTCGGCGGTGTTGCGCACCGTGCTGCCCGGCACGGCGATGATCGCGGTCAGCTTCGGCCTGGCGCGCTACGGGTACGGGCTGTTGCTGCCGGAGATGCGGGCCGATCTCTCACTCGACGCGGGCACGGCCGGGCTCATTGCCTCCAGCACCTACCTGTCCTACCTGGTGGCCAACGTCGCGGCGGTCGTGGTGGCGGACCGGTGGGGACCCCGCGCGGCCATCGGGGCCGCGGGGCTCTTCGCGACGGCCGGAATGGCGATCATGGCGGCGGCCGATGCCGCGTGGATCCTGGCCGTCGGGGTGCTGCTGGCCGGAGCCGCTTCCGGATTGGCCTACCCGCCCTACGCCGCCCTCGTCGCTCAGCGCGTGCCGGAGCGGCGCCGGGACCTGGCGTGGTCGGCGATCAGCTCGGGTACCGGATGGGGCGTCGCACTGGCCGGGCCGCTGGCCATCGTCGCCGGGGACCACTGGCGGATGGTGTGGCTGGTCTTCGTCGTGCTCGCGGTCGGCGTCGGCGCCACCGCCGTGCTGCTGGCACCCCGGAGCCTCGACACCGTCCGTTCCGGTCGGCCCCAGCTGAGCTGGACCTGGTTCGTCTGTCCCCGATCACGTCCCCTGCTGGTTTCGGCCGTCCTCGTCGGTGCCGGCAGCGCCGTGTGGTGGTCCTTCAGCGTCGACGCGCTCCGCACGGCCGGACTCGCCGCCGGCTGGGCCAACGCCGTGTTCGCCGTGTGCGGTGTCGCCGGGGTGCTCGCCTCGGTCAGTGGTGCGGTGTTCCAGCGCGTCGGGCTGCGCCGCGGCTACCTCGCGGGCGCGCTGCTGCTCGCGGTCTCCCTTGGCCTGCTCGCCCTCACCGGATCGCTCGTCCTCGGTGCCTTCACGGCGGCCGTGCTGTTCGGGGTCTGCTACAACGGCGTCATTGCGGCTCACGGCATCTGGAGCTCGCGGGTGTTCTCCGACCATCCGGCCGCCGGGCTCGCGGCGGTCAACACCGCGCTGACCGTGGGTACCCTGGCCGGGCCGATCCTGGCCGGGGTAGGAGTCACCCTGGTCGGCTACCCGGCCACGCTGGCCGCGGCCGCCATGGTGCTGCTGCTCGCGCTGCCGTTCTGCCCGCCCACCGGCCGACGCGCCATCGCCCTGGAGGCGCACGGCAAGCGGTGCCGTGCTGCTCCGGTCCGAACGTGACACGTCGTGCGACACGCGTGGCGGAGGTGACGACAACGGACGCCGAATGTCACACGGTCCGCGGCTCGTCGTTGCGTAGCCCGGTCCGGAGCGTCTCGGTCATCAGGTAGGAGCAGGTGAACGAGACCAGCGCGATGACGATGACGAACCCCGCGACCGAGTACAGGCTGCCCGTCGCTGCGACGAGCGCGGTGCAGATCAGGGGCGCCATGCCCCCGATGATCGCGGCGAACTGATAGGCGAGGGAGCTGCCGCTGTAGCGCATGCGGGTGGAGAACTGTTCGGCGAAATATGCCGACTGAGGCCCGTACACCGCGCTGCGACAGGCTTGAACGATGAGGCCGCCGAGCAGGAACAGCCAGATGTTGACGGTTGAGACGAGCATGAAGTAGGGAACCGCGAACAGGGCGAGCACCGCCATGCCGGTCAGGAACATCTTCCGGCGGCCGATGTGGTCGGAGAGCAGGCCGAAGGCCAGGATCATGGGAATGTCGGACAGGCTCAGTGCCGTGTTGGCGTTGAGGATCGTCGTGCGGTCGTAGCCCAGCTCGGTCGTCGCGTAGGAGATCAGCCAGACGGAGCCGACGTAGAACGTGGCGTGGGTGGCGACGAATGAGCCGGCGGCCAGCGCGATGTCCTTCGGGTAGGTCCGCAGCGCGTCGAGGACGGGCATTTTCGCGGATGGCTTCGCATCGAGCGCATGCTGGAAGATCGGGCTCTCGGCCACGGAGAGCCGGATCCAGAGGCCGACGGCGATGAGCAGGGCGCTGGCCAGGAACGGGACGCGCCATCCCCAGGCGAGGAACTGCTCGTCGGAGAGCGTTGCGGACAGCACGGCGTAGGCGCCCGTTCCGAGGACGAGACCGGCCGGTACACCGACCTGGGGCCAGGCCCCGTAGAAGCCGCGCCGGTGTTGTGGCGCGTGCTCCACGGCCATCAGCGCTGCGCCGCCCCATTCGCCGCCGACGCCGAAGCCTTGGGCGAAGCGCAGTACGACGAGCAGGATGGGCGCCCAGATGCCGATCGAGGCGTAGCCGGGCAGCAGGCCCATGAGCACCGTCGCCGCGCCCATGAGCAACAGCGAGTACACCAGCATCGGTTTGCGGCCGATCCTGTCGCCGTAGTGGGCGAAGACCGCGCCCCCGAAGGGTCGGGCGATGAAACCCACGGAGAAGGAGGCGAACGCGGCCAGGGTCCCGGTCACCGGGTCGAACGACGGGAAGAACACCTCGTTGAACACCAGCGCTGCGGCCGTGCCGAAGATGAAGAAGTCGTACCACTCGATCGTCGTTCCGATGAGGCTGGCGAAGGCCACCCTGCGCGACGAGCGCAGGGTCGGCTCGGCAGCGGACACGGGTGAGGCGTCGAGGGGGTCGGGTTCTCGAGGCTCGGGCACGCGACCTGTCCTCTCTGTGCTGTCGTCGGCGTGACCGCCGACGATCGGCGACAGCTCGTTGACGTCGATTGTGATGCCGACCACTATCCAGTCACATCCGACAAGCGACGCCAAGGGGACAACGATGTCCGAGAGCGCGGAGGGGTCGACCAGTATCGACCGTGCGGACCCCTACACGCTGACTGTCGACGGGATCAAGGAGCCGCCCCGCGGCTGGCGGGCCAGCTTCCGCTACCTCGGGCCGGGGCTGATCCTCAGCGCGTCGATCGTGGGCTCCGGCGAGCTGATCGTGACCACCACGCTCGGCGCTCAGGTCGGCTTCGTGCTGCTCTGGCTGGTCGTCGTCAGCACCCTGGTCAAGGTGGCCGTGCAGGTGGAGTTGGCCCGATGGACGATCGCGACCGGGCAACCCGCGCTCACCGGGTACAACAAGGTGCCGCCGCGGATCGGCGGGATCGGCTGGGTCAACATCCTGTGGGCGCTGCTGGCGCTGTCCAAACTGCTGCAGCTGGGCGGCATCATCGGCGGGACCGCCGTGGCGTTCAGCATCTTGCTGCCGATCGGCGGGGATCCGCTCGGTTTCACCTCCCTGCTGGTGTGGACGTGCGTGCTGGCCGTCGGCAGCATCGCGATGCTCTACTCGAACTCCTACTCCGTGATCGAGCGGGGGGCAGCCGCACTGGTGGTCGTGTTCACCGCCATCACGGTGCTCATCGCGCTCGGTCTGCCGCTCACGCCGTTCGCCTACGGCGCCGGCGACCTGGCGAGTGGCCTGACGTTCCTCATCCCCGCGGGCGCGGTCGGCGCGGCGGTGGCCATGTTCGGCATCACCGGCGTCGGCGCCGACGAGATCACGTTCTACACGTACTGGTGCGTGGAGAAGGGGTACGCGCGCTGGGTCGGGCCGAACGACGGCAGCGAGGAGTGGGTGCGCCGGGCCAACGGCTGGATCCGGGTGATGTACAAGGACGCGGCGGTCTCCTGGGTGATCTACACGTTCGGCACCCTCGCCTTCTACCTCATGGGTGCGGCCGTGCTGAAGCCGCAGGGCCTCCTGCCCAAGGGCAACGAAATGATCACCACGCTCTCCCGGATCTACACCGACACCCTCGGCGAGTGGGCGAGTGTCATCTTCCTGATCGGCGCGATCGCCGTGCTCGGGTCGACGATGTGGGCGGCCATCCCGAGCTGGGCGCGGATGTACACCAACCTGCTGGCCACGTTCGGGGTGCTGGACTGGCAGGACCCCGTCGCCCGGCTGCGCTGGATCCGCATCTTCACCGTCGCGCTCCCGCTGCTGTGGGCGGTGCTCTACCTGACCATCCAGTCGCCGGTGATCATGGTGCAGATCGGCGGCGTGATGACGGGGATCTTCCTCGTCGCCGTCGTGTTCGCCGTGTACTACCTGCGGCGCACCGAGACCGACCCGCGGCTGCACGGCGGGCGCGGATTCGCCGTGGCGCTCGGTGTCAGCAGCGTGGCCATCGGGCTGCTCGGCGTCTACACGCTGCTGCAGGTCTTCGGGGTCACGATCGGCTGAGGACCGTGCTCGCCGTCACCGGGCTGATGAACGCGACGCCGCGTCCGTGCTGGTCGACCAGTCGGGGCGACGAGCACCGACGCGACGTCGCCGTTCACCTCAGCCCGTCGCCCTGCCCGTGCCCGAACATCGACATGGACTCATCGGAAGCTGCAGTTCAGGGCCGGGTGTCACCCTCGCCGGTTCGCTCCTGTGCGATGTCGACGCCGCGGTCGATCTGCTCGCCGTGCTGGCCGCCGGTGCGCTGATCGGCCACGTCGCCCGCCTTCTCCGCGCCCTCGTCGAGCTGCTCGTCGTGCTGGTCGGCGAAGTCCTTCGCCTTGTCCATGAAACCGCCCATGTCTGCCTCCTTGGATTCCGATACCGACTGCAGTGACATGCCCGTTCTGGACGGTCGCAAACGGGAGGGGTAGCGCCACGCGGGTGAACGATGTCGGATGCTTTCCGAATCCTCCAGGACGGCCTGCGTCGGGCCCTGCTGTCACGGCGAGCACAGTCAGACACGCAGGGTTGCGCGTCGGCTTGACGGCCAGCAACCTGAGCGCCGCGACGGCATGTCGTGGGCGAAAACGGGCGTACGCTCCATGTGCGAAATAAGGGCAGATTCACGGGAGTTGCTGATGGCGGATCGGGACGGTGCCTCGGTTGAGACGTTGAAGGCGATCGCGGAGGCGTTCAACGCGCACGACCTGGACGCGATCATGGAGTTCTTTGTCGAGGACTGTTCGCTGGACATGCCGAAGGGACCCCAACCATGGGGCCGGCGCCTTATCGGCAAGCCCGAGGTTCGTCAGGGCCTGGCTACGCGCTTCGAGGGATTGCCCGATGTCCATTACGGCGATGACCGGCACTGGGTCAGCGGCAATTTCGGTGTCTCCGAATGGCTTCTTACCGGGACGACGCCTGATGGCCAGCAGGTTCGTGTGCGCGGATGCGATCATTGGGAGTTTCGCGGTGACAAGATTGTCCGCAAGGACTCGTACTGGAAGATCGTCGACGCGCCGGCGTCCGCGAGCTGAACCACACCGTGTTCCAGGGGCTGTCCGCACGGCTTGTGCTATCGCTGGAATCGCCCATTCGGGCTGCCTACCGGTGGGCGTCGGCCTCGACCGAGTCGAACGCCTTGCGGGCGGCGATGAGGACGGGATCCCAGACCGGGGCGAACGGTGGGGCGTAGGCCAGGTCGAGCGAGAGGATCTCGTCGACCCCCATCTCGTTCCAGATCGCAGTGGCCAGCACGTCGATGCGTTTCGCGGCGTCCTTGCGGCCGACGATCTGGGCGCCGAGTAGCCGACCGGTGCGTTTCTCCGCCAACAGTTTGAGCCGGATGGGCTTGGCGCCGGGGAAGTAGCCGGCGCGGGTGGTGGAATCCACCGACGCGGTCACATAAAGGTAGCCGGCGGCCTCGGCTTCGCGCGCGGAGAGCCCGGTACGGGCCACCTCCAGATCGCACACCTTGGTGATCGCGGTCCCGATGACCCCGGGAAAGGTTGCGTAACCGCCGCCGATGTTGATTCCCGCGACCCGGCCCTGTTTGTTGGCGTGGGTGCCCAGGGCGACCACGACACGTTCGCCGGAGAGCCGATGGACGGACTCGACGCAGTCGCCGGCGGCCCACACGTGCTCGGCCCGGGTGCGCATGCGGTGGTCGACCGCGATCCCGCCGGAGGGGCCGAGTGGGATCCCGGCCTTGCGGGCGAGTTCGACGTTGGGTCGCACGCCGAGGCCGAGCACGACCAGGTCGGCGGGCAGCCGACGCCCGGCCACGGTGTGCACGGCGACGGCGCGGCCGTTCGGTCCGGTCTCGATCTCGGTGACCGTTTCGGAAAGCACCAGGGTGATGCCCAGGGCGCGGATCGCGTCGGCAATGAACGCGCCGATGTCGGGGTCGAACATACCCACAGGGGTGGGTGAGCGGTCGACCACCGTGACGTCGAGTCCGCGGACCTGGCAGGCTTCGGCGATCTCCAGTCCGATGTAGCCCCCGCCGACGATGACGACGGTCTCGACGCGATCGTTGTCCAGTTCGCTGCGCAGGGCCTCGCCGTCGTCGAGGGTCTGCACGCCGTACACGCCGGCCGCGTCGATGCCCGGAACCGGGGGGCGTATCGGGGTGCTGCCCGCGGCGTAGACCAGGTCGTCGAACGGCTCGTCGTACTCGCCCCCGTCGAGGTCGCGGGCCCGCACCGTCCGGGCCGCCAGGTCGATCCCCACGACCTCGGTGCGGGTCCGAACGTCGATCCCATTGCGCCGGTGCTGCTCGGGACTCCGCGAAACCAGTTGTTCCTTGGCCGCCACGGCCCCGCTGATCCAATAGGGGATGCCGCACGCCGAGTACGAGGTTGCGTAGCCGCGCTCGAATGCGACCACCTGCAGCTCGTCCGAGGTGCGACGCTTGCGTGCCTGGCTCGCGGCACTCATCCCGGCCGCATCACCGCCTATGACCACCAACCGCTGCGCGCCCATGACGGGAACCTAGCTCGCCGAGAACCTGCGCGGGGTTCACCCGAGTACCTGCCGCACGGCAGGACTCCGGTGGGGGACCGCCACCTCGAGTTCCACGGGACCCGGGACGACCTCCGGTCCGGCGGCAGGCAGGAATAGCGGACTGGCGTCGGGGTATCCGCAATGACCCGGGTAGAACGACACGAGGAGGAGTCGTGACCGCTGAGATGCCGAAGACCAACTTGAGTGGGACGGAGCCCGAGCGCGAGTTCTGGCGGGACCTCAAGCCGATCGAGCAGGTCTTCCGCCCGGGATCGCTCCCGGAGGCCTACATCGCGAATGCGCCGATCGACGACGACCGCTATTACGTCCCGTTCTCCGACACGGTCAGCAGCCGTCCACTGTGGATCTCGCCGAGCCAGAACCGGTGGTGCGATGTGCTGATGGCGCGGGGCGCCGGGCTCGTCAACCGGCACTACCACCCGCAGCAGGTCTTCGCTTACACCATCTCGGGCAAGTGGGGCTACCTCGAGCACGACTGGGTCGCCACGGCAGGCGACTGGGTCTACGAGGCGCCGGGCGAGGCACACACTCTGGTCGCCTACGAGCACGACGAGCCGATGCGCGTCACGTTCAATGTGACCGGGCCGCTGATCTGGCTCGACGAGGACGGCAACGCGGACGGCACCTTCGACGTGTTCGACTACATCACGCTCTGCAAGGAGCACTACGACAAGGTCGGGATCGGCGCCGCCTACATCGACGGCCTGATGCGCTGACGGCCGCCGCCGACGTCGAACGATCCGTTACCCAGCAGCGCGTCAGCCAGCATCTCGACACCGCCGCACAGCCCTTCTGCCGCGGCAAGCGGCCAGCGCGTCTGCCCGACACGATTGACGCGCCGAGGTTCTGTGACGGCACTGGACGTTCCTAGGAACTCGAGACGTCGGACTTCGAGCCGAGGTACTCCCGCCAGCCACCCAGTGCGGTGATCTCGGGATGCGTCTTGGCGGTGGCCTCGTCGAAGAGGATGCCCGGCACGACCCGGCCGTCGATCAGCTCGACCGGCCCGCGGTACAGCCCGGGCGGCTCGCCCTCGATGACCCGCAGCAACGTCTCGATCGGGATGGCGTAGAGCTCGCCCGAGATGCTCGCCCCGCCCTCGTCCGCCCGGTACATCCCGGGGTGCACGTCGCCGATGCTGTGCACGCGGTAGGCGGGCGCGGTCCGGGTCTCTTCGAGCAGCTCGGCGCCGGCGAGGTTGCCGTGCAGCTCCAGCCCGCGCATCAGGGTGCCGTTGACGAACAGCAGCCCGTCGTCGAGCTCGCCGGACTTCTCCGCGCGCGCGGCGTAGCCGAACCCGGCGAGGATCGCGGCCAGCAGCAGGTATCCGATGGTGACCGGCGGCGCCGCGTTCCACGTCACCTCCTCGGCGTTGACGAGCCCGATGAACGAGAGCGCGGCGGCGATCACCGAGGTGACGGCGGCGGCGTAGTAGCGACGGTCGATCACGAAGCAGGCGATCGCGCCGAGCAGGATGCCGACCAGGACCGCGCCCTGGCCGAACAGCCGCAGGCCGTCGTAGATGACCCCGGCCTCGATCAGCTTGCCCGACCCCACGGTGGCGGCGCTGGTGCCGGCGGCGGCGAGCGCGTTGTCCACCTGGCCGGTGGCCCACTGGGCGAGGCTGGGCAGCAAGGCCAGCACGATCGCCGGCGCGTACCGCTTGGCCGACGTGGTGCTCGCCTGCGAGCCGATCACCAGCCCGATGTAGAGCAGCACCGGCACCAGCGCCTGCATGGGGAAGATCGCCAGGAAGGTGCCGACCAGCCCGGTGAAGCACACCAGGGCGACGACGATCCCGGTCACCAGCGAGTACCCGATCCGGCCGCCCACCTGCTTCCAGCCCGGGTGGCCGATGTACACGGCGGGCGGGAAGGGGGAGCCGAGGAACGAGCCGACGATCGCCCCGATGCCGTCGGCGGCGAGCACCTGACGGACGGGGTAGCGGTCGCCCGCGGCGGCCGCCGACTCCACGTTGCTCATGCCTTCGGCGAAGTTGTAGACGCCCAGCGGGACCGCGGTCGCCAGCAACGGGGCGATGTCGCGCAGCCCGTGCAGCACCTCGCCGCCGGGGATCGGCAGGTGCAGCGCGAGCTGACCGAGCGACTCGGTCACCGCCGAGGGTTCGAGGATGTTCGACCAGCCGGCGAGCACGGCGAGCCAGCCGACGGCGGTCGCGACGCAGACCGAGAGCAGGCCGACCGGCGCGCCCCACGGCATCCGCCGGGAACCGAGCCAGCCGACGAGGATGAACGCGAACGCGACGAGCCCGATCCACGGCGCCTGCCACACCTGCGCCGCCGGACGCATGGCGATGAACGCGATCGAGATCCCGGCGAGCGAGCCCAGCATCGCCGCCCGCGGCGTCCACCGCAGGATCCACGGGCCGACCAGCGCCCCGCACAGCACGATCACGCCGATGATGAACGCCCAGGCCAGCCCGGCCATCCAGGCCAGGACCGGGTCACCCGTGCGCAGCTGCACCGGCAGCATCACCACGAAGACGACGATGAACATGTGCGGCACCGACGGGCCGTAGGGCAGCGCGGTCACGTCTGCCCGGCCCTCGCGCCGGGCCAACCGGCGGGCCAGCACCGCGTACCAGATGTTGCCCAGCGGCAGTGCGATGCCCAGGGCCGGCAGGATCCGGCCGTACACGGTGTCGTCGGCCAGGCCGACGACACCCAGGCAGAGCCCGGCGATGACGATCACGTTGAGCAGCACGTTGGTGCCGAGCCCGAACAGACCGTTCCAGTCGCCGGTGGTCCACCAGGGCAGTCGCGCCGGCTCGGCGCGGCGGGCAGGAGCAGTACTGGTCATCCCCGGCCTCCGTTTCTGATCGCGTCGAGCAGTGCCGCGCTGTCGGCAACCCACCCGACGATGCCGCCCTGGGCGCTGATCATCTGCAGCGCCGCCCGATGGAACTGCGGGAAGTACGACCCGGTGCAGTCGGCCAGGACCAGGCAGTCGAACCCGCGGTCGTTGGCCTCGCGCGCGGTGGTCTGCACGCACACCTCGGTGGTCACGCCGGTCAGGATCAGGTGCGTGACGCCGCGGGCCCGCAGGATGGTCTCCAGGTCGGTGGCGTAGAACGCGCCCTTGCCCGGCTTGTCGAGCACGACCTCGCCGGCCGCCGGGTACAGCTCCGGGATGATGTCGTGGCCCCGGCTGCCGCGAACGAGGATCCGTCCCATCGGTCCCTCGTCGCCGATCCGCAGCGTCGGGGCGCCGCGGTCGCGCTTGGCGGGGAAGAGGTCGGCGAGGTCGGGTCGGTGCCCCTCGCGGGTGTGGATCACGGTCAGGCCCAGGTCGCGGGCGGCGGCGAGCACCCGTTCGGTCGGCGCGACCGCCGGCCGGAGGGTCGACACGTCGTTGCCGAGCGTCTCGCCGAAACCTCCCGGCTCGACGAAGTCTCGCTGGAAGTCGATGCAGACCAGCGCGGTCCTGGCCGGGTCGAACTCGTAGGGCGAGGGGTCGGCGGGGACGGTTTCATCACTGTGCACGCTCCGGGTCAGGGCGGCCGTCGATATGGGTGCCGGCCTTGTCGGCCAGCGCGTCCGGCAGGCGTTCGAGCGAGGTGATGATCGAGCGGCGGCCGCCGGCCTCGACGAAGCGCAGCGCGGACTCGACCTTCGGGCCCATCGAGCCCGCGGGGAACTGCCCGGCGGCGAGGTGGGCCCGCATCTCGTCCGCGGTCACGTCGTGCAGCGAACGCTGGGTCGGCCGGCCGAAGTCGACGTAGACCTCGTCGACGCCGGTGACCAGCACCATGGTGTCGACCCCGGTCTGGGCGGCGAGCAGCGCCGAGGACCGGTCCTTGTCGACGACCGCGTCCACGGCCGCCCATTGGCCGTCCCGGCGCACCAGCGGGATGCCCCCGCCGCCGGCGGCGATCACGACCGCGCCGGCGTCGGTGAGGGTACGCACCTGCGCCGCCTCGAGGATCGCCCTCGGCGCCGGGCTGGGGACGACGCGGCGGAACACGCCGGGCGCGGTCTCGACGACCGACCAGCCCTCCTCGGCCACCCGCCGCCGCGCGGAGTCGGCGGTGAGCAGGCCGCCGATCGGCTTGGTCGGATGCCCGAACGCGGGGTCGTCTGCGTCGACCTCGACGTGGGTCAGCACCGCCACAGCACGTTCGGGCCGGTCGTGCGCGAGAAGCGCGTCGTCGATGGCCAGGCACAGCAGGTGCCCGATGCCGCCCTGGGAGTCGGCGACGGCCAGCCACAGCGGAAGCTCGGGCAGCCCTTCGACGGTGGCGTCCGGGGCGACCAGCTCCCCTCGGCGCAGGATGAAGCCGACCTGCGGCCCGTTGCCGTGCGTGACGAGCACCCGCCACCCGGCCTCGACCAGCTCGACGACCTGCCGGGCGAACGCCGCCGACCGCTCCTGCTGCCGGCACAACGAGCCCGACTCGCCCTCGTGCACCAGCGCGTTCCCGCCGATCGCGATCAGTACGACCCCTGGATCGATCATGTCGCTACCCCTCGGGCCGCGGCCAGGCCGTGCACCGCCGCGAGGAACACCTCGGGCGGGGCGGTGACGATCCCGGCGCCGATCTGGCCCACCCCGGCCTCCCGGTGCGCGATCCCGGTGTTGATCAGCGGCAGCTCGCAGGTGTCGAGCACCTTGAGCACGTCGATGCCGGACGGACTGCCGGCGAAGTTGAGCGGCGGCAGTGGGAAGGCGGGGTGCGGCGCGAGCGTGATCCGGCGCATCGAGCGGCTCGCGGCCAGCGCGTCGGCCGGTGTGCCGCCGACGAAGGTGGTGATCGACGGCGAGGCCGCCATGGCGAACCCGCCGATGCCCAGCGTCTCGGTGATCGCCGAGTCGCCCATGTCGGGGTTGGCGTCCTCAGGTCCGTAGCCGGGGAAGAACAGGCCGTCGGCCGGGCCGACCGGGGCGGTGTACCAGCGGTCGCCGGTGCCGGCGACGCGGATCCCGAACTCGACGCCGTTGCGGGACATCACCGTGACCAGCGACGAACCCGTGACGTGCGCGGCCGCGTCCATGCACAGCTTGGCCGCGGCCATCGAGAGGTTGAGCGCGAAGTGGTCGTTGCCGGCCAGGAACCGCAGCACCTCGACGGCGCCGTCGAGGGGGGCGATGGCCGGAGCGAGCCGGCGGGCCAGCAGCGCGGAGGCGGCCACCGACCGGTTGTGGCCCTCGTCGCCCATGGCCAGGGCCTGGCCGATCAGCGTGGTCACGTCGATCGGTTCCGACGCCTGGATGGCGGCGTCGAGAACGGGCCCGAGCACCTCGGTCATCCAACGCAGCCGGTCGAGAACCTCCGGCCCGTAGGCACCGAAGCGCAGCACCGTGCCGAGCCCCTCGTTCAGGGTGGCGAAGGCATGCCGCGGCGCCGGCCCGGCGTCGTCGGTGACCTGCCAGACCGGCATCGACGGTGACACCACGCCGGCCATCGGCCCGACGGCACCGTGGTGGTGGCACGGCTCGACGGCGATCTCGCCGGCGGAGAGCGCCCGCTCGGCCTCCGCCGGCGTCGTCGGCCCAGCCCTCGAGGAGGGCGGCGCCGACCAGGGCGCCGCGCATCGGCCCGCACATCCGGGCGTACTCGATCGGCGGACCGGCGTGCAGCATGGTGCGCGCCGGGCCGGCCAGCGCGCCGATCGCCGCTCGGGCCGGGCGGATGCCCACGACGCGCGGGCGTGCGGCGTGCACCGTGGCGATCGCGGCGGCGTTGGCCGTGGCCGTCGTCTCGTCGTCGAGGGCGACCATCGCCCGTGCGGCGGCGAGGTCGGAGAAGGCCGGCGGGCGCCAGTCGAGCTGGGTCACGTCCGGCGCCGGCACGCCCTCGACGATCAGCGGGAGCCCGGCGTTGACCACCTGCACGCCACCGTCGATCACGATCGGCCTCCTTCGGCGTCGGCGCCGGCGGCGAGCCGGATCGCCAGCCGGGCGGCCGCGGCGTTGGACCCGGCGAGCAGCACCCCGGCCTCGCGCAGCGTGCGCGCCTGGGTGTCGAAGCCCTGCGGATCGGCGGCCGTGCCGCAGATCGAGGCGACGAACGCCATCGGCCGGTCGGCGGCGGCTCGGGCCTCCCGGACGGCGGCGGCCACCGCACCGGCCGGGTCGGGGTGGGCGCCGTGGCCGAGCACGACGTCGAGCAGCAGCACGCCGACCGTCGGGTCCGCCGCTGCCTGCACGATCCGCGCCGCGCGCGCCGACGGATCGATCATCGGGTGCGGCCGGCCCGCGGTGTACTGGTCGTCGCCGAGGTCGATCACCTCCGCCGGCAGCCCGGCCCGGCCGAGCAGCACCTTGGCCTCCCCGGCGAGCGTCCCACCGGTGTACAGCCCGAGCACTCGGCCAGTCGGCCCGGTAGTCGCCGTCGACTCGGCGGCGGCCGGTGCCAGCGTGACCCCGACCAGCCGGGCGGCCTCGATCGCGGCCCCCTCCAACGTGCCGCGCACCGCGACCGGTTCGTCGGTGTCGTCCACGCCGAGCAGGCAGGCCACGACCGGGGTGCCGTCCGCGGCGATCTTGCCGAGGTGACCGAGCAGCCGCTCGGCGACCGCCGGTGCCGGCGGCTTCGAGACAACGACGATCACCTCGGCCGACCGGTCCGCCACGAGCATGTCGAGGGCGAGCTCGGTCATCAACCCGCCCACCGCCGCCGTGAGGTCCCGGCCGCCGACCCCGATCAGCGCCGCGTTCCCGACACCCGCCCGGTCGAGCAGGCAGGACACCTCCTGCGCGCCGGTGCCCGAGGCCGCCACGATGCCGACCGGGCCGGGCCGCAGCACGTTCGCGAAGCCGAGCGGCACCCCGTCGAGCACCGCGGTACCGCAGTCCGGTCCCATCATCAGCAGGCCGCGCTGCACGGCCAGCGCCTTGAGCCGCACCTCGTCCTCGACCGGGACGTTGTCGGAGAAGCACATGACGTGCAATCCGCGCCGTAGCGCCTGCTCGGCGACGATGGCCGCGTACGTCCCGGGCACCGACACCGTGGCCACCGTCGCCCCGGGTCGGTCGGCGATGCCCTCGACGATCGTCTGCGGGCGCTGCTCGGACACCTCCGACGACCCCGCGTCGGTGCTCGACAGCGCGGTCGAGGCGAAGGCCAGCGCGTCCTGCACGGCGCCCGGATCCCCGCCCTTGACGGTGATCAGCAGGTCGTCCGGTCCGGCCGCGACCCCGTCCGGGAGCATCTCGGACTCGGCGAGCAGGCGCAGGTTCGCCGGGGTCGCCATCACCACGCCGGCGCGCATGATGTGCTCGCGTTGCTGCAGCTTCGAGGCCAGCGCCAGCAGCGCCACCGAGTCCCGGTAGAGCCGGGGGAACACCGAGGCGGCGAGGATCATGGTGGCCGTCATCGGGCACCCACCCCGACCAGTGTCTCGGCCGGCCCGGGCAGCGCCGGCGACCAGCCGGTCCGGATGGCGGCGGCGAACCCGGTGGCCTGATCGAGGCCTGAGGAAGCACCCCACCGGGCGAGGGAGCTCAGCGCGTCGTGCACCGCCGCCGACGCCGACGCCAGTGCGGCGGCGAGCCCGATCAGCCGCTCGGTGTAGCGGCCGGCGACGGCGGCCGCGAGCAGGTGCCGCGAGCTGCGCGTGGTGGCCGACAGCAGCGGAACCACGGCGGCGCCGAGCCGTTCGTGCGCACCCTCGAACCCGAGCAGGTCGAGCCCGGCGAGCACGCCACAGATGACGTCGTCGCCGGCCGGGGTGGTGCCCATGCCGGCGCCGATGGTCGCCGCGACGCACGCGCCGAGCTCGCCGGAACGAGTCTCGACGGCGCGGCGGCTGAGCTCCTCCGCACGCACGCCGGGGACGAAACCGGTGGCGCGGGACGACGGGCCCGGCAGGCCGCGATCGAGCTCGGCGAGCTGCGCCGCGGTGATGCCAGCCCTGGCCGCGGCCGGGATGCGCAGCTCGACCGCGGTCGCGGCGGCGTGCCACGCCCGCAGGTCGATGGCCACCGCCCGGTGGCGGTCGGCGAGCTCGGACAAGCGGGCGAGGACCGGGGCGAGGGCGCCCCGATCGGGCACGCCGAGTCCGCCCGGCACCAGGCCGACGCGGCCCGCGGTCACCGGGACGAGCGTGCCGGACCGGGTGGCGAGCACCGCTGCCGCTTGGCCGACATGGACGAGGGACAGTGCATCGACATCGGTCGGCCCGGATAACGCCCGATCGCGGCGCAGGCCGCGCGGCGGCTCTGGACAGTAGGCGAGCACCGGTGAAACCTACGGTCGCCGGCGCCGGTCGGGCAGCGTCCGGGTCGGACCCAAATGGTGGCCGGCGGTTGTCCGAATCGGCCAATCACGCAGCAAGGGGGCGGACATGGGAGTGCTCCACGTGGGAGAGCTGCTGAGTCTCCCGGTGCTGCACGGCGCCCGGGTCCTCGCGGGTCATCGCGGCCTCGACCGCGAGGTCGCAGGAGTCAACGTGATGGAGGTGCCCGACATCGAGGCCTACGTCCATCCCGGCGAGGTGCTGCTGACCACCCTCTACCCGTTGCGCGACGACCTGGCCGGCGTGGCCGACCTGGTCCGCCGGCTGCACGCCGCCGCGCTCTCGGCGCTCGTGGTCCGGATCGGCCGCTATGTCGACCACGTCCCGGCTGCGGCCTTGGACGCCGCCGACGAGCTCGGGTTCCCGATCATCGTCGTCGACACCCACATCGCGTTCAACGACGTGATCTCGGCCGTGCTGGCGATCGTCCTCGCCGACTACGGGCCCGAGCCGGGCCGGGCCGAGACGATCCGCGAGCGGCTCACGGCCGTCGCCCTCACCGGTGGCGGCCTGGCCGAGATCGCCCGCACCCTCGCCGGGGCACTGGACCGCCACGTCACCGTGGTCGACGCCGGCGGCGCCACGCTCGGCACCGGTCGGCCGCCGATCGAGCCGGCCGGCGCCGCCGGCCCGGCGGCGGATCCGTCGCTGGGCGTTCCCGATCACGGTCGCCGGCACCGAACGCGGGCGCCTGCTCGTCGACGGGGACACCGAACCGACGCTCGGCCAGCGGCGACTGATCCGTCAGGCCTGCTTCGCCGCGGGCATGCACATCGCCCAGGCGCTGGCCAGCATCGAACTGGACCGGCGGATGCTGGTGCTTCTGCTCGAGGAGGCGGTGACCGGCAGCAGCCTCGACCACGGACAGCTGCCGGAGCGGTCCCGCTTGTTCGGCTGGGATTTCACCGGACCGCACGCCGTCGTGCTGGCCAGGGCCGCCCGGGAGTTCCCTGACGCCGATGTCGCCAGGATGGCGCTTGCTCAGCTGCCCGCCGGCTCGCTGGCCTGGTCGCGGGGTATCGAGGCGGTCGCGATCGTGCCGACGACCGGTGTCGACCAGATCGGGGAGCTTGCCGCCCGGGCGCATCGGTGGCGGGCGGCTCTGTCCGGGGTGGCCAGGTGCGACGTGCACGCCGCGATCGGCATGGTCGCCTGCGACGCGGACGGCCTCGCGGCCAGCCACCGCAGCGCCCGCGAATCGCTGGCCATCGGCGAGGTGACCGCGCGGCCGCTGGTGCGCCACGACGAGCTCCTCCTCGAACGAATCCTGCTCTCGGTCGACCCGACGCGCCTTGCGGAGCTGGTGAACGACCAGATCGGTCCGCTGATCGAGGCCGACCGGACCGGTTCGGGCGCGTTGTGCCAGACGCTGGAGACCTACCTCGGGATCGGCAACTCCGCCGCGGCGGCCCGCCGGCTCTACATCCACTACAACACGATGAAGCACCGCATGGGGCGGATCGCCGAGCTGCTCGACGTCGATCTGCACGATCCGCGAACCCGTCTGTCGCTCGCCGTCGCGCTCGCCGCGCGCGCGTTGACGTCCGGTGCCGACTCGCGCGGCTGACCGCACGGCGGCTGCGCCCAGCACCTGACTGGCCGGCCGGGGTGGCGGCTCGTACCGCGCGTGCGGCAGCCGGCCGCCCGGCTCGCCTGTTGTGGGTGATGCCTGGCCGGGCGATGTTCCGCATGATCAGCAGGGCATTGTTGGTGTGTCGGAGGAGGCTTGGCATGGGGACGATGACGGTGTGGAAGTTCGATTCGGCGACGGGTGCCGAATCCGCACTCTCGCTGCTCGAACGGCTGCAGAGGGCGGAGCTGCTTCAGATCAACGACGCCGCATACGTCTTCTGGCCCGAAGGTGGAAAAAAGCCGAAGACCCAGCAGCTGCGCAGTATGACCGGCGTGGGTGCGCTGGGCGGGAGCTTCTGGGGGCTGCTGTTCGGGCTGATCTTCTTTGTGCCGCTGCTGGGAATGGCGGTGGGTGCGGCCATGGGAGCGCTGAGCGGGTCGATGGCCGACGGTGGGCATCGACGACGATTTCATCCGCAAGGTGCGGGACAACATCACCCCCGGCACCTCGGCGCTGTTCGTGATGACGTCGAACGTCGTCGCCGACAAGGTGCTGGACGAATTCAGGTCGACCGGGGCATCGCTGATCTCGACCAACCTGTCCAACGAGCAGGAGGCTCGCCTGCGCGAGGTCTTCGCAGAGGCCGAGGCCTGACCGACGGTGCTCCGGTGCCGCCCGGGACCGTCGAGGCGGCCCCGGGCGCAGCTGGTTGCGAACGTGCTGATCAGACACCGGGAAGCCCGCCCTCGTGCCAGGGCGCGGGCCGCGATTGGACGGGATATCGGGCGTTCCCGTGGGACCGCCGGCGGTCATCGTCACCTCGGGAGATCTGGACCGCCCGGCGGCGCGCTCGCCTGATCCGCGCCGGAGGGGAGGTCATTGCCGCGGAACGGACGACCGCGGAATTCACGCAGGTTCACCACCAGCAGGACAAGCGCGGTGAGCGAGAGGAGCACGGCGAGCACCGGCTGCAAGTTCCGCAGGAGCGCGAAGAACAGGCCCGCGACGACGAACACCCGGGCAACCACCACGCCGGCGACCGTGACCAACAGGCGGACCCGTCGCCGTGCGCCTCGCGTTCCTCGGCCACCGCGGCCCGCTCGACGAGCATCGCCGCATCCCACCTGCCGGCGTGCAAGTCGGTAAGGCGCCGCGCTGGAGCGGGCGGGTGTCGGCGTACTGGTCGAGCGAGCGGGACTGCGCGCGCAGCTCCCCGCAGCGCCGCCCGCTCGATGGCGATGGCATCGTCGAGGACGTGCAGGCGATGGGCCAGGTCGTCGAGCCGGCTGCGTAGGGCGGCGTGCTCGTCGGCGGCGGTCGGCGCCACGGTGGCGAGCCCGGCCCAGCCCAGCGGGTCGGCCCAGGAGCGGCGGACCTCGCCGGAGCGCTCGTACCGCGGTCCGGCCGGTGCCCGCTCGCCACCGAACGCGTCGCGCGTGTCGAGGCCGCACAAGCCGCGGAACCCGCGGACCCAGGGGGTGTCGTCGTCGATCAGCTCGGGCACCACTCGCGGCGGTGTCCGGGACCGATGGCGGGACCGTCTCCGCGGGCATAGTCCACGAACGGGATCGCGAACCCCGAGGTCGACGTGCGCCCGCCGGCGCATCCGGCGACGCACCGCGTCGATGACGCGTCGGAGGGCAGGCAGCTCCACGGAGATGACGTAGTCGCCGGGGACGAACGCACCTGAGTGCGAGCCGGCGGCGGGGAAGACGAGGGGTGCCACCCACGCCGGGGACAGGTTGTCGGCGGTCCCGGCCAGGTAGACGGCCACCATCTCCCAGTCGGACTCGTGGTCGTTGACGCCATGGAAGGTGGAGCGCCAGTCGTTGAACGGGTAGAAGAACCAGTACTGCAGGACCGTGTAACCCTCCGCGCGGACCACTCGGCCGTAGTAGTGGCAGCGGTCCGCACCCAGGTGCGTGCGGCTCGCGCGGTCGGCCGCAGCGACGAGCCCGCCGGGCACCCGCCCGCGTACCAGCAGCGAGATCCGCAGCACCACGTCGACGAGCCGGGCGAGTACGCCGACCGCCGCGAAGCGGGCCGCGCCGCGCAGCCGCGGCCGGTCCGCCCTGCGCCAGGCGCGGACCTCATGCCGGTCCAGCTGCCGCTGGACGAACCGCAGGTAGAGCGGGCGGTCGCGGAACCGGCCGCCGAGCTCGCCGAGGCGGTCGAGCGTCAGTACTCCCGCGGGGACCAGCGGTGCGGCCGCTCGTTCGCGTCCGCCCTCCCACAGGCTGCACTGGGTGACGTACGGCCCGACCGCCATCGGCAGGAACAGCTCGCCTTCGGTGTAGCGCAGCACGGGCTCGTGAGCGCGCAGCAACTCCCGGTCATCCGGTGCGTCCGCGACCGCCGAAACCGATCCAGTTGATTCCGTCCTCACCCGTTGAACCTTTCCCGGATCAGGCCCCGCAACAGCCCAGTCGGGTCAGCACGACGCGTGCCCGTCCTACCCGGCGGCGGGACCGATCCGCAGGTGGACGAGTTGGCCATGCCGGAACTCCGCCACGACGCGCCCGCGTCGCACCGACCCGGAACCGTCGATCCGCACCGTCCAGGCCGCCAGATCCCGGGTGAGCTGCTTGCGCGTGAGATCCAGGCGGACGTCGCGGCACAGACTCGACAGGACTTCCCGCAGCTGCTGCCCACGCACGCCGGCGTGCTCCGGGAACGGGTCGATCGACTCCAGCTCGGCCTCGTCGGCGAGGAAACCCACCACCGCGTCCACGTCCTTGCGGCGCCACGCCCGCTCGAAGGCCAGCGCGGTCAGGAACTGCTCGGCCTGGTGCTCGCCCTGGCTCATGAGTTCACGGATGAACCGGCTGTCGCGGTTGAGCTTCGACGTGGGCCCGAGCAGCCTGCGACGATCGAGGGCGGTCGAGCTCGATGACGCGCACCGTGACCTGCTTGTACCTCTCCCCGATCAGCAGGCCGTCGGCGAGCAGCTGGTCGATCTTCTCGATGACGTGCAGCTCCTGGTAGAGCGAGAGGTTGCCGGACAGCTCGTTGCGCCGGTCGGTGATGTCGAGGACGGTGCGCGGTTCGGTGGCGCGTCGCGGTCGGGATTGATCTGGATTACCCACAGCTCGTCCGGCTCCGCCTCGAGCAGTTCGCGGACGGGAGGGTTCTGAGAGAACAGACCGTCCCAGTAGGCGCCGCCGTCGGTGTGCACCGTCGGGAACACGGTGGGGATCGCCGCCGACGCGAGGACCATGTCCGCGGTGATCCGGTCGCGGCGGCTGTGGAACGCCCGGAACCTGCCCGACAGCACGTCGACGGCGCCGATCAGCAGGAGCGGGTGCCGAGCGTGCTCGTCGACCTCGATCCGCTCGAAGTCCACCCACCGGCCGAGCAGCTCCCGGAACTGATCCAGCCCGCTGACCGGGATGTCGTACGGGCTCACCGGCGGCAGCAGACCGACGCTCTGCAACGTGCTGGTCCACACGAGCCACGCGTTGACCGCCATCTCCACCGGGGTGGACGCGGAGTTGGCGGCCCAGAATCCCTCGAGGAGCTTCCTGGCCTGACTGGGGTTCGCCCTCCTGCAGGGCGCTCCAGGCCAGCAGCGCGCAGACCGCACCTCCCGAGGTCCCGCTCAGGCCCACCACCCGGTGGTCGTCGAGGTCGTCGGCGGTCAGCAGCCGGGAGAGGACGCCTGCGGTGAAGGCGGTGTGGCTGCCGCCGCCCTGGCAGGCGATGGCGACGCGGCGTTCGGTGCGGTCGGGCATGTGGCCTCCGTGGCAGCGAGGTGCGGGCCGTGGGCAGATGGCGTCCTCCAATCTAGGTCGCGAGCAGCCTGGCCTTCTGCTGGGCGAACTCGTCGTCGGTGAGCAGGCCGGCCTGTTTGAGCTCGCCGAGCTTCGTGAGCTGGGCGTGCAGCTCGTCGACCGTGCGTGCTGGTCCGGCCGCTGCGGGCTCACTGCGGTGCAGCGCCTCGGCGACCCGGGCGTCGATCCGCGCTTGTTCCTGCATCTTCAGCTGCTGCTGCGCGGCGGCGGCCTGGTGTTCCCGCGCCACCGCCGCCTCCTGGCTGGCCGACACCCGGCCCGCGACCGCCGACGCTGTCCCGGCCACCACCGCGGTGCGAGCCATCGTCCCCAGCAGCCCGGGGCCACCGCGGCCAAAGCCACGTCGTCGCCTCATGCCGGCGTCCCTTCCGGAGTCGACGCGCGCACGGCGCGTTCGACGTCAGTGCGCGGGACCCGGTCGTGGGCCAGAACGGTGCCGCCCGCTCGGCGGACCGCCTCGGCGAAGGCGGTCGCCCATAGGTTCTCCCAGACCAGGACGAGAGTCGTGCTGTCGTCCTCCAACCGCTCCGCCACGGCCAGCAGGTCGGCGTCGCTCAGCAGCTCGAGGATCTCACCGTCCACCGCGTCGCGAATCAACGGCAGGTCATGCCGTGCCCGCCGCCGCGACCGCGGCCGAGTTCGGCGCCGACGATCGTGATCACCTCGACACCGGCCTTGCGCAGCAGCGAGTTGGTGTAGGTGTTGCGGTCGTAGGCGAACACCACGCCCGGCTCCACCGCGACGAGGTTGTTGCCGCTGTCCCACTGGCCGCGCTCGGCGGCGTAGGCGTCCCCGCCGGTCTCGATGACGCGCAGCCGTGGCAGGTTCAGCGACTCGGCCACGACGTCGACGAAGGAGATCTTCTCCTCGGTGACTCGACCGGGTCCTTGTCGCTCGGCCGCAGCGTGAACGTGTGAGATGCCGTCGACGAATGGTCCGTGTCGAGGTGCATGGCCGCGCGCAGCTTCGGCATCCCGGCGACGATCACACGCTCCGCCGCGTCGCTCGCGAACAGCGACGCCGCCATCTGCGTGATCGCCTGGCGGGAGGAGCGCTCGCTCATCCCGACCAGCACAACGCCGTTGCCGGCGGGCATCACATCGCCCCCCTCGAGCGTGTCGAGGCCCCACTCCTGCTCGGGGTCTCCCCACCAGATGGTCGAGCCGCACGTGGTGTCGCGGGTGTAGAGCGTGTTGGGCAGCGGCGGCATCAGATATTCGGGAACGCCGGTGGATTCGCGGGCGAGCGCGACGTAGCCGAGCCGGAAGTCGTCGGGCAGGTCGACGAACGCAGCAACCCCCGCAGCCGATCCCGATCAGACCACCGAGGTAGGCCAACCACCGCCACGACCGGTCCACCGCCCGGGCCTGACCGAGTCGGGTGATCCCACCGATTACGAAGGCGACTCCGGCAAAAACGGTCACCTTCGCGAGCGCGGCCGGGCGCAGGCTCATCACGAACAGGCCGTAGAAGACCGTGAGCAGGCCCAACAGGACCTGCGCGAACTGGGCGGGGCGTGACGGCCGCGCTTCGCGCGACTCAACCGCTGCTGCGGCCCGCCCATCGATCGAGGAGTCGTCGACCGGTTCAGCGGGCGTGGATCTGCACGAAACGGACATGGCGGCCTCCTCGGCGGCCGGATGGGCCTCGGCCCGCTCGATTACTCGATGTGGTCGCCGACCGAAGCGCATCAGGCCTGGTCAGCTGGATGGGCCAGCGTATGGCGGGCCGCGGAGGTTTGGCGGCTGCGCGCGCGGGCGTCGGTTCTGCGTGATTTTGACGAAACCTTGCGTGGTCCGTTTGAGTGGGACGTCAAGCGGTATCTTGCGAGTTTGGTGGTGTTGGCCCGAGACAATGACTTGTCTGATTCCACCGCACGTCGAGCGGTCGAGTCTGCGCTGCGTTCGTATCGCGGCCGGATGTCGCATTATGCGTCGGCGGGAGTGCTCGAGATATGGTATGACCTGGTCACGGCGGACGACCTGCTGCAGCAGGTGTTCGAGCCGGAGGAGCGGGAACGGGTTTCGGTGCGTCTTGACAAGCGGGCCAAGCGTCGTACCAGTGCAGGTGCGGCCCGGAAGTTGACTCGGCTCGTTGACGGACGACTGCGGATCGTCGATGATCCACCGATCCGGGTGCGCCTGCGGCGCGGTAGCCAGGATGAGGATTCCGTGGCGTTTGCGGGTGAGATCGTGCAGGCCTACCGCGACAGCCTTCCTTACGAGCGGCGCTGTCTGTTGGACAGGTTCACTTTTGTCGATGTGGTTCGGCAGGTCGTCGGGGTGGGCAGTGTCGGTATGCAGGTGTACCTGGTGCTATTACAGGGGCGTGGCCCTGACGATCCACTGTTCCTGCAGATTAAGCAGGCCGGACCGTCGGTGTACGAGCCCTATCTTGGTCCGAGTCCCTACCCCAATCACGGGCAGCGGGTAATAACTGGTAAGCGATTCATTCAGGCGGCCAGCGACATCTTCGCGGGCTGGACGAATGTTCGGCAGTTGAATTTTTATGTCAGGCAATTTCGTGACATGAAAGTCATCCCCGACGGACAGCTGATATCGCCATATCTCGGGCAGTTCGCCAAACAATGCGGCGCGGTTCTCGCCCGAGCGCACGCCCGCACCGGAGATCCGGTAGCGATTGACAGCTACATCGGCAAGGGGGCGGCGCTTCGACAAGGCGATGATGGCATTCGCCCAACGCTATGCCGACCAAACCTCGCTCGACCACGCCCAGCTTTCGGCCGCCTCCGCTAGCTACTCCGACCTGAGATAGTCCGCGCTGCGGATGCGACCACATCACGGCGGAATCTTCACGGTTTCGATCCCCGCGCCGGCCAAGACGGCGTCGCAGGAACTGTTGAACTGGCGGCCCGATCGCGGACGAGGGGTCGGAAGGTGGCGGTGCGGTCACCCAGCGACCAGAGTCCTTCGGTGTGGCGTAGACGTCGAACCTGGGTGACGCCGAAGGCTTCCTCGACACCACGGGCCATCTGGTCGGTGAGCAGCTCGCTGCTGCTCGTGATGGTCGGACCATGAACCTGGACCCACGACGACTGGTGCTCCTGCAGAGCTGAGCCATTCCATTGGGCCCTCACCCGGCCAAGGTGAACCCTGGTTCGCGGGGGGGTGCCACGATGTGGTGGTGACGAGTAAGAGTCTTGTCAGGTCCCTGACGGAGGCCGAGTGGTTGCTGCTCGCGGAGACCAAACGCGCGGTGTTGACCGATCGCAACGAGGACGAGCTGCTCGCGCTGCACAATCGGGTCCGGCGGGCCCGCACGAAGTACGTGACGCAGTACCGTCGCGCGGCGAGCGCGCGGGTGGCCGACGTCGGCGGGCGGGGTGCGGCCCGTCCGAAGAACCGGCGCGCCGCAGACAAGGCGGAGGTCTTCGAGAAGGCCCTGGCCAGGGTGAGCATGGCGCTGGCAGCCGCGGCGCGCACCAGCGCGGCGGAGCTGCGGACGCAGCGGCTGGCGATCGCTCGCGACAAGGGCGGAACCGGCCCCGGCGGGGTCGTCGACGATGTCGCAACGGCGCCACCGAAGGCGAAGGGCAAGGGTCGGGCGGCGTCGACCAGGACGCCCATCGCGCGGAAGAATGTGGCCGCGACGAAGTCGAGTGGCGCGCGGCGACAGGCCAAGCGCGACAGCCGGTAGCGGTGCCGAATGCTTGTCCGCCGCCGCCGCCGCCGCCGCCGCCGCCACCCACCGGCGAGCGGGCGTTCTACTGCTGCTACGTGAGACGCTCAGCAGCGCGGTGAGACCGAGCCGCGATAACCGCATAGGCGGCGCGCTTGAGGATTGTCGAGACGTGGAGGCGGCAACGTGGTGGCCGTGTCCGACCAGCTCACCCTGGATCCGTCGATGGCCAAGGTCGGGTTCTCTCGGGCCATCCGCAGCACCAGGGCCCAGATCGGCTGTGGGGTGGGCGGGCGGCCTGGCTGTCGTCGCGGGTGGGTCCAGCGGCGGGCGATGAGGTGGGCGTGCCAGCGCAGCAGGGTTCTGGGTGAGACGAGCGGCAGCCGCCGCAGATTCGTGGGGCAGCAGTCTGCTGAGGGCGCTGAGGACGGCGCGGTCGACCCAGGTCAGCGTCGGGTGTGGGTAGTGTCGGCGCAGCACGGCGAGCTCGTGACGGAGGACCAGGGTCTCGACGTCCTTGGCTGTGTCGGATCGAGCGCGTCGCACCAGCCAACTCAGCACGCGGGCGAGCAGCAGGTAGGCGAGTCGGAAGGCCACAGCAGCCGAACACAGCCCGACCTGCGGCGGGTGCCGTGGGTGCCCAATTCGGACGCTGCCTCTGCCCAGGGACGCGTACGTCGGGGGTCGTGTCGATGTAGGAGAAGTGAGTGTGTTGAGGGAAGGTCCGTATCCGCGCTCCTGGGACCGTCGGTCACACCTCGGTGTCTGCGAAAACCTCGCGCAGGCGGGCCTCCTGCTCGTTGGACAGGTTGGTCGAGATCAGCGATGCCCCGGTCGACCTGAATTCGTCCAGCACCTTGTCGGCGACGACGTTCGACGTCATCACGAACAGCGCCGAGGTGCCGGGGGTGATGTTGTCGCGCACCTTTTGCGGATGAAATCGTCGTCGATGCCCACGTTGGCCATCGACCCGCTCAGCGCTCCCAGGGCCGCACCCACCGCCATTCCCAGCAGCGGCACAAAGAAGATCAGCCCGAACAGCAGCCCCCAGAAGCTCCCGCCCAGCGCACCCACACCGGTCATACTGTGCAGCTGCTGGGTCTTCGGCTTTTTTCCACCTTCGGGCCAGAAGACGTATGCGGCGTCGTTGATCTGAAGCAGCTCCTGCCTCTGCAACCGTTCGAGCAGCGAGAGTGCGGATTCGGCACCCGTCGCCGAATCGAACTTCCACACCGTCATCGTCCCCATGCCCAACTCCTACAACCAGCAGATGCCACCGCTGATCATGCGGAGCATCGCCCGGCCCGGCATCACCCCACAACAGGCGAGCCAGGGGACACGCGGTCTACGGGCCGCACCCCGGTGCCAGCGAGGTTCTGCCCACGCGTGCGGGCCGGTCATGGCCCCAGGCCCTCATGGGCCTGTATCGAGACGACGGCATTGAGCCGGGTTGTCGGGGACTCGGGCTATCGGGCGTCGGGATCCTCTGGCTCTGTCGGCGCCACGTCGCCCGGTCCTGCCCGCCCAACACCGTTGAATCTCCGCACGTCCGGCGATGCCGGTGTCGTCCCCTTCGGCCGAGCCGTCCGGGTTGAGCCCAGCAGGGCGTTCACCCAGGTCGCGCGGGGATCGACGTCGACGAGCAGGGTCTTCGCCAGCAGGGTCAGGGGGACCGCGAGCACCGCGCCGATCGCGCCGAGGAGCCAGCCCCAGAAGACCAGTGCCACAAGGGTGACCGTGACCGAGATGCCGACGGCGTCGCCGACGTACTTGGGCTGGATGAGCGAAGTGAGCACGAAGTTGACCACGGTGAAGAGCACGACGACCACGGCAGTCAGCTCCCACCCACCGGTCAGCAACGCGAGCAGCATCGGTGGTACGAGCGCGATCCAGAACCCGACGTACGGGATGTAGTTGGTGATGAAGACGAGCAGCCCCCACAACGCGGCCAACGGCACTCCGAGCAGTGCCAGCGCGACCGCGTCCACGAGCCCGGTGAGCAATCCGAACACCGTGTTGACGCCGATATAGCGGCGGGTCGTTCGGGAGAACCGGCCGAGGGCATCCGCGATCGGCGCGCGGTCCTCGGCGATCAGCTCGAGCCGCGTCCGGGCCCCGGACGCCTCGATGCTGAGGAACAGCAGCAGCGAGAGCAGGAAGACGAGGTTGCCGAGCAGGCTCGTCACTCCGAGCAGGAGCCCGCTGACCAGGCCGAGTACCTTGCCGTAGTTCAGGGTGGCGGCCAGGGCGCGCACTTGGCCGATGCCGACTCCGAACTCGGCCAGTGCGGACGTGACCGACGCGATGAGTGCGTTGGCGTTGGCCGCGTACAGCGGCAGGATCGTCGCCAGTCGGGCGACCGACACCACGACCACGCCGGCCAGGAGGACCAGCACGCCGTACACGACGAGGACGAGCGTGGTCGTTGCCGCCCACGATGGGACCCCGATGCGGCGCAACCGTTCGTGCACCGGGTGCACGGTGATCACGATGACCAGCGCGAGGAAAAGCGGCCCGACCAGCCATGCGGTCGCCTGGATCCCGGCGGCGAAGACCACCGCGGAGGCGGAGCCCAGAAGGACGATCAACGCCCGGGGAAGCCCACGCTCGTGCCCGGAGGCGGCCCCGTCCGAACCGGGGATCGGGGTATCCCTCCCGGGGCCACCCGCGGTCATCGTCGTCCCTGGAGCTCTGAAACGTCCGACGGCGCGCCCGCCTCGTCCGCGCCGGAGGAGACATCGCGGAAGTGAGCTGGACGACGGCGGGACTCACGCAGGTTCACCACGGACAGGATGAATGCCGTGAGCGAGAGGAGCACAGCGAGCACTAACCGCCAATTCCGCACGAGCGCGAAGAATAGACCCGCAACGGCGAACACCCAGACCAGCGCCGCGCCGGCAACCGTGACGAATATGCGACCCGTCCCCGGGGAACCGCCTCGAAGCGTGCCGGAAGTGGGCGTCGGGCGCCTCCGGAGTCTGCGGGCGGGACAGGAATTGTCGGGCGCCTCGCGTTCCTCGGTCACCGCGGCCCCGCTCGACGATCATTGCTTGCATCCCTCCTGCCGGCGCGCGAGTTCGGTGAGGCGTCGCGCTGGAGCGGGCGGGTGTCGGCGTACTGGCCGAGTGAGCGGGCCAGCGCGCGCAGGCCCCGCAGTGTCGCCCGTTCGGTCGCGACGGCCTCGTCGAGGACGTGCAGCCGCCGGGTCAGCTCGTCGAGCCGGGCGCGTACGGGCGTCGCCGGTCGCGGCCGCCTCCCCCGTGCGGGTGAGAAGTCTGCGCCGACCCCGGCACGACGCGCGCCGCGTCTATCCGGCGGCGGGGCCGATCCGCAGGTGGACGAGCTGGCCATGCCGGAACTTCGCCACGACGCGCCCCCGTCGGCTCATGAGTTCACGGATGAAGCGGCTGTCGCGGTTGAGCTTCGACGTGGGCCCGAGCACCTACGACGAGCGAGGGGCGGTCGAGCTCGATGACGCGCACCGTGACCTGCTTGTACTTCCCCCCGCTCAGGTGCTGGCCCACACGAGCCACGCGTTGACCGCCATCTCCACCGGGGTCGACGCGGAGTTGGCGGCCCAGAATCCCTCGAGGAGCTTCCTGGCGTTGTGGGGTTCGCCCTCCTGCAGGGCGTTCCAGGCCAGCAGCGCGCAGACCGCACCTCCCGAGGTCCCGCTCAGGCCCACCACCCGGTGGTCGTCGAGGTCGTCGGCGGTCAGCAGCCGGGAGAGGACGCCTGCGGTGAAGGCGGTGTGGCTGCCGCCGCCCTGACGGGCGATGGCGACGCGGCGTTCGGTGCGGTCGGGCAGGTGGCCGCCGTGGAAGGCGCGGTGAGCGAGACGATGCCGGGCGCGGCGAGTGCCTACCTCCCCCGGCGCAGGTGAGATCTGATGACGGCGACGCCGGCGCGGTGGCCCGGCCGGCCGCCTGACAACGCTTGAGCGAACACGCCGGGCGAGGACGTCGATCCCGCGTGACGGTGCGAAGGGAGCAGCTCTCATCCGCGGTGGGTGATGCCTCCTGCTGATCGGCCGAGCACCGTGAGCTCACGATGCCGAGGGCTCGAGGTCGGTTCGAGGTCAAGGGGTGAACCATGTGTCGTTGGCTCGGGTACATCGGCAGCCCGATCGAGCCGCGGGAGCTGCTCTACGATCCCGAGCGCTCGCTCATCGAGCAGAGCAGGCGGCACGCGCCGAACATGCCGGTTCCCAACGGAGACGGGTTCGGCCTCGGCTGGTACGGACGCCACGACATCCCCGCCATGTTCCACAGTGCGTCACCGGCGTGGGGCGACCGCAACCTGCGCGAGCTGTCGGGCGAGATCGCGTCGTCGCTGTTCCTCGCGCACGTCCGAGCGGCCACCGGTACGCCGGTCCAGGAGACGAACTGCCACCCATTCGGTCTTGGCCGTTGGCTGTTCGTGCACAACGGCTATATCGCCGGGTACGACCGGCTACGCCGCGACATGATGCTGGCGGTGCGCCCCGACCTGTTCAGCTCCGTCCAGGGGACGACCGACTCCGAGGTGATGTTCTACCTCGCGATGACCTTCGGGCTGCAGGACGACCCGATCGCCGGGCTGGAGCGGATGGCGGGCTACGTCGAGTCCCTCGGTGCCGCCGCCGGGATTGCCGAGCCGCTGCAGATGACCGTCGGGGTCACCGACGGCGAACGCCTCTACGCGGCGAGGTACGCCAGCGGGCCCGAGGTCAACACCCTCTACTACAGCGCCGACGTCGAGTCGCTGCGGGAGCTCTACCCCGAGGAAGAACGGTTCGCGCACTTCTCTGCCGAGGCACGCGTCGTCGTCTCCGAGCCGCTCGTCGAGCTGCCGGGGCTGTGGCACGGGATTCCGGCGGGTTCGGCGATGGTCGTGGGGAAGGGTGGGGTCGAGCAGCTCCCGTTCGTGCCGCGACCACCAGGCTGACTCCAGCGGGTCATCGGCCCCCACTCCTGCCGCGCAACCACGCCCCCACCAGCATCCCCGTCAGCATTGCGGCGGCGGCCGCCCCGATGGCCGTCGTCGCGCTCGTCCCCGTCCGCACGACGAGCTCCTGCCCGGTTATCGCCGGACCGTGAGACAGGGTCGGAGCGGACCCCCGGTCGCCCTCCACCGTGGCCGCCCACGCGGTGACGAACAGGACGAAGCGTGCGACCAGATAGGTGAAGAGCAGCAAACCCAGGAGCGAACCGAAGACGGCCCCGCTCGGCGACGTGGTGACGGTGGCGAGGTAGATCGCCATGCCCTGCTTGAGGCCCTCGAGACCGACGGCGCCGAGCAGGGCGGCCCTGGCCGCACCCGGCATCGGAACGTCGGTGCGAGGTAGTCGAGTGATCGCCCACAGGAAGACCAGCCAGTCGGTGGCGAGGCTGAGCACCACACCGACAGCTCTGAACAGCGCGTGTGCCCACCCATCATCGGGGGCCCCGATGAGGCCGAGCACCGCGTCGGCGAGGCCTGTCCCGATCACGGTGACGGCGAACGACGCGGTCAGCGCAAGACCCAGACCGACCAGCGCTGCGAGATCGAAGAGCAGCCGTTGCAGCGCGGCCGGGTTCGGGGGAGGGAGCGCCCACTGCGCGGAGACTGCCTCGCGCACATTGGACATCCACCAGATCCCCGAGTAGAGGGCGGCGACGAGCCCGAAGCCCGCGACGGCATTGCGCTGGTCGATCGCCGTCTCGATGATCGGCGTGATGGCGTGGGACAGCCCGCCGGGCACGCTCGTCGCGATGCTGTTCTCCAGCTCGGTGAGCAATGCGGGATTGAACGACAGGACATAGCCCGCCGCT
>CAWJFD010000015.1:0-118639 GCA_963841985.1 uncultured Actinomycetota bacterium
TCGCCGAGGGTGAGCTCGGCCAGGTGGGGGATGTCCGCGTCGGTGACGCCGAGCGCGCCGAGCCCCTTCGGGACGCCCACCTCGTCGCCGAGACGGCGGATCTCCTCGGCCAGCATCTCCACCGCCTCGTTGGGCGGCGCGCCGGTCACGTTCAGGCCCATGGCCTGCGCGATCGGCACGAACCGCTCCGGGAACGCCGCGCCGTTGAACCGGATGACGTGCGGAGCAGCACTCCGTTGACCACGCCGTGCGGGAGGTCGAGCATCCCGCCGACCTGGTGGCTCATCGCGTGGGTGGCGCCGAGGATCGCGTTCGTGAAGGCGAGCCCGGCCTCCAGCGCGGCCTGGGCCATGAACATCCGCGCCGTGGGGTTCTGCGGATCGTGCATCGTGGGGGCCAGGTTGCCCTTGACCAGCGAGACGGCCTGCAACGCGTGGTGGTCGGTGAGCGGGCCGTGGGCGAGCGAGACGAAGGCCTCGATTCCGTGGGTGAGCGCGTCCAGGCCGGTCGCGGCGTTCAGCCACTCCGGCATCGTGACCAGCAGCCGCGGGTCGATGACCGAGACGTCCGGGACCAGCGCGCGGCCCATGATCGTGATCTTGGTGTGGCGCTCCGTGTCGGTGACGATGCAGAACTGCGAGACGTCGGCCCCCGTGCCGGACGTGGACGGCATCATGATCAGCGGCGGGATCGGGTGGGCGATCCGGTCGATGCCCTCGTAGTCGAGGATCCGCCCGCCGTTGGCCGCCAGCAACGCGACGCCCTTGGCGGCGTCGATCACCGAGCCGCCACCGATGCCGAGCACCACGTCGCACCGGCCTCCTGGTAGCGCTGGTGGCCGGCCTCGATCTCGTGGTCCTTCGGGTTCGGCGTGACGTCGAGCCAGACTTCGGGCCGCAGGCCGGCGGCACGCAGCTGGGCCAGCAGCTCCGTGGGCCAACCGGCCTCGGTGAGCCCGGGATCGGTCACGACGAACGGACGCCGCGCGCCGAGCCGAAGCGCCGCATGCGCGGCCTCGGGCAACGAGTTGTACCCGAAGACGATCTCCGGTGCGTGGAACTTGGACAGCGCAAGCGGCGCGGCTCGGGTTCCGCGGACGGCCGGTGCTCGGCCGATGAGTCGTCGTCGTGGCGCGTCAGCAGGACCGAGTCGCCGGCCCGATACGCCTTACCGACGAGGACCACCTTGCCCTCCTGCACAGACACCGCGGAGTTCGCCGCACGCGGTCCATGCGACGACCGCCACTCACGGTACAAGACGCCGCGGTGCCGGACAGCCGGTGAAGGTCACCGATCGGGCGGCGGTCGCGCCTACCGAACCGAAGGTCGAGCTAGCCCGAAGGGAAGCGTTGTGTGGTGTGGATGGGCCCGTCACGCTCGGCCAGGCGGGAGCCGCCGCCGCCCCAGTGCTGGGCGATCATCTCGGCCGCGATCGACACCGCGGTCTCCTCCGGGCGTGCGGGCGCCGAGGTCGAGCCCGATGGGGCAGGACATGCGGGCGATCTCGTCCTCGGTGACCCCGCGCTCGCGCAGCCGCTCGAGCCGGTCCTCGTGCGTGCGCCGGGAGCCCATCGCGCCGATGTAGGCGACCTCGGGCAGCCGCAATGCGACCTCGAGCAGCGGCACGTCGAACTTCGGGTCGTGGGTGAGCACGCAGAGCGCGGTGCGCTTGTCGATCCGGCCGGCCTCGGCCTCGGCGGCCGAGGTAGCGGTGCGGCCACTCGACCACCACCTCGTTGGCGCCGGGGAACCGGGATGCGGTGGCGAAGACGGGACGCGCGTCGCAGACGGTGACCCGGAAGCCGAGGAAGGTGCCGATCTTCGCGACGGCGGCGGCGAAGTCGATCGCCCCGAACACGATCATGCGCGGCGGCGGCGCGAACGACTCGACGAACACCTCGAGGCCCTCGCCACGGCGCTGGCCGTCGACGCCGTAGTGGACCATGGCGTTGCGGCCGGCGTCGAGCAGGCCGCGGGCGTCGTCCCGGATGGCGTCGTCGAGGCGGGCCGAGCCGGTGCTGCCGTCGATGCGGTCGGGCCACACCACCAGCCGCTTGCCGAGCCGTCGACGCCGGCCCGGAGACCACGGTGGCGACCGCGACCGGCGACTCGCTGCGGATCGCGTCGGCCACCGCGCCGAGCTGCGGGTAGGTGTCCGGGTCGACCTTCTCCACGAAGATGTCGATGATGCCGCCGCAGGTCAGCCCGACCGCGAAGGCGTCGTCGTCGGACACGCCGTAGCGCTGCAGCACCGGTCGGCCCTCGCGCAGCACCTGCTCGCCCAGCTCGTACACCGCGCCCTCGACGCAGCCGCCGGACACGCTGCCGACGGCCTCGCCGTCCGGCCCGACCAGCATCGAGGCGCCCGGCTGGCGCGGAGCCGAGCGGAAGGTGCCGACCACGGTGGCGAGCGCCGCGGACTGGCCGTTCTTCCACCAGCCCTCCAGCTGGTCCATCACGTCACGCATGTCCCGACCCTCCCGCCTGCCTCGCCCGCTCAGCCGGCTGCCTTCACCCGACCGCATCACCTCGAGCAGCTGTTCGAGCGTGGCCAGGCTGTGCCCGGCCAACAGATCGTCCAAGTACGGGAGGGCCGCGACTATTCCGCCTTGTACCGGCGCGTAGCCGTCCTTGCCCGCGTGCGGGTTGACCCACACCAGCCGGTGCGCTAGCCGGCGCAGTCGCTGCATCTGCACTCCGAGCAGGTCGGTGTCGCCGCGCTCCCAGCCGTCGGAGAACACCACGACGACGGCTCGGCGGGCCGCTCCGCGCTGCCCCCAGCGGTCGACGAAGGCGCGCAGCACCTCGCCCAGCCGGGTGCCGCCCGACCAGTCCGGGATCGCCTTGCCCGCCGCGGCGAGCGCCCGCTCGGGGTCGCGCATCCGCAGCTCGCGGGTGACCCGGGTGAGCCGGGTGCCGAGGGTGAAGGCCTCGACGGCACCCGGCGCGCGGCGGACGACGACGTGCGCGAACCGCAGCAGCGCGTCGGCGTAGGGCTCCATCGAACCGGAGACGTCGATCAGCAGCACCACCTTGCGCGGATCGCCGCGAGTGGTCGCGCCGGCGCAGGTCGCGCAGCTCGCCCTGGTTGCGCAGCGCGGCGCGCAAGGTGCGCCCGGGATCGGTGCGGCCGTGCTTGGCCGGTCGCAGCCGGCGCGAGGAGCGGCGGGGCAGCTCCGGACGCAGCAGCGCGAGCAGCCGACGCAGGTGCTCGCGCTCGGCCGGGCGTGAGATCTGCGATGTCGCGGTTGCGCAGCACCTCGGTGCCGCTCGCCCGAGCGTGCAGCCGGGAGCCGCGGCCCGTCATCGGACTCGCGCGGCCGCCGTGGACTCGGTCAGCGCGGCCAGCTTCGGTGGCGGTGGCTGCCGGTCGTCGGTGATCCGGGTGCGAGCACCGCGGGGCGGGTCGAACCAGTCCTCGAACGCCTGGTCGTAGCGGGGCAGGTCATCGGGGTCCGCGCACAGGGTGAGCCGACCTGCCCAGTACGTCTGGAGCCTGGCTCGGTGACGTCGAGCGAGTCGACCGCGGACAGGAACGCGGCTACCCGATCGGTGGTGATCGCCAGCCCGGCGCCGCGCAGCACGACGGTGAACCCGACCAGGCCGGGGACCGGGTCATCGCCCGGGGCGGCGCCGGACTCGGTCGACGGTGCGGAAGGCCTCATGGTCGGCTCAGGAGGCCAGCAGGATGTCGAGCTGTTTGCGTACGCGGTCGGCGTCCTCCCGGTACTTGAGCACGGCGCCGAGAGTGGCCGCGGCGCTGTCGACGTCGAGGTGGCGGGCGCCGACGAGCTGCAACGCCCGCGCCCAGTCGATCGTCTCGGCGACGCCGGGCGGCTTGAGCAGGTCGGCCCGGCGCAGCGCGCGGACGGCGCCGGCCACCTGGGCGGCCAGCCGCTCGGGCAGTCCGGGCAGCCGCGAGTGCAGGATCTCGATCTCGCGCGCCAGATCGGGGTGGTCCAGCCAGAGGTAGAGACAGCGGCGCTTGAGCGCGTCGTGCACCTCACGGGTGCGGTTGGTGGTCAGTACGACCAGTGGCGGGGTGCTGGCCCGGATCTCGCCGAGCTCGGGGATGGTCACCGCGTGCTCGGTGAGCACCTCCAGCAGGAAGGCCTCGAACTCGTCGTCGGCGCGGTCGACCTCGTCGATCAGCAGCACGCTCGGGCTGGTCTGCAGCGCGCGCAGGATCGGCCGGGCCAGCAGGAAGCGGGGTTCGTAGAGCGAGGCCTCGACGGCGCTCGCATCGAGCGTGTCGCCGCTGGCACCGGCCGCCGCCTCGAGCGCGCGCAGGTGCAGCAGCTGGCGGGGGAAGTCCCAGTCGTAGAGGGCCTGCGACGCGTCGATGCCGTCGTGGCACTGCAGCCGGATCAGCTCGGAGCCGGTGAGCTCGGCGAGTGCTTGGGCCAACGCCGTCTTCCCGGTGCCCGGCTCGCCCTCGCAGAACAGTGGGCGGTTCATCCGCATGGCGAGGAAGACGGCCGTGGCGATGCCGTCGTCGGCGAGGTAGCCGGTGGACCGCAGCGCGGCCACCAGGTCGGCGGGCGAGTCCATGACAGCCCGGGAACGCTCGGTCACGTCAGCAGCATGACGCAACGTCCGACCGCTAGCCACCTCGGACGACCCGACAGCTGGTTACTCAGGGTAGTCAGATCCTTGCAGGACGTCGACAGTCAGATGTGACGGATCCGATAACATTTCCGTTCTGAACGGGATTAATGCAATCGTGATCGAAACCGTGATTCCGACGTTCTGACCAGTGGTTTCACCGGAAACACTGCAGTTATTTGCTCGTTACCGTGAGCATCCTCACCGTCCCCATGTTTGACGAGTGCCCAGGGGCTTCTCGTAGCTTCAATGGCTGGCTGCCCCGACAGGGACGGCCTGAAAAGCATCCGAGCCGCCGCGCCTGACCCTGTCCCGCGGTTTCGGTCCGTCGAGCATACGACGGGACAGGGCTGAGGAAGCACTCGCCGCGCTCACTGACGAGCAGGTTTTCCTCAACGGCGCGATCAGGGGAAAACACATGTCTTCTCGATCGGGTACCCGCAAGGGTCGAAGTCTCATGCGCGCCGCCGTGGTCGGTGCGGTCGCGATCGGCGCTCCGTTCGCCGTCGCCGGAACCGCGAATGCCGCCCCGGATTCGGCGTGGGACAAGCTCGCCCAATGTGAGAGCGGCGGCAATTGGAAGATCAACACCGGCAACGGTTACTCCGGCGGCCTCCAGTTCAGCCAGAGCACCTGGCGGGCCTACGGCGGCAAGGGCTCGGCGCACACCGCCAGCCGTGCGGAGCAGATCGCCGTGGCCGAGCGCACCCTCGCCGCCCAGGGCTGGAACGCCTGGCCGTCGTGCTCGCGCAAGGCCGGCGTCCGCGGCAGCTCGGCTTCACCGCGCAAGGCCGGTCGTGCAGAAGATCGCGGCCGCGCCGCAGGCCGCGCAGGCCCCGCAGGCCGCGCCGGCCGCCCCGGCTCAACTGGCGAAGAACGGCGCGGACTACACCGTTGCCAAGGGCGACACCCTGGGCAAGATCGCTCAGCGGAACAACGTGGCGGGTGGCTGGAAGGCGGTCTACGACCGCAACGCCGACGTGCTAGCAGCCCGCACGTGCTGCGGGTCGGCCAGCAGCTCGACCTGGCCTGATCGACCGGCGGCCGGCTCGGCCCGACCGCCGGTCAGGCCGAACCGACCCATTCCTCGGTGCCGTCGCTGAACGCCTGGTGTTTCCACACCGGAAGCAGCCGCTTCACCTCGTCGACGAGCTCCGCGCAGGTCGCGAACGCCTCCCGCCGATGGTCGGCGGCCACTGCGCAGGCCAGTGCGACCTCGCCGACGGCCAGCCGCCCGACCCGGTGGCTCACCGCGATGGCCCGGACCCCCTGCGCGCGGGCGGCGACGTCGGCCGCCACCTGGGCCACGATCTTCTCAGCGGTCGGGTGCGCGCTGTAGTCAAGGCCGAGGACGCCCCGTCCGCCGTCGTGGTCACGCACCACGCCGGCGAAGGTGACCACCGCGCCGGCTGCGGCCTGCCCCACCAGGGCAGCGTGCTCGGCGACGTCGAGGGGCGCCTCACCCACGGCGGCGCGCAGCACGCTGGCTCCCGACGGAGCCGAGCTCGACGTGCCTGCGTTCGACGTGCCTGCGTTCGACGGGCCTGCGTTCGACGGACCGGTGTTCGGTTCGGTCATCGGTGATCGCCTCCGTGCAGCTGGTCCACGGCGTGCGCCAGTACATCGGCCAGCACCGACAGACCGTCGCGCACACCTCCCGTCGAACCGGGCAGGTTGATCACGAGGGTGCGCCCGGCGACGCCTGTGATGCCGCGGGACAGTACCGCGGTCGGAACCGTCGGAGCGCCGGCGGCCCGGATCGCGTCGGCCAGCCCGGGCACCTCGTAATCGAGCAGCCCGCGGGTGACCTCGGGCGTCGCGTCGGTGGGTGAGATGCCGGTGCCACCGGTGGTGATGACGACGTCGACCCGCGCCGCGATGGCCGCCCGCAACGCGTCCGCGACCGGCTCGCCGTCCGGCACCACCACCGGGTCGGGGGTGGTCGAAGCCGCGCTCGCGCAGCCACTGTGCGATCAGCGGCCCCCCGCGGTCGGGGTAGACACCGGCAGCGGCCCGGTTCGATGCGGTGATCACCCGGGCCTGGCCGGTGCGCCCGGACGGGGGCGTCGGGGCGTTCACGACCGGTCCACCGGTCGCACCCACGTACCGGTCTTGCCGCCGTCCTTGCGCTCCACGCGCACCGCGTCCAATGTCGCGGCCGGATCGACGGCCTTGATCATGTCGTGCAGGGTCAGCCCGGCCACGGCGACAGCGGTGAGGGCCTCCATCTCCACCCCGGTGCGGTCGGTGGTGCGCACGGTGGCGCGGATGGACACCTCGGCCGCGCCGCACTCGAGCTCCACCGTGACGCCGCTGATGGCGATCGGATGGCACAGCGGCACCAGATCGGGCGTGCGCTTGGCGGCCATGATGCCGGCGATCCGGGCAGTGGCCAACGCGTCGCCCTTCGGCAGCCCGTCGCTCAGCAGCAGCTGCACCACCTCGGCGGTGGTGCGCACCGTTCCGCTCGCCACCGCGGTGCGCGCACTCGGCTGTTTGTCGGTGACGTCCACCATTCGCGCGGCGCCGCCGGCGTCGACATGAGTCAGCTCCACCCCGGGAACCCTACGACGTTCGTCGGAGAGTGTTCGGCCGTGCACGGTCAGCCCACTATCCCGCGTTGGTTCATATGATCTACATCACACTTTATCGCCGAGTTGAACCCGCAGTGACACCGAACCGTGCTCTTGAGCTGCATTGACACCGAGTGTTTCATACGTTCGGCGTAGCAGGGGTCAAGGTGGCAGGAGTGACGCCTGGGGGTTCCGCCGCTGCCGCGCCGGTCGTAGCGTGCCAAACGGCCGTACCGGATTGCCCCAGATTCGGTATGTCCCGACTCCGCAGCGCTCCCCTGTCCGGCGGATCGGCCCATACCCTCACGAAACGTGGGACAGGAACGGATGATGGTGGCCATTCCCCGGGCCACCTGCCGCAGCCGCCTCCCGGCGCGGGATCCGTGCGCAGCGCAGGAGACGCACCATGGCACGCTACCGCGGACGTCACCGAGCCCCGAGTACGACCAAACGGACGATCGCGAGGACCGCTCTCGCCGGTGCTGTTGCCGGCGCCCCGCTGTTCGCCTTCACCCCGGCCGCCCACGCCGCGGCCGGCTCCACATGGGACCGCGTCGCGCAATGCGAGAGCGGTGGCCGCTGGAACATCAACAACGGCAACGGCTACCACGGCGGGCTGCAGTTCTCGCCAACGACCTGGACCAGCTTCGGCGGTAACCAGTTCGCCCCTTCGGCACACAAGGCCAGCCGGGCCGAGCAGATCGTGGTCGCCGAGCGGGTGCTGGCCAAGCAGGGTTGGGGTGCCTGGCCCGTGTGCTCGCGCAAGGCCGATGCGCGTGGCGAACCTGCGACCCAGCGCAGCGCTCCGAAGCGCGACAGCGTTCCGACGACGCCGATCAGCGACGGCTCGCCGGCCACCGGCGGCAGCTACGTGGTCAGGAGCGGTGACACGCTCTCCCACATCGCGGCGCGCAACGGTGTGAAGGGTGGCTGGAAGGCGCTGGCCGCGAAGAACCCCCAGCTGGGGGGAGACCCGAACAGCATCAGCATCGGGCAGGCGCTGCGCATGTAGCCGGATGAGCGGTAGCCCGATCAGACGCCGAGGTCCTCCCGGTAGCGGGCGAGCTGTTCGGGGGTGTCGATGTCACCAGGGTCGGCGACGTCTCCGCACTCCACCAGCTCGACCGCCGGGTTGCCGGCCAGGTAGCCACGGGCGCCGGCGTCACCGCTCGCCGACCCGGCCACCGCCGTCCAGTGTGAGCGTCCGATGAGGACGGGATGGGCCGGCGTGCCGGCGTAGGCGGCCCGCGCGAGGACGTCCGGTGTGGAGAGTGCGCCGAGCCGGGCGACCGCATCCGGGCTCACGCCCGGCAGGTCGACCAGGTGGATCAAGACCGCCTCCGGCGGGGGGTCGCACCGGAGCAGGGCAGCGAGCCCGGCCCGCAGCGAGGCGCCCATGCCTTCGGCCCAGCCCGGTTCGACCACGATCGTCACGCCGGGCGGCACGATGGGGCGCACCCGCTCGGCCGCTGCGCCCAGCACCACGACGAGCGGCGTGCAGCCGCCGTCGTGCAGCACGCGCAGCGCACGCCGGAGCAGCGGCTCGCCATCCAGCTCGACCAGCGCTTTCGGGCCGCCCATCCGCCGCCCGGCTCCGCCGGCCAGCAACAGCCCGCCCGGCGCGGCTATCTGTTGATCTCGGTGACGGGGTGCTCGTAGGGCACCGTCTCCTGCGGGAACACCAGGTCGCCGAAGGGCGAGAAGGAGCCCTGCACCGGCGCGATCAGTTCGCTGACCGAGTGGTGCTCCCCTTCTGGTGGCTCTGGCCAGGTCGGATCGATACGGTCCGGTGGCACTGATTTGGCCACGATGCCCTCCTCGCGGTCGCGTGATCGAAGTATCGCGCACCGGACGGCGCGGCGTCCCCCCGGTGGCGCAGACTACCGTGGATCCGATGCCCACTCCGCTGGTCGACCGGCTGCGCGCCGTGGACGACGAGACGCTCGCCGGACTGCTCCGGCTGCGCCCCGACCTGGCCGTGCCACCGCCGGCCGATCTCACCGTGCTGGCCACCCGGGCCGGTATCCGGGCGTCGGTGCACCGGGCCTGCGAGGACCTCGACACGATCGCCCTCGCCGTCCTGGAGGCCCTGGTCGTGGCCGATGCCGACCAGGAGCCGGCGCCGCTTGCGGAGGTGCGCAGGCTGCTCGGTCCCGACGTGCCCGCCGCGGTGGTGGAACGCGGGCTCGCCGCGTTGCGCGCGCGCGCGTTGATCTGGGACGACGACGGGATCGCCCTCGTGCCCGCCGCCCGCGACGTGGTGTCGCGTCATCCCGGCGGGCTGGGCCGCCCGGCGGTGGGTCCCGCCGGATCCTCGGAGCTGCGCCACCTGCTCGCCGCCGTCGACAGCGAGGAACGGCGGGTGCTCGACGCGCTGGCCGCCGGCCCGCCGATCGGGCGCAGCCGAGCGGGTGCCGACCCGCAGAGCCCGGTGGGCCGGCTGCTCGGGCGCGGCTTGCTGCTGCGGGTCGACGCCGACACCGTCGAGCTGCCTCGGCAGGTCGCGCTGGCGCTGCGTGGCGACCATCCACTCGGGACCGTGGTCGGTGGCGCCGCCCGACATCGGCGCCAAGGACCGGGGCGCCGGCGTCGTGGACCGCACCGCGGGCGGGGCCGCGCTCGAGGTGCTGCGCCAGATCGAGCTGCTCGTGGCGTTCTGGGCGCGCACCCCGCCGCCGGTGCTGCGCTCGGGTGGGCTGGGGGTTCGTGAGCTGCGCCGCGCCGCCAAGGAGATGGATGCCGACGAGACGGTGGCCGCGCTGATCGTGGAGCTCGCCGTCGCGGCCGACCTGGTGGCCGAGACCGACGGCGTCACCCCGGAATGGGTGCCCACCACGAACCTCGATGTGTGGGCCGCCGGCGGCCCGGAGCTGCGCTGGTCGGCGCTGGCCCGCAGCTGGCTGGAGCTGGGCAGGCTGCCAGGGCTGGTCGGTCTCAAGGATGACGCCGGCCGGCCGATCGCGGCGTTGTCCGACGGGGTCCGGCGACCGCTCGCTCCGCGCGACCGGCGCCGGGTGCTCGCCGGGCTCGCCGAGCTGCCCCCCGGGCTGGCTCCCGGATCGACGGCCGGGCTGGCCGAGCTGCTCGCCTGGCGGGCCCCGCGGCGGGGCGGGCGCTTGCGTGACGAGGTCGTCGGCTGGGTGCTGGCCGAGGCCACGGTGCTCGGGGTCGTCGCGCTGGACGCGATCTCCACCCCAGGGCGGGTGCTGCTCGACGACCCGGGACGGCTGATCCCCGCGTTGCGTGCGACGCTGCCCGACCCGGTTGATCACGTGCTGCTGCAGGCGGACCTGACGGCCGTCGCGCCCGGTCCGCTGGAGCCGGGGCTGGCGGCCGAGCTCGACCTGATGGCCGAGGTCGAATCGGCCGGTGGTGCCACCGTGTACCGGTTCACCGAGACCACCGTCCGGCGGGCGCTGGACGCCGGGCGCACCGCCACCGAGCTACAGGCGTTGCTCGCCGACCGGTCGGCAACCCCGGTGCCGCAGGCGCTGCGTTACCTGGTGGACGACGTCGCGCGGCGCCACGGGCGGTTGCGCGGCGGCAGCGCGGCGGCGTTCCTGCGCTCCGACGACGAGGTGCTGATCTCCGAGGTGCTGGCTCACCCGAAGAGCGGCGAACTCGAACTGCGCCGGATCGCGCCCACCGTGGTGGTGTCGCCGCTGTCGCTGGTGGAGGTGCTCGACGGACTGCGGGCCGCCGGGTTCAGCCCGGCCGCCGAGGACACCGGCGGCGCCGTGCTCGCGCTGACCGACAAGGGCCGCCGCACCGCGCCCCGCAGGCGCCCGGCCAACCGGGGCGCCGCGCCCGAACCCGATGCCGAGCAGCTCGCCGGGCTGGTCTCCCGGATCCGCGCGGGCGACGCGCTGGCCCGCGCCCGACGCGCCGCCACGCGACCGACCGGCGGCAACGGCTCGGCGGTCGAACTGCTGAGGGCCGCCGCGGCCGCCCGGCAGAGCGTGTGGATCGGTTTCGTCGACCGGCGCGGCGCCGCCGCCGAAGTGGTGCTCGATCCGATCACCGTGGGCGGTGGCGTGGTGGAAGGCCGTGACGCGGCGGACGGTGCCGCGGTGCGGCTGCCGCTGCACCGCATCACGAACATCGCCGAAGTGCAGGACTGAACCCGACCTGGTCGGCGATCAGTGGGCGCGAGCGGCCATCCGGAACTGCATCGCGTGCTCCACGAGCGTGATCAGCGTGTGCTTCGTGGAATCGCGGCTACGCGCGTCGCAGCTCACGATCGGGATCGTCGAATCGATCGACATCGCTTCGCGGACGTCCTCGACGCGGTGCTGGAGCAACCCGTCGAAGCAGTTGAGGCCCACGATGTAGGGGAGCCCGCGGTCCTCGAAGAAGTCGATCGCCGCGAACGAGTCGGCCAGCCGGCGGGTGTCGACCAGCACCACGGCGCCGATGGCGCCCCGCACCAGGTCGTCCCACATGAACCAGAAGCGGTGCTGACCAGGGGTGCCGAAGAGGTAGAGGATCAGTTCGGCGTCCAGCGACACCCGGCCGAAGTCCATCGCCACCGTGGTGGTGACCTTGTTCGGCGTGGCCGAGAGGTCGTCGTGCGGCGAGCTGGCCTCGGTCATCACGGCTTCCGTGGTCAGCGGGACGATCTCCGAGACCGAGCCGACGAACGTCGTCTTGCCGACGCCGAAGCCCCCGGCCACCACGATCTTGGCCGAGATGGTCGCCGCGGTCGCAATCCCCGGCGCATCCATCCCCGGCTGACGGGAGACCGCTTGCGCGGAACGCGCCGACCCGTCCGTGGGGTAACTAGAGTCGACGGAGTCCACTCAACACCCTTTCCATGAGCGCGAGGTCCGGCAGGTTGCCGGTACTGCTCGCAGTGCGGTGCACGGTCACGACGCCGATTCCGGCCATGTCGCCCAGCAGCACCCTGGCGACTCCCAGCGGAAGCTTCAGGAGGGCGGCGACCTCGGCGACCGAGCGCGTCTGTTCACACAGCTCGGCCACGGCCCGGTGTTCGACCTGCAACATGGCCATCTGTTCGCGGCCGCGCTGGCTCGTCGAGACCAGCGCCTCGATGGCCAGGTCGAGACCTGACTTGGTGCGTCCCCTGGTCCAGGCGTACGGCCGTACCGCGGCCGCGCCGGCATTGCCGGGCGCACCGGTTTCGGCGCCCAGGTCGATCGGGCCGGTCGCGGGATACCGCGGTGGCGGCGTCCCCCCGGCCAGCAACGGCATGTCCGGGATTCCTTCGGCACGTGATTCGTCCCGAGGATCGACGTCCTGACCCCGCCTGCGACCCCACCGGCGTCGGCGGGGTGCCCGGGCCGATTCGAAGCTGAAAACGTTCATGACGTCGGCGAAGGTCGGCTCGGAGGCCTGCCGGCGGTCATCGTCGGGGCCGGAGGTCATCGGGACATCACCTACCTTCTACCGATCGTCTCAGTACGGGCTGGAGCAGCAGCTGCTCAGCGCCCGAAGGAGCCCTGCAGCTCGGCACGCAGTTCCGGGGTGAGCAACTGACCGACGCGGTCGACCAGCAAGGTCATCTCATACCCGATCAGGCCGATGTCGCAGCTCGGTGACGCCAGCACCGCGAGACAGGAGCCGTCACTGATCGACATGAGCAGCACGATGCCCCGGTCCATCTCGACCACCGTCTGCACCACGCCGCCGGCGTCGAAGCAGCGGGCCGCGCCCTGGGTGAGGCTGACCAGACCCGACGTCACCGCCGCCAGCTGGTCGGCCCGGTCCCTGGGGAGCCGGTCGGAGCTGGTGAGCAACAGCCCGTCGGCCGACACCACGATCGCATGCGCGACACCGGGCACCCGCTCCGCGAAGTTCGTGACCAGCCATCCGAACCGGCTCGGCTGCGTCTGTGGCGCCGTCATGAAGACTCCTCGTCGTGATTGCCCTGCTCTGCATCGCTGTTCGGGGCCCCATTCTGGGGCCCCGAGCCGTCCGTGGCCGACGTGCTCGACTGCGCGTCGCCACGCTGCCTGTTCTCCCGCCCCATCCGAACCCCCTGCTGGTAGCTGGCCAGCCGCCCGCGGACGTTGTCGGCGTTGCGCGACGGTGCGGCCAGCGGTGCCAGCACCGCAGATCCTGCACTGCCCGGAACCAGCCGTTCTCGCGGGCGTCTCTTGGGCAGACCGGCCTGGGTCATCTCGTCGCCACGGGCGGTGGTCATGCCGTGTGCGGCTCGCCAACCCTCGTCGGCCAGGCTGGCGAAACCGTGGTCGGGGGTGACGTCGGCGGTGACGCGCTCCGGGGCGGCCGGTTCGGCGGCGGCCGGCCGGCTCGGGACCGGTGCCGCGAACGGGTGGAGTGGAGCCGTCTGCTGCCGGGACGGGGCCCGCTCCGGGACGGGTGCGGGCGCAGGTTGTTCCGACTGCTCGGAGCCGTACTCGACGGGTACCGGCCGGTTCGACCTGAACCAGGCCGACGCGATCTCCTCGAAGATCGGCGTGGTCTCGGTGGGATCGAAGTACGGCGCCTGTGGTTGCTGCGGGGGAGGCGGCGCGGCCTTGGAGGCGAACAGGCCGTCGGCCGACTGCGCGGCCGGACGTCCGGACCACAGCTCCGGTGCGGGGCGACCGGGGACGGACCCCGCCCTCGGGATCGGCCGTGGGCCGTTCGGGCGGGGCTCGGGGTGCGGGCTCGGGCGGCGCTGCGGGAGCTGGGGGGTCCGGCGTTCCACGACGGGCGTGGGGTCGGTGCGCGGCGCGGTGTGGTTGTCCGCGCTGGCCTCGGCCGGGGCCGTGCCCCGCTCCGGCCGGCCGGCCGCGGCGGGGCCGATGAGCCCGAGGTCCCGATCGTCGTTCACGGCTCCGTTGCCGACCACGGCCGGTGTGCCGGCCGCCGTCGAACCGGTGGGTTCCGGAGCCCGGTCGACCGATCCGGGGGTGGGCCACGGACCGGCGGTGATGCCGGCGACGCCGCTGGGAGGGGTGTCGCCCGCGGTGGCCGGGGGCTCCTGATCGCCCGTCGCCGCCCGGCCGGCACGTGCTCCCGGCCCGGCGGTCGGTCGCGATTCCGCGGTGGCCCCGGCGCGGTCGTCGTCCGTCTGCTCGGCCCCGGGCCGCTCGTCGGCGGGCCGGTCGGCGAGGGGTCGCTCGTCGGCGAGCCGGCGCGAAGGGCCGGTCGGCGAAGGGCCGGTTGCCGGGCCGATCCGCGGGAGGGCGCTCGTTGCCGGACCGGTCGGCGAAAGGATCGGCGCTCGGCCGGCCGTCACCGGGGCGATCGGCCGCCTGCCGGTTGCTACCCGGGCGGTCGACGATCGGGCGGTCGATGGTCGTCGGGCTCTCGGCGGTCAGCTCGGTGCCGGGCTGTTCGGACGTCGGCACCGGACTGCTGTCCGGAGCCGGTGCCGGCTCCGGGCGCTCGTTCGGCGCCGGCGGGCCGGCCGGTCGCAGGCTGGATCCGGGCTGCCGGGAGGGCAGGCCGTTCACCATGCCCCCGGACGTGACCGCGGGGCCAGGCCCCAGCGGCGAGTGGGAGGTCGGAACGCGCGCCCGGGAGCGTCGGCGCCGGTGACCAGCGCCGAGAGCGATCCGACCCGACCCGCGCCGTTGCGCCCCGTACGCTGCGGCACGAGCTCGCCTGCGCCGCCTGCTGGCAGCTGCTTCCTGCCGGTGCTGCCGGCCAGTGCACCGGTGCGGCGGGGCTCGCCGGTCGGGACGAGCGAGGTCGGCACCGTGACCGATGCGGTGAGGCCCGAGCCGGCGGCCGACGAGCTGAGCCGGACGTCGACACCGTGCCGGGCGGCCAGCCGACCGACCACGAACAGGCCCATCCGGCGGGACGTGGATACGTCGACCGAGACCGGGCCCGACAGGCGGGTGTTGGCCGCCTCGAGCTCGTCGTCGGTCATCCCGACCCCGCGGTCGGCGATCTCCACCACGATCGCCCCGTCGGCGGTACGGGTACTGCTCATCACCACCTGGGAGTCGGGCGGGGAGAAGTTGGTGGCGTTGTCGAGCAGCTCGGCCAGCAGGTGCACCAGGTCGGAGGCCGTGCGCCCGAGGATGGTGACCGTGGGTGGGGCCTGCACGACGATGCGCTGGTACTGGTCGACCTCGGAGACGGCGGCGCGCAGCACGTCCACCATCGGGACCGAGGCGACGTTGCGCTTGGCCACGTCGGTGCCCGCGAGGACCAGCAGGTTCTCGCTGTTGCGTCGCATGCGGGTGGCGAGGTGGTCGAGCTGGAAGAGGTTGGAGAGCTGGTCGGCGTCCTGCTCGTTGTTCTCCAGCTGTTCGATGAGCTGCAGCTGCCGCTCCACGAGGGCCTGGCTGCGCCGGGAGAGGTTGACGAACATCGCGCTGATGCCGGCCTGCAGCGTCGCCTGGTCGGCGGCCAACTTGATCGCCTGCGAATGCACGGTGTCGAACGCGCGGGCCACCTGCACGACCTCGTCGCGCCCGGTCAGCGGCACCGGCGCGATCGTGGTGTCGGGGGTTTCACCGGCTTGCACGCTCTCGACCGTCTGCGGCAGCCTGCGCTCGGCGACGTCGAGCGCCGAGGTGCGCAGTACCCGCAGCGATCGGACCAGTGCCCTGGCCACCAGCACGGCGATGGTGATGCCGATGAGCAGACCGAGCATCAGGATCACCGCGTTGAGGCCGGCCAGGTTGCTGGCCCGGTCCTCGGCCGCCGTGCTCGTGGCCACCAGCTCGCCGCGGATCAGCTCTGCCGTGCGATCGGCCGCGCCGCGGGACGCGCCGTAGGCGGCGTCCCACTCGGCTGGCCGGGGCCCTGATCTGTCCCTCGTCCGCGGTGAGGACGGCTGCCTTGAGCTGATCACGACGGGAGTTGGCGCTGTCGTCGAGGAAGGCGCCGAACCGGGAGAACTGATCGGGGGTGACCGAGGCGCGGTAGTCGCGGTAGTCGGCGAGCACCTGCGAGGCGGCGACGTTCAGCACGGCGGCGTCACCCGGCAGCACGGTGCCCGAACGGATGGCCGCGCCCACCACGGTGTGTTCGACCGAGAGTTGCTCGACAGCGCCGGTGACGGCCGTGATGGCGTCGGCGAGCCCGGCGGTGCCCGGGGTGCGCAGCTGGCGGAGTACGGCCCTGTCCAGCACGTCGATCGGCCCGATGACCTCGCCGTAACGGCTGACGACCCGGTCCGACAGCACGGCGGGGTTGTCGGTCACGTCCGTCCGGAGCGCGGCGAGCCGGCCCAACGAGCCCTCGACCTGCTGCAGCGCCGCTCCCGTTGCCGCGTCCAGCTCGCCGGTGCCGCGCAACGCGCCCAGCATCTCGTTGATCTCGCCGTCGGCCTGGCCGAAGCCGATCTGCAGCACGCTGCGGTCGCCGGTCCGGCCGCCCGCGGCGAACAAGCGTGGATTCGTCGCGCTCCTGGCGGAGCGCGTTCGCGGCGCCGGCCACCTGGTCCCTGACCTCGACGAGCCGGCTGCTGCGGCTGAGCTCGGAGGCCTGCTCGGCGTCGTCGGCGATCCGCATGACGCCGAGCGCGAGAGCGAGCAGCGCCGGCACCAGGCCGACCACAGCCAGCTTCCAGCTCAACGTCCAGTTGCGCGGGTTCAGCCGTTCGGTCCAGCCGGATTCGGGCTCGATGCTGGTCACAACATCTCCCTGACTCTTGCCGAAACCGACCCGTCGAACCCTGACACGTGGCCTGCTCTCCATGCGAGGGCGAACTGGACGAGCTGCACTCCACAGGCGGTGGATGGCCGGGATCGGGCAACGCGCCCGGGGAGCATCAACATGGGGTCGATCCGTCGCGCCTTCGGTCGGGGGGCGGTCCGGTCGGGTAATCCGGTCCGCATCGTGCGCGCTTCGCCGGGCCCGACACGCACCCCTGTTGGGGGCGATGGCCTCCAGGACCCGATACGATCACGGCGGCACAGCTGCGCTCTGGCGGAGCGCACTCACTATAGCTCGGCATCCTCACCACTTTCGGGGGCACGGTCGGCCGGGCCTCGGCCCAGCCTGATCGGCTCCCTGCGCGCAGGTGGTGTACCCCGGCTGTCGGTGTCCTCGCGTAGCGTTTTCCAAAGTCCCCATGGTGAGGAGCGCCGGAGTGAACGATGGGCCGCTGATCGTCCAGTCCGACAAGACGTTGTTGCTCGAGGTCGACCACCCGGCAGCGCGTGAGGCGCGCACGGCGATTGCGCCGTTCGCCGAGCTGGAGCGCGCCCCCGAGCACGTGCACACCTATCGGGTGACGCCGCTGGCGCTGTGGAACGCGCGGGCGGCGGGGCACGACGCCGAGCAGGTGGTGGATGCACTGGTGCGGTTCTCCCGCTACGCGGTGCCGCAGTCGCTGCTGGTCGACGTGGTGGACACGATGGGTCGCTACGGCCGGCTCCAGCTGACCAACTCGCCGGTGCACGGGCTGGTGCTGGCCGCGCTGGACCGGGCGGTGCTGGAGGAGGTGCTGCGGCAGAAGAAGATCGCTCCGCTGCTGAGCGCCCGGATCGACCAGGACACGGTCCAGGTGCATCCGTCCGAGCGCGGGCATCTCAAGCAGGCCCTGCTCAAGATCGGCTGGCCGGCCGAGGACCTGGCCGGCTACGTCGACGGCGAGGCCCACCCGATCGAGCTGGTCGAGGACGACTGGTCGCTGCGCGACTACCAACGCCAGGCCGTGGACGGGTTCTGGGCAGGTGGCTCCGGGGTGGTCGTGCTGCCCTGCGGAGCGGGCAAGACGCTGGTGGGCGCGGCCGCAATGGCCGAGGCCAAGGCCACCACCCTGATCCTGGTCACCAACACCGTGGCCGGCCGGCAGTGGAAGCGCGAGCTGATCGCGCGCACCAGCCTGACCGAGGACGAGATCGGGGAGTACTCGGGCGAGCGCAAGGAGATCCGCCCGGTCACGATCGCGACCTACCAGGTGATCACGCGCAAGACCAAGGGCGAGTACCGCCACCTCGAGCTGTTCGACTCCCGCGACTGGGGCCTGGTCATCTACGACGAGGTGCACCTGCTGCCCGCGCCGGTGTTCCGGATGACGGCCGATCTGCAGTCCCGGCGGCGGCTGGGGCTCACCGCCACGCTGGTGCGTGAGGACGGCCGCGAGGGCGACGTCTTCTCGCTCATCGGTCCCAAGCGGTACGACGCCCCGTGGCGCGACATCGAGCAGCAGGGCTGGATCGCGCCGGCCGACTGCGTCGAGGTGCGGGTCACCCTCACCGAGGCCGAGCGGCTCGGTTACGCGGTGGCCGACGCCGAGGAGCGCTACCGGATGGCCTCCACGGCCCACACGAAGCTCGGCGTCGTGAAGTCGATCCTGGCCCGGCACCCCGGGGAGCCGACGCTCGTCATCGGCGCCTACCTCGATCAGCTGGACGAGCTGGGCGAGCTGCTGGACGCGCCGATCATCCAGGGCGCCACGAAGAACCGGGAGCGTGAGCAGCTCTACGACCGTTTCCGCCGCGGCGAGGTGCCGGTTCTCGTCGTGAGCAAGGTGGCCAACTTCTCCATCGACCTGCCGGAGGCGAGCGTGGCGATCCAGGTTTCCGGGACCTTCGGCTCGCGGCAGGAGGAGGCGCAGCGGCTCGGGCGGTTGCTGCGCCCGAAGGGCGACGGCCGGCAGGCCCACTTCTACTCGGTGGTCTCACGGGACACGCTCGACACCGACTACGCGGCGCATCGGCAGCGCTTCCTGGCCGAGCAGGGATACGCCTATCGGATCGTCGACGCCGACGATCTCCTGGGACCGGCCGTACCGGACATCGGATGATTTACGACGTGTCGTCGACGCGCCGCTCTGCGGAGAAGGGTCACTACTCAGCGTGGTTTCGGGCTCGACTGTAGGCAATTCGGCTGCAGCAATGGTCGTAGACAGCCCAGGGTGCTGCGCCACTTGTCCGGCACTCGCTGGCGGCTCTTTGCCGGAATCGAGTACTCCTCGGTACCGTGGTGTGACTTAACGTGCATTCTTCCGGCCTCCGGTGGACACTGGAGCCTCCGGTGAACACCGGAGTCCCACCACGCCCGAGGAGCCGACATCTCAGCGTCCGCATGGATCGCCATCGGCGTGGCGGCCTGGCTGGTCGTCGCGGCGCTTGTCGGCGTGCTCATCGGACGGGTGATACGGGGTCGGGACCGGCAGGTGCCCAAGGACGCCCCGACCACCACCACCCCGCGCATCCCCGCGCAGGGCACCCCCGCTCACCCGACGGGGCCGCCGCCTCCGCGGGAGCCGCGCGGGTCGTGATCCGGGGATCCGGCTCGGGGGGTTGACCCCGGTGGGAACCAGGGCAGGCCCGGGGTAGAGGTCGGGGGCGACCCCGATGTGCGGCCGGTCGCCCGGCGGCAGGCTCATGGCCATGGAAAACACGTCCGACGCGATCGTCCGCCCCTCTTTCGACAAGCAGCAGCAGGCGCCGCTGGACCCGGCTCCTGCAGGCCCGTCCGGGACGCCGTTCGGCGACCCCGTCGCCTTCGCCGATTCCGCCGCCCTCCCGGACAGCGCGACCGAGGCCGTCCCGGCTCGCACCGCCGGTTTCCGGATGCACCGCAGCCGGACCGACCGGATGCTGGGTGGGGTCTGTGGTGGGCTCGCCGAGAGCCTCGACGTGGACGCCGCCCTGCTGCGGATCGGCCTCGTCGCCCTCACCGTTCTGGGCGCCGGCATCGGCGTCGTCCTCTACGTCGCGGCGTGGATCCTCGTCCCCGAAGCCGACCCGGCCTGATCCGCTTCGCCGCGACAACACCGGTAGCACTACGGATGTCGGCCTCGGCGCATCTTCCTAGGTTGCTCCCATGCAGCAGACGACAGTTCGACCGGAAGCATTTCGGCAGGCCAGCGCGGTGCGCTCCGTCGGAATCGGGCTGACCGGCCTGGTCTCGGTGCTCAGCGGCGCCATGCTCGCCGCCTTGCTGATGATCATGTTTCTCGCCATCGGCATGGTCGGGGACGCAGCGCGGTTCCTTCCCGGCCTGGCCGCATCGCTGGTGCTCGGCGGCTACCTCGCGGTGGCCCCGTCGGTGTTCGCGCACCGGACCCGGGGCAGTACCGCGGAAGGCGCGGGCGGCTGGCTGCTCGCGGCGCTGGCGGGGTACGCGGTGTTGTGGATCCTGCTGATGGAGCTGCTCTGATCCGCGCCGCCAGCCGAGCGCGCGGTCGTGGTAGGGGCGGGGATCGGTGGTGATCGGAAGGCTCGTGGATCGATTCTCCCGGTTTGTCACGACATCTCCTGTCAGGTATTGCTGACAGAATCGCCGGGTGCGTGCCGACCGCCTCGTGGCCTTGATGCTGCTGCTGCGCGGCCGGGGTCGGATGTCCGCGGCGACGCCGGCGGTCCAGTTGGAAGACTCCACCCGCGCGGTGCAGCGTGACGTCGGGGCGCTGTCCAGCGCCGGGGTGCCGGTGTACGCCCGGCGCGGCCGGACCGGTAGGTTTGCGCTGCTGCCCGACTTCACCACCGGCATCACCGGCCTCACCCCCGACGAGGCGCTGGTGTTGCTCACCGCGGGCTCCGAGGCGGGTGCCGAATCGCTCGGGATGGCGCCCGCGCTAGCTGATCAGTGGCGACGTGCTGCTGGGGTGTACTCGACATGGAGCCCCGCATCCCGCTGCCCGACAGGACGCTGCTCGGACGATCGGAGGGGCGGTTGCTGATCGTAGGGGTGCAACGGGGAGTCCGCTCATGTTGAGCGTGCGCGGGCTGTCGGTGCGTTACGGGAAGTCGGTGCGGGCGCTCGAGAGCGTGCACATCGACGTGCCCGCCGACGGGGTGCTCGCCGTGCTCGGCGGCAACGGCGCCGGCAAGTCCACGCTGCTGCGCGCCGTGTCCGGCACGCTGGCGCTGCACCGTGGGGCCATCACCGCCGGCGAGATCGTCTTCGAGGATCGCCGGATCGACCGCCTCGACCCGGCCGCGGTGGTGCGGGCCGGCGTCGTCGCCGTGCCCGAGGGCCGGCAGGTCTTCGCCCGGATGACCGTCGAGGAAAACCTGCGGGCCGGTGGCCTCGGGGCCCGCTCGTCGGCGGCCAAGGCGGCTGCGAGGACCCGGATCGACGAGCTCTTCCCGGTGCTGGCCGAGCGGTCCGGGCAGCGTGCCGGCCTGCTGTCGGGTGGGGAGCAGCAGATGCTGGCCATCGGGCGGGCGCTGATGGCTGACCCGAAGCTGCTGCTGCTCGACGAGCCGTCGCTCGGCCTGGCGCCGCAGCTGGTCGGCCGGATCGCGCGGATCATCAGGGAGATCCACGACCAGGGCACCGCGGTGGTGTTGGTCGAGCAGAACGCCACCATGGCGCTGCAGGTCGCCGACCACGCCGCGGTGCTCGAGGTGGGCCGGGTCGCGCTCACCGGACCGGCGGCCGAGCTGGCCCGCAGCGACGACGTGCAGCGGCTCTATCTGGGCGGTCACGCCGAGTCGCAGGCGCAGGCCGAGAGCGAGGCGGCCGACGCCAGGGCGCACTCCCGTACCCGCAGATTGTCGAGGTGGGCGGGATGACGTCCGCCGCGTTCGTTCTCCGCGGAGGCGGCATCGTGACCGCCGACGCACTCCCTCCCGCGGAGGCGGCATCATGACCGCTCAGGCCGACGCGCCCGTGCTGCGGGAGGGCGTGCACGCGCTCGCGCTCGAGGGCATCACGATGCGGTTCGGCGGGATCACCGCGCTCGACGACGTGCGATTCACGGTGGCGCCCGGCACGGTGCACGCGCTCATCGGACCCAACGGCGCCGGCAAGTCCAGTTGCTTCAACGTGATCAGCGGCCTGTACCGGCCGACCGCGGGCGCAGTCCGCTACGGGGAGCAGCTGATCACCTCGCTGGCGGCGCACCGGCTGGCGGAGCTGGGTATCGGCCGCTCCTTCCAGAACATCGCGCTGTCGCCCGGCTCGACGGTGCGCGACAACGTCATGCTCGGCCGGCACGGGCTGACCCGAGGTGGCTTCCTGGCCGCCGGCCTGCGGCTGAACATGCGGACCGAGCGCCGGCACGTAGCGCGGGTCGAGGAGATCTGCGATTTCCTGGGCTTCGCCGACCGGCTCGACGATCCGGTCGCCGTGCTGCCCTACGGGGTGGCCAAGCGGGTGGACATCGCGCGCGCGCTGGCCGTCGAGCCGACCCTGCTGCTGCTGGACGAGCCCGCGGCCGGGTTGAACGCCGGCGAGACCGCGGAGATGGCCGTCACCATCTCCGACCTGCGCGATGCGCTGGGCATCTCGGTGCTGCTGGTGGAACACGACATGGGTTTGGTGATGGGCATCGCCGACCGGGTCACCGTGCTCGACTTCGGCAAGGTGATCGCCGATGGGCTGCCGGCACAGGTCCAGGCCGATCCGGAGGTCGTCCGCGCCTACCTGGGCACCGGCAGCGACGACGACGGCCCTGATGACGACGGCCCTGATGACGACGGCCCTGACGACGACGGCCCTGACGACGACGGCCCTGACGACGACGGCCCTGACGACGACGGCCCTGACGACGACGGCCCAGACGACGACGGCGGTGCCGAAACCGATCGGACGAGGCCATGACCACGTTTCTGCAATTGCTGATCAACGGTCTGGGTAAGGGTGCGGTCTACGCCCTGCTGGCCCTCGGCTTCGTCGTGATCTTCAAGGCCACCGAGGTGGTCAACTTCGCGCACGGCTCGCTGGTCCTGATCGGCGGCTTCTTCGTCTACGAGTTCAAGGACTCGATCGGCTGGGGACCAGCGGCGGCGGTCGGCATCACGGCCGCAGCGCTGGCCGGGCTGCTGGTGGAGCGGCTGCTGCTGTCCCGAGCGCGCAGCGCCGACCACAACGGCCTGGCGCTGCTCACCATCGGCATCGATGTGATCATCACCGAGGAGATCGTGCGCAGGGTCGGAGCCGAGATCCCGTTCATCGGCGATCCCTACGACGCGCAACCGATCCAGATCGCCGGGCTGACCGTGTTCCGCACCCAGGCCGTCGCCCTGGTCGTCGGGGCGGTACTGATCACGCTGTTCTTCCTGGCCTTCCGGTACTCGAACTGGGGCGTGGCGATGCGCGCGCAGGCGGAGAACCGCGAGGCCGCGGCGTTGATGGGGATCCGCAGCGCCCGGGTCACCGCCACCGCATGGCTGGTGGCCGGCGCGCTGGCCGGGGTGGCGGTGCTGTTCATGGCCACCCAGGACTTCTCCGGCGCCGGACTCGGTCGCGGCACGCACGCGATCGCGCTGATCGCTTTCCCGGCGGCGATCCTGGGCGGGCTGGACTCGACCGCGGGCGCCATCGTCGGTGGCGTCGTGGTCGGACTGACCGAGGCGCTGTCGGCGCAGTACATCTCCTTCGAGTTCTCCAAGAGCGCGGTCTTCCTGGTGATGCTGTTGGTGCTGGTCCTGCGTCCGTCCGGGCTCTTCGGGACGAAAGAGCTCAGTCGTGTCTGACACGCTCTCCTCGGCCGCCGCGCCCGCCACCGCCCCGCCGCCGCAGTCGCACGGGCCACGACGCAACTGGCTCAAGATCGTCGCGACGCTGCTGCTGCTGGCCGTGCTGCTGATGCTGCCGGTGGTACTCGGCACCGAGGTCGGCTATCTGAAGCTGGCCCAGTACATCCTGATCGGGGTGGTCGGTGGGATCGGGCTGACGCTGCTGGTCGGGCAGGCCGGTCAGCTCTCCCTCGCGCACCCGTTCTTCCTGCTGGCCGGTGCGGTCTCCTACGCCGTGCTGGCGGGCGATCCGGCGGAGAGCTCGGAGCTGGTCGCGTTCGGGCTGCCGCCGCTGCTGGCGCTGATCGGCGCGGTGGGCATCTGCAGCCTCCTCGGGCTGGCGTTCGCCCCGGTGGCGGGCCGCTTGCGCGGCATCTACCTCGGCGTCGCCTCCCTGTCCCTGGTGTTCCTCGGGCTCTGGCTGGGGCAGTCGTTGGACATGCTGACGGGTGGCACCTCCAGTGGGCGCTCGGCGCCGGCGTTCGAGCTGTTCGGGTTCCCGTTCACCAACACCCAGCCGGCCCCGACCGTCCTCGGCGTGGCGATCCAGAAGCAGCAGCGGCTCTGGTACCTGTTCCTTGCCTTCGCCGTGATCGCCTACTTCCTGGCCCGTGGCGCGGTGCACAGCAGGATCGGGCGGGCCTGGCGGGCGGTGCGCGACAACGAGGCCGCGGCCACCGCGATGGGGGTCAGCGTCTGGCGGGTGAAGGCCGGAGCGTTCGTCGTCTCCTCGGCGTTCGCCGGGCTGGCCGGGGTGATGACCGCGCTGTGGCTGGACCTGGTCAAGCCCGACGAGAACGAGTTCACCGGGACCTATTCACTGACCGTGGCCATCGCGTTCCTGGCCATCGTGATCATCGGTGGGCTGGGTTCGGTGCCCGGAGCGGTGATCGGCGCGGTACTGGTGTACGGCCTGCAGCAGTTCTTCCTGCTCGGCGCCAACCAGTTCGGCTGGTTCGCCGACGCCCAGTTCGGGGGGCTGAACGCGGTGGTGTTGTCCGCGTTCGTCTACGGCGCCGCCGTGGTGGCCGTGGTGTTGTTCGAGCCCGGCGGCGTGGCCGCCATCGGTCGGCGACTGCTCGCGCGGCGCCGACCCGCACCTGTTGCGTCCGCCGACGACGGCGGGCGTCTCACCTCCACCGGAAGGACCGACGATGATCCGACGGCGTAGGGCCGAGCGGTCGGCGATACTCGCTGCCGCGCTGGCCAGCACCCTCGTCCTCGCCGCTTGTGGCAGCACCGCCGACGCACCGTCCGGTCAGGCCGCGGGCGCGGGTGGCGTGAAGTCCGACAAGGGCGTGACCGACACGACGATCACGCTGGGCATCATGGGCGACACCAGCGGGGTGTTCAAGAACCTCGGTTCCGGGCTCAACGCGGGCAACCAGATCTGGGCCGACGACGTGAACGCCGCGGGCGGCATCTGCAACCGGCAGATCGCGATCGAGACGGTGGACCACGGCTACAAGGCCGACACCGCCAAGACGCTCTACCCGCAACTGGAACCGAAGGTCCTCGGCATGGTCCAGCTGCTGGGCTCCCCGGTGCTCGCGGCGCTGAAGCAGAACCTGATCGACGACAACCTGCTCGCCGCTCCGGCGTCCTGGTCGAGCCAGGTGCTCGACAACCCGTCGGTGATGATGATCGGCACCACCTACGACCTGGAGATCATCAACGGGCTGGCCTACCTGCAGCAGAAGGATCTGCTCGCCGACGGCGACACCATCGGCCACATCTACATCGACGGCGAGTACGGCGGCAACGGCCTGCGCGGCTCGCAGTACTACGCGCAGCAACACGGGATCACCTTGCGCGAGGCGAAGGTGACCTCCACCGACAACGACCTGACCGGGATCGTCACCGGCCTGCGCGGGGACGGGGTGAAGGCCATCGTGCTGACCACCACGCCGGGCCAGACCGCCTCGGCGCTGGCGGCCAGTCAGGCGCTCGGGCTGAACGTGCCCGTGCTGGGGAACAACCCCACCTTCGATCCGGGCCTGCTCACCAGCCCGGCCGCGTCGGCGCTGAACAACCTCTACGTCTCGGCGTCCAACGCGCCGTTCTCGTCGAAGACGGCCAAGGCCGTCGACGTGGTCGGCAAGTTCAAGCAGAAGTTCCCCGAGGCGCCGCGGAACGCGGGCGTGATCGTCGGATACACCGAGGGTCAGGTGTGGCAGGCGGTGCTGACCAAGGCCTGCGAGGCGGGTGACCTCAGCCGGGCCGGCGTCGCGGCTGCGCTGACCACGCTGAACTCGGTCAAGACCGAGGACCTGGTGACCGAGCTGGACTACAGCTCGCCGGGTTCGCCGCCGACCCGCGGCGTCTACATCGCCAAGGTGGACCCGAACGCCGAGGGTGGGCTCACCGAGGTGGCTCCGCTGTTCACCGCGCCCGAGGCGGCCGGCTACAAGGCGCCGTTCCAGAAGGGCTGAGCGGGCACCGGTCGGCCCTGGCGCAAAGCCAGGGCCGGCGATCAGCCGTAGGGCACGCCGGCGAGCACCGCCAGCGCCGCCTCGTGACCGTCGACCGCGGTTCCGAGCGCGGCGCGCCGGCCGTCCCCGCCGCCGGGAAGCGCCGCGCTGGCCGCGGCGGCCACCTGCAACGGCCCGTGCGCGCCGGCCAGTCCCGCCGCCGCTGCGGGGAGCTCCGGGAGATCGCCGAGCGCGAGTGCGGCCAGCAGCCGGGCGTGCGGGCCACCCCGCGCCACCAGCTCGCGCAGTGCGGGCTCGGCGGCACCGAGCACACCCCCCGCGGCCAGGCTCTGGCCGACATCGGCATCGGCCAGCGCGGCGGCCATCTCGGGATCGGCCGGCGCCGATCGCTCCACGACGATGCGGTCCGCCGTGACCTCGTCCGCCCGGCCGGACCGGAAGGAGCAGGTGATCCCGTAGCGCGCGGGCCGGCTGAACAGCGGACGTGCCGACCAGCCGAGCATCACCCCGGCCGCCAGCGCCGCGCCTGCGGCCAGCTCGACCGGCGGTGGGTCAAGGTCACCCGGCCACGGCCAGTCGGCCCGGATCTCGCCGTCCGGCCCGTCCACCGTCACGACGAGGTCGGCAGCCAGCGACAGCCCGCTCGCCGCCAGCACCGGCTCCGGCCCGGTGTTGCGCAACGTGACCACCATGATCAGCACGTCGTCGAGCGGCACGGGGCTCGGCGCCGTCGCCTCGAGGCGCAGAGATCCGGTCATCGGGGAACGACGGCCCGGAAGTCCTCGGCCACCGCGACGGCGCGTTCCACGTCCGCCTTCGCCTTCCGCCCCGATCGGGCCGCATCGAGCGCAGCGCCGACGACCGGGGCGGTGCGCTCCACCGGCGACGCCACGGTCGTGGCGAGCTCGAGCAGCCTGGTGGCCGACCGGCCCTTCGCCGCGAGCGCCATGAACCGGTCCGCCTCGTCCTGGTCGGTGCCCCGGGTCCGCCCGACGGCATCGGCCGCGGCGCTGTGGTCGGTGCTCGTCCGGCTCAACGAGTTGGCCACCACCAGCGCGGCGGCGGCGCCGGTCTCGGTCGCCGCCTGCTCGGTCGCGAACCCGGCCAGCCGCTCCCCGACCTCGAGGTCCACGCCGTAGTCGCCGAGCGCCATCGCCAGCCCGACGCGGGTGTCCATGGCGAGATCGGCCGCCGCCCGCTCCGCCGCCGACTGCGCCGGCCGGACCTGCACCCGCACCGGTGCGCTGCGGGCGGTGGTCCAACCGTCGCCGGTGTCGAACTCCGCCACGAGATCGTGGTTGCCGAGCTCGTCGAAGGTGAAGCCGACGTTCGTGAAGAGCAGCTGCGCGCGGGTGCTGATCGACTCGCCGGGCGCGAGCACGACCATCGGGCGCGGGCCGCAGGCCAGCACCACGTCGGCCATCTGGTCCAGGTCGCCCGAGGGTCGGCGGCGGATCAGCCACAGATCACCCTCGGCCAGGTTGAGCCGCGCGCTGACCGGCCGCGGCGACGCACCGGTGTTGGTCACGACGATCTCGGCGATCACGAACTCCCCGGGATGCGCCACCGGTGGCAGGACGAGCTCCAGCGTCAGGTCCGCGGCGGTGTCGTCGCCGGCGAGACCCTGCACGTCCGCCGGCTCGGGCAGCCCGCCGGAGAGGCTGCCGTGCCCCCAGCTGAACGGCTTCCAGCCCGGCTTCACCTGCGGGTCCGGTGAATGGATCAGCGAGCGCCTGCTGTGCTCGTCGAAGGCCATCGTCGCGTTGCAGGGATAGGGATCGGCCACCGACGCGAAACCGATCACGTCGCCGGTCTGGTTCATGATCGTCCTACCGATGGGCGGATCGTGGACGTCCGCCTTGGGGTGGAACAGGTTGAACGCGTGGCCGGCCTCGTGGGTCATCGTGCGCAGGAACGCGAGCGGGACGTCGTCGAGGTCCTGGCCCTGCGCCGCCGGCTGGATCACCGGCGCCGTGCCCAGGCTCGCGTCCGCGAACCCGACCGCGCCCTCCCGCGGCACGGTGTCGGTGTCGAACATGAGACCGAAGAAATCGCCCAGCCGGGAACCGACGAGCAGCCACTGCGCCCACTCGTCCGGGTCGGTGGCCGGGCCGCGGTGGCCTGCGATCAGCGCTTGCAGCTCGGCGACAGTGAGCTCGGCGTCGTCGGGCAGGTCGAGCTCGTCGACGGTGAGCCGGATGTCGAACCCGGCGCTGCGGTAGACCTCCTCGAACGTCACGGCGACCCCGCTGCAGGAGGTGGCCGCACCCGGCCACTTCCGGTCGGCCATGACGTCCACCTCGATCCGGCAGCCGCGATACATCTGCGACGTCCGGGTGGCGGTGACCGCATGGGTGGTGCCGCCGATCACGAGCTGGCCGGACATGGTGACCGGCACCCCCGGCAGGACCACCAGCGGCCGCGTGCAGGTCAGGCTCAGGGATCCGGAGTCGGTGGAGGTGAACTCCTGCGTCGTGCGGTTCCACAGATGGCGTTCGATCCGCATCTGCAGTACGCCACCGGCGTAGGTCGCGCCCAGGCTGCGGAAGTACCACGAGTACTGGCTCTGCGGCAGCTGCGGATACCACGGCTCGGGCGGTGCTGGGACGGGGAGCGGCACCGGGACGATCGGGACGATGCGGCGGGCGTACACGTCCCCGGACACGCGCAGCGCGGACGGCCCGACCTCGATCCGCATCGGACCGCGCGTCTCGAACTGGGGCAGGGGCAGGACGTCCTGCACCTGCAGCAGCCACGATCCGTTCAACGCCGAGACCGGGCAGGGGCGGGGCGGCAGCAGCGGCACCGGCCCCACCGGCGTCACCAGCTCGCCGGACTCGTCGAACACGAGCTCGCCGGGGTCGTCACCGCATTCGTCGCACATCGGGTACCTCCTGCTCGCCGACGCCGGTGCCGGATGTCATCAGGAGGGTGCCGGCGACTCGGCTGATACCGACCAACGCCGCAGGGGCGGCACCGGGATCGGGTGCCGCCCCTGCGGGACGTACTGGTGAAAGCAGGACGAGCAGGACTCAGCGCTGATGCTTCGTCCCTGACAAGCAGGACTCAGCGCTGATGCTTCGTCCCTGACAAGCAGGACTCAGAAGTCCATGCCGCCCATGCCGCCGGACGGGTCGCCGGCCGGAGCGGCGTGCTTCTCCGGCTTGTCGGCGATGACCGCCTCGGTGGTGAGGAACAGTGCCGCGATCGAGGCGGCGTTCTGCAGGGCCGAGCGGGTGACCTTGGCCGGGTCGATGATCCCGGCCGCGATCAGGTCCACGTACTCGCCGGTGGAGGCGTTGAGGCCCCAGCCGGCGTTGAGCCCGCGTACCTTCTCCGCGACCACGCCACCCTCGAGGCCGGCGTTGATGGCGATCTGCTTGAGCGGAGCCTCCAACGCGACCTTGACGATGTTCGCGCCGGTGGCCTCGTCACCGTCCAGCCCGAGCCCGGCGAACACACCCGCACCGGCCTGGATCAAGGCCACGCCGCCACCGGCGACGATGCCCTCCTCGACGGCCGCCTTCGCGTTGCGAACGGCGTCCTCGATGCGGTGCTTGCGCTCCTTGAGCTCCACCTCGGTGGCCGCCCCCGCCTTGATCACCGCAACCCCGCCGGCCAGCTTGGCCAGCCGCTCCTGCAGCTTCTCCCGGTCGTAGTCGGAGTCGGTCTTCTCGATCTCGTTGCGGATCTGCGACACCCGACCGGCGATCTGGTCGGCGTCACCCGCCCCGTCGACGATGGTCGTCTCGTCCTTGGACACCACGACCTTGCGGGCGCTGCCCAACAGCGACAGGTCGGCGTTCTCCAGCTTCAGACCGACCTTCTCCGAGATGACCTCACCACCGGTGAGGATGGCCATGTCGGCCAGCATCGCCTCACGGCGGTCCCCGAACCCGGGCGCCTTGACCGCGACCGACTTGAAGGTGCCGCGGATCTTGTTGACCACCAGGGTGGCCAGCGCCTCACCCTCGACGTCCTCGGCGATGATCGCCAACGGCTTACCGCCCTGCATGACCTTCTCCAGCAGCGGCAGCAGGTCCTTCACCGTCGAGATCTTGGACGAGACCAGCAGGATGTAGGGGTCCTCCAGCTCGGCCTCCATCCGCTCCGCGTCGGTCACGAAATACGGGGAGATGTAGCCCTTGTCGAACCGCATGCCCTCGGTCAGCTCCAGCTCCAACCCGAAGGTCTGGCTCTCCTCGACCGTGATCACGCCTTCCTTACCGACCTTGTCCATCGCCTCGGCGATCAACTCACCGATCGAGGAATCGGCCGCGGAGATCGACGCGGTGGCCGCGATCTGCTCCTTGGTCTCCACCTCCTTCGCGCTCTTCAGCAACGCCTCCGAGACGGCCTCGACGGCCTTCTCGATACCCCGCTTGAGCGCCATCGGGTTCGCACCCGCGGCCACGTTGCGCAGACCCTCACGGACCAGCGCCTGGGCCAGCACGGTGGCGGTGGTGGTGCCATCACCCGCGATGTCGTCGGTCTTCTTGGCAACTTCCTTGACCAGCTCGGCCCCGATCTTCTCCCACGGGTCCTCGAGCTCGATCTCCTTGGCGATGCTCACACCATCGTTGGTGATGGTGGGCGCGCCCCACTTCTTCTCCAGCACGACGTTGCGGCCACGCGGGCCGAGCGTCACTCTGACAGCGTCGGCGAGGACGTTCATGCCGCGCTCGAGCCCGCGGCGCGCCTCCTCGTCGAAAGCGATCATTTTCGCCATGGGGGTGTGGTCCTCCGATTGGGATGACACGAAACTTGTGGCCGAGCGGCGCCCGCGACGGACGACCGGCAACCCTGCGCCGATCTCACCGACCCGACTTCTGGCACTCTAACGCATCGAGTGCCAGTGCCGGTTCTAGCACTCGATGTAGGTGAGTGCAAGGCGACGGGCGGCCGTCGGGTCCCGTCGCGCGTGCCCCGTCCGGGCGGCGCGCCCGCCCCCGTCCGGCAGGATGGTGACCGTGGTGAGCACCGGTGAGCAGGTCGGACGCAGATCGGTCGAGGAACACCGGGCGGTGGTTGCCGCACTGGTGGCGCCCACCCCGGCCGAGCTGGTGCCGCTCGTCGAGGCTCGCGGCCGGGTGCTCGCGGCGGATCTCTTCGCCGGTGTGTCGCTGCCGCCGTTCGACAACTCGGCGATGGACGGCTACGCGGTGCGGGCCGCCGAGCTCGCAGGCGCCGGCCCCGAGCGGCCGGTCGAGCTGCCGGTGGCCGCGGACATCCCGGCCGGCCGCACCGATGTGCCGCCGCTGCAGCCCGGCACCGTGCACCGGATCATGACGGGGGCCCCGCTCCCGGCGGGCGCCGACGCCGTCGTCCCCGTGGAGGAGTCCGACGGCGGTACCGAGCGGGTCCGGTTGAGGGCCGAGCCGCGTCCCGGTGCCCACGTCCGCCGCACCGGCGAGGACGTGCGCTCGGGTGCGCTCGTGCTGGCGGCCGGGACGGTGCTCGGGGCGGCGCAGATCGGCGTCGCGGCCGCGGTCGGAGCGGCGACGTTGTCGGTGCGGCGCCGCCCGGCGGTGCTCGTGCTCTCCACCGGCAGCGAGCTGGTGGCGCCGGGCACGCCGCTGCGGCCGGGACAGATCTACGAGTCGAACGGTCCGATGCTGGCTGTCGCCGTCGAGGACGCGGGCGGACGGGCCGAGCTGCTGCGGTTCGTGCCCGACGACGTCGCGGAGTTCCACGAGCGCCTCGCCCGACGACTCGCGGTCGGCGACATCGACCTCGTGCTCACCTCGGGCGGCGTGAGCGCAGGAGCGTACGAGGTGGTGAAGGACGCGTTCGCCGGTCGCGGAGTGGAGTTCGTCAAGGTCGGTATGCAGCCGGGCGGGCCGCAGGGGGCCGGCCGGCTGGACGACCACGGCGGGATCGCCGTGGTGACGCTGCCCGGCAACCCGGTGAGCTCGCAGGTCTCGTTCGAGGTGTTCGTGCGGCCGGTGCTGCGGACCGCGCTCGGGCACCCGCACCCCGACCGGCCGGTGATCACGGCCCGGCTCGCCCAACCCTGGACCTCGCCGCCCGGACGCCGCCAGTTCCGCCGCGGCGTGCTCGACGCCGTGCACGGCACCGTCAGCGAGATCGGTGGCCCGCCCTCGCACCTTCTGGCGTCGTTGGCCCGCGCGGACTGCCTCGTGGTGGTTCCGGAGGACGAAACCCAGCTCGAGGTGGGTGACTCTGTGCAGGTATGGCTGCTGGACGGGTGACACTTTCGGGTGGTTGTGGTACATGTCACAGTCTTATGTTGCAACAATCGGATCGTTCCTGACGTCTAACTGAAGAATGTTCGGCCGATCGGTGCAGATACCAGGCTTCCTCAGCTCGTGAGCTGGACGATCGATCGGATGCTCGGGGATACTCCTCGTACAGCCCGGATCGCGGGCTGTACCACAAAGAGCCCACCGCCCGTCGCTGGGGAGCGGACGAGCGGTTCCACGGCCGGGGTCGTCGTCTCGGGGGATGACGGCCCCGGCCCTTTGTGTCCGGCCGTGTTCTCGGTCCTCGGCAGCTCGCCCGGTCCGGCGACGGGGATGCTGCGGCAGAGCGGAGACCGGCGCCCTTCGACTCTCGCGTACCGTAGCCGCCGCCAGCGCGGCCCGCCCGGGTCGCCACGCCGGAGGAGCCGACCAGCCCCATGCCCGATCCCGCCGGGTCGTCGTCCCGACCCGGGCTGCCGTCCAAGCCCGGTCTGTCATTGCCGCACGTCGCCGGGCTCGTCCGCGCGGCCATCCCGCCGATGCACCCCGCCGGCCGGCCGCTCGTCGCCGGGGTCGCGATGGCCGCAGGTCTGGTGCGCGCGATCACCGGGCACGGTGCCGTCGCCGGGGCGCTCGCCACCGCGGCCACGGCGGCCTTCTTCCGGGCGCCGAACCGGGTGCCGCCTCCGCTCACCGGAGTGGTGCTCGCCGCCGCCGACGGGACGGTGGCCACCGTGACCGACGTGCTGCCGCCGCCGGAGCTCGACCTGCCGCCGGAACCGGCGCCCCGGGTCAGCGTCTTCCTCTCGGTCCTGGACGTCCACGTGCAGCGGATTCCCGCCGACGGGCGGGTGCTGGCCGTCGAGTACCGGCCGGGCACGTTCCTCTCCGCCGATCTCGACAAGGCCAGCGAGGACAACGAGCGCAATGCGTTGCTGCTGGAGACGGTCGGCGGGGCGCGGATCGGCGTCGTCCAGATCGCCGGCCTGCTCGCCCGCCGGATCGTCTGCGACGTCGGTCCTGGCGACGAGGTCGCGGCGGGCGAGACCTACGGTCTGATCCGCTTCGGATCCCGGGTGGACACCTACCTGCCGCCCGGCTCCCGGGTGACGGTCTCCGTCGGGCAGCGCACCATCGGCGGCGAGACGGCGCTCGCCGAGCTTCCCTGGGGCGGATGAGCGTCGTGTCCAGCTACCCCGCCGGGGTCCGGCTCCTGCCCAACGCGGTCACGGTGCTCGCGCTGTGTTCGGGGATGTCGGCGGTGTACTTCGCGCTCGGCGGGCGGTTCGAGCTCTGCGTCGCGGCCGTGGGTGCCGCGGCCCTCTGCGATGCGCTCGACGGCAGGCTGGCCCGGCTGCTCGACGCCACCACCCGCATCGGCGCCGAACTCGACTCGCTGTCCGACCTGGTCTCCTTCGGCGTCGCCCCGGCGCTGGTGCTGTACGTGTGGGCGCTGGAGGGCAGCCGTTTCGGCTGGACCGTGGCGCTCGTCTTCGCCGTGTGCATGATGCTGCGGCTGGCCCGCTTCAACACCCTCCTCGACGTGGAGGACCCCTTCCCGTTCACGAAGGAGTTCTTCGTCGGGGTGCCCGCGCCGGCCGCGGCACTGGTGGCCGGACTCCCGCTCTACGTGACGCTGCACCTCGGGCCGGGCTGGTGGTCGAGCCAGCTGGTCGTCGGGTTGTGGGCGCTGCTGGTGGCCGGGCTCATGGTGAGCAGGCTGCCGACGCTGTCGTTCAAGTCCGTGCGGGTGCGGCCGCAGTACATCGCGCCACTGCTCGTGCTGGTCGGGATCGCGGCCGCGGTGCTGATCACCGCCCCGTTCCTCGGCCTCGCGGTGGTGGCCGCCGCCTACATCGGGCAGATCCCGTACAGCTTCTTCATGCACCGCTGGCTCGCCCGCCACCCGGAGGCGTGGAACGTGCCCGTCCGGGAACGTCGGGCGGTGGCCAGGGCCGCGCGGTCGGCACGCCGGCTGGGGCTCCGGCCGCCGCTGCGACGGCGGGTCGCGGGCCGGGCCAGCGCCGTCGCCAGGGCCGTGCGCCGGTTCGGTGACGACACGACCGGGGCGAGCCACCGCCACCATGGCGCCGGCCGGGCGCCGGGACCGGCCGCGCTGCCCTCCCGCGGCAGCAGGCTCCGGCTGGGCCTGCGCCGGGTACGCCGGCGCTGACGGTCCACCGGCGACAACCTGCCGGTCGAGCCGGTCGTTCGGGTAGCTGGCGGGACACCGCCGGGGACGGGACACGGCCGGACGATGACCCGAAATGGAAAATGCGGGCGCGGGGACACGCACACGGCGGGGACAGCACGGGGACACCGCATCGGGGGACACGGCATCGGGCCGGGCCACGGCACATACGGCCGGGACACGGCACATAGCGCCGGCAGTCTGTGCTGTGTCCGTCCGGTATGTGCGGGGGAGTTGTCCACCACGTCGGTCAAGCGGCGCCTCCGGAGCAGCGTCGGCGGCAGCCTGATGGTGTGGTCGACGTGCGGCAGTTGCTTCGGGTGGGGGCCGGACCGGTCCGCGGATTCGGGTCCACTCGGCGCCGCTCGATCTCGAGGAGATGGTCACCCGAGCGGTTGCCCGGTCAGCGCGGCGCAGTAGTCGAAGAGGGCCTCCTGATCGGCGGTGCGGCGCACGCTCGCCGGCACGTCGTAGGTCTGCCGGTGGAAGAAGTACCGCCCCGTCACGGCCGTGGCCGGATCGTCCCCGGCCGCGAGCCACGCCTGGGTCTCGGCCCCGAGGTCGAGGTCGTCCGGTGCGCCTGCTCCGCCCATCCTGGTGGGCACCCAGCCGGGGCTGACCGCGTTGGACCGGACCTCCGGCCAGCGCCGGGCGACGCCGAACGCGAGCAGCGAGTCGAGGAGCTTGCTCTCGGAGTAGGCCTGGGACCAGTTCCACCGGCGGCGCGTCCACTGGGCATCCCCGAGATCGGGATCGGCGCCGTTCTGCAGCCCGGACGTCAGGTAGACCAGCCGGTCAGGGCGTTCGATCAGGGCGGTGAGCAGGTAGGGGGCCAGCACGTTCACCGCGAAGGTCAGGCTCAGACCGTCGTCGGTCCCGGTCCGCGCCTGCTGCCGGTAGACGGCGGCGTTGTGGATCACTGCGTCGTGCCGGCCGATGGCGTTCACCCGATCGGCGACGGCGCGCATGTCGGCGATCCGTGACAGGTCACCGAGCACGACGTCGGCCGCGGGCAGTGCCGAACGCAGTTCGCCCGTGCGCTGCTCGTTGCGTGCATGCAGGGTCAGGTCGTGACCGCGCTCGGACAACCACCGAGCCGCGAGCAGACCGAGGCCGGTGCTGGATCCGGTGATGAACACTCTCGCCATGGCCCGAGCCTGCCGGTTCGGGCCCCGCCGTGCCGGGAACGGAAGCCGGTGCGGACGGTCGGCCCCACGATCGCGACATGGCCGGTGATCGCCGGGGCGATAGCGTGCAGGGGTGACCGCATCGATCACGCTCGTCGCTCGGCTGGCCGCCTCCGCCATGGACGCCCGGCGCGGAGTCGTCCGGCTGCATCCCGAGGTGATCGACGCGCTGGGGCTGCGCTCGTGGGACGCGGTCACCCTCACCGGTTCCCGGGTCACCACCGCACTGGTCGCGCCGGCCGCGGGGCCGCCGGGCCAGGCCACGCTCGACGACGTGACGCTCTCCAACGCCGGGCTCTCCGACGGGTGGCCGGTCGTGGTGACGCCGGCCACCGTGAACCCCGCGCGCCGGGTGCTGCTCACCGGTTCGCAGCTGGCCCGCGCCGCCCTGCGGCCGGAGACGGTGCGTTCGGCCCTGGTGGGCAAGGTCGTCACCGGCGGCGACGCCGTCTCGCTGCTCCCGCAGGACGTCGCACCGGCCCCCGGCCTCGACGTCCCGGCCGCCCGGCAGCAGGTGTCCGGGGCGTTGGGCAGCGCCTGGACCACCGAGCTGCTCACCGTGGCCACCGTCGAGCCGCCGGGTGCGGTGGCGGTGCGGCCGAGCACCGTGGTCGGCTGGGAGGGCGGCGCGGTGACCGGCGAGCCGGTTCCCCGCGCCGCAGCGACATCCGTGGCGACCCCGATGGGGGCTCCCGCCGCGACGGCGTCGGCCGCGACGACCACCAACGCGGATGCCGGGGTCGCCGGAGCGGATCCCGTGGCCGCCGTCGTCGAGCCGGTGATCCCGATCGAGGATCTCGTCGGGCACACGGATGTGGCTCGCCGGCTCGTCGAGTGGCTGGAGCTGACGTTCGACCGGCCGGAGCTGCTGATCCGGCTCGGGGGCTCGGCGCGGCTCGGGGTGTTGCTCACCGGGCCGGAGGGCGTCGGCAAGCTGACCATGGCCCGCAGCGCCACGGCGGCCGTGCAGGCCGCTGACGTGCAGCTGGTCGCGCCCGGGGTGGCGGCACTGGAGGTTGCCGCCGCGTCGCGGCGGGTGCAGGAGGTGATCGGGGCGGCCACGGCGAACGCCGGTGCCGGACAGCGCACCGTGCTGGTCGTCACCGATGTCGACGCGCTGCTGCCCGCGGCGTCGCCACCCCCGCTGGCCACCCTGGTGCTGGACGCGCTGCGTGCCGCGGTGGGCACCGCGAACCTCGCACTCATCACGACCTCGGCCTCGCCGGAGTCTGTCGATCCGCGGCTGCGGGCCCCCGGCCTGGTCGACCGGGAGCTGAACCTCCCGCCGCCCGATGTCCGGATCCGCACGGAGCTGCTGCGCAGGTTGCTCGCGGGCGTGCCGTTGGCCGATGGCGTCGACCTGCGAGCGGTGGCGGAGCGCGGCCCCGGGTTCGTGGCCGCCGACCTGGTCGCGGTGCGCCGGGAGGCCGCCGTCCAGGCCGCGCTGCGCCATTCCGCGTCGGCTCGCTCCGCAGTCGGGTCCGCTGGGGAGTCCACTGTGGAATCCGCTGGGGACGACCCGCGGATCGCGCAGCAGGACCTGCTCGACGCCGTCGGCTCGATCCGTCCGATCTCGATGTCCGCTTCGGACACGTTGCAGACCGGGGGGATCACCCTGGACCAGGTCGGCGACATGATCGAGGTCAAGCAGTCCCTCACCGAGGCGGTGCTGTGGCCGCTGCAGTACCCCGATTCGTTCGCCCGGCTCGGCGTCGCGGCGCCGCGCGGCGTGCTCGTCTACGGCCCTCCCGGCTGCGGCAAGACGTTCCTGCTGCGTGCGCTGGCCGGCACCGGGCAGCTCAACGTGTTCTCGGTGAAGGGCGCCGAGCTGCTCGACAAGTACGTCGGCGAATCGGAGCGGGCCGTTCGGGAGCTGTTCCGGCGGGCGTCCGACGCGGCGCCTGCGCTGGTGTTCCTCGACGAGGTCGACGCACTGGCTCCGCGTCGGGGCCAGTCGTCCGATTCCGGGGTGGCCGACCGGGTGGTGGCTGCGCTGCTCACCGAGCTGGACGGCGCGGAGCCGCTGCGCGAGGTGATCGTCGTCGGGGCCACCAACCGGCCGGAGCTGATCGATCCGGCGCTGTTGCGGCCGGGACGGCTGGAACGGTTGATCTACGTGCCTCCGCCGGACGCCGCCGCGCGCACCGACATCCTCCGGGTGGCGGGGCGCAACACCCCGCTGGCCGCGGACGTCGATCTCGTCGGGCTGGGCGCCGAGCTCGACGGTTACTCCGCAGCCGACTGCACGGCGGTGCTGCGCGAGGCGGCCCTGACCGCGATGCGCGAGTCGTTGGACGCCACCCAGGTGACCGCGGCACACATCGCTGCGGCGCGGGCCGCCGTCCCGCCGTCGCTCGATCCCCTGCAGCTGGCCCAGCTTCAGGCCTACGCCGAACGCCGGATGTGAGGAGCGGGGTCCTGCCTCAGCGCCGCTGGTAGTCGTTCGTGACGATGACGATCAATCCGGGGCTGGCGTTGGCCAGGCCGGCGAAGCGGGGCTCGGCGCGCAGGCCGAACTCGGTGCCGATCCGCTCCGCCGAGGACTGTTCGGGTGTACCCGGCCGGTAGTAGACGGTGCTGCTCGGGATGATGCCCGAGGAGTAGTTGGCGACCTGTTCCACGGTCCACCCCGCGTCCCGGAAGTCGTCCGCTGCACCGGCGGCGAGCCCGGTGATCGTGCTGTTGTTGTAGACGCGCACCGGCGAGGTGGCGGCCGCCGGGGCGGCTCCCGAACCGCGCCCGGCTGCGGCGGCACCCGGCACGGGTTTCGTGGTGGGCGGGCCGGGTGCGGGTGCGGCCGGGCCGGGTGCCGCCGCGGCGGCCGGCGGCGGGGCGGCGGCTGGGGGCGGGGCGGCGGCGGGGCAGGAGGCGCGGCGGCGGCTGGGGGCTCCGTCGACGGAGCCGCGGCCACGGCCGAGGACGCCGGCGGTTGAGCGTCCGATGAGGACAGCGACGGCGCCGCGACCGGCGGCACCTCGTTGCTTCCGGAGTTCAGCCCGATCAGACCGAGGGCGCCGGCGACAACACCGACCCCGAGCAGCGCAAGGCCGCCGACCTTCAACGGGGACGGGCCCTTCGACCCGCTGGGTGACGTCACGTTGGCCTCCGTGTGCTGGCGCCCGATCAACGACCGGCTCTCACCGGGCATGGTGGCTTCACCAGGGCTCGATTCCCAGCCGACGCGCCGCACGGGTGCGCTGTCGGCTGGCTCGCAGCCTGCGCAGTCGCCGCACGAGCAGTGGATCGGCGGCCAGCGCCTGCGGCTTGTCGATCAACGCGTTGAGCACCTGGTAATAGCGGGTGGCCGACATGTCGAACAGCTCGCGGATCGCCTGCTCCTTGGCGCCGGCGTATTTCCACCACTGTCCTTCGAAGGCGAGGATCTCTCGCTCCCTGCGGTCGAGCTCCATCGCTGCTCGTCCGACGAGCGGCACCCCGCGGGGTTCGGTGGCGGACTCCATCACGCTCCTTGCGACCTCGCTACACATGAATGACACACCTGTCATTCACGGCGGTCATTCAACCACGGCGCACCGACGCAGACGGGGCAGGGACGCGCCGTCCCGTCGGGTGATCCACCGGCGATATAGGGTCTCGGGCCGTGGCCGTTCGACCGATCCGCATCATCGGGGATCCCGTCCTGCACACCCGGACCGGGCCGGTCGAGGTGTTCGACGACGAGCTTTCGGTGCTGGTCGAGGACATGTTCGAGACCATGGCCGCGGCCGAGGGGGTCGGGCTCGCGGCCAACCAGGTCGGCGTGGGCCTGCGGCTGTTCGTGTACGACTGCCCCGACGAGGTGACCCGCGAACGGGTACGCGGCGTCGTCGTCAATCCGGTACTGGAGACGTCCGAGCGCCCCGAGTCGATGCCCGACCCGGAGGACGACGAGGAGGGCTGCCTGTCGGTCCCCGCCGAGCACTTCCCGACCGGACGCGCGGAGTGGGCGCGGGTCACCGGGGTGGACGTCTCGGGCTCGCCGGTGGAGGTGGAGGGGCGTGGGTTCCTCGCCCGTTGCCTGCAGCACGAGGTGGACCACCTCGACGGCGTGATCTACATCGACCGGTTGGTCGGCCGCAACCGGCGGGCCGCGCTCCGGGTGCTCAAACGCAACGGCTGGGGCCGCCCCGGCCTGGCATGGGACCCGTCCGCGGAGGCCGCCGAAGACGTCTGAAGTCGGCGTACCGTCGATCCTGCAAAGGTGTAATCACGCCAGGAGGATCGTGGTGGACGAGCTCGACTCCTACTCACGCACCGTGAGCGCGGTCGCGGCCGAGATCACCGGCAAGGTGGCGGCCGTCCGGACCGGCCGGGGCAGTGGCTCGGCGGTGGTCGTGCACGCCGACGGGGTGCTCGTCACCAACGCGCACGTCGTCGGCGGGGCGCACCGCGGCCGGGCCGAGTTCCTCGACGGCACCCAGGTCGAACTGCAGGTGGCCGGCGCCGACCCGCTCTCCGACCTGGCCGTGCTGCGCGCCGCGCGGCCCGGCGAGCTGCCCGAGCCGGTCCGCCTCGGCAACGCCGACCAGCTGGTGGTCGGTCAGCTGGTGGTGGCCGTCGGGAACCCGCTCGGGCTGGCCGGCTCGGTCACCGCGGGCGTGGTGAGCGCGCTCGGACGGGCGCTGCCCACGCGCAGCGGGAGCGCCGGACGGGTGATCGAGGACGTGATCCAGACCGATGCCGCCCTGAACCCGGGCAACTCCGGCGGCGCGCTGGCCGACGCGCACGGCCGGGTGGTCGGGATCAACACCGCGGTCGCCGGGGTCGGGCTCGGGCTCGCGGTTCCGGTGAACGCGACCACTCGCCGGATCGTGGCCACGCTGTTGGCCGAGGGTCGGGTGCGGCGGGCCTATCTCGGCGTGGTCGGCACCCCGGCGCCGGTGCCGGCGACGGTGGCCGCCCGGCACGGCAGGCGCAGCGGGTTGCGGCTGGCCGAGGTGATCAGCGGCAGCCCCGCGGCACAGGCCGGGCTTCGGGCGGGCGACCTCGTGCTGGACGTCGGTCGCCGCCCGGTGCACGACGCGCAGGGCGTGCAGCGACAGCTGTTCGCCGAGGCGATCGGGGTGCCGCTGCCGCTGACGGTGCTCCGCAACGGCGCCATGGTCGACGTGGTCGCGGTGCCCACCGAACTCGGCTAGTCCGCCACGCGGTTCAGTTCGTGCTGGGTTCCAGCACGAAGACCGGGATCTGACGGTCGGTCTTGCGCTGGTAGTCGGCGTAGTCCGGGTAGGCGGCGACCGCCCGCTCCCACCAGATCGCCTTCTCGTCGCCGGTCACCTCGCGAGCCGTGTACCTGCCGGACTCGGTGCCGTCCTGCAGTTCCAGGTTCGGGTCGGCCTTCACGTTGTTGTACCAGACCGGGTTCTTCGGGGCGCCGCCAAGCGAGGCCACGATCGCGTACGTCCCGTCGTGCTCGACCCGCATCAGCGGGACCTTGCGCACCTTGCCGCTCTTGGCGCCGCGCATCGTGATCAGGACGACCGGGCTGCCCTTGATGTCGACGCTGCTCGTCGTGCCGGTCTCGGAGATCTTCTCGGTCTGCTTCCGGACCCACCCGACCGGGCTCATCTCGTATTCGCTCTCGACTCCCATACCCCTCATAGCAGCACGACGGGCGACAAGATTCCCGTGCTGGCCACGGATCACACACCACACCGGGCGCAGTCGTGTTGGATCGCGAGCAGGGATCGACGAGAGGGAATTCGTGCTCGAGCGGACAGTGGGGACCACCCCGCCACGGGTGATGACGATCGCCGGCACCGACTCCGGCGGCGGCGCCGGGGTCGCGGCCGACCTGCGCACGCTCGCCGCCTGCGGGGTGCACGGTTGCGTGGCGGTCACCGCGGTGACCGTGCAGAACTCGCTGGGGGTGACGGGCGTGCACACGCTCCCGCCGGAAACGGTCGCCGCCCAGATCGAGGCGGTGGCCACCGACATCGGCCTGGACGCGGTGAAGACCGGCATGCTGGCCACCGCCGAGATCATCAAGGCGATCACCGACGCCTGCGACCGGACCGGGATCGGTGTGGACGGGCACACGCCGCTCGTGGTCGACCCGGTGGCCGCGTCCATGACCGGAGATCCGCTGCTGACCGACGCGGCCCTTGATGCGTTCCGCGCACTGCTGTTCCCGCGCGCCACCCTGATCACGCCGAACCTCGACGAGGTGCGGCTGCTGGTCGGCATCGACGTGCACGACCGGGCCGCGCAGTACGAGGCGGCGCGAGCGCTGCACGCGTTCGGGCCCCGGTTCGTGCTGGTCAAGGGAGGCCACCTGGCCGAGGACACCGATCGTTGTGTCGACCTGCTCTTCGACGGCGTCACCTTCACCGAGCTGACCGGACCGCGTTTCGACACCGCCCACACGCACGGCAGCGGCGACAGCATGGCCGCGGCCACCGCGGCCATGCTGGCCCGCGGACTCGCCCCACCGGAAGCGGTCGCGCTCGCCAAGCGGTACATGGTGGAGGCAGTGCGCCATTCCTACCCGCTCGGATCCGGGCACGGGCCGGTGTCGCCGCTGTGGGCGGTGCGGCAATGGTGGGACGCGATCGGCTGAACCGGCTGAGATCGCGGAATGCAGCAATGGCAACTAGTGTCCCTGCCGATGAGCATCATGGGCACGCGCGTAGTCCGCAACGAGGACCCGGTGTTCCTCACGCGGGGCGCCTCGTACACCGATGACCTGACCGACGAGCGCCTGGACGGTGCACTGCACCTGACCCTGGTCCGGTCCCCGATCGCGCACGCGCGGATCTCGGGGGTCGACGTCGAGGAGGCTCGCGGCGCACCCGGGGTGGTGGCCGTGCTGACCGGCGCCGACGTGGACCTGGAGCCGAAGAAGCTGTTCCCGGCGGCTGCGCCCGGCATGGTCCGGGCCTGGCTGGCCACCGACAAGGTCCGGTTCGTCGGGGAGCCGGTGGTCGCGGTGCTCACCGAGGAGCTCTACCAGGGCCAGGACGCCGCCGACCTCGTGGAGATCGACTACGACCCGTTGCCCGCGGTCGTGGATCTGCGCGCTGCCGCGTCGGACGAGGTGCTGCTGTTCGACGACGTGGGTACCAACACGTCCAACGGCTTCGGGCTCGACGACGAGTTCGACGAGCACCTTTTCGACGGCTGCGAGGTCGTCGTCACCCGTGAGATCAACAACCAGCGCCTCGCCGCCTGCTCGCTGGAGACGCGCGCCGCGGCGGCCGTCTGGGGCGACGACGATCGGGTCACCCTGTGGGCGTCCACCCAGAACGCGCAGATGGCGAAGGGCGAGGTCGCCGGTTGGCTCGAGGTGGACCCCGCCAAGGTGCACCTGATCACCCCCGACGTCGGCGGCGGGTTCGGGGCGAAGATCGGAGCCGACCCCGAGTTCGCGCTGGTCGCCTGGCTCGCCCGGCACATCGGGCGGCCGGTCCGCTGGAACGAGACGCGCTCGGAGAACATGACCGGGATGGTGCAGGGGCGCGCCCAGCTGCAGACGATCACGATCGGCGGCAGCCGCGACGGCGACGTGCAGGCCTACCGGCTCGACGTGCTGGCGGACGCAGGCGCCTATCCCCGGATCGGAATCCTGCTGCCGATGTTCACCCGCATGATGGCGGCCGGTGTCTACGAGATCCCGAAGGTCGAGTCGCGGGCCCGGGTCGTGGTCACCACCACCACCTCGACCGGCGCCTACCGCGGTGCCGGGCGCCCGGAGGCGACGGCCGCGATCGAGCGTGCGATGGACCTGTTCGCGGCCGAGATCGGCATGGACCCGGCCGAGGTGCGCAGACGCAACCTCGTGCCGCCGGACGCCTTCCCCTTCACCACCAACGGCGGCGCCGTCTACGACACCGGCGAGTACGCGCGGGCGCTCGACAAGGTGCTGGAAGCCGCGGGCTACCCGGAGCTGCGCGCCGAGCAGGCCGCCCGCCGCGAGCGCGGCGACGCGGTGCAGCTCGGGATAGGGGTCTCGGTGTTCGTCGAGATCACCGGCGGCGGGGCGTTCTCCGAGGACGCGTCGGTCGAGGTGCACCCCGACGGCACCGTCACCGTGCTCACCGGCACCTCGCCGCACGGCCAGGGCCACGCCACGGCGTGGGCGATGCTCGCGAGCGAGCACCTCGGCATCCCGATCGAGAAGATCACCGTGATCCACGGCGACACCGACCTCATCCCGCGCGGGAGCGGCACGATGGGCTCGCGCAGCCTGCAGACCGGCGGGGTGGCCGTGTACAAGGCGGCCGGTGAGCTCGTGGAGCTGGCCAAGCAGCGGGCGGCCGACCTGCTCGAGGCGAACGTCGACGACATGGAGGTGGCCGACGGAGCCGTCGCGGTCCGGGGAACCGACACCAGGCTCACGCTGGCCGAGCTCGCCGAACGCGAGCGGCTGCAGGTCGACAGCAACTTCGACAGCGGGGCGCCGTCGTTCCCGTTCGGTGCCCACGTCGCCGTCGTCGAGGTCGACGTCGAGTCCGGCAAGGCGGTGGTTCAGAAGATCATCACCGTGGACGACGCCGGCCCGGTGCTCAACCCGCTGCTGGCCGAGGGGCAGCGCCACGGCGGTATCGCACAGGGCATCTCCCAGGCCCTGCTCGAGGAGGTCGTCCACGACGCCGACGGCAACCCGTTGACGGCCACGTTCGCCGACTACGCGTTCCCGTCCGCCGCGGAGCTGCCCAGCTTCACCCTGCTCGACATGGCCACGCCGACGCACCTGAACCCGCTGGGCGTCAAGGGCATCGGCGAGGCGGGGACCATCGGCGCGACCCCGGCCGTGCAGAGCGCGGTGATCGACGCCGTGTCGCATCTCGGGGTCCGCCACATCGACATGCCGACCAGCCCGTTGCGGGTCTGGGAGGCCATCCAGGCAGCTGGGGACCAGTCATGACCACGAAAGTCAAGATCGAGATGACGGTGAACGGCGAGGCGACCAACGCCGACGTCGAACCCCGGTTGCTGCTCGCGCACTACCTGCGCGACGTGGTCGGGCTCAGGGCCACCAACATCGGCTGCGACACCACGTCCTGCGGTGCGTGCACCGTGCTGGTGGACGGCGAGTCGGTGAAGTCGTGCACGATGCTCGCCGTGCAGGCCGACCAGCAGTCGATCACCACATTGGAGGGCCTCTCACCCGATCCGGAGCACCTGCACCCGGTGGCGGCGGCATTCCGCGCCGAGCACGGACTCCAGTGTGGATTCTGCACCCCCGGCATGGTGATGGCCGCCGTCAGCCTGCTCCGGGAGAACCCGGCGCCCACCGAGCGGGAGGTCCGTGAAGGGCTGGAGGGCAACCTCTGCCGCTGCACCGGCTACCACAACATCGTCCGTGCCGTGCTCGCCGCGAGCGGGCAGTCCACCGATCCCGATGGGTCGGGTGCGGTGCTCGGCAACGATGCCGAGCACGCCCCGTCCGGCGGCCTGGAGAGCGCTCCCGGCTTCTCCAGCGGGACCGGATCATGATCCCCGTCGGCTTCGAGTACGTCCGGCCCGACTCGGTGGACGGCGCGCTCGCGCTGCTTGCCGAACACGGCGAGGACGCCACGGTGCTGGCCGGCGGGCACTCGCTGCTGCCGGTGATGAAGCTGCGGCTCGCCGCCCCCGAGCTGATCATCGACATCGGACGCCTGCGTGAACTGTCCTATGTCGACATCGATGGCGACGAGGTCGCGATCGGGGCCGGCACGCGGCACCGGGCGGTCGAGTCGTCGGACGTGCTGGCCGCGGAGGTCCCGCTGCTGGCCGCCGTGGCCCGCACGGTCGGTGATCCACAGGTCCGCCACCGCGGCACGATCGGTGGCTCGCTCGCGCACGCCGATCCGGCTTCGGACCTGCCCGCCGCGGTACTCGCGCTCGGCGGCACGGTGGTGCTGCGCAGCCCGCGCGGTGAGCGGTCGGTGCCGATCACCGAGTTCTACACGGGCATGTTCAGCACCCTCAAGGAACCGGACGAGCTGATCACGGAGATCCGGGTGCCGCGCACCGGGGGAGCGGGCTGGGCGTACGAGAAGTTCGTCCGTCGGGCGAACGACTGGGCCATCGTCGGGGTGGCGGTGGTCGACGACCGGGTCGGTCTGGTCAACATGGGGGCCACGCCGCTCCGCGCGGCGGCCACGGAGGCCGCGCTGGCCGCGGGCGCCTCGATCGCCGACGCGGCGGCGCTCGCCGCCGAGGGCACCGATCCGTCCGGCGATCTGACTGCCACCCGGGAGTATCGACGGCACCTGGCGAGGGTGCTGACGAGGCGGGCCCTCACCACCGCCCGCGGCTGATCGCCCGCTTTCCGATTCCCCCATTGGTGGCGAATAGTTTGGCCCGCGTGGGGGAACCGTCCCGGTGTGACCTCAGGCGCGCAGGTTTCCGACGATCCTGACGAGTACCCGGTGGCGGGTCGATACGAGCTCGGCCCGGTGATCGGTGTCGGCTCGTCAGCCGTGGTCCGGCGTGGTCGGGACCTGTTCGACGGCGGCCAGGTTGCGGTCAAGCTGTTCCGTTCGGACGCGTCCGCGCACGACCTTCGCCAGCAGCACCAGGAGATGGTGGCGCTCGCCCAGCTCGAGCATCCCGGGCTGGTCGGGCTGCACGACGGCGGTACGGCGGCCGGACGACCGTTCGTCGTCACCGATCTGGTGGAGGGCCCGACCCTCGCCGAGCGGATCCTGGACGGCCCGATTCCGGTCGATGAGGTACGGGAGCTCGGTGCGCAGCTGGCCGACGCGCTGGCCTCCGTGCACGCGGGCGGATTCGTGCACCGCGATCTGAAGCCGGCCAACATCCTGCTCGGCGACGGCAGCCGCCCGCGCCTGGCCGATTTCGGCATCTCGCGCGCTCTGGAGAGCACCGCGGCGACCACGGCTGGCTGCGTGGTGGGCACGGCCGCCTACCTGGCGCCGGAGCAGGTGCGGGGTGCGCCGATCGGGCCGCCGACCGACATCTACGCGCTCGGTCTGGTGTTGCTCGAGGCCGTCACGGGGGAGCGCGAGTATCCGGGAGCTGCGCTGGAGTCGGCCACCTCGCGGCTCTACCGGGCGCCTGTCGTTCCGCCCCAGCTGCCCGCCGATCTGGCCGACCTGCTGGAAGCGATGACCGCTACCGAGCCGGCCGAACGGCCCACCGCGGCCGAGGTGGCAACCCTGCTCGCCCAGCGGCCGGCCGCCGAATTGGTCGCGGAGGCCGGCGGGTCCACGGACCGGCACCTCGGTCGCCGCAGCCGGCACCGTCGCCCCACCGGCCGTGGACGGCGGGTCGGGATGCCGCTGGCCGCCGCAGCGGTGCTGCTGGTGGCGGGGATCGTCGGTTCGCTCACCCTGTTCGCCGGACCGGCCGAGCAGGCCGGGCCGGCGTCGGCCGGGGTGCCGGTGCAGATCCCGATCGAGGAGAAGGCGGCCGAGGTGTCGGGGGTGACATTCCGGTAGTTCCGGGCTGGTGGGAAGGTGCACTGGTGACGGTCGAACAGGCACAGGACGGGAAGGCGGCGGGGGCCGGCAGTCCCGCGGTGGCCGGCAGCGTCGCGGTGGCGGGCAGTGTCGCCGTCGCCGGCAGCGTGGCGGTTGCGGGCAGCGTGGCTGTTGCCGGCAGCGTGGCCACGTCGGGCAGTGCGGGCGTGGCCGGCAGCGTCGCGACGTCCGGCAGCGCCGGCATCCTGGGTTGTGTGCTGACGCTGCTCAGCATCGGGCTGATGGCCTGCGTCGGGTGCCTCGGCTGCGTCGGCTGCCGCCGCTGCGTGGGCTGCCTCGGGTGCGTGAACTGCATCGACTGCGTGGGGTGTGTGGGCTGCGTCGGGTTGCGCGGTGCCGTCGGTCAGGTCCGCCGGGTGGCCTGAGCCCCCGCGCCCCGAACCCCGATCCCGGTGCGCGAACCGGTCCCGCTCACCGCAGCGATGCGGCCAGGGCGTCCAGGTTGCTCTCCAGCCAGATCCGTGCCCGCTCGGCGCGCTCCTCGATCTCCGGCGTCCAGTACGCGGCGAAACCGGGGATCCCGTGCCGCGCCCCGTCGCGCACCAGCGTGTACATCCACTCGTGGTGGCTGAGCACGGCGTCCACCAGCTGCGAGCGGCGTTCGGGGGGTAGCCCGTAGGCGTCGACCAGGACGCGCAGCCTGTGCAGCTCGTGGTGCTGTCGTTCGTCCGTGGTGTCGGCGGGCAGCCTCAGCGGGGCCCACATCCGGGCGGCGCCGGCCACGTCCCAGATCGGGTCGCCGGGGGCGGCGAGGTCGAAGTCGATCAGCGCGACGGCCCGGCCGTCCCGGAACACCACGTTGTCCAGGTTCGGGTCGTTGTGGGTGATCCCACCGTGGTCGAACGGTGCGTACGGCGAGTCCGGCCAGCTGTACGGCCCTGGGTCGAAACCGGCGACGGCGTCGTGGAAGCGCCGCAACAGCTGCCCGACGCTGTGCAGGGCGGCATCGGTGAGCCCCCAGCCGGGCGCGGGCGCGGTGACCGCCTCCCCGGGGATATAGCTGAGCACCTCGCGGCCGTCGTCGTCGACGCCGAGCACCCGCGGGGCGCCGTCGAAACCGACCTCCTCCAGGTGCCGCAGCAGCGCATGGGTGGACGCGCTGGTCGGGCGCAGCGGCCGGCGGACGGTGTCGCGGACCCGGTGCACCCTGCCGCGGTTGGCGGTGCCGCCGAGCAGAGGGATCTCGGCCGAGGGGTGCCGGCCTGGCGGCCGCCGACTCACCGACCGGCCTCCAGCACGGCCGTGGCCAGCGTCGAGTGGGTGACCACGCTGTTCACGAGGCCGCCGCGCACCGCGGCGATCAGCGCGTCGACCTTCGCCGTGCCGTATACGATCCCGATCACCTCCGGTATGGACCTCATCTGCTCGCCGGTGATCCCGATCATGCGCTTGGACAGGGCGGCGGTCACCGGTACACCGTGCGCGTCGATCAGGATCCCGGACACGTCGGCGCACACCCCGCGGTGGTACAGCTCCGCGCGTTCGGCGTCGCCGGTGGCGTCGTACAGCGTGGACTGCTCGGGCGCCCATGCGCCGACCCCGGCCACGGCCTTGGTCACGGAGCCGATCCGGGCCAGCGCCTGCGCGACCTCCGGCTGCCGGCGCAACGCCCGTGCGGTGGCCGCGTCGGGAACCGCCATCGGCGCGTAGAAGTAGTACGCGGGCCCGCCGGAGACCCTGGCCACGTCGCGGACCAGCTCGATCGAGCTCTCGTCGACGCCGGGTCGGCTCAGCGCCCCGGTCAGCTGGACCACCGGTACCGTGGCCAGCCGTTTGATCGCGATGGCCATCGCGCTCACCGAGCGGGCCCACGACAGCCCGAGCACGTCGTCCGGTGTGATCAGCTCGGTGAGCAGCTCGGCGGCCGCGGCCCCGAGGTGCTCACGGATCCTGACCGGGCTCTCGTCCGGGGTGTCGGTCACGACGCAGTGCTGCAGCCCGAGCACCTCCATCAGCCGGCCCGACAGCTCGATGTCGATCGCTCCCGGGTGCCCGATCTCGATCCGCACCAACCCGCTGTTGCGGGCGTCGTCGAGCAATCGGGCCACCTTGAACCGGCTCAGGCCGAACTCCTCGGCGATCTCGACCTTGGAGTGTCCGTCCAGGTAGTACCGTCGCGCGACCGACGCGGTGAGGACGAGCTGAGCCGGCCCGCGCACGTTGTCGTCGGCTGCGACCATCTCCTTGATCCTGCCTCAATTCGCTCGTTTGAGCACCGCAGTGCGCATTCTTGCAACAAGTATTGACGAGGTGTGCCCTGTGCCACAAGCTGTTCGGCGATCAGGCCTGCTCGTTTGAGCACGGTTGCCAGTTCCAGGAGGACGCATGAAGCGGTGGGGCAAGCGCGGGCTGGTGCTCGCGCTCGGGTTGACGTTGGCCAGCACCGGCTGCGCCGGTGCCGGTGGCGGCGGGTCAGCCGGCGGCGGTGACGCGAACAGCATCTCCGTGCTCATGGTCAACAACCCGCAGATGGAAGACCTTCAGAAGCTCACGGCGGACAACTTCACCAAGCAGACCGGCATCACGGTCAACTTCACGGTGCTCCCCGAGAACGACGTCCGTGACAAGATCAGCCAGGAGTTCTCCAGCCAGGCCGGCCAGTACGACGTGGCGACGGTCAGCAACTTCGAGATCCCGATCTACGCGAAGAGCAAGTGGATCGCGCCGATGGACGACTTCATCGCCAAGGACGCGGCCTACGACCAGGCCGACATCCTCAAGCCGATGGCCACCTCCCTCAGCGGCGAGGACGGCAAGATCTACGGCCAGCCCTTCTACGGCGAGTCGTCGTTCCTGATGTACCGCAAGGACGTCTTCGACGCCGCCGGTCTCACCATGCCGGCCAACCCGACGTGGCAACAGGTCGCCGACCTCGCGGCTCAGGTCGACGGCAAGCAGCCGGGCATGAAGGGCATCTGCCTGCGTGGCCAGCCCGGTTGGGGCCAGGTCTTCGCGCCGCTCACCACGGTGGTCAACACCTTCGGTGGCACCTGGTTCAACCTGGACTGGACCCCGGGCGTGAACGCTCCGGAGTTCAAGGAGGCCACCCAGTTCTACGTCGATCTGGTTCGCGCGCACGGCGAGAACGGCGCCCCGCAGGCCGGCTTCACCGAGTGCCTGAACAACATGACCCAGGGCGCCACGGCGATGTGGTACGACGCCACCTCCGCCGCCGGTTCGCTCGAGGCGTCCGACTCGCCGGTCAAGGGCAAGATCGCCTACGTGGCGGCGCCGGTCGTCAAGACCAAGGCCTCCGGTTGGCTCTACGCCTGGGCCTGGGGCATCCAGCAGGCGAGCAAGAAGCAGGACAGCGCCTGGAAGTTCATCTCCTGGGCCTCCGGCAAGGACTACGAGAAGCTCGTGGGCACGCAGCTGGGCTGGTCGAAGGTCCCCGCCGGCAAGCGTTCGTCCACCTACGAGATCCCCGAGTACGTCGCCGAGGCCAAGGCGTTCGCCGAGCCCACCCAGGCGGCCATCGAGTCGGCCGACCCGAAGAACCCGGGTGTGCAGCCGCGGCCGGCGCAGGGCATCCAGTTCGTCGGGATCCCGGAGTTCCCGGACCTCGGCACCCAGGTGTCGCAGGACATCAGCGCGGCGATCGCCGGGCAGGTCACCGTCGACGAGGCGCTGAACAAGGGCCAGCAGCTGGCCGAGTCGACGGTCACGGCGAAGTACAAGAAGTGAGTGAACGCGTCGGGGAAGGAGTGCTCAGGTGAGCACTTCTGTCGATAGCCGGTCCGGCGCGGGGGCCAGACGCCCCCGCGCCGGCGGGGGGCACCGCGCTGAAGCGGACGGGGGACTGGGCCCGGAGAGCCCCGCTGCTGCCCGCGCTGATCTTCATGATCATCGTGACCCAGCTGCCGTTCGTCGGCACGCTGATCATCTCGTTCATGAACTGGAACGCCTACTACCCGGATGACATCGGGTTCGCCGGGCTGGACAACTACATCACCGTCCTGACCAACCCCAACACCCGGTCGGCGATCTTGGTGACGATCCTGCTCACCGCGGGGGTGGTGCTGATCAGCCTGGTGCTGGGCACGGTCATCGCGTTGCTGCTGGACCGGACGTTCCTCGGCCGGGGCGTCGTCCGCACTATGATGATCACGCCGTTCCTGATCGTGCCGGTCGCCGCGGCCCTGCTCTGGAAGCACGCGCTGTACAACCCCAGCTACGGCCTGTTCAACGGGCTGCTGACGGGGATCTTCGGGGAGAACGCGCCGCAGCCCGACTGGATCTCGCAGTGGCCGCTGACGTCGGTGATCGCTGGCGCTGGTCTGGCAGTGGACCCCGTTCATGATGCTGATCATCCTGGCCGGTCTGCAGGGTCGGCCGCTGGACGTCATCGAGGCGGCCCGGATCGACGGTTGCTCCGACGTGGCAGATCTTCCGCTACATGACCTTCCCGCACCTGCGCCAGTACCTGGAGCTGGGCGGCCTGCTCGGCTCGATCTACATCGTGCAGAACTTCGACGCGGTCTTCACGATCACGTCCGGGGGTCTGGGCACGGCCAACCTGCCGTTCATCATCTACCAGATCTTCTACAACGCGAAGGAGTACGGGCAGGCCTCGGCCGCGGGTGTGATCGTCGTGATCGGCACGATCGGCATCGCGACGTTCGCCCTGCGCACCGTGTCGTCGCTGTTCAAGGAGGAGGCCCGATGACCGCACTGGACACAGCCGGGAGCGAAGCCGAAGACGGCCGACGCCCCGACCAACGCGCCCAAGTCCCGCCGGGGAGCCCTGCTACTGGGTGTCCTGGCTTGGATCATCGGAATCATCTTCGTGTTCCCGGTGCTGTGGATGCTGCTCACCTCACTGCACAGCGAGACCGACGCGGCGACCAACCCGCCGTCGTTCTTCGCCCCGCTGACGTTCGAGGGTTACGCGAACTTCTTCGGCGCGGAAAGCGGGGCGAGCCCGTGGCCGCCGCTGATCAACTCGGCGACGGCGAGCATCATGTCGACGATCTTCGTGCTGATCCTGGCCATCCCGGCGGCGTACGCGCTGTCGATCCGGCCGGTGCGCAAGTGGACCGACGTGATGTTCTTCTTCCTGTCCACGAAGATGCTGCCGGTGGTCGCGGGTCTGCTGCCGATCTACCTGATCACGCAGTACCTCGGGATGCTGGACAACATCTACACGCTGGTCATCCTCTACACCTCGATGAACCTGCCGATCGCGGTGTGGATGATGCGCTCGTTCCTGGCCGAGGTGCCGGTGGAGGTGCTGGAGGCGGCGTCGATGGACGGCTGCGGGCTGCTGCGGTCGCTGCGGCAGATCGTGATCCCGATGGTGCTGCCCGGGATCGCGGCCACGTCGCTGATCTGCTTCATCTTCAGCTGGAACGAGCTGCTGTTCGCCCGGGTGCTCACCGCCACCGTGGCGCAGACCGCGCCGGTGTTCCTCACCGGCTTCGTCACCAGCCAGGGCCTGTTCCTGGCCAAGGTCTGTGCGGCCGCTCTTGCCGTGTCGCTCCCGGTGCTCATCGCCGGGTTCGCCGCGCAGGACAAGCTGGTGCAGGGGCTTTCGCTGGGCGCCATCAAGTAGTAAGGCAGTACCTATGAAGGCTGCGGTCATCCATCCGGACAAGGTGACCGTGGAGACAGTTCCGGATCCGTCGCCGGCGGCGCGCGAGGTCGTCCTCGCCGTCGCCGGCTGCGGCATCTGTGGGACCGATCTGCACATCGCGGACGGCGAGTTCGCGCCGACGCTGCCCGTGGTGCCCGGGCACGAGTTCGCCGGTGAGGTGGTCGCGGTCGGGGCGGGAGTGGACGAGATTCGGGTCGGCGACCGGGTGGCCGTCGACCCGTCGCTGTACTGCCACGAGTGCTACTTCTGCCGGCGCGGCCGGGACAACCAGTGCGAGCGCTGGGGCGGAATCGGGGTGACGGTGGCCGGAGCCGCGGCGGAATACGCCTCGGCCCCGGTCGCGAACTGCGTTCGGCTGCCCGAGGGCGTGTCGACCGCCGACGCGGCGCTGATCGAGCCCCTCTCGTGTGCGGTGCACGGGTTCGACGTGCTCTCGCCCGCGCTGGGCGACCACTACCTGATCTACGGCGCCGGCACCATGGGCCTGATGATGTTGGAGCTGGCGAAGCGGGCGGGGGCAGCCAGCGTGAGCGTGGTCGACCTCAACCCGTCCCGGCTGGACACGGCCCGGGAGCTGGGTTGCAGTGCCGTCGTGACCAGCGCCGACGAGCTGGACCAACCGCGGGGGTGGGACAACGTGATCGACTGCACTGGGGTGCTCGCGGCCATCGAGGACGGGCTGGGACGGGTCATCTCCGGCGGCACGTTCCAGCAGTTCGGGGTGGCCTCCGAGAAGGCCGTCGCCCGGTACTCGCCGTTCGACGTCTACCGCCGGGAGATCCGCATCGTGGGCTCGATGGCGGTGCTGCGCAGCTACGAGCGGGCGGCGGAGCTGTTCGCCGCCGGCGTGCTGAAGCCGGACATCATGATCAGCCATCGGCTGCCGCTCGACGACTACGCCGCCGCGCTGGAGCAGTTCCGGGCCGGCGTCGGCCGCAAGATACAGGTACAACCCTGACCCTGTGAGTGCTGCGCCGTGTTCTACACGGCGCGGCACTCACGACCCGGTCTGGACCGTCTCGACCTCGATCTCGATCCGGATCTCCTTGGAGACCAGGATTCCGCCGGTCTCGAGGGTCATGTTCCAGGTGATCCCGAAATCCTCGCGGTCGATCGTGGTGTGCGCGGAGTAGATGGCGCGCTCGGCTCCCCACGGGTCCCGCGCGCTGCCCTCGTAGCGGAACGCGAGCGGCACCTCGCGGGTGACGCCGTGGATCGTGAGATCGCCGTACACCGTGCCGCCGCTGCCCTTCCACTCCACCCGGTTGCTGGTGAACGTGGCCTGCGGGAACACGGCGACGTCGAAGAGCTCGGCGGAGCGGATGTGCTCGTCGCGGGTGGGGTTGCCGGACTCGACGCTGGCCATTCCGATCACGACCTCGACCGACGAATCGGCCGGGTCCTCGGCAAACCGGACCTCGCCCTGGACGTCGGTGAACCGGCCCCGCACCTTGGTGATCATGAAGTGGCGCCCGATGAACCCCACGTCGGCGTGCCCGGGGTCGATCGTCCAGGTCCCGGCCGCGGGCAGCGTGACGCCGTCGCGAGTGCGGGTGGCCGGGGTGATGCTGGTGGTCATGATGTCCCTCGTTCCGGTCGATGATGCGTGCGCACGCACAGATAAACACGCGGAAGCTCGGCTGTCAAGGTGCGTGCGCCCGACATATCCTGGTAGGGTCTGTGACATGGCTGACACAGCGCCTCCCGCCCGGCCGAAGCCGGTGGTCGGCGATCAGGTCGTGGAGGATCGGCTGTCCGCATGGTCGACATTGCTGCGCGTGCACGCCGCGCTGCTGCCCCAGCTGGAGCGTGAGCTCGCCGCGACGCACCGGATGCCGCTGTCCTGGTACGACGTGCTGCTCGAGCTGAACTCGGCGCCGCAGCGGCGGCTGCGGATGAGCGAGCTGGGTTCGCGGGTGGTGCTCAGCCGGGAACGGGTGAGCCGGGTGGTCGACGAGCTGGAGCGGGCCGGGCTGGTGGAGCGGGAGCGCAATCCGGACGACAAGCGCTCGGTGCACGCGGTGCTCACGCCGGCCGGCCGGGCGCGGCTCCGGGCCGCCGCTCCCGCCTACCTGGCCGGTATCGAGAAGCACTTCACCGGTCATCTCTCCGACGACGAGGCGCGCACGATCGCCACGGCGTTCGAGCGCGTGCTCGCTGCCGTCGGGAGCTGATGCGGCGACCGATCAGCGCCGCGGGATCGGCGGAGACAGGGACGGTGGCGAGCCAGCTGCGGAGGCGGGGGAAGGCGGTGCCGTCGGTGTCCGTGTCGACGTCGGCGGCCAGGTCGCGATCGACACTTCCGCCAGTGCCGCTCGCCAGGCGGACTCGGCTGCGGTCATGGCGCGCGCGACCGCGCACGGTCGCACGCAGGCTTCCGGTGCCGCGGCGAGCGGGCCGCGCTGTCGGATCTCGGTGCAGCGGAAGGCAGGCTCGTCGCCGTCGACGGCCAGCACCGCGTCGAGCACCGTGATCGTCGACGGGTCCCCGGTCAGCTCGTAGCCTCCGGCCGCACCCTGCGTGGAGCGGATCAGGCCGGCCCGGGAAAGAGCTTGCAGCTGCTTGGCGAGGTAACTCGGCGACACGCCGTGGAAGGCGGCGAGTTGGGCGGCCGGCACCGGCGCGCTGGCCTGGCTGAGCACCACGCAGCAGTGCAGGGCCCACTCGACGCCGTTCGAGATCCGCACCTGGAGAAGGTTACCGCGATATCGGATAGCGATTGTCCGAGATCCGGGCTAGGGTTGAACGCGGACAAGAAGTATCCGAGTAGGAGGAGTGACATGCGCATCGCCGTCGCCGGAGCGACCGGGCAGGTCGGCCGGGAGCTGAGCGAGGTGGCCCGCAAGGCGGGCCACGAGGTCGTCGAGCTGTCGCGGGCCCGGGGCGTCGACCTGATCGCCGGGACGGACGCCGAGCTGGAGCGGGCGCTGGTCGGTGCCGATGCCGTCGTCGACGTCACCAACTCGCCGACGGTCGAACAGGACGGGGCGACCGCGTTCTTCACCGCGGTCGCCGAGCGGCTCGGCGCGGCGGCCACCCGTGCCGGGGTCAGCCGGACCGTGGTGCTGTCGATCATCGGTGTGGATCGCACGCCCGAGGACGGCTACTTCGTGGCGAAACTCGCTCACGAGCACGCCACGTCGCGGCACGCACCTGGGGTGACGGGTGCTGCGCGCCGCGCAGTTCCACGAGTTCGCCGAGCAGATGCTGGGCTGGGAACCGTGCGGGCGACGTGGCGGCGATCCAGGACATGCCGGTACAGCCCGTCGCGCTCACCGAAGTGGTCGGGTGCTGCTCACCATGGCCACCGAGCCGGACGGGCCACCGCTGGTGGAGCTGGCCGGACCGCGCCCGGAGCGGCTCGTGGAGCTGGTGGGCCGGCTGGTCGCGGCGCGCGGGGAGCGGGTACGGGTCGAGCCGATTCCGGCGAGCGCTGCGGTGCGGGACGGGGCGCTGTTGCCCGGCCCGGACGCCGAGCTGGCCGGCCCGGACTTCGACAGCTGGCTGGCCGGGCACACCACCTGACCGGGCACACCGCCTGACGGGGCACCGCCTGACCGGGCACGTCGCACACTGGATCGCGGTGTCGCATATGCCACGGCATGTGCGAGACCGCCATCAGGTGCTCGCGCAGCCGCACCGACAGGCAGGTCACGCAGCCCTCGAGCTTCTCGAACTCGCCGATGTCCACCGGCACCGGCGCGTATCCCAGGCCGGCGAACAGCTCCGCGGTGCGGGGGGCGCCGGTGGCGATCAGGAGCCGGTGCGCCCCGTCCGGCCCCGGGCCGAGGAGCACCACGTGAGCGCCGGCCTCCTCGGGCACTGGCAGGAACGCGCCGAAGGCGCCCGGGTCGTCCACCAGCGGCGGGTAGCCGATCACCCGGCCGTCCGGCAGCGCGGTGACCGCGCTCTTCAGGTGCAGCACCCGCGTCGTCGGCACCGGCACCACGGTCGCGCCGAGCGGACCGAGCAGCTCGGCCAGCTGCCGCGCCGCCGCGGCGTTGGTGCGCCCGGTGAGCCCGACGTAGACGGTCGATCCGACCTTGAGCACGTCGCCGCCGTCCAGTGTGGCCGGCTCGACGAGGTGCAGCGGGCGGTACCCGGCGGCCAGCACGGCGGCCTCGGCCCCGGCGGTCTCGACCCGCCGCTGCGGTGCGCCGGATCGGGCGATGACCGCGACGTCGGCGTAGACGACCATGGTGTCCTCGACGAACACCCCGTCCGGGCAGTCGTCCGCCGGCGGCACCTCGATCGTCTCCCAGCCCGCCGCGGCGAGTGCCGCCCGGTAGCCGGCCCACTGCTGTCGGGCCCGCCCGAGGTCGACCGGCACCCGGTCGCGGTGAGTGACCATTCCCTCGGCCAGCCGGGGTCCTGGCCGGCGCACCAGCACCCGGTTGTGCGTCATGCCGCCACCGTAGAACGGGTGCCCAGGAATCTCGGTGGTGACTACCGATTCCTGCGCTGCGCCGACAGCGGTAGAACCCCCTCATGAGCATCGCCCGCGACGTCGTGGCCCGGCCCGACGACTACTCGCTGGGCGTCACCGACGCCGAGCACGCCCGCTTGCTCGCCCAGTGCGCGATGCACCGCGGAGAGGCGCAGCTGCTGCTGGACCGGATCGGTCTCGGGCCGGGTGCGGCCGCTCTCGACCTCGGCTGCGGCCCGCTCGGTGTGCTCGACCTGCTCGCCGACCGGGTCGGGCCCGGCGGCCGGGTGGTGGGTCTGGACCGGGAGTCCCGGTACCTGGCCATGGCCGTGCGGTCGCTGGCCGAGTGCGGCGCGCCAGGGGTCGAGCTGGTCAACGCGGACGCCACCGCCACCGGCCTGCCCGACGCCTCCTTCGACCTGGTGCACGAGCGGCTCGTGCTCAACAACGTGCCGCGACCCGGCGAGGTGGTCGCCGAGATGGTCCGGCTCACCCGCCCCGGCGGACACGTGGCCGTGCAGGACGTGGACTGGCTGTCCTGGACGTGCGCTCCCGCGCACCCGGCCTGGGACCGGCTCACCGCGGTGGCCGCGGCGGCCTGGAGCGGTGACGTCTGCATCGGACGTCGACTCCCCGCGTTGCTGCGGGCCGCCGGGCTGGTCGACGTGCGGGTCGAGGCGCACATCCGCATCCACCGTCCGGGCCAGCCCTACCACCGGCTGCTGCTGCGTTTCCTGGACATCCACCGCGATCGGATCCTCGACGCCGGCGCGCTCACCGCGGCCGAGCTGGACCGGGACGTCCGCGAGCTCGGCGCCCACCTCGACGATCCGGACACGTTCACCCTGTACGCCACGTTCTTCCAGGCCTGGGGCCGCCGCCCGGGATGAGGAGTGGTGTACTCGCACCCATGGCGGAGTTGACCACAGCCGTCTTCGACATCGGCGGCGTGATCCTGCGCTGGGACCCGCGGGCCGCCTACGCCCCCGCGGCCGGCCCGGACGAGATCGAGCGGTTCATGTCCGAGGTCGACTGGCCCTCGTGGAACCGCAGCCTGGACGCCGGACGGCCGGTCGCCGAGGCGGAGGCGGAGCTGGCGCAGCCGGTTCCCGCACTGGGCGCACCTGGCGCCGGTGTACCGGGAGAACAACCAGCTGGCCATCACCGGGGAGGTCGAGGGCACCGCGGCGGTACTCGACGAGCTGCGCACGGCCGGGGTGCGGCTACTGGCGCTGACCAACTGGTCGCCCGAGACGTTCACGCCGACCCGGGCGCGATTCACAGTGCTGGAGGTGTTCGAGGGCATCGTGGTCTCCGGCGCCGAAGGGGTGACGAAGCCGGACCCGGCGATCTTCCGGGTGCTGTGCGCGCGGTACCGGCTGGACGCGACGAGGCGGTGTTCATCGACGACTCGGTGGCCAACGTGGACAGCGCGCGACGGTTCGGGCTGCACGCGCTGCGGTTCCACGACGCGGCCCGGCTGCGCGTCGACCTGGCCGACCTCGGCCTACTGCCGTGTTAGCGCCTGGCCTTGTCGACGAGATCTACGTCGATCAGCGCCTGCGGTGGAACGGGCTGACGTCGCGGTGATCGGTACCGCTCACAGCTCGTCGATCGCCTGCTGGATGCGCTGGGGCGGAGATCGGGTAGCGGGTGCGCATCGGGTGTGCGTACAGGCTCACCCGCAGCTCCTCGATCATCCAGCGGATCTCCGGCAGCTCGGGGCCGGGTTCGACGCCCGGCGGGAGCGCGGCCAGCCGCTCGGGCGTACTCGTCGGCGACCACGTGCACCTGCGCGGTCCAGGCGGCGTCGCGGGCCGGGTCGGCGCGCAGCTTCTCGATCCGGCGCTCGACCGCCTCCAGGTAGCGGGCGACGTCGCCCAGCCGGGCGGCGCCGGCCGCGGTCGCGAAACCCGGCCCGACGAGCGCGTCCAGCTGCGCGGTGATGTCGGCGACGCCGGCCAGCAGCGCCGGGGCGCCGAGATCGGGCAGCTGCGCCTGCACCCGGTGCCAGACCACCAGCACGCGCGCGCACCGCCTGCAGCACCTGCAGCGTGGTGGACGCCAGCCGGTCGGCGAAGAGCCTGCGCAGCCGGGCGTAGCCGCGCTCGTCCCACGCCGGGCCGCCGGCCGCGGCGATCAGCGCGTCGGCCGCGGCGGTGACGCAGTCCGTCCAGCAGCGCGGCGCACCGAGCCGTGCGGGTTGCGGGAGAGCGCCAGCTTGGCTGCGTTGTCCAGGCTCGCGCTGCACCTGCTTGCACCGGCGACGGGGTGTCGAGCAGCAGCAGCCGGCGCAGGCCGCGCCACATCGCCGGGTCGCGCTCGGCCGCCGTCGGCGCCACTCGCACGTCCACAGTGGACTCCACGGTCGACCAGGCCCGGGTAGCCGGTGACCACGTGGCTGCCGCGACGGATCGGGTGCTCGCGGGGCAGCGTGCCGATCGACCACGTGGTGAGCCCGGTGCGTTCCAGGTCCTCGCCCGCCGCGGCCAGCTCGGCGCGCACCTGCGGCGCGAGCCCGCGGCGCAGCGCCTCGCAGGTCGGTGCCGGTGGCCAGCTCGGCGCCGGACTCGTCGACCACCCGGAAGGTGACGGTGAGGTGCTCGGGCAGCCGGTCCAGCTCCCAGGCCGTCGCGCGGGATGTGACGCCGCGCATCCGGCCCAGCTCGCGCTCCAGGCCGTCGAGCAGCGGTTCGGTCGGGTCCGAACCGGGGGCGCTGCAGCCGGGCCAGCACAGCCCGCGCGTGGTCGGGGGCCGGCGCAGAACTGCCGGCGCAGCGGCTTGGGCAGGGTCTTGATCAGCGCCGTGACCAGCTCCTCGCGCAGCCCCGGGTACCTGCCAGGTGAACGGCGTCGGGTCAACCTGGTGCAGCGCGGCCACCGGCACGTCGACGGTGACGCCGTCGGTGCGCGCGCCCGGCTCGAACGCGTACGACAGCGGCAGGGTGAGCCCGCCGGCGTCGACGTGGTCGGGATAGGCGGCGCGGTCGACGGCGGCGGCCTGCGCGGTGCGCAGCATCTCCTCGGTGAAGTCGAGCAGCTCCGGCTGCCGGCGCGAGGTGCGTCTTCCACCAGCGGTCGAAGTGCCGCCCGGAGATCACGTCGGCCGGGATCCGCTGGTCGTAGAAGCGCGACCAGCGTCTCCTCGTCGACCACCAGGTCCCGGCGACGGGCCCGGTGCTCCAGTTCCTCGACGTCGTCGAGCAGTTCCCGGTTGGCGTGGAAGAACCGGTGCCGGGTGTCCCAGTCGCCCTCGACCAGCGCGTGCCGGATGAACAGCTCGCGGGACAGCTCGGGGTCGATCCGGCCGAAGTCGACGGTGCGGCCGACGACGATCGGGATGCCGTGCAGCGTGACCCGCTCGGTGGCCACGGCGGCCGCCCGCTTGCGCGACCAGTGCGGCTCCGAGTAGGAGCGCCGGACCAGGTGCCCGGCCAGCGGTTCGATCCACTCCGGACTGATCCGGGCGACGGTGCGGGCGAACAGCCGGGAGGTCTCCACCAGCTCGGCGGCCATCACCCAGCGCGGCGGCTTCCTCGCCAGCGGTGAGCCGGGGAAGATCATGAACTTGGCGCCGCGGGCGCCGAGGTACTCCCGCCCCGCCCGCCGGCCGCGCGCGCCCGGCTGCCGGCCGTCGGCCCGCCCGGTCGGGCATCGCCTCCAGCAGCCCGATCTGGCTGAGCAGCCCGGAGAGCACCGCGATGTGGATCCGGTCCGGGTCGGCTCGGGCTGTCGCCTCAGCGGCATGCCCGCGCTGCGTGCGGCCGAGCGGAGCTGGGCGTGCAGGTCCTGCCACTCGCGGATGCGCAGGTAGTGCAGGAACTCCTCGCGCAGCAGCCGGCGGAAGCGGTTGCCGGACAGCGCCGCGCGCTGCTCGGCGAGGTAGCTCCACAGGTTGACGAACGCGAGGAAGTCCGAGCCGGCGGCGTCCAGGGTCGTCCCGCCGGCGGTGAACTCGCCGGCGAACCGTGCGTGCCGCGCGTCGGCGGCCTGGCGCTGCTCGGTCGGCCGCTCCCGCGGGTCCTGCACCGAGAGCGCCGCGGCGATCACGAGCACCTCGCGCAGGCAGCCGGTGCGGTCCGCCTCCACCAGCATGCGGCCCAGCCGCGGGTCCACGGGCAGCGCAGCCAGCGCGCGGCCGACCTCGCTGAGGCCGTGCCGTCCGCTCCGGTGTCCTCGGTCAGCGCGCCGAGCTCCTGCAGCAGCGCGAGACCGTCGTTGACCGAGCGGGCGTCCGGGCGCTCGACGAACGGGAACTCGGTCGAGGTCACCGAGCTCCAGAGAGATCATCTGCAGGATCACCGAGGCCAGGTTGGTGCGCAGGATCTCCGGCTCGGTGAACTCCGGGCGGGCGTCGAAGTCGTCCTCGCTGTAGAGCCGGATGCAGATGCCCGTCGGCCACCCGACCGCAGCGCCCGGCCCGCTGGTTGGCACTGGCCTGCGAGACCTTCTCGATCGGCAGCCGCTGCACCTTCAGCCGGCGCGAGTAGCGGGAGATCCGCGCGGTGCCCGGGTCGACGACGTAGCGGATCCCCGGCACGGTCAGCGAGGTCTCGGCGACGTTCGTGGCCAGCACCACCCGGCGGCCGGGGTGCGGCGGCGAACACCCGGTGCTGCTCGGCGGTCGACAGCCGGGAGTACAGCGGCAGGATCTCGGTGTTGCCGCGAAGCTCGCGCTTGCCCAGCGCCTCGGCGGTGTCGCGGATCTCGCGCTCGCCGGGCAGGAAGACCAGGATGTCGCCGTGCCGCGCCTCGCGCGTGCAGCTCGACCACGGCGTCGCCGATGGCGTCGAGCTGGTCGCGATCGGGATCGGCGTCCGGATCGTCCGGGTCGACGATCGGCCGGTAGCGGAGCTCCACGGGTAGCTGCGCCCGGACACCTCGATGATCGGCACCGTCGGTGCCGAGGGCCCGCGCGAAGTGCTCGGCGAACCGTTCAGGGTCGATGGTCGCCGAGGTGATGATCACCTTGAGGTCGGGACGGCTGCGGCAGCAGCTGGGTCAGGTAGCCCAGGATGAAGTCGATGTTGAGGCTGCGCTCGTGGGCCTCGTCGATGATCAGCGTGTCGTACTGGCGGAGCATCCGGTCGCCGGCGCAGCTCGGCCAGCAGGATGCCGTCGGTCATCAGCTTGACCAGCGTGTTGTCGCCGACATGGTCGGTGAAGCGGACCTTCCAGCCGACCGCGGCGCCCAGCTCGGTGTGCAGCTCCTCGGCGATCCGGGCGGCCACCGTGCGCGCGGCCAGCCGGCGCGGCTGGGTGTGCCCGATCATGCCGCGGACGCCGCGGCCGAGCTCGAGGCAGATCTTGGGCAGCTGGGTGGTCTTCCCGGAGCCGGTCTCGCCGGCGACGATCACGACCTGGTGGTCGCGGATGGCCGCGGCGATGTCGGCCCGCCGGGCGCTGATCGGCAGTTGCTCGGGGTAGCTGATCGCGGGCACCGCGGCGACCCGGCGCGCGCCATCGCGCCGCTCCGCGGCTGTCGATGGCGGCGGCGACGCCGGCGACCGCCTTGGCGCGGGCGGCCTCGGTCGCGGTTGCGGCGCGGCGGTGTCGAGGAGGCGGCGCAGCCGGTGCTCGTCGCGAACGCCCAACCCGGGCAGGCGTGCCGTGAGCGCGGTGATGTCGACGCTGTGATGTCGGGGGTAGGGGTGGACGCGTCGCTCGGGGCTGCGGTCGGTGGGGACGTGGATGCCGTCCCGCTCGGGCTGCCCCTGCGCGTGGGGCGCGAGGAGCCGGGGTCCGGTGTACGGGCGCCGGTGTGTGCGGAGCTGGTGCGCGGAGTGCTGGTCTGGCGAGTGTGGGACTGGGCATTGCGGGGCTGTCCGGAGCGGGGCTGTCCGGAGCGGGGCTGGGCGGTGCGGGGCTGGGCGGTGCGGGGCTGGGCGGTGCCGGGCTGGGCTGGTGCCGGGCTGTGTGGTGCCGGGCTGTGTGGTGCCGGGCTGTGTGGTGCCGGGCTGGGTGGTGCGGGAGTGCTGGGTGTTGGGCTGGGCGGTTTTGGGCTGGGTGGTGCTGGGCTGGCTGGTGCCGGGCTGCGCGGTGCTGGGCTGGGCGGTGCCCGGCCGGGCGCTGCCGGAACCGCGGCGCGGTCGTCGAGGTCGGCGCGACCGGGGTGGAGCGTCCACCGCCTCCGCCCGCGGACCGCTGTGCGGGGCGCCGGTGGCCGCGTCGTTCTCCCGCTTCGCGTCGTTGGTGACGCCCGTGCCGGCCGTCGACGAATCCCGCTCGGCGCGCTCACTAAGGCTGCGCGGAGCGATCGAGGGTTCGGCGGATGAGCTCGGGGGTGTCGACATCGTGCTTCCAGTGTCGCTCAGCTCGCGGCAGGCCGGTCGGCAGCCTGGAGCTGGTCTGGGCGGTGGTCGGGGCGCCTTGACGGATCCGGGACAGGTACCGCCCCGGCGGCAGCCCCTGATGCACACGGCAACGGCAGGTCACGGCCCGCCGAGCCGTGATCGCCGTGAAGGTGCGTGTACGTGGCTTCGATCATGTGTGGTGGCCCGTTATGCCGGTCAGCGCGGTAGAGCGGTGATGTTGTGATGTGCTTGCAGGCGGCTTCGATCATGTGTGGTGGTTCGCACGGCGATCATGCGGCAACGTTCGACTGCGGTGTCAGACCGTGCTCGCGGTGCGCCGCCGGAAGTGCGGGGGCGAAGCTTCGCGTGCCGCGCTCAGGCGGTGCGGTGGGGCCGGCCGCTCAGACTATGCGCCGGGCGGCCGCTCAGACTATGCGCCCAGCGGCGGCTCAGGCCGTGCGCAGGGCGGGGGTGATCTCGTCGGCCACCGGCGCGTCCGCTGCCGGGTGCTCGACGAGCGCCAGCACCCGGTTCGCGAGGAAGCGGGCGGTGCGCACGGTGCTTCCGCCCCGCGTGACCTCGCTGACCTCGACGACTCCGCGCGAGTGCGTGATCCCGACCTTGCGGCCGGCGCGGGTCGCGGTGATCTCGTACGTCCGCGTGGTTCCGCTGCCGGCGTCGATGACGATTTCTACCCGGTCGCCCTTCATGGCGCTCGCCGTCCTCTCCTACGTCGTCCAAGTCTACCGACTACCGCCCCGAGCTGCGGGTTTGTTCCGATGGGGCGGCGCCGTCGGGGAACGGCGCCGCCCTTCGCAGCCGCGCATCCGGCGGCGGGATACGCCGGGCGCGGCAAGTCAGAGGGATTGGGGTCCGGGCCGGGCGCGGTCGCCTCGCGGCGAGTGGCGCTCCGCGGCTCCAGCCGTGCGGTATTCCGCGGAGGCATTTCTTCTGTGAGACCCGGGGACACAGGTCGCCCGGCTCGGACTGCTGCTACAACGGCCGAGGCCCGCACATCATTCCCGGCCCGCGGGGGCGGCGTGGGGGGACGGCGCTCAGCCCCAGCAGTGCTGCAGCCCCAGGTGACGTCGCGGATGGCGAGCCCCGCCGATCGGATTGCCCACCACCTCGGAGCCAGTGTTGCGGATTCCGGCCGCGGCCGGGGCCGGTCGCGTAGTCCATCACCGCGTCGACGCCCTGCGTCGCCATGTCGGTGGGGAACTGCATGACGGTGGCCACATAGCGGTTGCCTGCACGGACAGTACTCCGGGGCAGCTGCCGTCGATCGTCGCGACCTTGACCTGCTCGGCCTGGCCGGCCAGCGGCGAGGGCCTCGTGCGCGCCCTGCGCGGCCGGCTCGTTCAGCGTGTAGACCCCGTTCAGGTCCGGGTGCTGGGCGAGCAGCGCCGTCATCGCCTCTTCGGCCTTGACCGCGTCGCCGTTGGTGTCGGCCGCGGCCACGATCTCCGGGGCCGCCGGGGGCCAGCCCGAATCCGCGCAGGAAACCGGCCCGGCGCTGCTCGTCGAGCACGCTGCCGGGCGAGCCGTTCAACATGACGATCTTCGGCGCGGCGTCACCGAGGGCCGCCTTGAGGTAGGCGCCCTGCTGCTCGCCGGCCAGTGTGTTGTCGGTGGCGAAGGTGGCGTCCACCGCGTCGGCCGGTTCGGTCTCGGAGTCCAGGGCGACGACCAGCACGCCCTTGGCCTTGGCCCGCTCGACGGCGTCGACGATGCCGGCGCCGTTGCTCGGCGTGATCAGGATGCCGCGCACGCCCGCCGCGACCAACTCGTCGACGGCCTTGACCTGGCCGTCGTTGTCGCCGTCGAAGGCGCCGGCGCGGGCCACGATCTGGGCCCCCGGCCAGCCCTGGGCCGCGGTGATCGCGGCCTCCCGGATCCGGATGAAGTAGGGATTGGTCTCGGTCTTCGTCACCAGCCCGATCGGCACCGGTGTGGCGCCGACCTGGTCCGCCTCGCGCCGGGCGCCGCCGGTCATGCCGCCGGTGCCGCGGGTGCCGGAGGCGCAGCCGGCGAGCAGGAACCCGGTCACGGCGGCCGTGGCCACGGCCCGGGCGGCGCCACCGCGGCAGGTCCGCCGACGCGATGCCTGCCATCTCAGTGGCCTCCTGTCATCTTGATCTCGGTCGGGGTGTCCCCGTACTTGACCTCGAACCAGGCGTAGCCGGCGATGATCGCGAAGCAGATGACCATGAGCCCGAAGGAGAGCGGCGCGCCGATCGCGTCCATCAGCCCGCCCTGGACGACCGGCAGGATCGCCCCGCCGAGAATGGCCATCACGAGCCCGGCGCCGCCGAACTTGGTGTCCGCGCCCAGGCCGTGCAGCGCGATCCCGTAGATGGTCGGGAACATCAGCGACATGCTGAACGAGACCAGCACCAGCGCCCAGGCGCCGACGAGGTTCGGGCTGAACATCACGACCAGGTTCAGCACGCACGGCCAGCACGGAGGCCATGAGCAGCAGCAGCTTGAGGGCTGGATGTAGCGCATCAGGAAGGTGAAGACGAACCGCGCCACGAGGAAGACGGCCATGCTGGCCTGCAGGTACACCCCGCCGACGACGGCGTTCTCCTGCGAGCGCGGCGCCGCACGTACTGGATGGTGAAGGTCCAGACGCAGGTCTGCGCGGCGACGTAGAAGAACTGGGCGACCACGCCGTAGCGGTAGTGCGGGTTGCGCAGCAGCCGGCGCATGGTCGGCCCGAACGGTCGCTGCCGGTCTCCTTCTCCCGGGCCGGTGGCACCTTGGTGAAGAAGAAGCCCAGCCAGAGCACCACCAGCAGGGCGGCCATGACGAGGTAGGGCGTCAGCACCGCGCCCAGCTCGGCCTCGCTGGATCGCCTCCAGCTGCGCGGGCGGCATGGCTGCCCCGCTCGCTCCTCGGTGGCCGGGTTCATCGCGGTCAGGATGAACACCGTGGAGATCAGGATGCCGAGGTTGGTGCCGACCGGGTTGAACGCCTGGGCCAGGTTGAGCCGCCGGGTCGCCCGACTCCTCGGCCCATCGAGATCATGAACGGGTTGGCCGAGGTCTCCAGGATCGACAGCCCGCTGGCCAGCACGAACAGGGCGACCAGGAGGGGCGAGGTAGGCCATCGAAAGGGTGGCGGGCCAGAACAGCAGCGCGCCGAAGGCGAACAGGCCCAGCCCGACCAGCACCCCGGTCTTGTAGGAGAAAACGCCGGTTGATGAACGCGGCCGGCAGGGCGAGGCAGAAGTAGGCGCCGTAGAACGCGAACTGCACGAGGGAGGACTGCAGCGCGCTCATCGAGAAGATGTTCGTGAAGATGTGCACCAGCGGGTCGGTCATCGCGGTGGCGACGCCCCAGGCCGCGAAGCAGATCGTCAACATCACGAAGGGGATCGTCAGACCCGGGTAGACGAGGGCCGCGCGACCGGACCCCGGCGGCTCCACGGTCTCGGACACATCCTGAACCGGTTGGCCCATTGGTGGACTCCCGTCCCCCCCGACGCCCCCCGATGGGGCCGCCCGCCATCGTGCGCGAGACCACCGGGTGGTGTCGATCGGCCATCTGGCGCCGGTTGGACACGTTTGCATCAGGCATCCCCGCCTTGCGCCAGGCGCTCCGTCATGCGAGCGCGGCGAGGACCCCGTCGGTCCACGCCGGCCAGCTCTGCTTGGACCAGTCGCCGAAATCACGGTCCGCCAACGCGACGGCCGCCACCCGCGCATCCGGATCGACCCAGAGGAACGTGCCGGCCTGGCCGAAATGGCCGAACGTGTGCGGCGAGCTGGACGAGCCGGTCCAGTGCGGGGCCTTGCCGTCGCGGATCTCGAACCCCAGGCCCCAGTCGTTGGGCCGCTGCCGCCCGAAGCCCGGCAGCAGGCCGTCGAGGCCGGGAAAGGCGACCTCGACGGCAGCGTCCATGGTGGAGGGGTCGAGCAATGTCGGGGCCTGCAGTTCGGCGGCGAACCGGGCCAGATCGGCGGCCGTCGAGACGCCGCCGGCCGCCGGCGAACCGGGCACCGCCGTGTCGGCCAGCCCGAGCGGGTCGCAGAGAGCCTCGTGCAGATACTCCTCGAACGACATGCCGGTCGCGTCGCCGAGGGTCAATGCGAGCAGCTCGAAGCCGCTGTTCGAGTAGATCCGTTTCGTCCCGGGTGCGGCCTGCACCTTGTCCGAGTCGAAGGCGAGCCCGGAGGTGTGGGCGATCAGGTGCCGCACGGTGGAGCCGCTGGGACCGGCCGGCGTGTCCCAGCCGAGTGCACCCTCCTCAACGGCGATGAGCACGGTGTAGGCCGTGAGCAGCTTGGTCACCGAGGCGAGCTGGAACCGGCGCTGTTGATCACCGGCGGCTGCGAGCTCGGTTCCGTCCGCGCCGACCACCACGGCCGCGACCTCGTCGGCCGGCCACTCCAGCGCGGCGTCGACCGCCGCCGTCAGCTCAGGCATCGCCGTACACCGGGATCGCGGCGCCGCTGATCGGTGCCGCGTCCGGCCCGCACAGGAACGCGATCACCTTGGCGATCGCGGCCGGGGCGACGGCGCGGGCGGCCAGGTCCTCGGACATCCAGGTCCGGTTGGCCGGGGTGTCGATCACCGAGGGGAGCACGGCATTCACCCGGATCTTGTCGCCCCGCAGCTCGTCGGCGAGCAGCTGGGTGAGCCGGACGACGGCCGCCTTGCTCGCGGCGTGCGCCACCGGGGCCGGGCCGGTGACCGCGGTCTTCGAGCCGACCAGCACGATCGCGCCGCCGCCGCGGGCGGCGAAGCGCGGGGCCGCGGCCTGCGCCGTCCACAGCGCGGAGCCGAAGTTCGAGCGCATGAGCGTGTCCAACTGATCATCGTCGACGTCGGCCAGCTTGCCGGGGGTGAACCCGCCGGCCAGCCCGACCAGCGCGACCGGGGTGACCGGCAACGCGTCGACGGCGGCGAACGCCGCCTGCACCGCCGCCCGCTCGGCCAGCTCGGTGGGCACCGGGTGGACGCCGTTCTCGGCGCCGAGCCCGTCGAGCCGGGCGCCGGGCCGGTCCATCGCCACCACGGAGTAGTTACCGGTCAGGAACTCGGCGACGACGGCATGCCCGAGGGCGCCCGCCGCGCCGGTGATGATCACTGCTGGGTCCACCCGGACATCCTGCCCGGCCGGGAGGAAACTCGGGTAGTGGCGCGCGCATGGATCGGGACCTCGGGATGGCGGTACCCGCCGTGGCGGGGCGCGTTCTATCCGCCTGGGCTGGCGCAGCGCCGGGAGCTGGAACATCTGTCGCACCAGGTGTCCAGCATCGAGATCAACGGCTCGTTCTACGCGCTGCAGCGGCCGGAGAACTACCGGTCATGGGCCGCCGAGACGCCCGCCGACTTCGTGTTCGCCGTCAAGGGCGGGCGGTTCATCACGCACCTCAAGCAGTTGCGCGACGTCGAGACCCCGCTGGCCAACTTCTTCGCCTCGGGGGTGCTGGCGCTCGGCGGCAAACTCGGGCCGGTGCTGTGGCAGCTGCCGCCGCGGATGCGTTTCGACGCGGAGCGCCTCGGCGCCTTCCTGGCCCTGCTGCCCCGCTCGACCGGGGCCGCCGCGCGGCTCGCGACCGGGCACGACGAGCGGCTCGACGGGCGGGCGCTCACCGAGACCGACGCCGACCGGCCGCTGCGGCACGCGCTCGAGGTGCGGCACGAGAGCTTCCGCAACCCGGCGTTCCTGGCAGCTGCTGCGAGCGCACGACGTCGCGCTGGTGGTCGCGGATTCGGCGGGTACCTGGCCGTACTTCGAGGACGTCACCACGGATGTCGTCTATGTGCGGCTGCACGGCGCCGACGAGCTCTACGTCAGCGGGTACACGACCGAGGCGCTGGACGGCTGGGCGGCGAAGGTGCGGGACTGGTGTGCCAGCGGGCGGGACGTCTTCGTCTACTTCGACAACGACGCCAAGGTGCACGCCCCGCGGGACGCGATCGCGCTGCTCGAGCGGCTGTCCGACCCGGGAGCCCACCGCGACGACGGGTGACCGGAACGCCGGGACGGGAGGTCAGCCGGTTTCCCTGGCCACCCGGTGCGCCATCAGCATCCGACGGCCCAGCACCATCAGGGCGGACGCCACCAGCATCGTCACCGCGCCGACCAGCCAGGCCGTGGGGAAGGACAGGTGGGCGGCGAGATAGCCGAATCCGACCGGTCCGATGAAGCCACCGGCGTACACGCCCATCTGCACGATCGAGCTCGCCGCGGCGGGCGCGGACGGGTTGAGCCGGACCACGGCGAACTGCAGCAGTCCTGGCCAGGCCCAGCCCAGGCCGAACCCGAGCGTCGTGCCGAGCACCAGGGCCCATGTGCCGGGCACCGCGAGCAGGGCCAGTCCGCCGGCACCGAGCAACAGGCTGCCGGCGACCATCGCGATGTGCCCGCCGGAGCGGCGGTCGGCCAGCCAGCCGTGCAGCAGCCGCAGCACCAGACCGACCATGCTGCCCAGGGTCAGGGTGAGGCCGGCGACACCGGGCTCGATGCCGCGCTGCACCGCCGAGGCGACGAGGAAGATGCCCAGCGCGTTGGCGGCCGCGGCGGCCAGACCGGCGGCGATGCCGATCACCGACAGCGCCGCGGTGGCCCGCTCGCCCGGCGTCACGGTGCCGCGCGTGCGGCCTGCGGCGTCCCTCGGGGTGACGAGCAGCGCGAGCAGCGCCACGCCGGCGCCGATCAAATAGGCCCAGCGCCAGCCGATCGTCAGGGCGACGGTGGGCACCGCGGCCCCGGCCAGCAGGGTGGCGATCGGGATGGCGGCCTGCTTGATGCCGAACGAGAGCCCGAGCCGGGAGGCCGGAACCGAGCTGGCCAGGGTCAGGTTGGACGCCAGCTGGCCCAGCACGTTGCACCAGGCCCCGGCCAGCAGGATCAGCAGCAGCTCGGTGAACGAACCGGCCAGCGTGCCGATGGCGAGCATCCCGGCGCCGGCGCCGAGCACGGCGAACCGGCTGGTGGGGCCGGCACCGAAGCGTTCCACCAACCAGCCGCAGGGCAGCGAGGCCAGCGCGCTGATGCCGAAGTAGAGCGCGACCGCCAGGCCGAGGCCGGCCGGATCGAAGCCGAACTCGGCTGAGATCTGCACGGCCAGCCCGCCGGTGAGGAACACCGGCAACACGGCGACGGTGGTCGTGGTGACGGCGCCGACGGACGCCCGCACGGCACCGGATGAGCGCATCTGCGTCTCCACCCGTGCCGGGTCCGCGGCCAGCTGCGTCACCTGAGCAATGCTATTCAATTTCCGGCGTTTTCTCCCGCTGAGCGGGCCGACCGAGGCCATTGTCACGCCGTCCTGGGGTCGGGAGTGCTGCGCCGTGTTCTCACACGGCGCAGCACTCACGGGCGGCGTCAGCCGCGGATGCGGTGGGTCGAGGGGCCCCATTCCTTCTCGCGCAGCTCGAACTTCTGCACCTTGCCCGTGGACGTCTTGGGCAGCTCGTCCACCACCTCCACCGCCTTCGGGGCCTTGTACCGCGCGATCTTGGACTTGACGTGCTCGATCAGCTCGTCCTCCGACGCCTGCTCGCCGGGAGCCAGCACCACGAACGCCTTGGGGCGCTCGCCCCACTTCTCGTCGGGCACCCCGATCACGGCCACCTCCACCACCCCGGGATGCGACTGGATCGCCTGCTCGACCTCGATCGTGGAGATGTTCTCTCCGCCGGAGACCACCACGTCCTTGGCGCGGTCGCGCAGCTCGACGTAGCCGTCCGGGTGCATCACGCCGAGGTCGCCGCTGTGGAACCAGCCGCCCTCGAAGGCCTTCTCGGTGGCGGCCGGGTCGTCGTAGTAGCCGAGCATCACGTTGTTGCCGCGCATCACGACCTCACCCATGGTCGCGCCGTCGGCGGGCACGTCGTTCATCTCCTTGTCGACCACCCGCAGCCAGTCCGCGCACACCATGCCCACCCCCTGCCGGGACTGGAGAACCGCGCGCTCCTCGGCTTCGAGCGCGTCCCACGTGCGCTGGTACTGGTTCACCGAGTACGGCCCGTAGGTCTCGGTGAGCCCGTACACGTGCACGATCCGGAAGCCCATCTTCTCCATGGCCAGGATCGTGGTCGGCGACGGCGGCGCGCCCGCCGTCGTGATCGTGAGCTGGTCGTCGAGCGCCGACGCGTCGTCGGCGCGCAGGATGGTGGTGACCACGGTGGGGGCGCCGTTGAGGTGCGTCACCCGGTGCTCGCGAATGAGCTTCCAGATCACGTCGCCGCGCACCTCACGCAGGCAGACGTGGGTGCCGCCGATGGCGGTGACCGCCCACGGGGTGCACCAGCCGTTGCAGTGGAACATCGGCAGCGTCCACAGGTACACGCTGTCGAACGTGTGCCCGGAGTGCACCACCTCGCCGAAGGAGTTCAGGTGCGCGCCGCGGTGGGAGTACTGCACGCCCTTCGGCTTGCCGGTGGTTCCGGACGTGTAGTTGATCGAGATCGGCGCGTTCTCGTCCGCGACCTCCCACGCCAGCGCGTCGTCGCGGCCGCGGGCCAGCAGATCGTCGTAGGTGACGCCGCTGCCGGTGCCGTCACCCGGGTTCGCCGGGTCGATCACCGTGATGATCTCCTCGACGGTCTTCAGCGCGCTCGCCACCGGCGCCACCGTCGGGTACAGCGCCGCGTCGACGACCAGCAACTTCGCGCCGGAATGATCAAGGATGTAGCGGACCTCGTCGGCGGACAGCCGGGTGTTGATCGCGACCAGCACCGCGCCGGCCAGCGGCACCGCGAAATGCGCAACGAGCATCTCGGGGACGTTCGGGAGCAGGTAGGCCACCCGGTCGCCGCGCTCGATACCCGAGCCGCGCAGCGCGTGCGCCACCCGAGTGGTCTCCGCTGCCAGCTCCGCGTAGGTGGTCCGGCGTTCGCCGTAGACCACCGCGACCTTGTCCGGGAAGACCTCCGCGGAGCGGCGCAGGAACGCCAGCGGGGTCAACGGCGTGTTCCAGACCTGCGTCATCGGCTCTCCTCGCCCGTGCGGTACCGCCAGATCCTTCAGCGCGGCGCCCGAGCGGGCAAGTGATCCGTGCCGGCAGATCAGCCCTCGAGCGTGATGGCGGCCCGCGGGCATCCGGCGACGGCCTGCTCCAGCTGCGGCCGCATCGTCCTCCGGCGGATTCTCGTCGAGGATGTAGAGGAAGTTGTCCTCCCGCACCTCGAACACCTCGGGCGCGATGCCCATGCAGATGGCGTTGGACTCGCACAGATCGAAGTCCACGATGACCCTCATGCCGCTCATCGTGCACCCCCGTCGAGAGGTCGATCAGTGCAGTTCACCCTTACCGGCTGGGGGCGACCCGGTGTGCGGGGCCGGGCGCGACCACGGGGTCGGGCGGCCCGTTCTCGACCTCGATCACGGCCCTCGGATCGGGCAGGCTGCGGCAGGCGTTGTCCGCGCACATGATCGCCGCGCCGGCCATGATCACGACGAGCACCACGCTGCACAGGGCGGAGATCACCGCGACCCTGATCTGCCGGTTCGACACCAGCATGCGCAGCACGGCGAACGTTCCGGCAACCTCGACGGACGAGGGATGGCGTGCGGACACCACGGTACGGGCCATGAGAGTGCGGTCCTCTCAAACATGGACAGCGGCCGTCGAGGGGGAGCGCGACCTCCTCGCGTATCTCGGACCGAATCCGACCCGTTACCTACTCTGGATGACGATCTGGCGATTTAGGCCGAATAGCGCTCATCATTAGGCCGAATGCCAATCATTCGCGGCGTAATACCGGTCGCAGAGCGTCCAGCACACCCGCGTCGTCGATGGTGGACGGCACCGGCTCGTCGACGCCGTCGGCGATACCGCGCATCGTCTTTCGCAGGATCTTTCCGGAGCGGGTCTTCGGCAGCGCCCCGACGATCGCGACCTCCCGCAGCGAGGCCACCGCCCCGACCTGGTCACGGACCATCTGCACCAGCTCGGCGCGCAGCTCGTCACCGTCCCGATCGACGCCGGCCTTGAGCACCACGAAGCCGCGTGGGACCTGGCCCTTCATCGGGTCGGTCACTCCGATCACCGCGCACTCGGCGACGTCGGGGTGCGAGGCGAGCACCTCCTCCATCCCCCCGGTGGACAGCCGATGGCCGGCTACGTTGATCACGTCGTCGGTCCGGCCCATCACGAACACGTAGCCGTCCTCGTCGACCCGGCCGCCGTCGCCGGTCAGGTAGTAGCCGTCGAAGGCCGACATGTAGGAGGCGATGAAACGCTTGTCATCGTTCCACAGGGTCGGCAACGAGCCGGGCGGCATCGGCAGCTTCACGACGATCGCGCCATCGGTGCCGGGCGGCACCGACTTCCCGTCGGCGCCGAGGACCTGCACGTCCCAGCCGGGGAGCGGCAGGGTCGGCGAGCCCGGCTTGATCGGCAGCAGCTCGATCCCGGCCGGGTTGGCCACGATCGGCCAGCCGGTCTCGGTCTGCCACCAGTGGTCGATCACCGGGATGCCCAGCAGCTCGGACGCCCAGCGGTAGGTCTCCGGGTCGAGTCGCTCGCCCGCCAGGAACAGGTATTTCAGCGTGGACAGGTCGTAGCGACCGGCGAACTCGCCCTTCGGGTCCTCCTTCTTGATCGCCCGGAACGCCGTCGGCGCGGTGAACATGCTCTTCACGCCGTACTCGGAGACGACCCGCCAGAACTGCCCGGCGTCCGGGGTGCCGACCGGTTTGCCCTCGTAGAGCACGGTCGTCGCGCCGGCAAGCAGCGGCGCGTAGACGATGTAGGAGTGCCCGACCACCCAGCCGACGTCGGACCCGGTGAAGATCGTCTCGCCGGCGCCGACGTCGTAGACCGCTGGCATCGACCACGCCAGCGCCACCGCGTAGCCGCCGCCGTCCCGGACCACCCCTTTCGGTTTCCCGGTGGTGCCCGACGTGTAGAGGATGTAGAGCGGGTCCGTCGCCCGCATCGGAACGCAGTCCGCGGGTGTCGCCGCCGCCATCGCACTCGCCCAGTCCACGTCGTCCGGGCCCATGCTCGCCTCGGCCTGCGGCCGCTGCAGGATGACCGAGGCGGCCGGCTTGTGGGCGGCGAGCTCGATCGCCCGGTCGATCAGCGGCTTGTACTCGATCACCCGGGCGACCTCGATGCCGCAGGACGCCGAGACGATCACCTTCGGGGTGGCGTCGTCGATGCGCACGGCGAGCTCCTTGGGTGCGAATCCGCCGAACACGACCGAGTGCACCGCGCCGATCCGGGCACAGGCCAGCATCGCGACCGCCGCCTCGGGCACCATCGGCATGTAGATCACCACGCGGTCGCCAGCCCCCACGCCCAGGCCGGCCAGCACGCCCGCGAACCGCGCGACCTCGTCGCGGAGCTCGGTATAGGAGTAACTCCGCCGGGTGCCGGTGACCGGCGAGTCGTAGATCAATGCGGCTTGCTCGCCTCGGCCGCCCTCGACGTGCCGGTCGAGGGCGTTGTGGCAGACGTTCAGCTCCCCGTCGGGGAACCAGCGGTAGAACGGCGGCCGGGTCGCGTCGAGCGCGGTGCTCGGGGGGACGTGCCAGTCGAGCGCCTTCGCGGCGTCCAGCCAGAAGTTCTCCGGATCGGCCACGCTCGCCCGGAAGATGTCGTTGTAGGTGCCCATCGCTCCGCCCTTCTCCCGTCCGCCGGACCGCACGGCACCGGCCGACGCCGCCGACAGTAGTGCCCGAGCACCAGCGCCGCGGTCGGAAACCGACCGCCGTTGCGTGATGGAATGACCACTGTGAGTAGTCTCGTCAGTTGATCGACCGGCTCACGATCGGGTGGGTTGTCATCCCTGTGGGTGCAACCTCGTCGACTACCTGTTCGGGTCTCGCGTGTTGAGCTCATCGGGCGTCGTCACCGGTGAAGATCTCGCGGTCCCGCGGGGTGGGACGTGCAGGAGCGAGGGGGCACGGATGGTTGCGGAGCTGGGGCCGACCCGACGACGGGCGCCACGGTGGGACCCGTCGCCGTCCCGGCCGATGCCGTCGCCGATGGCCGTTGCGGTCGTGCTGAGCTGCATGCTCGCCGTGATGGCCGGGGTCGTCGGCGCCGGCCGGTCGAACTCCGGTTCGGGCGCGGTCGGCCCGGCTTCTGCTCCGACGCCGGTCGCGGTGGCCGGCCCGGGCTGCGGCCCGGGATGGGGCACCGGCTGGATGGCCGCGCCACGGGCGGGCGTATCGGACCCGGCCCTCGCCGGGGCGACGGTGCGCATCATCGTGCAACCACAGCTGACCGGCACGCAGGTCCGGATCCGGTTGTCCAACGTCTACGGCAGCGCCCCGCTCACGATCGGCGGTGCTTCGGTGGCCCGATCCGCGGCCGGCGCGGGCGTGCTCGGGGGGACACTGCAGCCGGTCGAGTTCGACGGGCAGCGGGACGTCGTCGTCCCCGCCGGTGAGGACCTGGTGAGCGACCCGGTTCCGCTGGTTGCCCAGGTCGGTAAGGCGTTGGCGGTGAGCGTCCACCTCACCGTCGCACCAGAGATCGTCACCGTGCAACCGATTGCTCTGCAGACCTCCTACATCGCAGGTGGCGGCGACTGCACGCTGGAGGTCGACGGCTCGGCCTTCGACCGGCGGATCGGTTACTGGCCCGTGCTCACCGGACTGGACGTGCTGGCGCCGCAACCCGTCAACGCCGTGGTGGCGATCGGCGACTCGCTCACGACGGCATCGGCAGCGATCCCGACGCCGACGGTCGCTGGTCCGACGTCCTGTCGCGCCGGCTCGCGGACGTGGGCGGGCCGGCCCGGATGGCGGTGCTGAACGCCGGCGTCTCCGGCAACCAGCTGCTCGCCGACGATCCGGCCGGCAACGGTGCGGCACCGATCTCCCGCTTCGACCGCGATGTCGCTGCGGCCGCCGGAGCGACGGACGTGGTGCTGAACATCGGTACGAACGACATCGCCGCCGGCAGCAACGCCGCTGCGCTCGTCGCTGGGCTGCAGCGGTTCTCGGAGCGCGCGCGGGCAGCCGGGAAGCGGGTGTTCCTGACCACGATCACCCCGTCGATCGTCGGGGGCCGCGGTACTCCTGCGGCCGTGGCCACCCGCACAGCGGTGAACGACTGGATCCGCGCGCACGGCCCGGAGTACGCCGATGGGGTGTTCGACTTCGCGGCCGCGGTCGCCGACCCGGCGGCCCCCACCCACCTGGCCGGTCGCTACGACTCGGGCGACGGGCTGCACCTCTCGGCGGCGGGCTACCGGGCGCTGGCCGCCGCCGTGGACGTCGAGGCATCTGACCGGCAGCCCGTGCCTCGCCGACGACGATGACGGCGACCTCGGTGCTGCTGTTCGGTCAGCGGTCCGCGGGTTCGGGGAACGCTGCGACGGCGGCTCGAACCAGGACCCCGAGTGCCTAGCGGCGGCCCGACCGGCCGAGGGTGCCGCGCCGGCGCGGCGCCGGCTCCTCGTCGACGGCTCCGAACGGGCCGGTCGGAGTGTCCTCGCGGTCCAGCCGGTCGATCACCCAGTCGACGGCCAGCGCACCGGGGGACACCCCGCGCTCCTCGGCGATCCGGCGCAGTTGCTCGATGCGCAGCGCGGGCAGCCGCAGCTGGAACACCTGTGCGGACCCGAAACGCCCGGTGAGCTCGGAGTCGCTGGCCCCGGCGCCGGGCGCGAGGGCGGCGAGGTAGGAGTCGAGATCTCCGGCGTCGGCGAGATCGGGATCGAGGCGTGGAGCGGCGCCGTCGGTCGGCACCGGTCCCTGCTGTGACGCCGTCGGCCGTTCCGACGGCGGACCGATCGCGGGCAGCTGTGCGCCGGCGCCTGTGTCGCTGCCGTCCGGTCATCGCTGCGTTCTGGTGCCGCTGATGGCCGGAGCAGGCCCGCGCGGTGACTGGACACGAACGGCGGTCAGCCGACCAGTTCGAAGCCGGCCTCGGCTGACCGCGGCCGCGAGCTCGTTGCGGCCCACTTCGCGGTCGGCCAGCACCGTCACGGCGCCGCTGTCGAGCTGGACGTCGACCGCGCTCACGCCGTGGATCCCACCGATCTCCTCACTCACCGACATCGCGCAGTGCTGGCAGGTCATTCCGGTCGACGGTGACCTGGGTGCGGAACGGTGACTCGACGGACATGCGACGCCTCCTGTTGGCGCGAGAGCGTCGGCGGCGGTGCTGACCGTCGTCGCACGCGACCGTACTCCCGGTACGGGATCCCGTCTTACCGACGGAAGGGGGTCGGCCGTATGCGCTCCGTCACCGAAATGCGCGAACGCTCACCCGGGCAGAGGGGTGCGTTGCGCGGAGTCGATAGGTAACGTGCCGGTCACGGTCACGGGGGTGACTATGGGGTGCTCTTGTCGGGGTGCTTGTTGTGAACGGGTGAAGTTCACCGCGGACGGCGTTGTCGCGACTTCAGCGCGCCGACTGGGTACGGGATGGCACCGGACGGGGAGGCTTTGTGAGCAGTATCGACAGTGTGCGGCGGGACATCGGGGAGGACCGCGGCCCGGCGCCCGGCGCCATTCCTCAGCAGCGCAGCGCGGCCGACGCCTATCGCGTCTCCGACGATCAGCTGCGGCGTGCCCGGACTGGTCGTGGCACGCAACTCCGACGACCCGGACGATCTTCGGCAGTTGCTGGACATGCTCGGGCTGATCTCGGTGCATCCGGACCAGCTGCCGCCGGTCACCCGCTGACCGCGAGCCGTGCCGGACTGACCTGGTCTCGGACGGCGACGGCAGCGGGTGCACCCCCGGGTTTGGGGAGTGCACCGTGGCTGCCCTATGCTGGTGGGGCTCCCAACGGAAAGCCGTTGCGGGCGGGGATCGTTTCGCGGTCCAAGCCCCCATCGTCTAGCGGCCTAGGACTCCGCCCTTTCAAGGCGGCAGCGCGGGTTCGAATCCCGTTGGGGGTACCGGGTAAGAAGTATGTGCAAGGCCCAGTGGCGCAGTTGGTTAGCGCGTCGCCCTGTCACGGCGAAGGTCGCGGGTTCGAGTCCCGTCTGGGTCGCTCCACGTTCGGTCCGGCACGTGGCCGGTACGGCCAGGTAGCTCAGTTGGTACGAGCGACCGCCTGAAAAGCGGTAGGTCGGCGGTTCGACCCCGCCCCTGGCCACCTCACCTCGCGAGCAGTACCGCTCGAATGCGTCAACGGAATGGGCTGGGACGCGACGTTCGGTCGGCGATCCGGCTACCATCCGCGCCGGGTGGGCAAGCGGAAACCGGGCACCGTCATTGAAAGGTTTCAGCGGACATGGAGCTCCAACGGGACGATCCGATCGGGATCGCCCGTTGGCCCATCTGGCAGTTGAACCGATCGGTGCTGCTGATCATTCTCGTCGTCGAGCTGCTGGCCCTCGGCACCGTGACCGCCCGGATCGCCGACGGCCTTCCGCCCGGTCGCGAATCGTGGCTGCTCACCCTCGGGGTGCTGGTCGCCGCCGGAATCGTCAGCACCGAGGCCTCGCTCGGGGTGGAGCGCGTCCGTCGGCAGTCCGACGAGACACCGCACATCGATCTGAGCTCGGTCTGGACGTTCGCCGCGGCCGTGCTCCTGCCCGGCGTACTGGCCTGCGTGGTCGTCGCCATCAGCTATGGCTACCTGTACCTCCGGGCTTGGCGGCAGCTCGACGTACCCCTGCACCGGGTGTTGTTCAGCGCCGCGACCGTGCTGCTGGCCGTGCAAGCCGCCGGGATGGTGGTCACCCGTGCCGGTCCGGACCCGTTCCACAGCCTCGCCGGGTTGAGCACGCTGTTGCTCGGGCTGCTCGCCTACGCCGTAGTGAACATGACCTTGATCGTCGCCGCCATCGTGTTGAGCGGAAGCAACCGCAGCATGGCCGCGTTCCGCCAGGTCCTCGGGCACGGCGACGATGCGGTGCTCGAATTCGCCACGCTGTCGATGGGGGCCGTCGCCGCGGCCGCCATGGCCTACTTCGGCCCCGCCTACGCCGTGCTGGTGCTGCCTCCGCTGATCGTCCTGCACCGCACGGTGCTGGTCCGACAGCTCGAGGAGGAAGCCAGCACCGACAGCAAGACCGGTCTGCTGAACGCAGCGGCGTGGCACCTCGAGGCCGACCGGGTGGTGCGCAGAATCGCTCGGCTCTGCGGCAACGCGACGGTGCTCGTTCTGGACCTCGACAACTTCAAGCACGTCAACGACCAGCACGGCCACCTCGTCGGTGACCACGTTCTGGTGAGCGTGGCGGAGACGATCACGAACGCGGTGCGTGACGACGATCTGGTCGGCCGCTACGGCGGTGAGGAGTTCGTGGTGCTGCTGCCCGCACCCGACGGCGACCCCGGTCGCGCCGGAGCCACCGCCGTCGCCCATCGGATACGTCAGCGAATCCAGGATCTGCGGATCGACGTCTCCAGCTCCTACGGCGAGGTCGTGGTGTCGAGCCTGAGCGTCTCCATCGGCGGGGCCACGTCACCGATCGACGGCACCGAGGTCGGTGAGCTGCTGAAGAAGGCGGACGCGGCGATGTACGCGGCCAAGGATGCCGGCCGCAACCGGGTGGTCATGGGCCTGCATTCGGTCCGCCGGACGGGCGGGCGCCCGGACTCGGCTCCCGCGTAGGCCGAGAGCTGACCCCCGGTCGCCGTCGGCTCGATCACGATCAAGCAACGACCGGGTCCGAGCGAGATCGTTGTGTGCGCTGTCCGTGCACGTCACCACGGGCGCGTGATAGGTTCGCCTCGGTTGCAGTCGTGTCTTCCTCGATCGTTGTGAAGCGTCCGTGGAGAGTGACGGTGGGTTTCGCAGACGATCGAAGGACCTGTTCTGCGTTTCGTCGGTGAAGCCCGTGCAGCCTTCCGGTCGGCAACGTGCCGGCTGGGTCCGCTTCACGTATGGAGAACAGGTATGCCGCAGGGCACCGTCAAGTGGTTCAACGCCGAGAAGGGCTTCGGTTTCATCGCGACCGACGACAACGGCCCGGACGTCTTCGTCCACTACTCGGCCATTCAGTCGGATGGGTTCCGCACGCTCGAGGAGAACCAGCGGGTTTCGTTCGAGGCGAGCCAGGGCGCAAAGGGCCCTCAGGCCGACACGGTCCGCCCGATCTGACGTCCTCGCTCAGTCGTCTCATCACCGGTGCCGGCGATCCCTTCGGGGGTCGTCGGCACCGGCGTCTGTGGGGTTCTGCCGGTGCCGCAGTGCGCTCGCACAGAGCTCGTCGGGTTCGCACAGAGTGTGTTGCCTGTGTGCGCGTGGTCTGCGGTGTGTGCCAGCCGGGTCTCCCGACAGCCGAGGACCACCTCGCCTGCTTCGGGCGGCCGGCCCGGAGCCACCCGGCTCGATCAGACCTCGCCGGTCCATGTCGCGGTCAGGGCAACCCCCTCATCGACCCCGCGCGGCTGGAAGCCCAGCTCCCTGGCTCCCGCATCGTCGATCCGCACCGGCGGGAACTGCCCGTAGACCTCGGACCGCCGGGCGAACGTGTCGGCGTCCGGCCCCAGCGTCGATCCCGGCGGTAGCGTCGGCACGCGCCGCCCGCCGACCCGGTCGGCGAACGTGTGCAGCACGCGCGAGAACGAGGCGACCTCCCCGCACAGCACGTACCGCCGCCCCGCTTCGCCGTGCTCCAGCGCGAGCACGTGCCCGCCGGCAGCGTCCTCGGCGAACACCCATCCGATCTCGGCGTCGACGACGGCCTCGATCGCGCCGCGCGCGGCGCCCAGCATCAACGAGTTGTAGGAATGCGGCCCGCGCGGGCTGGGTCCGTAGATCCCGACCGGGTTGACGATCATCGCGTGCAGTCCGGCGGCGACCGCGTCGAGCACGAGCTGCTCGGCGGCCGCCTTGCTCGTCGAGTAGGGATCGGTGAGCGCCGGTGGCCCAGCAGGCCGCTCGGCGACCAGCCCGGTCCCGTCCATCACCGCGGCGCTGCTGCTCGTGTGCACGAAGCGCGGCACGCCGGCGGCGGTCGCCGCGGCCAGCACGGAACGGGTGCCCTCGACGTTGATCGTGCGGGTCGCTTCGGCCGAGGAGCCGACCGAACCGGCGAGGTGCAGCACGCCGGAGCAGCCCTGCGCGGCCTTCGTCAGGCCGTCGACATCGGTCAGATCGGCCACCACGAGCGTCACTTCGGGCGGCAACAGGCTGCGGGCCCGCTCGGCATCACGAACCGCGGCGCGCACGTCGTAGCCGTCGCTGACGAGCCGTTCGACCAGCACGCTTCCCAGGTATCCGGTCCCACCTGTCACGAGCAACACCAGGGGAATGGTGCCAGCCGCTGGTCGATGATCGGCTCGCGACGACCGGTCTACCGCCGAATGGAGTAACCGTCGACCCTGGGACGTGCACCGGTCAGCGGCATTTTCGAGAGTTCCTCTCAGGTCCGAAATCGGGCCGAACCCGCTTGTCTCGGCGTCGCGCGCGGTCACCGTCTTATTGCACACAGTGCGTTCCCGAGGGTTCATAGTCGGTGTTGAGAGTCACAGACACACCCCGGAAACGGGTGGCAAGTCCGAAACCAGGAGGTTCTCGATGTTGGGCTGGGACAGCTACCGGGCCGTGTACGGCGCGGAGCTGCGCGCGGCGGCGCTGGAGTTCACCGATCATGGCTGGCCGGTTGTCGAGCAGGGCGCGGATGCGTTGCTGTTGCTCACCGGACGGGTCGTCGACGTGCTCGAGGTGCCGGCCGCACATGGACAGACGATCTGCGCGGCGTTGCGGGCCGCAGGCTCGGTGGTTCCGGTCGCCGCCACCCCCACGGGTTCCTGGTGGTTCCCGGTGAACGCGGGTGCCGAGCTGCCGGCCGAGCTGGCCACGGCCGATGCCGTGGTGTGGCACGCCGCCGGGGACGCGGTACTCGCTCCCCCATCGGGGCTGCCGGACGGCTGGGTGCACTGGCGAGTGGCACCCGCGCTGTGCGGATATCGGAGCGCCCCAGCTGATCTGATCTTCGACGCCGCCAGGGACGCTGTGCGTTGGCACGGCGACCACCAGTCCCGTCCGGGCGCCCAGCGGCCCGCAGGCGCGACGGCGGTGCGTGTGCGGTCCTGACAGGCCGCGAGCCGGCAGCCGGCTCATCCCCGCTGACGCGGCTCGTCGAGCCGCGCCGGGGACACCGGCTCAGCCGGCGGTGTGGCGCCCGAGGGGCCCCTACTCCGGTGACGGAGAACTCTCGACGCGCGGCCGCACCTCGAACGTGGCCGGGGTCGGTGGAATACCACCGACCCCGGCCAGATCCAATTTCAGCCCGGCGCCGCGGGAGCCGAGTGTCTCCTCCGTCAGGGGGGCAACCCGACGGCGCGACACTGCTCTCGGCCGGACGCCGAGATCGGACACTCGTTCCGATCCCCCGACAGTCGGGCGCCGAGGTTCTTGCCGGAGCCCGGGCGGGCCCGAGACGTCCGACTCGAACGCCGCGTATTCGCACCGACAGGCAGTATGGGTTCGTGGCCATCTCGGAATCCCCCCGATCGGACGCGCGTGCGCCATCCGTGACAGGGCCGATCGATACCGACTCTCGGCAGAACGGCGGCACCGGCGGGGGATCAGGCACTCGGTCTAGACCGGTCGTGGAGGTCGGGCTCGGGTTCGGCCGGATCGACCAGGCCACCCGCGAGCGTGATCTGCGCACGATGAAGCGACTGGCCACCGGCCTTCTGCTGGTGGCGACCGTGCTGTTCCTGCTGGCCCGCTGGTGGGAGGTCAGCGACGGCCCGGCCTGGATCGGCTACGTGCGTGCGATGGCCGAGGCCGGGATGGTCGGGGCGCTCGCGGACTGGTTCGCGGTGACCGCCCTGTTCCGCAGGCCGCTCGGACTGCCGATCCCGCACACCGCGATCATCCCGACCAAGAAGGACGTGCTGGGCGACAGCCTCGGCGACTTCGTCGGGGAGAACTTCCTGTCGGAGGCCGTGGTCCGGGACAAGCTCGCCCGCGTGGAGGTGTCGGCCCGGGTCGGCAGCTGGCTGAGCGAGCAGGGCAACGCCGACCGCGTCACCGCAGAGCTGGCCACGGCGGCCCGGGGTGTCGTCACCGTGCTGCGCGACGAGGACGTGCAGGACGTGATCGAGCAGGTGCTTGTGCGCAAGCTGATGGAACGCCCGATCGGCCCGCCGCTCGGCGCCGTGCTGCAGGGCGTGCTTGCCGACGGGAGCCACCACCGGATGGTGGATCTGGTCTGCGACAAGGCCTACGACTGGGTGGTGGCCAACCACGACACCCTGCAGCGGATCGTGCAGGACCGGGCGCCGAGCTGGTCGCCGCGCTTCGTCGACGGCCTGATCGCCGACCGGGTGTACACCGAGGTGCAGAACTTCGCCTGGGCCGTGAAGACCGACCCCGAGCACCCGCTGCGATCGGCGATCGACACCTTCCTGGTGGAGTTCGCCGGCGATCTGCAGAACGACCCGGACACCATCGAGCGGGCCGAGCGGATCAAGCACCAGATCGTCTCCCACCCCGACGTGCAGCGCTTCATCGGACAGGCATGGGGCACGGTCAAGCGGCTCATCCTGGACGCCGCCGAGGATCCGTCCAGCGCGCTGCGCACCCGGGTGCGGGACGGGCTGGTCGAGCTTCGGCGCCCGCCTCAGCGACGACGCCGAGCTCCGAGGAAAGATCGACGGATGGCTGGGCGACGCCGCCGGATACGTCGTGCGGCACTACCGCGGCGAGATCACCACGCTGATCACCGACACGGTGTCGCGTTGGGACGCCGACGAGACCTCGCGCAAGATCGAGCTGCAGGTCGGTCGGGATCTGCAGTTCATCCGGATCAACGGCACCGTCGTCGGAGCGCTCGCCGGGCTGGTGATCTACACGGTCGCTCAGCTGGCGTTCGGCTGAGGTCGCGCCGCGCCACCAGCTGTGACGCGGACCACGCTACCCGAGCAAGCACTTTGCTTGCAGGAGCTAGCACTCGGGAGTAGCGTCGACGGCGTCGGGAACGGAGGTGGCGGTGAGTTCGACGGAGAATCCCGCCGAGCGGGTGGCCCAGGTCGTCGGCCAGAAGGTCGAGGGCATCGGCAGCTACATCCGCAGCCAGCGGGAGCAGGCCCAGGTGTCGCTGCGCCAGCTGGCCCGCACCACCGGCGTCAGCAATCCGTACCTCAGCCAGATCGAGCGCGGACTGCGCAAGCCGTCGGCCGAGATACTCCAGCAGATCGCCAGGGGGTTGCGGATATCCGCTGAGGTCCTCTACGTGCGTGCCGGGATCCTCGACGAACGGCCCGCCAGCGCCGTCACCGAAGCCGTGCTCGCGGACCCGATCCTGACGGAGCGCCAGAAGCAGGTGCTCCTCGACGTCTACCAGTCCTTCCGGCGGCACCCCGACGAAGCCGAACAGCCGCCGGACACGTTCGATGAGGAGTGATCACCATGGCCGACCAGAAGCCGACCGCCGTCCGCGACCCCCGAGCCGGCCGCCACGAGCTCCGCCGCCGCGACCACCGAGCCGGTCGCCACGAGCTCCGCCGCCGACACCGAGTCGGCGCCGAGCTCACGCCGCCCGCACCCCGCTGCTCGCCGCGTTGGGCGCCGGTGACTTCGCCGTCGCCGCCGTGACCAAGGCCGTCACCGACGCGACCAAGGCCATCGCCGACGCCAGGGCGCGGGCCGCCGAGGCCCGCAGCCACGCCGGTGAGCAGGCGGCCGAGGCGCAGCACCGGTTCGCCGCGCTGCCGCACAAGATGAGCGGCGACGAGCTGCGCAAGGCCCTCGACGACCTGCGGGTGCAGATCGAGAAGGCCTACGCCGAGTTCGCCGAGCGCGGCGAGCAGACCTGGGACCGGATCCGCACCAAGCCGCAGCTCCAGCAGGCGGTCGCGACGTTCGAGTCGTACACCGAGAAGCTCGGCCCGCGGGTCGACAGCTTCGTCGACGAGGCCCGCGAGGCCACCGAGAAGGCGCTCGGCACCGTGAGCCGGCAGACCCGGACGACCGGGGAGCGGGTGGCGCGCACGACCCAGCGGTTCACCGCCGGTGCTGCGCACACCGTCTCGACGACGACCCGGGCCACGTCCGAGGTGGTGGCCGAGGCGGGTGCCGAGGTGGCCGACGACATCGCCGCGGCGGGCATGGAGGCCGCCCACGAGACCCGGCTGGCGAGCCAGAAGGCGGCCGAGCGCACGGCGCCGGCCAAGTCCCCGCGCACGGTGGCGGCCAAGACTGCGGTGCCCAAGCCGGCCACCGGCGCTACCGGTTCGACCGGCGACGGCGCCACCCCGGCCGACAGCTGAGGCGGGTCCGCCACCCGTTCTCCTCGCCCACCCGGCACCCCCGAGGCCTCCCGCGCCCCGGGGGTGCTGCCGGCTTCCGACCGGCTCTCCGGGTGGGCCAGGGATAGGCGAGTGCTGGATGTGCACGTAGTCTGGTTCGGTGGATCTGCTGTTGCACCTCGACTCCTACGTCCTGATGGGTCTCTGGCTGCTGGCGATCCCGGTAGGCGGCTACTCGTTCGTGCACGCCCTGATCCAGCGCGCTGATGCCTTCACGGCAGCCGACAAGCTGACCAAACCCGCCTGGCTGGGCATCACCGGGGCAAGCCTGCTCGTGTTGATCGTGTTCCAGGGCGGGCCGCGTAGCACCGGCGGGCTCTTCTGGCTGGCCGCGCTGGTCGCGGTGCTCGTCTACATCGTCGACGTGAAGCCGGCCGTGGTCCGGGTGCAGGGCGGCGGCCAGCGCTGGTGAACGACTGGTCCGTGCTCGGCTGCCTCGTCGCGGTGCCCGCCCTCGATCGTCCCGACCTGCTCGGCGACCCGGTCGCCGCCTCGTTGAAGGCCTTCGACCCGGCCGATGCCGCGCTCGTGGGCGTCGCCGAGATCGATCCCGGGCTCGCCGACACCGCCGAGTTCTGCGCCGCCTACGGCTCGCCGATGGACGGCTCGGCCAACTGCGTGGTGGTCGCCGGGCGGCGCGGCGAGGACACCCGCTACGCGGCGTGCCTGGTGCTGGCCAGCACAAGGGCCGACGTCAACGGGCTGGTGCGCAGGCGGCTGAAAGCGCGCAAGGCCTCGTTCGCGCCCATGGACGACGCGGTGGCGCTCACGGGGATGGAGTACGGCGGGATCACCCCGATCGGGTTGCCGGAGGACTGGCCGGTGCTCGTCGACGCGGCGGTGGCCGCGGCACCGGCGGTGGTGATCGGCAGCGGGGTACGGCACTCGAAGCTCGCCCTCCCCGGTGCGCTGGCGGCCCGCCTCCCGGGCGCCGAGGTGATCGAGGCACTGGCCCGCTGACCCGCCCGGGGGCCGTCGCTATGGCGAGTGCCGAGTGGAGTCGAGCGGGCTCAAGGTTCCTCAGTTCGCTAGCAGCGGACTTTCTTGAACGCTGGAACAAGTTCAACGGTGTAACGGTTGAGCGGGGCATGACAGAGACGCTGAAGCTGCCGGTGCTTCCGCTCGCCGACTCGGTGGTGCTGCCCGGCATGGTGGTTCCCGTTCGGCTCGACGAGCCGGAGATCCAGGCAGCGGTCGACGCAGCTCAGAGCGATTCGGTTCTGGGCGCCGATCGCAAGGTCATCATCGTTCCCCGCCTCGACGGCCGCTACGCCGCCGTGGGCACGATCGCCGTCCTCGAGCAGGTCGGCAGGCTCCCGAACGGGGAGAAGGCGGCCGTGGTGCGCGGCGAGGGCCGCGCGCAGATCGGTTCCGGTGTGACCGGACCGGGCGCGGCGCTGTGGGTGGAGGTGACCCCGGTCGAGGACGGGCCGGTCACCGGCAAGGCGACCGAGCTGGCCAAGGAGTACAAGGCACTGGTCGTCGGCATCCTGCAGCAGCGTGGGGCCTGGCAGGTCATCGACACGGTGCAGCAGATCACCGACCCGGCGCAGCTGGCCGACACCGCGGGGTGGGCCTCCTACCTCGACCTCGAGCACAAGGCGCAACTGCTGGCCGAGACCGACGTGGCGAAGCGGCTGGAGCTGCTCATCGGCTGGACCCGCGAGCACGTCGCCGAGCAAGAGGTCTCCGAGAAGATCTCCAAGGACGTCCGCGAGGGCATGGAGAAGACCCAGCGCGAGTTCCTGCTGCGCCAGCAGCTCGCCGCGATCCGCAAGGAACTGGGCGAGGACGAGCCCGACGGCGCCGACGACTACCGCACCCGCGTGGAGAACGCCGATCTGCCCGAGCACGTCCGCAAGGCCGCGCTGACCGAGGTGGGCAAGCTGGAGCGCGCGTCGGACCAGAGCCCGGAATCGGGCTGGATCCGCACCTGGTTGGACACCGTTCTCGACATCCCATGGAACACGAGGACCGACGACAACGACGACCTCGTCGCCGCCAGGGCCATCCTGGACGCGGACCACGCCGGCCTCGACGACGTCAAGGAGCGGCTGATCGAGTTCCTGGCCGTGCGTGCCCGACGCAACCGCAAGGGTATGGAGAAGGTCGGTGGCCGCGGCTCCGGCGCCGTGCTCTCGCTCGTCGGCCCGCCCGGGGTCGGCAAGACCTCGCTCGGTGAGTCCGTGGCCCGCGCGCTGGACCGCAAGTTCGTCCGCGTCGCCCTCGGCGGCGTGCGCGACGAGGCCGAGATCCGCGGCCACCGGCGCACCTACGTCGGCGCGCTGCCCGGCCGGATCGTGCGGGCCATCCGCGAGGCCGGTTCGATGAACCCGGTCGTGCTGCTCGACGAGATCGACAAGGTGGGCAGCGACTTCCGAGGCGACCCGACCGCGGCCCTGCTCGAGGTGCTCGACCCGGCGCAGAACCACACGTTCCGCGACCACTACCTCGAGGTCGACCTCGACCTGTCCGACGTGCTCTTCCTGGCCACCGCGAACGTCGGCGAGGCCATCCCCGGCCCCCTCGCGGACCGGATGGAGGTCGTCACGCTCGACGGCTACACCGAGGCCGAGAAGATCGCCATCGCGCGTGACCACCTGCTGCCCCGGCAGATCCAGAAGGCCGGCCTGGAAGCCGACGACGTCGAGTTCTCCGAGGTCGCGCTGGGCATGATCGCCGCCGAGTACACCCGGGAGGCCGGTGTCCGGCAGCTGGAGCGGGGCCTGGCCAAGGTGCTGCGCAAGGTGGCCGTCAAGCTGGATTCCGATGCGGTCGAGCGCCCGGTGCACATCGACGCCGACGCGCTGGTCACGTTCCTCGGCCGCCCGCGGTTCACCCCGGAGTCCGCCGAGCGCACCTCGGTGCCGGGCGTGGCCACGGGCCTCGCGGTGACCGGAGCCGGTGGCGACGTGCTGTTCATCGAGGCCACCTCGATGGAGGGCGAGCCGGGGCTGACCCTGACCGGGCAGCTCGGCGACGTGATGAAGGAGTCGGTGTCGATCGCGCTGTCCTACCTGCGCTCGCGTGGGCTGGCCGGCGAGCTGGCCTCGCGCAAGCTGCACGTGCACGTGCCGGCGGGCGCGGTGCCCAAGGACGGGCCGTCGGCCGGGGTCACGATGACCACGGCGCTGGCGTCGCTCGCCTCAGGGCGACCGGTGAAGTCGTCGGTCGGCATGACCGGGGAGGTCACGCTGCAGGGCAAGGTGCTCCCGATCGGTGGCGTCAAGCAGAAGTTGCTGGCCGCCCACCGGGCCGGGCTCACCGACGTGATCATCCCGAAGCGCAACGAGCCCGACCTCGACGATCTGCCGGAGTCGGTGCGCGGACAGCTGCGCGTGCACCCGGTCAGCAACGTCTCCGAGGTCCTCGAACTGGCCCTCGAACCCGTCGCCGTGGCCGCGCCCGCCGCGTAACCCCGGACCCACCTGCGCGAACGGCACTCTCGGGCAAACCTATTGCTCGAAAGTGCCGTTCGCGCGTGTCCGGCGAGCGCGCGCGGGCGGGCGGCGGCGCTTAGGGTCCCGTGGGTGGGGCTACTACCTGGGGATTCGCTGTACCTGCTCGGCGGGGTGGCCCTGCTGCTCGGCGCGGTGCTACCGGGGTTGGTGTCGCGGCGGGCGCTGTCGGTGCCGATGGCCTTCGTCGGCGTCGGCGTGCTGGTCGGGATGCTGCCGCTGCCCGGAGCGATGTCGATCTCGCCGATCGAGCATCCCGAGCTGGCCGAGCGGCTCACCGAGCTCGCCGTGATCGTCGCGCTGATGGGCGTCGGGCTGGCCATCGACCGCCCGCTGTCGCTGCGCACCTGGGTGCCGACCTGGCGACTGCTGCTGGTCGGGATGCCGCTGTTCATCGCCCTCACCGCGCTGCTCGGCTGGTGGGCGCTCGGCCTCGCCCCGGCCGCCGCCCTGCTGCTCGGCGCCGCGCTCGCCCCGACCGACCCGGTACTGGCCGCGGACGTGCAGGTCCAGGGGCCGAGCAGCGGGAACAGCAGCGCCGACCCCGGGGAGTCCGTCGACGCGGGGGAGGCCAAGGACGAGGTCGACGAGCAGGACGAGACCCGGTTCACCCTGACCAGCGAGGCCGGGTTCAACGACGCGCTGGCCTTCCCCTTCGTGTACGGCGCGCTGTTCCTGATCGTCGGCGACCACTCGGTGTGGCGTTGGCTGGGCTGGGAGCTGGTGGGCAAGGTCGTCGTCGGTGCGGCGATCGGCTGGATCTGTGGGTTCCTGCTGGCCAAGATGGCGTTCCGGTCCCGCAGCGCATCGCTGCGGCTGGCCCACTCCGGCGAGCCGCTGCTCGCATTGGCCGCCACCTTCACCGCATACGGGGTGGCCGAGCTGCTGGGAGGCTACGGCTTCCTCGCGGTGTTCGCCGCCGCGATCTCGATCCGCTCCGAGGAGCGCAACTCCGCGTACCACGAGGTGCTGCACGAGTTCGTCAGCCAGCTCGAACACCTGCTGACACTGCTGATCCTGCTGCTGTTCGGCGCCGCGCTGGCCGGCGGCCTGCTGGCCGAGCTGAGCTGGGGCGGCGTCCTGGTCGGGGTGCTGGCGGTGGTGATCATCAGACCGCTGACGGCCGGGTTGTCGCTGCACCACTGGCTGCCGCTGGGCGACCCGCGGCTCGGCCCGCTGGAACGGCGGGTCACCGCGTTCTTCGGGGTCCGCGGCGTGGGCACGCTGTACTACGTCGCCTACGCCACCGGCTACACCGAGATCGACGGGATCGGTGAGATCTGGTCGACCGTCGCGTTCACCGTCCTGCTGTCCGTGGTCGTGCACGGCGTCCTCGCTTCGCCGGTCATGGTCTGGTTGGACGACCTGCGCTCGGGCGCGGCCGTCCGCTGAACCGCTGCCCCGGGTCGGCCTCATCATCGACCTGAGTCAGCCGACCCGGAGAACGTGTCCAGGCCAACGCCACATCAAGCCGGCCTGAGCGCGGGCGGGTCAGCGGAAGACGACGGTCTTGTTGCCGTGCACCAGCACCCGGTCCTCCAGGTGCCAGCGCAGGCCGCGGGCCAGCACCAGGCGTTCGATGTCGCGGCCACGGCGCACCATGTCGGCGGCCGTGTCGCCGTGGTCCACCCGGATCACGTCCTGCTCGATGATCGGGCCCGCGTCCAGGTTCTCCGTGACGTAGTGGCAGGTCGCGCCGATCAACTTCACCCCGCGGGCGTAGGCCTGGTGGTACGGGCGGGCACCGACGAACGAGGGCAGGAAGCTGTGGTGGATGTTCAACGTCCGCCCGGTCCAGGCCCGGCAGAGTTCGGGCGGCAGGATCTGCATGAACCGGGCCAGCACCACCGCGTCGGGGTCGTGCTGCTCGACCAACCCGCGCAGCTCGTCGAACGCGACGCCCTTGCCGCCCTGCCCAGGAGGCGGGAAGTCCACATGGTGGAACGGCACGCCGTGCGCCCGCACGATCTCGCCGAGCGCCCCGTGGTTGCCGATCACCGCGGAGAGCTCGGCCGGCAGCTCGCCTGCGGACACCCGGCCGAGCAGGTCGTGCAGGCAGTGCGCCTCCTTGCTGACCAGCAGCACCGCCCGCTTCTGTGCGCCGGTGTCGGTCACGGTCCAGCTCGTCTCGGCGCCCAGCGCCGTCGCGACCCCGGCGAACCGCTCGCGCAGCTCGTCGGCGCCGAAGGGCAACGAGTCCGCACGCACCACCTGGCGGGTGAAGAACCAGTTCGTTGCCGGGTCGGAGTGATATCCGGCCTCGACGATCCAGCCGCCGGCCTCGGCCAGGAACGTCGAGATCCGGGCCACGATCCCGGTGGTGTCGGGGCAGCTCAGGGTGATGACGAAACGACGGTCTGGGCGGGGATCCACGATCGGCATCGTGTCATCCGTTGCCGGACCGGCCGGGCAGGGGCGTTCGGAGCAGGGAGGCCCCGGTGGACACGCTGCGCAGGCGAGCAGGGATGCGGGCGGTCAGCTCGGCCGGTTCAGCCACGACTGCGTGAACGCGGTCTCGGCGACCAGTAGCTGGTGCACCTGCCCGGCCACCGTCTCCTCGATCCCGCCGCCGAACAGGGGCACCTTGACCGTGACCTCGGCGTGCACCGCGAACTCGCTGCCAGTGGGCGCATCGCGCAGCTCGCTGCGACCACGCGCGCTCACCGGGGTGCCCGGGATCTGCACGTCGACGTCTCCTGCGTAGTCGCCGGGCCCGCGCCGCCGGATCGTCTCGGTGCGCTCGATCGACAGGTCGCCGGACACCAGACTCTGCACTATCGCGGGCAACACGGACTTGTCCAGCCCGTGCCGCAGCTTGTAGCGCGCACCCTGCGCGTCGGCCGTGTGCTCCAACAGCGCCGCGCCGGGGCCGCCGATCTGCAGCAACCGGGCGCGGAGGTACTCCGGGTCGACCATCACCGCATAGACCTTGTCGGCCGGGGACGACAGCGGGGACCGGAAGTCGATCTGTCGGGGCATGAGGCCGGAGGCTACCGGGCGGTACGTGGTTGTGCCGAAGGATCGGCCGGGTCACCTCGAACGCCACCGACTACCGTGGGGCGGCGTGTCCCTCCCCGTGCTGGCACCGCTCGCCCCGCTGACCACCTTGCGGGTGGGTGGCCCGGGGCGCCGGCTCGTCGACGCCGGATCGGCCGCGGCCGTCGTCGACGCGGTGCGGGCCGCCGACACCTCAGGCGAGCCGATGTTGCTGCTCGGGGGCGGCTCCAACGTGGTGATCGCCGATACCGGCTGGCCGGGCACCGTCGTGCGGGTGACCAGCTCCGGCCGGCAGCTGCGGCGACGCCCGGACGGCAGCGTGCTGCTCACCGTGGAGGCGGGCGAGGACTGGGACGGCGTGGTCGCGTTCTGCGTCGCCGAGGGCCTCGGCGGTCTGGAGTGCCTGTCCGGCATCCCCGGCCGGACCGGCGCAACGCCCGTGCAGAACGTCGGCGCGTACGGCGTGGAGATCGCGGACCTGCTCGTCGACGTCGATCTGTACGACCGCGCGGCCGACGTGGTGCGTGAGCACGTGGCGGTGGCCGAGCTCGGGCTGGGATACCGCACCAGCAGGCTCAAGGGCCGCGACGACGCGGTGGTGCTGCGGGTTCGGCTCGCGCTGCCGGGCGGGCCGGACAGCGCCCCGATCCGCTATCCCGAGCTCGCTCGCACGCTGGATGCGCCCGTCGGATCGCGGGTGCCGGCGCAGCGGGCCCGCGCCGCCGTGCTCGGGCTGCGCCGTGGCAAGGGGATGGTGCTCGACCCGGACGACCGGGATACCTGGAGTGCAGGATCGTTCTTCACCAACCCGGTGATCACCATGGACGCGGCGCCGGACGGGGCGCCGGCATGGCCCGCCGGCCCGGGTCTGGTGAAGATTCCGGCGGCCTGGCTGATCGAGCAGTCCGGATTCCGGCGCGGGCATCCCGGGCCGGGTGGGCGGGTTGCGCTCTCCGACAAGCACGTGCTCGCCCTGACCAACCGCGGCACCGGAACGGCGGCCGACCTGCTCGCGCTGGCCCGGGAGGTGCGCGACGGCGTCCGGGCCCGGTTCGCGATCGAGCTCACGCCGGAGCCGGTGCTGGTCGGCTGCCGGCTCTGATCGGGATGGGTAGCCTGGCCGCAGAACGGCGTTCGGGCAACCGGACATTGCTGCCGAACGTCTTCATTCTGAAGGACGTCGGTCGTCGAGGAGAGAAGTGCGCAGAATTCTGCTGGTGCTTGCCGTGGTGGTCGTCGGGACCATCGGTGTGATCACCGCGATCGTCGCCTCGGGCCACAGCGTGCTCCCGTTGGGTCCGCCGCCACCGCCACCCGCACCGGTGGCGGCGATCACCTACGGCCCCGTCGACGGCACCACCGACGCTGCTCCCACCGTGACGGCGACGGCGAGCGTGCAGAAGGGCAAGTTCGACGAGGTCACGCTCACCGACGCCGATGGCAAGGCGGTGACCGGCGAGTTCAATGCCGACCGCACCGGCTGGAGCAGCACCGAGCCGCTCGCCTACGGCGGCACCTACAAGTGGGCGGGCAAGGCCACCGGAACCGACGGGCAGGTCGTGCCGCTGGCCGGCTCGTTCGGCACCGTGACGCCGAAGAAGCTGGTGCGCGGCACGATCAACATCGGTGACGACCGCACGGTGGGGGTCGCCGCCCCGATCCGGATCCAGTTCAACGGGCACATCCCGGACCGGGCCGCCGCGGAGCGAGCGTTGTCGGTGACCACGTCGGTGCCCGTCGAGGCCGCCTGGGGCTGGCTGCCCGACGAGGGCGGCGGCTCCCGGGTGGACTACCGGCCCAAGGAGTACTGGCCCGCGTACACCAAGGTGTCGGTCTCGGCCAAGCTGTTCGGCGTCGCGTACGGCGAGGGCTCCTACGGCGCGCAGGACATCTCGTCGTCGTTCACCATCGGCCGGGCGCAGATCGTGAAGGCCGACGTGAACAGCTTCCGGATGATCGTCATGCGGGACGGGAAGAAGGTCGGCGACTACCCGGCCAGCTACGGGCTGGGCTCCGACCCGAACCGGAACACGCGCTCCGGGGTGCACGTGGTGAGCGAGAAGTTCACCGACAAGCGGATGGTGAGCGAGCGCTACGACTACGACCTGGTCGAGAAGTGGGCCGTGCGGATCAGCAACAACGGCGAGTTCATCCACGCCAACCCGGATTCGACGAGTGCCCAGGGCTCGTCGAACGTCACCCACGGCTGCGTCAACCTCTCGCCGGGCGACGCGCGGGCCTACTACGACACGGCGCTGTACGGCGATCCGGTGGAGGTCACCGGGACCCCCGTCGAGCTGTCGGCCCAGGACGGCGACATCTGGGACTGGACCCTGAGCTGGGACCAGTGGTCGGCTCTGTCTGCACTGTGAGCGGTGCTCAGGACTCGCGGTAGGCGCGGCTCGCGTTGGCCTGGGCCCGCGGCTTGATGACGATCTGATCCAGGTTGACGTGGCTGGGCCGGGTGGCGGCGAACGCGATCACCTCGGCCACGTCCGCGGCGGTCAGCGGGGTGATGCCGCGGTACACCTGCTCGGCCCGCTCGGCGTCGCCGCCGAAACGGACCAGCGAGAAGTCGGTCTCGACCATCCCGGGCAGGATCTCGGTGAGCCGCACCGGCTGTCCGAGCAGCTCGCCGCGCAGGGTGCGGTGCAGCATCGCCTGGGCGTGCTTGGCGGCCGTGTAGCCGGCCCCGTTGTCGTAGGTCTCCAGTGCCGCGATGGACGTGACGGTCACGATGTGCCCGTCCTCTGAGGCGATCAGCGAAGGGAGCAGTGCCTTCGTCATCCGCAGGGTGCCGATCACGTTGGTCTCGAACATCCAGCGCCAGTCGTCCTCGTCGGCCTGCGCCACCGGTTCGAGACCCTTCGCGCCGCCTGCGTTGTTCACCAGGAGCCGGGCCTCCGGCACGGCCGCGGCGAACGCGGCGACCGACTCCGCGTCCGTGACGTCCAGGCGGATCGCGGTGCCGTCGAGGTCGGCCGCGATCTCGGCGCAGCGGTCGACCCGGCGGGCGCCGAGCACCACGTGGAAACCGGACTGGCCAGCGCGACGGCAGTGGCCGCGCCGATGCCGGAGCTGGCGCCGGTGACGACGGCCGTGGGTCGCTCGCTGCTCATGACGGCGAGCCTAGGACACGGCCCAGTGCGTCACTCGACACCGTGCTGCGCGGTGCGCGACCCGCGGCGGGCCGCAGCGCGTTGCCAGCTGGAGATACCGTTGCCGATCGCGCCAAGCACCGCCCCGGCCACGCAGGTGACGAACCACAGATCCAGCGGTCGATCCGCGATCAGCCAGGCCACCCCCAGACCGAGCGCGCCCAGCAACCACAGCACGGTTCCGACCGCCACGACGACCCGGATGTCACCGAGGCGCTGCGGAAGCTTCGGGGGGTCGAGCACGGGATCAGCCTAGTGAGGAGAAGGCGACGCGGATCAAGGCCTTGCGGCGCCGGCAGAGGTTAGGCTAACCTCAGCAACGTCGCTTCGTGGTGGGAGCGGCGCGTCAGTAGGGAAACGGTATCGGGGTCCTGGTCGGCCGGCCAGGACCCCGATCCATGTTTCCGGCCCCTCGTTTCCGGCTCCCGCGTCCCCGGGCTGGTCGCGGCTCGGGATCAGCGGCCGGGTCCGGTTTCCGTCCCCTCGCGGTCCTCGCGCGCCGGATCCGTGCCGTCGGCTCCGGTGTGCCCGCCGGTTGCGACCCGATCGCCGCTGCTCCCAGGAGGCGGATGGCTGTCGGTGCTCGGTCCGATCACGATGAACAGCAGGGTCATGGTGCTGATGGCGAACCGGCGGATCACCCGGTCCATGTCGGTGAGGCTCATCGCTCTCCCTCGCTGCGCTCTTGGTCGGCGCTGCGCACGGGCGCTGTGACATTGATTCGCTCGCAAGCTCGCTCATCGCCCTCCCTCGCTGCGCTCGGTCGGCGCTTCGCACGGGCGCTGTGACATTGATTCGGCCCGGCCGGCCGCGGCGCCGGTCGTCCAGCCGGCCGATCTCGCGGGCGTGCAGGGCCGCCGCGGCCAGCGTGCTGGCGCCGGCCGCCGCGGTGCGACCGGCGACGACCGGGGGCCGGATGATCACACCCACCGCCCGCCGGTCGGCCCGGCCAGCGGATCGTCGGGCACCGGCGCGGCGCCGTTCCCGCCTGCGGTTCCGACCGCGGTCTCGCTCGAGCTGGCGACGCCGGACTCAGCGGGAGCCGGCGCGGGTGCCGCGGTCCAGTTGTCGATCATCAGCCGGTCCCCGTCGAGGACGACCGGGACGCTCAGCCGGATCCACTCGGAGGCCAGGCTGCGCCAGCCACGGCCGGTGGGCGCGGGCGCGACGGCCTGGTCGGACTCCGACTCCAGCTCCGGACCCGGGGCCGGATCCGGAGGCACGCCCGGCGCGCCCACCGCGCGGTAGGGCGTCACCCGCACCCGGACGTCGACCACGACGCGACCGGCACCGGCCGCGCTGACCCGACCGGGAGCGGCGAGCTCCGCGCGCTGCCGGCCGCGCCCCGACCAGCCGAGATGAGCCGGGTTCGCACCGGGATCGCGCAGGTAGCCCGCCAGCACGCGGCCGCGGCGAGCCGCGTCGTCCTCGTCCCAGGACAGGTAGTCGACGGCGAACGCGACGGCCAGCCCGGCGGCCTCTTCCCGATCGGGCATCGGCCGGGTGATGGGGGAGGGATACCGATGCTCGTCGACCGTCGCCCCGCCGGCCAGCAGCGCGGCGATCGGTGGCCATCCGTGTGGCTCGGTGCGTGGGTCGTCGGTCGGTGAACGCGGACCTGCCGGGCGGGCGGCCCGGGTGGCCGCACCGCTGTCGGGCGCCCAGGTCGGCTCCGCCGCCGGTGGAGCCCACGACGCGGAAGGCGATGGCGCCATCACACGCCCGAGCAGCCGCAACGGGTTCACGATGGGCCCCGGAGCAGGGATTCGGATCGATCGGGCATCGTTCCCCCGTCGGTTGCACGAAACGCTGGTGGTCGGTCACGACGGTAGGAGCGCCGCTCGGCCGCTGGTGCCGAACGACGGCAACCGTTTGCGTTGGTGAACGGTTGCCGAAGCGACCGGGCGCGGGACGCTCACACCTCCGGGAACGAACGATGCCGAAAGCGACCAGTACCGGGACGATCGAGTACCGGGACGATCGAGTACCGGGACGACCGAGTACCGGGACGATCGGGTACTGAGATCAGGCTGGCAGGGCCCAGGTGTGTACCGGATCGTTGGCCGTCGACCACTCCAGATAGCGGGCCATCATTCCGTGCAGAGCGGACCGCCGACCCGCACCGCGACCCTCCAGTACCGCCACCGTCTCGAGCTGCCAGGCGGCTCCGGTGAGCCGGGTTGCGCAGCGCTGCTCGATCACCGAGAGGTAGCGGTCGATCACCGACTCGGCCACTTCCCACCGTCGTAGCCCGTCAGCGGCCTGCGGCAACAGCTTGCGCAGCACCAACTCGTCCGGTCGGATCCATCCCGATCCCGGCCAGTACATCGGCTCCTGCATCCCGTGCCGGGCGGCGGTGATGAAGTTCTCCTCGGCCGCCTCGAACGACATCAGGCTCCACAGCGGCCGGTCCGCCTCGACGAGCACGCGCAGCAGCCCGTAGAAGAACAGCGCATTGGCCACCATGTCCACGGGCGTCGGACCGGCCGGGAGCACCCGGTTCTCCACGCGCACGTGGGGCAGCCCGTCGGCGATGTCGTAGACGGGCCGGTTCCACCGCCAGATGGTGCCGTTGTGCAGCCGGAGCTCGTTGAGCTGCGGCACCCGGCCCGCGGTGAGCTCGGCCATCGGATCGGTGTCCTCGGTGATCGGCATCAGGGCCGGGAAGTAGCGGCCGTTCTCCCCGAACAGGTCGAGGATCGAGGTGATCCAGCGTTCGCCGAACCACACCCGAGGCCGCACGCCCTGGTTGCGCAGCTCCGGTCCGCGCACGTCGCAGGACTGCTGGAAGAGCGGAATCCGGGTCTCCGCCCACAACCGGGAGCCGAGCAGGAACGGTGAGTTCGCGCCGACCGCGAGCTGCACCCCGGCGAGGCACTGGGCGGCGTTCCAGTAGCCCGCGAAGGAATCGGGATGGACCTGCAGGTGCAGCTGCATCGAGGTGCACGCCGCTTCGGGGGCGATCGAGTCGAAGTCGGCGACCAGGTGTTCGGGCGGTCCGCCGTCACGGCCCGAGCGGACGCCGGCGATGTCGAGCCGGACCGGTTCGCCGCGAAAGCTGAGCATCTGTTCGTTCAGGATCGCGTATCGGTTGTCCGTGGACAGTGCATCGGTGTCGAGATGCCGGCGTTCCAGGGTCGGCAGGATCCCGATCACGGCCAGCTGGGCGTCGAAATCGCTGGCCTTTTCCCTGGCGATGGCGAATTCGTCGAGCAGGTGGTGTTCCAGGTGACGCCACTCGTCACCGGGCAGCGGCCGCGGGGGGAGGTTCAACTCCAGGTTCCAGCGGCCGAGCTCGGACTGGAACTGGCGGGCGCCGATCGCCCTCAACACCTCGGCGGCCGACAGGGCCGGCTCGAGCAGCTCGTGGTCGATGAGGTTGAGCTCCACCTCGACGCCGGTCATCGGCTCGTCCCGCGCGAAGGGGCGCTCGAGCAACATGGTGGTGAGGACGTCGAGGCACTCCTGGACCTTGGTCCGGTACTGCTGCCGATCCCGCCGACTGAAGGTGTTCCGGCCGACGTTCTGCCCCATGCGTGCGTTGCCTCCCCTTGCTACCCCGGGCTGGCCCGGTCCTTCGGACCACTCGTCGGCGAGTGATCGGTGATTGGGGCGGTTGTCCACCGTGGCACAGCAGGATGCAACACGCTACAGCCGACCGGATGACCGCAGGCGGGCCCGAAGCGACGTGGCCGACACACTGATGTCGGCGCCTGGGACGATGCCCGCTCGTGGCCGACCTCACGCCGATCGACGACCCGAGTGATCCGCGCCTGGACGACTTCCGCGATCTCTCCGCCGCGGACCGACGCCCCGATCGGCCGGGCGGGCGCGGTCTGGTGATCGCGGAGGGGGTGCTGGTCGTGCGCAGGTTGCTCGATTCCCCCTACCCGGTGCGCTCGCTGCTCGGCGTGCCGCGGCGGCTGGCCGAGCTCGCGCCGGACACGGCCGGGCTCGCCGTTCCGGCCTACGCGACGGACGCCGACACGATGGCCGCCGTCGTCGGCTTCCACCTCAACCGGGGCGTGCTGGCTGTCGCCGATCGGGCCTCGCCGCCGGATCTGGGCACGCTGCTGCGGACCGCGCGGCTGCTCGCCGTGTTGGAAGGGGTGAACGACCACGAGAACCTCGGGGCGCTGTTCCGCAATGCCGCCGCGCTGGGGGTGGACGCGGTGTTGCTCGGTCCGCGCTGCGCCGATCCGCTCTACCGGCGCAGCGTCCGGGTCTCGATGGGCCACGTGCTGCGCGTGCCGTTCGTCGAGCTGGCCGGGCCGTGGCCGGCCGCGCTCGACCGACTGCGGGACGCCGGTCTGCGGATCGCCGCACTCACCCCCGCTCCCGACGCGGTGCCGTTGAGCCGGTCGGCGGCAGCGACCGATCGGGTCGCGCTGCTGCTCGGCGCCGAGGGGCCAGGGCTCTCGGCGGAGGCACTGGCCGCAGCGGACCTGCGGATCCGGATTCCGATGGCGCCGGGCGTCGATTCACTCAACGTGGCGACTGCGGCGGCTGTGGCGTTTCACGTGCTCGGTGAGGTCGTAGGCTGACCGGCGCACGCTGACAACGAGCGATCCCGGGGGGGACGAGTTGTGCTCGAGAATCGGCAACCCGATGATCCGCTGCTGCCCGCCGGGCTTCGCCACGCCCTGCGGGAATGGCGTGCACTGGCCGATGCGGTGGCCCGCTCCGGCGGCCCGGAAGAACACGAGATGGTCCGCAGGCGCGGACGGCTGCTGGCTTCCCGGGTAGCCGATGTGCTCGGACGCCCGGTCGAATTCATCGATCCGACGACCGGTGTCTCGGAGACGATCCCGGCTCGGGACACCGATCCTGGACGGTCGGACCCGATCCGGGCGGCGGAGCGGACGGGCTCGACCCCGTGGGCCACCGGGCTTGCGATCTCCGCGTTCGCGGCGGTGTTCGTGGCCATCGGCGATGTCGTGCTCAGCCGGGCGTTCGCGGAGGCGTTCGGATTGTTGTGGGTGCCGGCGAACCTGCTGGTCGGGCTCGGGTTGACGCCGTCGCTGTACCTGCTGCGCGGGGTTCCGTTCTGGAGGTGGCCGGCCATGGGTGTCGCGGCCGGCCTGGTCGTCGCGTGGGTGGTGCTGCTGTTCGGCCTGCTGGCGTGAGCACTACCCGGACGACCCCTGGCTAGCGCTGGCCTCGCACGCCGAGCAGCACCTCGTCCCAGGAGGGCATCACCGGCTTGCCCTTCCTGGTCCGCCGGCTGCCGGCCGTGCTGGAGTCAGCGGCCCCTGCCTCGGGAACCGGTTGGTCGGGAGCCGGATCGTGGACCGGAGCGGCCTCGGAGCCGACGGGCGGAGCCTGCTCGTCGTGGCGTGCACCTCGCGCCGGACCCTCCATGGCCCGCTCATCGGGCGGCGTGTGCGCCGTCTCGAACTCGGCGGCGCGGTGTTCGGGCGGACGGGTATCGGCACCTCGAACGTCCGAGGCCCGGGATTCGGAAGTTCGGGTCTCCGCGGTTCCGGCTTCCGGGGTACGGGCCTCCGGGCGCCGGGGTTCGGCCTGGCGCTGGGCCGGGGGTGCGAGGCGCTGCTCGGGCGGGCGTGCGCCCGGCTGGGTGCGCATCCCGGCCGCGCCGCGCATGGCGGCGTCGATCCGCTCGCCGCCGCGGGCCGTGTCCGACGCCGCCGCGCGCAGCTCCTCCGGCGGGGCCGACGGCGTCGACCCCTCCTGCCGGTCCTCCTGCCTGGCGATGTCGATCACTGGCCCGACGGTGCGCAGCGGCCGCGCGGGCTGCCCCTCGACCAGATCGCTGGCGTGCTCGTCCAAGGCCGCGACGTTGCCGCCGTGCGCGCCGGGGTGGAAGGTCCAGTGCGCGCGGTTGTCCGAGCGGCCGGCCCGCCAGGACAGTGCGACCACCCACTTGCCGTCCTCGCCCTTCCACGAATCCCACTCTGCCTCGTTGTACTCCAGGCCACGCAGGCCGAACGTGTGCGCGACGACGTCGCCGAGCATCCGGACGTCCGGCCCGTCGGCGCGCATCGGGTGCGCCCGCTGGGCCACTTCCGCGGTGCGGGAGCGCTCCAGCAGAACCGGATAGGCGAAGCGCTCGATCTTCTGGGAGGGCACGCCCGCTGCTGCGGCCACCTGCTCCACGGACGCTCCGGCGCGGATGCGGGCCTGGATCTCTCGTGGACGCAACTGGCTCTCCAACTCGATCGTGATCTGTCCGAGCCGGGCCAGGTCACCCCGCGCGGCAGCACGCAACTGCTCGTCGGCCGCGACCGTGTAGCGCTCGCGACGGCCGGAATCCTCGAGGACGACATGGCCGTCCTCGGCGATCCCGACGACCCGCAGCGCTCGCATGGGCGGCCTCCCCGCTCTTGTTCTCCCCGTCCGAGTGACGGTAGTTGCCGGATCGATACGTACGGCGGAGGCGCGCCGGGGGCTCCACGACCCGTTCTACGTCGGGATTTTCGCGATCCGCGGCGTCAGCCACCCCAGCTTCCACGGCGTGGGTCGGGAGGTGTGGCCAAGCCATGATCGCCGCTTCGGGGCACGACCGGCCGGATATGGCCGCTGCCGCCCCGAACCGGCGATACTCGGGATCAGGACAGCCGCTCGACCACCCAGTCGACGCAGGCCGTCAGCGCCTGCACGTCCGCCGGGTCGACCGCGGGGAACATGCCGATCCGCAGCTGGTTGCGGCCGAGCTTGCGGTAGGGCTCGGTGTCCACGATGCCGTTGGCGCGCAGCGTCTTCGCCACCGCGGCCGCGTCCACCGCCGCGTCCAGGTCGATCGTGCCCACCACCTGCGAGCGGTGGGCCGGGTCGGCGACGAACGGGGTCGCGTAGGCCGACTTCTCGGCCCAGCCGTAGAGCCGGGCGGCGGAGTCCGCCGTGCGGGCGACGCAGGCGTCCAACCCGCCGAGGCCCAGCATCCAGTCGATCTGCTCGGCCATCAGGAACAGCGTGGCCACGGCCGGGGTGTTGTAGGTCTGCTCCTTGAGCGAATTGTCCACCGCCGTGGCCAGCGACAGGAACGGTGGGATCCAGCGGTCCGACACGTCCAGCTCGGCGATCCGTTGCAGGGCGGCCGGGCTGAGCAGCGCGATCCAGAGCCCGCCGTCGGAGGCGAAGCCCTTCTGCGGGGCGAAGTAGTAGGCATCGACCTGGGTGGGATCGAGGGGTAGTCCGGCCGCGCCCGAAGTGGCGTCGATCACGACCAGCTGGCCGTCGGTCGCGGAGTCCGGGCGGACGACCGGCACCGACACGCCGGTCGACGTCTCGTTGTGTGCCCAGGCCAGCACGTCACAGCTGGGGTCGGCCTGCGGTGCGGGCGCGCTGCCCGGCTCGGCGGTGATCACCACAGGGTCGGCGAGGAACGGTGCACCGCGGGTGCTCTCGGCGAACTTCGCGGAGAACTCGCCGAAGGCCAGGTGCATCGCACGGTCCCGGACCAGGCCGAACGCGGCAGCGTCCCAGAACGCGGTGCTGCCGCCGTTGCCGAGCACCACCTGGTAGCCGGCGGGCAGGGAGAACAGTTCGGCCAGTCCGCTGCGCACGCGTCCGACCAGCGATTTCACCGGCTTCTGTCGGTGGGAGGTGCCCATCAGCTCGGCGCCGGCGCCGGCGAGTGCGGCCAGCTGCTCCGGGCGGACCTTGGAGGGTCCGCAGCCGAAACGTCCGTCGGCTGGCTTGAGCTCGGTGGGGATCGTCAGGTCGGTGGAGGTCGAAGCGGTCACCGGTCCAGTGTCCCAAGTCGGATCGGCGACCGGTCCCGCGGCATCCGGTGTGGCGTTGTCGGAGAGGGCTGGCGTCGGGAGCCGGCGTGCGCGAAGCTGGGTTGTGTGAGTGAACTCAGCATCGTGCGACAGCCACGGATCCACCCGGCGTGGTGGGTGGCCGCCGTGACCTTCCTGGCACTGGTCGGCGCGGCCGGCTTCCGAGCGGTGCCCGGCGTGCTGATGGAGCCGCTGCACCACGAGTTCGGCTGGTCGGTGTCGACGATCTCGCTCGCGGTCGCGATCAACATGGCGCTCTACGGGATCACCGCGCCGTTCGCCGCGGCGCTGATGGAGCGCTTCGGGATCCGCAACGTGGTCACGGCCGCACTGCTGGTGGTGGCCGCCGGCAGCGGGCTCACCGTGTTCATGACGGCGAGCTGGCAGCTGATCCTGTGTTGGGGGGTGCTCGTCGGGCTGGGCACCGGTTCGATGGCGCTCGCGCTGGTGGCCACGGTGACCGGGCGCTGGTTCGTGACCCGCCGCGGCCTGGTGTCCGGGGTGCTGACGGCGGGCGGCGCGGCCGGTGCGCTGGTCTTCCTGCCGCTGGTCGCGATCGTCACCGAGCGGTACGGGTGGCGGCCGGCCGCGCTCGGGGTGGCGTTCTCGGCGCTGGCGGTGGCCCCGCTGGTGGTGTGGTTGCTCCGGGACCGGCCGCGTGACCTCGGCGTCGCCCCGTTCGGCGGGACCGTCGCCGACGACGTGGACCCGGTACGGGTGGGTGCGGGCCGGCTCGCCGTGCAAGCGCTGGTCGACGCCGCCCGGACCGGCCCGTTCTGGTTTCTGGCCATCGGCATGATGATCTGCGGCGCCACCACGATGGGGCTGATCCAGCCGCACTTCATCCCGGCCGCGGGTGACCACGGCATGCCCGCGACCGCCGCCGCCGGGTTGCTCGCGCTGGTCGGGTTGTTCGACGTGGTCGGCACGATCGCCTCGGGTTGGCTCACCGACCGGGTGGATCCGCGGTTGCTGCTGTTGGCCTACTACGTGCTGCGGGGGTTCTCCCTCGCGGCGCTGCCGCTGCTGTTCGGACCGCAGGTGCAGCTGAGCATGCTCGCGTTCATCATCTTCTACGGCCTGGACTGGGTGGCGACGATCCCGCCGACCATGGCGCTGTGCCGGGACGCATTCGGCCCCGCCGCGCCGGTGGTGTTCGGCTGGGTGTTCGCGTCGCACCAGGTGGGCGCGGCCGTGATGGCGCTGGTCGCCGGGATCGTGCGCGACCATCTCGGCGCCTACGACCTGGCCTGGTACGTCGGCGGCGCCCTGTGCCTCGTCGCGGCCGGAGCGTCACTGATGGTCAAGCGCCCGGTCGTGAGTGCCGGTCGTCCGGTCGTGAGTGCCCGGTCGTGAGTGCCCAGCCGTGTCAGAGCACGGCTACGCACTCACAGGCTCAGCGTCTCCCACCCATCCACGGCTTCGGGTCGCCGCGTCCCGGGCCCGATGTACTGCGCCGACGGCCGCACCAGCTTCGCCTCGCGTTTCTGCTCCATGATGTGCGCCGACCAGCCCGCGGTCCGGGCGCAGGTGAACAACGCCGGCATCATGTGCGACGGCACCTCGGCGAAATCGAGGATCACCGCCGCCCAGAACTCCACGTTCGTCTCGATCACGTGGTCCGGTCGCCGCTCGCGCAGCTCGGCCAGCGCGGCCTGCTCCAGCGCGACCGCCACCTCGTAACGCGGGGCCTTCAGCTCCTGGCAGGTGCGCCGCAGCACCCGGGCCCGCGGGTCCTCGGCCCGGTACACCCGGTGCCCGAAGCCCATCAGCCGCTCGCGGCGGTCCAGCACCCCCTTCACCAGCCCCGTGGCGTCGCCGCTGTGCTCCACCTCGGCCAGCATCGGCAGCACCCGCGCGGGCGCACCGCCGTGCAGCGGCCCGGACATCGCGCCGATCGCGCCGGAGAGCGCGGCCGCCACGTCGGCTCCGGTGGAGGCGATCACCCGGGCGGTGAACGTGGAGGCGTTCAGCCCGTGCTCCGCCGCCGACACCCAGTAGGCGTCCACCGCCCGCACGTGCGACGGATCCGGATCGCCACGCCAGCGCGTCATGAACCGCTCGGTGATCGTGGCGCACTCGTCGATCCGCGCCTGCGGCACCGCCGGGATCCCGATCCCGCGCGCCGACTGCGCGACGTACGACAGCGCCATCACCGAGGCCCGCGCCAGCTGCTCGCGGGCGTCGGCGTCGCTGATGTCCAGCAGCGGCCGGTAACCCCAGTACGGCGCGAGCATGGCCAGCGCCGCCTGCACGTCCACCCGCACGTCGCCGGTGTGCACCGGCAGCGGGAACGGCTCGGCCGGGGGCAGCCCCGGGCCGAAGCGGCCGTCGACCAGCAGCGCCCAGACGTTGCCGAACGTCACCCGGCCGACCAGGTCCTCGATGTCGACACCGCGGTAGCGAAGCGCGCTGCCGTCGCGGTCCGGCTCGGCGATCTCGGTGCGGAAGGCGGTGTGCCCTTCCAGCCCGGGCCGGAAGCCGGGTGGCGGTGCCGGGACGGCAGCTGCCGGACGGCAGCAGCCGACTCCCCGATGGACGATTCTCCCGCTGGCGCAGCGCTCACCGCGTCCTCCTCCCGGATCGCCACGGCGGCGGACACATCGACGTGGTTCCGGTCACCCTGCATCCGGGGTGGCGGGGTAAGCAACGGCGCAGGTGGGTGGTATCTGTCACCGCCCTTGTCCAGCGTGTTTGGGAAAACCTAACGTAGTGATCCGGCTACCGGGGGAGGCATGGTGACGGGGCAACTGGCCGCGATGCGGGTCGACTACCGGACCGAGGGTCTCGACGTCGCGGACCTGGCGCCCACGTGGCACGAGCAGCTGGCCCGCTGGCTCGCCGAGGCCGAGGCCGCCGGCACGCCCGAGCCCAACGCGATGGTGCTGGCCACCGCGTCCCGCGACGGCCGCCCGTCGTCGCGCACGGTGCTGTGCAAGGGCCTCGACTCCCGCGGCGTGGTGTTCTTCACCAACCACACCTCGGCCAAGGGCCACGACCTGCGGGCCACCCGTTACGCCTCGGCCACGTTCCCCTGGTACGGCCAGCACCGGCAGGTGCACGTGGCGGGCCCGGTGGAGCTGGTCGCGCCCGCCGAGACCCAGGCCTACTGGGCCAGCAGGCCGCGTGGCTCCCAGCTCGGGGCGTGGGCGTCGGCGCAGTCGACCGTGGTCCGCGACCGGCGCGCGCTCGACGACGCGCTCGCCGGCGTCGACCACCGGTTCGCCGAGGTCGACGAGGTGCCGTTGCCCGGCCACTGGGGCGGCTGGCGCATCATGCCCGAACGGGTGGAGTTCTGGCAGGGGCGCAGCAACCGGATGCACGACCGGCTGTGTTTCCTCGCCGACGGCCTCGACCGCACCTGGAAGATCACCCGCCTGGCCCCGTAGCTCCTGCTCCGAAATCCCTGGCCGCCGGCGCCCGAGGTGCGGTAGGGATGCGGGGTGCCGGACGACGTGGGCTCCGAGATCACCCTGCGGCCGTTCTCGCGGGAGGAGTTCGACGCGGCCTCGGACGTCGTCGAGATGGCCTTCCTGATGTCGGCCCGTCCCGAGGACCGGGCCGTCTTCGCTGCCGGGCTGGAGTGGGACCGGTCCCTCGGCGCATTCGCCGGTGAGCGCATCGTCGGAACGGGGGCCATCTACACGTTCGAGCTCACCGTGCCCGGGACGACCGCCCCCGCGGCCGGGGTGACCATCGTGACGGTGCACCCCGCATACCGCCGCCGCGGAATCCTGTCGGCGATCATGGACCGACAGTTCGCCGACCTGTGCGAGAACGGTGAGCCGATCGCGGTGCTGCGGGCGTCCGAGGCTGCCATCTACGGCCGCTTCGGCTACGCCACCGCCAGCCGCGAGGTGGCCGTCGAGCTGAACCGGGCCGCGCTCTTCGATCCGGACGCCCCCGCGGCCGGCGCGCCGGTGCTCGAGCTGGCCGCGCCGGGCGAGATCCGGCAGCAGCTGGCCGAGGTCTACGACGCCGTCCGGCCCGACATGCCTGGTTTCATCGGCCGCAACGACCCGGCGTGGGCCGATGTGCTGTACGACCCGGAGCACCGCCGCAGCGGGGGAACCACGCTGCGCGCGGCGTTGCTGCGGGACGGCGCCGACACCCGCGGGTACGTGCTGTACCGGGTGCACCAGAACTGGGTCGACGACCTGCCCGCCGCCCGGGTGGACGTGCATGAGTTGCTCGCGGTGGATCCGGCCGCCGCTGTGGCCCTGTGGCAGCACGTCCTCGACATCGACCTGACGTCCACCACAGGCGCATGGGGCCGCCCCGTCGACGAGCCGCTGCTGCGGCTGCTCGCCGACCCGCGGCGGGCCAGGGTCCGGATGCGCGACGGACTCTGGCTGCGGCTGGTCCGGCTCGGTGAGGCACTCGCGGCGCGCCGCTACGCCGCGCCGGTGGATCTCGTTCTGGAGGTCACCGACAGCCGCTGCCCGTGGAACGCCGGGCGCCACCGGCTGGCCGGGGACGGCAGCGGGGCGACCTGCGAGCCGACGACCGACCCGCCGGACCTGCGGATCGACACCACCGTGCTCGCCGCCGCCTACCTCGGCGATCCCGTGCTGGGGGCCTACGCGGGCACCGGTCGGGTCGTCGAGGAGCGCCCCGGAGCGCTGCTGCGGCTGGCGACGGCGATGAGCTGGACGCCGGGCCCGTGGTGCCCACATCACTTCTGACGGGCGGGCGAAGACGTCTCCACCAGTGGTACTGCTGAACACATGACGATGCCCGGTCCGGAGGAACCGACGCTCCCGAACCGGACATCCGATGACGAACCGCCCGGCCGGAGCAAGGACGGTCCGACGGAGGCGATCCGGCGGCCGGGCCTCGGCCGCGTGCTGCGCGGGGCGCTCGCCGACACCCGCCCGCTGCGCAGCCTCGCCTACCGCAGGTTGTGGCTGGCCGGCATCGTCACGGTGATCGGGGCCCAGCTCTCCGTGGTGGCTGTCCCGACGCAGATCTACCAGCTGACGGGCTCGTCGGCCTGGGTCGGCCTGACCGGGCTGTTCGGGCTCGTCCCGTTGATCGTCTTCGGGCTGTGGGGCGGAGCGATCGCGGACGCGGTGGACCGCCGGATCCTGCTGCTGGTGACCGGCACCGGTATCGCCGCCAGCTCGCTGGCACTGTGGGTCACCGCCGCCACCGGCATCGGTGGGGTGTGGACGATCCTGGTGCTGTTCTCGGTGCAGACCGCGTTCCTCGCGGTGAACCAGCCCACGCGCAGCGCCGTGCTGCCGCGGTTGCTCGGTCCCGAGGAGCTGCCGGCGGCGAACGCGCTGAACATGACGGTCGTGCAGGCCGGCGCGATCGCCGGCCCGTTGCTGGCCGGGGTGTTGATCCCGGTGACCGGCCTGCCGGTGCTCTACCTGCTCGACGCGATCGCCCTGCTCGCCACGCTGTGGGCGACGTGGCGGCTGCCGTCGATACCGCCGGAGACGACGACCGCTCGCCGCCGGGCCGGGTTCCGCGAGGTCGTCGACGGCTTCCGCTACGCGGCGATGCACAAGGTGCTGCTGGTGTCGTTCCTCATCGACGTGGTCGCCATGGGTTTCGGCATGCCGCGGGTGGTGTTCCCGGAGATCTCGCAGACCGTGTTCGGCGATCCACCCAGCGGCGGGATCGCGCTCGGATTGCTGTTCGCGGCGATCCCGATGGGGATGGTCGCCGCCGGGTTGTTCTCCGGCTGGTTGCACCGGATCAGCCGCCAGGGGGTGGCGGTCACCGTGGCGATCTGCGTGTGGGGGCTGGGAGTGGCCCTGTTCGGGCTGACCAGCTCGTTGTGGCTGGCGGTGCTCGCGCTGGCCCTCGCGGGTGCGGGCGATCTGGTGAGCTCGGTGTACCGGTCGTCGATGCTGCAGAGCGTGGCCACCGACGAGATGCGCGGCCGGATGCAGGGTGTGTTCATCGTGGTGGTGGTCGGCGGTCCGCGGCTGGCCGACATCTGGCACGGTCCGGCGGCCGCCGGGATCGGGCCGGGCGCAGCGGCCACCGTCGGCGGCATCGCGGTGATCGTGCTGGCGATCGTCGTGGTCGCCGTGTTCCCGGCGTTCTGGCGTTTCCGGGGCCCGACCCGCTCCGTGTGACGGCCAGGTTGCGATCAAGCATGGACAGCTGACGACGAGCCGGACAGCGGGCACCATCACTCCATGGCGGACGCGAGTGCAGTTATCGAACAGCCGGAGCTGAAACGGGCGATCGGCCCGAAACTGCTGCTGTTCTTCGTCATCGGCGACATTCTCGGCACCGGCATCTACGCGCTCACCGGATCGGTGGCCGGCAAGATCGGCGGAGCGCTCTGGATCCCGTTCCTGCTGGCCTTCATCGTCGCCTACCTGACGGCGTTCAGCTATCTCGAGCTGGTCGGGAAGTACCCGCGGGCCGCGGGCGCCGCGCTGTACACGCACAAGGCGTTCGGCATCAACTTCCTGACCTTCATGGTCACCTTCACGGTGATGTCGTCGGGGGTGACGTCGGCGGCGACGGCGTCGAAGGCCTTCGGGGACACCTATCTCAAGGAGTTCATCGTGCTGCCGACGTGGGCGGTGGCCGGCGCCTTCATCCTCGGCCTCGCGCTGATCAACTTCCGCGGCGTGGGGGAGTCGGTCAAGGCGAACGTGGTGCTCACCTGCATCGAGCTGTCCGGGTTGCTGCTGATCATCGGCGTCGGCATCTATGCGGTCGCGCAGGGCCGTGGTGAGCCCGGTCGGTTGATCGAGATCAACACGGGTGAGTCGTCGGCGTTCCTGGCGATCACGGCCGCGACCTCGCTGGCCTTCTTCGCCATGGTCGGGTTCGAGGACTCGGTGAACATGGCCGAGGAGTGCCACGACCCCCCGCGGATCTTCCCGCGGGCGATGCTGGTCGGGATGGCGGTGGCCGCCACGATCTACGTGCTGGTGGCCGTGCTGTCGTCGATGCTGGTTCCGGCGGCCGACCTGGCCGCGGCCAAGAGCAGCGCGCTGTTCCGGGTGCTGGAGGCCGGTGCACCCGGCTTCCCGCTGGCGCTGTTCGCGGTGATCGGGCTGTTCGCCGTGGTCAACTCGGCGTTGATCAACATGCTGATGGCCAGCAGGCTGCTCTACGGGATGTCGAACGAGCGCATCATTCCGACGATCTTCGGCCGCGTGCATGCGGGCCGCCGCACGCCGTGGGTCTCGATCGTCTTCACCAGCGTCATCGCGATCATCCTGGTGATCACCGTGGACATCACACTCCTCGGTGGCACCACCGCACTGCTGCTGCTCGTGGTGTTCACGATCGTCAACATCGCGGTGCTGGTGCTGCGCCGCGACGAGGTCGAGCACGAGCACTTCCGAGCCCCGACCTGGACGCCGTGGGCCGGCATCGTGCTGTGTGGTTTCCTGGCCACGCCGCTGTCCGGCCGGTCGCCGCAGGAGTTCCTGATCGCCGGAATACTTCTCGTCGTCGGCACGGTACTGTGGGTGATCAACAGGTTGATCGTGGGGCGGGTCGAGGTCGACGCCGGCAAGTTGGGGAAATCCTGACGAGTATCAGGTCACACATCCCGAACAAGCGCGGCCGGCGGCTCGCGCACTAGCGTGGTCGGAAAACCACGCAATATCCGAGTGCGAGGGAACCTCGACATGGCTGAAGAGTCCAGCAAGGCCGTCCTCCACTACCCGGGCGGCGAGCTTGAGATGCCCATTCGCCCTGCCACTGAGGGCGCGTCGGCGTTCGACATCAGTGGTCTGCTCTCCAGTGCCAACATGGTGACGCTCGATTCGGGCTTCGGCAGCACGGCGGCGTGCGCCTCGGAGATCACCTACATCGACGGTGACGCCGGGATCCTGCGCTACCGGGGCTACCCGATCGACCAGCTCGCCGAGGGATCGACCTTCCTGGAGACCAGCTACCTGCTGATCTACGGCGAGCTGCCGACCAAGGCCGAGCTGGACGCGTTCACGAAGAAGATCAGCCGGCACACCCTGCTGCACGAGGACCTGAAGGCGTTCTTCAACGGCTTCCCGCGGGACGCGCACCCGATGCCGGTGCTGTCCAGCGCGGTCAGCGCGCTGTCGACCTTCTACCAGGACAGCCTCGACCCGTTCAACGCCGACGACGTGGAGCTGTCCACCGTGCGGCTGCTGGCCAAGCTGCCGACGATCGCCGCGTACGCCTACAAGAAGTCGATGGGCCAGCCGTTCCTCTACCCGGACAACTCGCTCGGGCTGGTGGAGAACTTCCTGCGGATGACCTTCGGCTTCCCGGCCGAGCCGTACGACGTCGACCCGGACTTCGCCAAGGCGCTGGACCTGCTGCTGATCCTGCACGCCGACCACGAGCAGAACTGCTCGACCTCCACGGTGCGCCTCGTCGGGTCGTCGCAGGCCAACCTGTTCGCCAGCATCTCGGCCGGGATCAACGCGCTGTTCGGCCCGCTGCACGGCGGGGCCAACCAGGCGGTGCTGGAGATGCTGCAGAAGATCCAGCGCGAGGAGGACGGGGACGTCGATTCCTACGTCGAGCGGGTCAAGAACAAGGACGACAAGGGCGCCCGGCTGATGGGGTTCGGGCACCGCGTCTACAAGAACTACGACCCGCGCGCGAAGATCGTCAAGCAACAGGCGGACGACATACTGAAGAAGCTCGGTGTCACCGACCCGCTGCTGGACATCGCCCTGAAGCTGGAGGAGAAGGCGCTGGCCGACGACTACTTCATCGAGCGCAAGCTCTACCCGAACGTGGACTTCTACACCGGCGTCATCTACCGGGCGATGGGCTTCCCCACCAAGATGTTCACGGTGTTGTTCGCGCTCGGCAGGCTGCCCGGTTGGATCGCCCACTGGCGCGAGATGATCAACGACTCGACCACGAAGATCGGTCGCCCCCGCCAGCTGTACACCGGGTCCCCGGAGCGTGCCTTCGTGCCCCTGTCGAAGCGCTGACCGGGGCGGGGCTCCCGCCCCTGCTCATGAGCGCGCCTCGGGCCCCCTGGGCGCGGGCCCTGTGGTCGTAGCTGCGCGAACGGCACTTTCGAGCACACCTATTGCGCGAGAGTGCCGTTCGCGCGATCGGAGTTGCGGGGTGCGCTCGTCCGGGGCGGGGCGGAGCCGAGGGGGATCGGGTCGAAGCGGAGTTGGGCGGCCATGGCTCTGGTCGCCAACGAGCCCGGGACCAGCCGGAACGCGACGTCCCGGGCCAGCGCGAGTGGGCCGCGCAGCCCGAGCAGCCGATGCGCCCGCAGCGCGTCGTGCAGCAGCGCGGTGGTCCGCGGGCCGCGGATGTCGTCGTAGCGGGCGAGCGCGGCAGGCGCATCGGTAGCGGAGATCCCGTGCAGTAGGGCACCAAGGGTCGCAGCGTCCTCGAAGGCCTGGCCCGCGCCCTGGGCCAGGTCCGGGGTCATGGCGTGCGCGGCGTCGCCCAGAAGCGCGATGCGTCCGACCGACATCGTCGGCAGCGGGCTGATCAGCTGCGCCGTCTCGACGACGTGCACCTCGGCCGGGTCGGTGGCCTCGATCAGGGCGGCCGCGCAGGGATGCCAGTCGGCCCGCCGGTCGCGCAGCCAGCGGTGCCGCGCCGACGGCTCGGCGGGCGCGGTGATCCGATCGGCGCGCCAGGTCGCGTACCAGTAGACCGAGCCGCCGGCCATCGGCATGCAGCCGAAGCGTTCGCCGGTGCGCCGGTCGAGCAGCTCGCCGGGTGCCACCGGGACGCCGGGCATCCCCGGCGCGATCGCCCTGGCCGCGAGCTCGCCGGAACCGCGCAGGCCGGGATGGGTGGGGAACAGCGCCGCCCGGAGCCGACTGTGCGCACCGTCGGCCACGACGACCGCGTCGAACCGGCTGTCCTCGACGATCACCGATCCGCCGAGTGGGTCAGCGCCGGTGTCGCCGCCGATCTCGCGCAGGCTCCCGACCGGATGCCCCGTGCGCACGATCCCGGCGCCCGCCGCGTCGGCCAGCAGCCCGTGCAGCCAGCGTCGTGGCACGACGACCAGTGGGGCGCCGGTGCGGGCGGCCAGCGCGACCTGGTCGGTGGACAGCAGCGGGCGACCGCGGCGGTCGCGGAACCCGCCGGACTCGAACACTGCGGCGCGCTCCCGCATCGCCGCGCCCAGCCCGAGCGCATCCAGGGCGCGCACGCCGTTGGGCATGATCCCGATACCGGCGCCGTTCTCGCGGGGCGCGGCCGAGCGCTCGAACACGGTGACCACGTGCCCGGCTCGCCGCAGCCCCACCGCAGCCGCCAGCCCACCGAGTCCGGCTCCGACCACTGCTACATCCATCGTCGTCTCCCCTCTACGCTTGTAGAGAAGGTAGCAGAAGCTGCTCTACAGAAGTAGAGGAATCATGTCCGACCGCCGTACGGAGATCCTCGATGCTGCCTTGCGGGTGCTGGCCGAGTACGGCATGCGCGGCCTCACCCACCGCGCCGTCGACGAGGCCGCCGGCATCGCACCCGGCAGCACGTCCTACTACTTCCGCACCCGGTCGGCCCTCGTGCGGGGGTGTGTCGACCGGCTGTTGGCGCTGGACCTGGAGATCGAGTTGCCGGCCGTGTTCGAAGCTCCGCCGGCCGCGGTGCTCGATGTGCTCACCGGTGTCGGCGTGGCGATGGTCTCCGGCGAGCGGCACCGCACGCTGGCCCGGTACGAGCTGAGCCTCGCCGCGATCCGCGAGCCGGAGCTGCGCGTGCACATGATCCGCGGTGGCGACGTGATCCGCGGTCTCGCCGCACGGGCGATCGCGAGCTGGTCGGTCACCGATCCCGACGTCGCGGCCGAGGAGATCGCCGCGGTGCTCGACGGGCTGGTGTTCACCGCGCTCCTGCGTGGCCCGCAGGAACCGGCGGCGCTGGCCGCATGGCTCCGCCCCGCGCTGGAACGGGTGCTGTCCGCGCACCGGGCGCCGTCGACCGGCGGCTGAGCGGGCCTCGGGATAGCGTCCCCGACATGGCCGAGACCTCCATGGTGTGGTTCCGCCGCGATCTGCGTGTGCGGGACCAGCCGACGTTTCTCGCCGCGGCCGACGCCGCTCCCCGCTCGCTGGCGCTGTTCGTGCTCGATCCCACCCTGCTCGACCCGGCCGGAGCGGCGCGGCGCACGTTCCTCTACCGCTCGCTGCGCGACCTCGACACGGCGCTCGGCGGGAAGCTGCTGGTCGTGCGCGGTGATCCGGCGGATGCGGTGCCGCGGATCGCCGCCGCCGTGGACGCCGGTTCGGTTCACGTGGCCGCCGATTTCGGGCCCTACGGGGCGGCGCGCGACGAGGCGGTGGCCACGGCGCTGGCCGCGGACGGGCGGGAGCTGGTGCGCACCGGATCGCCCTACGCCGTGGCGCCCGGCCGGGTGCGCAAGGCCGACGGTGATCCGTTCCGGGTGTTCACGCCCTTCCGGCGGGCCTGGGCCGAACACGGCTGGCGGGCACCGGCCGACACCGACGCCTCGACGGTTCGCTGGCTCGACCCGGCGCGGAAGGACGGCGGCCCGCCCGCGAGCCGGATCCCGGACGACGAGACCGTCGAGGCCGCCCTTCCCGCCGCAGGCGAGGAGGCCGCGCACAGGCAGTGGGCCGCCTTCCTCGACGCCGCGGTCGCCGACTATGCGGAGGACCGCAACCGGCCGGACCGCGAAGGCACCTCGCGGATGTCCGTGTACCTCAAGTACGGCGCGATCCACCCGCGCACGATGCTCGCCGACCTGGCCTCGCGCCGCTCTGGTTCGGTGGACGTCTACCGCACCGAGCTCGCCTGGCGCGAGTTCTACGCCGACATCCTGCACCAGCGCCCCGACTCCGCTCGCCACAACTACGACCGGTCCTTCGACGCGCTGCCGGTGTCCGAGGGTGCACAGGCGCGGGAGGCGTTCGACGCCTGGCGCGAGGGCCGAACGGGCTTCCCGATCGTCGACGCCGGGATGCGCCAGCTGCGCGAGCAGGCCTGGATGCACAATCGGGTGCGCATGATCGTCGCGAGCTTCCTGGTGAAGGACCTGCACCTGCCGTGGTGGTGGGGCGCACGGCACTTCATGAAACTGCTCGTCGACGGGGATCTGGCCTCCAACCAGCACGGATGGCAGTGGACAGCAGGAAGCGGCACCGACGCCTCGCCGTACTTCCGGGTGTTCAACCCGATCACCCAGGGCGAGAAGTTCGACCCCGACGGGAGCTACGTCCGCCGGTTCGTGCCCGAGCTGCGCGCTGTGCCGGGCAAGCAGGTGCACCAGCCCTGGGCGCTATCCTCCGGGATTCCGGACGGCTACCCGGAGCCGATGGTGGACCACAAGGTCGAGCGGCTGGAGGCGCTGGCCCGCTACGAGCGGGTCAAGGCAGGCCGGGGTGGCCGGAGTTCCGGGTAGGCGCTCGGCCTACCCTGCGTGAGCGCCGAGGAGGGGTGACCATGGCAGAACGATCGAGAACCAGGCGACGCCTTCGCTGGCTCGTACTCGCCGGGCTGGTCGGTGCAGGTGCGTGGGTCGTACGGTCCCGCAGGGAGAGTGCCGCAACGCTGATCGAGCAGTGGCCGCCCGCCGCCTCCAGGCCGGCCGCCGCGAGCTGGACCGGCGGCCCGGCGCCCTCGTCCGGCACACCCGCGGAGTCGGGGTCATCGCTGAACGGGGCGGCCGAATCGACCGCCTCGGTGCCTCCGCCGGAGCTGGCACCCGAGCCCGAACCGCTGGCCGCTCCCGGGTCGCTTGCGGAGCCGGAGCCGCTGGCCGAGCCGGAGTCTGCTGGTTGCGGAACCGGAGCCGCTGGCCGAGCCGGAGTTGCCGGGTGAGCCGGAGTCGTTGTTTGCGGAACCGGTGCCGCTGGCTGAGCCGGAGTTACCGGCGGAGCCTGAGCCGGTTGCCGAGCCGGAGCCGGAGCTGCTCGCCGAGCCGGAACCACCGCGTGAGCCGGAGCCGGTCACGGCGGAGCCGGTTCAGCGGGACGTCGACGCATGGTCGGCGCCGACCATGGTCCTCAGGACGGGAGTACCTCCGCCCCGATCCGGACGGCACCCGCTCCCACGCCCCCGCCCTCGACGCTGGCCGGTCAGGCGCTCTTCACCCCGACCGGGCCGAACGAGATCGTGTCCGACGGCGCCGACCCGTCCGCGACCCGCCCGTCGCCGCGACCGCGTGCCGTCGCCGAGCCGCTTCGTGACCACGGGCCCGGCTCCGCCGAACCGCTGCCCGACGGCTCGGCCCCCGGACCGGAGTACACGATCAAGGGCAACGCGGACTCGATGCTGTTCCACCGCCCCACCAGCCCGTACTACGCGCGCACGAAGGCCGAGGTCTGGTTCCGCACCGCGACCGACGCCCGCGCCGCCGGGTTCACCGAGTGGAGCCCCACGAAGCGTACGGACGGCTGACCTGCGGCGTCGGGCATTGCCGATCTCGGCAAGGCCCGACGGCGCCCGGCCGAAGCCGCGCACGAGACGTGTGCCGTTGCGGCCGGTGCCGAAGCCTGAACCGCCGCGGCGTCGATCTCGTCACGTCCGATCCGCCGGCACCCGCCGTTGGGTGTGCTGCGCGCGCCGCGGCGATCAGGGCACGCGGGTGGCTTCGGCCTCCGGGATCGAGATGCCGTAGCCGCGGATCTTGCGGTAGATCGTCGCCCGGGACATGCCCAGGTGGCGCGCCGCCTCCGCCTTGTTGCCGTGGTTGTCCAGCAGCGCCTCGACGATCGCGTCGCACTCGATCGCCTCGAGCGGGGTGAGCACCCGCCTGGTGATCGCCCTGGTCTCCGGGGGCAGGTCCGCGGGGGTGAGCACGCCGGCCCGGCGCCGCGCCACGGTCTTGCGCAGCACCTGGTAGAGCTGCTCGACGTTGCCCGGCCACCGGTTGCGCATCAGCACCCGCATCGCCTCCGGCGAGCAGGACAGCTCGGAGCCGCGGGTGAGCCGGGCGATCAGGTGGGGCACCAGCTCGGCGACGTCCTCGACGTGGTGGCGCAACGGTGGCACCTCGACCGTGCGCGGGAAACACTCCAGCAGGCCGGCGCCGATTGCCGGACCGGACCTCCGGCCGCTGCCGGTCGTGGCGGCCACCCACGAGCGCGCCGGGTCGGTGGACTCGCGGTGCGGCTCCAGCGCATCGGCCAGGGACTGCTGGACCTCCGGGCCCAGCCGGTCGACGTGGGCCAGTACCAGCGTGCCGTGGTGGGCGGTCTCCAGTTCCTCGACGACATCGGCGATCCAGTGCGGGCCGTACTCGTCGGCGTCGAGAAGCCGGAAATGGCCGGCCGGCGTGCGCGCCTGATGGGTGGCGCGGGCCAGCGTGGTCTTGCCGGTGCCGGGCTCGCCCTCCAGGATCAGCCACTCCCGGTTGTGGAAGTGCCGGTCGACGGCCTGACAGCACTTGCTCCACAGCAACCCCGAACCGACCGCCGCGGGCAGCGCCGAGTTCGCGGCCGTGATCGCGGCCCGCGGCCGGGTCGCGATGTCGCGGGCCGCGAGCTGGACGTGCAGCACGCCGCCCGCCGCCTTCTTGTCGATCCAGCTCGGTTTGCCATGGACCCTCGCGACCGCCCCGCTGGGCAGGTCGACCATGGTGAGCCGCTGGCCGGCGTTCAACGCCTCGGTGGCACCCGCGATGAGCGTGACCTGGTCGCTGGGGTCGATCAGCTCGCGGGCCTGGTCGTTGAGCATCACCAGGTCGGGGCTGACCCCGATCACCGCACCGCGGTTGCGCTGGCAGGCCGTGAGGTAGTCGTGCAGCAGAGCCAGCTCGCGCGGGCCGGACTGGTCGAGCAGGGCGCCTTCGATCTGCCGCGCGATGCGGGCCACGGCGGTGGCCATGAAACGCCCGGCGTCCGGGCCCCAGCAGGTGAGGTCGACGACACCGAGGAGCTTGCCGGTCATCGGATGCCAGACCGGCGCGCCCGCGCAGGCGAGGTCGGCCAGGTGCTCGACGTAGTGCTCGTGCCCGAACACCTGCGCCGGACCGCGCCCTTCGAGGGCGGTGCCGATGCCGTTGGTCCCGATGAATCTCTCGGCGTAGGAGAAGCCGGGGGCGAGCCATACCTTGTCCAGGTGCTGGTTCAGGGCCGAATCCCCTGACCGCCGTTCCAGCACGACACCGTCGGAGTCGGTGAGGATCACGCTGACGGGTTCGCCGGCGAACTGATCAGCCACATCCGCCAGCACCGGCGACGCCGCGCGGGTCAGCGGGGAGTCCTGTTCGCAGTCGAAGTCGCAGGACAATTCGATCTTGTTCGACTCCACGTCCCACTCGCGGGAGCGGGTCCACGAGGCCAGGATGGTGTCGCGGACCGTGCCGGCCTCCACCTCGTCGTCGACCAGGAACGATGTCCGAGCGCGCACCAGCTGGTCGGCAGCGTCGTCGTGATGCCGACGGGGCGACCTGTGGTTCGAACGGGCCAAGCCGATGCCCTCCTTCGGCGCAGTGGCGCTCCACGTCGATGTGGAGTGTCGCGCTATCGGACGGTACCTCGCGGGGGGCTTCAGGCACAGGGATGACCGGATGCCACATTCTCATATTGAGACCTCGGCCACTCGGCCAGGGGAGTGTGATTCGAGGCACGGGGAAAGCCCCTGTGCTCGGTCTCGCGCGCCGAACACAGAGGTGGAACCCGGGTCCACCTCCGCTGCCCGGGCCACCCGCGCAAGGACCGGTACCGCGGACGGGGGCAGACCACGAGGACGCATCGTCGCTCTCGCCGGCCGGGAACCTCCGGTCGGCGGCCCGCGGGGTGTCGGAGCTTCCTCGGACCACCACACGTGAGGAGAAAACGTGAGTCGGCAGAGCTTGGCCAAGGCTCATCAGAAGATCCAGGAACTCTCCTGGGAGCCGCAGTACCACGAGCCGTACATGAAGTACGGAACCGACTACACCTTCCGCAAGGCCGCCAAGAAGGACCCGCTCAAGCAGG
>CAWJFD010000016.1:0-361069 GCA_963841985.1 uncultured Actinomycetota bacterium
GATCCGCATCCCGGCGGCGTTCTGCGGGCTGGTCGGGCACAAACCGACCTTCGGGCTCGTGCCGCACGAGCCTTCCGGGCCCGGCTGGAAGACCCTCGTTCGCGGTCGGACCGCTGAGTCGAACCGTCGCCGATGCCGAGCTGCTGCTGGACGTGATGGGCGGCTTCTACGAGCCCGGACCGCCATTCCGTGCCGGCTCCGGCGCCCCCCGATCAGCAACAGCGCAGCCACGACCCCGGTCCCTCTTCGCGTGGCCGTGAGCGAGGACCTCGGCTTCGCCGCGGTGGACGACGAGGTCTCGGGCATGACGTTCGGGCACGCCGTCGCCGCGCTCGCCGATGCCGGGGTGCAGATCGTGCGGGCCGTTCCCGGGCTGACCAGCTCCGTGGCCACCTGGGCCACCATCGCCACCGCCGAGGCACGCTGGTCCGAGGCCACCGAGTACGAGCAGCATCCCGAGCGGCTGTCCGCGTCCGTACGCGAGTACCTGGGCTTCGGTGAGCAGGTCAGCGCCAAGCGTTACATCCGGGCCCAGTTCGAGCGGGAGCGGATCCACGTCGACCTACGCCGAGTTCTTCGCCAGCACCGGTACCAGCGGCGCTGTTCACGCCGACCGTCGGCTGCGTCGCGTTCGACAACACGCTGCCCTACCCGCCACGGGATCGGCGGCGTCGAGGTGGACGAGGTGTGGCGGGACTGGGCGCCGATGCTCTACGACGCCAACCTGGCCGGGCTGCCGGCGTGCTCCGTCCCGATCGGAACCGGACCGGCGGCCTGCCCGATCGGCGGGCAGTTCATCGCACGATGGCTGTCCGACCACCGGTTACCCGGGGTGGCCGCCATCCTCAGCGATGTATTGAGTCTCCCCACCGCTACTCGATGAAAGGCTAGATTCGATCACCACAGACAGTGATCGTCACCGGATGCTCCAACCCGCAGACGGAAAGGGACAGCGATGGCCGGCACGAAGCCCACCTCGACCACAGCGGACGGCGCCCGGGAGGCAAACGCCCGGGAGCGGGGGCGCGAAGAATGCGGTCTCCTCGGTGAAGGCCAGCGCCGCGGAAGGCGCCGGCCTACTGTCGGGCGAGGCGCACCGTGAGGCGCGACGCCGGCACCGGCTGCCACCGGGCGCAGGCCACTGCGTGGCGTATCGGCGATCCGGGCCTTCTTCCGGCGCAACAGGACGCCGATCTACTTCGTCTCCCCGACGTCGTTCAACCTGCTCGGGGTGGATCGCTGGATCTCGAAACTTCACCTACGTCAACTACTACGACTCCTTCGGCGGCGCGCACCCGCGGGTCTTCGTCCCGGAGAACCGCGGTGACGACACCTTCAGCTCCATGGAGGAGATGAACAACTACCTGCTGGCCCATCCCGAGTTCTACGACCTGGTGCGGGAGAAGGGCGGCGGCGGCAAGGCTGTGCTGGTGATGTTCGACGCCGAGACCGAACGGCTGGCGGGCGAGCTCGGCATCCAGGTCGCGCTGCCGTCGGCCGAGCTGCGGCACCGGATGGACTCCAAGCTGGTTACCACGAGGATGGGCAACGAGGCGGGGGTGCCGAGCGTGCCCAATATGCTGGGCACCGTCGAGAGCTACGACGAGCTGCTCGAGAAGGCCCGGGCGACCGGTCTGGGTGACGACCTCGTCGTGCAGCTGCCATGGGGTGACTCGGGCAAGACCACGTTCTTCATCTCCGACCGGGACGGCTGGGACGGCGCCGCCAAGGACCATGAGCTCACCGGCGTCGAGCTCAAGGTCATGAAGCGGATCAACTGCCGGGCGGTCGCTGTCGAGGCCGTGCTGACCCGGCACGGCACGCTGGTCGGGCCGATCATGGCCGACATCACCGGCTACGAGGAGCTGACCCCGTACAAGGGCGGCTGGGCCGGCAACGACGTCTATCTCGACGTGCTCACCGAGTCGCAGCGGACCCGGGCCAGGGTGTCACCCAGAACCTCGGGGCACGGCTGGCCACCGAGGGCTACCGCGGCTTCTTCGAGGTCGACTACCTGGTCGACACCGACACGGGCGAGCTCTACCTGGGTGAGATCAACCCTCGGCTGTCCGGCATCAGCTCGATGACCAACGTGACCGCGGGCGCCTACGCCGAGCTGCCGCTGTTCCTGTTCCACCTGCTGGAATACCTCGACGTGGACTACGTGATCGACGTCGACGAGATAACGACCGGTGGGCCGACCCGGACAGCGTCGATGTGTGGAGCCAGGTCGTGATCAAGCAGACGGAGGATCGGCTGGGTCTGATCACCGAGGCGCCGCGGACCGGGATCTGGCGCAACGGGCCGCGGGCAGGCTCAGGTTCCTCCGCCCGGCCACCGACTGGCACGGCATGCGGCCGACGACGAGGGCTTCTACCTGCGGGTCGCGGGCGCCGGGGACTACCTCTACAAGGGCGCCGACATCGGCATCCTGGTCAGCAGGGGACGGCTGCAGTCCAACGATTTCCGGCTGACCCCGCTGTGCCGGCGCTGGGTCAACGGGATCCGGGCGCAGGTCGCCTCGACGCCGTTGGACGAGCTTCCCGCGGGCGCGACGCCCGCCGCCGTGAAGGCCTGGGACCTTGCTCTCCGGCCTCGCGAGCAACAAGACTGTCGATCAATCCGCACACCGTGGTGCGGGAGCGATCCGCCAGGATCGGAGGAGGTAGCCGTGCCCGAAACCGGTGACGTCCACGAGAAAGGTCTGTCCGGCGGCGCCGTCGGGCTGCTCGGCAGCATCACCTTGGGCGTCTCGAGCGTCGCCCCCGCCTACACGCTGACCGCCACCCTCGGTCTGGTCGTCGCCGCTGTCGGCCTGAAGATGCCGGCGATCTTCATCGCCGGCTTCGTCCCGATGTTCCTCACCGCCTACGCCTACCGGGAGCTCAACCGGGCCATCCCGGACTGCGGCACGTCGTTCACGTGGGCGACCAAGGCGTTCGGCACGTACATCGGCTGGATGTGCGGTTGGGGCCTGATCGTGGCCACGGTGATCGTGCTGTCCAACCTGGCCGGCGTCGCGGTGTCGTTCTTCTACCTGTTCATCGCCCGGCTCACCGGGAACGACGCGATCGCCGAGCTGGCCGACAACAAGCTGGTCAACGTCGTCACCTGCCTGGCGTTCGTGGCGGTCGCGACCTACATCGCCTACCGCGGGATCACCACCACCGCGCACGTGCAGGTCGTGCTGGTCGGCTTCCAGATGATCGTGCTGGCGCTTTTCATCATGGCCGCGATCGTCGGCTCCGCGCGGCTCGCCGCGGGATCCCGTTCAGCTGGGACTGGTTCAACCCGTTCACCGGCCTCAGGCTCAGCGCGTTCGTCGCCGGGCTCATCGGATCGATCTTCGCGTTCTGGGGCTGGGACGCCTGCCTGACCGTGAACGAGGAGAGCAAGGACGCGGACAGGACGCCGGGCCGGGCGGCGTCGCCTCCGTCGGATCGATCCTGCTGACCTACCTGCTGGTGGCCATCGCCGCGATGATGTACGCCGGGGTCGGCACCGAGGGCCTCGGCCTGGGCAACGAGGAGACCTCGGACAACGTCTTCGGTGCGCTCGCCGAGCCGGTGATGGGCCCTGGCCTTCGCTGCTGCTGTTCCTGGCCGTGCTCGCCTCCAGCGCGGCGAGCCTGCAGACCACGTTCATGCCGCCGTCCCGCACGCTGCTGGCGATGGGCACCTACCGGGCGATGCCGGCCAGTTCGCCCAGATGCACCCGCGCTTCCTGACTCCCTGCTTCGCGACCCTGGCCGCGGATCGGGACCGCCGTGTTCTACACCGTGCTCACGTTCCTTCCGAGCGAGGTGCTGAACGACACCATCGTCACGCTCGGCATCATGATCTGCTTCTACTACGGGCTCACCGCGTTCGCCTGCGTCTGGTACTTCCGCAAGGAGCTGTTCACCAGCGCGTTCAACATCGTGTTCAAGCTGCTGTTCCCGCTGCTCGGCGGCATCATGCTGGCGGCGGTCTTCTACATCTCGGTGAGGGACAGCTCCGACCCGGAGAACGGCAGCGGTGCGGAGATCGGCGGGGTCGGCCTGGTGTTCATCCTGGCGGTGGGCATGCTCCTGCTCGGGGCGGTGCTCATGGTGATCTGCCGGGTCCGCGACCCGGCGTTCTTCCGCGGCGAGACCCTCCGGCGGGACACCCCCTCCCTGATCGTCCCGAGGACTCGTCCACACGATCTACTCGCAGACTCCAGCCAGACCGGGCACCCGCTCGACCCGCTGTCGGCCGACGAGTTCCGCCACGCGGGCGATCCTGGGCCGCGACAAGGGGTTCGCCCGGGCTGGCGGATCGCCTCGGTCGAGCTGCGCGAGCCAGCCAAGGACGTCGTGCGCGGCTTCTCCCCCGGCGACGCGATCGTCCGGGAGGCCCTCGTCGTGCTCTGGGACACCGGGACGGCTCGGCGTACAAGGCGCTGGTGTCGCTGACCGACGACGCGTGCTGAGCTGGCCGCAGCCGGGCAAGCAGCCCAACGCCACGGTGGACGAGTTCCACGACTGTGACGAGGCGCTGCGCAAGCACCCGGAGGTGATCGCGGCGCTGGCCGGGCGCGGGATCACCGACATGTCGCTGGTGCTGATCGACATGTGGACCTACGGCGGGCACCTGATCCCGGAGCGGTACCGGGGTCGGCGGCTGGGCTGGTGCGACGTCTGGCTGCGCGAGTCCGAGACGTCCAACCCGTACGCGCACCCGGTCAGCGGGCTGAAGCTCATCGTCGACATGAACACGATGGAGCTGCTGGAGGTCGAGGACACCCGAGCGCCGGGTTCCCGCGCGGTCCAGGGCGAGTACATGCCCGAGCACGTCCCGGGCTACTCGGCGCGCACGGACCGCAAGCCGCTGGAGATCACCCAGCCGGACGGGCCCGTCGTTCACCCTCGAGGGCAACGAGCTGCGCTGGCAGAACTGGGGGCTGCGGACCGGCTTCAACTACCGCGAGGGCCTGGTGCTGTACCGCGTCGGCTACGGCGACGGGCGACGGCTGCGCTCGGTCGCGCACCGGATGTCGTTCGCCGAGATGGTGGTGCCCTACCGCGACCCGACGCCGACCACGTGCGGCGCACCGCCTTCGACATCGGCGAGTGGGGACTCGGGCGTCATGACCACCTCGCTCGAGCTGGGCTGCGACTGCCTCGGCGAGATCCGCTACCTGGACGCGGTGCTGCCCGACACCCGCGGCGAACCGTCGGTCGATCCGCAACGCGATCTGCATCCACGAGGAGGACGCGCGCGGTCCTCTGGAAGCACGTCGACGACCGGGCCGGCGCCGCGGTGCGCCGGATGCGCCGGCTGGTGGTGTCCGCGCACGTCACCGTGGCCAACTACGAGTACCTGCATCTACTGGCGGTTCTACGAGGACGGCAACATCGAGTGCGAGGTGCGGGCCACCGGGATCATGGTGACCACCCCGTTCGCGGGCGACACCCCCCGCCCTACGGCACCGTGGTCGACGAGCAGACCTACGCGCCGATCCACCAGCACTTCATCGTGGCCCGGCTGGACATGGAGATCGACGGGCCGGACAACACGGTGGTGATGAGCGAGACCGCGCAGCTGCCGATCGGCGTCGGACAACCCGCACGGGCTGGCGCTGACCCAGCGCAGCGTGCCGCTGCGTACCGAGGAGGAGGGCAAGCAGGACTTCTGTTGGGACACCCAGCGGGCCTGGAAGGTCACCAACCCGAACCGGCTCAACAAGGTCGGCACGCCGGTGGCCTACAAGCTGGTGCCGGGCGCCGCGTTCCCGCCCATGATCGACGAATCGTCGCCCGTCCTGAACCGGGCGCAGGTGCTCAAGCACACGCTCTGGGTGACCCCGCACGACGAGGAGGAACGCTGGCCGTGCGGCGAGTTCGTCAACCAGAGCGACACCGACGAGGGCCTGCCGGTGTGGACCGCGGCGAACCGGTCGATCGAGAACACCGACGTGGTGCTCTGGTACGTCTTCGGCATCCACCACGTGCCGCGGATCGAGGACTGGCCGATCATGCCGGCCGACACGGTGAACTTCTGGCTCAAGCCGGTCGGCTTCTTCGACTACAACCCGGCGCTGGACGTGGCGCCGTCACCGGTCCGGCAGCACTGCGTGACGCGCTGACTGCGTGCCACTGACAGCGGAGGAGACTGATGGCCGACTCGAAACAACTGTCCAACTTCATCAACGGCGAGTTCGTCGCCGCCGGCCGGCGGCGGGTACTCCGACGTGATCAACCCGTCCACCGGCGAGGCGTACCTGTCGGCGCCGCTGTCCCGCGAGGACGACGTCGACGCCGCCTGCCGGGCCGCCCAGACCGCGTTCGCGGAGTGGAAGAAGACGACGCCGGGCGAGCGGATGGACTACCTGCTCAAGATGGCCGCCGCGATCGAGGCCGACGCCGAGGCGCTGGTGCAGACCGAGCACGAGAACACCGGAAAGCCGCTCGGGCTGACCTCCTCGGAGGAGATCCCGCCGATGTGCGACCAGATCCGGTTCTTCGCCGGCGCGGCCCGGCTGCTGGAGGGCAAGGCCACCGCGGAGTACATGCGCGGCTTCTCCTCCTCGATCCGCCGCGAGCCGGTCGGCGTGATCGGGTCGGTGGCGCCGTGGAACTACCCGATGATGATGGCGGTCTGGAAGTTCGCCCCGGCGCTGGCCGCCGGCAACACCATCGTGCTCAAGCCGTCGGACACCACCCCGGCCAGCGCGGTGCACATGGCCCGGCTGTTCGCCGAGATCCTGCCGCCCGGGGTGTTCAACGTGGTCTGCGGCGACCGTTCCACCGGCGCGGCGCTGACCTCGCACCCGATCCCGGCGATGGTGTCGATCACCGGCAGCACCGCCGCCGGCAAGGCGGTGGCCAGGGCCGCCGCGGACACCGTCAAGCGCGCGCACCTGGAACTGGGCGGCAAGGCGCCGGTGATCGTCTTCGAGGACGCCGACCTGGCCGCCACCGCCGAGGGCATCGCGGTCGCCGGCTACTTCAACGCCGGCCAGGACTGCACCGCGGCCACCCGGGTGATCGTGCACCGCAGCAAGCACGAGGACCTGGTCGCGGCGCTGGTCGAGCAGGCCGCGACCGTGCAGCTGTCCAACGCCGAGAAGGACGACGACGGCTTCTACATCCCGCCGGTGAACAACGTCAACCAGTTCGGGCACGTGTCCGGGCTGATCTCGCGGGCGCCCTCGCACGCCTCGGTCGTCTCCGGCGGGGAGCAGATCGGCGACAAGGGCTACTTCTACGCACCGACCGTGGTCGACGGCCTGCGCGAGGGCGACGAGCTGATCCGCACCGAGATCTTCGGCCCGGTGATCACCGTGCAGACGTTCGAGGACGAGGCCGACGCGATCCGGCTGGCCAACGACACCGAGTACGGGCTTGCGTCGAGCGTGTGGACCAACGACCACCGCCGCGCGCTGCGGATGTCGGCGGCCATCGACACCGGCTGCGTGTGGATCAACTGCCACATCCCGCTGGTCGCCGAGATGCCGCACGGCGGGGTCAAGCAGTCCGGCTACGGCAAGGACCTGTCGGCGTACTCGCTCGACGAGTACACGCGCGTCAAGCACGTCATGTCCTACCTGGGTGAATGATCAGCGGCGACTGATGCGGCGAGCGAGTAAGGACGACGGCAATGGCACGGTACGGACCGCAGTTCGGCCCGGACATCACGTTCCTCGGCGTCCCGCGTTGCGACTGGGCGGAGCCCGACAGCTACGCGGGCGCCGACGTGGTGATCCTCGGGGCTCCCTTCGACGGCGGCACCTCGCACCGGTCCGGCACCCGGTTCGGGCCGCAGTACATCCGCCAGACCTGCTACCTCCCGCACGACGGGTCCCGCCCGTCGCTGGCGATGCGGGTGGACGGGCTGAAGGATCTGAAGGTGTTCGACGCCGGCGACGTCGAGATGTACTCCGGCGACGCCGAGAAGTCGGTGCGGGACCTGCAGGAGGCGGTGTACGCGGTGGCCCGCACCGGGGCGATCCCGCTGACGCTCGGCGGTGATCACACGGTCGCCTGGCCGGACGCGGCCGGGGTGGCCCAGCACATCGGGCAGGGCCGGGTCTCGATGATCCATTTCGACGCGCACGCCGACACCGGGGACATCGCCTTCGGGTCGCTCATCGGGCACGGCCAACCGATGCGGCGGCTGATCGAGTCCGGCGCGGTGCGCGGCGACCGGTTCCTGCAGATGGGCCTGCGCGGCTACTGGCCCGAACCGGAGACCCTGGGCTGGATGGCGGAGCAGGGCATGCGGTCCTACGAGATGACCGAGATCGTGGCGCGCGGGTTCACCGAGTGCCTCACCGAGGCGTTCGCGATCTCCACCGACGACTGCGACGGGGTGTACCTGTCCGTCGACATCGACGTCTGCGATCCCGGGCACGCGCCGGGCACCGGAACGCCGGAACCGGGTGGCCTCTCGGCCCGGCAGCTGCTCGATGCGGTCCGCCGGATCTGCTACGAGCTGCCGGTGGTCGGGATCGACGTGGTGGAGGTCAGCCCGCCCTACGACCACGCCGAGATCACGTCGTTCCTGGCCAACCGGGTGGTGCTGGAATCCCTGTCCGGCATCGCCCGCCGCCGCAAGGACGCGGCCGAGGGCACGACGTGGGATCCCCGCCAACCCCTGCTCGAAGGGCGCTGACGCGCTCGTAAAGCTCGTAAAGTGCGTAGCCGTGTGAGAACGCGGCTACGCACTCACGACCTCGTCGGGTGATGCACATGTGCTACCGTCGGCTTCGTGGTCGAGGTCGGGCTGCGTGAAGTGCGTCAGAACGCCAGTGAGCTGGTGCGCCGCGCCCAAGGCGGTGAGCAGATCACCATCACCGTGGCCGGCCGGCCGCGGTTCTCGGCCCGGTCAGCCCACGAACGTGGCGCCAGTGGAATGACCTTTCCCCGCTGTTCGCCGGGCCCACCGACCCGAACTGGGGCGCCGATCGTCTCCACCATGTCGACGACACCGTTGTCGACCCATGGGCCCGCCCGTGAAGCGCGGCATCCTCGACACCAGTGTTCTCATCGCCACCGACGTCACCCCCATTCCCGGTGAGCTCGCCATCAGCGTCGTCAGCATCGCCGAACTGCAGTTCGGTGTCCTGGTCGCGTCCGAGGAGGCTCGACCGGCCCGGCTGAGCCGCCTGAGCGCAATCCAACGCCGGTTCGATCCGCTCCCGGTCGACGAGGCTGTGGCCGACAGCTATGCGCAGCTCGCAGCCCGAGTCACGCACATCGGACGGCAACCACGCGCCCGTGCCATGGATCTGCTCATCGCCGCCACCGCCCACGCCCACAACGCCACGATCTACACCCGCAATCCTGGCGACTTCGCGGCGCTCGACGAGCTCGTCGCGATCGCACGAGCCTGACCCGGCTCCGGTCGCCGCGTCGGGGAGGGGTCGTGGGAGGGTGCACCCCATGCCGGACGCACGCCCCGCGGTGGGTCGCGACCACCGCCGCCGCCGGCTCGCCCGCATCTCCGTACGGCTGCCGAGGCGCGCCGGTGCCGGTATCGCGGCCGCCGTCCTGGTCGGCACCGTCGCCGTCTCCGCATGCTCCGCCACCGCGCCGAGCCCACCGGAGCCGCCCGTCGCGGCGCCGCCGCCGGCGCCGCCCGCGGCCTGCCTGCTCGATCTCGGTGGCCTCGCCACCAGCACCGGCGTGGCCTGGCGACCCGATCAGGCCACCGCGAGCGACACCCGTTGTGTCTACGACCCGGACGCGCCCGCACCCAGCACCGGACCGGCGAGCGAGGACTTCCTCGCGGTCGAGATCGCCCCGGTCACCGCGGCCGACGCCGCGGCCGAGCTGGACACCGTCGGCGCGGTGTGCGCCGACGGATCACGGGCCCCGATCGCGGCCGGCCGCACCGGGTTCGTCTGCCGGTTCCGCGGGGGCAGCGTGTTCGGTGCGCTCGTGCGAACCGGCCAGCTGGTGACGGTGTCGACATCAGCCGTGCCAGACGGTACGACGGCCGCTCGGCTGGTGGTGGCGCTGCAGCAGCAGCTGGACGCGCTCGGTCGTTAGAGTTCGCGGGAGGCGCGCAGCCGGCCCAGTGCCTCTTCGAGGATGGCGGCGCCGTCGGCGTCGCTGCGACGCTCCTTCACGTACGCGAGGTGCGTCTTGTACGGCTCGGTGCGCGGCGCGGCCGGCGGGTTCTCGTTGTCCCGCCCGCCAGGCAGGCCGCAGCGTGGGCAGTCCCAGTGGTCGGGGATGTCCGCTTCGGCGGCGAAGGACGGCGTGGTGACGTGCCCGCTCGCGCAGAAGTACGAGATGTGCGCCCTCGGCGCGGTCTCCCCCCGTTCCGACTCGCCCATCGGACCGGCACCCACCCGGGTGCCACGGATCGCGTTGCCGCCTGCCATGGCCATACCTCCGTCAGACCCCGACCTTCACGAGCAGTCCGGTACCGATGATGGCGATCAGCCAGATCGCCCCGACGAACAGGGTCAGCCGGTCGAGATTCTTCTCGACCACGCTCGACCCCGAGAGGCTGGACTGCACGCCGCCGCCGAACAGGCTCGACAACCCCCCGCCACGCCCGCGGTGCAGCAGGATCAGCAGCACCAACAGCACGCTCGAGATGATCAGCACGATCCGTAGGGCGAGTTGCATCCCATCCTCAATCTCGTCGCGCGGAGAGCGCATCGACGTCGTTCCTCACAAAGGCTACCTGGCCACCGCTCCCCCATCCCGATGGCCCCCGGACACATTTCGGAACCGTGTTCGGGTTCGGCGTACGCCGAACTGCAGCACGGCTCCGAAATGCGATTCCGGCCTTACGGGAGTGGACCACCCGCAGCGATCGCGCAGAGTTGGGCGAACTCGTCGACGTCCAGGCTGGCGCCGCCGACCAGGGCACCGTCGATGTCCGTCTGCTCGACGATCTCGCCGACGTTCTTGGCCTTGACCGAGCCGCCGTAGAGCACCCGGACACCGGCCGCGACGGCCTCGCCGTAGATCTCCGAGACCGCGACCCGCAGCGCCGCGCACACCTCCTGGGCGTCCGCCGCGCTCGCCACCCGTCCCGTTCCGATCGCCCACACCGGCTCGTAGGCGATCACCAGCGTCTGGGCGTGCTGGCTCTCCACCCCGGACAGCGCCGCCTTCAGCTGCCGCACGCAGTGCGCGACGTGCTCTCCGGCCTCCCGGATCTCCAGCCCCTCGCCGACGCACAGGATGGGAACGATGCCGTGCCGGATCGCAGCGTGGCACTTGCTGCTGACGAGTGCGTCGTCCTCACCGTGCACCTCGCGCCGCTCCGAGTGCCCGACGACCACGTACCGGCAGCCGAGCTTGGCCAGCATCGGGCCGGATACGTCCCCGGTGTAGGCACCGGAATCGTGGGGCGAGAGGTCCTGCGCGCCGTGCACCATCAGGAGCTCGTCGCCGTCGATCATCGTCTGCACCGACCGGATGTCGGTGAACGGCGGCAGCACCGCCACCTCGACCTTGTCGTAGTACTTCTCGGGCAACGCGAATGCGAGCTTCTGCAGCAGCGCAATCGCTTCGAGATGATTGCAGTTCATCTTCCAGTTGCCGGCGATAAGCGGCCTCCGCGGAGCGCCGGCGGAGCGGGCATCAGTGCTGCGTACGGCCATCAGTGCTTCTCCAGGATCGCGACGCCGGGCAGGTCCTTGCCCTCGAGGAACTCGAGCGACGCGCCACCGCCGGTCGAGATGTGGGAGAACCCGTCCTCGGCGAGCCCGAGCGCGCGCACCGCGGCCGCCGAGTCACCGCCGCCCACCACGCTGAACGCGTCGGTATCGATGATCGCCTGCGCGACCCCGCGGGTGCCCTCCGCGAACGGCGCGAGCTCGAAGACACCCATCGGCCCGTTCCAGAACACGGTCCTGGCCGCGGCCAGCACCTCGGCGAATGCGGTGACCGACTCCGGACCGATGTCCAGGCCCTTCCAGCCGTCCGGGATCGCGTCCACGCCGACCACCCGCGTGTTCGCCTCCGCCGAGAAGTCGTCGGCCACCACCACGTCGGCCGGCAGCACGATCTTGCCCGACTCCAGCAGCCGGCGGCAGTTGTCGATCTGCTCGCGCTCCAGCAGCGAGTCACCGACGCCGTTGCCCTGCGCGGCCAGGAACGTGAAGCACATCCCGCCGCCGACCAGCAGCGAATCGACCTTCGGGAGCAACGCGTCGATCACCGCGAGCTTGTCCGACACCTTGGAGCCGCCGAGCACCACGGTGTAGGGCCGGTCCGGGTTCTCGGTGAGCCGCTTCAGCACCTCGACCTCGGACAGCACCAATCCACCGGCGTAGGCCGGCAGCTCCTGGGCGATCTCGTACACGGAGGCCTGCTTGCGGTGCACCACGCCGAACCCGTCGGAGACGAAGGCTCCGTCGGTGCCGGTCAAGGCGGCCAGCTCGCGCGCCAGTGCGGCGCGCTCGTCGGCGTTCTTGCTGGTCTCCCGGGGATCGAACCGGATGTTCTCCATCAGCACGACATCGCCGGCCGCCATGGTCGGCGGGCCGTCGGCGAGCTGCACCAGGCGAACCGGTGCCCCGAGCAGCTCGCCGAGCCGATCCGCGGCCGGTGCGAGGGAGTACTTCGGGTCCGGCGCGCCCTTGGGACGCCCCAGGTGCGCCGTGACGATCACCTGGGCGCCGGCACCGGAGAGCTCCGAGATCGTCGGCACCGAGGCCCGGATCCGGCCGTCGTCGGTGATCCGGTCGCCGTCGAGGGGGACGTTGAGGTCGGAGCGGACCAGCACGGTTCGCCCGGCGACCCCCTCAGCGATCAGGTCGTCGAGATTCTTCACGTCGAACCGCCCTACAGCTTGGAGGCCACCAGCGCGGTGATGTCGGCGAGCCGGTTGGAGTAGCCCCACTCGTTGTCGTACCAGCCGACGATCTTGACCTGGTTGCCGATCACCTTGGTCAGGCCGGCGTCGAAGATGCACGAGTGCGGGTCGGTGACGATGTCGGAGGACACGATGGGGTCCTCGGTGTAGGCCAGGATGCCCTTGAGCGGGCCCTCGGCCGCCGCCTTCATCGCGGCGTTGACCTCCTCGGCGGTGGTGTCGCGGCCGACGATGCACGTCAGGTCCGTGGCCGAGCCGGTGGGGATCGGCACCCGCAACGCGTAGCCGTCCAGCTTGCCCTTGAGGTGCGGCAGCACCAGCGAGATCGCCTTCGCGGCACCGGTCGAGGTGGGCACGATGTTCAGCGCGGCGGCCCGGGCCCGGCGCAGGTCGCTGTGCGGGCCGTCCTGCAGGTTCTGGTCCTGGGTGTAGGCGTGGATCGTGGTCATCAGGCCCTTCTCGATGCCCACCAGGTCGTCGAGCACCTTGGCCATCGGGGCCAGGCAGTTGGTCGTGCACGAGGCGTTGGAGACGATGTTCTGCGAGCCGTCGTAGTCGCCGTCGTTCACGCCCTTGACCACGGTCAGGTCCTCGCCGCTTGCCGGCGCGGAGATGACCACCTTCTTGGCCCCGGCGTCGAGGTGCTTGGACGCCCCGTCCCGCTTGGTGAACAGGCCCGTGGACTCGACGACCACGTCGACGCCCAGGTCCTTCCACGGCAGCTCGGCCGGGTTGCGCACGGCCAGACCCTTGAACGGCTTGCCGTCGACCACGATGTCCTCGTCCGTGGACGAGACGTCGTAGGGCAGCCGGCCGAGGATCGAGTCGTACTTCAGCAGGTGGGCCAGCGTGGCGTTGTCGGTGATGTCGTTCACCGCCACGATCTCGATCTCGCTCGTCCCGGCAGCGCGTTGTGCGCCCACCGCGCGCCAGAAGTTGCGTCCGATCCGGCCGAACCCGTTCACGCCAACGCGCACCGTCACGCCGTGCCTCCCTCGATCATGGATGGAGGACCTCCCGAGCTGTGGCACCGGAGACCTCTTCGACTCGCCCGCAACCCTAGCGTCCGGCAGGCGGTCTGGTCGTCCCCCTCTTCGGAATCGATCCATGTGATCTGACCGGCAGATCAGACGTCGCCGTCCAGCATCTCCGCGGTGACCGCGGACTCGGTGTCCGGGATACCCAGATCGGCAGCTCGTTTGTCCGCCATGTGGAGCAACCGGCGGATGCGCCCGGCCACCGCGTCCTTGGTCATCGGGGGTTCGGCGAGCTGACCCAGCTCCTCGAGCGACGCCTGGGTGTGCTCGGCGCGGAGCCGACCCGCGGCCAGCAGGTGATCCGGCACGTCGTCGCCCAGGATCTCCAGCGCACGTTGAACGCGGGCCGCGGCGGCCACCGCCGCCCGCGCCGAGCGGCGCAGGTTGGCGTCGTCGAAGTTGGCGAGCCGGTTGGCGGTGGCGCGCACCTCGCGCCGCATCCGCCGCTCCTCCCAGGCCAGCACGCTGTCGTGCGCGCCCATGCGGGTGAGCAGCACGCTGATCGCGTCGCCGTCGCGCACCACCACCCGGTCGGCGCCGCGCACCTCCCGCCACTTGGCCGTCACCCCGAGCCGCCGCGCCGCGCCCACCAGCGCCATCGCCGCCTCCTGGCCGGGGCAGGTGACCTCCAGCGCGGAGCTGCGCCCCGGCTCGGTGAGCGAGCCGTGGGCGAGGAACGCACCCCGCCAGGCCGCCTCGGCGTCGCACAGGCCGCCGGAGACCACGGGCGGCGGCAGCCCCCGGACCGGCCGGCCGCGGGCATCCAGCAGGCCGGTCTGACGAGCCAGGCCCTCCCCGTCGCGGACCACGCGCAGCACGTAGCGGGCCCCGCGGCGGAGCCCGCCCGCGGTGATCACGTGCGCCTCGCAGGTGTGGCCGTAGAGCTCGTGGATGTCCCGGCGAAGCCGCCGCGCCACCGAACCGGTGTCGACCTCGGCCTCGACGACCACCCGGCCGCCGATGATGTGCAGCCCGCCCGCGAAGCGCAGCAACGCCGCGACCTCGGCGCGCCGGCAGCACGGTTTGGTGACGACCAGCCGGCTCAGCTCGTCCTTGACCGCTGCGGTCATCGCCATCGTCTGGACCTCCTGTACGGGCGACGGACGCGATCCACACCCATGATCACGTCCCTCTCTCGACGACGTCCGGCCCGCCCGACACCGGCAGGACATCGACTCGGCCGGGAATCCCGGCCAGCACCATGCCGAGGGCGTCCGCGAGCGCCCTCGGATCATGGCGCGGCAACACATCGTCGGCCGCCACCGGGGCCAGCAACACCCGCCCGCCGGGCGACAACATCGCCGCGGCGGCGCGGCGCAACCGGTCCGGCACCGGCACCGCGGCGACATCGGCGAGCACCGCATCGACCCGCAACGCCGGGGCGTGCTGTGAGAGTACGTCCAGGTGCTGCTCGGGGGAGAACCCGGCGGTCTCCCCCGGCTCCGGCGCCAGGTTGAGCACCACCACCCGGCGGGCCGGGCTGTCGATGATGGCGTCGCGCAGCTCGGGCAGCAGCAGGTGCGGCAGCACCGAGGAGAACCAGGATCCGGGCCCGAGGAAGAGCAGGTCGGCGCCGCGCACGGCCGCCAGCGCCTCCGGGCAGGCCGGCGGGCTGTCCGGCCGCAGCCACACCCGGCGAACCTTGCCCGGCGTCGACGCCACCGCCACCTGTCCGCGGATCCGGTAGGGCCGGTCCAGGTCGTCGCCGAGCCCGGTGACCTCGGCTTCGATGTCGAGGGGCTGGCAGCTCATCGGCAGCACTCGCCCGCGCAGCCGCAGCAGTGCCCCGACCTCGTCGAGCGCGGCCACCGGATCGTCGAGGATCTCGATCAGCCCGGCCAGCAGCAGGTTGCCCACCGCGTGTCCGGCCAGCGCGCCGGTGCCGCCGAAGCGGTGCTGGACCAGCGTCCGCCAGCTGCTGCCCTGGCCGTCGGCCGAGGCGAGCGCATCCATGGCCATCCGCAGGTCGCCGGGCGGCAGCAGCCCGAGCTCGCGGCGCAGCCGGCCCGACGAGCCCCCGTCGTCGGCCACGGTGACCACCGCGGTCACGTGGTCGTCGATCTCGCCGCGGTCGCCGAGGCAGCGCAGTGCGGACAGCGTGGCGTGCAGCCCGTGGCCGCCACCCAACGCCACCGCGGTGAGTCCGCTGCCTCTCATTCGCGCCCCAGGTCCCGGTGCGTGACGTTGACCCCGACACCCTCGGCGCCGGCGAGCCGGCGCGCGATCTCCTCGCTGATCGCGACGCTGCGGTGCTTGCCGCCGGTGCACCCGACCGAGACTGTCAGGTAGCGCTTGCCCTCGCGGCGGTACCCGGCGCCGACCAACCGCAGCAGCTCCAGATAGCGGTCGATGAACTCCGTGGCGCCGTCCTGGCTCAGCACGTAGTCGCGGACCGGCTCGTCGCGCCCGGTCTTGTTGCGCAGCTCCGGGATCCAGAACGGGTTGGGCAGGAAACGCACGTCCACCACGAGATCGGAATCCATGGGCAGCCCGTACTTGTAGCCGAAGGACACCAGCGTGACGTGGGTGCGCTGGTGTTCGGCATCCACGCCGAACGCGCGCTCCAGGGTGGCCCGCAGTTCCGGCACCGTCGTTCCGGAGGTGTCGACGACCAGGTCGGCGCTCTCCCGCAGGGGGTGCAGCAGCTCGCGTTCCGCTGCGATGCCGTCGACCAGCCGCCCGTCGCCCTGCAGCGGGTGGCTGCGCCGCACCTGCTCGAACCGGCGCACCAGAACGGCGTCGGCGGCCTCAAGGAACAGCAGGCGCGGCCGGAGGCCGCGACGGTCGAGATCCTTGAGCACGGTGCCCAGATCGGCGGTGAACGCCCGGCTGCGCACATCCATCACCACGGCGATCCGGGTGATCTCGCCGCGGGCCCTGGCCCCGAGGTCCACCATCGTCGCGATCAGCTCCGGGGGCAGGTTGTCCACCACGAACCAGCCGAGGTCCTCGAGCACCTTGGCCGCGGTGCTCCGGCCGGCCCCGGACAGGCCACTGACCAGCGCGACCTCGATACCGGCCGGCTCGGTCGCCGAAGAGGTCATCGAGCCGGCACCCCGTCGATCGCCGTTCCCGCCGGGGATTCCGCCTACGGGCTCCGCGTCGGAGCCGTTCAACGCGGCCAGCACCGCGGCGGCCGTCCGCGGGCCGAAGCCGGGCAGCGCGGCGATCTCGTCCACCTGCGCCGCCTTCAGCTTGCGCAGCGACCCGAAGTGCTTGAGCAGCGCGGCCCGGCGGGCCGGGCCGAGGCCCGGCACCGCGTCCAGTTCGGAACGGGTCATGCCCTTCGAACGACGCTGCCGATGGTAGGTGATGGCGAACCGGTGAGCTTCGTCCCGAATCCGCTGCAACAGGTAGAGACCCTCGCTGGTGCGGGAGAGGATCACCGGATCGGGATCCGCCGGCAGCCACACCTCCTCCAGCCGCTTCGCCAGCCCGCACACCGCGACGTCCTCGATCCCCAGCTCGGCCAGCACGCCCGCGGCCGCCTCGACCTGCGGCTGGCCGCCGTCGACGACGAGCAGGTTGGGCGGATAGGCGAACTTGCGGGGACGCCCGGTATCGGGATCGATACCGGGTCGGTGTGAGGGAGCGGCGTGGGAATCGATACTCGAAGCTTCGGACTGATCTTCACCCTCGTTACCGATTCGCGGATCAGCGGCCGTCTCGGTGAGATAACGACGGAACCGGCGCCGGACCACCTCGGCGATGGAGGCCACGTCACCGCCCTCGGCGCCGTCCCGCACCTCGAAGCGGCGGTATTCGGACTTGCGGGCCAGCCCGTCCTCGAAGACCACCAGCGAGGCGACCACGTTGGTGCCCTGCACGTGCGAGACGTCGATGCACTCGATCCGCAGCGGCGCGGAGGCGAGCCCGAGCGCGTCCTGGATCTCGGCCAGCGCGGCTGAGCGCGCCGTGAGGTCGCCCGCGCGGCGCAGCTTGTGCTGGGTGAACGCCTCCGCGGCGTTGCGCGCCACGGTCTCGGACAGCGCTCTCTTATCGCCCCGCTGCGGCACCCGGATCTGCACCCGGGAGCCGCGCAGCCCGCACAACCACTCGGTGATCGATTCCAGCTCGGCGGGCAGCTCGGGAACCAGGATCTCGCGCGGCACCGGCTGGTGCGCGTCGTCCGCCGAGCCCGCCAGCGCGGCCTGCTCCCCGTAGAACTGGGTCAGGAACCGCTCCACGAGCTGCGCGGTGTCGGTGGGCTCCACCTTGTCCACCACCCAGCCGCGCTGCCCCCGCACCCGCCCGCCACGCACGTGGAAGACCTGCACGGCGGCCTCCAGCTCGTCCTCGGCGAACGCCACCACGTCGGCGTCGGTGCCGTCACCGAGCACCACGGCCTGGCGTTCCATGGCGCGCCTGAGCGCCCCGATGTCGTCGCGCAGCCGGGCGGCCCGCTCGAACTCCAGGCCTTCCGACGCCTCGGCCATCCGCCGTTCCAGCTGCCGCAGCAGGTGGTCGGTGCGGCCGGACAGGAAGTCGTTGAAGTCCTGGACGATCTCGCGGTGTTCGTCGGCGTCCACCCGTCCCACGCAGGGCGCCGAGCACTTGTCGATGTAGCCCAGCAGACATGGCCGGCCGATCTGGCCGTGCCGCTTGAACACCCCGGCGCTGCAGGTGCGCGCCGGGAACACCCGCAGCAGCAGGTCGAGGGTCTCCCGGATCGCCCAGGCGTGCGCGAACGGACCGAAGTAGCGCACACCCTTGCGCCGCGGCCCGCGGTAGACGTGCAACCGCGGGAACTCCTCGTTCATCGTCACGGCGAGCACCGGGTAGGTCTTGTCGTCGCGGTAGCGAACGTTGAACCGGGGGTCGAACTCCTTGATCCAGTTGTACTCGAGCTGCAGCGCCTCGACCTCGGTGGCCACCACGGTCCACTGCACACGGGCCGCCGTGGTGACCATCTGCCGGGTGCGCGGGTGCAGGTTCGACAGGTCGGCGAAGTACGAGTTGAGGCGCTGGCGGAGGCTCTTGGCCTTCCCGACGTAGATGACTCGGCCGTGCTCGTCGGAGAACCGGTATACGCCGGGGGCCTCCGGAATGGATCCGGAGGCCGGGCGGTACGAGGCAGGATCGGGCATGGCCCGTCCAGCCTAGGACGGCGGTCCGACAGCGTGCCGCCGGCAGGCCCTCGATGACGTCGGCCGGGGCCAGCGACGCTGTCTCAGCGCGACGGAGAGTGGCGGTCGGGAAGCAATTCGTAGCGCCGGACGGCCTTCAGCACGCGCCGAACGCGCAGGCCTTCCAGCGGCGCCAGCGCGTAGCCGGGGTAGCTGGCGAGCCACGTCGCGCTGCCGAGGCTCACGGCGTCGGCCCCCGCCCAGAAGTACTCGCGGCAGTCGTCCACCGTGCGCACCCCACCGCTCGCGATGATCGGGAGCGTCACGCCAGCATCGCGGAGCTCGGCGACCACCCGCAGGCCGATCGGCTTGATCGCCCGGCCGGAGAGGCCGCCGTAGCGGTTCGCCAGCCACGGCGTGCCGGTCCGCGGATCGAGCCGCAACGCCTTCACCGTGTTGATCGCGGTGAGCGCGGAGACCCCGGCCCGCGCCGCCTGCCGGGCGTTGCGCAGGTAGTCGAAGTCGGGTGACAGCTTGAGGATCACCGGATGTCTGCTGCGCGGCACCGCCTCGGCGAGCACGTCGTGAAGGATCGTCGAGAAGTCGAAGTTGACGTTGTGGCAGGACACGTTGAACTCGACCGCCGCGATGTCCCCCGGTGCGACCACCGCGTTGACCTTGTCGACCAGCGAGACGAACTCCGCGGCCGAGAACCCGCCGAGCGAGATGATCACCCGCTGTTCGCGGGTGCGCGGGTAGTAGTCGCGCAGGTACGCGTCGATGCCGACGTTGCACCAGCCGAACGCGTTGAGCCAGCCGCCGTCCGTGCTGCGCAGCACCGACCGGTAGCGGCGCAGCAGGCCGGGGAGCTCGGGCAGCCGGTAGTCGTCACGGGTGGTGAAGTGACCTTCCCGCGGTTCGACGGTCAGCGTCCTGGTGGTGACGGCCCCGAACTGCGCCAGCGGCACGAACATCGAGATCGGGCTCATCCCGTACGGCACCAGTGCCGAGTTGGAGACGCCGTAGCCGAGCAGGCTGGACGAGGTCACCAGCCGGTTGCGGAGCACGATGTCGCCGAGGCGAACGCCCTCGTCGCCGGTCCGACCTGCCTCATCCCGAGCGCGCAGCACGCCCCGATGCTACGTGCGCGGGTCGGCCCGGTGCGCCGCCCTGGCCGCGGCGTGCAGGGCACGCACCTTGGTGATCCCGGCTACGGCGTATCGGCCGTCGACCGCCTGGATGGCGAGCACCGGAAGGTACTCGTCATCGGGCAGGTCGAGGCGCGCCCACGACGCCCCGTCCGGGAAGGCGATCCGGTCGACAAGGTCCCACGGCAGCTTGCGGGTGAGCGCGACGTTGCGCACCTCGATGCCCTCGGCGTCGGCCCGCACCCGCGGCCGCGCGAGCAGCAGCACGCCGCCCGCGATGAACATCCCGAGCAGCACGAGCGCGACCTGGTCGGCGAGCCGGAAGTACACCCCCGTCTCCGAGTTGCGCAGCACGCAGGGCGATCGTGATGAACAGCCCGAGCACGGCGACCGCACCGACCCATGCCGCGATCAACGTCTTGCGTGGCCGCAGCACGACCACGTCGCCTGCCGGCCGGCCGGCCCGAGACCGGATCACCGCGCGCCCCGCAGCTGCCGCAGCACGATGGCCGTCTCGATCGCCGCGAGGCATGCCTCGGCACCCTTGTCCTCGACGGCGCCCGGTCCGCCGGCACGCTGCACGGCCTGCTCGCGCGTGTCGCAGGTGAGCACCCCGTTCCCGACCGGGGTGCGCTCGTCGAGGGCCACCCTCGTCAGGCCCGCCGTGACCGCGTCGCAGACGTACTCGAAGTGCGGGGTGCCCCCGCGGATGACCACGCCGAGCGCGACGACGGCGTCGTGCGCTCGGGCCAGTTCCTGGCAGACCACCGGCAGCTCGACGGTGCCCGGGACCCGCACCACCGTCGGGTGCTCGACCCCGGCCTTGCCTGCGGTGGCCAGCGCCCGCTCCAGCAGCGTGTCCACGATCTCGCCGTGCCACGTGGTGGCGACGACACCCAGCCGCACCCAGGAGCCGTCCGGGATCTCGTGCGGAACCGGTCGCCCGTCGCCGCTCATGTCCGTCGTTCTCCCCTACACCTACCGGCCACGACTGTCGGTGCCGGACTCGCCAAGGTCGGGCAGGTCGTGTCCCATCCGGTCGCGCTTCGTCCGGAGGTAACGCAGGTTCTCCGAGCTCGCGCGGACCGGGAGCGGGACCCGTCCGCTGATGGTGAGACCGTAGCCCTCCAGCCCGGCGCGTTTGTCCGGGTTGTTGGTGAGCAACCGCATCGACTTGACCCCGAGATCCACCAGGATCTGCGCGCCGATGCCGTAGTCGCGTGCGTCCGCGGGCAACCCGAGCGCGAGGTTGGCCTCCACCGTGTCCGCGCCCGCCTCCTGCAGCTGGTAGGCCTGCAGTTTGTGCAGCAGGCCGATGCCCCGGCCCTCGTGCCCGCGCATGTAGAGCACGATGCCCCGACCCTCCGCCGCCACCGCCGCGAGCGCGGCGTCGAGCTGGGGGCCGCAGTCGCAGCGCAGCGAGCCGAACACGTCGCCGGTGAGGCACTCGGAGTGGACCCGCACCAGCACGTCCTGCCCGTTCCCCTCCGGGGTGCCCACGTCGCCGCGGACCATCGCGATGTGCTCGATCCCGTCGAGCAGCGAGTCGAAGCCGTAGGCCAGGAACTCGCCGTGGGCGGTCGGTATCCGGGCCTGCGCCACCCGCACCACGTGCTTCTCGAAGCGCCTGCGGTAAGCGATCAGATCGGCGATGGTGATCAACGTCAGCTCGTGGTCGGCCGCGAAGACGGCCAGCTCGTCGCCGCGTGCCATGTCCACGTCGTCCTTCTGCGAGACGATCTCGCAGAGCGCGCCTGCCGGCGCCAGTCCGGCCAGCCGGGCCAGGTCCACGGCCGCCTCGGTGTGTCCGGGACGGCGCAGCACCCCGCCCGCCCGGGCACGCAGTGGCAGCACGTGGCCGGGACGCACGAGATCGCGCGGGGCCCGCCGCGGGGTCGGCCAGCAACCGGATGGTGTGCGCCCGGTCCGCCGCCGAGATGCCCGTCGAGATGCCGACCTTGGCGTCGACGGTCACGGTGAAGGCCGTGCGGAAGCTGTCGGTGTTGCTGTGGTGCATCGGCGGCAGGTCGAGCCGGTCGCACTCGGACTCGGTGAGCGCGACGCAGACGTAGCCCGAGGTGTAGCGAACCATGAACGACACCAGTTCGGGCGTGGCCATCTCCGCCGCGAAGATCAGGTCGCCCTCGTTCTCGCGGTCCTCGTCGTCGATGACGACCACGGCCTTGCCCGCCTTGAGATCGGACAACGCCCGCTCGATCATTTCGAAGGCGCCCGCGCGACGGAGACCCCGGCTGGTCCGTCGGTGCACCGTTCACTTGGCTTGTGCCTCCTCGTCGGCGTCGACGCCGGGCCTGCCACCCAGGTACCCCGCGGTGAGCCGCTGCACGTACTTCGCGACGACGTCGACCTCGAGGTTGACGGTATCTCCCGGAACCCGGAAACCGAGTGTGGTGTGCGCCAATGTGGTGGGGATCAACGCGACGTCGAACCGGTCGGCGGTCACGGCGGCCACCGTGAGCGACACCCCGTCCACCGCGATCGAGCCCTTCTCGACCACGAAGCAGGCCAGGTCGGGCGGCAGGCTGAACCGCAGCACGTCGGTGCGCTCGCCGGGGTCGCGGGACAGCAGGGTGGCCACCCCGTCCACGTGGCCCTGCACGATGTGCCCGCCGAGCCGGCCGTGGCGGGCACTGCCCGTTCCAGGTTGACCCTCGCCCGTCGGTGGTCGCGGCCAGGCTGGAGCGTTTGAGGGTCTCCGGCACCAGCTCGACCGTGAACGTGCCGTCGGTGCTGCCGTCCGGATCGACGACGGTCAGGCAGACCCCGTTGACCGCGATCGAGTCTCCGTGCCGCGTGTCGGCCGTGACGGTGCGACCGCGCACGGTGAAGACCACCACGTCGGCGTTCTCCCGCACGGCGACCACCTCGCCGATCTCCTCGACGATCCCGGTGAACATGACGCGTCTTCCTCCCGTTCGCCGCCTGTCGCTCAGCGCGGTCATCCACGCCGCCGGTGGGCCGAGGCGCCGAGCACCTGCTCACGCAACGCCTGCACGGCCCGCATCGGATCCGCCGCGCCGTAGACGGCGGATCCGGCCACGAAGCAGTCCACGCCCGCTTCGGCCGCGGCTTCGATGGTGTCGGTGTTGATCCCGCCGTCGATCTCCACCAGCAGCGTGAGATGTCCGGTGTCGACGAGCCCGCGCGCGGTACGCACCTTGTCCAGTACCTCAGGCAGGAAGCTCTGGCCGCCGAACCCGGGCTCCACGCTCATCACCAGCAGGGTGTCGTAGTGCCGCAGGACGTCCAGGTACGGCTCGAGCGGGGTGTCCGGCTTGACGGAGAGCCCGGCCTTGGCCCCGGCCGCGTGCAGGTTCCGGCCAGCGCGACGGGGTCCTTCGCCGCCTCGACGTGCACCGTGACGTTGTGCGCACCGGCCTCGGCGTAGCCGATCGCCCATCGGTCCGGATCATCGATCATCAGGTGGCAGTCCAGCGGCACGGCGGTGGCCTGGAGCAGCGACTCGACCACCGGCAGCCCCAGGGTGAGGTTGGGCACGAAGTGCGCGTCCATCACGTCGACGTGCAGCCAGTCGGCGCCGACCCCCGCTTCCCCGGTCACCGCCGCGGCCTCGTCGGCGAGCCGGGCGAAGTCGGCCGCGAGGATGCTCGGGGCGATCATCGGATGCACCTGTGCAGGTTACGCGGCCGGCTCACCTGCTGCGGCGGAGCAGGGCGAGGAACATCGCGTCGGTGCCGTGGCGGTGTGGCCACAGCTGCACGGTCGGGCCCGGGCCCAGCTCGGGGACGCCCGGGAGCAGCTCGCGCGCATCCACCCGTTCGACCTGCGGATGCTTGCGCAGCACGCCGCTCAGCACGGCGACGGTCTCGGCCAGGTGAGGCGAGCAGGTGATATAGGCGACCACACCGCCGGGGCGGACGTGCCGCAGGGCGGCGGTGAGCAGGTCGCGCTGCAGCTTCGTCAGGCCGGAGACGTCATCGGGGCTGCGCCGCCAGCGCGCCTCCGGTCGCCGCCGCAACGCACCGAGGCCCGAGCACGGGGCGTCCACCAGAACGCGGTCGTAGCCGCCGTCCGGGCAGCGGGGTGTCGCGGCCGTCGCCGACGTGCACGGTGACCGGCAGCCCGTGCACGGCCCGCCGCACCAGGTCGGCGCGGTGCTCGTTGATCTCCACGGCATCCACGGATGCGCCGTCGAGAGCGGCCAAGGCGCCGAGCAGCACCGCCTTGCCCCCCGGCCCGGCGCACAGGTCCAGCCAGCGCCCGCCGTCGCCGTCGGGCAGCGGGGCCCGCACGGCGGCCAACGCAACCAGCTGGCTGCCCTCGTCCTGCACCACGGCGAGACCTTCCCGGATCACGTCGAGCTCGCCGACGTCGCCGCTGCCGGGTTCCAGGTACACGCCGTAGGGCGAGTAGGGGGGCCTCCGTGCCGCCGGTCACCAGCGCGAGCTCGGCCGCGGTGATCTCACCTGGCCGCCCGAGCAGGTGCACGGCCGGGCGGGCGTCGTCGGCGGCGAGCGCGGTGTCCAGCTCGCCCGCCGCGTCGGTCGACGGTCCCAGCGCGTCGGCGAAGGCCTGGGCGATCCAGCGCGGGTGCGCGTGCGCGAATGCCGCATGCCCGACCGGGTCCTCGTCGGCCGGGGGCGCGAGCAGCTGCACCCACGCCGCCTCGTCGCGCTCGCCGACCCTGCGCAGGATCGCGTTGACGAACCCGGCGGCGCGGCTGCCCGCCTCGGCGCGCACGAGCTCCACCGTGGTGTCGACGGCGGCGTGCGGTGGGATGCGGGTGCGCAGCAGCTGGTAGGCACCGAGGCGCAGGGCGTCGAGCAGCGGGGGCTCCACCCGGATCAGCGGCCGGTCGGTGCACTCGTCGATCACCGCGTCGAGCAGCCCCCTGGCGCGCAGGGTCCCGTAACCCAGCTCGGTGGCCAGCCCCGCGTCCCGGTCGTGCAGCCGGAATCGGCGCAGGATCGACGGCAGCGCGAGGTTGGCATAGGCGTCGCGCACGCGCACCGCGGTGAGCAGCTCGAGGGCCGCCTGCCGGGGCGGGTCGACCTCCGGCGGACGGGCCGGGCCGGTGCGCCCGCGCGGCGGTGCCGGCCGGTCGGAGCCGCTGCGGCTGCCACGCCGCGGGCCGTCGCGGCGGGCACCCGTGTGGCGAGGCGGGTTCACGTGAACAGCTCCCCCGCCTCGATGCGCACCCCGCGCGCCCAGTCGGGCGCCGGCATCGGCCGCTTGCCCACCGGCCGCACCTCGCCCAGCTGGATCGGACCGGTGGCGGTGCCGACCAGCACCCGCCGCTTCTCGACGCCGAGCTCGCCCGGATTCAGCGGCGCGGGCTCGGCGCCAGGGCCGCCGGCGCCGACGGGGCCGGGGACGACCCGGCCGACCGGGCCGAGCCCGAGCCGCGTCCCCCGGAACGTCGTCCACGCACCGGGTTCCGGCGTGACCGATCGGATCAACCGGTCCACGGCCGCGACCGGTGCGGCCCAGTCGACCTGCGCGTCGGCGGTGCTCACCTTGGGGGCGTGCGAGATCCCCTCGTTCGGTTGCGGGCAGGCGTGCAGGGTGCCGTCGGCGATCCCGTCCATGGTGGCGAGCAGCAGCGCGGCCCCGGATGTCGCGAGCCGTCCGAGCAGCTCACCGGCCGTGTCCGTCGGGCCGATCGCCTCGGTCACGACACCGAGGACCGGCCCGGTGTCCAGGCCCGCTTCCAGCAGGAACGTGGTGGCGCCTGTGATCTCGTCGCCGTGCCGCAGCGCGGCCTGCACGGGGGCGGCTCCGCGCCACGCGGGCAGCAAGGAGAAGTGCAGGTTGACCCAGCCCCGCGGGGGCACGGCCAGAGCGGGAGGCGGCACGAGTGCACCGTAGGCGACCACCGGACAGCAGTCCGGGGCGAGGGCGGCGAGGCGGGCGAGGAACTCGGGGTCGGAGGGTTCGCGCGGGGTGAGCACCGGCAGGCCCGCCTCGTCGGCCACCCTCCCGACCGGTGACCGCGCCAGCTTGCGGCCCCGGCCCGACGGCGCGTCGGGCCGGGTCACCACGGCCACCACCTCGTGGCGCACCGAACCCAGCAATGCCCGCAGCGACGGCACCGCCGGCTCGGGGGTGCCGGCGAACACCAGCCGCACCGGCCGCTACCTCACCGTTCCGAAGATCGCGTGCGGGCTGACCTTCACCACGGGCGCCGCCGCACCGAACCACTCGGCCGCGCGGATCTCCGCCATCGCGAGCTTGCGGAGCGCGGGATCGAGCCGGTCGACGAACAGCACACCGTCGAGGTGGTCGGTCTCGTGCTGGATGCAACGCGCCACCAGCTCGCTGCCCTCCACGGTGACCGGCTCCCCGTGCTGATCCCAGCCGCGGGCCACGACATGCAGGTGCCGGCGGCAGTCCCACACCACCCCGGGGATCGACAGGCAGCCTTCCGGGCCGACCTGCTCCTCGTCACCGACCACGTCGAACGACGGGTTGACCAGGTGCCCCTCGAAGCCGTCGCAGTCGTAGCTGAAGACCCGCAGCCCGACGCCGAGCTGCGGAGCGGCCAACCCGGCACCGCCCTCGTCGTGCATCGTGTCGACGAGGTCGGCGACCAGCTTGCGCAGCTCCAGGTCGAAGCTCGTCACCTCCTGCGCAGGCGTGCGCAGCACCGGGTCGCCGAAGAGCCGGACGGGCTGAACGGACACGGATCTCCTTCTCGACGGTCGACCGTGGTCGACGGGGTACCGATGCGGGCGGTGGGCACGGTGCGGGGCGGCACACCGGCAGGTTCCGATTCTGCCACGGGGCGTGGGGGTTCCCGATCCCCCGGACCCGTACCCGGAGGTCCCAGATGCAACCTCCCGATCCGCCGTGCCGCGCGCTCGCCGATTCCGCGCTCGGCCGATTCCGCGCTCGGCCGATTCCGCGCTCGGCCGATTCCGCGCTCGGCCGATCCCGCGCTCAGCCGATCTCGATCGGATCGAGCCGGATCCGCACCGGGTCGGGCACCTTGCGTGCGGTGCGCGCGGCCTGAGCGGCGTGCAGGGCCGCCGCCAGTGCCCGCCCGTCGGCCCGCGGCACCCGCAGCAACGCGCGCTCCCGGACCTCGGGCGGCGCCTGGTCGGTCCCGGCCGCCGGCGGTTCCATCTCGACCGGCCCCAGCACCTCGATCGAACCCAACGCCGCCGGCACGGCGCCACGTGTCGGTGTCGAAACCCGATCGTGCACCTTCCGGCCCGGCCCCGTGCCCGGATCCGGCAGCAGGCCCGGCAACGCCTGCGAGCCCCGGGCCTCTCCCGACCTGGACCAGGGATCACCGGAGCCGAGCCGATCGACCCCCAGCTCGCCGAGCACCTCCGCCACCGCCGCGGCGGTGCCCTCGACCGCAGCCATCCGCACCGCAGGCGGGAAGCCGACCTCTGCCCGAGCGGCCAGCTCGGCGGCCGCGTGCCCGACCGGATCCCAGCGCACCAACGCCTGGACCGTCAGGTCGGCGGAATCAGCCATCACGACAACCCGGCCGCCGTCGGTGTGCGGGATGACGAGGGCCGAAGCTGCGAGCCAGCGCCGCAGGGTCTCCTCCGCCACCCGGAGGTCGGGCCGGGACAGCATGGCCCAGCCGTCCAGCAGCAGGGCCGCGCCGTAGCCGCCGACGGCCCGTGGTTCAGCCCCAGGTGTGGCCACCACCAGCGCGGGCCCGCCCGCCACTTCGACGAGCACCGGGGCGCCCCCGCCCGACGTCCGGATCGTGGTGCCCGCAAACGCCCGCCCGAGCTCCTCCGCGGTTCGGCCGGCACCGACGACACCGGCCCGCAGCCGGCGACCCCCGCACGCGGCACAGCGGAACGCGCTGTCCACCCGCCCGCACCAACGGCACTGCGGCAACCCACCGGCCCCCGGACCGGCCCGCGGATCGGCCCGCGGATCGGCACCGCGCGCCAATCCGAGCGGCCCCGCGCAGTGGCGGCAACGGGCGGTCTCCCGGCAGGACTCACACGACAGCCACGGCAGGTATCCGGACCGCGGCACCTGCACGAGCACCGGGCGCCCGGCGCCGAGCGCGGCGCGGGCTGCTTCGAATGCGACGCCCGGCAACCGGGCCGCCCGGGTATCCGGATCTCGGGCGAGCTGGCCGTCGCTCTCGCCGAGTGCGGTGATCCGCGGCATCGCGGCCCGCACGGCGCCGCGCTCGGCCACCACTCCCCGGGCCCAGCCCGATTCGACCAGCAGCTGCGCTTCGGCGGTGCGGCCGAAGCCGCCCACGAGCAGCGCCGCACCGGCCTGATGGGCGCGCAGGACCAGCACGTCCCGGACGTGCGGATACGGGGCCCGTGGTTCGGAATGCAGGTCGTCGCCGTCGTCCCAGACCGCGAGCAGTCCGAGCCGCTCGACCGGGGCGAAGACCGCCGACCGGGTGCCGACGACCACCCGGACCTGCCCGCGGCGCACCGCCAACCAGCGCCGGTACCGCTCTGCGGGACCGAGCTCGGCGGTGAGCGCAACGACCTCCGCAGCGCCGAACCGGGCGGTGCAGGCGGCGACGAGGGCCTCGACATCACGCTGGTCGGGCACGACGAGCAAGGCGCCCCGTCCGGAGCCGAGACTGGCCGCCGCCGCCTCGGCCAGCCGGGCCGCCCATGCTTCTCCTGGCAACGCCTGCCACACGGCGTGCGCGACCCGGCCTGCGGCCAGCGCATCGATCAAGGCCGCACCATGCGCGTACCGCTCCCACCCGGCCGTCGACGCGGGTACGTCCCGCGCGGAGCGATCAGGCACCGGGACATGCGGCTCCCGGGCATGCGGCTCGGCGACAGCCGGTACCGGGACCGCCGGATCCGGGACCGCCGGCTCCGAGAGTGCCGGCTCCGGGACCGCCGGCTCCGGGACCGCCGGATCCGAGAGCGCCGGATCCGGGACCGCCGGCTCCGGGACCGCCGGCTCCGGGACGTCCTGCGCGGACCCGCCGGGCGCCGCAGCGATCGGCTCAGCGGGAGAGCCCGGACCACGAGCAGCCGGTTCGGCCTCGACCCTGGCGTGTCGCGGTGGCACCGCCAGCCGCAGGACATCGGCCAACACCCCGGCGTACCGCTCGGCGACCGCACGGCAGAGCTTCGCCACCTCCGCGGTGAGCACCGGTTCCGCCGAGACCACCTTGTCGATCCAGGCCAGCGGACCTTCGTGCCCGGATGCCGCCACCCGCTCGAGCAGGTACCCATCGACCAGCCGACCGGCAAAGCGGACCCGCAGCCGCACCCCCGGTACGGCGGCCGCGTCGAGGTGTGTGGGCACGCGATAGTCGAACGGCCGGTCGAGGTGCGCCAGCGCCACGTCGACGGCGACACGCGCGACCGGCAGCTCGGCCGCCGGCAGCCACTCGCCTCGGTTGCGCCGCGTCCCCACGGATCCTCCTCGCTGTCGCCGCACGCCCGGCGGACCGGATCCGTGCGAACGCCCTCGCGGGACGACCGGGAGATGCAGGCTCAGGCTCATGCCGGCAGTCTGACCGCGACCCCCGACAATTTCTTATCGCCGCTGGTCGGGTCAGAGATTGACCTGGTCGTGCCGGGCGTAGAACTCGACCCACTGCTGTGTGCTCAGCTCCTGCCCGCTCCGCCGAAGCTCGGCCAGCTCGGTGAAGAAGCGCTCGCGGGCGATCCCCGGGGCGAACAGGATCAGAAAGGAGGCCGGATCCGCCCCGTCGTTGCGGAAGGCATGCACGCCACTGTCGGCGACGTGCACGAAGTCGCCCACCCCGAACGTCGACCACACCTGTCCGTCGAAGATCGTCAACTCGCCGGAGAGGACGTAGAACGACTCGGAGAACGTCCGGTGGTAGTGCGGACGCGGGCCGGGACTGCGGGCCGCCATCCGGTACTCGAAGAGACCGTAGCGGCCCGCGGTCACCGATCCGGGGGCGACGAAGCGCACGTCGGGCGGACCCGCGATGTCGGGCGGGTCCGCCGCCCAGTGCACGGTGACCGTGGGCTCGGGGAAACTCACACCCCGATCATGCCCCAGCGGCCGCCCGCAGCGCGTCGGCCCGCGCGGTGCTCTCCCACGGCAGGTCGACATCGGTCCGCCCGAAGTGCCCGTAGGCAGCCGTCTGGGCGTAGATCGGGCGCAGCAGGTCCAGGTCGCGGATGATCGCGGCCGGACGCAGGTCGAACACCTCCTTGATGGCCGACTCGATGCGTATCGGGTCGACGTGCTCGGTGCCGAAGGTCTCGATGAACAGCCCAACCGGAGCGGCCTTGCCGATCGCGTAGGCCACCTGCACCTCGATCCGCTCGGCCAGCCCCGCGGCCACCGCGTTCTTCGCCACCCAGCGCATGGCGTAGGCCGCGGACCGGTCCACCTTCGACGGGTCCTTGCCGGAGAACGCGCCGCCACCGTGCCGGGCGAACCCGCCGTAGGTGTCGACAATGATCTTGCGGCCGGTCAGTCCGGCGTCGCCCATCGGCCCGCCGACGACGAACCGGCCGGTCGGGTTGACCAGCAGCCGGACGTCGGAGATGTCCAGGCCGAGCATCTCGGTCTCCGGGCCGACGACCTGGTCCCGGATGTCCGGGGCGAGCATCGCGTCGAGATCGATGTCTGCGGCGTGCTGCGAGGACACGACCACGGTGTCGAGCCGGACCGGCTTGTCGCCGTCGTACTCGATGGTGACCTGGGTCTTGCCGTCCGGGCGCAGGTAGGGCAGCGCGCCGGAGCGACGCACCTCGGTCAGCCGCCGCGCGAGCCGGTGCGCCAGTGCGATCGGCAACGGCATCAGCTCGGGGGTGTCGGTGTTGGCGTAGCCGAACATCAGCCCCTGGTCGCCGGCACCCTGCCGGGCGATCTCGTCCTCCGACTGCTCCACCCGGCTCTCGTAGGCCGTGTCGACACCCTGCGCGATGTCCGCCGACTGGGCGCCGATGGCCACGTTCACGCCGCAGGAGGCCCCGTCGAAACCCTTCGCCGACGAGTCGTACCCGATGTCCAGGATCTTCTCCCTGACCAGCGTCGGGATGTCGACGTAGCCGCTCGTCGTGACCTCGCCTGCGACATGCACCTGACCGGTGGTCACGAGCGTCTCCACCGCAACCCTGCTGCGCGGATCCTGCGTCAGCAGCGCGTCGAGCACGGTGTCGCTGATGGCGTCGCACATCTTGTCCGGGTGACCTTCGGTCACCGACTCACTGGTGAACAACCGCCGGCCTGATGTCGTCACGCCACGTACCCCATCCCTGTTGATGTCATGTCGTATGTCCCGAGGGGCGCTGTGCCACCCTGAGGCCGACCAACGAGCGTAGCCGCCGGTCCCTCCGGTGAATCGTCGCAGTGCTCGCCACCGTTTCCGCCCGACCGGTCGAGCGGTCGGGCGCGATCGCCGTAAGGCGTTCGGTCAGCCCCGCCGAGGACGCTCGTGCAGCATCTCGCGGCATCACCCGAGGCGCGCCGCAACGGCGTCCCAGACGTAGGAGGCCAGCAGCGCCTTCGAACCGTCGGGCAGCACCTTCTCGCTGCCGTCGGCCCCCAGCAGCCACCCGGCGTTGTCCGCCACCTCGAACGCCCTGCCGTCGCCCACCGCGTTCACCACGAGCAGGTCACAGCCCTTGCGGGCGAGTTTGGCCCGGCCGTGGTGCAGCGCATCCCCGGTCTCGTCACCCGTCTCGGCGGCGAATCCGACGATCAGTTGCCCTGGCTGCCGGGCACCGACCAGCTCCACCAGGATGTCCGGATTGGTCAGCAGCGGCAACGGTGGCGGTTCGGCGCCCGTCTTCTTGATCTTGTGGACGGCCGCGGAGCCGGGGCGGAAGTCGGCCACCGCCGCGGCCATCACCACGGCGTCCGCGTCCTTGACCGCCGCCAGCATCGCGTCCCGCAGCTGCAGCGCCGAGCCCACCCGGACGACGTCCACCGAGGCAGGTTCGCCGAGGTCGGCGGTGTGCGCGGCGACGAGCGTCACACGCGCGCCGCGCTGTGCGGCGACCGCGGCGAGCGCGTATCCCTGCCGACCCGAGGACCGGTTGCCGAGGAACCGCACAGGGTCCAGCGGCTCCCGGGTGCCACCGGCGGACACCACCACCCGCCGACCGCCCAGATCACGGGGCAGCGCACCGGCGCGTTCCAGCAGCAGCCGGCACAGGTCGGCGATCTCCACCGGCTCGGGCAGCCGCCCGGGTCCCGTGTCGGCGCCGGTCAGCCGGCCGGAAGCGGGTTCCATCACGACCACGCCCCGTGACCGCAACAGCGCGACGTTGTCCGTGGTGGCCGGGTGCAGCCACATCTCGGTGTGCATCGCCGGCGCCATCAACACCGGACAGCGCGCGGTGAGGAGGGTCGCTGTGAGCAGGTCGTCGGCGCGGCCGTGCGCGGCGCGCGCCAGCAGGTCGGCAGTGGCCGGCGCGACGACGACCAGGTCGGCCTGCTGGCCGAGCCGAACGTGCGGCACCTGTGGCACGTCGACGAACACGCCGGTGTGCACCGGGTGGCCGGAGAGCGCCTCGAAGGTGGCGGCGCCGACGAACTCCAGAGCCGACGCGGTGGGCAGCACCCGCACCGAGTGCCCGCTCTCGCTGAGCCGCCGCAGGAGCTCCGCGCTCTTGTAGGCGGCGATCCCGCCGGCCACCCCGAGGAGAACCCGCACCGGCTCCGCGGCGTTCATCTCCCGTGCCCCGGCACTCGGTGGACTACTGCTCGCCCTCGGTGTGCTCGAGCAGGCCGGCCTGGATCTCGCGCATCGCGATCGACAGCGGCTTCTCGCGCGCTCCCGGCTCGACCAGCGGGCCGACGTACTCCAGCAGGCCTTCGCCGAGCTGCGAGTAGTAGTCGTTGATCTGGCGTGCGCGCTTGGCCGCGTAGATCACGAGTGCGTACTTGGAGCTCACCTGGCCGAGCAGGTCGTCGATGGGTGGGTTGGTGATGCCTTCCGGCACGGATCCGGCAACTGCACCGGTGATCGGCATACTCACTCAGAAACACTCCTCTGGTCGACCATCAATGCTACCAACCGCGCCGCGACGGCCGGCACGTCGTCGTTGACCAGCACCTGGTCGAACTCCCCTCGGGCGGCCAGCTCCTCGCGGGCGGTCTCCAGCCGGCGCACGTACTGGGCTTCGGACTCGGTGCCGCGCCCACGAAGCCGGCGAGCCAGCTCGTCGAACGAGGGCGGCTCCAGGAACACCGTGACCGACTCCGGGAGCGCGGACTTGATCGCCCTGGCCCCGTTCAGATCGACCTCGACGAGAACCGGCCGGCCGGCCGCGAGCTGTGCCTCCACCGGATCCCGCGGGGTGCCCGAACGCTGCAGGCCACCGTGGATCTCGGCCCATTCCAGCAGCTCTCCGCGCTCGATCAGCCGATCGAAGCCGGCCGGCCCGACGAAGTGGTAGTCGATCCCGTCGACCTCGCCCGGTCGCGGATCGCGCGTCGTCGCGGACACGCTGAAGTAGAGCTCGGGCAGCCGGCGCCGCAGCTCGTCCACGACGCTGCTCTTGCCGACCCCGGAAGGGCCGGCCAGTACGATGAGCCGACCGCGCCGGACGCCGGCGTCCCCGGCGCGGTCACCCCTATCGGCCACCGCTACGTCGACCGCAGCCGGATCGCCAGCCACGCCGCCCGCTGCTACTTGCTGGCCTCGGAGCTGAACTCGGTGAGCAGCGCCTTGCGCTGCCGGTCACCGAGCCCACGCAGCCGGCGGGATGGCGCGATCTCGAGCCGCTCCATGATCTGAGCGGCGCGGACCTTGCCGACCCCGGGCATCGCCTCGAGCAACGCCGAGACCTTCATCTTGCCGAGGACCTCGTCGCTGTCGGACTGTGTGAGAACCTCGGGCAGTGTGGTCCCACCGCGCTTGAGGCGTTCCTTCAGCTCGGCCCGGGCCCGGCGTGCCGCGGCCGCCTTCTCCAGCGCGGCAGCACGCTGTTCCTCGGTCAGCTGGGGAAGGGCCACGGTCTCCTCCGTCTTTCGTCGTGCACCACGACTGTCGTCCGCGGTGCATTCTCACCCGCCTCGCGGGCCGACCCGCTCGGTTCGTCGAACGTACTCACGCCGTCTCCCAGAAGGAAAACGGGGGTGCCACCTGTGGGTTTCCGATTCAACACCGTGTAAGGGTGATACCACGAGCGACGATCCCGATCATCCTGCGACGCGCCCGTTCACCGTACCGGGCGCATCATCCTGCCGATCAACTCTCTTACCTTGCGTACCTGCGCGACAACACAGCGTGCGGAAACGTCCGCTCGGCGAACGGTGGACGGCGTCGGATCAGACGGCTCCCGCGAGCTCGTCACGCAGCGCCTCGGCCGCCGCCCGGAGCGCGGAGACGTCCGGTCCGGCCTCCAGCACCGACCGCGACGCGGCCGGAAGGACGATCCCGCGCACCCCGCTGAAGCGGGCCGCGATGTCCCCCGGCCCTGCCCCCTGCGCGCCGAGCCCGGGTGCGAGCACCGCACCGCCCAGCCCGGACAGGTCGAGATCGTGGTCGTTGGTGGCTCCGACGACCACGCCGACATCGCCGAGCGGCTCGACACCGGCGTTGCGTGCGCCCGCCTCGTCGACGATCACCTGAGCGGTGCTGCGGCCGGCCCACTCGGCGAGCTGCACCTGCCCTCCCTCCGGGTTCGAGGTCCTGGCCAGCACGAACACCCCGCGCCCGGCATCCGAGGCGGTCCGGATCGCCGCGTCGAGTGACCCGAAGCCCAGGTACGGAGAGAGGGTCACGGCATCGGCGCCGAGCGGCGCGCCGAGCGCGAGGTAGGCATCGGCATACCCGTCCATCGTGGATCCGATGTCGCCTCGTTTGACGTCCAGTATGGACAGCGTGGGGGTGTCCGCAATGGCGGTCAGCAGCCGCTCCAGCACCGCGATCCCGCCCGCTCCATGCCGTTCGAAGAAGGCCGACTGCGGCTTCATCACCGCCACCCGCCCGGCCAGCGCCTGCACGCAGGTCATAGCGAACCGTTCCAGCCCGTCCGGGTCGTCGGTCAGACCCCACTCGGCCAGCAGCCCGGGATGCGGGTCCACTCCCACGCACAACGGCCCGAGTTCGTCCACCACGGCCCGCAGCCGGCCCCCGAAGGCGGTCACCACGCCGCTGCGGGAAGGAGTGCTCACGTACGCGCCTTGCGCAATGCGGCGTGCGCGTCCTGCAGCGATCGGACGCCGATGCGGCCCGCCTTCATCGCCTCGATGCCCTGCACGGCGGCGGCGGCACCCTGCACCGTGGTGATGCACGGCACACCGCGCGACACCGCAGCCGAACGGATCTCGTATCCGTCGATGCGCGGGCCGGAGTTCCCGTACGGGGTGTTGATGATCATGTCGACGTCGCCGGCCAGAATCCGCTCCACCACCGTCTCGCCGCCCTCGCTGTGCTTGCGGACGACGGTGGTCTCCACCCCGTACCGGCGCAGCACGTCGGCCGTTCCCGCGGTGGCCAGCACCTCGAAGCCGAGCGCGGCCAGCCGGAGCACCGGGAAGATCATCGCCCGCTTGTCCCGGTCGGCGATCGAGACGAACACCCGGCCCGATGTCGGCAGCGAGCCGTAGGCCGCGGCCTGGGACTTCGCGAACGCCGCCCCGAACGACGCGTCGAAGCCCATCACCTCGCCGGTCGACTTCATCTCCGGTCCGAGCAGCGGATCGACACCATGTCCCTCCCTGGTGCGGAAGCGGTGGAACGGCAGCACCGCCTCCTTCACCGCGATCGGTGCGTCCGGCGGCAGCTCGCCGCCGTCTCCGGTGGCCGGCAGCAGCCCTTCGGCGCGCAGCTCCGCGATCGTGGCGCCGAGCATGATCCGCGCGGCCGCCTTGGCCAGCGGCACCGCGGTCGCCTTGGACACGAACGGCACCGTGCGCGACGCCCGCGGGTTGGCCTCCAGCACGTAGAGCGTCTCGCCGTGCAGTGCGAACTGCACGTTGAGCAGCCCCCGCACCCCGACCCCGTGCGCGATGAGCTCGGTCGAACGCCGGACCTGCGTCAGGATGCCCCGGCCCAGTGTGATCGGGGGCAGCGCGCACGACGAGTCGCCGGAGTGCACACCGGCCTCCTCGATGTGCTCCATGACACCGCCGAGGAAGACCTCGGTCCCGTCGCACAGCGCGTCGACATCGATCTCGATCGCGTCGTCGAGGAACCGGTCGACGAGCACCGGGCGCTCCGGGCTGATCGCGGTCGCGCGGGCGATGTAGCCGGCCAGCGTCTGGTCGTCGTAGACGATCTCCATGCCGCGCCCGCCCAGCACGTAGGACGGCCGGACCAGTACCGGGTAGCCGATCCGGTCGGCGATCTCCCTGGCCTGCTCGAAGGACACGGCGGTGCCGAAGGCCGGTGCCGGCAGGCCAGCCCTGCGGAGGACCTCGCCGAACTCGCCGCGGTGCTCGGCCAGGTGGATCGCCGCGGCGGACGTCCCGACGATCGGCACTCCCGCGGCGGTGAGCCGATCCGCGAGCCCGAGCGGGGTCTGCCCGCCGAGCTGCACGATCACGCCGACGACCGTGCCGGAGGCCTGCTCGGCGTGCACCACTTCGAGCACGTCCTCGAAGGTGAGGGGCTCGAAGTACAGTCGGTCCGCGGTGTCGTAGTCGGTGGACACCGTCTCCGGGTTGCAGTTGACCATCACGGTCTCGAAGCCGCCTGGGGGGTGGGAGAATCACGCAGGGCCATCACCGCGTGCACGCAGGAGTAGTCGAACTCGATGCCCTGCCCGATCCGGTTCGGCCCGGACCCCAGTATCAGCACCTTGGGCTTCTCGTTCTGCGGCGCGATCTCCGACTCGGCCGCGGGGTCGGTCTCGTAGGCGCTGTAGTGGTAGGGGGTGCGCGCGGCGAACTCGGCGGCGCAGGTGTCGACCGTCTTGTAGACCGGCCGGATCCCGAGCCGGTGCCGGAGCAGCCGGACCCCGTCCTCGCCTGCGAACTCCGGACGCAGCGCGGCCAGCTGCCGGTCCGACAGCCCCGCCCGCTTGGCCCGCCGCAGCAGCGGTGCCTCCAGCACCGGCGCGTCGAGGATCTCGGCACGCAGCGCCACCAGCGCGTCGATCTGGTCGACGAACCACGGGTCGATGCCCGACTCGGCGGCGATGTCCGCCACCGAGGCGCCGTTCCGCAGCGCGCGCTCGACGTCGTAGATGCGGCCGTCGGTGGGGACCGCTACCGCGCTTCGCGCCCGTGAGTGCGGAGCCGTGCTCGAGGACGGCTCCGCACTCACGACCGGATCGGGAACGGTCCAGAACGACGCGGCCGCGGTCTCCATCGAGCGCAGCGCCTTGCCCAGTGCCTCCGGGAACGAACGTCCCAGCGCCATCGCCTCGCCGACGCTCTTCATCGTCGTGGTCAGCTCGGGGTCGGCGCCGGGGAACTTCTCGAAGGCGAACCGCGGCACCTTCACCACCACGTAGTCCAGCGTCGGCTCGAACGCGGCCGGGGTCTCGCCGGTGATGTCGTTGCGGATCTCGTCGAGCGTGTAGCCGACGGCCAGCTTGGCGGCGATCTTCGCGATCGGGAATCCGGTGGCCTTCGACGCCAGCGCGGAGGAGCGCGAGACCCGCGGGTTCATCTCGATGACCACCAAGCGGCCGGTGCCGGGGTGCACCGCGAACTGGATGTTGCATCCCCCGGTGTCCACCCCGACCGCGCGCAGCACCGCGATCCCGACGTCCCGCATGTGCTGGTACTCGCGGTCGGTCAGGGTCATCGCAGGCGCCACAGTGATCGAGTCGCCGGTGTGCACGCCCATCGGGTCCAGGTTCTCGATCGAGCAGACGACGACCACGTTGTCCTTGCGATCGCGCATGAGCTCGAGCTCGTACTCCTTCCAGCCGAGCACCGACTCCTCGATGAGCACCTCGTGCACGGGGGAGGCGGCCAGCCCGCCACCGGCGAGGCGCTCGAGGTCGTCCTCGTCGTGGGCCATCCCGGAGCCCAGTCCGCCCATGGTGAACGAGGGTCGGATGACCACCGGCCAGCCGAGCTCGGCGACCGCGGCCCGTATCTCGTCCATCGACCGGCACACCGCGCTGCGCGGCACGTCCGCCCCGACCGAGCGCACGATCTCCTTGAACTTCAGCCGGTCCTCGCCACGCTGGATGGCGTCGATGTCGGCGCCGATCAACTCCACTCCGTAGCGCTCCAGCACCCCGTTCTCGTGCAGCGCGACCGCGGTGTTGAGCGCGGTCTGCCCGCCGAGGGTGGCCAGGATGGCGTCCGGCCGCTCGGCCGCGATCACCTGCTCGACGAAGTCGGGGGTGATCGGTTCGATGTACGTGGCGTCGGCGAACTCGGGGTCGGTCATGATCGTCGCCGGGTTGGAGTTGACCAGCGAGACCCGGATGCCCTCCGCCTGCAGCACCCGGCAGGCCTGGGTGCCGGAGTAGTCGAACTCGCACGCCTGCCCGATCACGATCGGCCCGGAGCCGATCACCATCACGTGCCGGATGTCCTCGCGCCGCGGCATCAGGTGCTCCCGTCCCGGCGCCGGCTGTTCGACGACATGAGTTCGATGAAGCGATCGAAGAGGTCGGCGGCGTCGTGCGGGCCCGCGGCGGCCTCCGGGTGGTACTGCACGCTGAACGCGGGCACGTCCAGCGCGGCCAGGCCCTCGACGCAGCCGTCGTTCGGGCAGGTGTGGGTGATCTGCGCCGGCCCGAACGGGGTGTCGAAGCGCTCCCCCGCCTCCCCCTCGACGGCGAAACCATGGTTCTGCGAGGTGATCGCCACCCGACCGCTGGCGTGCTCGATCACCGGGATGTTGATCCCGCGGTGGCCGTAGCGCAGCTTGTAGGTACCACGCCCCAGTGCCCTGGCCAGGATCTGATTGCCGAAACAGATCCCGAACAGCGGGATCCGGCGTTCCAGCACCTCTCGGGTGAGCGCGACCGGCTTGTGGGCGGTGGCCGGGTCGCCGGGCCCGTTGGACAGGAAGAACCCGTCAACGCCCAGCTCCTCGATCGCATCGATCTCCGTGTCCGCGGGCAGCACGTGCGTCTCGATGCCCCGCGCGGCGAGCATCCGCGGGGTGTTGGCCTTGATCCCGACGTCCAGCGCGGCCACCCGGAAACGCCGCTCCCCCGCGGCCGGCACCACGTAGGCCGCCGCCGTGGTCACGGCGCCGTACAGGTCGGCGCCCTCCATCGGCGGGCTGTCCCGGACCCGTGCCACCAGCTCCTCGTCGGAGCCGAGCGCCGCGCCCGAGAAGACCCCGGACCGCATCGCGCCGAGCTCGCGCAGGTGTCGCACCAGCGCCCGGGTGTCGATGCCGGCGACCCCGACGATGCCCTGCTCGACGAGCACATCGGCCAGCGAGCGGCGAGAACGCCAGCTGGAGGGGCTCCGCGACGGATCCCGCACCACGTAGCCTGCCACCTGGATCCGAGCGGACTCGTCGTCCTCGTCGTTCCAGCCGGTGTTGCCGATCTGCGGCGCCGTCTGCACCACGATCTGGCGGTGGTACGACGGGTCGGTCAGTGTCTCCTGGTAACCGGTCATCCCCGTACAGAAGACGGCCTCGCCCAACCCCTGCCCGGTCGCGCCGAAGGCCTCCCCGCGGAAGATCTTCCCGTCCTCCAGCACCAGCAACGCTGCGTCGGTCACGCCACCACCTTCCCGTCCCGCGCGGTGATCCGGCCCCTGAGCACGGTCGCCGCCACCGTCGCCGGCAGCCGCATGCCCTCGAACGGCGTGTTCGCCGCGCGGCTGGCCAGCTTCGCGCCGCGCACCGTCCACACCCCCTCCGGGTCGACCAGCGCGAACGTCGCCGGCTCACCCACCGCGATCGGACGTCCGTGATCGGTGAGCCTGCCGATCTCCGCGGGTCGCTCGGACAGCACCCGCGCGACGCCCCGCCAGTCCAGCAGCCCGGGTTCGACCATGGTGTGCACCAGCACCGACAGCGCGGTCTGCAGCCCGAGCATGCCGGGGCGGGCCGCGGCCCACTCGGTGTCCTTGTACTGGGCGGCGTGCGGAGCGTGGTCGGTGGCCACCACGTCGATCACCCCTTCGGCGAGCGCCGCGCGCATCGCCTTGGTGTCCTCCCCGGTGCGCAGCGGCGGGTTGACCTTGTTGACCGGGTCGTAGCCGGTCAGCGTGGCGTCGGTGAGCAGGAGGTGGTGCGGGGTGACCTCGGCCGACACCCGCACCCCGGTCGCCTTCGCCGCCCGCAGCACCTCGATCGTGCGGGCCGAGGACACGTGGCAGACGTGCAGTGCCGCGCCGGCCTCGCGGGCCAGCGCGCAGTCCCTGGCCACGATCGTCTCCTCGGCGGTGGCCGGCCAGCCGGCCAGCCCCAGCCGGGACGCGACGACGCCCTCGTGGGCCTGCGCGCCCGCGGTGAGCCGGTGGTCCTCCGCGTGCTGGGCGATCACCACGTCGAGCGCGGAGGCGTACTCCAGGGCCCGGCGCATGATCAGCGGATCGTGCACGCAACGGCCGTCGTCGGAGAACATCCGCACCCCGGCGCGGGCCATCGTGCCCAGCTCGGCCATCCGGAGCCCCTCCAGCCCGACCGTGACCGCCCCGACCGGATGCACGTCGACCAGCCCGACCTGATCACCGCGCCTGCGGACGTGCTCGACCACGACGTCGGTGTCGGCGACCGGATCGGTGTTGGGCATCGCGAAGACGGCGGTGAACCCGCCGAGCGCCGCCGCGGCCGACCCGCTCGCGATGTCCTCGGACTCCTCGCCGCCGGGCTCCCGCAGGTGCGTGTGCAGGTCGACGAAGCCGGGCAGCAGCACCAGCCCGGCACCGTCCAGCAGCTGCTCCGGCCGGTCCAGCTCGGCACCGATCCGAGCCACGACTCCGTCGCGGACCAGCACGTCCACCGGCTCCTCGCCGTACGGCCGGGCGCCGATGATCAGCAGTTCGGAGTGGGCAGCGGTCATTCCGGCGCTCCCGCCAGCAGGTGGTACAGGACGGCCATCCGAACGTGCACGCCGTTGGCCACCTGCGCGAGGATCGCCGAGGACGCACCGTCTGCGACGGCGGGGGCGATCTCCATGCCGCGCACCATCGGGCCGGGGTGCAGGACCATCGCGTGCTCGGGCAGCCGCGCGGCGCGGGCCTCGGAGAGCCCGTAGCCGATCGCGTACTCGCGGGCCGATGGGAAGAACGAGCCGTGCATCCGCTCGGCCTGCACCCGTAGCATCATCACCGCGTCCAGGCCGGGCAGTTCGTCGTCCAGGTCGTGGCCGACCCGGCATGGCCACTGTTCGACCCCGACCGGCAGCAGGGTCGGCGGGCCCACCAGCAGCACCTCCGCGCCCAGCGTGGCCAGCAGGAACACGTTGGATCTGGCCACCCGGCTGTGCAGCACGTCGCCGACGATCCCGATCCGGCGCCCGGCGATGGTGCCGAGCCGGTCCCGCAGAGTGGCCGCGTCGAGCAGCGCCTGGGTGGGATGCTCGTGGGTACCGTCCCCGGCGTTCACGATCGACGTGTGGGTTCCGGTGCTCGCCCGGTCGCGGTCGGCCCAGCTGGCGAGCCGGTGGGCAGCGCCCGATGCCGGGTGGCGGACGATCACGCAGTCGGCGCCCATCGCGGAGAGCGTGAGCGACGTGTCCCGCAGCGACTCGCCCTTGGCCACCGACGACCCCGACGCGCTGACGTTGACCGTGTCCGCGCTCATCCACTTGCCGGCCACCTCGAACGACACCCGGGTGCGGGTGGAGTTCTCGTAGAACATCGTGATCACGGTGCGGCCGCGCAGCGTGGGCAGCTTGCGTATCTCACGGCCCAGCAGCGCCTGCTTGAGCCGGTCGGCCGTGTCGAGCAGGCCGGTGGCGGCGGCGGCGTCGAGATCGGTGACCGAGAGCAGGTGCTTCACGGCTGGTCCCCCGGCACCTCGGAGGGCGCCCGGCGCAACCGCACGCCGTCCTGGCCGTCGATCTCGCTCAGCAGCACGTGGATCTGCTCATCCTGCGCCGTGGGAACGTTCTTGCCCACGTAGTCGGCGCGGATCGGCAGCTCGCGGTGGCCACGATCGATCAGCACCGCCAGCTGTACGGCACGCGGCCTGCCGTGCTCGGCGAGCGCGTCCAGCGCGGCCCGCACCGTACGCCCGGACATCAGCACGTCGTCGACGAGCACGACCAGCGCGTCGTCGAGGCCGCCTTCCGGAACCGTCGTGTCACCGAGCGCGCGGGCCGGGCGACGGCGCAGGTCGTCGCGGTAGAGCGTGGGATCGACAACTCCGACGGCCGGCGGCCCGGACGGGGCCAGGTCCTCGAATCCGGCGATCGCCGAGGCCAGCCGGCGGGCCAGCACGGCACCGCGGGTGGGTATGCCGATCAACACGACGTGGTCGGTGTCCGCCGTCTTCTCGATGATCTGGTGCGCGATACGCGCAATGGTGCGGGATACGTCGGCCGCGCTGAGCAGCTCCCGGCTGGGAGCGTCCGCACCGGCCGGGTCCCCGCGGCGGTCGTCCGCCACGAGCATCTCCTTTCCCGCCTCACCGGACGGGCCCTTAAAGGAAATTGAACCGGTCGGCCGAAACTACCAGGACCGTCCGCGGGTCCGGCGCACCGGTCCGGCGGTGAGCCTCCGGCGCCGCGACGTCACGCCGCGTGCAGAATGATCGCCGCACCCCATCGTGTCCCAAGCGTCACATTCCCATAGCAGAATGATCACAGATCGTGTCTCCTGGCGGCGGGCAGGCTAGATGTAGCAGCGAGAAGGAGAGCTTCGATCAGCCGTTTGGGTGATCTCGCTGGACTGCCGACTTGACCGATCGGCGGTGCGAGCGCATGATTACTCTCCGTATAGAACCTCAGAGTTCCCGGGGTGGCGGCAGGCAGGGGGGCACCGCCCAGGGAGACGTTCGACGACGGCCCCGACGTCGGCACGTCCCCGCCCCACCCACAACGTTCGGTCCGTGACCGACGAAGTAGTAGTGAGGAGGTCGCCATATGGGCGACTACGCCAAGGCGCTCGGTGGCAAGCTGCGCGCCATCCGGCAGCAGCAGGGCCTTTCGCTGCACGGAGTCGAGCAGAAGTCCGGAGGCCGCTGGAAAGCGGTCGTCGTCGGGTCCTACGAGCGCGGTGACCGCGCTGTCACCGTACAGAAGCTGGCCGAGCTGGCCGATTTCTACGGTGTGCCGGTCGCCGAGCTGCTACCCGAGGGACGCGTGACGTCCGGCTCCGAGCCGGCCACCAAGATCGTGATCAATCTGGAACGGCTGCAGCAACTCCCGGCGGACAAGGTCGGCCCGCTGGCTCGCTACGCCTCGGCCATCCAGAGCCAACGTGGGGACTACAACGGCAAGGTGCTGAGCATCCGTGCCGAGGACCTGCGGTCCTTGTCGATCATTTACGACATGTCGCCCGGCGAGCTCACCGACCAGCTCATCGACTGGGGGGTGCTGCCGCCGGAGGCACGGCCCGTGGCCTGAGGCGACAGCCGGCCGGTGTGACACGGGCTGCGGACGACACCTGGGGAAGGGTTGCGCGTCCAGTTCGGGTCAGCGGGTGGCACGAAGGTGTTCGGCGATGTCGGCGATCCGGCCCAGCACGCCGTTCAGGAAACGCGGGCTGTCGTCGGTGGACAGGGTGCGCGCGAGTTCGACGGCCTCGGTGATCGCTACCGGGTCGTCGATCTCCTCAACCCAGAGCAGCTCGAACACACCGATCCTGAGCAGGGTCCGGTCGACGGCGGGCATCCTCGCCACCGTCCAGCCCTCGGCGTGCTCGGCGAGCAGCTGATCGATGCGCTCCTGGTGTTCGACCACCCCTCGCACGAGCATGGCCGCATAGTCCGACACCGGCGGTGCGTCGTCGGTCTCCTGGCGCTGAGTGAGTACCGCCGTCGGGTCCTCGGCGCGAGCCTCGGATTCGAAGAGGATGTCGAGCGCCCGTTTCCGCGCCTTCGTCCGCGCCCTGATCACCGTCGAATCACGATTCCCGCCATCTCAGCCGTTGTCCCCAGCCCGTCCCAGCCCGTCGTCCCAGACCCGTCCCAGTCCGTCTCAGCCGGAGATGCGGCCGAGGTAGCGGCCGTCCCGGGTGTCGACCTTGACCTTCTCGCCGGTGGTGACGAACAGCGGCACCTGTATCTCGGCGCCCGTCTCCAGGGTCGCGGGCTTGGTACCACCGGTCGAGCGATCACCCTGCAGACCCGGGTCGGTGTGCGAGATGAGCAACTCAACCGAGGTGGGCAGCTCGATGTACAACGGCACGCTCTCGTGCAGCGCGACCATCGCCGTCTGGTTCTCCAGCAGGTAACCGGCCGCGTTGCCGACGACGGTCTCCGGGATGGGGATCTGGTCGTAGGTGTCGCCGTCCATGAACACGAAATCGGCGCCGTCGCGGTAGAGGAAGGTCATGTCGCGCCGGTCCACCGTGGCCGTGTCGACCTTGGTGCCGGCGTTGAAGGTCTTGTCGACCACCTTGCCGGTGAGCACGTTCTTCAGCGTCGTGCGGACGAAAGCCCCACCCTTGCCTGGTTTGACGTGCTGGAACGCCGTGACCGACCAGAGCTGGCCGTCGAGGTTGAGCACCAAACCGTTCTTCAGGTCATTCGTGGTGGCCACGTGCAGATGTCTCCTGGATCAAGTCGGCGGGCTGCGTTCGACGTGGAGGCGGCCGGGGAATGCGGCGCCGCCGTCACGCGTCGGGGTGTGGTTGAGCGGCGCTGGGCGCCGGCATCGGCCACCAGACTACCGGGGACCTGCCGGCGGTGTTGCCGGGGCGACCTGCGACTCCCTGCGGCCCGGTCGAAGCGGACCGACGGGCGGTCCGTTTCCGGGCGTCGACCGGCGTCAGCCCACCTCGAGCAGATCGCGGGGGCTGGTGGTGAGCAACTGGGGTTCCGCGTCAAGCACGAGAAGCGTGTCCTCGATGCGCACTCCACCGCGGCCCTCGAGGTAGACCCCGGGCTCCACGGTGACGGCCATCCCTGCGGCTACCTTGCCGGTTCCGGTCGCGGACAGCAGCGGGGCCTCATGGATCTGCAGGCCGACACCGTGGCCGAGCGGGTGCACGAACTCGGCGCCGTAGCCGGCGTGCTCGATCACCGAGCGGGCTGCCCCGTCCACGACGGACAGCTCGACACCCGGTGCGAGTGCGGCGCGTCCGGCCGCCTGCGCGGCACGGACCAGCTCGTAGAGCTCGCGCTGCCACTGCTGGGCCGGCCCGAGCACGACCGTGCGGGTCATGTCGGAGTGGTAGCCGTCGACGAGCGCACCGAAATCCATCGTCACCAGATCTCCGGACCGCAGCGCGACGTCGGCGGGCCGGTGGTGCGGCACCGCCGAGTTCACGCCGGCCGCCACGATCGTGTCGAAGGCCGGGCCGGCCGCGCCGTGCTCACGCATACGCGCTTCCAGGTCGAGGCTGACCTCGCGCTCGGTCCGCCCCGGCCGCAACCCACCCGCGGCGAGCAGCTCCGCCAGCGCGGCGTCGGCAGCGGCGCAGGCGGCCTTCAGCGCGACCACCTCGTCGCCGTCCTTGACCATGCGCAGCCGCTGGACCAGGCCGGCGGCCCGGTGCAGGGCGACGCCCTCGGCCGCCGCGACCAGCCCGTCATGGGCGTCGACGGTGACGTGGTCCGATTCGAAGCCGAGCGCGCGCACCCCCTGGCCGCCAGCAGCACGTGCGAGAGCGAGAGCGCTGCCCCGCTCCACGACGATCGGCAGATCGGGAACCTCCTGCGCGGCCTGCGTGCGGTAACGCCCGTCGGTGCAGAACCGGCTGGCCGCGTCCCCGCCGACGTGCACCAGCAGCGCCGCGTTCGAACCGGTGAAGCCCGTCAGGTAGCGGACGTTGACCAGATCGGTGACGAGCAGCGCGTCGAGGTCGGGGGCGGTGGCGTGCAGCAGCGCGCGCACAGCCTCGCGGCGCGGCGGGAACGGCATGGGTCGACGATACGGGCGGACGCGACACCACCGGTCACGCGGATACCGCGGCGTAGGCGGTCTCGATCAACTCGAGATCGGGCTTCTCGAGGCGGCCCGGCCGCGCGAGCCCGTCCAGCACGACGAACCGCAGCATTCCGTTGCGTGCCTTCTTGTCCCCCCGCATCGACTCCAGCAGCTCCTCCAGCACGCCGCCCGGGTAGGAGACCGGAAGTCCGATCGCCTGCAGGATCGCGCGGTGCCGGTCGGCGGTGGTGTCGTCGAGGCGGCCGGCGACCCTGGCCAGCTCGGCGGCGAACACCAGCCCGACGCTCACCGCGGCCCCGTGTCGCCACCGGTAGTCCTCACGCCGCTCGATGGCGTGGCCGAGGGTGTGGCCGTAGTTGAGGATCTCGCGCAGGTCGGCCTCCCGCAGGTCAGCGGCGACCACCCGGGCCTTCACCTCGATCGATCGGCGGATCAGCTCGGCGAGCACAGTGCCGGCGGGGTCCAGCGCGGCTGCGGGGTCGGCCTCGATGAGGTCGAGGATCACCGGATCGGCGATGAACCCCGTCTTGACGATCTCCGCGCTGCCCGCGGTGATCTCGGCGGTGGGCAGGGTGTCGAGGACGCTCAGGTCGACGAGCACGGCGGACGGCTCGTGGAACGCACCAACCAGGTTCTTGCCGGCCGCGGTGTTGATGCCGGTCTTGCCGCCGACCGCGGCGTCCACCATGGCCAGCAACGTGGTCGGCACGTGCACCACCTTCACCCCGCGCATCCACGTGGCGGCCACGAACCCGGCCAGGTCGGTCGCGGCGCCACCGCCGAGGGAGACGATGACGTCGGCCCTGGTGAGTCCGATCCTCCCGCAGACCTCCCAGCAGTACCCGGCGACGACCAGCGACTTGCCCTCCTCCGCATCCGGCACCTCGATGCGGTGCGCGTCGAATCCGGCCGTGTCGAGTTCGGCCCGTACCCGCTCCGCGAGCTCCGTCAGCACCGGCTGGTGGACGAGCAACACGGTGCCGGCCCCGAGACCGCGGAGCGTGCCGACCAGCTCGTCCCGCACCCCGCGGCCCACGAGCACGGGATAGGGTCGCGGACCGGCCACATCGATCCGGGCGATGGCGTTCATGAGGCCGACTCTAGGGCGCCGATCGGGCCGTCCCGCGGCGGGACGGTGACTTTGGCGAGCTTGGGTTGACCCGTGAGTCGCTGCGCAGGCCCGCCCGCTGGGAACTACGCGGAGACGGCACACACCGCCCGGACACCGCACATACGGCGGGCGCTCGGTGCTGTGTCCACGACGTATGTGCGGACCATGTGCACACACTCGGCAGGACATGATCGTCAGCGGCGTGACGGTATCCGGGTGATGTTCAACTCCGCGCAGGGTTGCGCGAGAACGCCACCCGTAGTCGAACCGACCCGGGAGCAGGCGTTGATCGTCTGCGGCAGCCGTACTCCGATCGCCCGTAGGCCGGTGTGAGGGGTGAGCCCACCGTCCTCGGCCGTCCCTCGGCTCGGGGGTGATCGTCGTTGTGGGGCACCAGCGGCCAGATGTGACCGGTCCGACCCCCAACCGATGATCTACCGGTCTGGGCGGCAGGTGGATCGGGCGACCGCGGCTCCGGTCGACGGCAGTTCGGTCGTCGTGCTCTCGGTCGACGCGGAGGTGGGCGACCTGTTTCAGTCGATGTGCCCGACGGTCGGATGGGGCAGCCGCGCGAGGTGCCGAGGATCGGGGCGGGTGAGCCGATCGAGCGGGTTGGTGGGGTCGACCGGATCGGCGGGCGCGCCCTCCGCGACGGCTCCGATCACCTCCAGCACCGCGCGCGCGACCTGATTGGCGCTACGCCGCACGGTGTCCACCTCGAAGGTGGCGACCTCGCGGTACAGCGGCGCCCTGGCCTCGAGCAGGGCTTTGAAGGTGGCCCGCGGGTTCACCCCGGCGAGCAGCGGCCGAGCGGTCGACATCCCGGTTCGGCGCAGCCCGTCCGCAACTCCGACCGTGAGGAGCACGACGCGGTGCCCCCGCAATCGCTCGCGGGTCTGGGCCGCGAGCACCGAACCGCCGCCCAGGGCCAGCACCCCGTCGGTGCGGACCAGCTGCTCCGCGACGACCTCCCGTTCCAGCGCCCGGAACACGTCCTCGCCGTCCTGCAGGAACATGTCCGCGATCGACTTGCCGGCCCGTTCGACGATGATGGCGTCAACATCGGTGAAATCGACAGCGAGACGGCGGGCCAGCACCCGGCCGACGGTGGTCTTGCCGGCACCGGGTGGACCCACGAGGACCAGCATCGGACGTCGTTCGGAGCTCACCGCATGAGGGTAGCGAGCAGCGTGGGCAGACCGCCGCCCGTCCCGGAGCAGCTACTCGGCGCACTGGAGCGCGCCACGGCCATCACTCGATCTCGTGATCGACTACCCTCCGGTGAAGAAACATGCGTCGGAGCGTGACCGATTTGGCCGCTGCGGCGCCACGAACCGCTCCGAATGGGTGATGGTGTCCATGAACGGCAGAGCGACATCCGATCCAGGTCCGCGTCGAGCCGACAGGAAACATGGCGCCGAGCCCGATGCCCATCCTCTGCAGACCGAGCCGGTGGATCCGCCGCCACCCGACCGCGAGCAGCTGCCGCTCCCTCGGCGGGCCGAGCGGGCAAACCTCGAACCACAGTTGCGCACGCCGGGTGGCTCCGGTGACGGGACCCCGTTCGCGGCGTTCGGGGCAGCGGTGCCCGGTGCGGAGACCACCGACGAGCGGGACGCGGCAAGGGCGTTTCGGAACGGATCACAACAGGCTCGGAGCCGGGCCCGGCGATCCGCGCGCGCTTCCGAGTAGTCACCGCCGACCCGTCTGCTGCCGCCCGCAGACCATCCTCGAGCGGGCGCGCCCTCGAGCAGCTGGCTCGGTCCGGCATCGAGCGCAACATCCCGACAGGCAACGCTCCGACGAGGACGCACGGCACGACGGCGGACCGTCCGGACGGCCGACGAGGATCAGTGTGTGGTCGTGTCCAGGTAGGAGCGCACGTTGCGCCGGGTCTCGGCCAACGAGTCGCCCCCGAACTTCTCCAGCGCGGCATCGGCCAGCACCAGTGCGACCATCGCTTCTGCGACCACCCCGGCGGCGGGCACGGCGCAGACGTCGGACCGCTGGTGGATGGCCTGGGCTGCTTCGCCGGTGGCGATGTCCACGGTGCGCAGCGCCCTGGGCACCGTCGAGATGGGTTTCATCGCCGCTCGGACCCGGACCGGCTCACCGTTGCTCATTCCGCCCTCGATACCGCCTGCGCGGTTCGAGAGCCGCGTGACCGGCGCACCCGGCACCATCTCGTCGTGTGCAGCGCTGCCACGGCGGCGGGCGGTGCGGAAACCGTCGCCGATCTCCACCCCTTTCATCGCCTGAATCCCCATCAGGGCGCCCGCGAGGCGGGCGTCCAACCGGCGGTCGGAGTGAACGTAGGAGCCGATGCCGACGGGCAACCCGAAGGCGATCACCTCGACCACCCCGCCCAGGGTGTCGCCGTCGGCCTGTGCGGCATCGACCTCGGCGACCATCGCCGCGGTGGCGGTGTCGGTCCACGCCCGCACCGGGCTGGCGTCGACCCGTTCCAGATCACCGGGCCCGGGCATCTCGTCCTCCGGGGCCTCGGCGGCACCCAGAGCGACCACGTGCGACACGATGTCCACCCCGAAGCCCTGCTTGAGGAACGCGCGCGCGACGGTGCCGAGCACGACCCTGGACGCGGTCTCCCGAGCACTGGCCCGTTCCAACACCGGACGGGCGTCGTCGAACCCGAACTTGGTCATGCCGGCCAGATCCGCATGGCCCGGCCGGGGACGGGTCAACGGAGCGTTCCGGGCGCGACCGGAGATCAGCTCCTGATCGACCGGATCGGCCGCCATCACCGTCTCCCACTTGGGCCACTCGCTGTTGCCGATGCGTACCGCGACCGGACCGCCCTGCGTGAGCCCGTGCCGCACGCCGCCGATGACCTCGAGCTCATCGGCCTCGAACTTCATCCGGGCTCCCCGGCCGTGGCCCAAGCGGCGGCGGGCCAGCTCGGCGGCCAGCTCCTTGGTGGTGATCTCGACGCCGGCCACCATGCCCTCGAGCACGGCGACCAGCGCGGGACCGTGGGACTCCCCGGCGGTGATCCAGCGCAGCACGACGACGATCCTCTCACCCGCCACCTCCGGTGCCGAGCGGCGCACCCGCGGCGAGCCCCGTGCTCACCAGCCAGGCAGCCGCGAGCATCGACGGCCCGTGCGGCACGCTCGCCGAGACGTGCGGCGCCCTCGTCGGGCGGCGCGGCGCTCCGTTCATCCGATGCGTACTCCCCGGCCGGTTCGCCTCGCTGTTCAGCCGACGCGCACTCCCCGGCGTGTTCGGCCCGCCGTTCAGCCGACGCGCACTCCCCGGCGTGTTCGGCCCGCCGTTCAGCCGACGCGCACTCCTCGGCCGGCCCGGCGCAGGGTTCGGCGGGCTCGGCGAGCGCGCCGACCGGTCGGGCGGGCAGCGGGCTCGGCCAGCCGACCGCGATGCCGTCGCAACACTCGAGAGGACAGCCAGCACTGCGGTGATCACCGCGGCCAGCACGGCGGCGAGCAGCACCGCCGGCCAGGATCCGGCGGCGAGCACGGCACCGAGCGAGCCTGCGAGCTTCACGTCGCCCGCACCGAGCGCACGGGGGTTCAGCGCGTGCACCGCCCCGTACGCGGCGGCCGCCAGTGCGGCCCCGGCGATCCCACGCAGGACGACCGACCAGCCGAGCGGGATCAGCAGCAACAGGCCCACCGGTACCGCAGGCACCGTGAGCGCATCAGGCAGCCTGCGGTGCCGTACGTCGACAGCGCCGGCCGCGACCGCGAGCCACCCGAGCCCCAACAGCACCGGGACCCAGCGGCCCGGCCACGCCTCGAACACCCAGCCGGCGCCGGTGACCGACCACAGGACGGCCACCGCGGCCTCGCACCAGCCCGTCCGGATCCGCGCGCCACGGCGCAACCGCCCGATCAGCGCTCGTGCCCCGCAACCGGCCGCCACACCCGATACGGCGAACAGCGCGACGAGCGCCGCCACAGCGATACCCATGTGTCCTCTCCGTCCTCTCCTGAGGTCCGTGCGCCGCTGGGGCCGGCCGCTCGACAACACGCCCGGCCGGCCCCAGCGTCTGCTCGTGCGACGGCATTGCGGCCATCGTGGACGGCCGGCGGCCCGGCGTCAGACGGGATCGCGCAGCTGTGGACAACCGGCGGCGTTGTGGACAACCGGCGGTCGCATCACCCGGCCGACCGATTCTGTCGGTGTGGCGTGGTGGTCTCTCCCTATCCAGGATCTCTCCCTGCCCAGGATGAGGAGTGAAGTCATGTCGAGCACCACCGTCGACCCCGCGCTGATCGACCTGTTCGTCCAGCAGCGCCACGGGGTGTTGATGGCGATCAAGCGTGACGGCCGGCGCAGTCGTCGGTGGTGGGACACGCCTTCGGGCCGTCCTCACGGAGGCTGCGGGTGTCGCTCACCGACACCCCGGGCCACGACCCGCAACCTGCCCCGCGATCCGCGGGCAGCTACCTGTTTACCCGCCGGAGCGGTTCGGGATGGGGCACACCGCGGCGGAGCGGTTCGGGGTCGAGGGCGGCTCGCTGGGCGTCGAGGAGCTCTGTCACGAGTCGTGGTTCACCGACGGCCAGCAGCACGCGTCCGGGGCCGTCGAGGTCGGTCCACGACCACCGGAGCCCCCTGTCCTCCCCCGCACCGAGGTCACCGGGGTCGGAGACCCGCTGCGCGTCCGCACCGGCCACCACGAGTGTCCCGACCGCCCGGGCGCCGGCGGTTCCGGCCGGACCGCAGAGCACCGGATCGGCGCCGTCGAGCAGCGTGCAGTGGGAGAGCAGCGGTGACCCGTCGACCTCGACCCGCAGCTCGCCGCGATAGCGCCCGCCGCGCTCGCCGTGCCGACCCAGCACCACGAGCTCCCGCAGCACGGCACCGGCGCCGGAAGCGAGCCGAACCCGCAGACGGGATTCCAGTGCGCCGCCGTCGCACACCACCGTCGCCTCCGGCCCCCAGTCCAGGTGACCGGCCTCGCCCACTTCGGCATCCACGTCCCAGCGCGCCCAGTCGCCGGTGCCCGGCTGCACGATGGTCGCTCCCGCGCTGCGGATCCGCAGCGCCGCACCGGGCCCCACCAGCGCGGACAGCGCAAACGCATCGCCACCCAGTGGGCCACCGGCGCCGTGCACGAGGTGTACCTGGGTCGGCGCGGTCAGCCGCATCACCACGGGCCACGCCTGTGACCAACGAATGCGCGGCCGGCCGGCGCGCTGCTCGGCGATCAGCGTGGTGTCGGCGGTGAGCGCGGGGCTGGTCACGTCCGGCGCGCCGCGACCAGCCCGCTGATCCAGTCCACGATGGGCGCGGCGTCGGGTTGCTCGCGCAGCGACACCAACACGGTCGGCCGGCCGTCGCGGACGGCCTCCGCGTCGCGGCGCATCACCTCGAGGTCGGCGCCGACCAGCAGCGCGAGATCGATCTTGTTGATCACCAGCAGGTCGGAGCGGGTCACCCCGGGCCCACCCTTGCGAGGCACCTTGTCCCCGCCGGCCACATCGAGCACGAAAATCTGCGCGTGCACCAGCCCGTAGCTGAAGGTGGCGGTGAGGTTGTCCCCGCCGCTCTCCACGAGAACCAGGTCCGGGTCGTGCCGCGCGACGAGGTCCTCGACGGCGTCGAGATTGGCGGTGATGTCGTCACGGATCGCGGTGTGCGGGCAGCAGCCGGTGCGCACCGCGCGGATGCGCTCGTCGGGCAACACCCCGTGCCGCCGCAGGAAATCGGCGTCCTCCGTGGTGTAGATGTCGTTGGTCACCACAGCCAGCGAGAGCCGGTCCCGCAACGTCCGGCACAGGGCCGCGACCAGCGCGGTCTTGCCACCGCCGACCGGCCCTCCGATCCCGATCTTGAGGGCGCCGCCCGGACCGGCCGCGAGCGGCGGATGGCTGTGGGCGGTCAGCAGGTCGTCACGATGCAAAGAGAGTCGCCTCCGATCGATGGTGCAGCTGCGCGAACACGTCGCTGAGCGGGCTGCCCTCGGTGGGCAGCAGGCTCGGATCGTCCGCTACGACGGCGGCCGCAGCGGCCCGCACCGCGGTAGCCACGATCGGCTCGGCTCTCCGGCCGATCTTCGCGGCCACCGCCGCGACGCGCAGCGGATCCAGGCCGAGCAACCGGACCGCCGCCGTGCAGGCCCCGCCGACGAGATGGTGCACGGCCAGCTCCGCCGCGTCGCGCGGCTCGGACCCGGCGGCCGCGGCCGCGGCCCCCAGCACCAGCGGGTGGTGCACCCGGGGCAGCGCCCGCAGCGCGTCGAGCGCCACCGAAGGAAAGGCGGGCGCCGCGGTCCGCAGCAACGCGGCACCCTGCGCCCAGGAGGCCTCCCTGCTGGCCACGGCGAGCAGCCGTGCGCTCACCGCGGCTTCCCACCGCCCCCAGTCGGGGATCGCCGACGGGTCCCCGGCCAGGGCACAGGACAGGGCCGACGCCGCGGCGGGAACCGCGGCACCGGTGCGCAACCGACCGGCCAGGAACAACTCCAGGTCTTCCTCGGTGCGCAGCAGCCCCCTGTCGACGAGCGCCTCCACCCCACCGGAGTGGCTGTGTCCACCGGCCGGCAGCCGCGAGTCGGCCAGCAGCAGCAACCCCAGCATCAGCCTTCCCCCGCGCCAGGCACCCGTCGCGTCGCGAGCGGGACACCGGCGCCGTCCAGCACGCCGGAGACGGCGCTGCGCTCGTGGTGCGGCTCACCGGCCATCAGAACAGGAAGTAGCGTTGCGCCATCGGCAGCTCGACCGCGGGTGCGGGCTCGACCACCGTGCCGTCGACGCGCACCGTGAAGGTGTCGGGCTCCACCTCGATCCGCGGCAGCACGTCGTTGCCGGGCATGTCGGCCTTGGTCAACGACCGGGTGTCGCGCACCGGCACCAGCTTGCGATGCACCGCCAGCCGGTCGGCCAGCCCGCCGGTGAGCGCCGCGGGCGCCACGAAATGCACCGACGTCGCGGCCGCGGTCAGCGGGGCCGCCCCGAACATCGGCCGGGGCAACACCGGCTGCGGGGTCGGGATGGAGGCGTTGGCGTCCCCCATCGCGGCGTAGGCGATCACTCCGCCCTTGATCACCAGCGACGGCCGGACACCGAAGAAGGCCGGCTGGTACAGCACCAGATCGGCCAGCTTGCCCACCTCCACCGAACCGACCTCGGCGTCGAGGCCGTGCGCGATGGCCGGGCAGATCGTGTACTTGGCGACGTAGCGGCGCGCCCGCATGTTGTCGGCCGCACCGTCGCCGGGTGACGCGCCCCAGCGCCTCTTGCTCACGTGCGCCGTCTGCCAGGTGCGCAGCGGCACCTCGCCGACCCGCCCCATGGCCTGCGAGTCGGAGCCGATCATCGAGATGGCGCCGATGTCGTGCAACAGGTCCTCGGCCGCGATCGTGGACGGCCGGATCCTGCTCTCGGCGAACGCCAGGTCCTCGGGCACCGACGGCTTCAGATGGTGGCAGACCATCAGCATGTCGAGGTGCTCGTCGACGGTGTTGACGGTGTGCGGGCGGGTCGGGTTGGTCGACGACGGCAGCACGTTCGGCTCTCCGGCGACGGTGATGATGTCCGGTGCGTGCCCGCCGCCTGCGCCCTCCGTGTGGTACGCGTGGATGCCCCGCCCGCCGATCGCGGCGAGGGTGTCGGCGACGTACCCGGCCTCGTTCAGGGTGTCGGTGTGGATCGCCACCTGCACCCCGGTCTGGTCGGCCACCCGCAGGCAGGCGTCGATCGCCGCCGGCGTGCAGCCCCAGTCCTCGTGCAGCTTGAAACCGGAGATCCCGGCCTCGACCTGCTCGTGCAGCGCGTCGACGCCGACCGTGTTGCCCTTGCCCAGCAGCGCCACGTTCAGCGGCCACTCGTCGAGCGACTCCAGTATCCGCTGCACGTACCAGGAACCAGGGGTCACCGTGGTCGCCTTCGTGCCGTCGGCCGGACCGGTGCCACCGGCGATCCAGGTGGTGACGCCCGAGCCGAGCGCCTCCGGGATCTGGGTCGGGCTGATCAGGTGGACGTGGCAGTCGACGCCGCCCGCGGTGAGGACCATTCCGTTGCCGGCGATGATCTCGGTAGACGGGCCGATCACCAGGTCGGGGTGGACGCCGTCCATGATGTCGGGGTTGCCGGCCTTGCCGAGCGCCACGATCCGCCCGTCACGCACGCCGACGTCGGCCTTGACGACACCCCAGTGGTCCAGCACCAGCGCGCCGGTGATCACCAGATCGGGAGTGCCATCGCCGCGCGGCGCCCGGGCCTGTCCCATCGACTCGCGGATCACCTTGCCGCCGCCGAACACCACCTCGTCGCCGCCGTGCGGCCCGCGGCAACGGTCCTCGGTGACCTCGATCAGGAGGTCGGTGTCGGCCAGCCGCACCCGGTCACCGGTGGTCGGGCCGTAGAGCTCCGCGTACCGGGCGCGATCGATGATCCAGGGGCCGGCGTCGGTCATGATGCCGCCTCCGCGGGAAGGAGCACGTCGGCGGTCATGATGCCGCCTCCGCGGGAAGGAGCACGTCGGCGGTCATGACAGCCTCAGCCCCGGCACCGTGGCGGTACCGCCGAGCGGCACCAGCGACACGGTCCGCTCGACGCCCGGCTCGAACCGGACGGCGGTGCCGGCGGGCACGGCAAGCCGCTTTCCCTGTGCGACATCCCGGTCGAACAGCAGCGCCGGGTTGGCCGCAGCGAAGTGGTAGTGCGACCCGACCTGCACCGGCCGATCGCCGGAGTTGACCACGATCAGCGTCGTTCTCGGCAGGTCGATCACGATCGGCTCGTCGGCGAGCAGGTACTCCCCCGGGATCACGAGATCGGCCGATGCACGGTGACCAGCTTGGTGCCGTCCGGGAACGTGGCCTCCACCTGCACCGAGGTGACCATCTCCGGCACCCCGTCCAGCACGTCGTCGCGGGTGAGCACGTGCTGGCCCGCGGTCATGAGCTCGGCGACGCTGCGCCCGTCCCTGGCCCCTTCCAGCACCCACGAGCTGATCAGCGCGACGGACTCCGGGTAGTTGAGCTTGAGTCCACGGTCCCGGCGCTGCTGCGCCAGTCCCGCGGCGACGTGCAGCAACAACCGCTCCTGCTCGTGGGGGGACAGCAGCACCCGGTTCTCCTCCCGAAAGACCTATCGACCCGGTGAACGCTAGGAATGCCCGATCACGCGGGCGTGACGGGCAGGTTACGTCCGGAGCGCCCGATCAGCACTCAGGCGGGGCCGGGCAGGATCGGGGGATGCTCGGTAGGGAACACCGGATGGCCCGCGTCGTGCTGCGAGCCGAGGTCGACCACGGCGTGGCCGAGCTGGTCGGTGACCCGGACCGGCCGCAGGGCTGGACGCTGCTGGTGGACGGCACCGCGCAGTCACACGTCGACCTGGACGATCCGACGCATCTCGAGTTCGAGTACATCCGCAGGTTGGGCCACGTCGTCGACGTGATCGCGCCGACCGGGCAGCCGTTGCGGGCCGTGCATCTCGGCGGTGGCGCGTGGACACTGGCCCGCTACCTGGCCAGCACCCGCCCCGGTTCCGAGCAGCGGGTGGTGGAACTGGACGGCGCGCTGGTCGATCTGGTCGGGTCCCGGCTGCCGGCCGACGGGCTCGGCATCGACGTGACGGTCGGCGACGCGCGAGCGGCGCTCAGCCGCATCCCGCCCGGTTCGCTCGACCTGCTCGTCCTGGATGCCTTCTCCGGCTCCCGTACGCCTGCGCACCTGACCTCGGTCGAGTTCGTGGCCGCGGCGGCCGTGGCGCTACGCAGCGGCGGGACGTACGCGGCCAACGTGGCCGACGGCGGCCGGCTCGATTTCGCGCGGGCCCAGGTCGCGGCGGCCACCACGGTGCTGGCCGAGGTGGCGCTCATCGCCGCGCCGGACGTGCTGCACGGTCGCCGTTTCGGCAATCTGGTGCTGCTCGGCAGCGATCAGGAGCTCCCGGTCGAGCCGCTGACCCGGCGGACAGCCGGCGATCCGTTCCCGGCCAGGGTGCTGTCCGGCGCGGGGATCACCCGGTTCGTCCAGGGCGCGGTCGGGCCGTTGGACCGGCTCGCCACACCGTCCCCGATGCCACCGCCGGGCTTCTTCGGCCGTCCGCCGACCCGGTCGTGAGTGCGGAGCCGCGCTCCAACACGGCTCCGCACTCACGGAACTCAGAAGGCGCCGTTCGCACGCGCCTGGGCGACGTTCGTGTCGTGCTCGGCGAAGGTCGTGGCGAAGCAGGACGTGCCGTCGACCTGGCAGCGGACGAAGTACAGCCACGGGCCCGGCTCGGGCGCGAGCGCGGCTGCGATCGCCTCCTTGCCCGGTGCCGAGATCGGCGTGGGCGGCAACCCGGCCACCGTGTAGCTGTTGTAGGGGCCTGGGCGCAGGCGGTCCGTATCCGTGGTGCGCAGCGCCTGCAGGTCGAGCGGGTAGTTCACCATCGAGTCCAGCTCGAGCCTCCGTCCGGCGCCGAGCCGGTTGTAGATCACCCGTGCCACCTTCGCCATGTCCGGGGTGATGGCCTCCTTCTCCACGAGCGAGGAGATGGTCAGCACCTGGTAGGGGGTGGAGCCGATGCTCTGCGCTCCGGCGACCAGGCCGCTGGCCTCCAGTCGCGCCGCCGAGGTCTCCAGCAGCCCGCGCAGCACGTCAGCGGCCGGGAGGGCGGGGTGCACGTCGTAGCGACCCGGAACGAGCAGGCCTTCCAGCCGCCGCCGCGGATCGGCCTTGCCGACGTCGGCCAGTGCCCAGGCCGGGACCCCCAGCTGGGCCGGGTCGGTGTCGGTCATCGCGGCTCGCAATTCGTCCACCGACACGCAGCGCCGTGCGCCGTCGACCGTCAGGCAGGTGGCCTGCGAGATCAGGCTCAACACTCCGGGGGCCATCGTTCCGTCCGGCGCGCTGGTGTCGTCGAGTTGGACGCCACCGCGGATCTCCAGCTGGCCGACCCGGGAGCCGGGTTCGAGGAGCAGCGCGACCGCCGCCGCCCCGGACATCTGCCGACGCAGCTGGTAGTAGCCGGGCTGGATGGAGCGGGCGCGGTCCACGTCGCCCTCGGCGGCCTCGGTGAACGCGGCGGAACTGGCCACCACGCCCTGCTCGGCCAGTATCCGCCCGATCTGCTTCGTCGAGTCGCCGTCCTGGACCCGGACCACGACGTCACCGGATCCGGGGCCGTCGAAATCGGGGGTCGGGGCGAACACCGAGCCGTACAGGTAGTAGCCGCCGCCGGCCACCGCGCCCAGCAACAGCGCGACGGCCACCAGCAGTACCAGCATCCGTCCACCGCGCTTGCGACGACCCGGTGGCGGCTCGTCAGGCGGGAGAACAGGAATCTGGACGGTCTCGTCGTTGATCATCGCACCGCCGTAACCGGGCCGGCGCCACCGCATCGGCGCCGATCCGAGCGCCCCCCATCCGCCTGCATCACAGTTTCGGAGGGTAACTAGCGCACGAGCCGCAGCGGGCGGGGGGAGGCATCGTCACCCCATTCGGCGTCATCGCCTGGCGTCCAGCCAGCCCTGCAGGATGGCCACCGCGGCTGCCTGATCGATGACGGCCCGCTGCCGGCGGCCCTTCACACCACGCTGTCGCAGCTGCTGCGCGGCCACCACGGTCGTCAGTCGCTCGTCGACGAGTTCGACCGGGACGTCGAGGACCTCGGCGAGTGCGTCGGCGAACTCGCGCGCCGCGACCGCCGCCACCCCTTCCCTGTTGGCCAGGGTCCGCGGAAACCCGACGACGACGCCGATCACCTCGTGCTCGGCCGCCAGCGCGGCGATGCTGCGCAGGTCGGCGCCGCCCGCCGCATCGCGGGGCACGGTCACCAGCGGTGTGGCCAGCACGCCCGACGGATCGGAGACCGCCACGCCGATCCGGACGGAGCCGACGTCGATCCCGAGCCGGCGCCCGGTGTCAGCCACGCAGCGCGGCCCGCAGCCGATCCATCGCCGCCGGCACCCCGGACGGGTCGGTGCCCCCGCCCTGCGCCAGATCGGCCTTGCCGCCGCCACGGCCGCCGATCACGTCGGCGAACGCCGGGATCAGCTTGCCGGCGGCCAACCCGCGGTCCCGCGCGGCCGACGTGGTCGCCACCACGAACGCCACCTTGTCGCCGTCGGTCGAGAACAGCGCCACGACACCGGGCCGGGACCCGAGCCGGGACCGAACGTCGGACGCGAGCGCGCGCAGGTCGTTACCGCCCAGACCGTCGGGCGCGGCGACCGCGACCAGTGCGGTACCGGCGATGTCCTCGGCGTCCGTGGCCAACGCACCGGCCGAGGCGAGCACCGCGTCCGCGCGCACCTTCTCCAGGTCGCGCTCCGCGGTGCGCAGCCGCTCGACGAGCGTGCCGATCCGCTCGGGCAGGTCCTCGGGCCGGGTCTTGAGCTGCTCGGCGAGGTTGGACACCAGCAGGTGCTCGCGCGAGAGGTGCCGGAACGCGTCCAGCCCGACCAGCGCATCCACCCGACGTACCCCGGAACCGATCGAGGCCTCGGACAGCACCTTGATCATGCCGATCTCACCGGTGCGGTCGACGTGGGTGCCACCGCACAGCTCCCGCGAGTAGTCACCCATGTCCACCACGCGGACCCGGTCCCCGTACTTCTCGCCGAACAGCATCATCGCGCCGAGCCTGCGCGCCTCGTCCATCGACGTCTCGTACCAGGTCACCTCCCGGTTCTCCTGCAACACCGAGTTGATCTCGTCCTCGATGTCGACCAGAGCGGCCGGGGCGACCGCGCCGGTCGGCGAGGTGAAGTCGAAACGCAGCCGCCCCGGCGCGTTCAGCGAGCCGGCCTGGGCCGCTGAGGGGCCCAGCGCATTGCGCACCCCCGCGTGCACGAGATGGGTGCCGGTGTGGGCCCGTGCGATCGCCGAGCGGCGGGTCCGGTCCACCTCGGCCACGACAGCCGCGTCCAGCGACACCTCGCCCGCGGTGACCGTGCCCCGGTGCACCCGCAGACCCGCGACCGGCGACTGCACGTCGTCGACCCGGACGGTGAACGACGCCCCGCGCAGCTCACCGTGATCCGCCTGCTGGCCACCGGCCTCGGCGTAGAACGGCGTGCGGTCGAGCACCACCTCGACCTGCTCGCCGGCGCGGGCGGCCGGCACCGGCGCGCCGCCGACCAGCAGCCCGACCACCGTGGCCTCGGACGCCAGCTCGGTGTATCCGAGGAACGTGGTACTGCCGTGGGTGTCCAGCACGGCCCGGTAGATCGACCCGTCGCCGCCGTGGCTGACCTTGTGCTTGGCCGCGTCGGCCTTGGCCCTGGTGCGCTGCTCCAGCATCAGGGCCCGAACCGGTCCTCGTCGACCCGCAGGCCCGCTTCGGACGCCATCTCCAGGGTGAGGTCGATCGGGAAGCCGAACGTGTCGTGCAGCTGGAACGCCCGATCGCCCGGCAGCACGGCCTGCCCGGCCCGCTTCGTCTCGGCGACCGCCGTGTCGAAGATCCGCGAACCGGCGGACAGCGTGGCGAGGAAGGCTTCCTCCTCCGCCCGCACTACCGCGGAGATCCGCTCGAAGTCGCTGACCAGCTCGGGATAGGAGGGTGCCATCGCGTCCCGGACGACCTCGGCGAACGAACCGAGCACCGGCTCGTTCACGCCGAGCAGCCGCGCCGAACGCACGATCCGTCGCAGCAACCGCCGCAGCACGTACCCGCGACCCTCGTTGGACGGGATCACGCCATCGCCCACGATCATGACGCCGGACCGGGCGTGGTCGGCGATCACCCGGAACCGGACGTCGTCAGCGTCTGCGGCCCCCCCACCCGCGCCGTAGCGCCGGCCGGACAGCTCCTCGGCGCGCGCGATCACCGGCCGCACCAGGTCGGTCTCGTAGACGTTCTCCACGCCCTGCAGGAGGGTGGCGACCCGCTCGATGCCCATCCCGGTATCGATGTTCTTCTTGGGCAGCTCACCGATCGGCGGGTGCCCGTACTTGGGGCTCTGCTCTCCCCGGACGTCCTGCATGAAGACGAGGTTCCAGATCTCCAGGTAGCGGTCCTCGTCGGCGACCGGACCGCCCTCGGCGCCGTGCTCGGGACCGCGGTCGTAGTAGATCTCCGAGCAGGGGCCCCCCGGACCGGGCACACCCATGTCCCAGTAGTTGTCCCGGCCGTCGCGGCGCTGGATGCGCTCGGCCGGCAGTCCGGCGATCCGCTGCCACAGCTCGATGGCCTCGTCGTCGGTCTCGTACACGGTGACCCAGATCCGGTCCGGGTCGAAGCCGTATCCGCCGGCGTCCTGGCTGCCGGTGACCAGCGTCCAGGCGTGCTCGATCGCGCCTGCCTTGAAGTAGTCGCCGAAGGAGAAGTTCCCGGCCATCTGGAAGAACGTGTTGTGCCGGGTGGTCTTGCCGACCTCGTCGATGTCGCCGGTGCGGACGCACTTCTGGATCGAGGTGGCACGCGGGTAGGGCGGCGGGGCCTCGCCGAGGAAGTAGGGCTTGAACTGCACCATGCCCGCGTTGACGAACAGCAGGTTGGGGTCGTCGAGGATCAGCGACGCGCTGGGCACGCTGGTGTGGCCGGCGCGCGGTGAAGTGTTGGGTGAAGCGACGGACGATGTCGTGGGTCTGCACGGAGAGCCTTCGATACTGGAGATGGCGGATGGGCCGGGTACGGCAGGGACTCGGGTCAGGCCCCTGCCCGGCGCGCTCGCGCGTGGGCACCGGCTGCCGGACGCGGCTCGTCGGCGAACGCCTCGCCGAGGGTGGGCACCCCGGACCCTGTCCGGCGCTCGACCAGCTCGGCCAACTCCTCCTCGCGAGCGACCATCCCGGCGCGGACCTCGGCACCGAACGCCCCGAGTCCGGCCCCGAGCTCACGAAGGCCATCGGCCAGGTTGGCACCGATTCCGGCCGGGGTGAGCCGCTGCGCCGCCGCGCTGGCCCGTCGCGAGCTGTAGACCCCCACGGCCAGCCCGACGCCGAGCCAGAACAGCCGCTTCATGGCGTTCCTTCGGTCACGACCGGGCCATCGGTCATCACCGGCTCCGCCGACGCAGACGGCCCGGCCGGGTGCGCAGCGCGTGCTCGCCCGCGTTCCGGTTGGCTCGGCGTGCCTTGATCGCCTTGTTCAGGCCGTAGGACAGCGCGGCGGCGCGCACGAGCGGACCGCCGAGGGTCGCGGTGAACAGGGAGGTGAGCACGGAGACGTTGGCGCTGACGGTGCGGGCGCTCGACGTGATCCCGTCCACCCGCTCCAGTTGCGTATTCACCTGGTGCAGCGTGGTCTGGGCGTTGTCCAACAGCGGCGCGCTGCCCTCGTGGGCCTTCCGGATCGCGATCGTCGCCTCGTCCAGCGTGCGACCCAGCTTCAGCAACGGCACGGCGAGCAGCAGCACGAGAACCACGAAGGCCCCTGCGGCGATCAGCGCAGCGATCTGACCAGCCGACACGAAGCCTCCTCGATACCCGGGATCGACGACAGATGATCGTCGAACAGATTACTCCCCGAGCACTCCCCGGCATCGGTAGGGATCAGCGGCTCGACGACCCGGCAACGGTGAACACCGCGTCGGCACCCTCGAGATCGTCCAGGTCGTCGTCAGCATCGCCGGGCGAGATGACACCGCGGAGCCGGTTCAGGGCGCGGTGCTGGGTGACCCGCACGGCGCCCGGCGTCGAGCCCACCGCCAGCGCCGTCTCCTCGGCGCTGAGTCCCACCGCCACCCGCAATATCAACACGTCGCGCTGGCGAGGTGTGAGCTGGTGCAACAAGCCACCCAGGCGCTGGGCGAGCTCGCCGGCCAGGGCCAGCTGCTCGGGATCGTCGTGCTGCGACCGGGGCGTCGGGAAGCTCGGCCATCGGCTCGGTGCGGTTGCGGCCGATGGCCCGGAAGGCGTCGGTCACCTTGTGCGCCGCGATCCCGTAGACGAACGCGCGGAAGGACAACCCCTTGACGGTGTAGCCGGCCAGCGCGTTCACCACCGCCATGCAGATCTCCTGAGCGACGTCGTCGGCCGAGCCGATGACCGTCTCCTGGCGACCGAGCCGGCCGCGGCAGTAGCGCAGCACCATCGGGTGAATCTCGGTGAGCAGCTGCTCACGGGCTCGATCGTCGCCGGCGACCGCGGCGGCCACAAGGCTCTCCAGCAGCGACGACTGGTCCTGCGGCGCCTGGTCTTGCGGATCCCCCGGGTCGGCCTTGCTGTCATCCGAGGTGCTCGGCGTCGTGCCGCCGTAGCCGTGATCGGCCACCGGCTGGGCCGCGGCGAGCGCGCTCATCGTTCGGCTGTGACGGTCATGGAGCAGCCGCGCTCACCGACATGCTTGCAAGTCACAGGGGTCCCCTCCCCATTTACATCCCCGGCACCAGCGGTTACCCGCTGGCCCCCCGCTCCGCCGCGTCGACCCGCCCACCCCCGCGGTCGGTGACGCCTCGTGCGGTCGTACTCAGGAGTTGTCCGTTCCAGGCCCGGATACCCCGTCCCCCGACTTGGGTCCTGTCCTGCTACTCCTGCTTGCGGCCTGTCGGCGTCGTGCCCCACGTCCGACCGGCTCCTGTGCTCTAGGCAGTTTGGGTGACATCCAAGTTGACGTCAAGGGCAACTCGGCTCGCGTTCATTACTCTTCGAACAATGTCTCCGCCCGACACCACTCGATCGGATGACCCCCGATCCCGTGCTGCTCGGACGAAGCGTAACCGTACGCGCAGGGCGCTCCTCGAAGCGGCCGGGGTGACGTTCAGCTCACAGGGCTGGCTCGACGCCCGGATGGAGGACATCGCGGCCGGCGCAGGGGTGAGCGCAGCCACCGCCTACAACCATTTTCCGTCCAAGCAGGCGCTTGTCAGCCACGTCTTCGCTCCGCTGCTGACTCCCCAGCTGAAGCAGGCGGAACGGGACATCGCGGCCGACCGACCCGTCGTCGAGGCCCTGAAAGACCAGGTCAGAGCGCTGATGACGATCTGCTTCCAGCACCGGCGACTGACCGCGGCCTTCTGCGCCGCGGTACGGGAGTACGCCATCGGGGTGGCCAGCCCGGCCCGGCCCGACGCCGAGCTGGACCCACTCGTGCAGGCCCCGATCGCGGAGTCCATCCGGTTGCTCGTCGAGCACGGGCAACGCACCGGCCAGCTGCGCCCTTATCCACCGGCCACCGACGTGAGCCGGCTGGTGGCGGACCTGATGCTGATCAGCTCCGTCGACGTCGAACGGCGCGATTCCGCCGCCGTCGCCGAGCTGTTGCTCACGGTGATGTTGGGCTCGCTCTGCCCCGAACTGCTGATCGACGCCGGCCCGGACGGTCGGCCGTTCGAGGTACGAATCGGCCCGGCTACGCCGAGAGGGTGTTCGACGCGACCGCCGATCGAGCGGTGATCGATGTGGGAACGGCCTCGGTCACAATTCGGTCAAGACTGCAGCCAGCGCGTCGACCGCCAGGTGCAGCTCGCCCTCGGTGATCACGAGCGGCGGCGAGAGCCGCACCGTCGAGCCGTGGGTGTCCTTGACCAACACCCCACGCCGGGCGAGTGCTTCGCTGATCGCCCGACCGTCACCACGCGCCGGATCGACGTCGACCCCGGCCCACAGCCCGATCCCGCGGAACCCGGTGATGCCGTGTCCGACCAGCCCGTCCAACCGGCCGTGCAGCAGCTCCCCAAGGCGACGCGCCCTGGCGAGCATCCCGTCCGGGCCGTCGTCGGCGAGGAGTGCGAGCACCGCTCGCCCGATCGCGCAGGCGAGCGGATTGCCGCCGAACGTGCTGCCGTGCTGGCCGGGACGGAGCACGCCGAGCACCTCCGCGTCGGCGACGACCGCGGAGAGCGGCATGATCCCGCCGCCGAGGGCCTTGCCGAGCAGGTAGACGTCGGCGTCGACGCCCGCGGCCCGGGTGGCCAGCAGGTGCCCCGTGCGTCCCAGCCCCGACTGCACCTCGTCGGCGATGAACAGAACGCCTGCCTCGTCACAAAGCGCTCGTACCGCGGCCAGATACCCGGCCGGCGGGATGATCACTCCGGCCTCACCCTGCACCGGCTCGATCAGCACCGCGACGGTGTCCGGCGTGATGGCCGCCCGCAGCGCTTCGGCGTCGCCGTAGGGAACGACGTCGAAAGCGTCGGCGTACGGGCCGAACCCGCGGCTCGCCACCGGGATCGGTCGAGAACCCGACGATGGTCGTGGTCCGCCCGTGGAACCCACCCGCGGCGACGACGATCCGGGCCCGGTCCGCGGCGACGCCCTTCACCTCGTAGCCCCACTTGCGGGCCACCTTGATCCCGGACTCGACGGCCTCGGCGCCCGTGTTCATCGGCAGCACCATCTGCTTGCCGAGCAGCCCCGAGAGCTCCGCGCAGAACGGCCCGAGCTGGTCGTTGCCGAACGCTCGGCTCGTGAGCGTCACCCGGTCCAGCTGGCGGTGCGCGGCAGCCAGCAACGCGGGGTGCCCGTGGCCGAAGTTGAGGGCGGAGTAGCCGGCGAGGCAGTCCAGGTAGCGGCGCCCCTCGACGTCGGTCACCCAGGGGCCCTCGGCGTGCGCCACCACCACCGGCAGCGGGTGGTAGTTGTGCGCGGAGTGCTCGGCGACGAGCCGGGCATGCCGATCGGTCGCCGTTTCGGAAAGGACACTCATACCCGCACCTCCAACGTGCAGCACTTCGCTCCGCCGCCGCCCTTGAGCAGCTCGGAGAGGTCGATCGGAACCGGCACGAAGCCGCGCTCGGCGATCATCGCGGCCAGCCGGGGCGCCTGCGCCGGCAGCACCACGTGGCGGCCGTCGCTCACCGCGTTCAGCCCGAGCACGGCCGCATCGGCCGCATCGGCGACGACCGCGTCCGGGAACCGGTCGTTCAGCAGCTCGCGCGACTGCGGGGAGAACGCCTCCGGCAGCCAGGCGATGGTGTCGCCGTCGAGCACGACCAGTGCGGTGTCCAGGTGGTAGTAGCGCGGATCCACCAGCTCCAGCGGCAGCACCGGGCGGCCCAGAACGACGGCCACCTCGTCGTGGGCGCGCCGATCGGTGCGGAAGCCCGTTCCGGCCAGCACGACCTGCTGCCCCGGGTGCCCGGCGACCAGCAGATCGCCCTCGCCCTCGTTGACGAACCGGGGCGGAACGACACGGGTGAAGCCGGCGGCCCGGAACCAGTCGAGGTGGGCGACCGCCTCGGCCCGCCGTTCGGGATGCCGGAACCGGGCCCCGAACACGACGCCGTCGAGCACGGTCGCACCGTTGGCCGCGTACACCATGTCGGGCAGACCGGGGAGGGGCTCCAGCAGGTCGACGCGGTGGCCGAGCTCGCGGTAGGTGTCCAGCAGCGTGTCCCACTGGCGCAGCGCCAACGCCCGGTCCACCGGGATCCGCGGATCCATCCAGGGGTTGATCGCGTAGCTGACGGTGAAGTGCTCCGGCCGGCACATCAGGTACCGGCGCCGGGAGGCGACGCGTTCCCTGGCGGTCGGCGGGTGGGACAGGAGGCTGGTCATGGGCTCGCTCCACGGGCGACGGCGGGGTGGGTCCGGCGTCGACGCCGAGTGTGATCACGGTAGGTGCCGGCGTGGACGGCGGACAATCGCACGGTGTTGCCGATCGCCGGCGAATCGTTGCGTATCGGCCCGACCAGCCGGCCGAACGTTGCGGAGTCGAGCCGTGCTCTCAGGGCGGGGTGGGATGGGGTGCCGCCGGGCGCCGCAGCAGCGGGGAGAGGACCAGCACCGACTTGGTCCTGGCCACGAACGGCTGTGCCCCGATCTGCTCGAGCACCTGCTCGAAATGCCGCATGTCGGCCGCCAGGATGTGCAGGATCGCGTCGGCCTCGCCGGAGATCGTGCTGGCCTCGACCACTTCCGGGAAGCGGCGCACGGCCGACCGGATGGTGTCCGGCGCCGTGCTGATCCGGCAGTAGAGCTCCACGTACCCTTCGACCGTCCACCCGAGTGCACCCGGGTCGAGCCGCACGGTGAACCCGGTGATCGCGCCGTCGGCGCGCATCCGGTCGACCCGGCGCTTCACCGCGGACGCGCTGAGCCCGACCTGCGCGCCGAGGTCGGCGTAGCTGCGCCGCGCGTCGTCGACGAGCAGAGCGATGATGTCCTCGTCGATCCGATCGAGCTGCACCCGCCCATCCCAGCAGATCCCACGCCGGCCGGTCACCGGGCAGGATGAGCGCCATGACCGAGCTTGCGGGCCCGCCGGCCCAGATCTACCGGGTCGACTCCGAGGTAGGGCAGCTGCGCCAGGTGATCCTGCACCGGCCCGGACTCGAGCTGAAGCGCCTCACGCCCGGCAACAAGGACCGGCTGCTGTTCGACGACGTGCTGTGGGTGCACCGCGCCCAGCAGGAGCACGACGCCTTCGCGCAGGCCCTTCGTGAGCGTGGGGTCGCCGTGCACCTGTTCGGCGAGCTGCTGCACGACACGGTGGACATCCCGGAGGCGCGCAAGTACGTGCTCGACGCGATCTTCGACGACCGGGTGTACGGCCCGATGGCGATCGACGCGCTGCGGAACTGCTTCGACGCCATGGACACCGACACGCTCACCGACCACCTCATCGGCGGCATCACGAAGCGCGAGGTCATCGATCGGATCCCGGAGCCGCGCTCGGTGACGTTCCACGTGCTCGAGCAGGACGACTTCGTGCTGGAGCCGCTGCCCAACCACCTCTACACCCGCGACACGTCGGCCTGGATCGGCGGCGGCGTGTCGATCAACAGCATGCGCAAGACGGCCCGGATGCGCGAGACCGTGCACTACGAGGCGGTCTACCGCTGGCACCCGCTCTTCGCCGACGCCGACTTCGCGCACTGGTCGGAGGGCGTGGCCGGGGGGTGGCCACCACCGAGGGCGGCGACATGCTGGTGCTCGGTGGCGGCGCGGTGCTGGTCGGGATCAGCGAGCGGACCACCGCGGCCGGCGTCGAGCGGCTGGCCAGGAAGCTGTTCGCCGGTGGCGAGGTGGACCGCATCGTGGCGCTGCGCCTGCCGGAGACGCGCGCGTTGATGCACCTGGACACGGTGATGACCATGGTCGACCCCGAGACGTTCACCAAGTACGCCGGGCTGGGCATGCTGCCCGCGTACACGGTGCGGCCCGGGGACAACGACAAGGAGCTGTACGTCACCGACCACGAGCCCGACGACATGCACACGGCGATCGCCGACGCGATCGGCCTGAGCGAGCTGCGGGTGCTCACCGCCGAGCAGGACGTGCACGCGGCCGAGCGGGAGCAGTGGGACGACGGCTGCAACACCCTCGCGGTCGCGCCCGGCGTGGTGGTGACCTACGAGCGCAACGTCACCACGAACACGTTCCTCCGCCGGCACGGGATCGAGGTGATCGAGGTGCCGGGCGGCGAGCTCGGCCGCGGGCGTGGCGGACCGCGGTGCATGAGCTGCCCGGTACTGCGCGACCCGGTGTGACGGCGGTGGACGTCCGCCCGGCGTACAAGGTCAAGGATCTCACCGGGCCGGGGCACACCGACGCCTTCGGGATCGGCGGCACCGACCTGGGCGCGACGGTGGCCGCACCCGACGGCCGGCTGGTCGCCGTGTTCGGCGACACGTTCGAGAAGGCGACCGTCGGCGGCCGGGGATGGCGGGCACCGGTGGTGTTGTTCGCCGATCCCGGCTCGGTGCGCACCGGGCTGCGCTGGACCGGCTCGGCCGGCCCCGGCTCCTACGCGCACCAGGTGGTGTCGTACCGACACCGCCGGAAGATGGACGGCTGCCACGTCGTGACCGTGCTGCCCACCGATCTGCTCTGCGTGGGTGAGGTGCTCTACCTGCACGTCATGGTCTGCCGGGAGCTGGGTCACGTCTGGTGGACGGAGCTGCACCGTTCCACCGACAACGGCGTGACCTGGGAGCCGACCGGCACCCGGTGGCCGGGAGGACACGACGAGGGGCTCTTCCAGATGCTCACGTGGGAGCGCGGCGGCGACGGGTGGGTGTACGCGTTCACCACCGGGTTCCAGCGCGCACACGGGTTGATCCTGCACCGGGTTCCCGAGGACCGGGTGACGGAGCCTGCTGCGTGGCAGTCCTGGGGATTCGACGCGGCGGGCTGGGCGTGGGGGAAGCCCGCGACGGCGGCCCTTCCCGGCCGGTTCGGGGAGCTGTCGCTGCGCCGGGTGGAGGGACAGTGGCTGCTCTGCATGTTCGACGAGGGCGGCTACCGGATGGACGTGATGGCGCTCGACTCCCCCACCGCCGACCTGCACCGGGCCCCGCGCGCAACCGTGCTGCGGGGGTGCAACTGGGAGGACGAGGACCACGAGCGCGGGCTCGTGGCCCAGCTGTACGGGGGCTACATCCTGCCCGGCTCCACGTTGCGCGAGCTCGATCTCGTGGTCAGCCAGTGGAACACCGCCACCAACTGGCCCTACCGCGCGATGCAGTTCCGGGCCGACGTCACGCGCCTCCGGCGCCCGTGAGTGCTGCGCCGTGTAAGAACACGGCGCAGCACTCACGACCGCGGTGGGGGTGCGCCGCGGACCGTGCGGCGGAGTTTGGGCAGGCGTTCGGACAATGTGCGCTCGGCGCCGTGCTGGGTGGGCCGGTAGTAGTCGCGACCGACCAGCTCGTCGGGTGGGTACTGCTGGGAGAGCACGCCTTCCGGGACGCCGTGCGGGTAGCGGTAGCCGACCGCGTTGCCCAGCTTCTGCGCGCCCGCGTAGTGCCCGTCCCGCAGGTGCGCCGGCACCGCCCCGACCGCTCCGCCCCGCACGTCGGCCATCGCCTCGTCGATCCCGGTGATCACCGCGTTGGACTTCGGAGCGGTAGCGAGATGCACCGTGACCTGCGCCAACGCCAGCCGGCACTCCGGCAGCCCGACCAGCTGCACCACCTGCGCCGCGGCCGCGGCGGCCGGCAGCGCGGTCGGATCGGCCAGCCCGACGTCCTCGCTGGCGTGCACCATCAGCCGCCGGGCGATGAACCGCGGATCCTCGCCGGCCACCAGCATCCGGGCGAGGTAGTGCAGCGCGGCGTCCGGATCGGAGCCGCGGATGGACTTGATGAACGCGCTGATCACGTCGTAGTGCTGGTCGCCCGCGCGGTCGTAGCGCACCGCCGCCTCGGTGACCGCGCGTTCCACGGCCGCGATGTCGATCAGATCGGTGCCCTCGGCCGCCACCCCGTCGGCCGCCGCCTCCAGCGCGGTCAGCGCCCGCCGGGCATCGCCGGCGGACAGCCGGACCAGCGCGTCCTCGGCCTCTGGCGCCAGCCGTACCGCTCCGTCCAGACCCCGCTGGTCGGTGACGGCCCGGCTCAGCACCGACCGCACCTCGTCCTCGGTGAGCGACTGCAGCTGCAGCACGAGCGAGCGGGACAGCAGCGGCGACACCACGGAGAACGACGGGTTCTCGGTGGTCGCCGCGACGAGCAGCACCAACCGGTCCTCGACCGCACCGAGCAGCGCGTCCTGCTGGGTCTTGGAGAACCGGTGCACCTCGTCGATGAACAGCACGGTCTGCTGGCCACGGTAGTCACGCCTTCGCCGGGCGTCGTCGATCACCGTGCGCAGCTCCTTGACCCCGGACGACAGCGCGGACAGTGCGACGAAATGCCGCTCCCCCGCTCCATCGATGCGCGGTCCGCTGGCGCTCCCCGCTCCATCGATGCGCGGTCCGCTGGCGCTCCCCGCTCCATCGATGCGCGGTCCGCTGGCGCTCCCCGCGGTGGCGAGCAGGCGGGCGATGGTGGTCTTCCCGGTGCCGGGCGGGCCGTAGAGCAGCACCGACGCCGCGGCGCCGCCCTCGACGAGCCTGCGCAGCGGGGCGCCCGGCCGGAGCAGGTGCTGTTGCCCGACCACCTCGTCCAGCGTGCGTGGACGCATCCGGACGGCCAGCGGCGCGGTTGCGGCCGGCCGGTTCGGCGTAGCCGGCGCCGAATCCGGCTCGTCCAGCTCGAACAGCCCGTCGGTGCTCACCCGGCCAACCCTGCCACCGCGGCCCGACATGCGTGGAACGCACCCGAACAGTCGGGGGCGCGTGGGACCATGCAGCCGGATCGGGAAGGAGACCGGAATGAGTCTGACGTGGCCCAACCGGCTTCTCACGCTGGAGGAATGGGCGCAGCTGCCGGAAGCGGAGGGGGCTCGGGTCGAGCTGGTGGAGGGGCTGGTCGTCATGGCGCCGATGCCGCGGTTCTGGCACCAGTCCGGGTCAGCGCTGCTGTCCGTACGCCTGAACGAGCAGCTCCCACCCGAACTGAGCGCGGGCCCGGCGATCGAGGTCGTGGTCTCCGACACGCCGCCCACGGTTCGGGTCCCCGATGTCGTCGTGGCCCGCAGCAGCGCAACGGATGGCAACCCGGCCCGGATCGGCGCGGCGGACATCCTGCTGTCGGTGGAGGTGCTCTCCGACGGCACCCGCCGGGTCGACCGCGTTCTGAAGTTCTCCGAGTACGCCGACGCCGGTATCCCGCAGTACTGGATCGTCGACCTGGGCACGCCCGCCATGCTGCTCGCCTACACGCTTGTCAGCGGCGACTACCAGCTGTCGGGCGAGCACACCGGGCGGATCGAGCTGGCGGTCGACGGGCACCCGGTCATGGTCGACCTCGACGCGCTGACCCGGCGGTGATGCCGGCGACCATCGGTGCGCGTCCCGCGACGTAGGGTCGACGGATGCGCGAGATCCTCGAGCTGCTGGAGCGCGACGCCCGGCTCTCCCCCGACACGATCGCTACGATGACCGGCCTGCCGGTCGAGGAGGTCCGCGAGGCGATCGCGGCGTGGGAGGCGTCCGGCGCGATCCGGCGCTACAAGGCGGTGGTCGATTGGGACGCCGTCGACGAGGACCTGGCCAGCGAGACCGTCACAGCGTTCATCGACGTCTCGCTCGCGCCGGCGCGCGATGTCGGCTTCGACGACGTGGCCCAGCGGATCGCCCGGTTCGGCGAGGTGCGCAGCGTCTACCTCGTGTCGGGCAGCCACGACCTGCGGTGCACCGTCACCGGTCGCAGCATCCGGGCCATCTCCGACTTCGTGTCGCAGAAGCTCTCCACGCTGGACCGGGTGCACTCCACGGCGACCCACTTCGTGCTGAAGGCCTACAAACGCGACGGCGACGCGTTCGCCGAGGCCGATCCCGACCACCGGCTGCCGGTCACGCCGTGAAGCCGCTCAACAGCGTCATCGCAGCCTGCCCGCCGTCGGGGATCCGACGGTTCTTCGACATTGCCGCGGAGATGGAGGACGTGATCTCGCTCGGGGTCGGGGAGCCGGACTTCGTCACGCCGTGGCGGGTGCGCGAGGCCGGCATCTACGCCCTGGAGCACGGCTACACGACCTACACATCGAACGCCGGGTTGGCTCAGCTGCGCGAGCTGATCTGCGCCGACCTCGCCGCCCGGTACGGCGCGGGCTACTCCTGGACCGACGAGTGTTTGATCACCACCGGCGTCTCCGAAGGCCTGGACCTGGCGCTGCGCGTGCTGCTCAACCCCGGTGACGAGGTGATCGTGCCCGAACCGTGCTACGTCGCCTACGAGCCGTGTGTCGCGTTCGCGGGCGGCATCCCGGTGCGGGTGCCGACACGCTGGGAGGACGATTTCGCCGTCGACCCCGACGTGGTGGCCGCGGCCATCACCCCGCGGACCAAAGCCGTTCTGATCGGCTCGCCCGCCAACCCGACGGGAGCCGTGCAGCCCAGGGCCGCCCTGGAGGGGCTGGTCCGGCTGGCCGAGCAGCACGACCTCTACCTGATCTCCGACGAGATCTACAACCGGCTCACGTACACGGGCGCGCACACCTGCCTGGCCACGCTGCCCGGAGCCAGGGAGCGCACCGTGCTTCTCGGCGGCTTCTCCAAGGCGCACGCCATGACCGGCTGGCGGGTCGGCTGGATCTGCGCGCCCGCCGCCGTGGCCGAGCTCTGCGTGCGGGTGCACCAGTACACGATGCTGTGCGCACCGCACGTGTCGCAGCTGGCCGCGGTGGAGGCCCTTGCCGCGCCCGACCACGACGTCGACGCGATGGTGGCCGACTACGACCGGCGGCGCCGGGTCTTCGTCAAGGGGTTGCGCGAGATCGGCCTCGACTGCCCGGAACCGGGCGGGGCGTTCTACGCGTTCCCCTCGATCCGGACCTCCGGGCTGGACTCGGAGACGTTCGCCGAGCGGTTGCTGCGCGCCGAGAACGTGGCCGTGGTACCCGGCAACGTGTTCGGGCCGTCCGGCGAAGGGCACGTGCGCTGCTCCTACGCCACCGCGCTGCCGCAGCTCGAAGAAGCGCTGGTGCGCATCGACCGCTTCGTGAACGGGCCGGCACGCGCCGACGGCCGTGCTCAGGAGCACAGCACTCCGTAGCACGGCGGTCGCACCGCGTTCACACTTCGGCAAAGGGAAGCAGCCATCCTCAGCGGGCATGGAGACGATGACCTGCCCGCTCTGCGCTCGCCCCCGCACGGCCGCCGATGGGCGCGGCCTCGCCTGGAGCAGCATCCACGACCGGGACGGCGGCGTGCGCTGGCTCTGCCCCCGCTGCACGCGCGGCCAGCTGCCCGAGATCGAGACATTGGGCCTCACGGCTCGGCCGCGGCCTCAGCTGGTGAGAACCCTTGACCGGAACGCCGGGAAGATCGGCAGCGTGGACGGCGCGTCCGGGAACCGCCCGACCAGCGCCGCAGCGACCGCGTTGCCGAGCTCCGCGGTGGCCGGCAGTCCCGCCGAGCCCGCCGCCGAGGCGAGCTGACGCCAGTAGTGCCCGAGCGCCGTGCTGATCCGCGGTGACCGGGTGGCGTCCTGGCCGACCGGCACGTCCCGGGTCCGTATCCGGGGCAGCAGCCACCACGTGCACAGCCAGGCCCACAGCAGCTGCGCATCGGTCAGCCTGCGCTCCAGCCGCTCGGGCTCGTCGAGATCCGGCCAGACGGAAGCGATCTCGTTCCGCCAGGCCACGACCATCGCCTCGGCCAGGCCCTGCGGCAGCGCGAAACTCGCTTCGCATCCGGGGAACGGCACCCGGAAGTAGGCGGCGTCGAGCACGACGTCCCGGAAGCAGCCCCACTCGAAGTCGACGAAGCGGACGCCGTGGCTGGTCACGAGGTTGTTGTCCGGGCAGGTGTCGGACGGGCTGAACGCGCGGTAGCGGGTGCCGCCCAGCAACCGGGCCGTCTCGTGCGCCTCGACCACGGCTGCCGGCGGCACCGGCACCCCCAGCTCCGCCAGCAGCAGCTCGGGCAGCCCGGCCAGCGCCTCGCGGGCATCCTCGGCGATCGGATCCCGCCAGGACCGCTCGCCCTGGCGGCGCAACAGCGCCCCGAAATCGCCTTCCCGTCCCGCGGTCGCGGCCTGCATCCGACCCAGCGCTCTGGCCCAGCTCAGCAGGCAGTGCCGGGCCGAAACGGGATCGGGGCCGAACAGCTTGTCGGCGAGCGTCGAGCTGCGACCGAGGTCCTCGAGCACCAGCAGCCGGCTCTGCTGATCGTGTGCGATCAACACCGGGCTCGGTCGGGAGTCGGTCGGCAGGGCGGTGAACAGCTGGCAGCTGGCCACCTCGTAGTGGAACGGGTCGGGCCGGTCCGGGTCGGGCCGACCGAGGTAGTGCTTGACGACCACGGTCCTGGGCAGCGAGAACGGGTTGCGGGCCACCCGGGCCCTCGCGACCACGGAACGGTCGCTGCCCCCGAGATCCTCCGGGTCGGCCAGCACGACGCCTGCGCCCGATCGACGACTGAGCAGTCGCTCGGCAGCGGCCAGCGCAGCGAGCACCGGCCTGGGGACGTTACCCAGGTCACGATCCATTGTCGGCGACACTACCTCGCGCGGCCGCGGATATCGGGCTCGAACCGACCGATGGTCACTGAATGACGGATCAGCGTGGCGCGACCACCCGGGGCGCCTCCGGCGACTCGCCGGGGTCGGCCGGCGGCGGCTGCGCGTCCACCCCCGCCTCCTTGCGTTGCGCCGGCGTGATGGGAGCCGGGGCCGCCGTGAGCGGGTCGAAGCCGCCGCCGGTCTTGGGGAACGCGATCACGTCCCGCAGCGAGTCCGCGCCGGTGAGAAGCATGCAGGTGCGGTCCCAGCCGAACGCGATGCCGCCGTGCGGCGGTGGCCCGTAGGCGAAGGCGTCGAGCAGGAAGCCGAACTTTTCGCGCTGCTCGGCTTCGTCCATGCCGAGCAGTGCGAAGACCCGCTCCTGTACGTCCGAACGATGGATACGGATCGATCCCCCGCCGATCTCGTTGCCGTTGCAGACGATGTCGTAGGCGAAGGCCAGCGCTTGGTCCGGCGCCTCCTCGAAGCGATCCGCCCAGTCCCCGTTGGGCGAGGTGAACGGGTGGTGCACGGCCGTCCACCCGACCTCTCGGCCGGCGTCGTCGCGAACCCGCTCGAACATCGGCGCATCGACGACCCAGACGAACGACCACGCTCTCTCGTCGACCAACCCGCACCGCCGGGCGATCTCGCCACGGGCCGCCCCGAGCAGGGCTCGAGCGTCGGAGGCGAGGCCGGCGGCGAAGAAGATGCAGTCTCCCGGCTCCGCGCCCACCGCCTTGGCCAGTCCCTCGCGCTCGGCGTCGGACAGGTTCTTCGCCACCGGGCCGCCCAGCTCGCCGTCGGCCCCGATGGTGACGTAGGCCAGCCCGCGGGCTCCGCGCTGCTTGGCCCACTCCTGCCACGCGTCGAACTGCCGGCGGGCTTGCGAGCCGCCGCCCGGCATCACCACGGCACCCACGTACGGCGCCTGGAAGACGCGGAACGCGGTGTCGGAGAAGTAGTCGGTGAGCTCGGTGAGCTCGATCGCGAACCGCAGGTCCGGCTTGTCGGAGCCGTAGCGCGCCATCGCTTCGGCGTAGGTCAGGCGCGGGATCGGCCGGGGGATCTCGTAGCCGGCCAGCTCGGACCAGAGGGCGGCGGTGATGGTTTCGCCGACCTCGATCACGTCGTCCTGGTCGACGAAGCTCATCTCGATGTCGAGCTGGGTGAACTCCGGCTGCCGGTCGGCCCGGAAGTCCTCGTCCCGGTAGCAGCGGGCGATCTGATAGTAGCGCTCGGTGCCGGCGACCATGAGCAGCTGCTTGAACAGCTGCGGGCTCTGCGGCAGCGCGTACCAGGAGCCGGGGCGCAACCGGGCGGGCACCAGGAAGTCGCGGGCACCCTCCGGCGTGGATCGGGTGAGGGTGGGCGTCTCGACCTCGACGAACTCGCGCGCGTGCAACACGGCGCGGGCGATCCGGCCGGCCTCGCTGCGCAGCCGCAACGCCGCGGCCGGGCCACTGCGGCGCAGGTCAAGGTAGCGGTGTTTGAGCCGGATCTCCTCGCCGACCTCGGTGTGCCCATCGAGTGGGAACGGCAGCGGTGCGGATTCGGAGAGCACGGTCAGCTCGGTCGCCATGACCTCGATCTGCCCGGTCGCCAGGTCCGGGTTCTCGTTGCCGGCGGGTCGACGGATCACCTCGCCGACGATCCGAACGCAGAATTCCGCCCGCAGCCGGTGCGCGCGCTCGGCCATCTCGCCCTCGCGGAACACCACCTGGGCCGAGCCCCAGGCGTCCCGAAGGTCGATGAAGATCACTCCACCGTGATCGCGACGGCGGGCCACCCACCCGGCGAGGGTGACGGTCTGTCCGGCGTGTTCGGCCCGCAGGGAGCCGGCGGGGTGGGTGCGCATCACGGTGCGAGGCTATCCGGCGACACCCGGTGGACGGCCAGCAGGTTTCCGCCGGCGGGCTCACAGCAACCTCAGCTGCTCACCGCTCGGCGCCACGTCGGCGGCGTCGGCGGCCGGCACAAGCGGCTGGCGGACGGTCGAGACCCCACCGGTGAGACCGTGTCGGCGCAGCAGCGGCGTCACCCGCTGTCCCAGCGCCTTGCTGTACTCGGGATCGACATAGGCGCCTCGCCGGTACAGCCGGGCGTACGGGCCGACCAGCCGCGGGTGCTCCCGGCCGAGCCAGTCCAGGAACCACTCGCGGGTGCCCGGCCGCAGGTGCAGCGCGAGCACGGAAGCACCGCCGGCTCCGGCGGCCGCGATCTGTTCGAGGAGGGCGTCGAGCGCCTCCACGGAGTCGGTGAGCAGCGGCAGCACCGGCGCGACCATCACCCCGCAGGGCAGGCCCGCGTCGGTGATGCGCCGGACCAGCTCCAGCCGGGCGGCGGGCGTGGGAGTGCCCGGCTCCAGCCCGGCCTGGAGCCCGCGGTCGAGCAGCGCGATCGATACCCCGAGTTGCACCGGTACGTCGGCGGCCGCCGCCAGCAACTGCGGCAGGTCGCGCGCCATCACCGTGCCCTTCGTGAGCACCGAGAAGGGGGTGCCGGAGCGGGCCAGCGCGCCGATCACGCCCGGCATCAGCCGGTAGCGGCCCTCGGCCCGCTGGTAGGGATCGGTGTTGGTGCCCATCGCCACCGGCTCCTGCGCCCACCGCGGCGCCCGCAGCTCCCGTTCCAGCACCCGCGCGACGTTGACCTTCACCACGATCTGGCTGTCGAAATCGGCGCCCGCGTCGAGATCGAGGTAGGTGTGCGTGTTCCTGGCGAAGCAGTTGTGGCTCACGGCACCATCGGCCACGAAGTCCCCGGTGCCCGTGGTGATGTCGAACAACACCTGTTCCCCCGCCGGCACCACCGCCTCCACCTCGAGCGCGGCGCTGCCACCGCCGACCGGGGCCCCGCCGAGGTCGCGACGCTGGAACACCGCCGGATCGACGAGGTGCTGGAAGCGGACGAACGCGGGCACACCGCCCAGCAGGCGGACCGAAGGCGAGCCGTCGGTCTCGACCACGAACCGGAACCCGAGGCGGTGCAGCGCCCCGGCCACCCTCCCGAGCATCTCCGCACCGGGCGGCCGGATCCGCAGCTCACCACGGACAGCGGCACCGCGGACGTCGACCACCCCGGCCAGGAAGCCCGCACACCAGTCGTCGCCCGCGTCGGGCGGCCAGCGCACCGCGTCGGCGATCGAGGTGCTTGCACCGGCGGGCATGACCGGAGGTGGCGCGATCCGGCCCGGTTCGGCGCCGCCGGGTGCGGCTCCGACCGCAGCGGGCCGAGCACCGACCGGGCGGTCGGAGGCGGAAGCGGCCAGGAAGTGGTGGGCCCGCCCGAGCGCCTCCAGCTCCAGATCCTCCGACGGAAAGCTCCGCCCCGACTCGTCCTCGCCGTCGGCCCGGATCACCCCGCACAGGTAGCCACGCCGGTACCCGAGTGTGTGCTCCCGCGTCGGACCGGACGGGCCCGGACCGAGCAGCGTGCTCCCCACGCGCAGCCGCGGCCGGCGGCCCGATCGGCACCAGCCGCTTCTGACATGCCGCCAGCCCGCAGTCGTCAGGAACCGGTGTTCGCCGCCGGCCAGCAGCTCCGTGCCGCCGGCCAACCGCACACGGTAGGCCTGCTTGACCGTGGCCCAGTGCGCCAGCACGGTCGTACGGACATAACACCGCCGCCCGTCGACGATCTCGGTGCCCAGCACCGCATCACCGACCTGCAGCTCCGCGATCGGTCGGGTGCGCCCGTCGGCCAGCAAGATCCGCGTGCCGGGGCCGAGGCAGTAGACACAGGCGTGCGAGCAACCGCGATACGGGTTCACGGTCCAGCGGAACGGCATCGGCGAGGTGCCCGGCACCCGGTTCAGCGCCGACTTGGCCTCCACCTCGTGGAACACGGTGCCGGCAAACTCGGGGGTGCGCACCGACCGCAGCAGCCCGCGCATGCCCGGCAGCGCAGCGGCCCCGCCCACGCCGTCATCGAGAACCTGTTGCGCGCCCCATCTCACCGGTCTATTCGAACACACGTTCGATACGAAGGCAACCCGTACCGCTCAGTGATCCACACCTGCGATCGGCTCCAATGGGTGTCCCGCTTCCGGTGGACAGCGGCCCCTACCGCGTCCAGACGCCGTCAGTATGGGCCGGTGCTGCCAGGTGATCCGGGTGTTCCCAGCCGTCGTAACCGGACCGGATACGGCCGTCCCGACCCGGGACGGCACCGCCACCGCCGATCGGACACCGTTCCGGTCACCGCGCCGCCGTACTGCCCCTACCCCGACACGGGCCACGGCGTCGACGACGCCGACTTCGACACCGGATCGGGACACGGCCCCGCAACCACGGGATCGACCCCCGTGTTCGGTGCGGCGGACGTGCCTTCCCAGCAGTCCGCAACACCCGAGCCGCGGTACGCGGACATCTGGGGGTATCCCGTGCCCGACGACGAGGCTGCGGACGCCGCGGGCCATGCGCCCGCTACCGAACCGCCGGACGCCGAGCACTCCGCAGACCGCCCGCGCGCCGGGTGGGACACCCCGGCCACGCCGGCTCGATCCACCTGGTACCGGCCCGGCCACTGGCTCAGCGCGCTGAACCTGTGGGGATCGGTTCTGGGCGCGCCCATCCCGAGCAAGCCGACCCCGACCGACCCAAGCCCGAGCGACGCGACCCCCACCGAACCCAGCCCCACCGAACCCAGCCCCCACCGAACCGACCCCGAGCGGGGCAAGCCCGACCGAGCCCAGCCCGACCGAACCGAGCCCGAGCGAGGCGAGCCCCACCGAACCCAGCCCGACCGAACCCAGCCCCACCGAACCCAGCCCCACCGAACCCAGCCCCACCGAACCCAGCCCCACCGAACCAGCCCCACCGAACCCAGCCCCACCGAACCAGCCCCCACCGAACCGAGCCCCACCGAACCAACCCCCACCGAACCGACCCCGAGCGAAGCAAGCCCGACCGAACCCAGCCCGACCGCGAGCGAAGCAAGCCCGACCGAGCCCAGCCCGACCAAACCGAGCCCGAGCGAAGCAAGCCCGACCGAGCCGAGCCCCGACCGAACCGAGTCCGCCCGAACCGACCCCCACCGAAGCGAGCCAGACCGAAACGACCCCGAACGGATCGACCCCCAGCGAACCCAGCCCGACCCAACCCAGCCCCACCGAGCCAACAACCAGCGAACCAGGCCCCACCGAACCGAGCCCGACCGAACCGAGCCCCGACCGAAGCGAGCCCTACCGAACCGACCCCGACCGAGCCGACCGCGAGCGAAGCAAGCCCGACCGAGCCCAGCCCGACCAAACCGAACCCCAGCGAAGCGAGCCAGACCGAGCCGAGCCCCACCGAACCGACCCCCACCGAACCGAGCCCCACCGAACCGACCCCCACCGAAGCGATCCAGACCGAAGCCGAGCCAGACCGAAGCGAGCCAGACCGAAGCGAGCCAGACCGAACCGACCCCAGCGAACCGACCCAACCGAACCGACCCCGAACGAACCGGGCCCCACCGAACCAAGCCCCACCGAACCGAGCCCCAGCGAACCGAGCCCCACCGAGTCGAGCCCGAGCGAACCGGGCCCCACCGAGAGCCGACGCCCGACCGAACCGACCCCCAGCGAGCCGACCCCCACCGAACCCACCCCGAGCGAGCCGATCAGCCAGCCGCTGCCGATGATCGCCCCGATCCCGACGGAGCAAGGTCTCGCGCGGGGCGGCGCAGCGACCGGACCGGCCTCCCGCAGGGTCCGGCTGCTCATCGCCGCGCTGCTGGTGCCCTGTGCACTGGCGACGCTCGCCGGTGTCGCGCTGCTCTGGCCGGCCGGCCAGCTCCCCACACCCGCGCTGAGCACGCAACCGGTTCACGCCGAAGTGACCGAAACCCGGACCGCCGAGTGCAGTCCGAGCAGTGGCGACAGCAACCGCTGTCTCACGCTCGTGCTGCGGATGGCGGACGGGCCGATGGGTGGCCACGACGTCGTGAAGGTGGAACCGGTCCAGCCGGGTTCACCGCAGGTCGCGGTCGGTGCCGGCGTCGTGCTCGGTTGGTCGGGCAACGACCCCGTCGACCCGGCGTCCTACCGGATCGTCGACGCCCAGCGTGGGTCGTCGCTGGTGTGGCTGGCCGTGGCCTTCGCGTTCGCGGTGCTGCTGCTGGGTCGTTGGCGGGGGCTCGCCGCGCTCGCCGCGCTCGCTCTGAGCCTCGTCGTCCTGCTGGTGTTCGTGCTGCCCTCGATCCTTGCCGGGAACGATCCGCTGGCCGTCACCGTCGTCGGGGCCTGCCTGATCATGTTCGCCGTGCTGTTCCTGACCCACGGGATGTCGGCCCGCACGTCGACGGCCGTGCTCGGCGCGCTGCTCTCGCTGGCCCTGATCGGCATTCTTGGGGCCGCGTTCACGGCAGCGGCGGAGCTGACCGGGCTGGATGTCCGGAACAGCGACCTCATCGGCTCGGTCGAAACCGGCGTCGATGCGCGCGGGCTGCTTCTCGCGGGCGTCGTCATCGGGGCGCTCGGGGTGCTCGCCGACCTGACCATGACCCAGACGAGCGCGGTGTGGGAGCTTCGCCGGACCAACCCGCAGCTGGGGTGGGTCGCGCTGTTCGGGGCGGCGCTGCGGACCGGGCGCGACCACGTGGCGTCGGCGGTGAACACCCTGGTACTGGCCTACGCGGGCGTCTCGTTGCCGCTGCTGCTGATGTCCACGCTGTCCGGGCAGGCGCTCGGCGGGGTGCTGACGGCACAGGGCGTGGCCACCGAGGTGGTGCGCACGCTGGTCGGCAGTCTCGGGTTGGTCGCCGCCGTCCCGATCACCACGGCGCTCGCGGCGCTGGTCGCCGGCAGGGAGCCGCGGACATCGTCGATGGCCTGATCGGCACGTTCGACGCGGGTGCGACCGGGCCGCTCAGGCCGCGTCCTTCAGCCATCCGTTGCTGCGGGACATCGTCCTGGCCGCCTCCAGCAGCCTCGTGGTCTCCTCGCCGCGCAGAGCCTCTACCCACATCATCGACCAGGGAAAGAGCGCACCGGGTTCGACCAGGCGCCGGGCCACCAGTCCGGGCGGCAGGCCCGTCCAGCTGACCGTGGGCACTACGCAGCGACCTTCCAGAGCGAGCTCGGCGGCCGCGGCGGAACCGTGCGTCACACCCGGATACCGATGTGGCCGGAAGCCCGCCTGCTGGCACATGTTGACCACCTGCTCGGTCCATTCCGGGGCAAGCCGGTCCGACGGCAGCAGCCAGCAGGCCTCGGCCAGTGCCTCCGCCGGCACCTCGTCGCGGGCCGCGAGCGGGTCGTCCGCGCGGAGCACGACCTGCACCGGCTCCAGCCGGATCAGCTCCGTGGTGATGTCGTCGGGCACGTGCACGGCGTTGCCGAACAACGCGTCGAGCTGTCCGGCTCGCAGCGCCTGCGCGCCGCGCGGGACACCGATCTCGACCTGCCGGACGCCGATCTCCGGATCGGTCTCGCGGAGATGCCGCAACACCGCGGCGCCGGTCTCCAGCCCGCTCGAGGAGATGTCGACCGTGAGCAGCCGGGCGTCGCCCCCGGAACCGTCGAACACGTCGTCGGCCAGCGCCAGCAGCCGCCGAGCCCGCGGCAGCAGCGCCCGGCCGGCCGGGGTCAGCTCCACCTTGCGGGTGGTCCGATCGAACAGCCGCACCCCCAGTTCCCGCTCGAACTGCCGAACGGCCAGCGACAGCGACTGCTGGGTCACACCCTCCCGTTCGGCGGCCCTGGTGAAGTTGAGCTCGCCCGCTGCCGCCACGAAGTAGCGGACATGCCGAAGGTCGCGAGGCATGCGCACATGGAGGATTATTCACGCGGCGCGATAGAAATGTAGTCCCACGACGGCTGAGATTGTCGTAACGAAGGTGGCAAGCGGTCTCCGGTAATCGGTGTGCATGATCCGCCAGGTCTTGAAGTTCGCGATGATCTGTTCTATGACGTAGCGAATCTTGTTGATCTGGGTGTTGAAATCCTTCTCCCAGTCCAGCAGATCCCGATGGGCCGGCTTCTTGATTGGGGTGATCATGCCGGTGCCGACGTATCCTTTGTCGCCGGTCCAGTTGGCGGCGGCGTCGGAGGTGAGGGCGCCGGATTCGTGCAGGCAGTACGTATCGTGGCGGGAGCCGTCCACCGGGTCGGAGATCCACACGAGTTCGCCGTCGAGAGTGCCGAGGACCTGCACGGTCAGGCCGGTGGTCTTGTGCTTGCCGGAGTACAGCCCTCGGTGACCAGCCCATGACCAGCATGGGAGCAGCGTGCCGTCGACCACGTACTGGTTGCGGTCATCCAACTCGTCCGCGGTCGGCACGTACGTGCGCAGCACCCGCTCCAGGAGACCGGTTATCGCGATGATCGCCCGGCTGATCGTTGGCTGGGACACGTCGAACGACTCGGCAATCTCGGCCTGCACTCGATTTCGGCGTAAGTAGGTCAGGGTGACCACAACAGATCTGTACAGCCCGAGAATCGGCGGCCAGGTCCGTTCGTCTACAGGTGCGTCCCGATGAATCATTTCGCACAGATCCAGGATCTCAGCCTTGTCCAGGCCGGTGGTATGATACATCTGCGACGGTCCGATCCGACGAATTGAGTGTGGTAACCCAATTCTTTCTAGATTCGGACCGTCGCTCTACTCAACACGCCGCAAACACTCAAGCTCTTTCAGGGGCACGTGAATAACCCTCATGGTCGCAGAACAGCTCGGTGAGTGCCGGTCCGCTCAAGCCGATACGGCAACGGGAAGGCATCGGCATTCACAGTTCGGATCTGTGGCTTCCACCGGAACTCCATGTTTCCGATATCACCCTCAGCTCTCATAAACTTCTTCCCGACGGGCCCGCAGCCAGGGACGACGCCCTGAATCGAGTGCTGCCGGTACATGAATGAGCCTGTCGACAATGTCGAGAACAGAGGTTCGGAAGCGTGCGTCGAATTTCGCCACAATCGCTGCGGGACGGCACCGGCCACGACCGGAGCGACGCCAGCGTGCTGCTGATCGTGTCCACCGCGATCCTGCTCGACGCGCTCGACCTGTCGATCACCCAGATCGCCCTCCCTGACATCCAGGCCGCCTTCGGCCTGTCCGCCGGCAGCCTCGCCTGGGTCGCCAACGCCTACGTGCTGACCTACGGAGGGTTCCTGCTGCTCGGCGGGCGGCTCGCCGACCTCGCGGGTCGACGGCGAACGCTGCTGTTCGGGTTCGCCCTGTTCGGCGTCATGTCGCTCGCGAGCGGGCTGGCACCGGACCCGGTGCTGCTCATCGTGGCCCGCGCGCTGCAGGGCGTCGGGGCGGCGCTCACCGTGCCGGCGTCCATCTCGATCATCACGACCACGTTCGCCGAGGGCCCGCCACGCAACCGGGCGCTGAGCATCTTCGGCGCCGCCGCGGCGGCCGGCTTCAGCGTCGGCCTGGTGCTCGGCGGCGTGCTGACCGACCTCGCCGGCTGGCGGTGGATCTTCCTGGTCAAGGTGCCGGTGGTGGCGGCGGTCGCGCTGTTGGCGCTGCGGGTGATCAGCCGGGACCCGCAGCGCTCCCGGGGCCGGTCCTACGACCTGCCCGGTGCGGTGTTGAGCACCGCAGGCCTGCTGCTGGTGGTCACCGTGATCAGCCAGCTCGGCCGGCCGTCCGCTTCGGCGGGGCTGCTGGTGGCCGGCGCGGCGCTCGGCGTGGCGCTGCTGGCCGGCTTCGTGGTGAACGAGCACCGAGCCCGCGACCCGTTGCTGCCGTTGCCGCTGTTCCGGCTCCGCACCCTGCGCTACTCCGACCTGGCCTCGCTCGTGGTGCTGGCCGCCCCGTTCGGCTTCTCCTACGTGAGCACGCTCTACATGCAGGATCTGCTCGGCTGGTCGCCGCTGACGACCGCGCTGGCGCTGCTGCCGGGAGCCGTGCGTAGTCCGCAGTGGTCTCACAGGCGGTGGCCCCGCGGTTGCTGGAACGGTGCGGGCTGCGGCTGGTCGGCCCCGGCGCGCTGGTCGTGGTGGCGATCGGGTTCGGGCTGCTGTTCCTCATTTCGGAGTCCACGCCGTACTGGGCGGTGATGCTGCCGGCCGTGCTGATCTGCTTCGGCCTCGGCATGGGTGTGGCGTATCCGGCGTTCACCATCGGCGGAGTCGCCGGTGTGCACGACGAGAGACAGGGCGTGGCCGCCGGCATCCAGTCCACCGCGCTGCAGGTCGGTGGTGGACTCGGGCTCGCACTGGTCAGCACCGGCATCGCGGCCTCGATCGGCGATGCTGCGACGCCGACCCTCGGCGGGCTACGGGTGGGCGTCCTGATCGGCACCGCGCTGCCGCTGATCGGCGCGGTGGTCGCCGGGCTCGGGCTGCGGTCGGACCCCGCTCCGGCCACCGGATTCACCGACCCCACCGACGGCGAGGGTCGGAGCACGTGACCGCGGCCGCCCGGCGCGACGTCCGTCCGGCTAGCGCGGGGGGCCGCGCCGGACCGCCGGCCGTTCGGGGCGTCGGGCCACCAGCGCGGCCTCGCCGTCCGCCTCCTGGTGGGCCAGCACGTCCCAGCCGCGGAACGCCGAGATCAGCTCGCCCGGCGCCGCCCGCCAGGCTCCGGGGGCGTCTCCGACCTCGGACAGCACCGTGATGACGAGCAGCCCGCCGATCGCGAGCCGCGTGGCCAGCACGGAGTACAGCGCGGGGTCGCGGAAGCGCTGACAGACGATCAGGTCGTACGGCCCGGCGCACCCGTCCGGCAGTCCGGCGTCGAGGTCGTGGTGCCACCACCGCACCCGGTCGCGGACCTCGGTCCGGGCGGCCAGCGCGGCCGCCGCAGCAAGCGCCACGTCGGAGAGCTCCACCGCATCCACCGCCAACCCGCGGCCGGCCAGCCACACCGTGATCGCGCCCCGGCCGCACGCCACGTCGAGGGCCCGGCCGGCGGACGGCACGAGGTGCTCTCGTCCACGCAGTGCATCCGGCGGCATCGGGACGTCGTCGGCCACCACCGCGTGCCGCGCGTCCCAGCGCTCGCGGTCGTCGTCGCTCACGACCGTCAGCCCAACGCGTCGACCAGGTGGGCCAGCGCTCCGTCGAGCGGCACCGCCTGCTGCTCTCCCGACACCAGGTCCTTGACCCCGACCACACCGGCCTCGAGGTCACGCTCCCCCAGCACCAGCGCGTACCGGGCCCCCGACCGGTCGGCCGCCTTCATCGCGCCTTTCAACCCGCGGCCGCCGTAGGCCAGGTCCACCCGCACCCCGGCCTTGCGCAGAGCCGCCGCCAGCACCACGAGCCGACGCTGCGCCGGCTCCCCCAGCGGAACCCCGAAGACCTCGCAGCGGGCCTCCGACCAGGGCGTGAGCCCCTCGGCCCGGCACGCGAGCAGGGTGCGGTCCACCCCGATGCCGAAACCGACCCCGGACAGCGGCCGGCCGCCGAGGGTGGCCATCAGCCCGTCGTAGCGCCCACCACCGCCGATGCCCGACTGCGCGCCGAGCCCGTCGTGCACGAACTCGAAGGTGGTCTTGGTGTAGTAGTCCAGGCCGCGCACCATTCGCGGGTTGGCCACGTAGGCGACGCCCAGGTCGTCCAGATGCGCCAGCACCGCGGCATGGTGATCGGCGGCCGCCGACGAGAGGTGATCCATCAGTAGCGGCACGTCCACGAGCAGTGCCCGCACCTCAGGGCGCTTGTCGTCGAGCACCCGCAGCGGGTTGAGCCGGGCGCGGGCCAGCGTCGGCTCGTCGAGCGGTAGTCCGGTCAGGTACTCGCGAAGCAGCTCCCCGTAGGCCGGCCGGCAGTCGGCGTCGCCGAGCGAGGTGATCTCCAGGCGGTACCCGGTGAGTCCCAGCGCTCGATATCCCTCGTCGGCGACCGCGACGACCTCGGCGTCCAGTGCCGGGTCGTCCACCCCGATCGCCTCGATCCCGACCTGCTGCAACTGCCGGTAGCGTCCGGCCTGCGGCCTCTCGTAGCGGAAGAACGGGCCGGCGTAGCGCAACTTGACCGGCAGCCCGGCCCGGTCCAGCCCGTGCTCGATCACCGACCGGACGACGCCCGCGGTGCCCTCCGGACGCAGCGTGACCGAACGGTCGCCGCGGTCGGCGAAGGTGTACATCTCCTTGCTCACCACATCGGTGGACTCGCCGACGCCCCGCGCGTAGAGCCCGGTGTCCTCGAACACCGGCAGCTCGATGAGCCCGTAGCCGGCCCGCTCGGCCGCCGTCAGCAGGGTGTCGCGGACGTGGCGGAACCCGGCCGACACCGGCGGCACGTACTCGGGCACACCCTTCGGCGCGGCGAAGGCGGTGGTTCGCTGCTGCGCGCGCGACTCCACCGCTGTCACAGCCCGCGCCCCGGCGCCGCCGCCAGCCCACGCAGGAACGGGTTGGTCGCCCGCTCGCGGCCGATCGTCGTGGTCGGACCGTGCCCCGGCAACACCACGGCGCTGTCGTCGCGGGTGCGTCAGCATCGAGGCCAGGCTCGCCAGCATCTGCTCGTGGTTCCCGCCGGGCAGGTCGGTGCGCCCGATGGAGCCGGCGAACAGGGTGTCGCCGGCCAGGATCACCTCGACTCCCTCGTCGGCGGGCGTCGAGAACACGACCGAGCCCTGGGTGTGGCCGGGGTGTGCACGACCCGCAGGCTGAGTCCGGCGATGTCCAGGTCGCTGCCGTCGGCCAGCTCCCTGACCTCGCGGGGTTCCCGCAGCTCGATCCGGCCGCCGAAGAACGCCGCGGCCTCCCGCGACAACCCGATCATCGGGTCGGCCAGCATGGCCCGGTCCTCGGGGTGGATCCAGGCCGGGACGTCGTGGCCGTCGCACACCGGGGAGACACTGAAGGTGTGGTCGAAGTGCCCGTGCGTCAGCAGCACCGCGACCGGGGTGAGCCGGTGCTCGGTGAGCAGCTCCTCGAGCGGCTCGACCGCGTCCTGACCGGGGTCGACGACCACGCACGCCGCTCCGGCCTCGGTGGCGACCACATAGCAGTTGGTCTGGAACGAACCGGCCGGGAATCCTGCGACGAGCACGCCACCAGGGTAGACGCCCCGCAGGGTCGCCGAACGGCGGTGGTTATCCTCACCGGGCGATCGGGGTGTACCAGGAGGTGCGGTGGCGACGAACCAGATGCGGCGCGAGGCGGCGAAGCGCAAGCTCGAGCGGCAGCAGGAACGCCGGGTCCAGCGGGCCAAGCGCAGGCAGCAGATCGCGCTGATCACCTCGGCGGCCGTGGTCGTGGTTGTCGTGGCCGCGTTCGTGCTGCTGAGCTCGCTGGGCGGCTCGGAAGCCCCCGCCAGCAGCGCCGCGCCCACCAGCGCACCCGCTCCCTCGTCGGCCGCCGCGCCTGCCGCCGCCGCGCCTGGGACCTGCTCGTTCACCGCGACGCCCGGGGAACCCGCCGCCAAGCCCGCCCCGGTTCCGACCGTGGCGACCGCCCCGACCAGCGGCACCGTGCCGGTGACGCTGCGGACCAGCGCCGGACCGATCCCGCTGACGCTGGACCGCGCGCTCGCCCCGTGCACTGTGGAGAGCTACCTCAGCCTCGTCGGCGCCGGCTACTTCAACGACACCCCCTGTCACCGCCTCACCACCGGGCAGGGCCTCAAGGTGCTGCAGTGCGGCGACCCCACCGGCACCGGCACCGGCGGACCCGGCTACACCATCGCCGACGAACCCCCGACGGGGCTGGCGCCGGATCCGAGCGGGCAGGCGGCCATCTACCCTCGGGGCACCGTGGCGATGGCCAAGACCTCCGCACCGAACTCGGGGGGCAGCCAGTTCTTCCTCGTCTACGCGGATTCGACGCTCCCGCCCGAGTACACGGTGTTCGGGAAGATCGGCGACGACGGGCTGAAGACCATCGACGAGATCGCGAAAGCCGGCTCGGACAACTCGAACGGGCAGGGTGACGGCAAGCCGGTCACCGCCGTGACCATCCAGACCGCGACGGCCGGCTGATCCCACCCGGGCACCGGCTGCGGGATTCTCAGCCGGCGTCGGGCCGGGCCGGGATCCTCAGCCGGCGCTGGTCACCCGGTACACGTCGTACACACCCTCCACGTTGCGCACCGCACGCAGCACATGTCCCAGATGCTTCGGGTCGCCCATCTCGAACGTGAACCGGGAGATCGCCACCCGGTCCCGCGAGGTGGTGACCGAAGCGGACAGGATGTTGACCTTCTCGTCGGCCAGCACCTTGGTGATGTCGGACAGCAAGCGGTGCCGGTCGAGGGCCTCCACCTGGATGGCGACCAGGAAGACCGATCCCGGTGACACCGACCAGGCGACGTCGACCAGCCGCTCGGCGCGGGACTGCAGGTCCGCGGCGTTGGTGCAGTCCGTGCGGTGCACCGACACCCCACCGCCCCGGGTGACGAAGCCGAGGATCTCGTCGCCGGGCACCGGCGTGCAGCAGCGGGCCAGCTTCATGTACAGGTCGGACAGGTCGGCGGTGTCCCCGCGGACCACCACCCCCGCGTCGCCCGTGGTCCGCCGCAGCCGGATCGTGGACGGCGTGGCGCGCTCGGCGAGCTCCTCCTCGGCCTGCTCCTCCCCACCGAGCAACGCGACCAGCCGCTGCACCACGTGCCGGGCGCTGGCGTGCCCCTCCCCGATCGCGGCGTACAGCCCGGACAGGTCAGGGAAGTGCAGCTCGCGCGACAGCGCGGCCATCGCGTCGGCGGAGACCAGCCGCTGCAACGGCATCGACGTGCGCCGGGCCTCGCGGGTGATCGCTTCCTTGCCCGCCTCGATGGCCTCCTCGCGGCGTTCCTTTGCGAACCACTGCTTGATCTTCGTCTTGGCCCGCGGGGAGGCGACGAACGCCGCCCAGTCCCGGCTCGGCCCCGCGCTCTCCGCCTTCGAGGTGAAGATCTCCACGACGTCGCCGGACTCGAGCTTGCGCTCCAGCGCGACCAGCCGCCCGTTCACCCGGGAGCCGATGCAGCGGTTGCCCACCTCGGTGTGCACCGCGTAGGCCAGGTCGACCGGGGTGGAGCCGGTGGGCAGCGTGATCACGTCGCCCTTCGGGGTGAACACGAAGATCTCCTGGCTGGCCAGGTCGAAGCGCAACGACTCCAGGAAGTCCCCCGGGTCGGCGGCCTCCCGCTGCCAGTCCAGCAACTGCCGCATCCAACCCATCTCGTCGACCTCGACGGTGCCGGCGGACGCCGCGCTCTGGGTGCGCGGGCTCTCCTTGTACCGCCAGTGCGCCGCGATCCCGTACTCCGCTGTGCGGTGCATGTCGTGGGTGCGGATCTGCACCTCCAGCGGCTTGCCGTCCGGACCGATCACCGTCGTGTGCAGCGACTGGTAGACGCCGAACCGGGGTTGCGCGATGTAGTCCTTGAACCGGCCCGGCATCGGCTGCCACAACGCGTGCACCATGCCCATCGCCGCGTAGCAGTCGCGCACCCCCTCGACCAGCACCCGCACGCCGACCAGGTCGTGGATGTCGTCGAAATCCCGGCCCTTGACGATCATCTTCCGGTAGATCGAGTAGTAGTGCTTGGGCCGACCCTCGACGGTGGCCGTGATCCGCGCCGAGTCCAGCTGCTGGGTGACCTCGTCGATCACCTGCTTGAGGTAGGTGTCCCGCGACGGTGCCCTGGTCGCGACGAGCCGCACGATCTCCGAGTACTTCTTGGGGTGCAGGATCGCGAACGAGAGGTCCTCGAGCTCCCACTTGACCGTGGCCATTCCCAGCCGGTGCGCCAGCGGGGACATCACCTCGAGCGTCTCGCGGGCCTTGCGGGCCTGCTTCTCCGGCGGCAGGAAGCGCATCGTGCGCATGTTGTGCAGCCGGTCCGACAGCTTGATCACGAGCACCCGCGGGTCACGAGCCATGGCCACGACCATCTTGCGGATCGTCTCGGCCTCGGCGGCGTTGCCGAATTCGACCTTGTCCAGCTTGGTCACGCCGTCGACGAGGTGCGCGACCTCCTCGCCGAACTCGGCGCGCAGCTTGTCCAGCGGGTAGTCCGTGTCCTCGACGGTGTCGTGCAGCAGCGCAGCTACCAGCGTCGTGGTGTCCATCCCCAGCTCGGCCAGGATCGTCGCCACCGCGAGCGGATGGGTGATGTACGGATCACCCGACTTGCGCTTCTGACCGTCGTGCTTGGCGTCGGCCACCTCGTAGGCGTGCTGCAGCAGCGCCAGATCGGCCTTGGGGTGCAGCGCCCGGTGCACGCTGGCCAACGGCTCCAGTACCGGCGGTACGGCCGCCACCCTGGTCGGGGTCATCCGGCGGGCGATCCGGGCTCGGACCCGGCGCGTGGCCGACGGGCGAGCGGACGACTCGGCCACCGCCTCCGGGCCGAGCGACGGGAGGCGCGGTCGGCTGCAGGTCGGTCACAATGCCTCACGCCGCCTCGCGCGGGAGGAAGTACGTCGGCGGTCATCCGATCTCGCGCTCCACCCCTCGGAGGATAAACCCGCATCGGGGCTCGGGCGCCGGGCGCGTAAGGGTCACGCGTGCAGCAGCACGTGTACCGGGATCGATCCGAGGCGCTCCCGACCGCCCAGCGCGCCGATGGCCAGCAACACGCCGAAGCCGACGACCTCGGCCCCCACATCGGTGAGCAACGCGGCGGTGGCCGCGCCGGTGCCGCCGGTGGCCAGCACGTCGTCGACGATGAACACCCGCATTCCCGGCCGCACGGTGTCGGCGGGCAGCTCCAGGGTCGCTGTGCCGTACTCGAGCTGGTAGGTGCGCGACGCGGCGACGGCCGGCAGCTTGCCCGCCTTGCGCACCGGCACGATCCCGGTGCCGGCGACCACGGCGGCCGCCGCGCCGAGCAGGAAGCCGCGGGCCTCGATGCCGACCACGACATCGGCGTCGGCGACCAGTGCGGCGAGCTCCGTCGCGACGGCCGCGAACGCCTCGGCGTCGGCGAGCACCGGGGTGATGTCCCGGAACAGCACGCCGGGCTGCGGGTGGTCCGGGACGTTGCGGATCAGTTCGGCGGCGCGGATCAGCAACGGGTCGGCGTCCGGGTCGAGCTCGATCGGGGTGTCGGCGGTCATGCGGCCGCCTCCGCGGAGGCGGTCACCGCTGCCGTTTGCCGCTCGGACGCGCCGACTTGCCGCGCGGCCGGGACGGGTGCGTCGCCACCTGGCCCGCGCCGCCCTTGACGTGTCGCGCCGGGGCGCCCGCCGCGGCGGCCAGTGCTCGCTCCCGGCGCAGCTCACCGGAGAGCACGTCGTCGTCCGCGAGATCCGGTTCGACGTCGCCATGGGACGGCCCCGCCTCGGTAGCGGTGGGACCCGCGACCCGCTGGCGGCGGGCGGTCACCCGGGCAGCGTGCTCGGCGTACCGGGGATCGCGCATCTTGAGGTCCACCAGCAGCGGCGTCGCCAGCAGCAGCGAGGACAGCGCACCGGCCACGATGCCGACCATCTGCACCAGAGCCAGGTCGGCAAGCGTGCCGACACCGAGCAGCCCCACCCCGATCACCATCAGCCCGACCACCGGAAGGACCGCGATCAGCGACGTGTTGATCGAGCGCATCAACGTCTGGTTGAGCGCCAGGTTGGCGGCCTCGCCGTAGGTGCGCCTCGTCAGCCCGAGCAGCCCGCGGGTGTTCTCCTTGACCTTGTCGAACACCACCACCGTGTCGTACAGCGAGAACCCGAGGATGGTCAGCAGCCCGATCACGGTGGACGGGGTGACCTCGAAGCCGATGATCGAGTAGATGCCGGCCGTGACGATCACGTCGTGCAGCAGCGCCACCAGCGCGGCCACCGCCATCGCCCGCTCGAAGTAGAAGGTCAGGAACAGCGTCACCAGCACCAGGAACACACCCAGTGCGATCAGCGCCTGGGTGGTGATCTGGCCACCCCAGCTGGCGCTCACCGCGCTGTCGGAGATCACTCCGGGGGCCGGTGCTCCGTCCGTGCCGATCGGCTGGAACGTATCGAACAGTGCCTGCTTCAGCGCCACCAGCTGGTTCGGGTCGAGGGACTCGGAGCGGATCAGCACCGAAGCCGAACGGCCTGCGCCCGCGGTCTGCACCGCGGCCGGCTCGCTGCCGATCACCCGCTCGTACACGGCACGGACCGATTCCACGTCGACCGGTGCGGCGGCGGAGGCGGCCGGGAACTGGATCTGCGTGCCGCCGGTGAAGTCGATACCGAGGTTGAAGCCCCGGAAGACGATCGACGCCACGCAGATCAGCACCAGCAGGCCGAAGGAGATGTACCAGAGCCGCCTGCGCCCGACGATGTCGAAGGCGCCGGTGCCCGTGTAGAGCCGGGTCAGCACCCCGCCCTTGGCGCGCGTCGATCGTGTCATCTCAGGCTCCCTTCGCGGCGCCGGCCGTGGCGGCCACCCGCTTGCGTTCGGCCCCGATCCGGGCCACCGCGCCGAGGCCGGACAGGGCCGGGCTGGAGAACACCCGCGAGCCGGAAGCGAGCGCGACCAGCGGGTGCGTCACCAGGAACACCACGATCAGGTCGAGCACGGTGGACAGACCGAGGGTGAAGGCGAAGCCCTTCACCTGGCCCACGGCCAGCACGTAGAGCACCGCGGAGGCCAGGAAGCTCACCGCGTCGGCGGACAGGATCGTGCGCCGGGCGCGCACCCAGCCCCGCGGTACCGCGGACCGGAACGAGCGGCCTTCCCGCATCTCGTCCTTCAACCGTTCGAAGAAGATCACGAACGAGTCCGCGGTGATGCCGATGGCGACGATGAAGCCCGCGACCCCTGCCAGGTCGAGCGTGAACCCGATACCGCGCCCGAGCAGCACCAGCACCGCGAACACGATCGCCCCGGAGAGCACCAGCGACAGGATCGTCAGCACCCCGAGCACCCGGTAGTAGAACAGGCAGTAGACGAACACCAGTGCCAACCCGACGCCGCCCGCGATCAGCCCCGCTTCCAGCGAGGCGAGCCCGAGCGTCGCCGACACGGTCTGTGCCTCCGACGACTCGAACGACAGCGGAAGCGAGCCGTACCGCAACACGCTGGCCAGCTGCTGGGCCGAGGTCTGGTTGAACTGACCGGAGATCTCGGTGGTGCCGTAGATCGCGCTGTTGATCGTCGGCGCCGAGACGACCTCGCCGTCGAGCACGAACGCCGCGTTCTTGCCGATGTTCTTCGACGTGTAGTCGCCCCAGATGGCGGCGCCCTCGCTCTTGAAGGTCAGGCTGATCACCCAGCCCGCGCCCTGGCTGTTCTGCACGGCCATCGCGGTGTCGATCTGGGTGCCCTCCAGGAAGACCGGGCTCAGCACATACTTCTCGGTGCCGTCCTGGTTGCAGGCCACCAGGGGCAGCGTCGGGTCGTCGTAGCCGCGCAACGGATCCTGCACCGCGCAGTTGAGCGCGAGCAGTGCCCCCTGCTGGACGGTCGGGTCGGTGCTCTGCCGCAGCTGCCTGGCCTCGGCGATCGCCGAGGCCAGTCCGGGGTCGGACGCCGTGGGCGGGGGCGCCTCGGGCGGGGGCGCGGGGAGCGCGGGAGCGGACGTGGCCGCGGCGGGCGCGCCGGGCGCCTGCGGTGCTGGCCGCTCCCCTGCCGGTGCCGGCGCGGCCGGGGTCGGCTGGGCCGGGGTGGCGCCGGCGGCCAGCGGGGTGTCGAGGGCGACCGGGGCGAACGGGCGCTCGACCGCGGCGCCCGGATCGGCCGCGCCCTGCGGCTGTGCCGGTGCACCGGATCGGCCGGAGCACCGGGCGCGCCCGTGACCGGAGGCGCCGCGGGGTCCGGAACCGCCACCGGTGCGCTGCGATCAGCGGGGGCAGGCACTGCCGGATCCGGACTCGGCGCCGACGGATCGGCCGCAGGAGCACCGGGAGTACCGGGGGCGGCAGGCGGGGCGGCCGCGACCGGCCCGCCGATGACCTCCCGGAACCGCAGCTGCGCGGTCTGCCCGAGCGAACGGGCCTGCTCGCCCTCCTGGCCGGGCACGGTGATCGTCAGGTTGGTCCCGTCGAGGACCACCTCGGCGCCGCTCACCCCGAGGCCGTTGACCCGCTCCTCGATGATCTGCTGGGCCTGGAGGAGCTGCTCCCGCGGGGGCTCCGCGCCGGTCTCGGTGCGGGCCACCAGCGTGACCCGGGTGCCGCCCTGCAGATCGATGCCCAGCTTCGGCGCGGCCCGACCGTCACCGGTGAAGAAGACCATCGCGTACAGCACGACGACGACACCGACGAACGAGCCCAGATAGCGCCAGGGACGGATCCGCCCCGGGGAGGTTGCCAACGTTGAATTCTCTTCCTGACGTCCACCGCGGCGACGCGGTGGAGAAGGTGGATCAGGGGCGCGCGGTGCCGTTCGCGGAGTCGTCCTTCTTCAGCGACAGCGGTGCGTCGGGCACGTCGGCCAGCGTGGTGCTGTCCTCGGTGACGTGCTCGTCGTTCGCGACGACCGGAGCGCCCGGTTCGGCGTCGACCTTGCTCTTGACCGCGGCGCGCACCCAGGTGGTGACGACGCCGTCGGCGATCTCCAGGTCGACGGTCTCCTCGTAGGAGGCGTCGACGACCGTGCCGCGCAGGCCCGAGGTGGTGAGCACCACGTCACCGGGCGCGAGGGCGTTCTGCAGGGCTTGCATCTCCTGCACCTGTCTGCGTTGCCGTCGACCGGACAGGAAGATCGGGATGAACAGCAGCAGGATGAGCAGCGGGAACAGCAGCGAGGTGAGGTCCATGATCTCCGTATCTCCGCACGTCGTGAGGCACCCGAGTCTGCCAGCCCGCCTTCAGAACAACGCGGGAGGGCCGCCCGGGGTGACGTCCGGCGGCGCCGCGATTCCCAGATGGCTCCAGGCGGCCGCGGTGGCCACCCGGCCCCGGGGCGTGCGCGCCAGCATCCCGGCTCGCACCAGGAAGGGCTCGCAGACCTCCTCGACGGTACCGGGCTCCTCGCCCACCGACACCGCCAATGTGGAAACTCCGACCGGTCCGCCGCCGAACGTGCGCACCAGCGCACCGAGGACCGCCCGGTCCAGGCGGTCCAATCCCAGCTCGTCGACGTCGTAGACGGCCAGCGCATCCCGCGCGACCTGCCGGTTCACCGACCCGCTCGCCCGCACCTCCGCGAAGTCGCGGACCCGGCGCAGCAACCGGTTGGCGATCCGCGGCGTTCCGCGGGACCGGCCGGCGATCTCCTCCGCCCCGTCGGCCCGCAGGTCGACGTTGAGGATGGTGGCGGCCCGGCTGAGCACCAGCTCGAGCTCGGGCGGCTCGTAGAACTCCATGTGCGCGGTGAAGCCGAACCGGTCGCGCAGCGGCCCGGTCAACGCGCCGGCCCTGGTGGTCGCTCCGACCAGCGTGAACGGGGCGATGTCCAGCGGGATCGAGGTGGCGCCGGGGCCCTTGCCGACCACCACGTCGACCCGGAAGTCCTCCATCGCCAGATACAGCATCTCCTCGGCGGGCCGGGCGATGCGGTGGATCTCGTCGATGAACAGCACGTCGCCCGGCGCGAGGTTGGACAGCATCGCGGCCAGATCGCCGGCACGCTCCAGTGCCGGGCCGGAGGTCAACCGGATCGCCGCACCCAGCTCGGCGGCCACGATCATCGCCAGGCTGGTCTTGCCGAGCCCCGGCGGGCCGGACAGCAGGATGTGATCGGGCGGGTCGCCGCGGCGCAGTGCCCCTTCCAGTACGAGCTGAAGCTGCTCCCGCACCCGGTGCTGCCCGATGAACTCGTGCAGGTTGCGCGGCCGCAGGGTGGCCTCGACCTCGACGTCCTCCGGTTCCACGGCCGCCGACACCTCACTCATCTGGCACTCACCGGGAGCGGCCCAACTGCGTGAGAGCCGTACGCAGCAGCACGCTGGCGTCGGCGTCTGCCGCCTCGGCGAGCGCGGCGTCGACCGCCGACTCGGCCGGCTTCGCGGTGAAGCCGAGCCCCACGAGCGCTTCCACCACCGCGTCGCGGCGGGGGTGCGCGCCGTTGCCCGCCGTGGTGGAGGTGGCCACGACGACCGGTGCCGTGACCTTGTCCCGCAGCTCCAGCGCCATCCGCTCGGCCACCTTGGGCCCGATGCCGGGCACCCTGGTCAACGTCTTCAGGTCCCGCTCGACGATCGCCCTGCGCAGCGTGTCCGGGTCGTGCACGGCGAGCACCGCCAGTGCGAGCCGCGGCCCGATCCCGGCCACGGTCTGGAGCACCCCGAACAGCGTCCGCTCCTCGTCCTCGGCGAAGCCGAAGAGGGTGAGCGAGTCCTCGCGCACGACCAGTGCCGTGGCCAGCCTGCTCTGCTGGCCGCGGCGCAACCCGGCCAGCGTGCTGGGGGTGGCGTGCACCGCGAGCCCGACCCCGCCCACCTCGATGACCGCGTGGTCGAGACCGATCTGCAGCACTTCGCCCCGCACGGAGCTGATCACGAGACCTCCTGGCCGGGCGCGATCGGGTCCGGTGGACGCGGGCCGGGCCGGGCCGGGCGGACACGGGGTTCGCGGGCCTCCCGGGCCGCCGCGGCGAGGCGGGCCCGGTGGGTGCGGGCGAGCTCGGCCGAGCGGGCCTGGGCCTGGGCCATCCGGTTCAGCATCGGCGCCCGCCAGCAGTGGCAGATGGCGAGCGCGAGCGCGTCGGCCGCGTCCGCGGGGCGGGGGGCGACCGCCAGCCCGAGCAACCGGGTGACCATGGCCGTGACCTGATCCTTGCCCGCTCGCCCCTCGCCGGTGACCGCGGCCTTCACCTCGCTGGGTGTGTGGAACGCGACCGGCAGCCCGGCGCGGGCCGCCAGCAGCGCCACGACGCCGCTCGCCTGCGCGGTACCCATCACGGTTCGGACGTTGTTCTGGCTGAACACCCGCTCGATCGCGACCACGTCGGGCCGGTGCCGTCCTATCCACTCCTCGACGGCGTCGCCGATCAGCGCCAGGCGTCGCTCGACCGGCAGCTCGGCCGGGGTGCGTACGACGTCGACGGCCACGCAGCCGACCACCCGTCCGCCGCCGCCGTCGACCACGCCGAGCCCGCACCGGGTCAACCCCGGGTCGATGCCGAGCACCCGCACCGCGCTCCCTCCCACGAACAGCCGTTCGAGGAAGGAGGCTACCGGCGCCGCGCCCGCCGACCGCGCCGGGCGCGCCGATCGTCGGCATGCGGGTCGGGCCGGCCGACCCACCGAGGCCGAGGCGATACCTGCAACCCGTCGGCCCGTAGTCGGCTCGGAACCGCCCGCTGCGCTGGTCGAGGACGCCCCCTGGTCGGTTGCCACGGCTACAGCGAGCAGTCCAGTCCGGCGGCTCAGCCGGCCGGCTCGGCGACCATCTCCTGCAGCGCCATCGACGACTCGGGCAACACCTGCCCGCCGTCCACGACCAGGCTCTGCCCGGATATGTAGCCGGCCTCGTCGGTGGCCAGGAACAGGGCCGCGTTGCCGATGTCGGCCGGGCTGCCCAGCCGGCCCTGCGGGATCGAGGCCGTCATCTGGTCCAGGTAGTCCTGGCCCAGACCGTCGAGCCCCTCGGTGAACACGTTGCCCGGCAGCACCGCGTTGATGGTGATCCCGCGAGGCGCCAGCTCCATGGCGGCGGTCCGCACGAACCCGAGCTGGGCGGCCTTGCTGGCCCCGTAGTGCGACCAGCCGGGGTAGCCGGTGATCGGGCCGGTGATCGACGAGGTGATCACGATCCGACCGCGGCCGGACTCGGTGAGCGCCGGCAGGCAGGCCTGGACCGCGAACACGGTGCCCTTGAAGTTCGTGGCCAGCACCGTCTCCAGGTCGGCAGGGGTCATGTCCTCCAAGCGGACGGACGGGAAGATGCCGGCATTGGCACACAGCACGTCGATGCCGCCGTGCCGCTCGACCGCGGCGCGAGCCATCCGGTCGCACTGCTCGCGGTCGCTGACGTCAGCGGTCACCGCGGAAACCTGACCTCCGACCTCCTGCAGCTCGTCGACCGCGGCGGCGAGGGCGGCCTCGTCCCGCCCGGTGATCAGCACGTTGGCGCCCGCCGCCGCGAACACCCGGGCGATTCCGCGACCGATGCCCTTGCTTCCTCCGGTGACAACGACAGATCGGCCTGCTATCGAGGTGAACATCCAGATATCCCATCAAATCGTGTCGATCACGTTGCTTACAGTGAGAATCAAACGTCCGTCGGCGTCCGGGGCGAGGCTACTCGGCGGCGTGTCCCGCTCATCGGACCCAGGAGAGAATGACGGCAGGAGGGTGGTCTCCACTGACTGGCGAAAGGGCCGGAAGAAAGCCGGACAGCCCAGACGAAGCAGGCATGCGATCCGGGCACAATGTGTGGGCGCGCCTCGCCGATAGCGAAATTTGTCCGGATTGGCGGATGGGTTTTGCCGGCCGCGAAGCGGCATCCGAACGGAAGGTCGCGCGTATGTCGGCGCCCGCCAGCACACCGAACCCCGCACGGATCGACGCCGTGCCCCGCCCCGCGACGGCCCGAGGTCGGCGTACGAGGTGTCCGGGGCGAACGACCGACCGGCGACCGGCGACCGCTGGGCCCGCTCGGGCGTGCTCCGGGCAGTCTGGCTCCGATCGGCCCTCAGTCAACCCCTGATTGTTGTACCGAGGCCTCGACCAATCGGCGAGAACCCCATGACGATGTGCCTTAAAGTATTGGTATCGTCGCACTCTGCAACATTAACTGGGCGGCCCTTCCACGGGCAAATCCCTAAACTTTCCGAATATACATGTCGGCCTGCCGGCGATTTCGTTCCGCCCACGCAGGCAGCGTACGGTCGGCCGCTAGTTACGATCCCGGTTCGGCCCGCTGAACCTGCCCCCACCGGCTCACGGAAGTTGGGAAAATGACCAGACAAGATCTCGGCCCGATCGTGCGGGATCCCAGAACCAACAACGTCCAGCGCCTCAGACCGAACGCGATCGGCATGAGCAGCGTCATGTTCATGGCCATCGCGACGGCGGCGCCGATCGCGGCCATGGTCGGCAACGTGCCGATCTCGGTGGGCTTCGGCAACGGGGCGTACACGCCCGCCAGCTACATGGTCGTGACGGTGGTGCTCAGCCTGTTCGCGCTGGGTTACTCGGCGATGGCTCGACACATCACGGCCACCGGTGCGTTCTACGGCTTCATCTCCTTCGGACTCGGCCGGGTCGTCGGGATGGCCGCCGGGGCCCTCACGACGCTCGCCTACGTGGTGTTCGAGGCGGCCGTGGTCGGCCTCTTCTCCTTCTTCGCGGACGGCTTCTTCACCCACCATCTCGGCCTCGATCTCCCGTGGATATGGTTCGCCCTCTTCATGCTGGCTTTCAACGCCGTGGGGACCTACTACAAGATCAACATGGCTGCCGGCATTCTGGGCATTTTCCTCATTTCCGAGATCGTGATGTTGACCCTGATGACCATCGCCATCATCGGTTCCGGCGGCGGTCCCGAGGGTTGGTCATTGCAGTCGCTCAACCCGCTCGGCGCATTCCAGGATCTCAGTGGCACCGTCCCCAGCCTCACCGATCCCGGACAGACAGTGGCCGTCGCCGGGTACGCCGGGATCGGCCTGTTCTTCGCTTTCTGGTCCTGGGTCGGTTTCGAGTCGGCCGCGATGTACGGCGAGGAGTCCCGCGACCCGAAGAAGATCATTCCGCGCGCCACCATGCTCTCCGTGGTGGGCATCGGCGTCTTCTACGTGATCGTCTCCTGGGCGGCGCTCGTCGGAACCGGTCCGCAGAGGGCGATCGCGCTGGCGCAGAGCCCCGAAACATCCGGGCAGATCTTCTTCGGCCCGGTCGAGGAGCACCTGGGCAGCTGGGCGGTCGGGCTGTTCGAGTTCCTGATGATGATGAGCGCGTTTGCCTGTGCGATGGCTTTCCACAACTGCGCGTCCCGCTACATCTACGCAATCGGACGTGAGGACAGCTCGACATTCCTCGGTCGAACGATCGGCGCGACGCACTGGAAGCACGGCTCGCCTTATCTCGCCGGACTCACCCAGACCGCCATCGCCACCATCATCGTCACGTGGTTCTTCGTCACCGGACGGGATCCTTACGTACAGCTCTTCGCGCTCTTGGGATTGATGGGCACCACCGCACTCGTCATCGTGCAGGTGCTCGCCTCCATTGCGTGCATCACGTATTTCCATCTCCGCGAGAAGCGGCCATCCGATGCGCACTGGTTCCGAACGTTCACCGCACCGTTGCTGGGTGGGCTCGGCATGGGGTACATGGTCTGGCTGCTCATCGAGAACGCCAGCTTCGCTGCCGGCGCGGCAGCCGACGACATCGTCTTCAGGATGCTCCCCTGGGTGGTCGGACTCACCGGGCTGGGCGGCGTCGTGTTCGCCATCACGGTGCGCCGGTTCGCCCCCCGACGGTACGAGATGCTCGGGCGGGTCGTGCTCGACGTACGGGAGCGCCGGGAGACGCAGGAGACCGGAGCTCACCGGCTGCACCCCTGATCCTGCTCTCAGTCTGACGACCGTCTCAGTCTGACGACCGGCCCGGGCCTCATGGCCCGGGCCGGTCGGCGTTCGTGCTCTGTGATCGCCGCGAACGTGCCGCGGTTCATGATCGAGCTGCGCACGATGACCACCGCTCGCCCCCGTGCGCGCTGCAGCAAGACCCGCGCTCAGAGGCCGTTCAGCCACTCCGTGATCTCGCGCCGGCTACGCAACCGCACCACCGGCGGACCGCAGGGGTCGGCGAGCACCGCTCCGACCCGCTCGGCGACCCGCGGATAGGTCCGCCAGGCCCAGCGCAGGATGTGCTCGGGGTCGGTGAAGATCGTCCACAGCGCCGGCTCGACGTTGCCGTTCCAGAGCACGGTGGCCCGGAGCCTGCGGCGCAGGGTCCGCGGCACCAGCTGGGCGAACACCCGCCGCCGCGGCAGATCGAGCCAGACCAGCACCTCGGCTCGTTCGAGCAGCAGCGGACGGACCGTGCGGTACTGCCACTCGGACACCCACGCCCCGGTGGCGACGAACGCGGCGACATCGGCGGCGAACTCGGGGCGCGGCACCCAGTTCGGCCCATGGTAGAGCGCGTCCAGCTCGCGGTAGGGCACGCCGAGGCGCGCCGCGATCGCCGTCGCCAGCGTGGTCTTCCCCGAACCGGAACACCCTGCGATCAGTATCCGCCGCACGTCGGGCGAGATCGAATCTGCCCAGGTCAGGGGCTCCCGCCGCAGGTTGTCCATCGCCCACTCCCGACAGCCGCGGTGAGGTCCCGCCGGTGACGCCCGGCCGGCCCGCGTGGTCCGCCCTCAGTGGGCGGCGTCGTCCCAGCTGCGGCCGTAGCCGACCGATACGTCCAGTTCCACGCTGAGCCGCGCCGCCGCCGCCATCTCGCGGCGGACCAGCTCCTCCACGACGGCCCGCTCGCCCGGCGCCACTTCGAGCACCAGCTCGTCGTGCACCTGCAGCAGCATCCGGCTGCGCAGACCCTCGGCCAGCAACGCCCGGTGCACCCCGAGCATCGCCACCTTGATGATGTCGGCCGCACTGCCCTGGATCGGGGCGTTGAGCGCCATCCGCTCGGCCATCTCGCGGCGCTGCCGGTTGTCGCTGGTGAGGTCGGGCAGATAACGCCGACGGCCCATGATGGTGGCGGTGTAGCCGTCCTTGCGGGCGATCTCGACCACGCTGCGCAGGTAGTCGCGCACCCCGCCGAAGCCGGCGAAGTAGTCGTCCATCAGCGCGCGGGCCTCCTCGGTGGGGATCCGCAGCTGGTTGGAGAGACCGAAAGCGGACAGGCCGTAGGCCAGCCCGTAGTTCATCGCCTTGATCTTGGCGCGCTGGGCGGGGGTGACCTCGGAGGCGTCCACCGAGAACACCCGCGCCGCGGTCTCGGCGTGGAAGTCGTGCCGGGACCGGAAGGCCTCGATCAGTGCGGTGTCCTCGGACAGGTGAGCCATGATCCGCATCTCGATCTGGCTGTAGTCGGCGGTCATGAGCTCCGCGTAACCCGGCCCGACGATGAAGTTCTCCCGGATCCGCCGCCCGGCTGCCGTGCGGATCGGCACGTTCTGCAGGTTCGGCTCGGTGGACGACAGCCGGCCGGTGGCGGCGATGGTCTGGCTGTACGTGGTGTGGATGCGGCCGTCGTCGGCCACCGACTTGAGCAGGCCCTCGACGGTGATCTTGAGCCGGGTGGCGTCGCGGTGCACCAGCAGGTGCGACAGGAACTCGTGCCCGGTCTGCTCGAACAGGGTCTGCAGCGCGTCGGCGTCGGTGGTGTAGCCGGTCTTGGTGCGCTTGGTCTTGGGCATCTGCAGCTCGTCGAACAGCACCACCTGCAGCTGCTTCGGCGAGCCGAGGTTGATCTCCTTGCCGATCACCGAGTAGGCGTCCTGTGCGGCCTGCTTGACCTGCGCGCCGAACTCGGCCTCCAGGGCGGCCAGCGCGTCGTGGTCGACGGCGATGCCGGCCGTCTCCAGGTCGGCCAGCACGAACTCGAGCGGGAGCTCCACCTCGGCCAGCAGCTCGCTGCCGCCGCGTTCGGCCAGCTCCGCGTCCAGCGCCGTGGCCAGCTCGGCCACCGCGGAGGCCTGCACCATCTGCGCGCTCGCCCGGGCGGCGTCGGCCTCCTCCGCACCGCCGAGCAACGACAGCTGACCGCCCTCGTCCTCACCGTCGAGCCGCAGCTCGCGGCGCAGGTGACGGAGCGCGAGATCGGCCAGGTCGAAGCTGCGCTGGCCCGGCCGGGACAGGTACGCGGCCAGTGCCGTGTCACTGGTGAGCCCGTTCAGGGTCCAGCCACGGCCGCGCAGCGCGTGCAGCGCGGACTTGGCGTCGTGCGCGGCCTTCGGAGCGCTCGGATCGGCCAGCCACTCCCCCAACGCCGCCTCGTCGTCGGGAGTCAGCACGCTGACCTCGACGTAGGCTGCCTCGGGCACTCCCGCCGCCGCCCCGGCCGCCCGGGACTCGACGGTCGGTTCTCCGGTGGCCAGCCCGATGCCGACGAGGTCGCCGGTGGTGGCGCCGCCGGTGATGCCGTGGAAGGCCAACCCGACCCGGCGGCCGTCGCGGGCGTGGGCGTCGAGCCAGGCCCGCACACCCCCCGGCTCGATGGCCCCGCCCTGCACCTCGATCCCGCCCTCGGCCTCCGGTTCTGCGCTCTGCAGGGTGGCGAACAGCCGCTCGCGCAGCACCCGGAACTCCAGCTCGTCGAACAGCCGATGCACCGCCTCGCGGTCCCACGGCCGGACGGTCAGCTCGGCCGGGACGGCGTCCAGCGGGACGTCGCGGACGAGCTCGGTGAGCTGCCGGTTGAGCAGGACGTTGGCCAGGTGCGCCCGCAGCGCATCCCCCGCTTTGCCCTTGACCTCGTCGACCCGGTCGGTGAGCTCGGCGAGCGACCCGAACTCGCGGACCCACTTGGCTGCCGTCTTCTCCCCGACTCCGGGGATGTTCGGCAGGTTGTCGCTGGGATCGCCGCGCAGCGCCGCGAAATCCGGGTACTGGGCCGGGGTGAGGCCGTAGCGCGTCATCACCGCGGCCGGGTCGATCCGACCCAGCTCCGACACCCCCCTGGTGGGGTAGAGCACCATGACGTTGTCGCTGACCAGCTGGAACGCATCCCGGTCGCCGCTTGTGATGAGCACCTCGAAGCCGTCGTCCTCGGCCTGGGTGGCGAGCGTGGCGATGACGTCGTCGGCCTCGAAGTTGTCCACCGCGAAGAACGGGATGGCCAGCGCCGTGAGCACCTCCTTGATCAGGTCGACCTGACCGCGGAAATCGTCCGGCGTGGTCGTCCGGTTGGCCTTGTACTCGGTGAACCGCTCGGACCGGAACGTCTTGCGGGAGACGTCGAACGCGACCGCGATGTGCGTGGGCTGCTCGTCGCGCAGCAGGTTGATCAGCATCGCGGTGAAGCCGTACACCGCGTTGGTGGTCTGCCCGGTGCCGGTGCGGAAGTTCTCCGCCGGCAACGCGAAGAACGCCCGGTACGCCAGCGAATGGCCGTCGAGGAGCAACAGCCGCCTGCCGGTGGACGGGACGGCAGGAGCTGCTGCGGCGGCGGGTTTCGCGGGACTGCGGGTGGCGGGACTCACGGTTGCCGAGTCTAGGACCGCCCCCCGACAGTTCGTCGTGACGGCCACCGGCGCCGGGACCGGACGTCATCGGCGGGAGGCGAACAGCCGGGCCAGCTCCGTCCGGGATCGCACGCCCAATTTGCGATAGATCCTGGTGAGATGCGCCTCGACCGTCTTGGGGGACAGGAAGACGGCGGCAGCCACCTCCACGTTGCTGCGGCCGGCGGCCACCGCGCCGGCGATCCTCAACTCCGATCCGGTGAGCCCGTCGAGGCGCGCACTGCCGTCGACGGCGGGGTGGCTCCGCCCGCCGGCGGCGGTCAGCTCGGCCGCGGCCCTCGCCGCCCAGGGACGGGCACCGAGCAGCTCGAATGCGGTGAGCGATCTGCGCAGCGGTATGCGGGCCGCGGACGCGCGATGCAGCCGCCGCAAGGTCGTGCCCTCGGCCAGCAGCGTCCGCGCCCGCTCGAACGGCGTCCCGCGGGGACCGTGGAGCCTGCGTGCCGTGGCGAAGCACCGCGACGCGGTTTCGGCGTCCGTGGCCAACCGACCGCGGGAGCGGGCGACGACCGTTGCCGGGTAGACCAGCCGCGCTGCGGCGGCCCGGCCGGCGACCCACTCCACCAGCTCGACGGCCCGGGCGTGGTGTCCGGCATCCAGATGCGCGTCGATCAGATCCCCGATGACGGGCACGATGTTGGGATGGCCGAGCCCTGTGGCCAGTGCCGTCGCATGGGCCAGCTCGAGTTCGTCCACCGCCAGCTCCGGCTCACCCTCGCCCAGCGCGCACAGCCCGCGTATCGCCGGCGCCTGGACGCGGATCCATCCGGCACCACAGGCCGGCAGCTCCCGCTCCGTCCGGTGCAGGTGGTCGCGGCACCGCGCCGGCTCCCCCCGCGCCGCGTCCAGCCGGGCCATGTTGCTGAGACCATGGGCGATCCAGCGCGGCTGCCCGAGCTCGACGGACCAGTGGAGCGCTTCCTCCGCGGCGGCGTACGCCGCCGACCACTGCCCGATCCAGATCTGCACGTCGCTCCGCACCGCGAGCGCGAACGCCAGGCCCATCGGCGCCGCCGCCCGCCGGACGGACTCGATCAGCTCGTCCAGCCGCCGCCTGGCCTGCTCGTACCTCTCCATCCAGACCATCCCCTGGGCCAAGGCGACGATCAGGTGCTGGTCGACGACCTTGTCCTGCGCGGAGACCAGGTGATCAGCCTCGTCCAGGCGGTCGAGCGCCGACATCGCATCCACCAACTCCGGCAGCGGCGCCACGGCCGCGGCCACCAGGGCGCTGAACGGCCTGCGATCGCACGACCCGCATGCGTCGCCGCGGCGACCGTGGCCGCTGCGCGGCGGACATCGCCGGCGATCACACCCGCCGTCGCCGCTTCGGCCAGCAGCGCCGTCGCCCGGTCGACATCGACGGTGCGCACCCGCCCGGCCGCCGTCAGCAGTCCGTCGACGGCGAGCCGCGCCGCACCGTTCAGCATCCGCGCGCGGCCTCGCACGATGTCGACGTCCCCGGCCAGCGCCGGACCGACCGGTGAAGCGAGCGCCTCGTCGCACGTCGACAACGCCAACCCCGCCTCACCGGACAACACGGCATCCCGAGCCCCCTCGAGCAGCCGAGCAGCCCGCTGTGGGAGGTCGGGGGTCAGCTGACCGGCACGGCGCCAGGTACGGGCCGATGCGCCGTACTCGCACCGTCGGCGCGCCGCGATCGCCGCAGCCACCAGGTCGTCGGCGACGCGTGCATCCGGCTCGCCCGTCGCCGCGGCCCGGTACCACACCCTGTGCTGCGACGGCGCGGTCTCGGCGAGGGCCCGGTACCCGGCCACCCGGACCGCCAGCGGGGTCCGTTCGACGACCGCCGCGCGGAGCGGGGGGTGCCGCAGCCGGATCTCGCCCCGCGACCCGTCCACCAGGCCTGAGCGCTCGGCCGCGCCGAGGTCGTCGAGGGCGAGGCCGAGCGGGGCGAGCGATCGCACGAGGTCGGCGACCGCGGTCGACCGGCTGACCGCGAGCACGAACAGGGCTCCCGCGGCCCGCTCAGGGAGTCCGTCCAGCGCGTCGGTCCAGGATCGGTGCAGCACCGACGCGGGTGAGCCGCCGGCCGGGAAGTCGACCGGATCGACGCCGCTGCCCAGGAACTCCAGTACGGCCAGCGGGTTGCCCCCGGTGCGTTCGTGCAGCCGGCGGACGGACACCAGACCCGGGTCGGCACCCGCCGCCCGGACGAGCTGCGCGCAGTCCTCGACGGTCAGACCCTCCAGCCGGACCGTGGGCAAGTCGACCGGCGGCTCCGGTGACCCCGGCCCGTCCAGCATCGCGATCAGCATCCCGGCCCGCCCGGCCGGCAGTCTCCTGGCCGCGAACAGCAGGGCCTGTCGGGAGAGCGGATCGACCCACTGGAAATCGTCGACGACGACCAGGACCGAGGTACGCCGTGCGGCGGCGGTCAGCACGCCGAGCGTCGCGGCGCAGGTTGCGAGGGGCGGTGAACCGGGCCCGGGGCGGAGGGCGAGACCGACCTCCATCCCCTCCCGCTGCGCGGGTGGCAGCTCGCCGAGGAACTCCAGCAGCGGCGCCAGCAGATCGGCGACGGCGGCCAGCGGCAGAGCATCCTCCGACCGCACGCCACCGGCCCGCAGGACCCGGCCGGTCGCGGTGCCGGCGACGTGATCGAGCAGGGCGCTCTTGCCGGCGCCCGGACCCCCGCGGACCATCACGCCCGTTCCCCCGGTCGGTGCGCACAACAGCGCGCGCACGCGCTCGAGCTCGGGCTCACGCCCGACGAAGACACCGGGTTGCCCCGGCCGCGCGGGGTCGAGCCGTAGCGGGGTCATGCCGGGACGGTCGGACGCGCGAAGGACCTGGCCAGCCCGGTGCGGGACCGGACGCCCAGCTTCCGGTAGATCCGCGTCAGATGGGCCTCGACCGTTCTCGGGGAGAGCAGAAGCGTCGCGGCGATCTCGGCGTTGCGCAGGCCATCCGCCACCGCACGGGCGACCTGCAGCTCCTGCGGCGTCAGGTGCGCGGTGGGGCGCTCGGCGGCCACCGGCCGGAAAGCGCAGCCGGCCGCCGCGAGCTGCGCGTTGCACCCGTGCCGTAGGTGCGCGCCCCCAGCTGCGTGAACAGGTGCCGGGCCTGGCGGAGCAGCGGACGGGCAGCGGACGGCTGCCGCATCCGACGCAGCACCTCGGCCTCGCAGAGCAGGGTCCGGGCGTGCTCGAAGGGCAGGGACCGGAGCGTCGGTTGGGCTCGGGCCCGGCCGAACCGCTGGACCGCGCTCGCCGCGTCGGTGGCCAGCAGGGCCCGGCAGCGGGCCGCGGTGGCCGCCGGGTAGCCGAGACCTGTGGCCGCGGCCCGCTCCTCCAACCAGCGCAGCACCACCCGGGCCCGCGCACGGTCACCTGCGCGGACGAGGGCTTCGACGAGATCACCCGCCAGCGGAACCACGGTCGCGGCGCACAGCCGGCCCGAGCCGCCGCCGTCCACGCCGCATCCAGGTGTCCGGCGGCGGTGTCGTGACCGCCGGTGCTCAGCGCATCCAGGCCCCGCACCGCAAGGATGGGGACGCCGAGGCCGTCGATCCCGTGCGCAGCGGCCGTACCCCGCGCCCGCTCCACCCGCTCCGCGCACCGGCCGGCGTCGCCGCGCGCGGCGTCGATCCAGGCCAGCACGGTGAGCGCGCAGCCGTGCACGGCGACCTGGTCGAGATCCTCGGCCCACCGCAGTGCCTCGGCGGCATCGGCGTAGGCGGCCGTCCAGTCCCCGGTACGGCGCTCCAGCTCGCTGCGCGAGGTCAGGGCGAGGGCCAGCACCGACGGGACGCCCGCGGCGCGCTCGATGACGGAACCGAGCTGCTCGCGGGCGAGCTCGAAGTCCTCCAACCACACCCGGGCAGTCGCCAGCACGGCCCGCAACTGCAGCTCCACGCCGAGTCACCCGTCGACGGGTGCTGGTCGGCCAGGGCCAGCCGGGCCCGGGCCGTTCCCGCATTCGCCGCGCAGGGCGCGCGCCGTTCCCGCCGTCACGATCGCGGGCAGGGACTGCCCGGCGGCGCCGCCGAGCGCGTCGCTGACGGCCGCCACCCGGGCCAGGTCCCGGAGCTGGTTGGCCAGGGTGAGCGGGAGCACGGCCTCGGCGTACAGCCGGGCCGCGCGGGTCGGATCGGCGCCGCGCACCGCGTCACCGACCCGGACCAGGTCGGCGGCCGCCTGCGGCAGCTGGCCGAGCAAGGTCCGGGCTCGGCCGCGGACGATCTCGACATCGGCGGCGAAGCCGGGATCGCGGCCGAGCTGAGCGCCTGCTCGCAGAGACCGACGGCCATGGTCGCCGCCCCGGCCAGCTGCGCGTCGGTGGCCGCCGCCAGCAGGCGACGGGCCGGGAGTCCGGATCCCCCGTCACCGTGGCGGCCCGTTGCCAGGCGCAGGCCGACTCCCGGGGTGCGCCGATCTGGCCCAGGGCCCTGACGCCGCGGTGGCTAGTGCCGTGGCGGGTTCGTCGTCCGGGCCGGTCACCGCTGCCGCGAGGTACCGGACGCAGTACCGCGCATCGGCGTGGCCGGCGAGAGCTCGGCACGCGGCGATGCGGTCCGCCAGCGGGAGGCACTCGGCCACGACCGATCGGAGCAGCGGATGGCTCAGACCGGGCACTGGGCGGCTGCAGACCAGGCCGCGTCGCTCGGCGGGCTGGAGGTCAGCGAGGGTGCACCCGAGCTCCGCCAGCACCGCCTCGAGCTGCCCGATGATGGTCGGCCGGCGCCACACCGTCGCCAGCACGAACAGCGCCGTACGGGCCGGGAGGGGAAGCTCGGCGACGGTTCCGGACCAGGCGCGACGGACCCTGCCGCGGCTGCGGTCGTCGGCGCGGCCGAGCGCCTCGAGCAGCGCGAGCGGGTTGCCGGTGGTGTCCTCGGCCAGCTCGGAGAGCACGTCCGGCGGGGAGGATCTTGGCCCAGCCGGTCGGAGGTCAACGCGCGGCACTCCGGGACGGACAGACCGCCCAGCCGCAGCGTCGGCCGATCGAGCACGGCCGCCGCTGCGCAGGGGTCGTCCCGGGCCGCGAAGAGCATCACGACCGGCACCGAGTCGAGCCGCCGGGCGACGAACGAGAGCACGGCCCGTGAGGAGGGATCGAGCCACTGGACGTCGTCGACGACGATGACCAGCGGCTCCCCGGCGGCCGCGGCGCTCACCACACCGAACGCGCCTGCGCAGACCGCGAGCATGCCGCTCGGGCCGGCCCGCGTCAGGGTCAGTGCGGCGGTCAGCGCGGTGCGCTGCACCGGCGGTAGTGCCGTGAAGTGGTCCTGCAACGGCAGCAGGAGGTCGGCCAGCGCCGCGAACCTCAGCGACGTCTCCGACTCCACGCCCCGCACCCACGTCGCCCTGCCGCCGACGCGGCTGACCTCCTCGAGCAGCGCGGTCTTGCCCACCCCCAGCTCGCCGACCACGACGGCGGAGCCGCCGCCAGCGTCGATCCGCCGCACCATGTCGCCGAGCAACTCGCGCTCCCGGTGCCGTCCGACGAATGCGGGCGCGGACGGATCGGTGCCGTCCCGCCACCGCGCGCGCGGCGCGCCCAGCGGGCACGCCGAGAACATGCCGGCGCCGTGACCGAATCGGGGTAGCCACCGCCCACAGCCGGCCGGGTGACCGGTGCAGCCCAGCTCCGCGCTCTCTGCCACGGAGCCAGGAGCCCGTCACAGCCCGGCGTGATACCCGCCGCCGAACTCAGCCCGGATACCGGCCGCTCGGATGGGGGATCGAGACGGCCAGCCGGGCGACCATCTCGGCCCGGCTGTTCACCCCGAGCTTCGCGAAGATGCGCCGGATGTGCGTCGACACCGTCCAGGTGCTGATCTCCAAGGTGGTGGCGATCATCCGGTTCGTCGCCCCGCGCGCCACCAGGTGCGCAATCTGCAGTTCCCGCGGGCTCAGGCCGACGTCCAGCGGCCCGTCGTCGATCACCAACCGGCAACGCAGGCCGGCGTGCCGCAGCACGGCGGTCAGCCCACCACCCTCGGTCTCCCGATCCAGCGGCAGCGCTCCGCGCTCGGCCAGCCGCGCCATCTCCCGCAGGGCGTCGGTCACCCGCTGGTCGACCGCCGGCGCGTCCCGGATCGGATCGACGGCGATCACGGCCGCCCGGCACGGTTCGGGTGGCGAGAAGGTCATCGCATCCTCCGCGTGGTTCGGTCGGCGCCGTCGCCGAGCGCAGCCAGCAGGGCGACACAGGTCCGGACGGCGCCGTGCCAGCCCGCGATGTCCAGGTGCTCCTGCGGACCGTGGGCGTTGCCGGCCGGCGTCCCCAGGCCGAGCAGCACGGGATCGCGCCCGAACGCATCCCGCAGCACCCCCACGGCCGGGATGCTGCCTCCGGACCGGAGGTACGCGGGCGGCCGACCGAAACCGGTCCTGCTCGCAACACCGAGAGCGGTCCGCAGCCAGGGCTGCGGGTCGAGTATCGAACCGCGGTGCGCCGACAGGCTCCGTACCCCCACCCGCACCCCGGGTGGCGCCGCGGCGTGCGCGGCGCGGCGGATCTCGTCCAGCACCGGCCCGGGTTCACGCCCCGGCGGCAGCCGGACGTCCAGCCGCGCACGGCTGAGCGACGGCGCGGCACCGGACCCGTCACCCGCCAGCAGATCGGTGATCGAGACCGCGGCGCCGTGGGTGAGCCGACGGTCCAGCCGGGCGCCGACGACGGCCCGGCCGCGGGCGGCGCGGATGACGGCGGCATCGCTCCGGTGCCGCACCGGAACGGCCGCGGGCAACGGCGCGGCGGGTGCCCAGCAGGGCAGCCCGCGCCGGATCGAGGCGAGCACGGACATCAGCACCGCGCTCGGGTCGACCGCCGCGCCTCCCAGCCGCCCGGCGTGCACCGGGTGGCCGCCTGCGTCGACGACGATCTCGATGTGCAGCGCCCCGCGCTGGGAGATGACGACCGCCGGTGTGCACCGGCCGGCCCGTTCGGTGTCGGACACCAGCACGACGTCGGGCCGCGCCCGCAGGCGCCACCGCGCCAGCGCACCGCTGAGCCCATGGCTGCCGATCTCCTCGGCCCCTTCGGCGACGACGGCGACGCGCACCGGCGGTCCACCGATGCGGCACCAGGCGGCCAGCGCGGCCACGTGCGCCAGCAGCTGACCCTTGTCGTCGTTGGTGCCGCGGCCGTACAGCAGGCCACGGTCCCGACGCGGCACGAAGGCGTCACCGGTCCAGCCCCGGCCGGCCGGCCGGACATCGTAGTGCCCGTAGATCACTACCGTCGGCGCCGACCGGTGCGGACCGGCCTCGCCCACTACGACGTCGCGACCGGCCTCGGTCGGCAGCCGCCGCACCCGTACCCCGGATCGGCGCAGGTGGTCGGCCAGCCAGTCCGCCGCGCGGACGACCTCGCCCGCCCGCCGCCGGTCGGCGCTCACCGAGGGCACGGCCAGCCACCGCTGCAGCGCGGCGAGATCGCGTTCCCGATGGGCGGCAGCGGTGGCGAGTGCCGCCCCGGTCGGGCCGTGCCGCGAGTGGTCGGGCGGTCCGCGGTGAGCGACGCGGTGGCCATCGCCGTCGCAGCTCAGGACCGGCCGGCCGGTGTGCGCGGCCGCACGCCTCCCCGGCCACCCCGGTACGTGCCCATGCCCCCGCGGCGCGGGTAGACCGGACCGCCCGAGCGGGCCGTGGGTGGCAGCACCGACGGCGGCCGCTCTTGGTACGGCGCGGCGACCCCGGACTGTCCCAGCTGCTCCCATGGCAGCACCCGGTCGCTCCGGTACGCCGGGCAAGGCTCATGGCCTGAGCGGAGGTCAGCCACTCCTCGGCGGGTTCGGCGATCTCCATGAGCAACGCCTCGAACTCGCCCGCGCGGTCTCCATGACGTGGTTGCCGGCCAGCCAGCGCAGGACCTCCCGTCCGGTGACGGCCATCCGCTGCCGCGGGCTGCTCTGCAGCCGCTCGTCGAAGTAGCGGATGAGGACCTCGTCGACGACGTCCCAGGCGTTGTCGGCGCCGAACAGGTCCATCACGTCGTCGGACCCGAGGATCCTGAAGCACTCCTCGAGCAACTGCATGACCTCGACCCGCAACACGTTGAGGTGGCCGAAGGAGGTGAACTTCAGATTGTTGCGCAGGTCGAGCCCGGCCCGGCGGACGACGGCGATGGACCCGAAGCTGGGGTCGAGGGCCCGCTCCCGGATCACGTCGGAGATCCGCTTGTCGCGCCAGAACAGCGTCACCTGGTTGACGAAGTGCCCGAACAGCATGTGGAAGTCGGTGTTCGGCCGGCTCTGCCCGGCGCCGAGGCCACGGCCGTAGCCGAGCACCCGCCGGTAGGCGGCGATGCGGTCGTTGCTTCGTGTAGCGCAGCACGTCGCGGCGGTCGAACTGGTAGAGCCGGTAGGCACCTTCGCCGCCGAGAGCCGGACCGCGCCGCGCCTCGAACAGCTGCTTGAGCTTCTGGACGACCCGGAACACCCCGATCTGCTCGTGCTGGTAGATGTAGTAGAGGTCGCCGACGGCGACGATGCGCTCGGAGTTGACGTTCTCGTCGTACGGCGCGACGCCCTGCGGGATCTTGACATCGCCGAACCGCTGCGCAGCGTCCGGCCCGACCCCGACCAGCTCGGCCAGCCGCGGTCCGGCGGAAGGGGCATCGCCGCGTCGGCTCGCGTGGCGGCCTGGACCAGGTCATCGATCTGCTTGTTGAGCTCCTCGGCCAGCGCCGGGTTCGACACCAGGCTGCCCGAGAGGCGGTCCGCGACCTGCTTCGCAGCGCCTGGACGCGGTCGAGGCGTTCCTGATACTCCCGCTCAGAAAGCATTGCGATTCACCCTTCCCCGCCGTCGCTCAGGATTTCTTGGTCGACTTCGCGCTGGTCCGCTTGCGGCGACCCTTGGATGCGCGACCGGGACCGGAGGGCTTCCCGTTCGTGCCTCCGGCCGCCTGCTCGGAGTCGGCTAGGACCTTGGCCGGCAACCGTTCGGCCTCCGCCGCGCGCATCTCGGCCTGCAGATCGTCGAGGGTTCGCGCGGAGCTGCTGCTTCGCCTGGGTCCCCGCGGCCAGCGTGCGCTGCCTGTCGCGCAGCGCCGCGTTGCGGGTCTCGATCTCCTCGGCGAGCGCGCGCTGTTCCTCGCGCACGCCCTCCTCGTATCGGTTCAGGTCGTCCAGCTTCTTCTCGAGATCGGCCTGGCGCTGCCGGGCGCGTTCCCATCGGGCATCGGCGTCCGCCAGCTGGTCGCCCGCCGAGGCCTCAGAGGGCTGATCGGGGCCGGGAACCCCTGTCATCGGCGGCCGGAATCCATCGCTGCCGTCGTATCTGGAGTCGACCTCGGTGGGCTCGGGCTCCACGCAGGTGCAGTCGTCCTCGACGTCGTCGGGCGGCACTTCGAAAGCGGCGGTCGAGGTCTGGGCCACATTGCCGATCTCCGTGGGCAGCGCGAGCGGGCCCCCGGCGCTGGCCGGGGTCAGGTCGGGCCAGCTGCGCACCCGTGGGGCCAGCACGACCCGGCCGGTCTCGCCGTCCACGACGGCGAGCGGAACCGCGGCCGCGGGCACGGTCCACGAGGATCGGCCGAACAGGCTCTCGTTGAACGGCGGGAAGTCGCCCGGCAGCGCGATGGCGTTGATGTCCTCGCCGCGGAACACCGCGACCATCGTGTCGGTGTCCGCGCTTGCGCTGCCCTGGACCGGGAGCACCAGCTCGTCCAGGGTGCGCCCGGTCTCGTTCTCCCGGACGAAGGCCGGCAGGTAGGTCGGACGGAGGTGCAGCCCGCGCACCTCGACCCGCAGGAAGTCGGGGCGGAATCCCAGTCCCTCCGCTTGCGGCGACCGCAGCAGGTAGGGCGAGACGAACAGATCGAACAGGATCACCCCGGAGAATCGCCCGATCCGGGAGGCGTTGCGCACCAGCTGCTCGAACAGGCTGCACAGACCGGAGATCGCGATCCGACTCCTGGCCGCATACATGCCGCTCGGCAGGGTGCTGCAGCAGCCGACCGGCAGCAGCGACAGCGGGACCGCCCCGTTGCGGCGTTCGCCGGCCGGCAGCTGGGCGACCAGGGTGTCGCGCAGGGTCTGCAGCAGGGTGATCGCCGTCGGCGTGAACGAGGTGGTGATGCCGTCGCGCCCGGTGTCCTGGATGATCCGCGGACCGTCCTCGGTGAGGAAGGTGCGCATCCAGGAAAGCAGCCCGTCCAGGGTGAGCCTGGTGATGCGGTCGAGGACGATCGTCTGGCGTTCCGCAGCGGAGATGAGTGCGGAGTCGAGGACCGCCTCCACCTCGTCGACCTGCTCCGCCGCCGCGGCGAGCAATCGGTTGATCAGGATGAGCTCCGTGCCGAGGAAGCCCCGGCCGGCATCCGAACCAAAGGCCACCCGCTGCTTGCCCCAGGAATCCTGCAGATCGACGATCAGATCGACCAGGGTGAGGAACGAGGTGCGGATCTTCTCCTCGTCGACGGTGTTGACGTTGTCGTCGATGAGACCCATCCGGTCGCGCAGGGCACCGAGAATTCCCGGGACGTCGTCGGCAGACTGCCCTAGCGGGGCCAGCGTCGCGGCGGGCGGCGGGGCGGGGCGGTAAGTCGGTCGCTCCGTTCCCCGCAACCGATCCGGCTGCTGGCTGTTGTTGTCGGGCGGCGCCTGGTTCGCCGGCAGCGTGCTCGGCGGTTCGAAGCCGGTCAGGGTGCGGAACGCCGAGTCGACCAGCTGGACCCGCGGCCCGCCTGGCATCCCGAGTTCCTGTACCACCTGGCGGACCGAGTCGCGGATCAGGCCCGGAAGGCCTCGCAGTCCTCGGGGTCCGCGTCGGGGCGCAGCGGCTTCAGGCTGTCCAGCATGCGCGTGATCTGCTCGTGCGAGCTCTTGGCCCGCGCGTACAGCGATGCCTGCCCGCCGGTGATGCCACCGAGGTCGGCCTGCACGGCGACGCCGCGCTGCACGTGCCGGGCCTCGACGTGTCCCTCGACGGTGTTGAGCTCGAAGGCCGCGGTGAGCGCGGCGTTGAAGGCCTTGGTGTCGCGGCTCCGCGGTCGCCAGCCCAGCACGTCGCGCAGCGCGGCGGCGACCGTCGGCCCCTGGTCACCACCGGTCGCGGTCGACGAGCCGGATCGGGTCGAGCCATCGGTGGTCAGCAGCGGGAACGCCTGGTCGACGTCCACGACTGGCAGCTGACTGTGGGTTCTTGGTCACGGCGACCTCCTCGGATCCGGAGCGGTCACGGGAACGAACGATTCGGGCTGGGGGGAGCGCCGCCGGCACATCTCGTGCCAGCACAGGTGGAAGGCGTCGGCACAGGCGGCCAGGGGTTCCTCACAGCGCTGGGCACCCGCCTCGACGCTGCGTTGCCAGGCCGGCCAGCTCCGCCCCGTACCGGCGTGCCGCCCGGCGCAGCTCGGCGACCGGGTCGTGCGCCCGCAGCCGGTGCCAGTAGCGGGTGCTCGCGGCGTGCAGCCGGGGCGGACGCCTCGGGCAGGTGCGTCGCCGGACCGGCTGCACCGGTGGCTGGCCAGCAGTTCCCGGGCCGCCGCGACGTCGGCCTGCAGCTCGAGCGCCTGCTCGGCCAGGTCGTCGACGACGGCGAGGTCGGCCGCGCGCGGCCGGTCCTCGTACACGGTGAGGACGAGCTCGCCGACCGCCAGCCACAGCCGTTCGACGGCATGCCGCAGCGCCGGCTCGCGCGGTGTCGATGGTCCACGGCGTCACCGCCTCGCCAGTTCGACGTAGAAGTTGTTCATGAGCAGCTCCGGCGAGGCCAGCCGGCGGTCCAGCGCGGTGCGGACGGCGCCGATCAGGAAGCGCTCGGGCACGACGCCGGGGTCGATGCCCTTGGCCAGCCGCCCCGCCGCCTCCTCGATCATCAGTTGGTGCCGCGGTTCGAAGAAGATGATCTCGCGTAGGGCCTTGCGGCCCAGCGAGGAGAAGCGGGGTGTAGCACACGGCGTCGACGACCGAGGGAACGAGCCGGGGCCACGCGTTGCGAGCAGGGCCGGTGGGATCGACGTGCCCCGGGTCGACGGGTAGAGCTGGCGCCACGCCCGGCCCAGAGCCTCGGCGGCCGTTCCGGGAACCCCATGCGGGCCAGCAGCTCGCAGGACAGGAAGGTCCGCAGGTACGGGGTGGGGTGCACGCCGCGCGGCGAGTACGCCAGCGCCTGCTCAGGGGCACGGCCGATGACGTCCATCAGCGAGGCGATGAAGGCCTCGCCGCCGAGCATGCAGCCGATCATGTCGCCGAAGATCTCGCGGTTCCAGCGCACGCAGATCGCGATCAGCTCGCTCCGCCATGCCTGCCGCCTGCAGCCGCCGGCGGATAGGCTGCCGGCACCGCCCGTTCGAGCTGCAGCTCGTTCTGCAGGTTGTGGCTGACCTCGTGCAGGATCGCGCCCATCGTCCACGGGTTGACCATGCGGTGGTAGGGCAGCTGCACCAGCGGGAACGGGTTGAGCTGGCGACCCGAGCCGGCGCAGCGGGATGCCGCGACGGAAGGTGGCGGGCGAAAAACCGGTGCGCATGTAGCAGAACGGCGGCGGCGAGGGGATGCTGCGCGCGGACCCGAGATGCATGAAGACGTGCTGGTAGCAGTCCAGCGCGATCCGGTCACAGGCGACCAGCCAGCCGCCGAAGGCGCTCTGCCGCTGGCCGAACAGCTCGAAGTAGAAGTCCCAGACCCGTTCGGTCGCGCGCACCCAGTCGTGGGCGGTGGTCTTGAGCTCGAGCGTGCGGCGTCACAGCGTCGCCGCCCGGACCGCCCCCGCGCCCCGCGGGCCGCCCCGTCGAGCTCCTCGACGATGCCGTTCAGCGGTCGGCGCAATGTCGCCAGAAGCCCGTTCACCGCCCGGATGTGTCCCTCGCTGGGGACCGCCACCGGCCGCGCCCCGAACTCGCCGCGGGTGAAGTCGCGCAGGGCCTCGAGGTGGCGCCGCACGTTCAGCGCCTGCCCGGCGATGTACGCGGGGACGACCGGCTGAGCTGCCGCCCGCCCCCTTCCGCTCCCGAGTTCGGCGGTGGTGGTCGAGCGGGGCTCAGCCGGCCGTGCCTCAGCGCCGACGGCCGACACGGCGGGCCGCCCCTCGCGAGCCCCGGCGCCGAGCGGGCGCCGTCCTCGCCTGCCATCGACCGGCGGTGGTGGTAGCGCCGGTCGAAGGTACGCACCGCCCGCACTGCCCTGGCCCGGTTCCGCGGCGCGCCTAGCACCCGGCCGGCCATGGTCGACAGCGTGCGCACCACCGCGTCGCTGTCGACGTCCTGACCCGACGCCGCCTGGTCACCGAGGCTCTGCACGGTCCGCTGCAGGATCACCGGCACGGCCGCGACGAGCTTGCGCGCCGTCGGGTTCCGCCGCAGCTGACGGGTGACCCGGGCGACGCCGCGGATCAGGGTGGGGGCGTGTCGGGCGACCAGCCGGCCGGCCCGCGGGACGAGCCGTGCGGCCAGCGGAACGAGGGCACCGACGAACGCCTCGGCCTCGGCCTCGCTCTCGGCCCGTGCCGCCTGTGCCGACAGGTGCGCCATCAGCTCCGCGTCCGGATAGATCCGCCGGACCGGGTTGACCATGTACTCGCCCTCGTCCTCGAACTCGCCCTCCGCCGCGGCCGACATGTTCTCCGCCTCGGCTTCGAAGTCGAACTCGACCTCGTCCTCGGACTCCCATTCGGACTCGTCCTCGCTCTCCCACTCGGACTCGTCCTCGGACTCCCACTCGGTCTCGAACTCGGAGCCGGCGAGCGCGGATCGCCCCGCGGACCCCTCGAACTCGCTCTCCTCCTCCCACTCGGTCTCGAACTCGTCCTCCAGCTCGCCCTGGACGGCCGGGTAGCGGTGGTTGACTGCTGAGGTCATGACGGGCTCATCTCTGCTCGAGGCCGACGACGCGGCTCACCGGGTCCGGGCGCGCCGGGGACTCACACTGCTCGGCCTGCCGACCGGTACCGCTCCGCGGGGGACGCGGACGTCGCTGACCACGCGCACGGTTCCGGCTGGACGGCCGTTGCGGGACGGCACCCGGACGGGCGTCACGATCCGGACGAATCCGGGACGGGGCCGGGTGACGGGCCGGCGGGCCACGAGTGTCCGGTTGCTGACGGGTTGCCGCCGGACCGTCAAGCCGGATCGCGGGTAGCGGCCGTAACGCGGGCGACGCACGCCGCGTCCGCCGTAGAGCTGCGGTTGCGTCGACGGGCGTGCGCCAGGCCACGCGCGTGCCGCCGGACGACGGCCGCGCCGTGCCGGTCCGCGGCCCAGCACCCGGTTGGTGGCCGACCCCAGCGCCCGTGCGACCTGCAGCGGGCTGATCGGTCGGCCCGCAGCGCCCCGGCGCAACACGGCGCGGGCCGCGCCGTCGACGATCCCTGGGACGAGGCGGACGGCCGGCCGGGAATGCCGGTTGCTGCGCAGCAGCCTGGTCAGCACCGCGGTCCCGCGCAGCAGCGCCGGGAGCATCCGCTCCAGGTCCCGGCGATCGCGAGGTCGGAGGGACATGTAGGCGGCGACGCCGGCCATGGCCTCGGCCTCCCCTTCGGTTGCCGCCGACGCCGCCTGGGCGGCGAGGTACTCGCCGAGTGCCTGCGCCCCGGTCATCGGGGCGGTCGCCATCTCCTCGAACTCGCTCTCCAGCTCCTCCTCGAACTCCCCTTCGAGCTGTGAGGTGACGGCCCGGGCGAGAGCTCCGGCGGCGGGGCCGCCGACCGCCGTCGCGACCAGCGGGCCGGCGGTCTTGGCCAGGGTGCGCAGGACCGGGGCGGCGCGCTTGAGCAGGCGACCGAAGCCCTTGAAGAACTCCTCGGCCTCGGACTCGAGCTCGTACTCCTCCTCGAGCTCCGACTCGCCGTCTCCGCCACCACCGAGCAACCCGCCAACGGCACGGGCGATCGGGCCGAGCGCACCGAGGAACTCCTCCGACTCGTACTCGTACTCGTCCTCGGATTCGTCCTCGTCCTCCTCCTCGAACTCGTACTCGTCCTCGAGTTCGCCCTCCTCCTCGCCGAGGAGCCCGCCGATCGCGTTGGCGATCCCGCCCAGGACCGGCAGGAAGTCCTCGTCCTCCTGCTCACCCTCGAACTCGCGGGACGTGTCCAGCTCGTCTTCGAACTCGCCTTCGTACTCCGCCTCGAACTCATCCTCGAGCTCGTCCTCGAGATCGGTGGCCGCTCGAGTCATGGTCGCCCTCCTCGATCGCTGGGGCCGGTCCTGGCCATTCGACTCCAGGGCACCCGCGCCGCGGCAGTCACATCAGCGGGCGAGACACGGGTGTGGTCACTCATACGTGCGACCGACCGGGCCGAAGCGTCCCGATTCGACGTCGTGCCGGCATCGGTGAAAACCCCGCTCCGGGTCGGCCGGTTGCACGGGTCAGCCGGCACCGGTGCGGTCGAGATCAACGAGGCAGCCCGGCGGGCGCCGGGACCGGAGCGGTCCACGCCGCGCGCCAGGTCTGGGCGCCGACGATCCCGTCCACCTGGAGACCGATCTCGTGCTGGAACCGCCGGCACGTCGTCTCCGAGTCCGGCCCGTACCGGCCGTCGATGCGGATCGGCCAACCACGGACGGCCATCCGGGCCTGCCACCGGCGGACGGCGTCGCCCCGCATCACCGGGGGCTGGGTGAAGAACCGGCCGGGCCACGGTGGCACCGTGTCGGAGGTGTCCGCGGACAGCGGAGCCGGCGGCGGAGCCGCGTAGCGGATACCGGGTATGAGGCCGCCGTGGGTCCACCGGCGGCCGGCCACACCCCAGGTCCCGACGCCCCACGCCGCGCCGCGGGCCTCGATCGTGCTGCGGTTGCCCAGGCTCACCGCCACATGGGCCGGCCTGGGTCGGTCCCCGTGGAAGGGGTCGCCGCCGAACAGGAACAGCAGCGAGCCCTGGGTGCGGACCGCCGTCGGGACGTCCACGAGAGTTCCGTGCTGCCGGCAGTGCCGGGCCTGCATCCAGGAACCATCCGGGACGATCGGCACGACACCGAGGCGTCGACAGCCCCACCGAACGAGCTCCGCGCAGTCGAACCTGGTGGGATCGGGATCGCTGTCGGCGGCGACCGCGCCGAAGACGTACTCGTCGCCTGCCTGCTTCAGGAGCAACCCAACGAAGTCGGATGCGTAGACCACGTCCCGCTCCTCTCGGGGAGCTCGACAGTCATCGCCGGGAACGCTAGGCCGGGTTCGGATGACCCGGAACTCGCACATCGGGGTGACACCCGTCGAGGGTCGCTCGGACGGGGGACGCACGTGCAGATGTAGGGAATCCCCCGATGCGCGACGGCGGGTGGGAACCGACACCTCGCCCGGACCGTTGGCGGGAAGCAAGCGCAGTGACAATCGGTCGGGTATGTCCCGTTATGCTCGGCCGCCCGTACCCGGGGGAATCGGCCCCCACGACAGATTCGGAGCAGATGTGAGCGTCAGTCTCACCAAGGGTGGAAACGTCAGCCTGACCAAGGAGGCCCCCGGCCTCACCAATGTGGTCGTCGGCCTCGGCTGGGACATTCGCAGCACCACCGGCACCGACTTCGACCTGGACGCATCGGCGATCGTGCTCGGCGCCGACGGCAAGGTCCTCACCGACAAGCACTTCATCTTCTTCAACAACCTGACCAGCCCGGACGGCACTGTCGAGCACACCGGCGACAACCTCACCGGTGAGGGCGAGGGCGACGACGAGCAGGTCAAGGTGAACCTCGCAGGCCTGCCCCCTGAGGTCGACAAGGTCGTGTTCCCGGTCAGCATCTACGACGCCGACTCCCGCTCGCAGTCCTTCGGGCAGGTGCGCAACGCGTTCATCCGGGTGGTGAACGCCGCCGGGGACAAGGAGATCGCCCGCTACGACCTGACCGAGGACGCCTCGACCGAGACCGCGATGGTCTTCGGCGAGCTCTACCGCAACGGCGCCGACTGGAAGTTCCGGGCCGTCGGCCAGGGCTACGCCTCCGGCCTCGCGGGCATCGCCCGCGACTTCGGCGTCAACGTCTGAGGTCGGCGCCGTGGCCATCGACTACACCAAACGGCCGTCGAAGGCCGCCCAGCCAACCGAGCCGGCGGGCTCGACACCGCGGGCTCGGCCGCCGCGGGAGGGGTGTCGCTGTCCAAGGTCACCCTGACCAAGTCCGCGCCGAGCGTCTCGCTCACCAAGCGCGGTGGTGCCGGTGGCCAGCTGCGGGTCAACCTGCAGTGGAGCACCGGCGTCGCGCCGGCCGCCGCCAAGAAGGGCCTGTTCAGCAGGCTCGTCGGGGGCGGGCCGCAGGGTATCGACCTCGACCTGGCCTGCCTGTGGGAGTTCTCCGACGGCAGCAAGGGTGTGGTGCAGGCCCTGGGCAAGGCGTTCCAGGCCCCGTACTCGGGTCGGCCGATCATCCGGCTCGACGGCGACGACCGGTCCGGTGCCGTCAGCGGCGGCGAGAACATGTTCATCGACCTGTCCCGGGTGAACGAGATCCGGCGGATCCTGGTTTTCGCCTTCATCTACGAGGGCACTCCCAACTGGGCGAGCGCGGACGGCGTTGTCACGCTCTTCCCGGCGTCCGGGCCGGAGATCGAGGTCCGCCTCGACGAATCCGACCCGGGCGCTCCGACCTGCGTGATCGCGATGCTGGAGAACAAGGGCGGCGAGCTGATCGTGCGCCGCGAGGTGCAGTACATCCGGGGCGGACAGGCCGACGTGGACAAGGCATACGGCTGGGGAATGGATTGGGCAGCCGGTCGCAAGTGACCTGTCGCCGGGAGCGCTGACTCCGATTCCGACGAGAGGCCCTGCCGTGCGGCATTTCAGTCACTTGAGCCGTGCTCAAGCCGACGCCCTTTTCGAGAGGTCACCGGAGCCGTTCGACCGCAGCAGCGGATCCGAACTGCTCTCGGTGGCGCTCGGAGCCACTCTCTACATGCCGGCGGATCGCCCTGCCTTGACCGCCGACCTGGCCAAGCAGGCCGGCACCGGGGTGACGTCGGTGGTGGTCTGCCTGGAGGACTCGATCGCCGACGAGCGGCTCGCGGAGGCCGAGGAGAACCTGATCGCGGCGCTGACGGCGTTGCACGCGGCTGGCGACACCGATCTGCCACTGCTGTTCGTGCGGGTCCGGGCGGTCGCCCAGCTGTCCGATCTGGTGTCCCGGCTCGGGCGCGGCCGTGCGCCCTGCTCGACGGTTTCGTCCTGCCGAAGTTCACGGCCTCGGCCGGCACCGAGTACCTGCACGCGCTCGACGAGGCCGACCGCCGCACCGGGCGGTCCTTCCTCGCCATGCCGGTGATCGAGTCCGGAGCGGTGCTCTACGCCGAGACCAGGGTCGACGAGCTGACCAGGCTGCGCGCACTGCTGCACCGCGATCGCCGCCGGATCCTGGCCATCCGGCTGGGCGCCACCGACCTGTGCGCGCTGTACGGTCTGCGCCGTTCGCCGGACCTGTCGATCTACGACGTCAAGGTCGTCAGCGGCCTGATCGCCGATGTGGTCAACGTGCTGGGCCGGGCCGACGGCACCGGCTTCACCGTCACCGGGCCGGTCTGGGAGTACTTCGGCGGCGCCGAGCGGATCTTCCGCACCCAGCTGCGGGAATCACCGTTCACCGAGCACAACGCTCCCGAGCTGCGCGGCAAGCTGGTGTCCCGGGCGATCGACGGGCTGATCCGTGAGGTCCAGCTGGACAAGGCGAACGGGTTGCAGGGCAAGACCGCCATCCACCCGAGCCACGTGGCCGTGGTGAACGCGCTGTCGGTCGTGTCGTTCGAGGAGCACCGCGACGCCACCGACGTGCTGCACGCCGGCTGCGCCAGCGGGGTGCTCGCGTCCGGGCACCGCAACAAGATGAACGAGATCCGCCCGCACACCGCATGGGCCCGGCGGACCATGCTGCGGGCCAGGGTGTTCGGCGTGGCCGCCGACGACGCATCGTTCGTCGACCTGCTGGCCGCAGGCCTGCGCCGGTGACCCCACGGAGTGCGACGGCACCGCGGCTCGGTGGTCGAACGGCTCGGCGTGCGGGTCGACGGGCGACGCGGCCCCCCTGCTCGGCCTGGCCCTGCGGCAGCAACCCCGCCGCGCCCAGCTGCTGGTCTCGCGGCTGCTCGGCAAGCACATACCCGACCGATCCGCGGCTGGTCCGGGCGGCGGGGCTGCTGCTCGGCGGGCTGGTCGCCGATGCGTTGGCCGGGCGTCCGCAGCGGCGGTACCGGCCGGACGCTGCTGCGCACCGCGGTGGCGGGGACGCCGGCCGCGGCGGCGCGGCTGCACGCGGCAGCCACACGGCGCTGGCGGCGGCCCGGGACGCGCTGGTGCTCGGCTTCGCCGAGACGGCCACCGCGCTCGGGCACTGCGTCGCCGAAGGGCTGCGGCGTGCGCGCCGACTACCTGCACTCCACCCGCCGGCCGGTCGCCCGGGTTCCGGACCGCGGGCGGGTTCAGCGAGGAGCACTCGCACGCCACCGAGCACCTGCTGCTGCCGGCCGATCCCGGCTGCTGCGCGGGGACCGGCCGCTGGTGCTCGTCGACGACGAGCTGAGCACCGGCCGCACCGCGCTGAACACGATCACCGCGCTGCACCGGATCGCGCCGCGGGAGCGCTACGTGCTGGCCGCGCTGGTCGACGTGCGACCGACCCGGCTGAGCTGGCGGCCGGCGGTGCGCGCGCTCGGCGCCCGGCTCGACGTGGTCGCGCTGGCCGCCGGCCGGGTCGAGCTGCCCGCCGGACCTGGCGGACCGGGCCCGCGCCGCTGCGCGCCGAACTCGAGCGCCGCGCGACGCCCCGCGCGAGCCGACGCGGCCGACGGCCGGCGAGCCGGCACCGGGTGGAGCTGGCCGGCCTCGGCTGGCCTTCCGGGCTGCCGGTCGGCGGCCGGCACGGGTTCACGCGCCGCCGACCACGCTGGCGCTGGCCGCCGCGCTGCCCGAGGCTGGCCGCGCGGCCTCGGCGTGCGCGCCGCGGAACGCACGCTGGTGCTGGGCACCGAGGAGCTGATGCAGCTGCCGCTGCGGCTGGCCCAGGTGCTCGCCGACGCCGGGCACGACGTCGTCTTCTCCACCACCACCCGCTCCCCCGCGCTCGTCGTCGACGAGCCCGACTACGCCCTGCGCAGCGGCATCACCTTCCCCGCGCACGACGACCCGGCCGACGGCCCCGGCCCGCGCTTCGCCTACAACCTCGGCCGGGCCCGCGACCCGCCGTGGGACCACGTGCTCGTCGTCGTCGACCCGCCGGCCGACACCGCGGCCCTGCACACCGGCCTGCTCGCGGCGCTGGCCCCGCGCGCCCGGCGGACCACGCTGGTGGTCGACGCCGTGAGCGCCCCGGCCCCGCTGCGCGGGCCCGCGTTCGGCAGCTACCGGCCCGACGAGGTCGGCTGGCTGCTCACCGACCTGTCCGGGGTGCCGCTGGAGGCGCCGACCGAGGAGCGCGAGGAGGCGATCCAGAGCGGCGGCGCGCACTACGCCGAGTCGCTGCCGCAGGAGTACCAGCCCGACGCCGAGTACCTGGAGCTGTACCGCTCCGCGCTGGCCGGCTCGGCCGCGCCGGCTCGCGCAGGCCGTCGGCACCGTCACCGAGCTGGTGCTGGCCGAGCGCGGGACGCGACGTCGTGCTGGTCTCGCTGGCCCGGGCCGGCACCCCGGTCGGCATCCTGCTGCGCCGCTGGGCGGCCGCGCGGCACGGGCTGGAGCTGCCGCACTACGCGGTGTCGATCGTCCGCGGCCGCGGCATCGACCCGCTCGCGCTGCGCCACCTCGGCCGAGCACCACGACCCGGCCGCGGGTGGTGTTCGTCGACGGCTGGACCGGCAAGGGCGCCATCGCCCGCGAGCTGTCCGCCGCGCTGGCCGCGCACGGCGGCGGTTTCGACCCGGACCTGGCGGTGCTCGCCGACCCGGGCCGGTGCGCGTCGCACGTTCGGCACCCGCGACGACTGGCTGATCGCCTCGGCCTGCCTGAACTCGACGGTGTCCGGGCTGGTCTCGCGCACCGTGCTGAACACCCGGCTGCTGCGGCCCGACCAGTACCACGGGGCCAAGTTCTACGCCGAGCTCGCGCCGGCCGACGTGTCCAACGACTTCCTGGACGCGGTGACCGGCCGAGTTCGCCGCGGTGCACGACACCGACCCGCCCGCCGACCGCGACCCCGGACTGGGCCGGCTGGGCGGCCATCGAGCGGATCGTCGACGAGTACGGCATCGGGGACCGCGAACCTGGTCAAGCCGGGGGTCGGCGAGACCACCCGGGTGCTGCTGCGCCGGGTGCCGTGGAGGGTGCTGGTCCGGGCCGGTGCCCCGGCCGCCGACCTGCCGCACGTGCGGCTGCTCGCGCAGCGCCGCGGCGTCCCGGTCGAGGAGGTGGCCGAGCTGCCCTACAGCTGCGTCGGGCTGATCCACCCGCGGTTCACCCGGGGCGCGACCGGCGCCGACGGGCCGGGTCGGCCGCGCCACCGCGGACGGCGTGCGGAGGCGAGCCGGTGACCGTCGTCTGCCTCGATCTGGACCGCACCACCATCTACTCCGCCGCCGCCCTCGACCTGCGGATGCCGGACGCCGACGCGCCGCGGCTGCTGTGCGTCGAGATCTACAAGGGCGCGCCGCTGTCGTTCCTGACCGAGGCCGCGGTCGGCGACGCTGCGTGCTCTGCAGGACGCTGGCCACCGTCGTGCCCACCACGACCCGCACCCCGGAGCAGCTGGCCCGGGTCCGGCTGCCCGGGCCGCCGGCCCGGTACGCGATCGCCGCCAACGGCGGGCAGCTGCTGGTCGACGGGGTCCCGGACCCGGACTGGGCGGCCGCGGTCGGCAAGCGGCTGGACGGCTGCGCCCCGCTGGCCGAGGTCGAGGCCGAGCTGCGGGCCCGCGGCGGCACCTTCGTGCTGAACCTGCGCACCGCGAGCGAGCTGTTCGTCTACGCCGTGCGTCGACCGCGCCGCGTTGCCCGCAGGCTGGGTCGAGGAGCTCGGCGCGCTGGTGCGCGCCCCGCGGCTGGAGCGGTGTCGCTGCAGGGCCGCAAGGTCTACGCGGTGCCGCGGCCGCTGACCAAGTCGGCGGCGGCCGCCGAGGTGCTGGCCCGGGCCGGCGGCGGCCCGCTGCTGGCCGCGGGCGACTCGCTGCTCGACGCCGACCTGCTGGCCGCCGCCGACGCGGCGATCCGGCCGGCGCACGGGGAGCTGGCCGACGCCGGGTTCACCCTCGACCACCTGGCGGTGACCCGCTCGACCGGCGTGCTCGCCGGCGCCGAGCTGCTGGCCTGGCTACTGGACCGCGCCGCGGCCGCGTTGTCCGTTTCTGGCAGGCTGTTAATCGCGCAACGACAACGGAAGGAACACCTTCATGGCCCTGTGGGACCAGCTGAAGAGCCGCCTGAGCGACCTGCAGGCAACGACCACGACGCAGGTCGGCAAGTTCAAGAGCAAGGACTTCGCCAAGGCCAGCATGGCGATGTGCGCGCTCATCGCGGCCGCCGACGGCACCATCACCGCCGACGAGCGGCGCAAGACCGCCGGCTTCATCGGCAGCAACGACGCGCTCAAGGTGTTCGAGGCCAGCGAGCTGCAGGACCACTTCACCTTCTACGCCTCGAAGCTGGAGACGGACTACGACTTCGGCAAGGTCGAGGCCATCGCCACGATCGGCAAGCTGAAGAGCAAGCCGGACGCCGCCCGCGCGGTGATCCAGGTCGGGCATCATCATCGGTGGCGCCGACGGCAACTTCGACGAGGACGAGAAGCGCGCCGTCCGCGAGGCGTGCAACGCGGTGGGCATCGCGCCCTCCGAGTTCGACCTGTGACAGACGTTTTCGGGCGAGCGGTTCGGGCGGGAGCGGCCGGGTGTGGCCGGTCCCGCACCCGAAACGGTGATCGCGGTGCTACAGGTACGCCGCCGTAGCCGGCAGCAGGTCGGCGAACGTGCGGCCGTTGGCGATCGCGCCGATCGCGGTCATGGTCCACTCGCCGCGACCGGACCCGGCTGACCTTGGCCATGATCTGCGCGTTGTGCCGGCCGGAGCCGGACAGCTCGTAGCGGGCCAGCTCCTCGTTGGTGGTCTCGTCGACCAGCCGGCAGAACGCGTTCTCGATCTGCGAGAAGTCCTGCCCGGTGAACGAGTTCACGGTGAACACGATCTGGGTGACCGCCGGCGAGAGCCGGGGCAGGTCGACGATGACCGACTCGTCGTCGCCCTCGCCCTCGCCGGTCAGGTTGTCACCGGTGTGCTGCACCGAGCCGTCCCTGCTGCGCAGCTGCTGGAACCAGACGGCGTCGACCAGGTTGCTGCCCGCGTCGAACAGCAGCGCCGAGGCGTCGAGGTCGATCGACTGCGACCTCGAGCCGAACAGGCCGCGCTTCTTGACCGCGTCCCAGCCGAGACCCATGCGGACCAGGCTCAGGGTGCCGCCGCCACGCTTGGCCAGCGACACCTTCTGGCCCTTGGTCAGGTTGACCGACACTCGCACTCCATTCGCCGTTGGATGGGGAGTTCGTCGCGGCGCTGCGATCCCGCCGCTACACGCGTGCTGTGGTGCTCCGCGGCCAGTTCGTCGGCGGACTTGCGGACATCTCCGCCCTCGCGCCGCCACCCGACGGTTGCGCAGGATGCTGGACAGGAACGCGGCACCGATGAAGGCCACCCCGATCAGGCCGGTGACGATCTCGTTGACGTGGTAGCCGATGCCGACCAGCAGGATCACCGCCAGCGCGCCGATCGCCCAGTGCGCGCCGTGCTCCAGGTAGACGTAGTCGGCCAGGGTGCCCTTGCGGACCAGGAACACGGTGAGCGACCGGACGAACATGGCGCCGATCAGGCCGAGGCCGAGCGCGATCAGGATCGGGTCGGTGGTGATCGCGAACGCGCCGATCACGCCGTCGAAGGAGAACGCGGCGTCGAGCACCTCGAGGTAGAGGAACAGGAAGAAGCCGGCCTTGCCGGCGGCCTTCGCCAGCTCCGACGGCCCGTTGCCGTTGCCTGGTCGGCGTGCGCCGTCTCCGCGGACTCGTCCTCGGCGTCGTCACCGTCGGCGGCCTGGTCGAACAGGTCGCCCAGACCGTTGACCAGCAGGTAGGTGACCAGGCCGAGCCCGCCCGCGGTGAGCACCACCGCCGGGTCCTCGGCGCGAGCGTGCTCGGCCAGCACGACCAGCGCGATCAGGGCCAGCACGATCGAGAGCCGGTTCAGCTGGCCGACCTTGGCCAGCGGCCGCTCCAGCCAGGTCAGCCACTTGATGTCGCGGTCCTCGAACAGCCAGTCCAGGAACAGCATGAACAGGAACATGCCGCCGAACGCCGCGATCTGCGGGTACGCCTGGTCGAGCAGGTAGGCGTAGCGACGTGGGGTCGGTCGGCCGGGCGCTGTTCCAGGGCCAGCGTCAGCGACTCGACCGGGTTCAGCCCGGCGGTCGACCGCCACGATGACCAGCGGGAACACCAGCCGCATGCCGAACACCGCGATCACGATGCCGACGGTGAGGAAGATCCGCTGCCAGAACGCGCTCATCCGGTCCAGCACGGTGGCGTTGACCACCGCGTTGTCGAAGGACAGCGAGATCTCCAGGATGCCCAGGATCACGCACAGGACGAGTCCCTCGACACCGGCGTAGAGGAAGGCGACCACCAGCGACACCGCGGTGACCGCGTAGGACCAGCCAAAGATCCGAAGGTTCATGTCCCCTTTTCCTGGTTCCCGCCCGCCGGCGGATCGAACGCCGTCACCGTAGCCCCCGGGTACCGCTGCGGGGGAGAGTGCCCGGAAATCGGACATCCGGGGCGTTCCCTCCAGTGTGCACGTTCGCGCGACTCGAAGGAGATCTGCGGGCACAGGTCACCCTCAGCAACTCCGGGTGACGCTCACCACGACACTACGCAGCCGACCGACGTGGAGCTCAGCCGTCGGATCGGGTCTCCGCGGACCGGCCCCCACCAGCAGCGATGGCGCTCACCGCGTACACCGGCAGGCGGCCCGGCCGGCGCACCGCCGTCCTCGATGGCGGTGCCCGGCGTGCGACCGACCACCCGCCACCGACCGTCGGCGCCCAGGCAGCGGACCCGGTACTCGACGCCGCCGCTGCCGTGCCAGCTCACGACGATCGAGCCGCTCGACGGCGCGGACGGCCGACACCGACCGCGGAGCCGCCGGCACCCCGGACCCGACAGTGGTCGATCAGAAGCCGGGGGCGTCGGCGGGGGCGCCGCGTCGGAACGGCACTCGGCCGACGCCCTGCCCTGCTGTATCGCGACCACCGCGTACACCGGCGGCTCGACGCCGGGCGGCGCTCCGCCGTCCTCCAGCGACGTGCTGGTGACCCGGCCGACGACCTGCCAGTATCCGTCCGGTCGGAGCCTGCTCACCTTGTAGGTCACGTCGCCGGTGGCCGAAGGCGCCCACACCACCATGACGTCGCCGCGGGCGTCGCGAGCAGCGTTCACCCACGGCGGAGCGGCGATCGGGATCCTGGCCAGTGCGGCCATCGCGCCGGGGTGGCCGACGCAGTCGGCCAGCACCGCGAGCAGCGCATTCGCCCGTCCGGGTTCGGGTCCGGCCTCCGCGGACGCCACGGCCGCGTCCGCCTTCGCGATCACCGCGCGGGCCCGGCCGAGCAACGCTTCCAGCTCGCGCGGCCTCCGGCAGGTCGGACGCGGCGCGCTGCAGGTACTCCAGGTGCGGCAGGGCGTCGACGAACCGGCGGGCGCCACAGTCGGCCGTGGCCGTGCGCCAGCGCTCCGCGGCCTCGGCGAGTACGGCCTCGACCTCGTCGGCGACCGCTCGGACCTGGGTGTGTCCGTCGATTCCGGCGAGCGTCTGCGCGTCGCCGACCCAGCGCCGGGCCTGCGACCGGATGTCCGGCCCGCAGCGCGGCCCGGGCGGCCCGCAGCGGCTCCTCCCACGCCCGCTGCTCGGTTCGGGTCGGCGACGGGGCCGCTGCGGGGGGTCGTCGCGCAGGGTGCGGTGGGTCGGCCTCGACCGACGCACCCAGCTCGGCGGCGACCGCGGCCAGCACGGCCTGCGGCCCGGGCCCGGTCGAGACCGCGCGCGCATCGCCTCGTCCAGCAGGTGGTCGTGGTCCTCGGCGACGAGCCGGTCCTCCACCAGCATCGCGGCGCGCACCCGCGGACGCAGGTGCTCGGCGACGTCGGCGGCCACCGCGGTCCAGGTAGCGCTCGACCGCGGCGCGGCCCGGTTCGAGCAGCTCGGCCACGTGCACCAGCAGCTCGTCGACCACCGCCCGCAGCCGTCCGGGCGGCAGCTCGCGGGCCCGCGAGCGCCAGGCCGCGGCCCGGGCGGTGATCTGCTCGTCGGTGGCGGTCGGCCGGCAGCTCGAGCAGTGCCAGCAGGGTCGGCGGCGCGGCCACGTCGGTGAGCCGGCCGAACTCGTCGAGCAGCAGCCGCAGCTGCCGGCGCCGGTCCGGGCCGATCGCCGGGTCCGCGGCCCGCGGCCGGCCGGCGTCGACCACCCGGTGCCGGCGCAGCCGCGTCGCGACCTCGTCGGGGGTCAGCCCGGCCAGGGCGCCGACCTCGTGCAGGCCGGCCAGCTTGTCACGCGGTAGCGCGCCGTGCCGGTCGACGAGCCGGGTGATCGCCGCGTCCAGCAGCGCGTAGCGCTCGGCGTCGCGCTGCTCGCGCTGCGCCCGCACCCGTGCGGCCGCGGTGCGGCGCCGGCCGGGGTCGAGCAGCTCGGCGCTGCGCCGCTGGTGGCCCTCCGACCAGCTGGGCGACGAGCACCCGGTACTTGGGGTGGTCGCGCTGCCGCTGCCAGAACCCCCAGACCGCGGCGACCTGCGCCGGCCACGAGCTGGTCGTCCAGATCGTCGACCGGCGGCAGGTCGTAGAGCTCGAACGGGTCGGACGCGTCCGGCCCGCCGCGCCGCTCCACGGCCGCGAGCACCCGCTTGCGGTAGCCGTTGCCGTCGAATCGGTCCCGCCCGGTCCGTCCCAGTCACGGCGCCGCATCTTTCCCAGCTGGGCCCGCTCGCGGGCCACCTCGGCCTGCGAGAGCGTGGCGCCGGTGGTCGCGGTGAGCAGCAGCGGGATGCCGGCGTCGACGTGGAACGCGGTGACGTGCAGGACCCCGTCGAAGCCCATCTCGAACGTCACCCGCACCTCGCTGCCCTCGTCGTAGCCGGGCGGGATGCCGGTGATCTCGCCCTGGACCAGCACCTTCGACGTCCTCGACCCGGCTCGACTCGACCTGCCCCTGCTGCTCGACGACGGTCAGCTGGATCTCGGACTGGTCGGCGCGCATGGTGCCGAAGGAGCGGCTGCGTGCGCACCGGCAGCCGGTCGTTGCGGTGCACCAGCCAGGCTGGCTCCAGCCGGCCGGCCATCGCGTTCACGGCGAGCACGCCGAAGCCGCGGGAGACCACGGTGTCGACCTGGATCTGCACCGCCCGCCGGACCTGCGTCAGCGGCACCGCGTAGGCGTCGGCGACCCGGCGGCAGGCGTCGTCGAGATCGGCAGGCGCGGCGTCGTCCAGCGGGGCGCCGTCGCGCAGCCGGCCGCGGGTGCGCAGGTCGGCGACGACCATCCGCTCCAGCTCCTTCTTCTCCCCGTACAGCGCGGCGCCGCGGGCCACCGCCAGGTCCGGGTCGTGCAGCTGCGGGCTCGAGGTCCGAGCTCGCGGCGCAGCGTCTGGGCCACCGCCGGCATCCGTGACGAGCCGCCGACCAGCAGCGTCCGGTCGACCCGGTCGACGCCCGCGGCGCGCGGCCTCGGCCAGGCAGGCCCTGGTCAGGTCGACGGTGCGGCGCAGCAGCGGCGCCGTCATCTCCTCCAGCTCGGCGCGGGTCAACGACACCGTCGACCGGGCGCCGTCGTGCGCGACCACCACGTCGGTCCGCTCGGCGTCCGAGAGCTGGTGTTTCGCCCGCTCGGCCGCCAGCACCAGCGCCTGCGTGCCGGCCGAGTCGTCGAGCGGGTCCTCGGCGTCCGGGTTCTCCGTGCAGAACCGCCGGGACAGGTGCAGCGCGATGCGCTCGTCCCAGTCGGCGCCGCCGAGCTGGTGGTCGCCCTCGACGGCCAGCACCGAGATCCGCCGGTCGGCCAGCTCGATCACGGTGGCGTCGAAGGTGCCGCCGCCGAGGTCGTAGACCAGCACGGTCTCGACGCCTGCTCCGCTGTGGCGTCCGGCCCTTGGACAGGTCCGGGCCACCGTCCAGCCGTCCGAAGCCGTAGGCGAGCGCGGCGGCGATCGGCTCGGACAGCACGTCGACGACCTCGAGCCCGGCGTAGCGTGCCGGCCAGCACGGTGGCCCGGCGCTCCTCGTCACCGAAGTAGGCCGGCACCGTGATCACCGCGGCGGTCGGCTCGGTACCGGTGGCGAACGCCGGCGTCGGCGACCAGGCTGCGCAGCACCAGCGCCGACACCGCGGGCGCCGACCAGCGCCTTCCCGTGCGCGACGAACCGCCAGTCCGCCTCGCCCATCCGGCGCTTGACCAGCGCGCACACGTGTTCCGGGTCCAGCCGGGCCTCCCGCCGCGCGCCCTCCCCGACGACGTGCTCGTCGGCTGAGGCGAACAGCACCACCGACGGGGTCGTCGGCTCCCCGGACATCCCGGCCAGGACCTGCGGCCTGCCGTCCGGCCCGGTGCAGGCGATCGCGGAGTTGGTGGTCCCGAGATCGATACCGTGGACGGCCACCGCGGCAGCGTAGCTACCCTGCCCCGGTGCCCGAGCCCACCCTCAACGACCTGGCCGACAAGGTGGACGACCTCGCCCGGATGCTGTCACGGCAGGCCGCGTGCTCGGCTCGCTCAGCGACGCGGCCGGAGCGTCGGCGGCGCCGGACCTGCCGCTGCTGGTGGAGCTGCACGCGCTGCGCGAACGACGCGATGGGCTGCGCGGCGACCGCCCGCACCCGGCGCGAGCGGGCCGCCTTCACCGCGATCGCCGCCGGTCTGGAGCGGCTGCTGGTCGGGCGCGGCGGCAGCGTGGTGGAGCCCGCGGTCGGCGAGGCGTTCAGCGGGACGCGGATGGAGGCGGTGGAGGTGGTCGCGACCGACGACCCGGCCCGGGACCGAACGGTGGCCGGCCTGCTGGCGCCGGGACTCACCGTCGGCGGCCGTTCCGTCCGCCCGGCAAGGGTGGCGGTGTACCGGCACACACCGCTTGAGCTGCGGTCAGCCGCCCCGGCGTGAACCGCTACGCGTTGACCTCTTCGAGCACCTCGTCGGACACGTCGAAGTTGGCGTAGACGTTCTGCACCTCGTCGCTGTCCTCGAGCGCGTCGATCAGCCGGAACACCTTCTTCGCCGCCTCGGCGTCCAGCGCCACCGACATCGAGGGCAGGAACGTGGGGTCGGCCGAGTCGTAGTCGATGCCGGCCTGCTGCAGCGCGGTGCGCACCGGGATGAGGTCGGTGGCCTCGGAGACGACCTCGAAGCTGTCCCCCAGGTCGTTGACCTCCTCTGCGCCCGCGTCCAGCACCGCGAGCAGCACGTCGTCCTCGCTCAGGCCGCCGGACTTCGGCACGATCACCACGCCCTTGCGCGTGAACAGGTACGCCACCGAACCCGGGTCGGCCATCGTGCCGCCGTTGCGGGTCATCGCCATCCGAACCTCGGTGGCCGCCCGGTTGCGGTTGTCGGTGAGGCACTCGATGAGCACCGCGACACCGTTCGGGCCGTAGCCCTCGTAGGTGATCGTCTGGTAGTCGGCGCCGCCGGCGTCGGCCCCGGAACCGCGCTTGACCGCCCGGTCGATGTTGTCGTTGGGCACCGAGCTCTTCTTCGCCTTCTGGATGGCGTCGAAGAGGGTGGGGTTGCCGTCGGGGTCACCGCCGCCGGTGCGCGCCGCCACTTCGATGTTCTTGATCAGCTTCGCGAACATCTTGCCCCGGCGGGCGTCGATGACGGCCTTCTTGTGCTTCGTCGTCGCCCACTTGGAATGCCCGCTCATCGCTCTCCCTCGCTGCGCTCGATCGGCGCTTCGCGCAGGCGCTGCAACACCGATTCGCTCGCAAGCTCGCTCATCGATACCCCTTACCCCTTCTTCCTGCGCAGATCTCCGCCATGTTACCGAGACGGCCGCGGAGCTCACGCCGCCGCGGCGGTCTCCCGCACGACGGAGCAGAACAGCGCGTGCATCCGCAGATCGCCGGTCAGCTCCGGGTGGAAGGACGTGGCCAGCACCGCGCCCTGCCGCACCGCGACCACACGCCCGGCGGCGGGCCCGGCATCCGTGCCGGCCAGCGTCAGCCGCGGCACGGTGGCCAGCACCTGCACGCCGGGCCCGGCCGACTCCACCCACGGCGCCCGGATGAACACCGCGCGCATCGGGTTACCGGCCATGCCCTCGATGCGCAGGTCGGTCTCGAAGGAGTCGACCTGCCGGCCGAACGCGTTGCGCCGCACCACCACGTCCAGACCGCCGAGCTGCTGCTGGTCCGGCCGGCCGTCGAGCACCTCGCGGGCCAGCAGGATCATCCCGGCGCACGAGCCGTATGCGGGCATGCCGGCCGCGATCCGGGCGCGCAACGGGTCGAGCAGCTCGAACGTCTGCAGCAGCCGGCTCATCGTGGTCGACTCCCCACCGGGGATGACCAGCGCATCCACCGTGTCCAGCTCCGAGGGCCTGCGCAACGGGATCGCCCGCATGTCGCTGCACGCCGTCACGGCCGCGACGTGCTCGCGGACATCGCCCTGCAGGGCCAGCACCACCGATCACAGGCACCGGTCCAGGAAGACAAAAAACGGACCCACAAGTGATCATGGGATTGCTGAAGTCCTGATGATCGCCTGGAGAGTCCGTGCCTCTGCTACCAGCATCCCTGATCGAGCCCCTATGGGTCGAGTTCGCTGCCCAGATCGAGTCCGACCGCCCGAGTTCGACCCCACCCATCCGTGGGGATGCCACCGTCGCCGCGTATGCAGACCGTGTCGTGTTCAACCACGTCATCGCGGCCTGGTGCACGGCAGCGGCTACGAACGGATCGCCACCCCGGGCTGCTCGGACCGCACCATCCGCCGCCGACTCGAGGAATGGGCCGACGCCGGGGTCAGCGAGCAGGTCCTGCGCACGGCGCTGGCCGGCTACGACCAGATGATCGGCCTGGACCTCGACGACCTGTCGGTCGACGGATCGATCACCAAGTCCCCGTGCGGGGGTGAGGTAGCTGGACGCAACCCGGTCGACCGGGGCAAGCAGGGCACGAAACGGTCCGTGGCCTGCGACAACCAGGGCATCCCGCTGCACCTGGTCGCCGCCCGGGCCAACGATCACGACTCGCCGCTGCTGCAACCCACCCTGGCCGGCATTGTGGACATGATCGGCCCGCTGCCCCAACACCGCGGCGTGCACGGTGAGGACCTGTTCCCGACCGTGCACCTGGACCGCGGCTACGACTCCGGGAAGACCCGCGACCTGCTCGACATCCTCGGGTTCCACGGCGAGATCGCGGTCAAGGGCGTCCCGGCCCCGATCCAGGCCGGGCGGCGGTGGCCGGTCGAGCGCACCCATTCGTGGATGAACGGCTACGGCAAGCTGCGCCGCTTCACTGACAAACGCAGGGTCATCGTCGAGTTCTACCTCAACCTCGCCGCCGCCCTGACGTCATTCGCCGCTTGATCAACCGAGCTCGCACGACCCACAGGTGGCCGTCCCGGCCGACCACCCGCCGACTCCGCTGACGATCTAAGCCGCGCCAGCGGGCACCGACCGCCGAGGTGAGCGGAACGACCCGCTGTGACACTGATTCGCTCGCAAGCAGTTCGGCTGAGAGCCGACCTGGTCCTGTGCCCTGCTCCGCGCGACGCGGCGAGCGGAGCTCGTCGTGGCCGTCGTCTCCGCGGCCCACCGGTACGCGCTCGGCTGAGGGGTGGTCCACCGCCACGGCGCGCATCCCGTGTGCACCGCGCGCACGGTGCACCATGTGCGCGGCGTATCGAAGGTGCGCGCGGTCGCCGAACGCCCGCCGGGTCAGTCGGGGCTTCGGACGAGGAAGCGCTGCAGCACGACCCAGGGAGCCTCGCTCATGGCCCTCCCTCGCTAGGCTCGGTCGGCCCACCGAGAGTCGTCGCTGCGCGCGGGCGCTGGACCCTGATTCGCTCCCAAGCTCGCGCTGTAACACTGATTCGCTCGCAAGCTCGCTCATCGCACTCCCTCGCTGCGCTCGCTCGGCGCTTCGCGCAGGCGCTGTAACACTGATTCGCTCGCAAGCTCGCTCATCGGGGGCCGAGGAACAGCCGCAGTGCGCATCACGGCGAGGAAGCAGCCGAAAGTGTCGGGCCCCGCGCGTAGCTTCCCCGCCATGGACATGAAACTCGAACTCGTCCCCGTCCCGGTCACCGATGTCGATCGCGCCAAGGCCTTCTACGTCGACCAGGTCGGGTTCCACGACGACCACGACTACCAGGTCACCGAGACGCTGCGCTTCGTGCAGCTCACCCCGCCCGGGTCGGCGTGCTCGATCGTGATCGGCGAAGGCGTCACCGAGATGCCGCCCGGCAGCCAGCTGGGCCTGCAGATGGTGATCGCGGACGCGGAGGCGGCCCGCAAGGAACTGCTCGGCCGTGGCGTGCCGGTGAGCGAGGTCGACGTGCAGCCGTGGGGCTCGTTCGTCACCTTCGCCGATCCCGACGGCAACACCTGGGCCCTGCAACAGCTGCCACCCCGGGGGTGATCCCAAGCCAGGTGATCTCAGCTCAGCGCGGTCGCCGGTGCCGCCTCGGGGTCGTGCCGGGTCGCGGCGCGGCGGACCGCTTCGGCCACCGCGGGCGCCACGCCGGCGTCGAACACGCTGGGCACGATGAACGAGGGGTTCGGTTCGGTCACCACGTTGGCGATCGCGGCCGCGGCGGCCAGCAGCATGGCGTCGGTGATGTCGCGGGCGTGTGCGTCGAGCAGGCCGCGGAACACGCCGGGGAACGCGAGCACGTTGTTGATCTGGTTCGGGTAGTCCGAACGGCCGGTGGCCACCACGGCCGCGTGGCCGAGCGCGATGGCCGGGTCCACCTCCGGATCCGGGTTGGCCAGCGCGAACACGATCGCGCGGTCCGCCATGGTCGCCAGCTCGTCGGCGCCGCACAGATCGGGCGCCGAGACGCCGATGAAGACGTCGGCCCCGACCATGGCGTCGGCGAGCGTGCCGGAGATCCCGAGCGAGTTGGTGTGTTCGGCGATCCAGAACAGGTTCGAGTCCAGTCCCCGTCGCCCCGGGTGCACGATCCCGTCGATGTCCACCGCCAGCACCTCGCCAGGAGACTCCGACTGCAGCAGCCGGATGATCGCCGAACCGGCTGCGCCCACCCCGCAGACCACGATCCGGCAGTCGCCCAGCTTCTTGTCGACCACCCGAAGCGCATTGCGCAACGCGGCCAGCACCACCACGGCGGTGCCGTGCTGGTCGTCGTGGAACACCGGGATGTCGAGCAGCTTCCGCAGGCGCGCCTCGATCTCGAAACAGCGGGGGGCGGCGATGTCCTCGAGGTTGATCCCGCCGTAGCCCGGCGCCAGGATCTGGACGGTCCGGATGATCTCCTCGGTGTCCTGGGTGTCCAGGCAGACCGGCCACGCGTCCACTCCGGCGAACCGCTTGAACAACGCCGCCTTGCCCTCCATCACCGGCATCGCCGCCGCGGCGCCAAGGTTGCCCAACCCGAGCACCGCCGATCCGTCGGTGACCACGGCCACGGTGTTGCGTTTGATCGTCAGCCGCCGGGCGTCGGCCGGGTTGGCGGCGATCGCCTGGCAGACCCGGGCCACCCCTGGCGTGTAGGCCCGCGAGAGATCGTCGCGGTTGCGCAGGCTGACCTTCGAGTGCACCTCGAGCTTGCCCCCGAGGTGCACCAGGAACGTCCGGTCCGACACCTTCCGCACGTGGACCCCGGGCAACGCGCCCACCGCGTCGGTGATCTCGTTCGCGTGGGCCTCGTCGCGCGCGTTGAAGCTGATGTCCACGACCACGGTCGTGGACGCCGCCTCCACCACGTCGAACGCGGTGACCACACCACCGACCCGACCCACGGCCATGGTCAGGTCGCCGGCGGCGCTGGCCGAAGCCGGCACCTCGACCCGGGCGATGATGGCGTATCCGGGACCGGGAACAGGCACGGCATGACCTTACCGAGGGCTCCGCGACGAGCGCGCTCCGCTCAACCCTTGCCGTGCCGCCCCTTGTGGCCGGGCAGCGACACGTGTGTGATGGCGGGCACCCATATACCGTTCACGCAGTGTTGCGGAGGTGGTCCTCGATGGCCGTCAGAGCAGATGCCGGACCGCGTGCGAAGGGCCGGTCGCCGGTGTTTGCCGCCAACGACCCGGCCAAGGTGCGCAACGTGGTCCTCGTCGGGCCGTCCGGTTCGGGGAAGACAACCCTGGTCGAGGCGCTGCTCGCGCACACGGCGGCGATCCCGAGGGCGGGCACGGTCGTCGACGGCAGCACGGTCTGCGACCACGATCCCGCCGCCATCCGGCAGCAGCGTTCGGTTGCCCTCGCCGTCGCGCCGCTCATGCACCAGGACACCAAGATCAACCTGATCGACACTCCCGGTTACGGCGACTTCGTGGGCGAGCTGCGCGCCGGCCTGCGCGCCGCCGACGCAGCGCTGTTCGTGATCTCGGCACACGAGGTCTCCGCCCAGCAGGGCGGCGAGGGCGCGATCGACCCGGCCACCGTGGCGCAGTGGGAGGAATGCGCCGCGGTCGGGATGCCACGCGCCGTCGTGGTGGCCCGCTGCGACCACCCTCGCGGTGACCTCGAGGCCACCGTGGACGCCTGCCAGCAGGCCTTCGGCAACGGAGTCGCGCCGCTGTACCTCCCCATCCGCGACGGAGCCGAGCTCTCCGGGCTCTACGGCCTGCTGTCCCAGACCCCGGCGGACCGGGCACCCGACGGACGCCGAGGAGGCCCGCGGCGAGCTCATCGAGGGCATCATCGAACAGTCCGAGGACGAGACGCTCATGGAGCGCTACCTCGGCGGCGAGGACATCGAGGTCAGCACGCTGATCGACGACCTGGAGACGGCGGTCGCGCGAGGCCGTTTCCACCCGGTCATCCCGATCTGCGCGAGCAGCGGCATCGGCCTCGATGCGCTGCTGGAGGTGCTGGTCGGCGGCTTTCCCTCGCCGTTGGAGCACCCGTTGCCCGCGGTCGGCGGCGTGGACGGCAGCACGCACCCGCCGCTGACCGCCGATCCGGACGGTCCGCTGGCCGCCGAGGTCGTGCGCACCTCCGCGGACGCCTACGTGGGGCGGGTCTCGCTGGTGCGGGTGTTCTCCGGGACACTGCGACCGGAGTCGACGGTGCACGTCAGCGGGCACCACGCGACCATCCCGACGCAGCGTGAGGCCAGCGAGAACGGTGCCGGCGACGAGGGCGGCCACGACGCCGACGAGCGGCTCGCGCACATCTACAGTCCGCTCGGCTCGACCCTGCGCGAGGTGGAGGAGTGCGTCGCGGGCGACATCTGCGCCCTCACCAAGCTGGGCACCGCCGAGACCGGCGACACGGTCTCGGCCAGCGACCACCCGCTGCTGCTCTCGTGCTGGGAGCTGCCGGAGCCGCTGCTGCCGGTCGCCGTGATCGCGCACACCAGGGGCGACGAGGACGCGCTGATCAAGACCCTGGCCAAGCTGGTCGCCGCGGACCCGACACTCCGGCTGGAACGCAACGTCGAGACCCACCAGACCGTGCTGTGGTGCATGGGCGAGGCGCACGCCGACGTGGTGCTGTCCCGGCTGCGGGCCGGTGGCGCCGAGGTCGACACCGAACCGGTCCGGGTCCCGATGCGGGAGACGATCGCCGGAGCCGGCGCGGGTCACGGGTCGGCACGTCAAGCAGTCCGGCGGCCACGGCCAGTACGCCGTGTGCCACGTCGAGTTCGAGCCGCTGCCGCGCGGCGCCGGCTTCGAGTTCCAATCCAAGGTCGTCGGCGGATCGGTGCCGACGCAGTTCATCCCGAGCGTGGAGAAGGGTATCCGCGCGCAGCTGCTGCGCGGGCTGAGCGAGGCCAAGCATCCGGCGGTCGACCTGCGGGCGACGCTGGTCGACGGCAAGGCGCACAGCGTCGATTCCTCCGACGCCGCGTTCCAGACCGCGGGGGCACTGGCGCTGCGGGAGGCGGCAACGGCATGCGGGACGGTGCTGCTGGAGCCGCTGGACGAGGTGGCGGTCCGGATCCCGGACGAGCACCTCGGCGCGGTGCTCGGTGACCTGTCCGGGCGGCGCGGCCGGGTGCTCGGCACCGAGGTCGCGGGCCTCGGCCGAACCGTCGTCCGAGCCGAGGTCCCCTGCACCGAGCTGCTTCGCTATGCGGTGGACCTGCGGGCGATGACCTCCGGCGCGGCTACGTTCACCCGCACCTTCGCCCGCTACGACGTCGCGACGGTGTGACCGGACGATCAACCGAGGAGAGGGCGTTGCGGAGGTAGCGTCGGTCGGGTGCGTCGGCGCCCGGTGGCCAGCCTGTGGACGGCCGTGTTCGTCGCCGCCTTCGGCACCAACGTGCCGACCCCGCTGCTGCTGATCTACCGCGAGGAGCTCGGGCTGTCCTCGAACGAGCTGACCGGCGCGTTCGGGGTGTACGCGGCCGGCTTGGTACCGGCGCTGCTGCTCGCCGGCCCGGCGTCGGACCGGTTCGGCAGGCGGCGCGGTCGTGGTTCCTTTCGTGGTGCTGTCGGCGGCGACGTCGCTGCTTTTCCTGGGCGCCGGGTCGTCGGTGTCGCTGCTGTTCGTGTGCCGGTTCCTGCAGGGTGCGGTGTCCGGTGTGGTCTTCAGCGTCGGCACCGCGTGGCTCGGCGAGCTGATCGGCGAGCCGGCCCGCTCGGCCCGGCTGACCACAGCCGCGCTCGGTGGCGGCTGGGCGATCGGGCCGCTGACCTCCGGGCTGCTGGGGCAGTGGGCACCGGCACCGACCGTGCTGCCCTACCTGGTGCACGTCGCGCTCACCCTGATCAGCCTGGCGCTGCTGCCCGCCGTCCCGGAGACACTGGGAGCAGCCGACCGCCGGGCCGGGCCCTTGATCAATCTCGGGGTCCCCAGCGGCGCCAGGTGGGCGTTCGGGCTCGTGGTGCTGCCGATCGCGGTCGGGGTGTTCACGTTCCCGTCCACCGCGGTGACGGTACTTCCGCTGCTGCTCACCCCGACCATGCCGCAGATCGCGGTGGCGATCACCGGACTGGTGGCCGGGGTGACGCTGCTGACCGGCGTGGTCGCCCAGCCGCTCGGCCGTCGCCTGGGAGCGGCGCGGGCCGGGCCCACGGGGTTGGCGATCGGCGCTGCCGGGCTCGCGCTGAGCCTGGTCGGAGTCCGGCTCAACGCGTGGCCGGTACTCATCCCGGTGGCGCTGCTGCTGGGCATCGCATACGGCCTGTGCCTGGCCGCCGGCCTGACCATGATCGGCGTGCTCGCCGCACCGACCGCACGCGGCGCGCTGACCGGCACCTTCTACGCGTGCGCCTACCTCGGGTTCGGGGTGCCGCTGCTGCTGTCGGTCGTCGGCGGCCCGGCCGGATTCGCGCTGCCGCTGGCCGAGCTCGCGGTGCTGACGGCCGTCGTCGCCGGTGTGCTGGCCCTGCCGGCCGCCCGGCGGTTGATCACTTGAGGACGCCGGCCGGAGCGGACTGCGCGCCACCGACGGGGTAGAACGAGGATCATGCCCCGTATCGATGTCACCATCCCGACCCCCGACGGCGAGTGCGCCGCGCACCTGCACCTTCCGGAGGGCAGCGGACCGTGGCCCGCGGTGATCCTGTACCCGGACGCGGGCGGGGTGCGCCCGGCGATGTCGTCGATGGCGGACCGGCTGGCCGGGATCGGGCTACGCGACCCTGCTCCCGGACGTCTACTACCGGCACGGGCCGTACCGGCCGTTCGACGGTGCCACCGCGTTCAGCGACCCCGACGAGCGGGCCCGGCTGATGTCGATGGCCCGCAGCGTGTCCGCCGCGATGATGAAGAGCGACGCGGGAACGTTCCTCGACTTCCTCGCCGAGCGGCCCGAGGTCAGCGGGGACGGCGTGGGCACCACCGGGTACTGCATGGGGGGCCGGGCCTCGCTGCTCGCGGCCGGCAACCATCCGGACCGGGTGGTGGCTGCCGCGTCGTTCCACGGTGGCCGGTTGGCCGCGACCGATGACCCGGACAGCCCGTACCTGCTCGCCGACCGGATGCGGGCCACCGTGTACGTGGCGGCCGCCGAGAACGACGGCTCGTGCCCCCCGGAGCAGCTGGACCGGCTGGGGAAGGCGTTAGCCGCGGCCGGCGTGCGGCATATGATCGAGATCTATCCGGCCGCGCACGGCTTCGCGGTGCCGGACAACCCGACCTACGATCCGGCCGCCGACGAGCGGCACTGGACGGCCCTCGACGCGGCTGTACGCGTCGGCCCTTCGTCACTGAACCCGCATGCGAGCCTCTTCAGGGCACGCCGACGTAGCGCAGCCCGGCCGTCGTGGCCGCGGCCAGCGACCACGACCAGCACGAACGGCATCCGGCGCCACGCCAGCACGGCCCCGATCGCCACCCCGGCCGAGTGTGCCCAACCGGCGAAGCCGTCGCCGTCGGTGAGCGCTGCGGTGGCGAGGAGCGCCACCAGCAGCGCGGTCGCTCCGAGGTCGAGGTAGCGCTCCACCCGCGCCGGCACCGCCACCCGGCCGCGCAGCACGATGCCGGACAGCCGCAGCAGGTAGGTCCCCGCGGCCAGGGTGAGCACCGCCGGCCAGTTCATCGGCCCTCCCCGTCGGTCGGGTCGCCCCGCTGCGAGCAGCCCGAGCAGCCCGAGCAGCACCGGCAGCCCGGGCGGCAACACCGGGGTGGCCAGCAGCGCCACGACCGCGGCGGCCAGCCCGACCCGGCGCGCATCCATCTGCTTCAGGCTGGGCAGCACCAGCGCGAGCAGGGCCGCCGGGAACGCGGCATCGACGCCGAACACCGACGGGTCCGGCACCGCGCTGCCGGCCAGCAGCCCGACCACGGTGCCGAGCAGCCAGAAGGTCGCCAGCAGCACGCCGCAGGTCCAGTAGGCGATCCGCGCCCGCTGCCCGGTCCCCCGAGCTCGCGTGAACGCGACGACCTCGTCGATCAGGATGTGCGCGCCGAGCAGCCTGCCCGGCCAGCGGTCGGCGACGATCCCGGACATCGCCAGCCCGAACGGCAGGTGCCGGGCGTTGAGCAGCAGCCCGCCGAGCACCGCGGCCACCGGGCTCCCTCCCGCGGCGACCACGGCCACCACCAGGAACTGGGATGAGCCCGCGAGCACGAGCACGGACATGCCGATGGTGATCGCGGGCGAGAGCCCGGCCGCCGCGGCCAGCGCCCCGTACGACATGCCGACCACGCCGACGGCCGCGGCCAGGGCGAACGCGTCGCGGAGGTCGTTCCGGTCTATCGTTCGGAATAACGAACGCATGGACGATAGAGTGGACCGTCGTGTATCGTTCGTCAAGTCGAACGAGGAGACCGATGGAACGAACGGCACCGCTGCACACGATCGCCGCCGCTCTCCGTCGCGAGCGCGAACGGCATGGCTTGTCACTGGCCGAGCTCGCCCGCCGCGCCGGTATCGCGAAGTCGACGCTGTCGCAGCTGGAGGCGGGTGCGGGCAACCCCAGCGTCGAGACGCTCTGGGCGCTGGCCATGGTGCTCGACGTCCCGTTCAGCCGGCTGGTCGATCCGCCGTCGACGCCGGTACACGTCGTGCGCGCCAGCGACCGACCGGTGTTGCGCTCGGAGCGGGCCCCTTTCACGTCCACCCTGCTCGCGGCCTGCCCGCCCGGCGCCCGGCGGGATCTGCACGTGATGACCGCCGAGCCCGGGCCCGTCCGGGACGCCGAGGCACACAACAACGGCGCCGTCGAACACATGATCATCACTGCCGGGCGGTGGCGGGCCGGGCCGGTCGATGCCGAGGTGGAGCTCGGCTCCGGTGACTACGTGCGCTTCGCCGCCGACCAGCCGCACCGGTACGAGGCGCTGGAAGCCGGCAGCGTCGCCGTTCTGATCATGGAGTACGTCTGAGACCGCTACATCGGGATCACGGTGTCGGGAACGTGATCCGGTAGCCATGGTCGGCGAGCCACGGCAGCATGACCGCGAGCGCGTCAACCGTCTGCTGGCGGTTCCCGCCGCCGTCGTGCATCAGGACCACGGCTCCCGGATGTATGTTCCGCTCCAGGTTGGACAGGATCGCCGGCACTCCGGGTTGCTCCCAGTCCCGTAGGTCGACCGACCAGCCCAACGGCTGCATCTGGTTCTCGGCAGCCAGCTGGAGCACCTCGGGCGACCAGTGCCCGCCCGGGGCCCGGAAGTAGGCGACGGGCGCATCCACGGCAGCCATGATGTCCGAGCGGGCCCCGATGATCTCGCTGCGTTGCTGCAGGACCGGTGTCAGTGTCAGGTCGGCGGGATGGGTGCGGCTGTGGTCGCACAGCCGCATTCCCGCATCGACGATGTCCCGCAACAGCTCACCGTGCTTGCGTACCTGATCGCCGACCACACAGAAGGTCGCCACCGCTCCGTGCTCACGCAACAGGTCCAGCACCTGGGGGGTCCACTGCGGATCGGGACCGTCGTCGAAGGTCAGCGACACCGTGGGGGCGCGGTCCTCGGTCTGGGGATCGGACGCCACGAGATCGGACGACGAGTCGGACTCGAGAACCGACAGCACGACCGGCCGCGCGACGATCGTCACCACCCGCTGCACCGGCAACGCGGCCACCACGGGACGCGCCGCGACGGGCGCCGCGGCGTCCGTGACGTCGACGTACGCCACGGTTTTCGGCGGAACGAGCAACACCAGCAGCCCGAAGGTCACCGTGGCCAGCACGGTGCCGGGGTTGTCGCGCGGGTCGTGGCGCCGCATTGCACCGCCCTCCGGACCGCCGCAAGTCTTGATCCACGTGTACCGGATCGACGGACGTCGGGCGCCGCGACACGCCCCGAGCCGATGAACTCTCTCTCCCGGACCACCCGCCCGCGGGACGCGTTGCGCCGGCCGGCTGAGGAGCCCGCGCTGCGGACCCGGTCACCGTCGGCCAGCATCGGACGGGTGTCGGACGCTTTCTTCGCCGGGTTCACCGACGAGCGGGTGCAGGTCGGAACGGTCGTGCTGCGGGTGCGGCATGCGGACGCCGACGGGCTCCCGGTGCTGTTGCTGCACGGCCATCCCCGCACGTCGGCGACCTGGCACCGGGTGGCACCGCAGCTGCTCGCGGCCGGGCACCCGGTCATCTGCCCGGACCTGCGCGGCTACGGGGCGTCCACGAAACCGGCAAGCACCGCTGATCACGAGCCGTATTCCAAGCGGGCCACGCTCGTCTCGCCCGGCGGCGGGCGGCTACCAGCCCCGGGAGGCGTAGCGCTGGTCGGCGGGCAGCTCGGACACGTTGATGCCGACCATCGCCTCGCCGAGGCCGCGGGAGACCTTGGCGATCACGTCCGGGTCGTCGTAGAACGTGGTGGCCTTGACGATCGCCTCGGCCCGCCGACTCGGGTCGCCGGACTTGAAGATCCCCGAGCCCACGAACACGCCCTCGGCCCCCAGCTGCATCATCATCGCCGCGTCGGCCGGGGTGGCGATCCCACCGGCGGTGAACAACACGACCGGTAGCTTGCCGGCCTTGGCCACCTCGGCCACCAGCTCGACCGGCGCCCGCAGCTCCTTGGCCGCGGCGTAGAGCTCGGTGCCGTCCAGCGTGCCGAGCCGGCGCAGCTCGGACCGGATCGAGCGCATGTGCCGGGTGGCCTCCACGACGTTGCCGGTTCCGGCCTCGCCCTTGGAACGGATCATCGCGGCGCCCTCGGAGATGCGCCGCAGCGCCTCCCCCAGGTTGGTCGCCCCGCACACGAACGGCACCGTGAAAGCCCACTTGTCGATGTGGTTCGCCTCGTCCGCCGGCGTGAGCACCTCGGACTCGTCGACGTAGTCGACACCGAGCGACTGCAACACCTGCGCCTCCACGAAGTGCCCGATCCGGGCCTTCGCCATCACCGGGATCGACACCGCGTCGACGATGCCGGCGATCATGTCCGGATCGCTCATCCGGGCCACCCCGCCCTGGGCGCGGATGTCGGCCGGCACCCGCTCCAGGGCCATCACCGCGACCGCACCGGCGTCCTCGGCGATCTTGGCCTGCTCGGCGTCGATCACATCCATGATCACGCCGCCCTTGAGCATCTCGGCCATGCCGCGCTTGACGCGCGCGGTTCCCAGCTGCGGGCCGGAGGGGGTGGTGGACTGCTCGGGCGACGACACTGTGCTACCTCTCATCGACGTTCTCGGCGAGCGCGACGGCTCGGTGTGCCGCGCTCGGCAAGGGCCGAGCGGCGGCGGTGCTCCCGGCCGATGGTACGTCAGCGCGGCGGCGCGGCTGTCGTCTCATCGATCACCCCTGGCCTGGGCGGGGTCACGTCCGGCACGGCGTCGGCGATCTCGAAGTAGGTCGGCAGCGGCGCGGTTCCGGCCAGGCGCAGCCAGCGGACCAGCCGCCGCGACCGCAGCACGAGCGTGTCCCGGACCGCGTCGTTGTGCACCGAGCGGGCCACCATCAGCAGCTGCTCGGCGTCGGCCAGCTCGGCCCGGACGTCTGCCGGCAGCCGGTTGCGGTCGACGACGGCCAACCTGCGCCCGAGCACGTTCTCCGCCGCGTCCCGCTCGGAGGCCTCGATTCCCGGCGGGCCGGCCGCCCGGCACTCCGCCACCGCGGCCCGCAGCGGGGTGGCGATCGGCTCCGGCAGGGCCCCGGCGACCGCCTCTGCGGCCTCGGCCCGCCGTTGCAGCGCCGACTCCAGGCCGCTGCGGGCCGCGTCGCTCCGGCGGTGCAGCCGGTGCAGCCGCTGCAGCCGGGTCACCGAGACCAGGATCGCCCACCCCACGACCAGGGCCAGGCTGATCAGCAGGGCCGACGTCCAGATCGTCACAAGGCACGGTAACCGGACGGCCGTGGCGCCCGATCAGGGCGTCGGGAACGTGAACCGGTAGCCGTGATCGACCAACCAGGGCAGCAGGGTGTCCAGCGCTTCGAGGGTCTGCGCCCGATCACCCCCGCCGTCGTGGAACAGGATGATGGAACCGGGCTGCACCGAGGACTCGACGGTGTTCACGATCGCCCGGGAGCCGGGCAGGGACCAGTCCCGGGTGTCGACCGACCAGTCCAGCGGCTGCATGCGCTTCTTGACCGCGAACGTCACGGCGTCGGGTGACCAGTCGCCGCCGGGGGCCCGCATGTAGGGCACCGCCGCCTTGGTCACCTCGGCCAACGCGGAACGGCCGCCGGTGATCTGGTCCTGCTGATCCTTCTTGTCGATGGCGGCGAAGGGCTGCGGGTGGCTCTGGGTGTGATCGCACAGCCGCATACCGGCGTTGACCACGGCAGTCACCATCTCCGGGTGGGCAGTGACGTTGTCACCGATCATGCAGAAGGTCGCCACCGCGTTGTTGCGGCGCAGCGCGGCGAGCACCTTCGGGGTCCACACCGGATCGGGTCCGTCGTCGAAGGTCAGCGCCACGGTCCGCTTGCCCGGCCGGCTCTGGTCGAACAGCACGACCGGCTTGGGATTGATCGAGACCTTCAGCTGCTTCTTGGGGGGCTTCCCGGACGGCGCCTTGGGGCGCGCCGACGCGGTGGCCGCGACCGGCTTCGGGGTGGTCCGCGACGTCGGTGCCGCTGCGGCGGGCGGGGCGGCTGTCGGGGCCGCCGCCGCGGGCGGGGCCGCCGCCTGCACCGACACGGGCCCGGCCGGCGGGGCCGGCGCGGCATCGTTCCCACCTGCCGCCCAGGGCACCAGCAACAGCCCGAACGTCGCCACGGCGAGGAGTGGGATGGCCCGAACACGGATGTCAGCAAGCCGCACCGCATCCACCTCCCCGACATCGAGGGCTCCCCGGGAGATGACGACCGGGGACGTTCCCGAGCGTGGCGAAGCTATCGGATCGGCGACAAAGGCATCACACCGCGTGCAGCGACACGCCGTCCAGCGGCGCCGACGCGGCGAACGGCGCGTTGAACGTCACCGACCGCGACCGCCTCCGCCGGGCCGAACGCACTGGTACCGGACGCTCATGAGGGCCCGGCGACCAGCCGAGGATCGGCGGCCACCGCGGCGCGGTACACCCGCTGCACGGCAGCGGCGACCACCGGCCAGTCGTAGGCGGCCGCCCTGGCGCGCCCGGCCGCGGCCAGCGCACCACGCCGCTGCGGGTCGTCCAGCAGCGCCGCCAGCTCGGTGGCCAGCGCGGCGGCGTCGCCGGTCCGGAACACCGCACCGGACCCGTCCAGCACCGCCCGGAACGCACCGAGATCGCTGGCCAGCACCGGCGCACCGGCCGCCATCGCCTCGGTGAGCACCATCCCGAAACTCTCACCACCGATGTTGGGCGCGCAGAACACGTCCACCGACCGCAGCGCGGCGGCCTTCGTCGCGTCGTCGACGGCGCCCAGCACGTCGAGCCGGTCGGCCACCGGCCCGGCCGAGCAGCCGCAGGGCGTCGACATCGCCGCGCCCCACCACCAGCAGTCGCAACCGCGGACGTGCCGGGGCCAGCACGCGTAGCGCGTCGAGCAGCACCGCCATGCCCTTGCGGGGCTCACCGAAGCGCCCGACGAAACCGACGGTCGGCGTCCGCGGGTAGCCGGGCAGCAGTGGTCCGTGCGCGTAGCGGCCGACGTCGACCCCGTTCGGGATCTCCACGGCACCGCCGCCGAGATGCTCGACCTGCACCCGGCGGGCCGGCGGGGACACCGCGATCCGCGCGGTGACCTTCTCCATCAGCGGCCGGATCACCGGACCGAACGCGTTGAGCGCCCTCGACCGCTCGGTGGAGGTGTGGAACGTCGCCACGATCGGCCCCTCGGCGGCGAGCAACACGAGTGCGGAGAGGCTCATCGTGGTGGGTTCGTGCAGGTGCAACACGTCGAAGTCGTGTTCGCCGAGCCACCGCCGGGCCCGCGAGTAGGACACCGGGCCGAACGTCACGCGCGCGACCGAACCGTTGTAGGGCACGCCGATCGACCGGCCGGTGGTGGTCACGAACTCGGGCACCGGTGTGGCGTCGTCGGCAGGCGCGAGCACGCTCACGCGGTGCCCCAGCGCGGTCAGCGCGTCCGCCAACCCGACCACGTGCGACTGGACCCCGCCCGGCACGTCGAGGGAGTAGGGGCACACCATCCCGACCCGCAGCGGATCTGCTACCGCGCCGGTCGTCGTGTCGTCGCGCATCAGACGAGGGCTCCCGCCCGGTCCGCGCTCCACACCGGCTGCAGCGCATGCCAGTCCGCCGGTGCCGCCGCGATCAGGCCTTCGAAGGCGTCGGCCACCGCCTGCGTGGCGCCCGGCACCGCGGCGCGCCCTGGCACCGGAACCGGTTCGGCCATACGCACCGACCAGCCGTCCGCGGTGAAGCCGGGGTAGGCCGGGATCAGCACGGCGTCGGTGAGGGAGGCGAGCAGCGCCGGGCCGGTCGGGAAGCGGGCCGGCTCCCCGAACAGCTCCACCTCGACGCCGGAGCCGGTGACGTCCCGGTCGGCCAGCAGGCATACCGCACCCCCGGCTCGAAGCCGTCCGGTGAGCGCCCGATGCGCGGCGCGGCCGTCCTCCGCCGCGACGACCTCGAATCCGAGGGCGGACCGGTAGCCGACGAACCGCCGGTAGAGCGACTCCGGACGCAGGCGCTGAGCCACCGTCGTGAACGCCGGCCGGAGTCCCCGCCTGCGCAGCGACTCCACCAGCCACACGCCGGCGGCATCCCAGTTGCCGCTGTGCGGGAGTGCGAACACCACTCCGCGGCCGGAGTCCACGGCGGCGAAGAACGGCTCGGTCCCGCTGACCTCGGGATCCATCCGGCGGTAGACGGCCAGCGGATCCATCCGTGGCAACCGGAACGCCTCGCACCAGTACCGCGCGTAGCTGCGCAGACCGGCTCGGACCAGCTCGTCGAGCTGGGCAGCCGAGGCGCCCGGCCGCACCCGGCCCAGGTTGGCCCGCAGCCGCTGCGCCCCGGCCCCGCCGCGCCGGGCGGCGAGATCGGCACCGAGCCGGAACGCGCCGAACGCCACACCGGCCGGGGCGGCCCCGACCAGCCGCCAGGCCGCGGCGTACTCGGCGTCGGCCAGCAGCTCGGCGGCCCGCTCGCGCCCACGCCCCCCGGCTCCTGCCATCACGGGTTCGGCGCCGGGTCGACCGGGTCCGGTGTGGCGCCCAGTCCGTGCCCGGTACCCGCGGTGAGCGCCTGAGCGCCCCGGTAGACCGCGACGATGCGCTGCCCCATCGTCCACACCGATGCGGCGGCCAGCAGCCAGAGCGCCACCGCCAGCGCGTAAGGCACGCCGAGGCCCTCCAGTCCGGTGCCGACCAGAGCCAGGATCAGCCGTTCGGCCCGCTCGACGAGACCGCCGTCGGCCGCGAGGCCGATGCCCTCGGCCCTGGCCTTGATGTAGGAGACGAGCTGACCGGCGACCAGACAGATCAGGGCGGCCAACCCGAGCAGGCGTTGCTGTCCGGCACCGAGCGCCCACCAGGCGAGTGCGGCGAACAGCGCGCCGTCCACGACGCGGTCGCAGGTGGAGTCGAGCACCGCGCCGAAGGCGGTGGTGGCTCCCTTGGCCCGCGCCATCGCCCCGTCGAGCAGGTCGAACAGCACGAACACGGTGATCACCACCGCACCGAGGAAAAGCTGGTCGCGGGGCAGGAACCAGACGGCAGCGACGATGGAGCCGACGGTGCCGCTGACGGTCACCACGTCCGGGGCGATGCCGTGCCCCACCAGCCACCCTCCGACCGGATCGGTGACGCGGGCCACGTGCACGCGGGCGAAGATGTTGAGCATGGAGGTCCCGCTTCCCGAGGAATGCAGCCTATGCCGTCGCCGAGCGGTCGGGTGGTGTGTCCCATACGCCCGCCAGCAGTGACCGGGTCTCCGAGAGCAGCTGCGGGATCACCTTGGTCTGGCCGACCACGGCGATGAAGTTGGCGTCGCCACCCCACCGCGGCACCACGTGCTGGTGCAGGTGCTCGGCCAGCGAGCCACCGGCCACCGTGCCGAGGTTCAGCCCGACGTTGAACGCGTGCGGCGCCGCAACCCGCTTGAGCGCCTGCACGGCGTTCTGCGTGAACGACATCAGCTCCGCCGCCTCGGCCGGCGTCAGATCCTCCAGCTCGGCGACGTGCCGGTACGGCAACACCATCAGATGGCCCGGGTTGTACGGGTGCAGGTTCAGCACCGCGTAGACGGTCACGCCGCGCGCGACGACCAGGCCATCCTCGTCGGGCAGGCTCGGGATCCGGCAGAACGGGCAACCGCCGTCCGAGCCCGCCTCCTTGATGTAGGCCAACCGGTGTGGGGTCCACAACCGGCGGAAGCCGTCCGGCGTGCCGACGCCGTCGCGCGGCTCCAGAGCCGGCTCGGCCTCGTCGGCGCCGTCGTCCATGGCCGCGATACTAGGCCGGGAGTCCCAGGCATATTCCGGTGCGCTAGTGGGCAGCAACGAACGTCTCTGCGGTCGGGCTGTCGTTGCGCCGGCTCGCCACCCACTCCGCGATCTGCTCGGCGGCCGCGGCCACCGGCACCCCGTTGCGCTGGGTGCCGTCCCGGAAGCGGAAGCTCACGGCACCCGCCTCGGCGTCACGGGCCCCCAGCAACAGCAGGAACGGCACCTTCGCCAGGGTGTGGGTGCGGATCTTCTTCTGCATGCGGTCGTCACCTGCGTCGACCTCGACGCGGATCCCACGCGCACGCAACACCGCCGCGACGTCCCGCACGTGCGGCAACTGGTCGTCGGTGACCGGGATGGCCACGACCTGCACCGGCGACAGCCATGCCGGGAAAGCTCCGGCGTAGTGCTCGAGAAGCACCCCGAAGAACCGCTCGATGGAGCCGAACAGCGCACGGTGGATCATCACCGGCCGCTGCCGCGAGCCGTCCGGTGCCGTGTACTCCAGCTCGAACCGGTCGGGCAACATCAGGTCGACCTGGATGGTCGACATCTGCCAGGTGCGCCCGATCGCGTCCTTCGCCTGCACGCTGATCTTCGGCGCGTAGTAGGCGGCGCCACCCGGATCGAGCACCAGCTCCAGCCCGCTGGCCTCGGCGACGTCGCGGAGCACGTTGGTGGCCCGCTCCCAGTCCTCGTCGCTGCCGATCGACTTGTCCGGGTTGCGGGTGGAGAGCTCCAGGTAGAAGTCGTCCAGGCCGTAGTCGCGCAGCAGGTCGAGCACGAACCGGAGCAGTTGCGCGATCTCACCCGGCATCTGCGCCGGCGTGCAGTAGATGTGCGCATCGTCCTGGGTGAAACCGCGGGCCCGGGTGAGGCCGTGCACGACACCCGACTTCTCGTACCGGTAGACGGTGCCGAACTCGAACAGCCGCAGCGGCAGTTCCCGGTAGCTGCGCCCGCGCGACCGGAAGATCAGGTTGTGCATCGGGCAGTTCATCGGCTTCAGGTAGTAGTCCTGGCCGGGCCTGCGCACGGTGCCGTCCGGGTTGCGCTCCTCGTCGAGGTGCATGGCCGGGTACATCCCGTCGGAGTACCAGTCGAGGTGCCCGGAGGTCTGGAAGAGCTGGCCCTTGGTGATGTGCGGGGTGTTCACGAACTCGTAGCCGGCCTCCTCGTGCCGGCGCCGGGAGTAGTCCTCCAGCTCCTTGCGGATCACCCCGCCCTTGGGGTGGAAGACCGCGAGCCCGGAGCCGATCTCGTCAGGGAAGGAGAACAGGTCCAGCTCGGAGCCGAGCCTGCGGTGGTCGCGGCGTTCGGCCTCGGCCAGCCTGGCCAGGTACGCCTCCTGCGCCTCTGCGCTTTCCCACGCGGTGCCGTAGATCCGCTGCAGCTGCGGGTTCTTCTCGCTCCCCCGCCAGTAAGCGGCGGCCGAGCGCGTCAGCTTGAAGGCGGGGACGAACTTCGTGGTGGGCACGTGCGGGCCACGGCACAGGTCGGACCACACGGTCTCGCCGGTGTGCGCGTGCACGTTGTCGTACGCGGTGAGCTCACCCGCCCCGACCTCCATCACCTCGTCGGTGTCGACCCCGTCGAGATCGGCACGGCCCTTGAGATCGATCAACTCGAGCTTGTAGGGCTCGTCGGCGAGCTCCTTGCGTGCTTCGTCGAGGGAGTCGTAGCGGCGCCGGGAGAACCGCTGCCCGGCCTTGATGATCTTCTTCATGGACGACTCGAGGGCCGTCAGGTCCTCGGGGGTGAACGGGACCTCGACGTCGAAGTCGTAGTAGAAGCCGTCGGTGATCGGTGGGCCGATGCCGAGCTTGGCCTCAGGGCGCAGCTGCTGGACGGCCTGCGCCAGCACGTGTGCGGCGGAGTGCCGGATGACGCTGCGGCCGTCGGCTGTGTCCGCGGCGACCGGCTCGACATCGGTGTCCCGCTCCGGCACCCATGCGAGATCGCGCAGCCCGCCCTCGGCGTCACGGACCACCACCACGGCACTCGGCCCGCTGGTCGCCGCCCCCGCCGCGCGGACGGCCGCACCGGCCGTCGTCCCGGCCGGCACCCGGACGGGTTCGGACGCGGGACGGGATGCGGGCGCGGACACAGGAGCCTCCAGAGGTGGTCACGACGGTGCTGTCGATGCTAGAGGGCTCCGCGATCAGGTTTTCGGCAGCGGGTCGGATCGGCCCCGACGGCGGAACATCGGGCCGACAGCAGCCGACCGCATCAGCTACCGACGTGCTCGCTCGGCCGGCGGAGGGCAGCCAGCAGCCGGCTCAGGGTGTCCATGTCGTCGGCCCACACCTGCTTCAACACCGACGGCGTCGACTCCCGAGCCGGTTCCTGCTCGGGCGCCCCGCGTCGCGGCGGCTCGTGCTGCGGTCCCCCCGGCCCCACCGAACCGGGCTGCCGCTTGTGCGGCGACGGCTTCCATTTCGACGGCGACGGCGACGGCGACGGCGACGGCGACGGGACGGCGACGGCGGCGCGAGCGACAGCCGCCTGCCGATCCGCGCCGGGTATCGAACCCGCCCGCGCCGGCGCCACGGCGCCCATCGGCCGGGCCGGGGTCCTCCGTGGGAGCACGGCGACCGGACCGAGCGCGAGCGCGGCGAGCTCGCCGGTGCGCCGCCGCGCAGCGGCAGGCGCCAGCGCGGCCAGTGCCGGTTGCCCGCCGCCGCGCGGGTCGGCCGGCGGTTCCGTCCCGTCGAACGAGCGGGGTGGGCCCGCCGGCGGCCTCAACACCGATCGCAGTGCAGCGTCCAGTGCGGGCGAGGCCAGCCGGCGACGGGCTGCGACGAGGTCTCCGCGGCCCTCCTCCAGCCGGATCATGAGGAAGTAGCCGGAAACCGACGATTCCCGGAGCACATGCACCGCTCGCCGGGTGGTCAGCACGAGATCGTCGATATCGGCCCAGGCCGCCACCGATTTGGCCGCCGCGGCGAGCCGGATCAGGGCGGGCACGTCGTCGAGGACGGCAGTGCCCATCTCCGCCACCACCGCGCCGGTTCGCACGTCCAACGCCCTCGCGGCCTGCGCGCCGGTGTCCGCCAGCAGCTCGGCGAGAGCGGCGTGCAGCATCCCGCTTCTCATGGCGACCCCCCGAATGGCTTAGCCAAGACGGCATCGAACTAGTCCGTTCAGTCTAGACGCACAGGGCGTCTATCGGTAGCGGGGAAGAAACCGGCGCCGGTGCCCGGTTGCTCAGAGCGTGGTGCCACTTTCCGTGCTCGACCTCGTCCCCATCGGCTCCGGATCCACCGCGACCGCGGCGCTGGAGCACAGCACCGCCCTCGTCCGGCGGGTGGAGGAGCTCGGCTTCCAGCGCTACTGGGTGGCCGAGCACCACGGCATGCCGGGCATCGGGAGCTCGTCGCCCGCGGTGCTGATCGCGCATCTGGCCGGGGCCAGCACCCGGATCCGGGTCGGGTCCGGCGGGGTGATGTTGCCCAACCACCAGCCGCTGGTCGTGGCCGAGCAGTTCGGCACCCTGGAAGCTCTCCATCCCGGCCGCATCGATCTGGGCATCGGCCGTGCCCCCGGCACCGACCCGCGGACGGCCGCTGCGCTGCGCCGCGGCACCGACCCGCTCGGTGCCGACGACTTCCCCGAGCAGCTCACCGAGCTGATCGCCTACTTCCGCGGCGACGGGCCGGTGCTGGCGGTCCCGGCCGTCGGCAACCAGCCGGCCGTGTGGCTGCTGGGCTCCAGCGGATACAGCGCCCAGGTGGCGGGCCTCCTCGGGTTGCCGTTCGCGTTCGCGCACCATTTCAGCGGCCACAACACGATGGCCGCGCTCGCCCTGTACCGGGAGCTCTTCCGGCCGTCCGCGGTGCTGTCGGAGCCCTATTCGATGATCGCCGCCGCGGTGCTGGCCGCCGACACCGACGAGGAGGCGCGCCGACTCGCGATGCCTGGCGCGCTGCAGTTCCTGCGGCTGCGGCTGGGCAACCCCGGACTCGTCCCGACGCCGGAGGAGGCCGCCGCGTACCCCTACTCGGCCGAGGAACGCACATTCGTCGAGGAACGGCTGGCGGGGCAGGTGATCGGCGCACCGGCCACGGTCCGGGCCGGCGTCGAGGAGCTCGTCGCGCGCACCGGAGTGGACGAGCTGATGGTGGTCACCAGCGCGCACAGCGGCACCGATCGGCTGCGTTCCTACGAGCTGCTCGCCGAGGCCGTCGCCCCCGCCCGGATCTGAGCCCGGGTCGAACGGCCGCTACCCGGCGTGACGCCTCGCGCTGGGGGCGACCGGACGCGCAAGACGCCTGAACGAGCGGTGCTACCGGCGCGGACGGGTTGCGTCGGCCCCTTTCCGGCACCCGTGGAACGGCCGGATCCGCACCCGGCGATCACGCAGAGTGTGCAAATCGCCCCGCCGGCGGCGTTGCCAGCACCGCCGGCCAAACCATCGGGTGATCTGCGGGCCATCGCCACACCGTCGCACCGCCGCGATCAGTTGGAACGCACGACACACCCGCCACGGGGTGACCTTCCGGCTCCCCGCACGGGCGAACTGTGTGGGAGGTCGTGCTGATGACCGGAGCTCACTCGACCCGCTCGACCCGCTCGACCGCCGGCAGCGACCGCGGCCCGGTATCGAGTGCCCTCCGTTGTGGCCACCCGGGCATCGTCGGTTGGTGGCAGCCGCCCAAGCCGGGGCGATCGGTCGGCCGCCCCGCCCGCCGACACGAAATGCGGCGGCTACCGAACCGACACCGCACGGCGGTGGCGATGGCGATGACCCGCCACCGGACTCATCGGCAACAGGTGTTGCCGGTGCTCAGCTGGTTGCGAGGACTCATCAGCTGGACGCCCGGCTGGCTCGACCAGTCCGAGACCGACAACGGTGAGTTGCTCACCGGAAATCCCCCGCCGACCCATCGGCACCGCCGTGTCCGGCGCGCTCTCGGCGGGTCGATCGCGGCTGTCCTGCTGCCGCCCTCGATCATCTTGATCGACCAAACCGCCGTGCCGGCGCCGGTGGCCGTCTCGGTGTCGTCGCATCCTGGGCACGTTCAGCCGGTGCCACCTCGCTGACGTCGGGCTACCGTTGACGGCGTGGACGGGCGGGGAGCTCTGCGCGGCGCCGATCACCTGTTCGAAGTCGTGGCCTGGCTGTCCGAGCGCAGGCTGGTGCTCTACGTCCCCGAGATCGAGGCGGCCACCAGCGTGGCCGCCCGGATCGTCGGTGGCGCCCCGTTCGACATCGCCAGCGCCGAGGCGGACGCCGCCGCACGATCACTGATCGCCGACCTCACGGGGCTCGAGGAATCGTTGATCCGCTGCGAGATCCGGCTGCGGCCGGGCCGCGGCGGTCCGGACGGCGCCACGGCGCTGCCTTGACCGCCGAGGACGCCGCACCGTCGTACGGTCTGAGCATGGACCAGGATCCGGCCTCCGCGGCCGCGGAGCGCATGGCTGCCGCCGCGTCCGAATGGCTCGAGGCGTTGGACGGCGAGCTACGCGCCGTGGGCCACGGCGCGGCCCCCGATCTCGACGAGGCCACCGACGCGGAGCGGCGACGCTGGTTCTACACCCCGACCGACCACGGCGGGCTGACCGTGCACCAGCAGCGCCCCGCGCAGCAGCGGTTGGCGATGAAGCTGGTCGCGACCGGGCTCTCCACCCCCGGCTACGTCACGGTGGCGACCGTCATGGGGCTGGAGAACGTGTTGGACCACGTCGAGGGCTTCACGGCCCGGTTCGACCGCGAGCGGGGCCGCGATCCCGGGATGTACTACCTGCGGGTCTTCGGCGATCCGGGCGGCCTGGCGCCGTGGGGCTGGCGGTTCGGTGGCCACCACGTCTCGCTCAACAACCTGGTCGTCGACGGCCGCCTGGTCGCGACCACGCCGTGCTTCCTCGGCGCCGACCCGTCCTCCGCGCCGTTGCTCGGCGGCCTGATGGCGAGGCCGCTGGCCGGGCCCCAGGACATCGCCTCAGAGCTGGTGCGGTCGCTGCCGCCGGCCGCCGCGGCACGCGCCGTGCTGCTCCCCCGCGCGCCGTCGGACATCATCGGCGGCAACCGATCCCGCGTCCGTGACGGCGAGGAGCTGATCCCGCTGGCTGGTCTCATGCGCGGCCCGTTCCGCGACAGGGAGCAGCAGCAGGGTTTCCAGGCGCTCAGCGACGCGATCGACGGCACGGCCGGGCTGACGCCCGACGACCACCGCGCGGTCGCGCTCACGACCGCACCGAAAGGCCTGCCGGGCGCGGAGCTGGACGCGGCGCAACGGGAGTTGTTGCGGGCCCTGCTCAGCACCTACCTCGACCGGGTCCCGGACGGGATCTCACCGCTGCCACGTTACGACGACCCGGCCGCGCTGGACGCCGTGCACCTCGCCTGGGCCGGCTCGACCGAACCGGGTGAGCCGCACTACTACCGGCTGCAGGGACCTCGGCTGCTCATCGAGTTCGACAACACCCAGCGCCGGGCCAACCACGCACACGCGGTGTGGCGGGATCCGGAAGCCGACTTCGGGCTGGACGTGCTGGCCGCCCACCGGACCGCACATCATTGATCAACCCGACCACACCCCGCTCGCCACCGGGAGGGCGGCGAGGACCTCGGCGGGAACGATCAGATCGGCCCGTGAGCGGGTGGTCTCCACGAGCTCGGCGTTGCCCGCGTCCACCGCGGCGATCCAGGCCGCCGCGGTATCGGGATCCTTCCCGAACGCCACATGCCTTGCGGTCAGCTGCGCGAGGCCGGACGTCGGGGTCCGGATCGCAGAACCACACCTCGTCCAGCTCCGGGCGCACCTCGGCCCAGCGCCCCTCGTCGACCAGCAGGTAGTTGCCCTCGGTGAGCACGAGCCGCGCCGCCCGCGGGACGGCGATCGCGCCGGCAAGCGGCTGTTCGAGGACACGCTCGAAGGCCGGCGCGTAGATCACGTCCTCGGCGTCGGCCCGGATCCGGCGGAGCAGCGCGATGTATCCCCCGGCGTCGAACGTGTCCGGGGCGCCCTTGGCCTGACGCAGCCCGAGGCGCTCCAGCGCGACGTCGGCCAGATGGAAGCCGTCCAGCGGCACGTGCGCGACCGAGCCGGCCGGCAGCTCCCGGAGCAACACCTCCACCAGCGTCGACTTACCCGCGCCGGGGCTGCCGGTCACTCCGAGGATGGCCCGGGTGGAGCCGGTGGCGAGCCGCAGTGCCCGCTGGACGAGATCGTCGAAGGTCGGCGGCTCGGCACTCCCGTTCACGCCGCGCAGCGTAGGCGGGTGGCGGCCGGCTTCGTTGGCGGCCCGCCGCTACGGTGGTCGACGGTCACCGCGGTCTCGACAGAACCGCGGACAGCACGAACGGCGCGTTATGCCACCTCACCGGCCCAACGCGCCATTCGTCCGCGATGGCCTGGGCTGCGGTGAGTCGCGATCAGAAGAAGTGTCTGCGTCCGCCGACTGCCCGCCCGGTGCTGCCCAACACCAGCAGGACCAGGCCGATGACGATCAATATGCCGCCGACGGTGTAGAGAATCGAGATGCCGAGCACGTAGCCGAGAATGAGCAGGATCAACCCGAGGATGATCATCAAGCCTCCAGAGTAGTGAGGAGCGGGGCCGCCGCGAGGGAGGCGGCCCGAGCGTGGATGCCCGGCATCCCGTTCCTCGAAACTCCGAAGTGGACGCCTGGTCGCCCACGAACCGGAAGAAGGAACCATGGACACGACACAGCGGTCGTCGCCCGAGACCCCCGACCCGCTCTCCCGGCTGCGGGCGCTCTGCACGGCCCTGCCCGAGGTCACCGAGAAGGCCAGTCACGGCGAACCGACCTGGTTCGTGCGCAAGGTGTTCGTGACCTACGCCGATCATCATCACGACGACCGGGTCGCGTTCTGGTGCGCCGCCCCGCCCGGTGTCCAGGAGGCTCTGGTCGGCTCCCGCCCTGACCGGTTCTTCCGCCCGCCCTACGTCGGCGGCCGCGGCTGGCTGGGGGTGTGGCTCGACGGCGGGGACGTCGACTGGGAGGAGGTGGCCGAGATCGTCACCGACGCCTACCGGGAGATCGCCCCGAAGAAGCTCGTCGCCCGGCTTCCCGACCCGGCCCCGAACAGCGCGAACGGCCCACTCGAGCGATAGGTTCGCGCGAACGAGCCGTTCGCGCAGCGGAACGGGCGGTGCCGCGCAGAGGGGGGTTCGGGTGTCCGGGCTGCGGCACGTCATGGTTCCCGGTGGATGCGTCGACGTCGCCGATCGACCAGGGGACCCGGACCGCGCGCCGCTGCTGTTCCTGCACGAGGGACTGGGCTCGGTCGGGTTGTGGCGTGGCTTCCCGGACCGCGTCGCGACCGCCACGGGACGCCGAACGGTCGCCTACTCGCGCCTCGGCCACGGTTGCTCCGACCCGCCGGCGGCTCCGCGCTCGCCGACGTTCATGCACGAGGAAGCAGCCTGGGTGGTTCCCGCCCTGTGCGGGGCGCTGGGACTGGACCGGCCGGTACTGATCGGGCACAGCGACGGCGCCTCGATCGCGCTGCTGTACGCGGCGGCGGCCGACGTCGGCGGATTGGTGGTGATCGCGCCACACGTGTTCGTCGAGGACGGCGGGCTGCACGAGATCGAGGCGGCCCGGCTGCGGTTCGACGAGGGCGACCTGCGCAGCCGCATGGCGCGCCACCACCGCGATCCGGACACGGCCTTCCGCAACTGGAACGACGTGTGGCTCGATCCCGCCTTCCGTGACTGGGACCTGCGCCCTGAGCTGCCCGCGATCTCCTGTGCGGTGCTCGCGATCCAGGGCACCGCCGACCCCTACGGGACCCTGGCCCACGTGGCGGCCGTCCGGGACGCCGCGGCCGGCCCGGTCGAGCTGCTGCTGCTCGAGGGCGGGCACGCACCACACCTGGAGCATGCCGACGTGGTGACGGCCGCGATCGTCGCCTTCCTGGCGACGCTCGACTGACCCCGGAGCGATTCGCCCCCCGCTCCGGAACCCCGCGCGGGACCACGGGACGGCGCGAACGGCACTTTCGCGCACGCCTAGCGCGCGAGAGTGCCGTTCGTGCACCGGATCCGGTGCCGGGCCACCCGCATCAGGACCCGGCCGTCCACCCCGCCCAGGCGGTCGGCGTGATCACCAGCAGCGGGCCGGCGGGGCGGGCGTCGGCGTAGGGCGGGTACTTGGTCGCCAGCACGTCGAGCGCCCGCTCGCGCAGCGGCCCGTCGTCGTACACCGCGGCGGTGCCGTCCACCCGCACCCACCACAGCTGCGCCCAGTCCGCCGAGTAGTGATCCACGACGAGCCCCACGCGCGGGTCCCGCCGGATGTCGGCGAGCCGGGCCAGCCGGCTGCTGCGCTTGGGTTTGACCTCGTCCACCGCGGAGCAGATCAGCCCGTCCAGCAGCGCGAACGTGATCGGCACCAGCCGCGGGCTGCCGTCGGCGCGCAGCGTCGCCAGCCTGCCGACGGGCGCGGCGGCCAGCAACTCGCGCTGTCGCGCCGGATCGAGAGCGGGCACCGCTCAACCCGCCGTCGGGACGGGTGCCTGGTGACTCATGGCTGCGTAGCGTAGGCGGGAAGAGATGGCATCAGCCTCGCGTTCATGTGATTGCACATTCAACTACCAACGGAGGTTCGAATGCCAGCCGTCACCGTTTCCGACGTCACCGTCCTCCCCCGGGTCCCCGAGCCCGGTGCCGCCGCCGTCGAGCGTCCTGTGCGTTCGGTGACCAGCGCGCCGTCCGGTTTCGAGGGCGAGGGATTCCCGGTCCGGCGCGCCTTCGCCGGCATCGATCTGCGCGACCTCGACCCGTTCCTGATGATGGATCAGATGGGCGAGGTGGAGTACGCACCCGGCGAGCCCAAGGGCACGTCCTGGCATCCGCACCGCGGCTTCGAGACCGTCACCTACATCATGGACGGGACCTTCGAGCACGCCGACTCGCACGGCGGCGGCGGCGTGATCACCAACGGCGACACCCAGTGGATGACCGCGGGCGGTGGGCTGCTGCACATCGAGCGGCCGCCGGAGAGCCTGGTGGTCAGCGGCGGGCTGTTCCACGGCCTGCAGCTCTGGGTGAACCTGCCCAGGGCCGACAAGTGGTTGGAGCCCAAGTACCAGGACCTGCGGGCCGGCGAGTCGGCGCTGCTCACCACGCACGACGGCGGCGCGCTGCTGCGGGTGATCGCCGGCGACGTCGCAGGGCACAGAGGCCCCGGTTCCACGTTCACCCCGATGACCATGATCCACGCGACGATCGCGCCAGGCGCCACAATCCGGCTGCCGTGGCGGCCCGACTTCAACGCACTGGTCTACGTGCTCTCGGGCGACGGCTCGGTCGGGGCGCAACGGCGCCCGGTGCACACCGGGCAGGCCGCGCTGTTCGGCGCGGGCGACACGATCACCGTCGCGGCGAGCGAGCAGCAGGAATCACGGCTGAGCGGGATGGACGTGATCGTCCTCGGCGGGCAACCGATCCGGGAGCCGGTGGCATGGGCGGGACCGTTCGTGATGAACACGAAGGCCGAGGTGTTGCAGGCGTTCGAGGACTACCAGCGGGGCAAGCTCGGCGTGGTGCCCGCGACCTACGTGCCCCACGGCTCGCTTGGCGGCAACGCATGAGCTCCACGGACCCGGTGGTGGTCGAGGTCGCCGACCGGCACCGCTTCGAGATCCGGGTCGACGGGCGGCGGGCCGGGCTCGTCGCCTACCGGCTGGGCCCCGGCGAGATCACGTTCACGCACACCGAGATCGACGACGCGTTCGGCGGTCAGGGGCTGGGTGGTGTGCTGGTGCGCACCGCGCTGGACACGGCCCGCAGCCGGAGCCTGGCCGTGCTTCCGAGCTGCCCGTTCGTGCGCTCCTGGATCGCCAGGCACGAGGACTACCTCGACCTGGTCCCCGCGGATCGGCGCGGGGAGTTCGACCTGCCCTGAGTCCCGGAACTGTCGGGGCCGGTTCGTAGGCTGGGCGGGTGCTCGCCGTCCACGGTCTCTGGTCCCCCGGTCGCGGGGTGCTGCTGTGGGCCGAGGACGGTCAGAGGCCGGCCACCGGGGCGGGCCGCTCGTTGCGCTCGGCGCGCCCGCACCCGTTCGCCGCGTCGTCGACCGTGCTGGCGGCGTTGCATCCCGGCAAACCGACCACGATCACGTTGCTGCTGCCGTCGCGCCCGGGTGGACCACTCGCCTCCCCCGAGTTGGTGCGCTCCGGCGGGCCAGGCGGATCGGCCCGCACGCCTACCGTGCTGCGGCCATGGTCCGTCCCGGCGCTGGTCGTCGACGCCAGCGAGCTCACCGATCCGGCCGACGAGGTGCGCTACGGGGCCTCGGTCGCCCACCTGCGCGCGATCGTCGCGCTCGCCGACGACCTGGCGATCCGCGGCCGGGTGCTGCCGACCCTGGATCGGCGCGGCCCCGAACCCCGTGGCCCGGCTTCGGCCCGCTGGCGCCCGGTCCTGCAGGGCATCGACAGCGTCACGCTGGACACCTTGGTCACGGCCATGCCTCCCGTCGGACGGGCGGAGCTCACCACCCCGGTCCGGATCGGTTCGCCGCTGCTCGGTGCCGATCCGCAGGCGCTCGTCGAGGATGCCCTCGCGGTGCTCACCGACGCCGCCGTCCGGGACCGGTTGGCCCGCTCCGCGCAGCCGATCACCCTGGCCCCGCCGCGGCGGGGGCGCGCGCCGGCGCGACCCACCGCCACCGAGGCCTGGCTCGCCGCGCTGCTCACCCCGGACGCCCGGGTCGGCGGCGCGGCCGGAGTCGACCCGCGGGAGCTGGACGCGCTGGCCGAAGCCCTCGCCGTCTGGGACGAGGTCGGCACCGCGGCCACCGGCGCCGGGCGGGCGGGCTTCCGGCTCTCCGAGATCCGCACTCTGCACGATCCGGCCGACCCGGGGCCTGATCCGGACGACCAGACCGGCGACGGCACCCGGTTCGTGCTGGAGTTCTTCCTGCAGTCCAGCGTCGACCCCAGCCTGCAGGTGCCGGCCCAGCAGGTGTGGGACGGGCGCGCGGAGCGGCTGATCGCAGAACCGCAGGAGCTGCTGCTGGCCGAGCTCGGCCGAGCGGCGACCGTGTTTCCGGCGCTGGCCACGGCGCTGCGTCAGGCCCGCCCCGAGAGCCTGGACCTCGAGCTCGGCGGGGCGCACGAGTTCCTCACGGCCGGCGCGGCGCTGCTGGTCGAGGCCGGGTTCGCCGTGCAGCTGCCGGCCGGCTGGGACGGCTCGAGGCGGGTCGGGCTCTCGCTGTCCACCCGCAGCACTCCCGCGGACCGGGTGCTCACCCGCAGCGGGCTGGGCCGCGAAACCCTGGCCGATTTCCGGTGGGCGATCGCGGTCGGCGACGAGGAGTTGTCGGAGGAGGAGCTGGCCGAGCTGGTGGCGGCCAAGGCACCGCTGGTGCGGGTGCGCGGCCGCTGGGTCGCGGTCGACGCGCAACGGCTGGCCGCCGGGCTGGAGTTCCTGCGCGGTCGCGGCGGCAGGCGGGCCGCTCCGAGCGCCGCCGAGGTGCTCGCGCTCGCCCAGCGCCATCCGGACGACTGGGCGGGCGACGACGAGATCCCGCTGCCGGTCACCGCGGTCCGGGCCGAGGGCTGGATCGGCGATCTGCTCGGCGGCCAGGTCGAGCGCGCGATCAGTCCGGTGCAGCCGCCCACCGATTTCCACGCCCGGCTCCGCCCCTACCAGGAGCGCGGCCTCTCCTGGCTCGCCTTCCTCTCCGCGCTCGGCCTCGGCGCCTGCCTCGCCGACGACATGGGTTTGGGCAAGACGGTGCAGCTGCTGGCGCTTGAGGCCTACGAACGCGATCTCGAGCCCCGCGGGCCGACGCTGCTGATCTGCCCGATGTCGCTGGTCGGGACGTGGCAGCGGGAGGCTGCGAAGTTCGCCCCGCGGCTGCGGGTGCATGCACACCACGGTGCCGGCCGGCTGCACGGTGCGGCGCTGGCCGAGCGCGCGGTCGCGTCCGACCTGGTGGTCACCACCTACGCCACCGCCGCCCGCGACGGCGACGAGCTGGCGGCCATGGCCTGGCGCCGGCTCGTGCTCGACGAAGCCCAGGCCATCAAGAACAGCCGGGCGTCGCATTCGCGCGCGGTGCGCCGCTTCGACGCCGAACACCGGGTGGCGCTCACCGGCACGCCGGTGGAGAACCGGCTGTCCGAGCTGTGGTCGGTGATGGACGTGCTCAACCCCGGGCTGCTCGGGTCGGCCGATCGGTTCCGCACCCGGTACGCGATCCCGGTGGAACGGCACGGCGACACCGAGGCCGCCACGCTGCTGCGCAAGGTCACCCGGCCGTACCTGCTGCGCAGGCTCAAGACCGATCCCACGATCATCGACGACCTGCCCGACAAGATCGAGATCACCCAGCACTACCGGCTCACCCGCGAGCAGGCCTCGCTGTACCGCACCGTCGTCGACGACATGATGGAGAAGATCGAGGACAGCCAGGGCATCGAGCGCCGCGGCAACGTGCTGTCGGCGATGGCCAAGCTCAAGCAGGTCTGCAACCACCCCGCCCAGCTGCTGCACGACGGTTCGGCGATCGGGCGGCGTTCCGGGAAGATCATCCGGCTCGAGGAGATCCTCGGCGAGATCCTGGACGAGGGCGACCGCGTCCTCTGCTTCACCCAGTTCACCGAGTTCGGCCGGATGCTCGTGCCGCACCTGTCGGCCCGCTTCGACACGGACGTGGCCTTCCTGCACGGCGGCACCACCAAGAAGCGCCGCGACGAGCTCGTCACCCGCTTCCAGTCGGGAGACGGGCCGTCGATCATGTTGCTGTCGCTCAAGGCGGGCGGCACCGGGCTCACCCTCACCGCGGCCAACCACGTGGTCCACCTGGACCGCTGGTGGAACCCGGCGGTGGAGAACCAGGCCACCGACCGCGCCTTCCGGATCGGGCAGCGGCGCAACGTGCAGGTGCGCAAGTTCGTCTGCCCCGGCACCGTGGAGGAGCGCATCGACGAGATGATCACGAAGAAGCGAGCGCTGTCGGAGCTGGTGGTGGGTGACGGCGAAGGGTGGCTCACCGAGCTGTCCACCGACACGCTGCGCGAGGTCTTCGCCCTGGGCGCCGACGCACTCGACGACGGGGCACTCGACGACGGGGCACTCGACGACGGGGCACTCGACGACGGAGCACTCGACGACGGGGCGGGCGATGGCTGATCCGTACTGGTGGCGCGACGCCGAGCCGACCCGCCGCCGCGCGGTCGAGGGCGGAATCCAGATCAACAGCACCCGCGGAGCGGTGGCCCAGACGTGGTGGTCGCGGCGGTTCATCGGCGTGCTGGAGCAGAGCGGGGTCGGCGGCCGGCTCAGCCGCGGCCGTAGCTACGCCCGTACCGGGCAGATCGTCTCGATCGACGTCGAGGTGGGTGGGGTCCGGGCACGGGTACAGGGCTCTCGGCCGCGGCCCTACCAGGTCCGGATCGGGATCCCGGCGTTCGGCAAGACGGAGTGGGCCGCGGTGTGCCAGGCGCTGGCCGACGACGCGTCCTACGCCGCCACGCTGCTCAACGGCGAGATGCCGCGGGAGATCGAGTCGGTGTTCGAGGCGGTCGGGCTGGCGCTGTTCCCGGCCGGATCCCGCGATCTGGTCATGGACTGCAGCTGCCCGGACCACGAGGTGCCGTGCAAGCACCTGGCCGCGGTGTTCTACCTGCTGGCCGAGCGGTTCGACGCCGACCCCTTCGAGATCCTCGCGCTGCGCGGCCGGGACAAGGAGGCGCTGCTGGAGGATCTGCGTGCCCGCCGGGCGGCCGCGGCGCCCGCCGGCCTCGCGGACGGCGTGCCTGCGCTCGACGAGGTACTGGACTCGTTCTTCGTGGCCGGTCCGGGACTCGACGAGCCCCTGTCCGGCCCGCGCACCCCCTCCGACGCGCTGCTCGACCAGATACCCGAACTCGCGGTCGAGGTGCGTGGGGAGCGGGTCACCGAACTGCTGCGGCCCGCGTACCTGGCGCTGCCGAGATGAGCACGAGGAACGACGTCGTCGATGGTGGTGGTGCTACGAACAGGCGCTCACGAGCGGACGTTGCCGGCGCTCGAACCAGAGCGTCGCGAACGGCGGGATGCTGCAGGCCAGCGCGAGCAGCGTCGTCGGGAGCCGCCAGTCGAACGTTCGCGCGGCCACGAGCGCCACCACCACATAGGCCACGAACAACCCGCCGTGGATCGGGCCGAACACCTGCACGCCGATCTCGTTGCCGACCACCAGGTACTTGAACATCATTCCGATCAGCAGGCCGGCCCACGAGCAGGCCTCGGCGATCGCGACCACGCGGAACGCCGTCGCCACCGCAGGCGGGGAGAAAGAGGTCACCTCGTCATTCTGCCCGAACTTCTACAGCCTGTCGAAGTTGTCTCAGGGGCATCATGGCGGTCATGACGCGTTGGCTCGCCCCGGTTGTCGGTGTTCTCCTGCTCCTGATCGGCGGCCTCTGGACGCTGCAGGGACTGGGTCTGGTCGGCGGCAGCTTCATGACCGGCTCGCGCCTCTGGCTGGTGATCGGCCTGGTTCTGGTGGTCGCGGGGGTCACGCTGCTGCTACGTCGATTGCGGCGGGGGCGATTGCGGCGGGCCTGAGTCCCGCTGCCGCAGCACGTACTTCTGGATCTTGCCGGTGGATGTCTTCGGCAGCTCGCCGAACGTCACCGAGCGGGGGGCCTTGAACCGGGCCAGCCGGTCCCGGACGTGCGCGATGATCTCCTCCGCCGTCACCTCCCGGCCCTCGTGCACGGTGACATAGGCCGCCGGAACCTCTCCCCACTTCTCGTCGGGTACGGCGATCACCGCGACCTCCAGCACCGCCGGGTGGTCCGCGATGGCCTGCTCCACCTCGACGGACGCGATGTTCTCCCCTCCTGAGATGATCACGTCCTTGGACCGGTCGCGCAGCTCCACGTAGCCGTCGGGGTGCAGGACGCCGAGGTCCCCGGTACGGAACCAGCCATCCGGTATCGCGGCGGCGGTGGCGTCCGGGTCGTCGAGGTAGCCCAGCATCACGTTGTTGCCCCGCAGGGCGATCTCACCGACGCTCGCCCCGTCGCCCGGCACGTCCGTCCCGTCGGGACCGATCACCCGGACCCGGCAGGAGATCATGTTGCCGACACCCTGGCGCGCCTTGAGCCGGGACTGCGCCTCCGAGTCCAGCGCGTTCCACTCGGGGCGCCAGTCGCAGATCATCACCGGGCCGAAGGTCTCGGTGAGCCCGTACAGGTGTGTGACGTCGAAACCCAGCTCCCCCATCCGGCGCAGGATGGCGGGACTGGGCGGGGCGCCGCCGGTGGCCACCCGCACCGGCACCGACAGCGGCGCGGCCTCCGCGGCGTAGGCCAGCATCGACAGCACCGTCGGCGCGCCGTTGAGGTGGGTGACGCCCTCTTCCCGGATCAGGCGCCACACGTGCGCCGGATCCACCTTCGGCAGGCAGACGTGCGTTCCCGCGGCCGCGGTCACCGCCCACGGGAAGCACCAGCCGTTGCAGTGGAACATCGGCAGCGTCCACAGGTGCACCGCTGACGGGGACAGTCCCGTGTGCCCGACCATCGCCAGCGCCTGCAGGTAGGCCCCGCGGTGGTGGTACATCACACCCTTGGGCCGCCCCGTGGTCCCGGACGTGTAGTTGATCGAGAGCAGCCCGCGCTCGTCGTCCGGGGTGCATGCACTGCGGTGTCGCGTCGGCCAGCAGCTGCTCGTACCGCTCCCCCGCGCGGACCAGGACCGGCGGTTCGTCCAGCCCGGCCACCACCTCGGCGACCACCTCGTCGAACACGGGATCGTGCACCAGCACCGCAGCCCGACTGTGCGCCAGGATGTAGGCCACCTCCGCGGCCGCGAGCCGAGTGTTGATCGCGACCAGCGGCACCCCCGCCCATGGCACCCCGAAGTTGGCCTCCAGCAGCACGTGCGTGTTCGGTGCGAGCACGGCCACCGGCCGCCCGCCCGCGAGCGGGGCCAGCGCGCCGGCGAGCCGCCGGCACCGGTCGTGCATTTCCGCGTAGGTCAGCCGCAGGTCACCGTCGACCACACCGATGCGATCGCCGTGGGCGGCGGCAGCACGATCAAGGAACGCGACGGGGCTCAGCGGCTCGAAGGAGTGCTCCACGCGGGTCAGCATCGCCCTTGCGGGGTTCTCCGGCCACTCCCGACGACCGCAGCGGCCACCGGAACAGGGACCGGCGCGGTCACTAGCGGGTCGGTCGGCCGAGGGTGCTGGCCTGTCTGCGCAGCGCGGCGGCCGCCGGCGGGTCTCCCGTGCGACCGGTGATCTCCTGCAGGGCCGACCACAGCTCATCGAACCGGCTCGGCCCCAGCCGCTCCCGCCAGTCGAGATGCAGCCGCGCCGAAGCGGCCCGCAGATCGTCCTCCAGGTCCAGCCCGCGCGGCGTGAGCCGGATCAGCCGGGCCCGGGAGTCCGTGGGATCCGGTTCGCGGCGCACGTAGCCGGCGCGTTCCAGGTGGACCACGAGCTCGTGCATCGACTGCTTGGTCATCGCGCTCCGCTCGGCCAGCTCGGTGACGCGCCGACCTTCGATGGAGCCGAAGTTGAACACCTGCAGGTGCGCGGGGCGCAGCTCGGGATGGCGGCGCAGCAGCTCCGTCGCCATCGTCGCCGAGGCCTGCTCGAAGGCCAGCCGCACCAAGCCCGCTATGCGGCGGGGCGGCCCGGCGTCGATTGACATGACGGTCAGGCTACCTTACCGTCTTCTCGTCAGGAAGCCTGACTGAAAGGGAGGTTCTCGTGGAGCGGGAACGTATGGACCAACTGATCGAGGCCCACATCGGAGCCGAGGACGCCGGCGACCTGGACGCCGCGATCGCCGTCTACACCGACGATGTGGAGCACGACGTCGTCGGAGCTCCCGGCGGACCGCTGTACGGGCCGGCGGCCGCCCGTGAGCGTTACGAGGCCCTGCTGCAGAACGTGCGCACCGAGAAGATGACCGAGCTGCGCCGCTTCCACGCGGTCGACGCCTGCATCGTCGAACACGAATGCACCGCCACCGTGATCGGCTCGTTCGCCGGCGTACCCGGGCTCGACCGACCGGTGACGTTCCGGCTGCTGCACGTCTTCGAGTTCCGCGACGGGCTGATCAGCCGCGAGAACGTCTGGATGGACGCCGCGACCGTCTCCGCCCAGCTGGCCGCACCTCCGGTGCCGGCGCGGTCGACGGTGCGGTGATCACGGGGGGCGTCGCCGAGGGATCACGGGGTGGGGAGCCGGCGCGTTCGTGCAGCCGGGCCCGGATCTCGTCCGGGGTGTAGGACCGGCGGCGGCGCTCGTCCCGCGCCGCCACGGCACCGGTGGCCGCCACCCCGGCCAACCCGGCCAGCCCGATCCACTTCCACCACGAGATCCGCACGAGATCCGACCCTAGGACACGGCCGAGTCGGGCCGATCCCGGCGCCGTCGGCATGCGCCCAGGCCCGTCGCACCGATGTCGACGGCCGAGGCGTCTAGCGTACGGGCGTGCCCGGCAGCGTGATCACCCTCGACCGGGCCTGTGAACTGACCCGCACCGGCGACGTCTGGTTGTTCCGCGGAAGAAGCCGGGCCGACCGCGCGATCCGCGGGCTGACCAACGCACCGGTCAACCACGTCGGCATGGCCATCGTGATCGACGACCTGCCGCCGCTGATGTGGCACGCCGAGCTCGGGCGGTCGTTGCCGGATCTGTGGTCGGGCACCCACCAGCGCGGCGTGCAGCTGCACGACCTGCACGATGCCGTGCTCCAGTGGGGTCATCGCTACGGCCAACGCGGCTGGCTACGGCAGCTCGTCGGGCCGTTGGACCAGGCCATGGAGGACGCGGCGCTGCGCACCGTCGCCCGGCTCGACGGCACGCCGTTCCCGTCCACGGCCCGGCTGGCGGGTCGCTGGCTGCGCGGCCGGCTGCCGACGCCGCCATGGCGACACGGCGGCGGCGACGGCCTGGAGTCGGCCTACTGTGCCGAGGTCGTGGCCGTCACCTACGAGGAGATGGGCCTGCTACCCGTGGCGCGGCGCCCCAACTGGTACGACCCGGGCCGATTCTGGAGCGGAGACGATCTCGAGCTGGCCGACGGGTTCCGGCTCGGCGGGGAGATCGAAGTGGCCCTCCCACCGGCGGCCGTACCCACGGGATGAGTTCGAACCGACACCGCGGAACGAGAGCGTCGCCTTCGTCATCTCGACAACAATCGACGCCGACCGAACACCTCAGCGTCGCTCACGTCGAATGTGGGCCAGGCCGCGTAATGCCCCGAAACCGGTGTCACCCGCTCGTCTGCACGTCCCGGCGACGGTGCCGCATCACCTCGTTGGTCTCGGCGAGAAAGCGTCGGACCACGGACAGTTCGGCCGAACTGTAGGCGGCGAGCATCCGATCCATCCGCCGGCCGAGCGGACCCAAGTAGGCGGATCCGACGGCCGACGCCGCCTCGCCGAAATGCAGTGTGACCCGCCGGCGGTCCCGCTCGTCCCGGACCCGATGCACGTGACCAGCGCGTTCCAACCGATCGATCACCGCGGTGGTGGCGCCGGAGGACAATCCGAGGTGATGGCCGAGGCGACCGGGCGTGACCGGGACGCTCGCGTGGTCCGCATGCATCACGGCAAGCAGGGCGTTGAGGTCGGTGGGATGCATGTGCTGACTCCCCGCGAAGGCCTGGCCGAGCCGGCCAGCCTCCACCGCATACTCGAGCAACAGCCGCAATAGATCATCACGCATTCCGTTGTCCCCCATTCGCGGGAGGTTACCCCAACGGGTGATCTTCTCCGAAAGCTGACTACTCGCCGAATGAGAGAGTTCGGCGACGACTCAGCGACCGACCCAACGCGGGGAGCGCTTTTCCCGGAAGGCAGCGAAGCCTTCTGCCGCGTCCGCGGAGCCCGCGATCATCGCCTGTGCCCTTTCGGTGACGGACCAGCCGCGCCGGTCCTCCTCCGACACGCCGTCGGCGAGGGCCAGCAGGGTGGCCCGCTGGGCCACCGGCGCGTGCGCCGCGATCCTACCGGCCAGCTCGATCGCGGCTGTCTCGGCCGCACCCGGCTCCACCAGCGAGTTCACCAGGCCCAGCGACCAGGCTCGCTCCGCCCCGAGCGGTTCCCCGGTGAGCAACATCTCCATCGCGATGTTGCGGGGCAGCGCCCGCGGGGCCCGGAACAGCCCCCCGCAGTTCGCCACCAGCCCACGCATCGTCTCGGGCAGCGCGAACCGCGCGTTCCGAGCGGCCACCACCAGATCGCAGGCCAGCACCAGCTCGAAACCACCGCCGTAAGCGATGCCCTCGACGGCGGCGATCAGCGGCGTGCCGCGCTCCCTGCGGACCACCCCGTAGTTGCCGCCGCGCGGTGTCGGTGCCCCCGCGCCCGACTCGAGGTCGGTTCCTGCCGAGAACGCCGACGAGGAGCCGGCCAGCACGCCGGCCAGCAGTGTCGGGTCGTCGTCCAGCTCGTTCAGGGCGGCGTCGAGTCCGGCGGTCATGGCGGCATCGACGGCGTTGCGCTTGGCCTCCCGCTCCATCCGGACCAGCAACACCGGCCCGTGGCGCTGGGTGGTGACCCCCATCCGACGCTCTCCCTCCACGAGTCGATCCGGCGATCCCGCCGGAGGCCAAGCTAGCCTGAACGTATGCACCGCCCGGTCCGTGGCCCGATGCGTGCGCTCGGACCGCGCTGCTCGCCGGCGGCCTCGTGCTGTTGGCCCGAGCCGGTCGCGGCGTACCGACGGCCATGGGCGCACGCGGATCGGCAACGCGGCTGGTCACCGCGGGATCCCCGCACGCCGCCGGTGGTCGGTTCCAGAACCGGGAGCCCGGTGTCGCCATCCGCCCCGGCTCCGTGATGCCGTGCTCATCTCGCACGACCACTGCCATCAGCCGCCTCCGTGATGCGGCCGCGGCGGCCGAGGTGCGGCTCGCCGTGCCCCGTCCGGGGGAACGCCTCGACGGCAGCGGCCCACGGGCACTGCTCGACTGGTGGTCAACGGTCGGCTGAGGCGATCCTTTCTCGGCCCGGATCCTTTCCTGAGCGGAATCAAGGAGGGCACCGGGAGCCGGGATCCGAGCGACACACCGAACATCGGACCCGTATCGACAATGCGTGGCCGGTGCCTTTATTATCAACGGCACAAATCGTGTCGATCTCCTTCGTTACATCCAGAACCCTCACGCATCGAGGTTCCATCGGCATGCCCGCAGCTTCGGGAAGGCAGAGAGTGACGTGGCAAAGAAGACAACAGTGACGCTGGTTGACGACCTGGACGGGAGCGTGGCCGAAGAGCAGGTCGCATTCTCGGTGGACGGCCGGGCCTACGAAATCGATCTTTCCCCGGCCAATAGCGCCAGATTGCGCGAGGCGCTTGCCCCGTACGTTTCTGCGGCACGCCGTGCCGGCGGTCGGCGCGCTTCCTCCGTAGCCACCGCAACCGCCCGCCCGAGCACCGACCGTGAGCAGAACCAGGCCATTCGTGAATGGGCCGTGCAGCAAGGGATGAAGATCTCCGAACGCGGGCGGATCCCTTCGAACGTGCTCGAGGCATATCACAACAATCACTGACGTCGCCGCGACTCGCCGCGGCGTGTTGCCGGTTCGCTTCCGACGTTCGGTGAGGACGTCCCCCCGGGAATGCACCCGGTCGAGCGAGCGCTACACCCGCTCGGGTGTATCCGCCGGGGGACGTCCCTCACGCCTGGTGCATCCGCTAGCGTCCTCACTCCCCGGCAGCGTTGCCGAAACGCAAGCGGCGTTGCACAGCACGAGCGTGCCGCGCCGAAGGTGAGGTCAGATCCGTGATGAATGACGCCACTACCCGCTCCCACCCGCACTACGGCACATGCAGTGGCTGCCATCAGCTCAAACACGTCAGCGCCGACGGTCTGGTCCGGGACCACAACCGCTACCGCGTGACCGGGACCGTCGTGTCCCCGCTCCGCTGCAGCGGCTCAGGCGTGCGCTACCTGGAGCGCGCCGAGCCCGACGAGTTGAGCGCCTGAGCGCTGATCAGCTACGCCCGCGGGAATATCGCCCGCGGGCGTAGGCGGCCAGGACGGCCACCGGCAGCGCAACGACGACCGCCGCTCTGAAGACCGTGTCGAACGCCCCGGCCTCGGCGAACGGGGCCACGAGCGCCGTGCCCGCGGCGCTGCCGAGGAACAGCGCGGCGGCGAACAACGCCACCGAGGTGGCCCGCTCCCCCGGAACCACCTCGGTGGCCCAGCTCTGCAGCGTCGAGTGCAGGAACGCCCACGATCCGCCTGCGCACAGCCCGGCCAGCACCACGGTCGGCACCGTGACCGCGATCGATGGGCCGGCCCACGCCGCCACCAGGAATCCGCCGCCGATCCCGGCCAGCCCGGCGGGCGGCACCCGGCCCACCAGTACCCGCACCAGCCGCGACCACCCCAGCGCGCCGACCCCGAACGACGCGGCGACCAGCCCGGCGAGCCCGGCCGAGAGCCCCAACGCCTGCACGGCCGGCGCCAGGAACGTGAGCACCCCCAGCACGACGACACCCTCGACGAACGCCAGCGCCAGCACCAACCGACCCCAGCGGGCACCCAGTACACGACGCACCGATCGCAGCGGGCTTCCGGTCACCGGTTCGCGGTTCGGCTCCGGCAACCGGGCCAGCGCGAACCACAGCCCGGCACCGGCGACCGCGGTCAACGCCGGCACCGCGCGCCAGCCGATCAGATCGGCCAACAGACCGGCACCGGCGGTCGCGGTGGCCACTCCGAGCGAGGATGCGGCGAGCACGTCCGACAGCGGACGTTGCCGAACCGCGGCGGGCCACATGTCGCCGACGTAGACCAGGGTCGACGGGATGAGTGCGGCGAAGCAGCCACCCGCCACCACCCGGGTGATTCCGAGCGTCAGCAGGTTGGGCGCCAGTGCCGAGCCGCCTCCGGCCAGCGCGGCCCCGAGCAACGCCAGCCGCATCACCCGCACCCGGCCGATCCGATCACTGATCACTCCCCAGACCGGTTGCATCAGCCCGTAGGCGAGGAAGTACCCGCTCGCCACCCCGGCCACCGCAGTCAGCGGGGCGTGCAGGCTGATGCCGATCACCACCAGTAGCGGGGCGATGGCGAAGCGGTCACAGGTGCTGGTCAGCGCGGCCAGCTGCAGCAGCCGCAGCCGGCGTCGCTCGTCCACGGTGGTGGCGGCGTCGACGGTCACCCGTTGACCTTCCCCCGTCCTGGCGACCGGCGCCCCCTACCCACGGCGTGAGAACGGCCACCCTCCCGCTGTGTCGGATGCTGGGACGTCTACGGGGACCGCCGCTGGGGACCGCACCGTCGGCACCGAAGCGCTCCACCCGGTTCGGCTCTCGAAGGCCTGCCCGACCCGCAGCACCAGCTCGTCGGCGTGCCGCGGGCCGACGATCTGCACACCCACCGGTAGCCCCGCCGCCGATCGGCCGCACGGCACGCTCAGTGCCGGCTGCTGGGTCAGGTTGAACGGGTAGGTGTAGGGAGTCCAGCCGGTCCACCATGGCGAATTCGCGCCGTCGGGAACGTCCTGACCCACCGGGAACGCCGTGATCGGCAACGTCGGGGTGACCAGCACGTCGAACCGGCTGTGGAACTCCCCCATCTGCCGTCCGAGGTCCATCCGCACCGCGGTGGCGTCCAGGAAGTCCACGGCCGAGAAGCCGCGACCGAGCTCCGCCGCTCGCCGCAGGAGCGGATCGACCGGCTCCAGCCGATCGGGCGGGACGCCGTCGAGCACCTTGGCCGCGCCCGCGAACCAGAGCACGTGGAACGCCTCGAGCGGATCACCGAACCCCGGATCCACCTCGTCGACCTCCGCCCCCGCCGAGGCCAGCACCGCCACCGCCGCCCGGACGGCGGCATCGACCTCGGGATCGTTGTCGACGTAGCCCAGGCACGGCGAGTACCCGATCCGGATCCCGTTCAGATCGGTGCCTGCCCCGGTGACCGCCGCGCGGAAGGAGCCGGCCGGGGTCGGCATCGCCGACCAGTCCCGCGGATCGAAACCGGTGATGATGTCGAGCAGCGCGGCGGCGTCGCGCACGGTGCGGGTCATCGGGCCGGCGTGCGACAAGGTGCCGAAGGGGCTCGGCGGATACAGCGGCACGAGACCGTAGGTCGGTTTCAGTGCGACCGTCCCCGTGAACGCGGCCGGGATCCGCACCGAGCCGCCGCCGTCGGTGCCCACCGACCATGCGCCCATGCCCAGCCCGACCGCGCTCGCCGAACCGCCGCTGGAACCGCCGCTGGTCCGCGTCGGATCCCAGGGGTTGCCGGTGACGCCGTGCAGAGCGGAGTCGGTCACGCCCTTCCACGCGTACTCGGGCGTGCTGGTCTTGCCGAGGAACACCGAACCGGACTCGCGCAGTCGGGCCACCGCCGGGGCGTCGTCGGGCCACGGGCCGGCCGCGTCGATCAGGCTGGTGCCGCGCAGCGTCGGCCAGCCCGCGGTGAGCAGCACGTCCTTGATCGAGGCCGGCACGCCGTCGAACGGTCCGAGGGGATCTCCGGCTCGCCAGCGCCGTTCCGACTCCCGGGCGGCGGCCAGCGCACCCTCCGGGTCGACCAGGACGAACGCGTGCACCGCCTGGTCGTGGTCCGCGATCGCCTCCAAGGCCGCCTGCGCAGCCTCGACCGGCGAGATCCGCCCGGTCCGGTAGCCGTCGGCCAGCTCGGTGCCCGACAGCATGGAGAGATCGGTCACGTGTACTTCTCCTCGACACCTCGAGTGGTGGACGTCCCGCTCCGGAGCCTTCCATGGGAGGTCACGCCGGTGCGGTAACAGCATCGGGTGACACCACGACGATGACGTGTGCCCACTTCGGGAATGACCGGCGACACCGCCGGCCGGCGGTCAGCGCGCCGCACCGCGCCGCTGGTCCGGATCCGGCAGGGTGTGCCTTCCAGACCTCGCCCGTCGACGATCGGACTGCCTCGATGAGACACGGCAACGCCACGGAAGAAAGGCCGCGGATCGGACGGGCGCTCGGTGCCGGTATCGCCGCAGCCCTCGCCTTCGGCGCGCTCCTCGTCGGTGCGACGCCCGCCGCCGCCGCGACCTGCAACGCCCCGGTCCGCTACGCCGCCACCTCGGACACGATCTACGTCGGCCCGGGCACCGTCGACACGCTCACCGAGATCAAGGCCGCCTGCCCCGGCGCGCCGCTGATCCTGCGCAGCCCGGGCGTATGGGAGCTCAACGCCGACCTCGTGCTGCAGGGCGGCGCCAAGCTCACCCTCGACGCCGCCGCCGACGTCAAGCAGCTGCGCCTGCAGAGCCTCCCGAGCGGGCTGCAGACCGAGGTCAGCGCGATCACCGCCCAGTACGGCCAGATCGACATCAGTGGCGTCACGGTGACCTCGTGGAACGGCACCGGGCCCGACACCGACCCCGCGATCCCGGCGGGCGGTGTCCGTGGGCGCGCGTTCATCCGTGCGCTGTCGCTCATGGAGGGCAGCACCCCCCGGCAGTCGACGATGAACATCGTGAAGAGCGACCTCGGATTCCTGGGCTACAACGGCGCCGAGGCCTACGGGGTCGCGTACAAGGCGCGCGGCTGCGGCATCGACACGCAGAGCGTCTGCGCCGCGCTGAACGTGCTCGGCAAGCAGACCGGCAGCCGCTTCCACGACAACTTCATGGGGACCTACACGTGGGGCGCCCAGGACATGCTCTTCGACGGCAACACCTACGAACACAACAAGGACTACGGGCTCGACCCGCACGACGACTCGGACTTCCTGACGATCACCAACAACGTCTTCTCCGAGAACGGCAACCACGGGCTGATCTGCTCACAACGCTGCGACCACCTGACGATCCGCGGCAACAAGGCCCTCGACAACGGCCACGTCCCCTACGTCGGGCCCGGCGACGACGATCCCACGGACAACCAGGTACACGGCATCATGCTGCACCGCGGCGTCACCGACTCCGTGATCGAGAACAACGAGGTGCGCGGCCAGATCAACGGCGGCGGGATCGTCGTCTTCGACAGCGTCGGCAACACCGTGCGCAACAACACGGTCACCGGAAACAAGTACGGGCTGCGCTTCAGCGTCGGCACCCGTGACACCGTGGTCACCGGCAACACCGTGACGGGCTCGCTGGTGAACGCCGTCTTCGCCTACAAGGGCACCGACGCACCGGTGTACACCGGCACCAGCGGTCGCCCGACGGGCATCAGCGTTCACCGACAACACGTTCACCGGGGCCAGCGCCGACCTGTTCAAGGTGCAGGACGCCGACAAGTTCACCTTCACCGGTGGCGCGGCCACCCCGTCCCCGGCCGCCCCGGGCGCACCTCTCCGGGGACCGCGGTTCGAGCGGGCGGCGGGACACGTCTACGAGAGCACCGTGCTCACCCCGGCCGGCACGACGTTCGTGCTCCGCGGTTCGAGCGCCGTGCCCTCGTCCGTCACGCTCCGCGGCCGGGCGGCTTCGAGCGTGGTCGTGGACAAGGACGCCTTCAGCACCGCGACCTTCACCAGCCCGTGATCAGCGAGAGCTGCCCGCGGTGAGCGATCTCGACCCGGAGGAGTTCCGCAGGCTCGGGTACGCCGTTGTCGACTGGGTCGCCGACTACCGCGCCGGGCTGCCCGCCCGGCCGGTTCGGGCCGACGTGGACCCTGGCTGGGTCCGCGCCCGGCTGGCCGCCGAGCTGCCGGAGGACCCGCAGCCGCTGGAGGTCCTGCTCGACCAGCTGGACCAGGTGGTCGTCCCTGCGGTGGCGCACTGGCAGCACCCCGGCTTCTTCGGTTACTTCCCGTCCAACGCCTCGCTGCACTCGCTGCTCGGAGACCTGCTTTCGGGCGGGCTGGGCACCCAGGGCATGTTGTGGTCGACCTCCCCCGCGGCCACCGAGGTGGAGCAGGTGTTGCTGGACGGGTTCGCCGCCGCGCTCGGGTTGGGCCCCGAGTTCACCTTCGGCGGCGGTGGCGGCGGTTCCATCCAGGACTCGGCGTCGTCCGCCTCGCTGGTCGCGCTGCTCGCTGCTCTGCACCGGACCTCGGACGGCCAGTGGCGGGACAACGGGGTCGACGGCCGGGAACGTGTCTACCTCACCGCCGAAACGCACTCCTCGGTCGCCAAGGCCGTACGGGTGGCCGGCCTCGGCGAGCGGGCCCTGCACGTCGTCGATCCCTCCCCCGGCTCGCTCGCCATGTCCCCGGACGCGCTGGCGGCGGCGCTGGCCGACGACGTCGCGGCCGGGCTGCGGCCCGTACTCGTCTGCTCCACCGTCGGCACCACGGGCACCGGCGCGGTGGACCGGGTCGGGGCGATCGCGGCGGTCGGGCGGGAGCACGGAGCCTGGGTGCACGTCGACGCCGCGTGGGCCGGGGTCGCCGCGCTCTGCCCCGAGCACCGGAATCTGATCGACGGGGTGGAGCTCGCGGATTCGTTCTGCACGGATGCGCACAAATGGCTGCTCACCGCGTTCGACACGTCGCTGCTGTGGGTGCGCGACGGCCAAGCCCTCCCCGCCGCGCTGTCCATCACCCCGGAGTACCTCCGGAACCCGGCCAGCGAATCGGGCGCCGTGGTCGACTACCGGGACTGGCAGGTGCCGCTCGGTCGCCGGTTCCGCGCACTCAAGCTGTGGGCGGTGATCAACGGCTACGGGCTGTCCGGCCTGCGAGCACACATCCGATCGCACGTGGCGATGGCCACCGAGCTCGCCGGTTGGGTGCGCGCCGACCGGAGATTCATCCTCGCGGTGCCTCCGTCGCTGGCCCTGGTCTGCCTGCGGCTGGTGACGGGCGCGGGGCCGGAGAACGACGACGACGCGACCCGGACCCTGTTGGAGCGGGTGAACGGCTCGGGCGCCGCGCTGCTCACCCACACCGTGGTCGACGGCCGCTACACGATCAGGGTGGCGATCGGGTCCGTGTCCACCCGCGCGTCCGACGTCGCCGAACTCTGGGATCGGCTCTGCACCGAGGCCGCCGACCTGCTCCCGCGCGTCTAGGCCGTGTCAGAGGACCTGGCCTATGCCGCGCTCGGACTCCGACGTCGGTTCGCCGTGGATCCGGTGCCGCAGCAGCACCCGGCTACCTCGGTCGTCGTAATGGATCAGCACCGACTCGGACATGTTACTCATCAGCGGGATGCCGCGACCGCTCTCGTGGCTGGGCTCGGCGTCCGGTGGCCGCCAGCTGCCGTGGTCGACCACCTCGATCGACAGCGTTCCCGGCTCGGTCCACATGGTGAGCTCGACCGCCCCGGCCTCGTCGGGGCCATAGGCATGGCGCACGGCGTTCGCGGCGGCCTCGTCCACCGCAAGCACCACGTCGGCGGTTTCCTCGTCGGTCAGCCCCAGGGGCGCGAGCCACGTCGACAGCTCGCGGCGGATCACCGCCAGTTGCTCGGAATCGGCGGGCCAGCTGCGATGCACGAATTCGACGCGCCCGGATTTGTCCTGCATGCATTCCAGGTTCCACCAACCCGAGGCAGACCAAACATCCGTTCGCCGCAGCGTCATGGTCGGTGGCCCGCTCGCCCCGGCGACAGGGCCGGTCACAGATCGGGAACGCTGCGCCGGCCTACCAGACGTCGCCGCCGCGCCAGTCACACGTGATCTGGGCGGTGGGCTCGAGCCGGGCCGCGCCCGGGAGCACGAAGATCCCGCCGTCCTCGTCGGCCGTGCGTCGGATCCCCGACGGAGTGAGCGCCGATGTCGGTCCCGGCCAGCGCAGCCAGCCGCGGGCGGCGTAGAAACCGGTGGCGGCCTCGCTCGAGGCCAACGCTCCGAGCTCGTACGCGGCGCGGATCACCCGTTCCAGCTCCGCCATGATCGCCGCCGCGACACCTCCCCCGCGGCGGTCGGCTCGCACCCCGACCCCCTCGACGTAGCCTGTCCGCAGCGCCCGCCCGCCGTGCAGCAGCCGGCGCTGCACCACCGAACCGTGTCCGATCAGCGCCGTCCCCTCCCAGACCAGTGCGTGCACACCCCCGATGGCGTGCTCCCAGTCGTCATCGCCGAAGTCGCCGTCGAACGCGTCGACGAGCATCTCGCGGGCGGCGGCCCGTGTGGTCGGTGGAAGATCCGCGGTGTGGGCGAGCACGACATCGGTCATCGGTTGATCCTCGTCGTACCGCCGGTCGGTGGCACCGGTAACCTTCTGCGCCGTGCAGGCCTTCCGGCTCAACGGCTCCAGGGTGCTGGAGATCGATCTGGCCGGCGACGCCGTCCGCGCCGCTACCGGCGCCATGATCGCGTACACCGGCGACGTGTCCTTCCGCAACGCCGGTCTCGGTGGTGGGGACGGGCTGCGCTCGGCGTTGAAACGCCGGGTCACCGGTGAGTCGGTGTCGCTCATGCAGTGCTCGGGGCGGGGCACGGTGTGGTTCGCCAAGGACGCGATGGAGGTGCTGGTCGTCGAGCTCGCCGGGGAGACCCTCAAGGTCGAGTCCGAGCAGCTGCTCGCGCTGTCCGACCAGCTGCGCACCGATGTGGCGTTCGCCGGGTTGCGCGGCGCGTCGTCGGGGCAGGGCTTGTTCACCACCACGGTGACCGGGATCGGGTCGGTGGCGCTGCTGTCGGCGGGTGGGCCGCCGATCGCGCTGGAGGTGTCACCGCAGTTCCCGCTGATCGTCGACCCGGACGCGTTCATCGCCAGCCAGGGCCAGCTGAACCAGACGTTCGTCACCGACGTGTCGTGGCGGAACCTGATCGGCGAGAGCTCGGGTGAGGCGTTCTCGTTGCGCTTCGACGGCAACGGCGTGGTCTACATCCAGCCCGAGGAGCGCTGAGGTGGCCTTCACGCAGATCAACGGCAAGGTCGTGACGGCACCGGTGGCGCCCGGTCGGGAGGTGCTTGCCCGACGCGGCGCGATGCTCGCCTACACCGGCGACGTCGGCTTCGGACCCGTGCACACCGGCGCGGGCGGGGCGGGCGGGATGCTCGGCCGGATGGTGGCCGGTGAGCAGGTCGCGATGATGGTCGCGCAGGGCAGCGGCACCGTCTACTACGGCCACGGCGGCCTCTACCTCACGATCATCGAGCTCGACGGCTCCGGGCCGCTGTCGGTGGAGGCCGACCGGCTGGTGGCGCACGACGCGGCGCTGCAGTCAGCCGTGGTCTTCCTCGGCCAGCAGGGCGGGGTGCGGGGCGCGATCCGCGGGGCGGTGAGCGGGCAGGGCCTGTTCACCACGCAGCTGCACGGCTTCGGCTCGGTCGCGGTGGCCTCACACGGCGGCACCATCGCGATCCCGATCGACGGCAGCCGGCCCACCGCCGTCGATCCGCAGGCCTACGTCGGGCACGTCGGGCAGGTGAACGTCGACCTCTCCGCGTCGGTCGGCTGGCGGGACGCGGTCGGTCGCGGGTCGGGCGAGGCGATCCAGCTCAGGCTCACCGGATACGGCACGGTCTACGTCCAGGCCTCGGAGCAGAAGATCTGAGATGACCACTCCACTGAACCCGCACACCCTGCCGGACAACGACAACGTCCCGGGCAATCACTACGCGTACTGCGTCCGGCTGGACGGGCAGCTGTTCATGCAGACCGGCCGCATGATCGCCTACTACCCGGCGGCGGGCGGGCAGGGCATCCGTTTCGAGCCGCTGTCGGCCGCGAGCCTTGGCGGCTTCGTGGCCAGTCGGTTCTCCGCGCCGCTCTACACCCGCGACTGGGTGGTGGCGACCGGCGCCGGCCACCTGCTGCTCGGCGACCGCGGGTACGACATCAACTCCTACGACCTGGGCGACGGGAACCTGACCCTGCGGGCGGCGAACCTGCTCGCGTTCGACGCCACGCTGGAGCTCAAGCAGTCGATCGTGCCCGGCTTCCTGACCCTGATCGGCACCGGCAAGTTCCTGGCGTCCAGCTCCGGCCCGGTGATCTTCGCCGAGCCACCGATCCGGGTGGACCCGCAGGCACTGGTCGGCTGGGCCGACTGCCCGTCGCCCTCGCACCACTTCGACGCGCGCTGGATGAGCGGCTTCCTCTCCTCCGCGATGGGCGTGTTCGGGGCGACCTCCGGGGAGGAACGCCAGTTCGATTTCACCGGAGCCGGGACGGTGCTGATCCAGTCCTCCGAGCACGGGCGGCCGATCCGCACCTGCTGCAGCAGCTGGAGGGCCAGGTCGGCACGCTCGGCCAGCCCGGACTGCAGCGGCTGCAGCAGGTGATCCAGCAGCGGCTGCAGCAACAGCAGCACTGACGCCGGGGTCGTGAGTGCGTAGCCGTGCTACGCACTCACGGCCGGGTTGACTACGGTTCGGCGAGCCAGGCGAATCCCAGCCCGGGCAGCCGCAGCTCGCCGTTCTGCATCCGCGCCCGGTCGCTGGACGCCACCGTCTCCAGCTCGCCGTAGGGGTCCAGTACCCGCGCGTCGATCGAGACCGGGTGCTCGGACACGTTCGCCAGCCCGATGAACCACCCGCTGCGCGGATGCCGGCGGCGCCAGCCGAGGACGGAGGGCGAGCCGACGTCCAGCACCGTCGTCTCCGCCGCCGCGTGCAGCGCCGGCAGCTGCCGGCGGGCCTCCCCGAGCGCCACCAGCCAGCCGAAGATCCGACCCGGGACCGTTTCCGGATCGTGCCGGCGCGCGGCGGCGGCCTCGTCGAAGAAAGGGCGGTGCATCCACCGGTTGTCGTCGGCGAGCGCCGGATCCAGCAAGTAGCTCTCGTCGTTGCCCTGCGCGAGCTCGTCGCCCATGTAGATCAACGGCACCCCGCCCCATGCGAAGGTCACGGCGTGCAGGAGCACCAGCCGCCGCACGCCCAGCTCCAGCGCGTGCGCGTCGTCGCGGTCCAGCGCGTCGGAGATCCCGCACAGGGCCGCGGCCGAGCCGGAGATGCGGGCGTCACCCGTCTCGGGGTTCTCGCCGAAGAAGCGCACCGCGGGCGAACGACATCGGGAACCGGCCGGAGTAGAAGTCGTTGAGGAAATCCCGGTGCGCGAACGGGTCGTACCGGAGGCCCTCGCGTCCAGATCGCTGACGGCCCAACCGATGTCGTCGTGGCAGCGCACGTAGGTGGCCCACGAGGTCTCGTCCGGGATGGGGCGCATCCGGCGCAGCGACTGGACCGCGAGCCGGGCGTCCTTCGTCGCGAGCGCCGACCACAGCATCACCATCAGCTGGTTGTGATAGGCGAGTTCGCACTCGGGTCGGTAGCGCTTGTGGCCGCCGAGGTAGGGCACCAGTTCGTCCGGGGCGACGATCGCCTCGGCCTTGAACGCCGTACCGGGCGCGGCCAGCTGCACCAGCGCGTGCAGGGCCTGCAACAGCTCGTGCACCTCGGGCTGGTTGATGCAGGACGTGCCCATCCGCTTCCACATGAACGGCACCGCGTCCAGCCGGAAGATCTCCACGCCCCGGTTGGCCAACCACAGGACCGTGTCCAGCACAGCGGCGAACACCCTCGGATTGGCCCAGTTCAGGTCCCACTGGTAGTCGAAGAACGAGGTCCACACCCAGCCGCCCGCCCCGTCGTACGCCTCGGGCACCCAGCTGAACGAACCGGGAGCCTGCTGCGGGAACACGTCGTTGATCGTTTCCTCGTAGCTGTCCGGCGTCGTGCGGTCGGGAAAGGCGAAGTAGAAGTCGGCGAACTCCTCGCGCCCGGCCAACCAGCCCTTGGCCCATGGGTGCTCTCGAGCGGTGTGGTTGAGCACCAGGTCGATGCACAGGCTCATGTCCCGCCCACGCAGTTCGGCGGCCAGTGCCTCGAGATCGGCCATCGTGCCCAGCCGTGGATCGATCTCGCGGTGGTCCTGCACCGCGTATCCGCCGTCGTTGGCCCCGGGTCGCGGCGCGAGCAGCGGCATCAGGTGCAGGTACCGCACGCCCAGCTCGGCCAGGTGGTCCAGCCGCCCCGGCAGCTCGGCGAGCGTGCCGGCGAACCGATCGACGTAGGCGACGTAACCGATCATCGAAGGGGACTGGTACCAGTGCTGGTCGACCTCGCGGCGCCGGTCCACCTCGCGCAACGCGGCCGGTCGCTGGGCCGCGGTCTGCAGGGCCGATCTGATCAGGCCGTCGACCAGCTCGTCGACGGCCTGGTCAGGACCGCGATCGGTGAGAATCGACTTGCCGTAGAGCGCCTCCAACTGGCCGTGCACATCGACGAACCACAGGTCCAGCCGAGCCAGGAACGCGACGGCGTCGCCCCTGGACAGGCGGCGTTCGGCTTCGACGGCGAGCGCGGGCCGCAGTCGAGCCGAGGCTCGCGGCGGAGCGGCGGCGGCGTTCGGTGTCGGAGAAGGGCGATCATGCCGACATCCTGCCAATGCGGTAGTAGAACTGTCCGGTGGAGATCTTGCGATATGCCGCTTTCACGACCGATCCCGACGGCGGCAACCCGGCCGGAGTAGTGCTCGACGCCGCAGGCGCGTCCGATGCGGAGATGCAGCAGGTCGCCGCGGACGTGGGGTTCTCCGAAACCGCGTTCCTGGTGCAGGCGTCCGGAACGGGCGCCTTCGACGTGCGGTACTTCAGCCCGCTCGCCGAGGTGCCGTTCTGCGGGCACGCCACCATCGCCTCCGCGGTGGCCTACGCCCAGCGACACGGGACGGGGCGCCTGCGGTACGCGACGATGGCCGGCGCGGTGGCCGTGCAGACCACTGTGGACGGTAGCGACACGATCACCGCGACGCTGGTCAGCGTGCCGCCGCGGACCGTCGAGCTCACGGCGGCCGACCTCGACGAGCTGCTCGCCGCGCTGGGCTGGTCGAGCTCCGATCTGGATCCGGTGCTGCCGCCGCGGGTGGCGTTCGCCGGCGCATGGCATCCGGTGCTCGCCACCGCCTCCCGGGCCAGGCTCGCCGAGCTGGATTACGACTTCGACCGGCTCGGGTCGCTGATGGCCACCCGCGACTGGACGACGGTGGCGCTGGTGCACCGGGAACGGGCCGGACTGTTCCACGCCCGCAACCCGTTCCCGCCCGGCGGCGTGCGGGAGGACCCCGCAACCGGCGCGGCCGCCGCCGCGCTGGGGGGCTACTTGCGCGAGCTCGGCCTGGTCGAGCCACCGAGCACGATCACGGTCCGGCAGGGCGACGACATGGGGCGGCCGGGAATGCTGACCGTCGGCATACCGGCCGACCCGGCGTCCGGGATCGCGGTCTCCGGCAGCGCGGTCCGGCTGCCCGATCCCGGCTGATCAGCGGTACGGCGGCGGGATCAGGCCGCGACCGGCACCGTCAGCGTGGCGACGAGCCCGGCAGCGACGGTTCCGGTGACGGCGGCCAGCTGCGTGTCGGAGCCGTCGCTGAACACGTTGTCGGTGGCCAGCGTGATGTCGGCCAGGTTGCCCACGCTCTTTCGTAGCCGTCGGTGGCGTAGACCTGCTCGCACACGTCCTGCGGCAGGGCGAGCTGCGATGTGGTGATCGCGTTGTCCGACGAGGTGGCCGCGGCCAGGTCCGGGTAGACCTCGAAGTGGACGTGCGGCCAGCGGCCGGCGTAGGCGGCCGGGAAGATGCTGGTGAACGCCACCTTTCCGGCCGTGTCCGCCTGCTGGACCCCGCGCAGGTAGTTCTGGTCCTCGACGTCGTAGAGCGAGTACCTGCCGTCCCGGTCGCAGTGCCACAGGTACAGCGCCGCACCCGGCATCGGAGCGCCCGCGGTGTCGGTGACGGTGAGCTCGATCCGCAGCGGCACACCCGCGGCGGTGCCGAGGACGATCCGAAGCTGGTGGTGATGTCGCCGCGCACGATGCCGGACTCGGTCAGCACGTTCGGTCCGTTGGAGCCGTCGCCGGGGTACGGACCGGCCGTCTCCTGGGGGATCTCGCCCTCCGCGCCGGCCGCGACCGCGCCGCCACCACCGCCCCCGGGCGGACCACCGCCGGGAGGGCCACCGGCCGCGCAGCCAGCCAGCGTGACCAGGCCCGCGCCCGCCAGCAGCCCGAGCAGCCGGCGGCGGCCGAGCAGGACGGACACGTCGTGCTGCAGGCCGAGGTCGTGTTCCTCGAGATCGTGTTCGTGGTGGTCGGGGCTCATGGACGCTCCAGTCGATCTCGATCAGCCGATCGGTTTATCGGTCGGTCAGAGGGGAAGTGCTGGTCCCAGAGTCGCGGTCGGCGCTGTGACTCAGCTGTGCGCCCCCTGTGGTGTCGCTCGCTACCATCCGTACGTGTGCTCGGCCTAGGGTGCGACCGTGCCGGACAGTGCCTCCGATAGCCCCGACGAGAGCCCCGACGAGAGCCCCGACCTGGAGACGATCGCCGACGAGCTGTACGCGGTGCGTCCCGACGAGTTCGTGCCGGAGCGCGACGACGCCGTCGCCAGGGCCCGCGAGTCCGGTGACCGCGACCTGGCCAGGGCGATCGGCAAGCTGCGCCGGCCGACCAGGGCCGCGTGGCTGGCCAACCTGCTGGCCAGGGAACGTCCGGACCAGCTCGAAGGTCTGCTCGGGCTGGCGGCCGGGCTGGCCGACGCCCAGCGCACCCTCGACGGGTCGGCGTTGCGGGCGCTGTCGTCACAGCGCCACCGGCTGGTCGCGGCGGTGGCCACGGAAGCGGCCCGGCTCGCCGCGGCCCGGCACGAGCCCGTCGGTGAAGCGTTGCTGCGGGACGTGCAGGGAATCCTGGAGGCGGCGCTGGCCGATCCGGCGATCGCCGACGAGGTCCGCTCCGGACGGCTGACCCGGACCGTGTCCTACAGCGGGTTCGGTCCGCCCGCCGGGGCGGGCGCGGTGCCGGCGCCGCCGCGGCGCGAGCCTCGGCAGGAACAGCGACCCGCATCCGCCGAACCGGCCGCCGATGCGGACCATCCGGCCGGCCGGGCGGGCGACGGGAGCGCGGCAGACACCAGCGATGCCGAGCGGGCCGAGCGGGAGCAGGCCGAACGGGAACGCGCCGAGCGGGAGCGACGCGAACGGGAGCGGACCCGCCGCGAGGAGGCGCTGGCCGCCGCCGAGGCCGAGGAAGCAGCGGCGCTGGACCGGCAGCACGCCGACGAGGCGGCCCGGGACGACGCGGTGGAGGCGCGCGATGCGGCGAAGAACCGGGTCGCCGAGCTGACCGCGGAGCTCGAGGCAGCGCGCACCCACGAGCGGGAGGCCACCGCCACCGCCCGCGAGGCCGAGGTCACGACCAAGGCGTCCGCACGCGCCGCCGGCGCAGCGGCCACCGCGGTCGCCCGCGCACGCGCCCGCCTCGAGGAACTCGACCCCTGAGCGGGTGCCACCACCCGCGCACCAGGACGGCCACCGGGGTCGGCGGCCGACGCCCGATCAGCCCGCGGCGCGCTTGCGGATGTCGGGTGGGAACGCGCCGGCTTCGACGCAGTACTGCGACCAGCCGTCGAACTGCTTGGTGATCGTGTCGAGCTCGTCGCCGAGCGCGGCGATCAGCTCGCCCTGTGCCGCGTCGGTGGCGGCCTCGATGCCGTCGCGGAAGGCCTGTCCGCGGTCGGTGAGCTCGCCGTCGGCCAGCAGCCCGTCGGCCTCCAGCCGGGCCACGCCCGCCGCGTGCGCCTCGGCCGGCCACGCCCGCGTGCCGCTGTACTCCCCCACCGGGAAACCGACCCACACCTCGGACAGCACACCCATCCGTATCGGGTCGAGACCGGCTGCCACGCATGCGGCGATGTGCGAGTCGCCGCGGTGCTCCCGCACCAGATCGGCGGCGCGCCACAAGCGGGCGTAGGGGTCGCGCAGCCGCGGTTGGGCGCGCAGGGCGGAGAAGAGCACCCGGCCGGTGCCGTCCACGGCGTCGATCGCGCGCTCGAGCCGGCCCGCGGTGTTGGCGATCTGGTCCTCCGCGTCGGCGGGAAGGAGTACCGCGCGCAGGCTCTCCGTGGTGGCCCGGTCCCGGACGGCGATCAGGTCGGTCAGGCCGATGTGGGAACGCCCGTCGTCCCACAGATCGCCGATCAGGCCCGGCTCGAAGACGCCGAAGGTGGCCGCGACCACGGCGCCGGGCACGTCACCGAGCGCAGCCCCCCGCCCGCAGACGTACCCGGTCAGGAAGTTGAGACCGTGGTCGGCCAGCTCGGCGTTCACGCCCGCCGACCACACTCCATGCATGGCCACCGGCTCCAGAGCGTCGCGAAGCCGGCGGGCCGGAGACGCTGCGGCCACCACCGCGGGTGTCGCCACGTCCGCCGGTGCGGGGGCGAAGAACACGTCGAGTGCGGATGCGTAGTCCATCTGATCTTCCCCTCGAACCGGAAGCCCGATCGTGGCGCCGACGTGGCTGTCGGCGGCCCGTCCGTCGTGCCGATACCGCGGATCCCGGTCGACTCGCGCCGGCCGATGCTCCTCGGGATCTGGTTCGCGGGTTGTACGCCGTTCCGGATCGTCTCGTCAATCCTTCGAGTGCGGTGGCGCCGCCCGCCGGACGCGACGGAACACCGGCAGACTGGCCGGGATGTCTGCTGCCCGACCTGCCCGACCTGCCGGTGCGCGGCGGTGCTGGACGAGGTCACCGCCACGCTGGCCGAGCACGGCGCCGCGGTGCTCGTCGCGCCGCCCGGCACCGGCAAGACCACGCTGGTCCCGCTGGCCCTGGCCGCCGACGCGACGGCGGGGCGGGTGCTGGTCGCCGAGCCGCGACGGCTGGCCACCCGGGCGGCCGCGGCCCGGATGGCCGCGCTGCTGGGTGAACCGGTCGGCGGGACCGTCGGGTACGCGGTGCGCGGCGAGACGCGACGCAGCGCGCGCACCCGGATCGAGGTGGTCACCTCGGGGCTGCTGCTGCGCCGGCTGGTCGGCCGACCCGGAGCTGGCCGGGGTGGGCTGCGTCCTGCTCGACGAGTGCCACGAGCGGCACCTGGACGCCGACCTGCTGCTCGCGCTGCTGCTGGACGCCCGCGACGGGCTGCGGCCCGACCTGCGGCTGCTGGCCACGTCGGCGACCGTCGCCACCGGCCGGCTGGCGGAGCTGCTCGGCGCCGGCCGGCCCCGGTGCTCGCCGTGCCGACGCGGACTTTCCCGTCGTGGTCGCCGAGCACGTACCGCCGGTGCGCGGGGAGCGGATCGAGGCGTGCGTGGCCCGGGCGGTGCGGCGCGCGCTGGCCGAGGGCGACGGCGACGTGCTGGCGTTCCTGCCCGGGGTCGCCGGAGATCCGGCGCACGGCGGCGGCGCTGGCCGACGTCGGACGCCGGGTGCTGCCGCTGCACGGGGCTGCCGGCCGCCGACCAGGACGCGGCGCTGCGGCCCCGGTCCGCGCGGCGCCGGCGGGTGGTGCTGGCCACCGCGGTGGCCGAGTCCAGCCTGACCGTGCCCGGGGTGCGGGCCGTGGTGGACGCCGGGCTGGCCCGGGTGCCCCGCGTGGACCACCGCCGCGGGCTGGCCGGGCTGGTCACGGTGCGCGGTGTCGGCGGCGGTCGCCGAGCAGCGGGCGGGCCGGGCGGGCCGGGAGGCACCGGGACGGGTGTACCGCTGCTGGCCCGAGGGACGAGCATGCTCGCGCGCTACCCCGAACCGGAGATCCGCACCGCCGACCTGACCCGGCTCGCGCTGGACCTGGCCTGCTGGGGCACCCCGGACGGCACGCGCCCTGCGCTGGTGGGACCCCCCGCCGGCCGGCCCGCTGCGCGCCGGGCAGCAGGTGCTGCGCGCGCTCGGCGCGCTCGACGCGGACGGCGCGCGACCGAACGCGGCCGCCGGATGGCGGGGCTCGGGCCTGCACCCTCGGCTGGCCCGGGCACTGCTCGACGGGGCCCCGCTCGTCGGCGCGCGCACCGCGGCCGAGGTGGTGGCGCTGCTCGACGACGACACGCTCGCCGAGGGGCCGAGGTCGACGGCGAGCTGCGCCGGCTGCGCTCGGGCGCCGGCGCCGGGTCGCGCGCGCTGGCGCGCCGAGGTGACACGCCTGGCCCGACGGCTGCCCGCCGCGAGCCGCGGTAGCGCGGCACCGCCGAGCGGTGTCGACAGGCACGGCGCCGGGGGTACCCGGCGCGGCCGCGCTGGTCGTCGCGCTCGCCCATCCCGAGCGGCTCGGCCGCGCCGACGGGCGGCGCTCGCCGGCGTGTACCTGATGGCGGGCGGCACCGCCGTCGAGCTGCCCGGCCGGCAGCGGCCGCGACGGCCAGGAGTGGCTGGCCGTCGCCGTCGCCGACCGCACGCCCGGGCGCCGAGCACGGCCGCATCCGGCTGGCCGCCCCCGCCGACCGGGAGCTGGCCGAGCTCGCCGCACCCGCCCTGCTCACCGAGGCCGACGAGGTGGCCTGGCAGGCGACGGCGACGTGCGCGCGCCGCGGGTACGCGCCGGCTCGGCGCGATCGTGCTGGCCGAGCAGCGGGTCGCCGACCCCGACCGGACGGCCGTCGGCGCGGCGCTGCTCGACGGCCTGCGCGCCGAGGGCACCGCGCTGCTGCGCTGGACCGACGCCGCCCGGCGGCTGCGCGACCGGCTGGCCACCCTGCACCGCGTGCTGCGGCGACCCGTGGCCCGACGTGTCGGACGGCCGCGTTGCTGGCCGCGCCGAGCGCTGGTGGACCGGCCCGTTCGACCCCGCCCGCAACCGCGCCGACCTCGGCCGGATCGACGCCGCAGCGGTACTGCGCGCGGTGCTGGACTGGCGGCACAGCGGCTGGCAGGCTCGACGAGCTGGCCCCGGAGCGGATCGAGGTGCCGTCCGGCTCCCGGATCGCGCTCGACTACTCCGGCGAGCAGCCGGTGCTGGCGGTGCGGGTGCAGGAGGCGTTCGGCTGGACCGCCAGCCCCGCCGTGGCCGGCGGGCGGCTGCCGGTGGTGCTGCACCTGCTCTCCCCCGCCGGCCGCCCGGCCGCGGTCACCGCCGACCTGGCCTCGTTCTGGGCCACCGGCTACCCGCAGGTCACGGGCCGAGCTGCGCGGCCGGTACCCGAAGCACGCCTGGCCGGAGGACCCGCTGCAGGCCGAACCGACCCGACGGACCCGACGGACCTGACCCGAGCGGTCGGCGGAACCCGCCGGTGGCCGGTCCTCGCCGCTGTTCTGCGTTCTGCGGCTACTGATCGGCATCCAGCGGCTAGCCCGTGTGATCCGCGCAACACCAGACTTGGACCTGGTGACGCCGGAGGGGTGAACGCCGCCTCTCGCGGACTCGCGGAGGGGAGAAGCCATGACGGGACCGCTCTCCGGCATTCGCGTCGTCGAGCTGGGCCAGGTGATCGCCGGCCCGTTGTGCGGGCAGCTCCTCGGCGACTACGGCGCAGAAGTGATCAAGGTCGAGCCTCCTGGCACCGGGGACGTGCTGCGCCAGTGGGGCCGCACGGACATGACGGGCGACTCGCTGTGGTGGAGCGTCACGGGCCGCAACAAGCGCAGCGTCACCATCGACCTGCGCACCCCGGAAGGCCAGCAGCTCGTCCGGGACCTCATCGCGCACGCCGACATCCTGGTCGAGAACTTCCGCCCAGGGACGCTGGAACGCTGGGGCCTCGGCTGGGAGGAGCTCTCGACCTTCCGACCCGAGCTGATCATGGTGAGGATCAGCGGGTCCGGGCAGACAGGGCCGTACGCGCGCCGCGCGGGTTACGACTTCCTGTTCACCCGCCGGGAGCCGGTCGGGGTGGTCGGCGCGATCACCCCCTGGAACTCCCCGCTGCTGTTGATGACCTTCAAGCTGGCGCCGGGGCTGGCGGCCGGGTGCACGTTCGTGGTGAAACCGTCGGAGCACTCCCCCGCCTCGACGCTGGCCTTCGCCCAGGTGCTGCACGAAGCCGGGTTCCCGGACGGGGTCTTCGACGTGGTGGCAGGGTCGAGCCGCGAGCTGGGCGCCGCGCTGGCCGGGCACAGGGGCGTGGACAAGGTCGCGTTCACCGGCTCGACCGCCACCGGCCGGGCGGTGGCGCACGCCGCCGCGGACAACCTCAACCGCGTCACCCTGGAGCTGGGCGGCAAGTCGCCGCAGATCGTCTTCGACGACGCGGACCTGCCGGCCGCGGCCAACGGGATCGTCGCCGGCGTCTTCGCCGCTACCGTTCAGACCTGCATGGCCGGCTCCCGGGTGATCGTGCACGAGAGCGTGCACGACGAGCTCGTCCGGCTGGTCGCCGAGCGGGCGAACACGATCAAGCTCGGGGACCCCAACGACCCCGGGACCGAGATGGGGCCGATCGCGAACAGACCCCAGTACGAGAAGGTGCTCGGCTACCTCGACACGGCCAAGGCCGAGGGCGCGACGGCGGCCTGCGGCGGCGCGGCTGCGGACGACCTGGGCGGGCTCTTCGTCAGGCCGACCCTGTTCACCGGGGTGAAGGCCGACGACACCGTGGTGCGCGAGGAGGTCTTCGGTCCGGTGACCGCGGCTTTGACCTTCCGCACCGAGGAGGAGGCGCTCAAGCTGGCCAACCACACCCCCTACGGGCTGGCCAGCTCGGTGTGGACCCGCGACGTCCAGCGGGCGCACCGGGTGGCCGCCGACCTGAGGGCCGGCACGGTCTGGATCAACGCCCACCGCGTGCTCGGCCCGTACGCACCGTTCGGCGGCTTCGGCCAGAGCAGGGCTCGGCCGGGAGAACGGCGCCGACGCACTCAACGAGTACACCGAGGTCAAGTCCGTGTGGGTGGAGCTCACCGGCGCGACCCGTGACCCCTTCAAGCTCGGCTGAGCTGAGGAGCTTGCGAGCTTGTGGAACGAACGACAGCGCTGAGCACGCAACCGCCCAAGGAGGACAACCATGGCGCTCGACCTGAACCCCACCGCGCCGCGGCCGGAGGCGGAGACCACGCCGCTGGTCGACCGGCAGCGTACCAACCCGATGTTCAACGACCAGAGCGAGGGCCTGAGCCTGGAGTCCTACCCGAAACCGCACCAGGCACCGCACCCGGTGTTGATCAACGCCGGCAACTCGCCGTCAGGGGTCGAGTTCTCCGCGCGCAACGTCGACATCAACTTCGCATCGCTGGACACGCTGGACAACATGGCCACCTACACCAAGAGCCTGCGGGCCAAGGCCCGCGATGAGTACGACCGGGACATCTCGACGATGACCTACGGCCTGGTCGTCGTCCGCGACACCGAGCAGGAGGCCCAGCAGGCCTTCCAGTCGGTGATCGACCACGGGGACTGGGACGCGGCGGGCAACGTCATGGAGGTCGCCGGCATGGAGAGCCAGTCGTTCAACGAGCAGATCAAGCAGTTCCAGGAGCGCTTCATCGCCGGGTGGGCCGGGTACCCGGTGGTCGGCACGCCCGAGCAGGTCGTCGAGGAGTTGGGCAGGCTCAACGAGGCCGGCATGGACGGCATGATCATGGGCTTCGTCTACTACAACGAGGAGATGAAGTACTTCGGCGAACGCGTGCTGCCGCTGATGAAGCAAGCCGGGCTGCGGCACTGAGCGCAGGGAGCTGACGGGGCGGCGGCCGCTTTCCGGCCGCCGCCGCGCTGGTCGACGGAGGTCGTTGATGCTGGTCATCGGGGTGGTCGGGTCACCCAACGCGGGCGGGCGCACGCGGGTGGCGGTGGACGCCGTGCTGCGTGGGGCGGCAGACGGGGCGCGCACGCAGGTGGTCGAGCTCGCCGACACGGCCGTCGAGGACGTCATCACGGCGCTCGGGGACGCGGACGCGGTGGTCTTCGGCTCGCCCACCTACCGAGCCGACATCGCGGCCCAGCTGAAGGCCCTGTTCGACGCCACCCCACGGGGTATGTCCTACGAGTCGGGCGACCCGTTGCGGGGCACGGTCTGCGCGACGGTGCTGACCGGCGCAAGCGATCACCACTTCCTCGCCGTCGAGAAGGTCCGCGGCATCCTGGGCGGGTTCTTCGGCACCCAGGTGCTCTCCCCCGGCCTCTACTTCCCGGCCGCGGCGTTCGCCGAGGACGGCCATGCCCTGACCGACGACGCGCGGCAGCTGGCCGAGCTGCACGGGCGGGCGCTGGTCGAGCTGACCGCGGCCGTCCGCTCGTCGACGTGGCTGCGCGACCTGCGGCCACTGATCTAGGAACGACGGATGAACTCCGACTCCCCGCCGAACGCCGTCACGATCGTCGAGGTCAGCCCGCGCGACGGGCTGCAGAACGAGGGCACGATCCTGTCGACCGACGCCAAGATCGGCCTGATCAGCCGGCTGGTGGAGGCCGGCGCCAGGCGCATCGAGGCGGTGTCGTTCGCGCATCCGCGGCTGGTCCCGACCATGGCCGACGCCGAGGCGGTGATGGCCGGGGTTCCGCGTCGCGACGGGGTCTCCTACGCCGGGCTGGTCCTCAACCGCAAGGGCATGGACCGGGCGGCAGGCGCCGGGGTCGACGAGGTCAACGTGGTGGTGTGCGTCAGCGACACGTTCAGCGAGCCGCAACCAGAACGTCACAGCGGACGAGGCCATGGACATGGCCGCCGACGTCGTCGCCGCTGCCCGTGACCGGAACCTGTTCACCACGATCACCCTCGCGACGGCCTTCGGATGCCCGTTCGAGGGCGAGGTCGACCCCGGCGCGGGTCGCCGAGTTCGCGCGGCGCTGCGCCGACGCCGGCGCACAGGAGATGTGCCTGGCCGACACCGTCGGCGTCGGCTCGCCCAGCCAGGTCACCGATCTCACCGCACGGATCCGCGACCTGCTCGGCGAACGCCTTGCCCTGCGGTTCCACTTCCACAACACCCGCAACACCGGGTTCGCCAACGCCTGCACGGCGGTCGCGGCGGGCGTCGACGTGCTGGACGCGAGCGCGGGCGGGATCGGCGGCTGCCCGTTCGCCCCGAAGGCCACGGGCAACATCGCGACCGACGACCTCGTCTACATGCTCGAGCGGATGGGCCGCCCGACCGGCATCGACCTGTCGGCCCTGCTGCCCACCGCCGGGTTCCTGTCCGAGCAGCTCGGGCACGAGGTCCCCGCGCTGCTGCCCCGCGCCGGGCTGTTCCCGTGAGCCCGGAGAACCTGACGCGCAAGCTGCTGAGGGCGCACCTGCGCTCCGGCGAGATGCTCCCCGGGAACGACATCACGGTGGCCGTCGACCAGATCCTCATCGAGGACGCCACCGGCACGATGTGCGCGATGCAGTACGAGATGCTCGACGGCGGCGAAGCCGACGAGGTGGCCGTGCCGCTCGCGATCGTCTACGTCGACCACAACGTGCTGCAGATCGACGACAAGAACATGCAGGACCACCGCTACCTGTGGTCGTTCGCCCAGCGCCACGGGCTGCTCTACTCCCCGCCGGGGCACGGGATCTCCCACTACGTGCACCTGGAGCGCTTCACCCGGCCCGGCGGGCTGCTGCTGGGCGCCGACTCGCACAGCACGACGGCCGGCGCCGTCGGGATGTTCGCCACCGGAGCGGGCGGGCTGGAGGTCGCGGTGGCGATGGCCGGCCGCGGCTTCGACCTGCCGTGCCCGCGGGTCGTCGGGGTCGAGCTCACCGGCCGGCTCGGCCAGGGCGTCGAGCCCAAGGACGTGATCCTCGAGCTGCTGCGCAGGCACGACGTGCGCGGCGGGCGGGGAGCCGTGTTCGAGTTCCTCGGCGACGGCGTCGCGACGATCCCGACCAGCGGCCGCGCCACGATCTGCAACATGGTGGTCGAGACCGGGGCCACCGCCGGCGTGTTCCCTGCCGACGAGGAGACCCGGCGCTGGCTCGCCGAGCAGGGCCGGGAGCAGGAGTTCACCGCGCAGGCCGCCGACCCGGGTGCGCCTTACGACGACGTCGAGCGGATCGACCTGTCCGCGCTGGTGCCGATGGTCGCGCTGCCCCCGTCGCCCGGGCACGTCGTGCCGGTCGCCGAGGTGGCGGGCACGCCCGTGGTCCAGGTGTGCGTGGGGTCGTCGGTGAACAGCTCGTACGAGGACCTGGCCACGGTCGCGGCCGTGCTGCGCGACCGCAGCGTCGCCCCGGGCGTCGTCCTGACCGTGACCCCCGGCTCGCGGCAGATCCTCGACACCATCATCCGGTCCGGGGTGTACGGCGATCTGTTCGCCGCGGGGGCGCGGATGCTCGAGCCGGTGTGCGGGCCGTGTGTGGGCATCGGCCAGGCACCGGTGCGGGCCCGGCCCTCGCTGCGCACCTTCAACCGCAACTTCCCGGGCCGCAGCGGCACGGTCGACGACGCGGTGTACCTGTGCTCGCCGTCCACGGCGGCGGCCAGCGCGCTGACCGGCGTCATCACCGATCCACGGGCATCTGCGCGGCCGGCCCTGCGGCCCGCCGTCGCGCCGGACACGACGATCCACGACCACCACATCGTCGCCCCGCCGCCGCGGGGTCAGCGCCGGGCCGTTCCGGTGGAGCGGGGCGAGAACCTGGTGCCACCGCCGCTGCCCGATCCACTGCCGGACTCGATCGACGCCAGGGTGCTGATCGTCGTACCGGACGACATCTCCACCGGCGACATGGCTCCCGACGGCGCGATCGCCATGTCGGTGTGGTCGAACATCGACGCCTGCGCCGAGTTCATGTTCCGCAGGCTGGACCCGGAGTTCCCGGCCAGGGCCCGCAGCTGGGGCGGCGGGATCGTCGTCGGGGGCCACAACTACGGGCAGGGCTCCTCCCGCGAGCACGCCGCACTCGCCCCGCTGCACCTGGGCGTCCGGGTGATCGCCGCCGCCAGCTACGCGCGCATCCACCGGCGCAACCTCATCGCGGTCGGCATCGTGCCGCTCGTCGTCGACGACGCCGACCGGGCCGCGACGGAGGTCGGGCAGCACTGGCGGATCCCGGACCTCGGCGCTGCGGTGCGCTCCGGCGCCGAGGCGGTGACCGCGACCGTCGGGGAGGAACGCGACATCCGCCTGGAGCTGGCCCTCTCCCCTGGAGAGCGGGCCGTGCTCGCCGCAGGCGGCCTGCTCGCTCATGTGCGCTCGGGCGGCCGCCCCCGGGTCGCGCGCTCGCCGAGCTGAAGAACCCGTCCTGATACCCACCCCGCACCCCGAAGGAGACCCCGTGGCCGGCCACGTCTACCGCATCGCCGAGATCGTCGGCACCTCGCCCAACGGCGTCGACGACGCCATCCGCAACGCCGTCGAGCGCGCGAACCGGACGCTGCGCAACATCGACTGGTTCGAGACCTCCGAGATCCGCGGTCACCTCACGGACGGCCGGGTGGCCGACTGGCAGGTCACGGTGAAGATCGGCTTCCGGCTCGAGGATCCGGAGTAGCGCCATGGCCCCTGCCGTTCACGAGAGCCCCGCCGTTCACGGCCCGCGAATGCAGGGGCCCTGCTCACCCACTAGAGAGCCACCGCCGTCCACGAGAAAGGCCAGAACGTTCGATGACGACCGAGACCGGTGCGGCCCCCGCACCCCGAACCGAGTCCGACCCGGTGGCGGCCGCCGCCGCGCAGGCCGACGCGGCGATGGCCCGTCTGCAGGAAGCGCTGCGCCGATTCGCCGAGGGCGACCTGCACCGCGCCCACCGCGGAGGCGGGTGGTCCGTCGCCCAGGTGGTCTCCCACATGAACGTCGCGACGCTGATGTGGCTCGGCGACCTCGAACGCCTGCGTAACGATCCCGACCTGCGGTTCTTCTTCCGCGAGGAGATCGGCCACGACGCGCTGGGCTATCCGCCGCCGACCGTCGAGATCGCTGTGGCGCAGCTCGACGCGACCCGCAGGACCCTCGCCACCTGCCTGCCGGCGGTCGACCCGGCCATCCTCGATCGCACCGTCGAGGTGCCGGACCTGGGCACCATGACGGTCGCCGAGTGGACGCCGCTGATCGCCGGACACCTGTGCGGGCACGTCGGCGTGTCACCGATGGCCCACCTGCGCCGGATCCGGCTCGACCACGTCCATGCCGACCTGCTGCGATGCACCGATCCGCAGGTGCGCATCAGCGACCTGGCCGTGCGCTGGGGTTTCTACCATCCGAGCAGGTTCGCCCGGCAGTACTCCGAGCGTTTCGGGGAGCTGCCCTCCGATACCGCACGCCGCAGCACGCACTGACTCTCCGGCCGAGAACCGCGGTGACCATCGCGGTGGTGCTGGTCCGTCCCGCGGAACGCCGGAAATGGGCGATCATGTCCTCCATGCCGGATCATCGGACAGGACGACGGTCCGGATCCGCCATGGAGGGCCCATGGGACGCTCGCTGCGCGCGGCGCTGGCCGCGTTCGGGTGCCTCGCCGCTGTGCTGGCCGGCTGCACCGTCGGGCCGTCGCAACGGCCACCGATCGCGATCTTCGACGCGACGAGCGCTCCGCCCGCTCCGACCACCAGCGCGCCGCCGCCGATGCCCGGGCTGCGGGATCTGGCCACCTCACTCGTGTTCCGCGACTGCACCGCGGACACCATCGCCACCCTCGACGCAGCCGTCCCGCCCGACCGCACACTCACCATCGGCTGCAGCAGCATCATCGTGCCCTCCGAACCGGACCGGCCGCTGCAGGGTGGGATGCGGCTCGGTGTGGTCCGGGTCGACCTGGCCGGCGGACGCGCGAACCGGCCGCCGCTGCTCGTGGTGGGTGACTCGGCCGGCGCCGCCTCGGCCGATCGAGCGCTGCAGCTGGCCACCCAGGTCGATCCCGAGCTGCTGACCACCTTCACCCTGATCGGGCTGGACCGCCGCGGCACCGGTGAGAACCGGCTCGACTGCGCCACACCCGAGACGCGCGCAGCACTCGTCGACGTCGACCCGGTGGCCTCGTCCGAGTCGACCATTTCCGCTCTGCTGGAGCACGCCAGGGCGGTCGTGCAGGCCTGCGCGTGGGGCAACGACCTGCTCGGTTACCGGTCGGCGGTCGCCGTGTCCGACGTCGAACAGCTCCGAGGCGCGCTCGGGGTCTCCCGGCTGTCCGCCATCGGTTCAGGGGACGGGGCCTCCGTGTTGGAGCGCTGGGCCCGGACGACACCGGGCTCGGTCGGCCGGTTGGTGCTCGACGGCCCGGTCGACCCCACCCTGGACGATCCGATGCTCGCGGAATCACGCGCGAACTCGGCCGAGGCGGCGTTCGACGCCTTTGCCGTGGCGTGCACGTCCGGTCCCGACTGCCCGCTCGGGCCGGATCCGCGAGTGACGGTGGGTCGGTTGCTGGACGAACTGCGCCTCACCCCGCTCGCGACCGGCGACGGGCGCCGGCTCACCTCGGGGGCCGTGGTGACGGCCCTGCTCACCGCGCTCGGTGAACCGGCGGGCTGGCCGGCACTGGCCGAGGCGCTGGCCGCTGCCGGCGCGGGCGATCCGGCCGCCCTGCTGCCGCTCCTCGAGCCGGTGCTCGGTCCGCAGGGACGGCTGGACGCGATGCTGGCCACCGCGTGCAACGACACCCGGCGCCGGCTCACACCGCGTGAGGTCGGGCGGCTGGCCGCGAGCTGGCAGCGGACCCATCCGCTGTTCGGGAGCTCGCTCGCGCTGCGGTTGCTGGCCTGTGCACCGTGGCCCGTCGCGGAGCGTCCGCAGCGGCCGTCGGGAGGCACCGCGGACCTGCCGCCGATCCTCGTCATCGGCACCGCGACCGACCCGCGCAGCCCGCAGGACGGCGCTCGCCGCATCGCCGAGGAGCTGCCCACGGCCCGGCTGCTCGTCTGGGCCGGTAGCGGTTCGGGCGCGTACCCGCGCACCCCGTGCGTGCGCGACACCGTGGACCTGATGCTGGTCGCCGGCACCCCGCCCCCGAACGGCACGCTCTGCCCGCCCTGACCGACCTGACCTTCAGGCCACCCGGTCCGGCCGGTGGCCGCTCACCAGCGTCTTGCCGTCGCGGAAGCGCACGCCGTTGCGGCAGCGCGCCTCCACCTCACCGCCGGCGAACTGCTCGGTGTAGAGCCGCGCGTAGAGCCCGTCCAGCGCCAGCAGCTCCGCGTGAGTGCCACGCTCGACGACCCGCCCGGCCTCGACGGCCAGGATGACGTCGGCGCCCAGGATCGTGGAGAGCCGATGCGCGATCGCGATCGTGGTGCGCCGCCGGGTCGCGCGCTCCAGCGCCTGCTGCACCAGCCGCTCGCTGGTGGTGTCCAGTGCGCTGGTGGCCTCGTCGAGTATCAGGATCCGCGGGTCCTTGAGCAGCACCCTCGCGATGGCCAGGCGCTGCTTCTCCCCGCCGGACAGCCGGTAGCCGCGCTCGCCGACGACGGTGTCGTAGCCCTCGGCGAAGCTCAGGATCCGGTCGTGGATGTTGGCCGCCTGCGCCGCCTCCTCGATCTCGGCCTGCGTCGCGTCGGGCCTGGCGTAGCGCAGGTTCTCCCGGATGGTGGAGTGCAGCAGGTAGGTGTCCTGGGTGACCATGCCGATCGCGTCGGCGACCGAGGCCTGGGTGAGCTCGCGCACGTCCTGGCCGTCGATGCAGACCCGCCCCCGGTCCACGTCGTACAGCCGTGGGACCAGGTAGGAGAGCGTGGTCTTGCCCGAACCGCTCGGGCCGACGATGGCGGCCAGCTGCCCGGGCTCGACGGTGAACGACACGTCCTGCACGGCCCAGACCGGCGCGGAACCGTTGGTCGTCCGCCGGTGCGACCTCGCCGCTGCGACCTGGCCTGCCGGGTAGGAGAACCAGACGTTCTCCAGCTCCACCCGACCGGCGACGGAGGCCGTGTCGAGAACCCGCGCGTCCGGTGCGTCGACGATCCTCGGGGGGAGGTCGAGGTAGTCGAAGATCCGGCGGAACAGCGCGAGCGAGGTCTGCACGTCCAGCGAGATCCGCAGCAGGTTGACCGTCGGGAACAGCAACCGGGTCTGCAGGGTGGTGAAGGCGACGATCGTGCCGGCGCTGACCGCCGTCCCGCTGCCGGCGACGATGAGGAACCCGGCGGCGAGGTAGACCAGCGCCGGAGTGACCCCGAGGAAGGTCTGCACGACCGCGAAGAAGGACTGCCCGGTCATCGCCTGGCGCACCTGCAGGTCGACCTGGCGGGCGTTCTCCTCCCGGTAGCGCGCGACCTCGTAGGCCTGCCGGTTGAACACCTTGGCCAGCAGCACACCCGACACCGACAGCGACTCCTCGGTGATCGCCGTCATGTCCGACAGCGACTCCTGGGTCGCACCGGCGATCCTGCGCCGGACCCGACCCACCCGGATCTGCAGCACGATGAACAGCGGTACGAGCGCCACCGCCACCAGCGTCAGCTGCCACGACAGGATCAGCATGGCGACCAGCGCGGCCGCGACGGTCACCACGTTGCCCAGGATCGAGCTGGCCGTCTCGGACAGCACCGACTGCACGCCGCCGACGTCGTTGGCCAGCCGGGACTGGATCGCGCCCGTACGGGTGGCGGTGAAGAACGACAGATCCATCCGTTGCAGGTGCTCGAACAGCCGCCCGCGCAGCTCGGCCATCACCCGGTTGCCCAGCAGCGTGGTCTGGTAGGTCTGGTAGACGCCGATCAGCGCCGTCACGATCGGGATCGCCACCATGCCGGCGACCAGCCAGCCGAGCAGCGGCAGGTCGACGTCGCCGCCGTCCCGTGCTCCCCGGTGGGAAGAGGGCACGGTCGAACGCGGCCTGGGTCAGGAACGGGGTGATGATCCCCAGACCGCTGCTGAGCAGGACGGCGAGCACGATGAGCACGAGGCTGGCGCGGTGTGGTGTGAACAGGCCCCAGACGCGTCGGCCCAGCCGGTCGCTGCTGGGCAACGAAGATCCCATCTTCCGAGGGTGGCACGTCTACGGCTCGGGGCAGGTCGAGAGCTGGCGCAGTCGCCCAGGACGACGCCGACCGGTGCGTGGCACGCGCGGGTACACCGTCCGCTGAGCGGTGGGCGGAGCCTCTCCGTTGCGGCGGGTTCGGAATACGGCGACGATGGCCGCGGTGAAGGCCGGGTCGAGCCCCGGGTCCGCCGGTGTCGACCTAGGGAGCCGGAGTGTCCGAGATCCACGACGTGCCGGCGACGAGCGACGTCCCCGCACCTGACGACATGTCCGCGCGCATCCGGGCCGTCCTCGACGACCGCAGGCGCGGCGTCCCCCAGTTGCGTGCGGAGATCGAGTGGTGGCTGCGGGTCGACGACCAGCTCGCCGGGCTGGCCGATGCGGTGCACGAGCTCAGCGGACACCCGAGCACCCCGGCGGAGTTGCGTGACTCGCTGTCCGGGTTCCGGGTGGAGGAGGCCAGGGAAGGCGTCGCCGACGCGGTGCGGCTGCTGCGCGTGCTGGAATCCCGATTCTCCAGGGCAACGATCAACATCGGGGTGAGCGGGCAGGCCAGGGTGGGTAAGAGCACGCTGCTGCAGAGCATCTCCGGCCTCGACGACGGGCAGATCCCGACGGGCAAGGGACTCCCGGTCACCGCCGTCCGCAGCCGGATCTTCCACTCCCCGCACCACCAGCGCGCGACCCTGCGGCTGCACACGTTCGACACCTTCGTCGCCGACGTGCTGGCGCCGCACCACGCGCAGCTCGCGCTGCCCGGGCTGCCTACATCGGCGAAGGAGTTCGCCGGCTGGGACTACCCGGATCCGGGCGGTCCGCAGAACGACTCGACGGCCGGCCGCACCGACCCACCCAGCTACGCCACGCTGCTCAAACGGCTGCGCGACATGCAGACCGCGCTGCCCAGCTACCAGGGCGACCTCGTGGGCGGCGAGCGCGAGATCGCCCTCGACGAGCTGCGGCCCTACGTCGCCTACCCGACCAACGACGAACTCGGCGCATCAGGACCGGTGGCCCGGCGCTACCTCGCCGTGCGGGACCTCCGGATCGAGTGCGCATTCCCCCAGGCCAAGGTCGAGCAGCTGGCGGTGGTCGACCTGCCCGGGCTCGGCGAGGTGGCGGTCGGCGCCGAGGCGCACCACATCGACGGTCTGCAGAACGAGGTCGACGTCGTGCTGTTGGTCAAGCGGGCGATGGGCGACGAGGCCTACTGGGGTGAGGCGGACGCCCGCACACTCGACCTGCTGGACATCGCGCGCGGGTTCGTCGCCAAACGCGATTTCGTGTTCGTGGTGCTCAACCAGGGCGGCATCGACCCGATCATGCAGGCCACCCTGCGCGACGACGTCAACCGTGAGATCAACATGGGCGAGCCGGACCGCTTCTTCCAGATCCTGCAGACCGACGCCGCGGACCAGACGGACGTGTTCGCGCGGGTGCTCGGCCCGGTTCTGACCCATCTCACGCAGCGGATGCCGGCCATGGACGCCGAGGTGCTGGCCGGTACCCGCGCCGAGACGCTGGCGGCGGCGAACCGGATCGAGGTGCTCGCGGCCGACCTCGGGCAGGTCCTCGGCACCGTCCGGTCCAGCACCGGCAGCGCCGCGGAAGACCTCCAGCAGCGGGCCAAACGGCTGCGTCAGGACCTGGCGGCGGGGCTGCAGGAACTGGTCGCGCGGCTGCACGAGCAGGCCAGGGAGGCGAGCGAGGACCCGGAGTTCGTCGAGGCGGTGGAGCAGGTCTACGCCGCCAACCGGGAATGGATCACCGGCGGGCTCGGCGTCGGCGAGCAGACCTGGCGCGACGAGGGGTTGCGCAGGCTGCGGGTCGACGGTTTCAGCGCCGGATACACCGGCGAGGAGCTGAACCGGATCCGCGTGGAGATCAGCGGCAGCTTCGAGCAGATCGACGGCTTCTTCGCCGAGCGCACGGAGCAGCTGTGGACCGCCGTCGCCGACGTGCTCTCCGGCTCGTTGGGAAGCCTCCTGGCCGGCCGTAGCGGCCAGGACGCGTTGCGGGAGCTCGCCGATCTGCTCGACCGCGCCTCTCCCCCGTGTCCGCGATTGCGACGCGCGGTGCAGGCGCTGCTCGGGATCCGGTTGGACTACCGCTCGCAGCTGCACCCCCGGGTGCGCTCCGAGCTGGACGGGCTGGCGCTGGAGGTGGTCGATCCGCAGTCCGGGTCGCTCACCCAGCAGGTGACCGTGCCGAAGAGCGAGGCAGGCGTCGAGCAGCTCTACCGCTTCGTCGTGCGCACCGCCGAGCAGGGCGCCTACCTGACCAAGAAGGCTCTCCTGCGCGAAGCGGTCACCCCCGCGCTGGTGCTGCACGCCGCGGCCGAGCAGTTCGAGGACACGGTGATCCGCTCCGGGGACTCCGAAGTCGAGTTCCGGCGGCTCGCCGACTCCTTCAAGAACGAGATCTGGCCGGGCGTCTATCAGGAGATCGACGCGGCGAACGCCCGGTTCGCCGCGGTCACCCGAGCCCGGGACGCGCTCGTCGCGAGCCTGGCGGCGCGGCCCGGGAGGTCGGAATGACCAGCAGCGACAGGACCAGCACGCTCGGCCGGGACCGGGCGGAGGGCAGCAAGCTCGTCTACCGGATCGGCATGGTCGGCCCGTCCCGCGTCGGCAAGACTTCGCTGATCACTGCCCTGCTCCGGGACGGGCAGCGGCTGCTGGAGGGCACCCCGGTGTCGATGAAGGCGGTCGGCACCCCCACGCAGCGGCGGCTGTCGCAGCATCGGCGTGACCTGGACGGCGCGCTGCTGGCCGGCGAGTTCGACGCCGGCGCGATCGGTGGCTCGCAGGAGCAGTTCACCTTCCAGCTGCTGCTCGACCCCGGCGTGCCCGGCGCCGGCATCGAGCTGCAGCTGCTGGACTACCCGGGCAGCTGGCTCGATCCCGCCAACCGCCCGGTCGACAAGGAGGCGCAGTGGGAGGAGTGCGAGCGCTTCCTCGAACAGGCCAGCGTGCTCATCGTCCCGATCGACGCCGCGGTGCTGATGGAGGCCACCGCGACCTCCCACCTGCGGGCGGTCCCGACGGTGCTGGCCATCCCCCAGGTCACCGACGTGGTGCGGCTGTGGCTCAAGCGCCGCAACGAGCGACCCGACGAGCCGGCCCTGCTCCTGCTCTGCCCGGTCAAGTGCGAGTCCTACTTCGCCGACAACGGCGGCCGCCGCGACCTGTCCGCCACGCTCCTGCAGTGGGTGAGCAAGGTCTACCAGCAGGTGATCGAGGCGGTGCCGAACGAGGCCCGCGAGGTGCGCGGGATCCGGACCGTGTACGCCCCCGTCGACACCATCGGGTGCGTGGAGATCGTTCGCGCCGAGTGGCTGCCCAACCCGGAGGAGCCGGGCACGCTGTCGTTCCACGCGCACTACGGTGTGCGTCCGCCGGGAGTGCAGTCGATCAAGGGCACCGAGGACGTGATGGTGGCCCTGTGCCGGCAGCTGGTCGGCGCCCGGTACAAGGTCGAGCAGCGCGAGGCCGAGCAGAAGCAGGATCAGGCCGCAGCCGCGCAGTCCTTCGCCGAGCGGGACGAGGGTTTCTTCCGCAACATCTGGTACTTGATCAACGGGGAGCGGCAGCTGCGGCAGGACGCCGCCAGGACCAGGGCCGACGACGCCGTGCAGGCCGCGGAGCGGGCCAGGGCGCTGACCGCGATCGTCGACGATCTGGCGCACCGGGCGCACAGCGACCGGGTCCATCAGTGGTGACAGCGGTCTACCTCAACACCCGCGGCCGCGAACGGCACCGGGACTACCAGTTCGTCGGGCCGGCCCCGCCGACGTCGTGGTGGCGGGAGTACGCCGATCACACCACGTTCGAGCGCCCGACCATCCTGGTGCAGTCCGACGGCCCGGACTGGCAGGCCTATCTGAGCGGCATCCCGTCCCGCCGCCGGGATGCCGTCGGAACCGTGATCCGGTACACGGTGATCGCCGAGAGCATTCCCGACCGGGTCGGCGCAGCCGGGCTGGGCACCGGCGACATTCTTGCGCTCGTCGCGAACTGGCTTTCGGACCAGGACCGGGGCCGCGGCGCCGGGCGGTTGTCGGAAGTGCTCGATGCCGCCTTCCCTGAGCCGGACGTGGAACGGCTGATCGCGTCCGAGCTCGACGAGAGCGACGGCGTCGAGGTGCAGGGCAGGCTGGCCGGGGCACTGCGCGAGCTTCGGCTGCCCGTCAGTGCCGATCCACCGGAACCCGCCGACGACTGGCTCGCCGATCTCAGCGGGCCCGCCGCGCGCGCGGCCTTCGTGCAGCGCGTCGACGAGCTGCTCGGCGGGCGGCCGGGGCGGGCCCTCGTGCTCAACCTGGTCGGCACCGCAGCCGACCTGTCGGCGCTCCTGCGCGATCCCCGACCCATGGCTGTGCTCGCGCCGGACCTTCCCGACCCGTCGACGATCACCGTTCTCGAGCGGCCGGGCAGCGAGCCGGCAAAAAAAGCCGAACTGCCGCCCCGGTCGAGCTCCCCGGTGTCGGCACCCGGGACGGCGCTGGGCAACCTGCGCGGGTGCCTACGCCTGATCCTGGTGCCGATCGCACTGATCATGGCGCTGGCCCTGGCGCTGTTCGGAACGATCTTCTACCTGCGCTGACGCCGGGCTCGTCGATCTCGCTGCGGATCGAACGTGGCCGACCGCCGGAGTGGGAGCTCGAGCTACGGGGACGCTGGACGCCGACCACCGACGACGCGCTGCAATCCACGGTGGTCGGCAGGCTGCGCGGCCCGGAACCCGCCGAGCCGGCCGCCGGCACGATCACCTTCTGGCCGCGACGCTTCGCCGGCATCGTGGTCGGCCCGCGCCGCATCGCGCTCGACGTCACCTTCGACCAGGGCCGACTGGTCCTCGATGCCGACGTCGATCCGCCGCCGTACCTGACCGGGATCACGCGACCCGGGCTGCTGTCAGGTCCGGCGGGCGACGAGGACGTGAAGATCTGGATCGCGCCGGCCCAGCTGCTCGAACTCTGGTTCCGGCTCAATCTCTGATCGACCCGGCGTAGCGTCACGCCGCGGAGCTCATCTCCTGCTCCGCAGTCATCGGGACGAACGCGGCTGCCGGTGTCTCCTCGGGCATCAGGATCCACAACACCGGGTAGATCAGGATCTGGCTGCCCGGCACGATCAGGAGAATCAGCACGAACAGCAGCCGTCGCGGGCCACGGGTCGAGGCCGAAGCGCCTGCCCAACCCGGCGCACACGCCGGCAAGTACCCGACCCTCCTGCGGCCGGACGAGCCCTGCCTGGTGAAAGGTCGAGTGGACGGATTCCATTACTGATCGTTCCTCTCTGCGTTCTGCAGTCTGAGTGAGGTGAAGCGGACAAGAGCAATCGTGCGCTCGCCGTGGCCCGAATCCATCGGGGTGGTCCCTGGTCCCGACCCCGGGTCCCGCGCACCCGGCGAGTCAGGGTTCCGACCACTGCGCCACCGACACCGCGGGTAGGGTCGGCGGCCGTCGCACCGATCCACGAACGCCCCTGACTCCACCGGAGAGCCCGTGCGGATTGCCCACATCGTTCCGACCCTGCACCCCGACGGACCGGAGATCGGCCTGGTCGACCTCGCGCGGGCCGCACCGGCAGGCCGGCATGGACCTGGTCGTGATCGCCATCGCCTCGACGTCCGACACCACGCAGATCAGCGCGCTCCGCCGGCTCGGCGTACCGGTCGACGAGCTGAACTCGGCACCGTGGGATCCACGAGCGGCTCACCGCCTCGCTCGGAAGTTGCGGGACCGGCAGGCGACGATCGTGCACACGCACCTGCCGCCCGCCGACGTGATCGGGGCGGCGGCCGCCCTCCGCTGCCGGCTACCCGTCGTCTCCACGCTGCACCGCATCGAGAACCAGCCCGCCGATCGGGTCGACCGGCTCAAACGAACCGCGAGGATCCTCGCCCGGCAGCGGTTCATGTCCACGACGATCGCCATCTCCCAGGCGCAGCGGGAGTGGTATCGGCGGCTCTCCGGCTCGGACGCGAGGCTCGTCGTCGTCCCGAACGGGGTCACCGACCCCGGACCGACCGACCTCGCGACCCGCAGCCGCCGGCGCGCCGCCCTGGACGTCGGCGATGGCGACGTCCTCGCGGTGAGCACCGCACCCATGCGCCGCAGCCAGGGCCACGAGATGCTGCTCGACGCGGTCGAGCTGCTACCGGACGGCGCCCCGGTGGTGATCGCGCTTGCCGGGGACGGGCCGTTGCGGCCGTGGCTGGAATCGCGGGTGTCGGCCAGCGACGAACTCGACGCCCGGGTGCGGTTCGTGCACCGCCACGACGATCCGGCCGGGCTGCTCGCCGCGGCCGACGTCGCGCTGCACACCGGGCGGCACGGCGCCGCCCCGACCGCCCTGCTCCGGGCGATGGCGGCCGGGGTGCCGGCCATCGCCACCCGGGTCGGTGGCGTGCCCGAGATCGTCACCTCCGCCACCGGGATACTGGTGCCGTTGTCCGCGGCGCCGATCGCGGACGCGCTCGTCACCCTCGCCACGGATCCGGCCCGTCGGGAACGGCTCGGGGACGGGGCGCGGGCCCGTTACCGCGCCGAGTTCGAAGCGGTGGCGTGGGCCCGGCGGCTGAACGACGTCTACGAGTCCGTCCTGAACCATCGGGCCTCGAAGGCCAGCTGATCGAGTTCGCCCCACCACATCGTGATCGCCACATCGTGATCGACGCCACCCGCCGAACCAGACAGACTCCGCACCCGTGAACCCGACACTCCGCAGGGCGACCGCCGACGATCTGCCTGCCATCCTCATCGCCGACGGCCGCGCCTTCGGCACCGAATTCACCGCGACCGACGCCGAGGACTTCCGGCCGCTCTTCGATCCCGACCGGTACCTGCTGGCCTGCGATCCGGACGACGGGACGATCATCGGGGTCGCCGGGGAGTTCCCGTTCGACGTGACCCTGCCCGGCGGGGCCACCGTCTCCGCGCCCGGTGTCAGCTGGGTGTCGGTCGCGGTGACCCATCGGCGCCTCGGCATCCTGCGGTTGCTGATGAGCGAGCAACATCGCGGCTACGTGACCGCCGGCGCCACCCTCTCGCTGCTGACGGCAACCGAAGGCGGGATATACGGCCGCTTCGGTTACGGCGTCGCGACCGTGCGGCGATCGATGGAGATCACCCGCAGGCGAGCGACGTTCCGATCCGGGGTGCCCGACCCTGGCGGCGTCAGGCTGGTCGAGGGAGACGAGCTGCGCAAGCTCGCCCCGCCGATCCACCGGCGCTGGGCCCGGATCACGCCAGGCGCGGTGTCCCGCAGCGAGGGTTGGTGGAACCTCCTGTTGGCGGACCACGAACACCACCGCCACGGCTCATCACGGATGTACCACCTGGCGCACCCCGACGGGTACGCCTCGTACCGGATGCGTCGCACCGACAGCGTGTGTGAGGTCGTCGAGGTCGTCGCGGCGACCGGCGAGGCGTACGCCGCGCTGTGGCGGATCCTGCTCGGTCTGGACCTGATCACGACGGTCCGGATCAAGTACGGTGCGCTCGACGAGCCGCTCCCGGATCTGCTCACCGACGCGCGCCAAGTCCGCACCACAGAACTCCGGGACGGGATGTGGGCGCGAGTTCTCGACGTACCCGCAGCGCTGTCCGCGCGTCGATACGCCGTCGAACTCGATGTCGTCGTGGACGTGCACGACGCATTCCTCGACCTCGGCGGGCGCTTCCGGCTGCGTGGAGGTCCGGACGGCGCGGAGTGCGAGCGGGTCGGTGAAGCCCCGGAAGCCCAGACGGTCCGGACCGACATCGCGGCGCTCGGTTCGCTGCTGTTCGGCGCTCGGCGAGCTCAGGAACTGGCGCGGGCCGGTCTGGTCGGCGCAGCCGACCCGGCCCTGCTCCGGCGGCTCGACGCCGCCATGGCGGCCGACCGATCGCCGCACCACGGCACCGAGTTCTGAGGGTCCTAGAGTTGCCGACATGAGCGAGAGCCGGCCGCTGGACGACGGGGTCGTCCCCGACTTGGATGATCAGGACGGCCGCGTCGACCTCTCCTACGGCGCCTACCTGCATCTGGACGAGTTGCTGTCGGCGCAGCACCCCGTGAGCAAGCCGGTACACCACGACGAGCTGCTGTTCATCACGGCCCACCAGACCTCCGAGCTCTGGCTCAAGCTGGTGCTGCACGAGTTGCGCTGGGTACAGGACCGATTGGCGGCCGACGAGCTCCGGCCCGCGCTGAAGGGGCTGGCCCGGGTCAAGCACATCCAGCGCACCCTCACCGATCAGTGGGCCGTGCTGGCCACCCTGACCCCCTCGGAGTACTCCGAGTTCCGCAGCTCGCTCGGCACCTCGTCCGGCTTCCAGTCCGACCAGTACCGCGCCGTCGAATTCGTCCTCGGCAACAAGAACAGCGAGATTCTGGAGCTGTTCGCGCACGACGAGCGCGCCGGCGCCCTGCTGGCCGACCTGCTGGCCCGGCCCAGCCTGTACGACGAGTTCCTGCGACACCTCGCCCGACACGGACACCCCGTCCCGGAGGCGCTGCTGCAGCGGGACGTGACCCGGCCGTACACCTTCTGCCCTGACCTCGTTCCGGTGTTCCGCCGGATCTACGAGAACCCGGTCGAGTTCTGGGAAGCCTACGAGGCCTGCGAGGAGCTCGTCGATCTCGAGGAGAACTTCCAGCTGTGGCGGTTCCGGCACCTCAAGACCGTCGAGCGGACGATCGGGTTGAAGCGCGGGACGGGCGGATCGAGCGGCGTGGGTTTCCTGCGCGCGGCCCTGGAGCTGACGTTCTTCCCCGAGCTCTACGCCGTGCGGACGGAGATCGGGCAGTGACGCAGGCGACCACGGCGAGCGACGCGCGTGGGCGGAGCGTTCGGCGGAACTCGATGCCGCCGATCCGCTGGCCCGTTTCCGTGGGCAGTTCCTGCCCAGCCCGGACGTCGTCGCGTACCTGGACGGCAACTCGCTGGGACGTCCCCTGCTCGGTTCCGCGGAGCGTCTCGACCGGTTCGTGCGCACCGAGTGGGCGGGGCGGCTGATCCGGGGCTGGACCGACTCGTGGATGGGGTGGCCAGAGCGGATCGGCGACCGGATCGCGGCCATCGCGCTGGGAGCAGGCCCCGGACAGACGGTGATCGCGGATTCGACGACGGTGCTGCTCTACAAGCTGGCCCGCGCGGCCGTCGACCTCGACCCCGAACGCCGCGAGATCGTCCTGGACACCGACAACTTCCCGACCGACCGCTACGTGCTCGAAGGCATCGCCGACGAACGCGGCTGCGTGCTGAGCTGGATCGAGACCGACCCTGGGGCGGGAGTCACGTCCGAGCAGGTGGCGGCGGCAGTGGGGCCGAGCACGGCGCTCGTGCTGCTGAGCCACGTCGCCTACCGGTCCGGATGGATCGCGAACGCCGCGACGATCACGAGCATCGCGCACGACGCCGGGGCACTGGTGCTGTGGGACCTGAGCCACTCGGTGGGCTCGGTCGAGCTCGAGCTGGACGCGTGGGGCGCCGACCTGGCTGTGGGCTGCACGTACAAGTACCTCAACGGCGGACCCGGCTCCCCCGCGTTCGGCTACGTCCGGCGCGATCTGCAGGACGTCCTGTCCCAACCGATCCAGGGCTGGATGGGACGGCGCGATCCGTTCGAGATGGGCCCCGGCTACGTGCCCGCGCGCGGGGTCCGGGCCGTCGTGAGCGGCACCCCGCCGATCCTGGCCGGCGTTCCGCTGAGCGCGGCGCTCGACATGTTGGAGGAGGCGACGATCGCGGCGGTCCGGGCCAAGTCGGTGCTGCTCACCGGCTTCGCCCTCGAACTGATCGACGCCTGGTTGGCACCGCTCGGGGTGCAGCTCGTGTCGCCCCGCGACCCCGAGCGCCGCGGCGGGCACCTGACGATCCGCCGCCCCGGATTCCGCGCTGTGCTCGACGAGCTCTGGGGGCGGGGCGTGATCCCGGACTTCCGGGAGCCGGACGGGATCCGGATCGGGTTGGCGCCGCTGTCGACCGGCTTCGAGGAGACCCACAGGGCCTGGCCGTGCTGCGGGAGATCCTGGAGCGCGGTTGACGCGGCCGTGGTCCCGCCCGGGTTTCGGGACTGTGCCGCGACCCGGTACCAGCCGGACGAAACGGGTACGTCACCCCATGACCGCATTTGGTTTCCACGCCTCACACGAGCAGATACCCCCCAGCGCGCTGCTGGCCGCGGTGCAACACGCGGAGCAGGCCGGCTTCGACGCCGCGATGTCGTCCGACCACTTCTCGCCATGGAGCGCCCGGCAGGGCCAGTCGGCGTTCGCGTGGTCGTGGCTGGGCGCCGCGCTGCAGGCCACCACCCTGCCCTTCGGCGTGGTGAACGCCCCCGGCCAGCGCTACCACCCCGCCATCATCGCCCAGGCGATCGGCACACTGGCGTCCATGTATCCCGGCCGGTTCTGGGCGGCGCTGGGCACCGGTGAGGCCAGCAACGAGCACATCACCGGCACCGGCTGGCCCCGCAAGGAGCAGCGCAACGCCCGCCTGCTCGAGTGCGTGGAGATCATCAGGGCGCTGCTGGACGGCGAGGAGGTGAGCCACGACGGGCTGGTCCGGGTGGACCGGGCCCGGCTGTGGACGCGGCCGGCGGAACCGCCACCGTTGATCGGCGCTGCGGTCAGCGTGCCCACCGCGCGCTGGTGCGCGTCCTGGGCCGACGGGCTGATCACCGTCAACGCACCCGTCGAGCACCTCCGCCGGATGATCGACGCCTATCGGGAGGCGGGCGGGCGCGGGAAGCTGCACCTGCAGATGCACCTGAGCTGGGCGGCCGACGAGGCCGAGGCGGAGGCCATCGCCCTCGATCAGTGGCGCAGCAACATCTTCGGGCCACCGGCCTGCTGGGACATCGACAGCGCCGAGACGTTCGACGCCGTCTCGCAGGACGTGACGATCGACCAGGTGCGCCGGTCCGTGCACATCTCGTCCGATCTCGGTCGGCACGCCGGGCAGCTCGCCGGACTACGCCGCCCTGGGTTTCGACGAGATCGCGCTGCACCACGTCGGGCAGCAGCAGCAGGCCTGGATCGACGCCTTCGGCGCCGAGGTGCTCCCCCAGCTGCGCAAGACGACGGTCGGTGTCGCATGAAACTCGCCCTCACCTCGGACCTGTGGTGGAAGAACGCCGTCGTCTACTGCCTGGACGTGGAGACCTACGCGGACGGCAACGGTGACGGCTGCGGCGACTTCCGCGGCCTCATCCAGCGCATCGACCACCTGGACCGGCTCGGCGTCACCTGCCTGTGGCTGATGCCCTTCTTCCCCACCCAGGACCGGGACGACGGCTACGACATCACCGACTTCTACGGGGTCGACCCGCGGCTGGGAAGTGTGGGCGACTTCGTCGAGCTGATGCGGACCGCGCGCGACCGGGGGATGCGGGTGATCGCCGACCTGGTGGTCAACCACACCTCGGCGGCCCACCCCTGGTTCGTCGAGGCGCGCAGCAGCCGGGACTCACCGAAGCGGGACTGGTACATCTGGCAGGACGAGCCGCCCGCCAACGCGCGCGGAAGGCGTGGTGTTCCCTGACCAGGAGACCAGCCTCTGGGAGTACGACCGCAAGACCAAGCAGTACTACCTGCACCAGTTCTACAAGTATCAGCCCGACCTCAACGTGGCCAACCCCGAGGTCCGCGACGAGATCGCCCGGATCATGGGCTACTGGATGGAGCTGGGGCTGTCCGGGTTCCGGGTGGACGCGGTGCCGTTCCTGATCGAGGCCACCCGCCCGGAGGACAAGCTGGCCCTGCCCGACCCGCACGACTATCTCGCGGACCTGGCCGCGTTCCTGCGCCGACGCAACGGCGAGGCGGTGCTGCTCGGCGAGGTCAACCTCCCGTACCCCGACATGATGGCGTTCTACGGCGAGCGCGACGGCGGCGGCAGCACCGACGAGCTGACCATGTGCTTCGACTTCATCGGCATGCAGATGATGTACCTGTCGCTGGCCCGCGCCGACGCGGAGCCCCTGGCCGACGCGCTGCGGCAACGACCCGACCCGCCCGAGGACGGGCACTGGGCCACCTTCGTGCGCAACCACGACGAGCTGACCCTGGACAAGCTCACCGACGCCCAGCGCCAGGAGGTCTTCGACGCGTTCGGGCCGAAGCCGGAGATGCAGGTCTACGGACGAGGGCTACGGCGGCGGCTGCCGCCGATGCTGGACGGCGACCAGCGGCGGATCCGGATGGTGTACAGCCTGCTGTTCGCGCTGCCCGGCACGCCGGTGCTGTTCTACGGCGAGGAGATCGGGATGGGTGAGAACCTGGCCGTCGAGGGTCGGTTCGCGGTGCGCACCCCGATGCAGTGGACGCCGGAGCCCAGCGGCGGCTTCTCCGGCGCCGACCCATCGACGTTCCCGGCCCCGGTGACCCCTGGCCGGTTCGGGCCGAAGCAGGTCAACGTGCGCGACCAGGAGCGCGATCCGGACTCGTTGCTGTCCTGGATCCGGCTGCTGGCCGAGTGCTACCGGGCGTGTCCGGAGCTGGCCTGGGGCGCCTACACCGTGCTCGACCCCGGCCCGGACGCCCGGCCGGTGCTGGTGCACCGCTGCGACTCCGATGGCGCGACCGTCCTGGCCCTGCACAACTTCGGCGAGGCGCAGGTCGAGGCGACCCCGCTGCTGCCCGAGCTGGCCGGGGTCGAGCTGGTCGATGTGCTCGAGCCGGGGGCAGGGCCCGTTCGGGTGGCCAAGGACGGTCGGGTGAAGGTTCCGCTGACCGGTTACGGGTGCCGCTGGCTGCGTACCAGCCTCTGAGCATGCTCAAGCGGCTGGCAGGGTGGCCGGGTGACGTCGAAACGAGCGGCGACCCGGCCACCGCGCCGGCACGACCGGGATGCTGGTGGTGATCCGCAGCTGCTGGCGGCCAAGGCGGCGCTGCGCGACGAGGTGTGGACCGCGCTGACCGAGGCGGGCGTGGCCCGCTTCCCCGGTGCCCGCAACCGGATCTCCAACTTCACCGGGGCCGAGGCGGCTGCCCAGCTGCTGCGCGGCACCGACGTCTGGCGGACCGCGCAGACGATCAAATCCAACCCGGACTCCGCCCAGCTCCCTGTGCGACAACGCGCGCTGGAGGACGGCAAGATCGTCTACATGGCGGTGCCCCGGCTGGCCCAGCCGGACCCGTTCTTCCTGCTCGATCCCGATCATCTCGCCGACCGGCCGCGTACCGCCGCGTCGATCTCCGGCGCCACCCGGTCCGCGCGGCGGGTGGCGGTGTCCGAGCTGTCCCCGGTCGACCTGGTGGTGACCGGTTGCGTCGCGGTCGGGGCGGACGGGGCCCGGCTTGGCAAGGGCGGCGGCTTCGCCGACCTCGAGTTCGCCCTGGCCACGGCGGCCGGCTTGATCGGGCCGGACACGCTCGTCGTCACCACCGTGCACGAACTGCAGCTGCGCCCGGTGGGTACGATTCCCACCGCGGCGCACGATGCGCCCGTCGACCTCGTGATCACCCCGGAGCGAGTGATCGACTGCCGTAAGCTGCGCGGGCCACGGCCGGTCGACGGAATCCGATGGTCCGAGTTGACCGACGAGAAGGTGGGCTCGATACCGCTGCTCGCGGCCCTGCGACGGCAGCGCTGACATCCCGTACCCCGGGTTGGCCCGGGTGGACGTGACGCGCGCGGCCACCGAACTGCGCAGCCTGCTGGCGGCCCGGTGGAGTGCCGCGACCTAGCGTTCCGTGAGGGGTGCTTCAGGCGGGGTCGATCAGGCGGGGTCGATCAGGAGGCGGCGTGTGCCGGGTGGGCGCGCGCCGGTGTGCCGAGCATCAGCGGGGCCACGTGGTCGGGCAGGGCATGGGCAGCTTGCGGCTCAGCCGGCTGTATCGAGAACAGCTCGCGGGGTCGTGTGCCCTGAGGTGTACGGCGGGCGGCGGCTCACCGAACCACGAGAAAGCAGCCGCCGACACCGAGCCCTGCCGCAAGCTCGGCCGCAACCAGTTGCGGATCGGCATGTTCCCCGCGGTCGACCCGGCGGACGTGCAGGCGCTGACGGCCTGCGTCGACTGGGTGGTCGAGCTCCTGATCCCGGTGATCGCCGGTTCGGGGCGGCAGCGGCCATATCCGGCCGGTTGTGCCCCGAACCGGCGATCATGGCTTGGCCACACCTTCTGACCCACGTCGATTCGCGCCGATCAGGCGGGGTCGATCAGGCGGGGTCGATCAGGCGGCGGCATGTGCCGGGCGGGCGTGCGCCGGTGTGCCGAGCATCAGCCGGGCCACGTGGTCGGGTAGGGCGTGGGCAGCTTGCGGCTCAGCCGGCTGTATCGAGAACAGCTCGCGGGGGTCGTGTGCCCTGAGATGTACGGCAGGCGGCGGCTCAACGAACCACGAGAAAGCAGCCGCCTCGGTCCGGTGGTGCCGCCCGGTGTCGGACACCGAATGCCTGCCGCCGGAATCCTGGTCCTCGGAGTCGCCGTCCGCTCGGTCCTCGGTGCCGGAGGTCTTCCGGTCTGCCTGCTTGCCAGCGGAATCCTCCTGACCTGAAGCCTCATCCCGCGAGTCACTGTCCTGCGAGTCACTGTTCTGCGAGTCACTGTTCTGCGAGTCACTGTCCTGCGAGTCGCTGTTCTGCGAGTCACTTGTCGTGCGAGTCACTGTTCTGCGAGTCACTCGTTCTGCGAGTCACTGTCCTGCGAGTCCTGGCGGTCCGAACCCTTCCCGTCGGAGCCCTTGTCGTCCGAGCCCTGGTCGTCCGAGTCCTGGTCGTGCGAGCCCTTCCCGCCGGAGTCCTCGTGGTGCGAGCCCTTCCCGCCGGAGTCCTCGTGGTGCGAGCCCTTCCCGCCGGAGTCCTCGTGGTGCGAGCCCTTCCCGCCCGAGTCCTCGTGGTGCGAGCCCTTCCCGCCCGAGTCCTCGTGGTGCGAGCCCTTCCCGCCGGAGTCCTCGTCGTGCGAGCCCTTCCCGCCCGAGTCCTCGTCGTGCGAGCCCTTCCCGCCCGAGTCCTCGTCGTGCGAACCCTTCCCGCCCGAGTCCTCGTCGTGCGAACCCTTCCCGCCCGAGTCCTCGTCGTGCGAACCCTTCCCGCCCGAGTCCTCGTCGTGCGAACCCTTGCCGTTCGAATCCTTGCCGCCGGAGCCCTCGTCGTCGGAACCCTCGTCGTCGGAGACCTTGCCGCCCGAGCCGCTGGATTCGGAGTCCTTGCCGTCCCAGTCCGTGTCGTCCCAGTCCGTGTCGTCGGAGCGTGCGGCGTGCGAGTTCTTGCCGTCCGTGTCGTCGTCGGCAGAGCCACTCCGATCACGGGAGCTGGCGGACTCGGCCGCCCCAGCCCTTCGACCGTCCGAATCGGACGTCACACGGTCCGCATCCGAGCTGTCCACCTCGGAGTCGTCCGAATCGGAGGTGTCCTGGTCGATGCCGAGACGCCGCCCATCCCCCGGCTCGACGGCCAATCCATCGCTTGCACCGCCACGCGCATCTCCGGACGGTTCGGTCCGCACCGGCGACAGCACGGCGGCACCGGGCAACGGCAACGCGAGCGGCGGTACCAAGGGCGGCGGCGCCTCGATCCTGGTCGGACTGCGCCAGGTCTCCAGCGTCCCGCGCCCGAGGCCGGCCGGCCCACTCTCGATGATCGAGTCGGTCGAATCCGCACCGGGCAACGCGAGCACCGTGGGCGGGGCCGCCGGCGCCGCGGCGGTTCCCGGGACCCGGGTAGGGGCGGCTGTCACGCCGTAGCTCAACGGATCAGCGGTCCCCGTCATCAGCCCGTCACGGCCGGACCTCGGCCCGGAAGCGTTCGGCCCGGACACGTGCTCCTGCCCGGTCAGTACGACGGTCAGCAATCCCGCGGAGGCACACATCACCAAGCTCGCACCGACCACCGTGGGTGTGACCGAGGCAGGCGGCGCAGGAACCCGACGTCCCTCCCGGCGCAGGAGGTATCCCACCGGCCACTGCGGTGTTCGCGCACCAGGGCGATGGCTGGGCATCTGTCCTCCTTTCGGCCTACTCGACGGTCACGCACTGTGGTTGTGGGAGGAAACGTTACCCAATCGTGTCGTCGAATGCCGGATGGAGCGCGTGCGTGTTCTCCTCAGGCGCGAGAGGAGGGGTGATGTTGACGTTCATCCGGACCGGTTGCCAAGCTCCTGCGATGTCTGCGCTGCCGAACGACGGGTCGATCGGGAGGCGTTGCCTGGTCACGGGGGCCGGCCGCGGGATCGGTGCCGCGGTGGCTGTGCGGCTGGCGGCCGACGGCCACCGGGTGGCGCTGACCGCGCGTACGACCGCCGAGCTCGACGCGGTCGCCGACCAGCTGGGAAGTCCGGCTCTGGTGCTGCCGGCCGACGCCACCGACCCGGACGCCGCTGAGCTCGTGGTCGCGGCCGTGGAACAGGAGTGGGGCAACGTGGAAGTGCTGGTGCTCAACGCGGGCGCTGCCGGGTCCGCACCGCTGGTGCGCACAACCGACGCCGAGTGGCAGCGGCTGTTGGAGATCAACCTGACCGCACCGTTCCGGCTGCTGCGCCGGGTGGTGCCGGGCATGGTGGCACAGGGTTTCGGGCGGGTCGTCGCCATCGCGTCGACGGCGGCGAAGCGGGGTGATCCCTACGTCGCGGCGTACACCGCCAGCAAGCACGGGCTGCTCGGGCTGGTGCGCTCGGCCGCGCAGGAGCTGGCCGCGACCGGAGTCACCGTGAACGCGGTATGTCCGTCCTATGTCGACAGTCCTATGACCGACGGCACCATCGCGTCGATCAGCGCCAGCACCGGCCGTACCCGCGAGCAGGCTCGCCGAGCGCTGCAGGGCCGGCAGCCGATCGGCCGGTTGGTGACACCGGACGAGGTCGCCGACGCCGTGCTCCTGTGCGTGGCCAGCGCGGCCATCACCGGCCAGGGCATCAACGTCGACGGTGGCACGGTGCAGTCATGACCCTCGACCGGATCAACCCGCCGGAACTGCCCCGGCCGTCGGGATTCGCCCACGCGGTGGCCGGCTGCGGGCACCCGGTGTTCCTCGCCGGGCAGACCGGGCAGGACGGCATCGGGCGGATCGTGACCGGCGGCGTGGTGGCCCAGTTCGAACAGGCCCTGCAGAACCTGCTGATCGCGCTGCGCGCCGCAGGCGGTGCACCGGAACACCTGGCCGCGCTCACCATCTACATCGTCGACGTGGACGACTACCGAGCCAACGCCGGCCCGATCGGAGCGGTCTGGCGGCGGTTGATGGGCAGCGACTACCCGGCGACTGCTGGCGTCGGCGTGAGCCGGCTCTGGGACGTGGACGCGCTGGTGGAACTGCAGGCGACGGCGGTGCTGCCGGTCGGCATACTCGGGTGCGGGAGGTGCCGCCCATGATCAGCGAGCGCAGCGCCCATGTCGACACGTTCTGCCGGGACCACCTGCCGAGACCCGAGCAGTGGCCCCTGCTCCGCTTCGATCTGCCGGAGCTGCACTACCCGGCCCGGCTCAACGCCGCGACGGCGCTGCTGACCGGCCCACCCGACGACCGGCCGTGCGTCCGCGGCGCCGGCACGTCGTGGACGTACGGCGAGCTGCGCAGGCGCGCTCACGAGATCGCCGCTGTGCTGGTCGACGACCTCGGGCTGGTTCCCGGCAACCGGGTGCTGCTGCGCGGCCCCAACGAGCCGTGGCTGGTGGCCTGCTGGCTCGGGGTGCTGCTCGCCGGCGGCGTCGCGGTGGCCACGATGCCGATGCTGCGCCGCGCCGAGCTCGACGCGATCGCCGAGCTCGCCCGGCCGAGCCTGGCACTGTGCCATCACGGATCCACCGCGGACCTGCCGGACCTGCCCACCCTCGGCCTACGCCGGCGACCGCCGAGCTCACCGAGCGCTGCGCCGCCGCCGTCCCGCTCGCGCGGGCCGTCGACACGGCGGCCGACGACGTCGCCCTGCTCGCGTTCACGTCCGGCACCACCGGCCGGCCGAAGGCGACCATGCACCTCCACCGCGACGTGCTCGCCATCGCCGACACGTTCGGTCGGCACCTCGTCCGGATCGCCGCCGACGACGTCGTCGCCGGCACCCCGCCGATCGCGTTCACGTTCGGCCTCGGCGGGCTCGTGGTGTTCCCGATGCGGGCCGGGGCGAGCACCGTCCTGCTCGACCGACTCACCCCGCCGCAGCTCGCGGACGCGGTGGCCGACGCAGGGCGTCACCGTGCTGTTCACGGCGCCCACGGCTACCGGGCGATGCTCGCGGCCGGCAAGGGCGACCGGCTCTCCGGGCTGCGCCGCGCGGTGTCGGCCGGCGAGACGCTGCCGGCTCCGGTCTGGCACGCGGTGCACGACGCCACCGGCGTCCGGATCATCGACGGGATCGGCTCGACCGAGATGCTGCACGTCTTCATCAGCGCCGCCGACGACGAGATCCGCCCCGGCTGGACCGGCCGCGCCGTTCCCGGCTACCGGGCCGCCGTGCTCGACGACGACGGCCGGCCGGTGCCCGACGGCACGCCGGGCCACCTCGCCGTGCAGGGCCCCACCGGCTGCCGCTATCTGGACGGCGACCGCCAGACCAGCTACGTCCGGCACGGCTGGAACCTCACCGGCGACACCTTCGTCCGCGACGCCGACGGCTACTTCTCCTACCTCGCCCGCAGCGACGACATGATCGTGTCGTCCGGCTACAACATCTCCGGCCCGGAGGTGGAGCAGGCGCTGCTCGGCCACCCGGACGTGCTGGACTGCGGCGTGGTCGGCACCCCGGACGAGCAGCGCGGCGCGCTCGTCACGGCCTACGTCGTGCTGCGCGCGGGCGCCGACACCGGATGCCGCCGCGCTGCAGGAGTTCGCCAAGTCGGCGATCGCGCCCTACAAGTACCCGCGGCGGGTCGAGTTCGTGCCCGAACTGCCCCGGACCAGCACCGGCAAGCTGCAGCGCTTCGTGCTGCGCGAGCGCGCGGCTCGGCGCTAGCGGAATGCGGATCGCGGTCATCGGCGGCGGGCCCGGCGGGCTGTACTGCGCGGCGCTGTCGCGGCAGCTGGACCCGGGCCACGAGATGACGGTGTGGGAGCGCAACGCCGCGGACGACACGTTCGGCTTCGGCGTGGTGTTCTCCGACGAGACGCTGGGCGGCATCGAGCACGCCGACCCGGCCGTCTTCGCGGCGATGCAGCGCGACACCGCGCGGTGGGACGACATCGACGTCCACTTCCGCGGCACGGTCACCACCTCGGGCGGCCACGGGTTCTCGGCGATGAGCCGCAAGGAGCTGCTCGGCATCCTGCAGCGGCGCTGCGTCGAGGTGGGCGTCACGGTGCACTTCCGCACGCCGGCTCCCGAGCTCGCCACGCTCGCGCCGCGACTACGACCTGGTGATCGCGAGCGACGGCGCGAACTCCGCCGTGCGCGGGGCGGAGCAGGAACTTCGGCGGCGACGGTCAGCACTGGGCGCAGCCGCTACATGTGGCTGGGCACCGACCACGTGCTCGAGGCGTTCACGTTCGACGTCCGGGAGACCCCGCACGGAGTCGTCCAGCTGCACGGCTACCCGTACAGCAGCGACGGCCAGCACGGTGATCGTCGAGATGCACGAGCGACGTCTGGCAGCGGGCGTTCGGCGCCATCGCCGCGCCCGGCCTGGCGCCGGGCGAGAACGACCACCGCCTCCATCGCCGCGATCGGCGGAGCTGTACGCCGACCTGCTCGGCGGCGCGGAGCTGCTCGGGAACAACTCGCGCTGGCTGGCCTTCCCCACCGTCAGCACCAGCGACCTGGCGCGACGGCAACGTCGTGCTGCTCGGCGACGCCGCCCACACCGCCCACTTCTCCATCGGCTCGGGCACCAAGCTCGCCATGGAGGACGCCCTCGCGCTGGTGGCCTGCCTGCACGAGCAGCCCGACCTCGACGCCGCGCTGACCGGCCTACGAGGCAGGAGCGGCGGCCGGTGGTGCAATCCACCCAGCGAGCCGCCCAGGCGAGCCGCGAGTGGTTCGAGGACATCGGCCACTACGTGCACCAGCACCCGACGCAGTTCGCGTTCAACATCGTCACCCGCAGCCGCCGGGTGACCCACGACAACCTGCGCGCTGCGCGATCCGGAGTTCGTCGCCGCCACCGAGCGCTGGTTCGCCGGCGCACGCGGGCACGCCGGCCCGCCGATGTTCCAGCCGTTCCGGCTGGGAGCACTGCAGCTGCGCAACCGGGTGGTCGTCTCGGCGATGGACATGTACCGCGCCGAGGACGGGCTGCCCGGCGAGTTCCACCTCGTGCACCTGGGCGAGCAAGGCCCTCGGCGGCGCCGGGCTCGTGATGACCGAGATGGTCTGCGTCAGCCCCGAGGGCCGGATCACCCCGGGATGCGCCGGGATCTACACGCCCGAGCAGGAGGCGGCGTGGGGCCGGACGGTCGACTTCGTGCACGCCAACAGCGAGGCGAAGATCGGCATCCAGCTCGGGCACTCCGGGCCGCAAGGGCTCCACGAAGATCATGTGGGAGGGCATCGACGAGCCGCTGCCCGCAGGCGGCTGGGAGGTCGTCGGGCCGTCGCCGATCCCCTACTCCGCCGCGAACGCGGTGCCCCGCGAGCTCACCACCGACGATCTGGCGACGATTCGCGAGCAGTTCGTGGCCGCCGCCCGCGCCGCCGCCCGTGCCGGGTTCGACGTGCTGGAGCTGCACTGCGCGCACGGCTACCTGCTGTCGTCGTTCCTCTCGCCGCTCAGCAACACCCGCGCCGACGGCTACGGCGGCGACCTGGCCGGCCGTCTGCGGTTCCCGCTCGAGGTGTTCGACGCGATCCGGGCGGTCTGGCCCGCGCCGCGGCCGATGACGGTGCGGATCTCGGCCACCGACTGGCACGAGGGCGGCATCGACATCGAGGACGCGATCGCGATGGCCCGGGCGTTCGCCGCGCACGGCGCCGTCCGGCATCGACGTGTCGACCGGTCAGGTGGTGGCCGAGGAGCGGCCGGCGTACGGCCGCAGCTACCAGACCCCCTACGCCGACCGGATCCGCAACGCGGTACCCGAGATCGCTGTGATCGCCGTCGGCGCCATCTCCTCGTGGGACGACGTGAACTCGGTGCTGCTCGCCGGGCGGGCCGACCTGTGCGCCCTGGGTCGCCCCCACCTCTACGACCCGCACTGGACGCTGCACGCGGCCGCCGAGCAGGGCTACTCGGGTCCCGGCGTGTCGTGGCCCGCCCCGTTCGCGGCGGGGAGCAGACCGCCGCAGACCGGCCGGACCGACGGGCCTCGACCGCGGCTCGACCTGGTGACCCCCCGCGAGCCAGCTGCCCGGCACGCTCGTTGGCGGCCGGACAGCCGTCGGTGAGCCGGAAGCCGCAGGCTCAGCGCTGGTCGTCGCCGTGGCGTCTGCGAGCCATCTCGGCGATGCCGTAGACGACGCAGGGCCACGGGACGAACGGCATCCCGGTGCCGCCCTTCGTGCACTTGCGGCAGCGACCGGACCGGTTCGGGATGTGCTCGTCGATCAACCGTTCCCACACGTCCACCATCGGTGCGAGCTGGGCGGCCGCCAGCCGGAGCTGGGTCGGGGCCGGGTCGGGGTCGTCCTCCCGGACGTCCTGCGGCCGCCGCCGCTGATCCACGGCAGCAGCCGTGTGGCGGGCCGCTCCCCAGGAGTAGCTCATCGATCCCCCACTCGATCAGGCCTTACCCTCGTTCGGACGGTGCCCAGGTGGCGGCAATTCGAACACGCCTCGTAGGCAGCTTCGGTCGTTCGCAACACGATCGTGTCCAAGTGGCCTTGCATCCGCAAGTGTTGATGCGTGAACATCTGCACGTGCATTTCGGGTACGGCCACCTCCAGTGGCGTAAGAGCACGGTCAGCAACCCGAGCGGAAACTGCGTGGAGCTGGCCGAACTGGCCGACGGTGGGATCGCGGTCCGCAACTCACGTCACCCGACCGGACCGACCCTGGTCTACACTCGGGCGGAGATTTCCGCGTTCATCCTCGGGGTCCAGGGGGGCGAATTCGACGACCTCGCCGAGTGAGTCCACACTTGCTGTAACCCCCGCAAGGCGGCAGAGTGAACCCCGGTCACTCGAATGCAGGAGTTGCAGTGACGGGTGGGTCCAGGAGACGAAGGCGTGGTGCAGGCGTGAACGTGGTACCTACACACCACCAGGTCGACGGAGCGGCGACGAACGAGGCCTCCGGGCCCACGGCGCTGCGTATCGGCCTCGGTGGTGAGCTGCGCCGCAGGCGTGAGGCCGCCGGGATCACCCGCGAGGTCGCAGGCGAGGCCATCCGCGCCTCCCCCGCGAAGATCAGCCGGCTGGAGCTGGGGCGGGTCGGGTTCAAGGAGCGCGACGTCGTCGACCTGCTCACGCTCTACGGCGTCGGCGACGCCACCGAGCGGGCCGAGTTCCTCGCCCTGGCCCGCCAGGCCAACGCGCCGGGCTGGTGGCACCGCTACTCGGATCTGCTGCCCGGCTGGTTCGAGACCTATATCGGCCTCGAGCAGGCCGCAACGATGATCCGCACCTACGAGCTGCAGTTCGTTCCCGGGCTGCTCCAGACCCGCGAGTACGCCCGCGCCGTCACTTTGCTCGGCCACGAGGACGCCGCGGACGTCGAGCGCCGGGTCGAGCTGCGGATGCGGCGGCAGGAGGTGCTCACCGCGCCGGCGGCCCCGACGCTGTGGGCCGTGATCGACGAGGCGGCGCTGCGGCGGTCACTCGGCGGACCGAGCTGCTGCGCGCCCAGCTGGACCACCTGATCGCGATGAGCGAGCTCCCGAACGTCTCGGTGCAGATCGCGCCGCTGAGCTTCGGCGGGCACGCCGCGGCGGGCGGACCGTTCTCCATCCTGCGTTTCGCCGAGCCCGACCTGCCCGACATCGTCTACCTCGAGCAGCTCACCAGCGCGCTGTACCTCGACAAGCGCTCCGACGTGGAGCACTACGCGCTGGTCGATGGACCGCCTGTGCGCCCAGATCGAGCCGCCGGACCGCACCGCCGCCATCATCGACGAGATCCGCGCCTCGATCTGATCCGGGTTGTCCCGCAGGCTCCGTTCGCCACTGGCCCAGCGCCACGGGCTCGACGCGGTGCGCCTGCGTACGCCGTCCACGGTGTCGTGGACGAGCATGCGCGATCATCTCGTCGATCGGCTGCCCCGCGTCGATCCCGCCCGGATCGACGAGATGCTCCGCGATCAGCGGATCGTCGACGCCGCGGTCCGCTGGCGCCGGACGCACCGTTCATCCCGGATTCGTTCATCTGGTTCCATCGGGATCTACCGGTCGAGGTCCCCGTTCCGTTCGAGATCGGAATCGTGCACCTCGACGACGACCTGCTGGTCGTGGACAAGCCACATTTCCTGGCGACGATCCCCCGCGGTCAGCACATCGTGCAGACCGCGCTGGTGCGGTTGCGTCGCGATCTCGGACTGCCGGCGCTCAGCCCCGCGCACCGGCTCGACCGGGCCACAGCAGGCCTGCTGATGTTCGTGGTACGACCCGAGCGTCGCGGGGCCTACCAGACCCTGTTCCGGGACAGGCAGGTGGCCAAGACCTATGAAGCCGTCGCCCGCCACGATCCGGAGCTGACACTCCCGCGCACCGTACGGAGCCGGATCATCAAGGAACGCGGGGTGATCCGCGCCCGCGAGGAGCACGGACCGGTCAACGCCGAAACCCGGATCGAGCTGCTCGAACAACGGGCCGGGTTGGGCCGCTACCGGCTCGTCCCGAGCACGGGCCGCACCCATCAGCTGCGGGTGCACATGAGCGGGCTGGGGTTGCCGCTGCTCGGTGACGACTTCTATCCCACGCTCACGGATCGGCCGCTTGACGACTTCCGGCGCCCGCTCCAACTGCTGGCGTCGACCCTCGAGTTCACCGACCCGATCACTGGGGAACCGCGGCGGTTCCGGACCCGGCGCGAGCTGGAGGCCTGGACCGACCTCGCCGGCTGGGCGGGTGATCCGCCGAGTTCGACCGGATCACAGATGGGGCCGGCCGAAATCCGGTGACGAGGGCATCCGATAGCGGCTGTTCAGCCGAACTTATTGGTCCGAATGCAGGCAGTTGGGACGAAAGATTCCCCGTCGACCTGTTCTGCAGGAAACGGCCTGTCACCCTGAAACGAGTCATTTACTGAGCAACGGTCACCTCAGGGGCCGGGGCCACTTTCTCCTATCCGGCGAACGCCGGGCGGGAGGCGAGACGGAACGGAGGTCCGGGTGCGGTTCGGCGGTGACGAAGGGTCCTTCCTGGACCCCGAGCGCGCCCGTCCGCTCGACCTGGCCGCCGTGCGCGCCGACGATGCGCTGCTCGACGCGCTCGGCGCCGGCCTCAAGCCGGCGGCCGACTCGGGGGTCGACCGTGAGCTCGTCAGTCTGCTGGCGGCCTGGGTCGCGGAGGTCCGCCCGATCGAGCCGGAATCGGCACCCGACCTCGAGCCCTACCCGGTGCCCGCGCTCGCAGGCGCACGCCGATCGAAACTGGCTGTCGTGCCGGCACCGGTCGAGGCCGCCCGCGTCGCGGCTCAGATCACTCCCCCACCCACCGCGACGGGCGGTGGCTGGCGGCGTTGGATGCTCGGCCCCTTGGGCCGCAGGCTGGCGGCGGCGGCCTTGCTGGTCGGGCTCGCGTCCTCGGGGGTGGCGTTGGGTGCCGAGAACGCCACGCCCGGCGCCGACTCGCCCGCGATCACCCGGGTGTCCTACGCCGAGCGCGCCCGTTCCGTCGCGGCGGCCGCCAAGGTGGGCACCGAGTTGACGACGGCACGCACGGCGTTGCAACAGGGCAGGCGGGCCGAAGCGGCCCGCGTGATCGCCCGGATCGGCGGCCAGTTGCCGGCTGTCCGCTCCGACGACGGGCACAAACAGTTGGCAGCCGACCACCGGCAGCTGCAGGCCGCCCTGGCTGCGTCCGGCGGCCCACCGGCCGCCGCCGCGCTGGTGCTGGCCGCGGAGGTGCCGGACGTCAAGCCATCGGACCTCATCGGAAACCTGACCGCGGACAACACCATCCTCGGCGGGTCCACTCCGGACGGGAACGGTGCCGACCGGCCGGCCGGGAACCCGGACCAGGTGCTGGCGTCGGAGCCGACGGCTGGTGGCTCGAACCCGGAGGCGGCCGGCGCCCCTGATGTCGCGGCGCCTGCCGGCAGCGCGTCCGGTGCGGGTCGACCGGACCCGATCACGGCATCCGGCCAGGACGGCTCCTCGTCCGGCTCGGCATCGGATACCACGACCGATGGTGACGACGGTCAGGCCACCTCGGACAGCGGCAGCTCGGGGAACACCGACCCGGCCGCCGGCGGATCCGGCACGGGTGGATCGAGCGGCAGCGAGTCCGGCGCCGGCAACTCCGACGGCAACACGTCGGCATCGGACGAGCCAACCACGCCCGACGCCCCCACGACGGAGCCGAGCGCACCGAACGACCAATCCGGGACGGGGCCGGGCTCCGAGGAGCCCGCCACCAACCCCGGCGAGACGACGACCTCTCGGGACACGTCCACGACGACCTCCCAGAGCCCGACCACCACCACGAAGACGGAGACATCGACGCCCGCTCCGACGACGACGCCCAGCCCGACATCCCGCGCCGGTTCCTCCGCCGCCGACGGGAAGTCAGCGGCGAAGGCCACCTCGCCCAAGGCTGCCGGCTTCATCGGCCCTGTCACCGAGCCGCCGGTTCCGCCCACGACCGCCACCACCAAGACCTCGAAGCGGCCGCCGAACGGCAACACCCGCAGCGGCTCCGATCGGGCATCGCAGGGCAGCACCGCGGGCTCGACGGGCGCGAAGGCGACGTCCTGATCGGACCAGCTCAGCTCGGCGGCACCGGGGCGTCGGGATCGACCCGCCAGACCGCGACCAGCACCGCCGGTTCGGACCCACGGTTGTGCAGCGCCCGCAGCGGCAGGCCCGTCAGCCAGAGCACGGCGCCCGGCAGGAACAGGCGGAACCGGCCGGCCCGGCATTCCACGTGGATCTCCCCGCGTTCCAGGACGACCAGCGCATCCTTCCACTCGTCGGAGTCGTAGAGCCGGGCTTGGCCGGGCGCGATCGTCACCACGCGACGGTCGAACGACCGTCCGAGTGGCCGGTCCCGGAAGCTGATCGGCTGGTCGTCCATGGCCATGTCCGACACCCCGGAACCCGTCACCCCAGAAGGGGCGGCAGCTCGAAGCGGGCGAACATGTCGGGGCCGAACGTCGTGACCTCGCTGATCCAACCCTCCTGCACCCGCAGCACGTCGAGCGACAAGGCTCGGAACTCGGATTCGTCGGTACGCCTCAGGTAGTTGGCCACAGCAGGCTGCCGGTTGGCGCGGGTGGGCAGGCACCGGAACTCGCCCACGGCCGACGGTCCGGCCAGCGCCTCCGCCCACAGCTCGATGATCAGATCGCGGCCGCGGTACCACCCGGGCTCCGGAGGCATGGTGAAGAGCGCGTCATGGCGCAGCAGTGCGCCCAGCGCCGCCATGTCGGCCTGTTCGGTGGCCTCGATGAAACGGTGTAGCACCGCCCGCTCCTGCTCGGTGGGCTCGGTGGCGGGCGCCCACTCGGTGCGTTCGGGCGGCAGGTTCTCCCGCAGCGTCGACCGGGCGCGTTGCAGAGAACTGTTCGCCGACGGCACGCTCATCTCGAGCAGATCAGCGGTCTCGTTCGCCGACCAGCCCAGCACATCGCGCAGGATCAGCACGGCCCTCTGCCGCGGTGGCAGGTGCTGAACCGCGATCAGGAAGGCCAGCTCGATCGTCTCCCGAGCCACGACCACCGCGTCCGGCGTGTTCTCCTCCGGTTCCAGCAACCGATCGGGAAAGGGCTGCAGCCACGACACCTCGCCCGGGCCGCCGTCGGGTCGGGACGTCGCCTGCCGGGGGTGCCGCTGCAGGTGGTCGAGACAGACGTTGGTGGCGATCCGGTAGAGCCAGGCCCGGATCGTCGAGCGGCCGGCAAAGGTCTCCCGGTGCCGCCACGCGCGCAGGAACGCTTCCTGCACCAGGTCCTCGGCGTCGGTGAAGGAACCGACCATCCGGTAGCAGTGCACCTGCAGCTCCCGGCGGTGGGCCTGCACCAGCGTGCTGAACGCCTCCTGATCGAGGACCGCCCCCTTCTCGCTCACGCTCTCCCTCGCTGCGCTCGGTCGGCGCTGCGCGGGCGCTGTAACACTGATTCGCTCGCAAGCTCGCTCATCCGCCGGCCTCCTCGTTCCGCAACCGTCCCACGGCAGCTATGACCGGAGCCGCGCGGAAAACTCATCGCTCGCGGACGCGGTACTCGCTCTCGTCCAGGTGCAGTCGCAGCATCGCGGCCGCGGCCCACGCCGGCGGGCGGCCGGTCAGCGACACCAGCACCATGGTCGCGAACGCCACCGGCACCGACCACACGGCGGGCTGGCCGAGCAGGATCGCGCCGAGTCCGGGCGGCAGCCCGAGGAACAGGTCGAGGCCGACCGCCCCCGCCGAGGCCACCAATCCGACGATCATGCCGACGATCGCACCGGGAGCGGTCAGCCGCGGCCACCAGATGCCGAGCACCAGCAGCGGACAGAACGTCGACGCGGCCACCGCGAACGCCGAGCTGACCAGCGCGCCGACATCGATGCTCGCGGCCGGGAGGGCGAGCAGCACCACCACCCCGGCCGCGGCGAGCGGGGTGATCCGCAGCCGGCGCAGGGTGCCGGGCACCAGGTCGTGCGACAACGCCCCGGACACGGCGAGCAGCAGGCCCAGTGAGGTCGCGAGGAAGGCCGCGAACGCCCCGGCCGTGAGCAGGGCGGTGAACAGCGAACCGACCGGACCCTGGTCGACCTTGGCGGGCAGCGCCACGACCACGGTGTCGGTTCCGCCGGAGAGGTAGAGCTCGGGCAGCAGCACGGCGCCGAGCAGCCCGTAGACACCGGGGAACAGGTAGAAGGCGCCGAGCAGCCCCACGGTGATCGCGGCCGTGCGGCGGGCGCCACGCCCGTCGGAGCTCGTGTGGAAACGGATCAGGATGTGCGGTAGCCCCATCGTGCCGAGCACCGTGGCCACCAGTACCGACCAGGTGGCGAGGACCGGGTAGCCGGCGCGGGCCGGATCGAGCAGCGGCCGGGCCCAGCCGGCACCGCCCGGTGGGCCACCGCCCACCCGGGGCACCGCCGCCCCGGCCTCGAACACCCAGTCGCTGCCGACCGCCGCCGTGTGCTCGCCCGTCGGCAGCAGCAGGGTCGGTCCTCCGTCGATCGACACCGGTGTCGGCTCGGTGACGGTCAGGGTGGTGTCGAGCCGGAACTCCACCGCGGTGGCGGCCGGGAAGCGGGTGAACTCGACGGGGGTCAACGCGTCCCGACGGGTGTCCGGGCCGACCTGCAGCACCAGCCACAGTGCCGGCACGATGAACAGCACCAGCTTCAGCACGAACTGGAACGCCTGCACGTAGGTGGCCGCACGCATCCCGCCCAACGCGAGCGTGACGCTCACGGCCGCCCCGGCCAGCACCACGCCCACCCAGTACGGGGCCCCGCTCACGACACCGAGCACCTGTCCAGCCGCGGTGAACTGGGGCACCAGGTACAGGCATCCGATGACCAGTACGACCAGCGCGGACAGCCTGCGCAGCACCGCCGAACCCAACCGGGCCTCGGCGAAGTCGGGCACGGTCAGCGCCCCGGTGCGGCGCATCGGCGCGGCCACCAGCGCGAGCATCGCGATGTAGCCCGCCGCGAAGCCGACCGGGTACCAGAGGGCGCCGACGCCCTCCTTCACCACCAGTCCCGCGATGCCGAGGAACGACGCAGCGGACAGGTACTCGCCGGACACGGCTGCGGCGTTGACCGTCGGGGAGATCCGTCGCGAGGCGACCAGGAAGTCCGAGGTGGTGCGCATCGCGGCCACCCCGCGGGCGCCGATCAGCAGCGTGACGAGCAGCACCGGGACGATCGCGAGCGACGACGGCCGGCGTGCTCACCCGGACGGCTCGGGGCGCTCCGGGCGCTCGGCCCGCTCGGCCCGGCGCAGTTGCCATGCCGCCAGCAGGGCGAGCGCCGGGTAGGGCAACACAGCCACCGCGAGCCAGGACACCGGGACCCGGCCAGCCGCACCGCGTCGAGCTCCGGCGCGGCGAACAGCGCGACCGGCAGGCCCAGCAACAGCAGCGCCAGCAGCGCGAGCACGCCGAGCGCCAGCCGCAGCTGACGGCGGCGGATGCGCCGGGCCCGTTCCACCACGGCCGGTGGGAGCGGCGGCGGGACCGCCGGGGTCCCGGTGCGCCGCCCGGCGAGCGCCAGCCGGGTCTGCGGGCTGGTGACGGCCACCCGCCGCGGCTTGGGTGGCGGCTTCGACGTCGGCTCGTCGGCCCCGAGGCGTCGGGTCACCGCCGGCCGCGTGGGTCGCCCGCGGCGCCGAACTCGCCGCGCGTCGCCGCTTCCAACAGCTGCTCACGCAGCTCGCGCGCGTGTCGGCGGCTCACCGGCACATCGCCGAGATCGGTGTGGGCGAGCAACCCGCCGGACAGGTCGCTGCGCAGCTCCCGGACCGCGGGCACGGCGAGCAGGTAGCTGCGGTGGACGCGGGTGAAGCCAGCCGGCTGCCAGTGCTCCTCGAGCCGTGAGATCGGGATCCGTACCAGGTGCGCGCCGGTGAGCGTGTGCAGGCGCACGTAGTCCCCGTGGGCCTCGACGAAGCGGACGTCGTCCCGCCGGATGTACTGCGTGCGTCCGCCGAGCTCCACCGGCACCGCGACGAGCGCGTCGACCGGCGGAGGGGATGGGAGCTCGGCACCGGCTGCGGCGGTGAAGCGTCGGACCCGGCTGAACGCCGCGCCGAGCCGCTCGGCGCTGACCGGCTTGAGCAGGTAGTCGACGGCTCCGATACCGTACGCCGCGGCGGCGTGCTCGTCGTGGGCCGTGACGAAGACGACCACCGGCGGGTCGGTCATCCGGCCGAGCAGCGCCGCCAGCTCCATGCCGTCCATGCCCGGCATCGAGATGTCCAGCAGGACGACGTCGAAGCGACTGGCCTGGATCTGCCGCAAGGCCGTGATCGAGTCCCCGGCCACGGCCACGTCGGCCACCTCGGGCGATTCCAGCAACAGCCGGCGCATCTCGTCGAGCGCAGGGGCCACGTCGTCCACCGCGAGCACGCGCAACCCGGACCTCACGAGGCCACCACGCCCGGCTGGAACCGCGGCAGCCGTAGCAGCACCCGCGTACCGGCACCGGTCGCCGTCTCGATGACCAGGCCGTAGCCCGCGCCGTACACGGTGCGCAGCCTGCGGTCGACGTTGACCAGCCCCAGCCCGCTCGGGGAGCCCCGGCCGGCGAGCACGGCGGCGGCGAACTCGGGGTCCATGCCCGGGCCGTCGTCCTCGACGGTGATCACACATTCGGTGCCGTCGGCCTCCCCGGCGATCTGCACGAGCCCGCTGCCGCCCGGCAACTCCACCCCGTGACCGGTACCCCTCAGCCGCTGACGCCGGCCAGTTCGGTCAGCACGTCGAACTGCAGCCCGTCGGCCTTGGCCAGATAGACGCTCTGGTCGAGATGGTTGTTGGTCATCCGGACCAGCCCGCGCGGGCTCTCGTAGACCATGTTCTCGGCCGCGGCGCTCAGCGCCCGCAGACCGATGCCGTCAGCCTCGGCCGCCAACCTCGCGAGCAACGTGATGCCCTCGTAGCAGGATTCGCCGAGCGAGTTGAGAACGGGGGCGTTCGGGCCGAACCGCCGCGTGTAGCGGCGGGAGAAGTCCATTCCGTTCGTGGACACCAACGTCTCGAAGTAGCCGGCTGCGGAGTACAGGCCGCGGCTGTTCTCGGCGCCGGTGGCGAGCAGGATGTTCTCGTCGATCATCGGGCTCAGCCGGACGCAGCTGTCGGACAGGCCCGCTGCCGCGAAGGCGCGGTTGAACAGCACCGCGTCCGACCCGACCAGCAACATCAACACGCCCTGTGCGTCGCTGCGTACCAGCCGCTGGACGACCGCGCGGAAGTCGGTCGTGCCGAGCGGCACGTACATCTCGTCGACGATGCGGGTCCGGGTGGCACCGCGGGCGTAGCGACGGGCCGCCCTGGCCGTGGCCTGCGGCCACACGTAGTCGTTGCCGATGACGAACCAGGTCCGCACCCCCAGCTCGCGCGCCATCCAGCGCAGCGCCGGCAGCAGCTGACGATCGGGCGTCTCCCCGGTCAGGAAGACTCCAGGCGTCCGCTCGCCGCCCTCGTAGACCGGGCTGTACACGTAGGGCACCCGACCCACCACGGCCGGCGTGAGCCGCTGGCGGACCGCCGAGATGTGCCATCCGGCGACTGCGTCGACCGTGCCGGTGTCGACCAACGCCCGAACCTCGGCCGCAACCACCTCCGGCGCCCGCCCGCCGTCGACCGGCCAGAGGCGCAGCTCCCGACCGAGCAGGCCGGCGTCCCGGTTGATCTCCTCGACGGCGAGCCGGCCGCAGGCCTCGCACGAGGGGCCGAAGATCCCGGCCGGGCCACTGCGCGGCACGACGAAGGCGATGTCGAGCCGATCCGGCTCCGTCGCCGGCATACGGCACCTCCTCGTCGACCACACCTCAGCACGTGGCCCGCTGCCGTTCGGCGGAGCCTCGGCCGCGGAGTTTATGATCCCCACACCCCACCTAGACCATCCAGCGGCGAAAGGTCCCCACGGTGCCCCGCTCCCCGGTCGTGCTCGGCGCCAACCCCACGTCCCGTCCGTCGCTGGGACACCTCGTCGGACGCATCGAGCACCGGCTGCGGCGCCGGATCGAGCAGACCCTCGCCATGGACGGGCTCAACCTCGAGCAGTGGCGCACCCTCGACCTGCTCTCCGACGGCGACGGCCACTCGATGACCGAGATCGCCGGGCACGTGATGGTGCCCGCCCCGACCCTCACCAAGATCGTCGACCGGCTGGTGGAGTCGGCGCTGGTCTACCGGCGCCCCGACGAGCGCGACCGGCGTCGGGTACTGGTGTTCCTGTCCGAGCACGGCCGGTCGACCCAGATGCGGCTGGCTCCCGGCGTCGAGCAGGCCGAGCACGAGATGGCCGCCACCCTCGGGCCGGACGCACCGCGGCTGATGAGCCTGCTGCACCGGCTGGCCACCTGATCGGCGCGTTCAGCGCTCCGGGGCGACGCCGGCCGGAAGCGGATCGAGGGTGAGCTCGGGGAACTTGCGCCGCACCGTCTCCAGCCGCCACTTGGTGCTGAACACCGCCAGCAGCGCCCCGTCGGCTCGCCTCCGGAGCACCTCGACCTCGCTCTGGCCCGCCAGCACGGCTGCGCCTTCCGCATCGGTGCGGCGGGCGATCGAGTAGCCGAGGGGCTCGAGGAGGACCGGTGACCGGAACTCGCTCTCCAGGCGGTCGGTCACCACCTCGAACTGCAGCGGGCCGACCGCGGCCAGCACCGGGGCCTGCTCGCCGCGCCGGTCCGACGTCAGTACCTGGATCACGCCCTCGGAGTCGAGCTGCTCGATCCCCTTGCGGAACTGCTTGAACGTGCCCGCGTCGGCGCCGCGGACCACCGCGAAGTGCTCGGGCGCAAAGCTCGGTATCGCCGGGAACCGCACCGGCGCCCCGTCGACCCCGGCCGCGTAGAGGGTGTCGCCAGGGCGCAGCGCCCCCGCGTTGACCAGGCCGACGATGTCTCCGGGGAATGCCTCCTCGACCGTGGTCCGCTGCTGGCCGAACACGGCCTGCGCGTACTTGGTCGCGAACGGACGCCCGGTGGCGGCGTGCGTGAGCACCATGCCGCGCTCGAACCGGCCCGAACAGATCCGGACGAAGGCCATGCGGTCCCGGTGACTGCGATCCATCCCGGCCTGCACCTTGAAGACCAGCCCGGAGCACGGGGCGTCGAGATCACGCGGACGCCCGTCGGCGTCATCCCGTGCCTCGGGCGGCGGGGCCAACTCGATCAGCGCGTCGAGCAGCCGTTGCACGCCGGTACCGGTCAGCGCCGCCCCGAACAGCACCGGGGTGGCGATCCCGCGCAGGAAGTCCTTCTCGTCGAAGTCGGCGCCGATCTCGTGCAGCAACGCCAGCTCGTCCTGCGCGATCGGCCAGAACTCCGGCTCGTCCGCGGCCACGACCTCAGCCGGTACCACCTCGGAGCCGGCCCGGGTGGCACCTCCCGCGGTGCGCATGAACCGGGTGAACTCCCCCGTCGCGCACTCGAGCAGTCCGCGCAGCGAGCCGGCCGTGCCGACCGGCCAGGTGACGGGCATCGGCCGCAGCCCGATCGTCTGCTCCACCTCGTCGAGCAGCTCGAGGGCCTCGCGGCCGGGCCGGTCCCACTTGTTCACGAAGGTGAGGACCGGGATCCCGCGGCTGCGGCAGACGTCGAAGAGCTTGAGCGTCTGCGGTTCCAGGCCCTTGGCCGCATCCAGCAGCATCACCGCGGCGTCGACGGCAGCGAGCACGCGGTAGGTGTCCTCGGAGAAGTCGCCGTGGCCGGGGGTGTCCAGCAGGTTGATCACGAAGTCGCGGTAGCCGAACTGCAGCACGGCGGAGGTGATGGAGATGCCACGGCGGCGCTCCATGTCCATCCAGTCCGACGTGACGCCCCTGCGCCCGGACTTGCCGTGCACCGCGCCTGCCTCGTCGATCCGCTCGGCGTAGAGCGCGAGCGCCTCGGTGAGCGTCGACTTCCCCGCGTCCGGATGGCTGATCACCGCAAACGTCCTGCGCCGCTGCGCCTCGCCCACCACGTCACTCATCAGGACTCAACTCTACGTGGCGCGCCCCCCGGTCTCGGCCCCGCGCTTGCCGACGGGCTACTTCTGGACGCGGGTGAAATCGGCCGGGACGATCAGGTCCTCCGGCACCAGGTCGTGGATCGACGCGCGCCCCAGGCCGAGCAACGCCTCGTCGATGCCGCTGCGCAGGATCTGCAGCACGTTGGACACCCCCTTCTCCCCGCCGGCGGCCATCCCCCACAGGTAGGCACGCCCGATCAGGACCGCGCGGGCGCCGAGGGCGAGCGCCTTCACCGCGTCGCTGCCGCGGCGGATGCCGCCGTCGAACAGCACCTCGATCTGGTCTCCCACCGCGTCCACCACGCCGGGCAGCGCCCGGATCGAGCCCGGTGTGCCGTCGAGGTTGTTGCCGCCGTGGTTGGACACCGAGATCGCGCTGGCGCCCGCGTCGAGGGCGCGCCTGGCGTCGTCGGGATGCTGGATGCCCTTGACCACGAACGGGCCGCCCCACTGCTCACGCAGCCAGGCCACGTCCTTCCAGGTGGGCAGCGGGGTGGTCATCCACTCGTAGTAGGCGCCGAAGAAAGTGGGAGCCGGCTCCCCTGGCCTGGCCAGGTTCGGGCAGGTGAGGTCGGGGATGCCTCCGTGGCGCAGGAAGTCCAGTACCCACTTGGGCCGGACGATTCCCTCCGGCGCGAACCTCATCATCGCCGTGAGGTCCATCTTCTCCGGGATCATGGGTGAGTCCCAGTCCCGGCGCGAGGCGAACGACCAGTCCAGGGTGACGATCAACGCCTTGGCCCCGGCCTTCCGCGCCCGCTCCACGCGCTGCAGGATCGTGTCCTTGTCACCGACCCAGTAGATCTGGAAGAACGTCTTGTCGTTGGCCGCGGTCACGTCCTCCACCGAGCGGCTGGCGAAGGAGCTCAGCCCGATGGCGGTGCCCGCGGCCGCGGCAGCCCTGGCCACCGCCACCTCCCCCTCCGGGCTGACCGCCTGCACCCCGGTCGGCGAGATGATCACCGGGAAGGAGATGTCCTGGCCCAGCACGGTGGTGGCCTGCGCCCGTTCCTGCGGGAGGTCGGCGATGTGGGGCCGGAACCCGATCTCGCGGAAGGCGGCCATGTTGTCGTCGGCGGTGATGCCCTGCTCGGACCCCGCCATCAGCGCCATGTAGACCGATTTCGGCAGCCGCTTCTTCGCGCGTCGCTGCGCCTCGGCAACCGTCTCGAACCACTCCTTGGTGCTGGCCATGTCCGCCCCTCGACGCTCCGCTGCCTCCGGCCCACCCGTCAGGCCGCCGCCGGCAGATCCCCCTCCGCACGGCCAGTACGACTTCGCCGTTCGGAGGGTTCGGTACCCGACCGACGCGGCGGAGAAAGCTATCCGACGACGGAGCCGAACAACGAGCCCAACACGTAGGTGATCGCGGCCGCGCCGGCCCCGATGGCGAGCTGGCGTACCGCGCGACGCAGGGGCGGCCCACCGGACAGCACACCCACCGTGGCCCCGGTGAGCATCAGCGCGACGCCGACCAGCACGCCGGCCATGACCAGCGCACCGAAATCCTGCAGGCCGAGCACGAACGGCAGCACCGGTACCGCCGCGCCGGTGGCGAAGAAGCCGAAGCTCGACAGGGCGGCGTTCCACCCGCTGCCCACGACGTCGTCCTCCTCGTCGTCCCGGGGCACGTCCACCGGGGCGTTCGTGTCACGCAGCAGCGCGTCGGCCCGCCGCTTGGCCTCGTCGGCCGGGATCCCGCGCGCCCGGTAGATCAGGGCCAGCTCATTGGCGTCCACGTCCAGGTGCGGCAGCAGCTGCGGGGCGTCCGCGGTGTGCGGCGTGGAGGCCGCGAGCAGCTCCCGCTGCGAGCGCACGGAGATGTACTCGCCCGCCCCCATCGACAGCGCCCCGGACAGCAACCCGGCCAGCCCGGTGAGCAGCACCGTGCTCGTGCCCGCGCCCCCGCCTGCGACCCCGAGTACCAGGGCAAGGTTGCTCACCAGTCCGTCGTTGGCCCCGAACACGGCCGCCCGGAACGATCCCGACACCCGGGCCCGACCGCGCGCAGCGAGCCCACGGACCACCTCCTCGTGCACCCGCTCGTCGGCCGCCATCGTGCGGGTCGCCTCGAGGTCGGTGTCGTACGGCGAACGCCGCTCGGCCTGCTGCACGAGCGCGAGCACGAACACCGATCCGAACCGGCGGGCCAGGAAGCTGAGCACCCGGTTGCGCAGATCGCCGCGGCGTTCCGGCCCGATGTCCTCGCCGAGCAGTTGGGCCCAGTGCGCCGCATGCCGCTCCTCGGCGTCCGCGATCGCGAGCAGGATCTCCCGCTCCTCCCCGGTGCGGCGACCGGCGAGATCGCGGTAGACCTTCGCCTCCTCGCGTTCGTCGGCCAGCCGCCGCCTCCGCCGGCGCACCGCCGCCCGTTCCGCCCTTCTCCGGACCCGGTCCCCCGCTTCCGCCATCACGGTCCCATCCGTCGGTCCCCACCGGCCCACTCGTCGGCCGTCATCGTCGCGGGCCGCTCCGCGGGCCGCCGCACGCGGGGTGCCTGTGACGGGCCGCACGTCGGACGCTTCCGACGGGACGGGCGGCATGGTCGTACCGTCTGTTCCCATGGTGAGTCCCACGAACGACGGCGTGTTGAGCGGCCGCACAGCGCTGGTCACCGGAGCAGCCAGCGGGATCGGTGCCGCGATGGTGGCGCGGCTGGTGGCGGACGGTGCGCAGGTCTTCGCCGTGGACCGCGACGAGGCCGGGACGAAGGCGCTGGCCGCCGAGCTGGCCGGCGTCACGCCCCTGGCCTGTGACCTCTCCGATCTCGACGCCGTCGACGCGTTGCCGGCCGCGGTGGACGTCGTGGTCAACAACGCCGGTATCCAGCACGTCGCGCCGATCCCCGAGTTCGATCCGCAGCGGTTCTCGGCGATCCTCACGATCATGCTGGAGGCGCCGTTCCGGCTGGCCCGCCGCACACTGCCGCACATGTACGAGCGCGGCTGGGGACGCTTCATCAACATCTCCAGCGCGCACGGCCTGCGGGCCAGCCCGTTCAAGGCGGCCTACGTCAGCGCCAAGCACGGGCTGGAGGGGCTGTCCAAGGTGATCGCGCTGGAGGGCGCCGAGCACGGCGTCACCAGCAACTGCGTGAACCCGGCGTACGTGCGTACTCCGCTCGTCGAGAAGCAGATCGCCGACCAGGCGCGTGCCCACGGCATCGACCAGGACGAGGTCCTCACCAAGATCATGCTTGCTCCGGTGGCGGTGAAGCGGCTCATCGAACCCGCCGAGGTCGCCGATTTCGCCGCCGTCCTCTACGGGCCTGCCTCGGCGTCGATCACGGGTGTGTCGCTCCCGATGGACGGCGGCTGGACAGCCCGGTGAACCCGGCCCGCTCCGAAACCGATCGGCGCCGGTAGGCGGTCCTGCCCGCAGGTCAGTCGGTGGCTCGGGGGCTGGTGCCGGGGGGCATCATCGTGCGCTCCGCCTCGGCCCAGCTGCGGGTCCATTCGGCGAGCGGCACGAGGATCTGCTCCAGTACCTGCAGCTGCTCGTCGAACGCGCGCAACTGGCCCTGCAGGCCGTCGATGCTGCTGCGCTGCGCGGCCACCGCGGAGGTCATCGCGGACAGCTGGGCCGCCGACAGGGCGCCCGGCGGCGGCAACATCGGCATCGAGGTCAGCGCGGGCATCGCGGGCAGCGACGGCATGGGCATCCCGAGCGTCTTGGACACGTCCAGCTGATCGGCCATCCGGCGCAGCTGGCTGATGAAGTCGAAGAACGGGCCGGCTCCGGCGCCTCCTCCGCCCGGCTTACCCTCCTGATCGGCCACGGTTCTCCTCTCGACGGAACGTCGTGGCCAGCATCGCAGATCAGCAGGCGCAGGCGTGCTTCGCAGGCGGGCATTCTTCGGTGCCGAGTGCCGGTGTGCCGTACCCGGCGGGTTCCAGGGTGCCGCGCAGCGAGCGGAGCAACCGTCCTCGGGTCGGGCCGATGCTGCCGACCGGTATGCCGAGCTCGTCGGCCAAGCTCGCGTAGTCCCGCTCGGGCAGGTAGAACAGCGCGTGCACGAGCCGCCGCCGGCGCGCACTCAACCGGGCGATGGCGGCCCGCACCTCCCCTCGTGCCTCTTCCACCAGCATCATCGCTTCCGGCCCCGGCCCGCCGGCCGGAAAGTCACCGGCCACCGATTCATCCGGCGTCTCCCACCGGGCCTTGCGCAGCAGCGCGAGGCACTCACGGCTCGCGATCGTGGCCAACCAGCCCCCGAGCCGGTCGGGGTCCCGAACACTGTCCAACCGCTCGACAGCCCGCAGCCAGGTCATCTGCACCGCGTCCGCGGCATCGGCGTCCTGCAGCCGGAATGACGCCACCACGCCGCGCACCATGCCCCCGTAGCGTGCCATCAGCTCCTCCCACGCCACCGACTCCCGCCTGCGGGCCCCCGCGACCAGCTGGACGGTGCTCATCTCCGGGTCGGCAACGGTGCTGGGCTGTCGGGGAGCAGGCCGGATCCGGTCAGCGACGGCCTGGGAGGCAGGCATGTGAACCCTCCTGGGGGCGGGCGGGTCGGTATGGAGAGAGCAACCCTGGAGCCCAGGCCTTGCAGTTATCTTGCAATTCCCTTCACGCAGGCGGAGCTTCCCGCCGGTTCAGCGCCCTGCACCGGTGAAGGCCAGCACCTCGGGGTGTTCGGACCCCAACGCGCGGACCAATGCGGCCTGCGCCTCGGTCCGCCAGTGCTCGGCGAGGCCGTCGACGCCGGCCGCTGCGAAGACGGCGGCGGCGTCGGCCGCGATCCGCCCGCGCTCGGCGTCGTTGTCACCCGCGCGCTCCGACACCACGTCGAGCACCTCCTCGATGAGGGTCCGGGCCCGCAGCGGGTGGTCGGTCACCGCGAGGGCGACGGCCAGCCGCCTGCTCGCCAGCAGGGTGTGCGCGTGTGTCGGTCCCAGCTTCGCCAGGAAGATCGTCCGCGCCCGGGACTGCGCCTGTACGGCCTGCTCGGTGCGGCCGGCGTCCAGATAGGCCAGGCCCAGGTTCGTCGACGCCATGGCGACGCGGAAGTCGTCGATGCCCAGCACCCGCTCCAGCAGCCGCACGGCCCGCTCGTGGGACGCCACCGATTCGTCGACGAGACCTTGCAGGCGCAGCACGTACCCGAGCTTGTCCATCGCCTGCGCGGTGTCCGGGTGGTCCGCGCCGCAGACGCTGGTGAAGACCTCGATCACCGTCCGCTGGTGCGCGACGGCTTCCGCGAGGTGCCCGGTGTCCTGTTCCACCATGCCCAGCCCGGCCGTGGCGTGCGCCCATTCGCGATCGTCGCGCCTGCCCTGGCTCTCCAGCATCGCGCGGCCGGCCCGCAGCGCCGCGCCTGCGGATTCGAGGTTGCCGGCCGCCCACAGCGTGTAACCGAGGTCGGTCAGCACCGGTGGCCGCAGGTCGTCGCGGCCGGCGGCGTCCAGCACCGCCAGCGCGCGGCGGTGGGCGATGATCGCGCCGTCGATGTCGTCGGCACAGTTGAGCACGTGCCCGAGCCGGTTGTAGGCGTGCGCCAGCGCGATGTGCTCCGGTCCGACCAGCTCCTCCAGCATCTCGACGGCGTCGTGGTGCAGCTGCAGCGCCTCGGTGAGCCGCCCGGCCGCGTCGCACACCTCCCCGAGCTGGCACAGCAGCTGGCCCTCCAGGACGGAGCCGCCGAGCGCGGTACCCACCCGGACCAACCCCAACGCCGCGTCGAGCACCTGGGTCGCCGCCGGGTACAGCGCTCGCGTCGCGTACCGGCGGGCAAGCGCCGACAGCGACTCCACGAGTCGATCCGGCACCGTCGCCATCCCGGCACCGTGCCCGGCGAGCGCGATCAGATGCGCCCCCCAGGACGTCCAACCGGTGTCGTCGGTGCGGGAGGGGGCGTCGCAGAGGCCTGCGGCCACGCCGAAACGCTGCCGCCGGTTCACGTCGGACAGCCGGTTCCGCACGACGTCCTGTACCAGCCTGTGCACCCGAAGCTGATAGCCGTCGCGATCGACGAGGGACAGCCGCAGCAGCTCACCGATGGCGTCCTGCAGGTCGAGCTCGTCGGGGACGAGCGGCGTCAGCATGCTCACGTCGATCGCGTCCGGGGCCAGGAACGCCACCGTCTCGAGCACGGTGGCCGCCAGCGGCGACCGGACCCGGAGCCGGTCGAAGGCCAACCCCCAGGTGGTGGCGATCGTCGGTCCCGGTCCGACACCGCCGCGCAGCAGCAGGCCCGCTCGCCGGTCGTGGAAGAGCCGGACGTAGTCGGGGACCGACATCCCGGTCTGCTCGATGTAGGCGCACGCCTGTTCGAGGGCCAGCGGGAGATCCCCGAGCAGCTCCGCGAGCGTGTCGGCGCCTTCCGTGTCCGGGTCGCCGCTGCGGGCGGTCGCGAAGGCGATCGACTCCGCCCGGGTCAGCGGCGGCAACACGATCGGCCGGGCCAGCCGCCGCCATGCCGGGTTGTGCGAGGTGATGATGATGTCGCCGTGCTGGGCCACCGGGAGGAACGGCTCGAGCTGCGTCGGCTCGTCGACGTTGTCGAAGACGATCAGCCAGCCCGGATTCCGGTCCAGTTCGATCCACAGTTCCGCCCGGGTGTCGTCGACGCGCTCGTACTGGGTGATCCCGGCGGCGACGGCCAGATCGGCCAGCCCGTTGGCGGTGCCCACCGGGTCGTCGGCGGCGATCCACCAGGCCACCCGACCCTCCCGGTGCCGGCGGTAGGCCAGTTCGAGCGCCAGCTCGGTCTTGCCGACGCCGGCAAGACCGGACAGCGCCACCGCGCGCGGCCGGTGCTCGTCGTCGTCCAGCAGTCGGGCCGCCTCGGCGAGCAGGGGTTCACGGCCCACGAATGCCCGGTTGCGGGGCGGTAGGTTGAACGGCGGCGGGTTGCGGCCGGCTTCGGCGGCGGTCAGCGGCGCGTCCTGGGCCAGCACCGCGGCGTGCACGCGGCGCAGCGGCGGCGCCGGGTCGACGCCGAGCTGGTCGGCAAGCGAGCGCCGGCAACGCTCGAAGGCGACCAGCGCGTCCGCCTGCCGGCCGGCAGCGTACAGCGCGGTGACCAGGCGCAACGCCAGGGACTCACGCAGCGGGTCCCGGCGGCCAGCTCCTCGAGCAGCGCGACATCGCCTGCGGCGCGGCCGCGGCGCGCGTGGGCGTCGGCCAGCGTCTCCGCGGCCCCGACCCGCAGCTCTTCCAGCCGGGCCGTGGCGATCGCCAGGAAGGGCACGTTGCCGAGGCCACCGAAGACCCGGGGCCCGACCCACCGGTCCAGCGCGGCCTCCAGTATCCCGGCGGCGGTCTCGTCGTCGCCCTTGGCCAACAGCCGCCGGCCGCGGGCCACCTCGTCGACGAACGCCTCCGCGTCCACCTCGACGATCCGCCGGTCCAGGACGTAGCCGCCGGTGCGGCGCGAGATGGCGTCGCCGCCCAGCGCCCGCCGCAACCGGGACACGTAGACGTGCACGGACGACACCGTGGAACCGCCGACGGCCCGGCCACCCCACACGTCGTCGACGATCTGCTCTGCTGGCACCGCGTCGCCGTCGCCGACGAGCACCCTGGCCAGTACGGCGCGTTGGCGGGGACCCCCGAGCGAAACCGCCCGACCGTCCACAGTGGCCTCGAAGGTGCCCAGCACGCGCAGCAGCACCCGCCCCGGCGGTTCCGCCGCAGCGCCGCCGGTCGGTCCGGAGGTTGTCTGTGCGACCGCCATCACGCCGCTCACCGCCCGGTTCCCCCCCGACTGTCGAGAATCCTGCTGAGACAGGTCGATCGTTCCCAACGGCCTTCGTCCGAGTTGCACTTCTCCGTTACACCCTCGCCCGGAAAGCCGTACGACGATATGGCGAACAGATCAACTCACTGACCGCACTAGTCCAACAAGGGGACAGTGCCTTGAGGCAAAGGATGCACCCACCTCCGTACCATCGCTACCGCTTTCCGGGCCTTTCCGAGATCGTTTCCGAGGTTCCCGATGGGTGGAAACCGTTCGGGCCACCGGAGTGGGCCGACACGCTCAGGCCAGCACGATCTCCGTCCCGCGGACCGCGATCGCTTTCTCGGCGAGCGGCCGGGGAGCCGGTCCACCGGCCACCGCACCGTCGGCCACCGCGAACTTGCTGCCGTGGCAGGGACAGTTGATGGTGCCGCCGGCCACCTCCGACACCGCGCAGCCCTGATGCGTGCAGATGGCGCTGAACGCCTTGAACGTCCCAGCGACCGGCTGCGTGACGACGACGGCCTTGGCCGGGAGCACCAGCCCGCCGCCAACCGGTACGTCCGCGGTTGCGGCCAGCGGCTCGCCGCCCGCGGCCGGTACCGCGGGCGCGGGAGCTGCGGCCGGGCCAGCCGGACCGTAGACGGCGCAGCCGGCGAGCAGGGCGGATCCGGCGAGACCGCAACCGCCCACCACCACCGCCCGCCTGGTCGGCCCTGACCCGTTACACAGGTCACTGGACATGATCGATCGCTCCTTCGCTGGGGACGGGGAACTCAGAACGTGATGCCCGTGGTGGTGAAGAACCACACCGACGAGGTGAGCCAGAGCGCGGTCAACGCGGTGAAGACCGCCCCGCCGAGCACCGGCAGGGTCCATCCGGGCGTGTCGTGGCGGTTCAGAACCAGCATCTTGGCCACGAACGCGCCGTAGAAGAAGCAGCCGAGCAGCGAGTGCACCAGCACCCGCACCGAGCCGGTCTCCAGACCCAGTGCGTACAGGCAATGCACCGCGACCGGCACGGTGAGCAGCACCGCGACCCGCCCCGACCAGCGGTGCAGCGCACCGATCCAGGACGGCGCGGCGATGCGCGGGATCCGGCCGTACATCACCATGGCCGAGCCGAGCTGCACCAGAGCCAGCAGAAAGGCAGCGCTGGCGATCCAGGACTTCGCCGCTACCCCGCTGGAGAAGCCGGCGACGTTGATCGCGGAGAAGGTCGGTTCGTGCAGCCGGCCGTACACCCCGAGCCCGACCGACACCAGTGAGCCGGCCGCGCCGACCACGAGCAGCCCGGCGACGCCGGAGCGGCGCGGCGGGGGCGGCGCCGGCTCGGGGAAAACCGGGGCGAAACCGGGATCGGTGGGTGGGTCCACGTCGTCCCATGACGGCGGGACGCGACCCGGCTCCGCCCCGAACCGGCCCGACATCGGTTCGCTCGCCCGCTCGCTCATCGCTCTCCCTCGCTACGCTCGGTCGGCGCTGCGCGAAAGCGCCGTAACACTGATTCGCTCGCAAGCTCGCTCATCGCACTCCCTCGCTACGCTCGGTCGGCGCTGCGCGAAAGCGCCGTAACACTGATTCGCTCGCAAGCTCGCTCATCGCACTCCCTCGCTACGCTCGGTCGGCGCTGCGCGAAAGCGCCGTAACACTGATTCGCTCGCAAGCTCGCTCATCGGCCCAGCGCGGCGAAGTCGCCGCCGACCGCGGTCACGGAGACCGGGACGCCCTCGAAGGAGACGCTGTTCGGCGCCGTCGGGTCGAACGACGGCGCGGCCTGCGGCTCGGCCCGACCTGCGACGGAGGCCGCTCCTGTGACCTTGCCGTCGTCCTCGACGATCCATCCGATCCTGGCGGCCACGCCACGCACGTCCGCCCGGCCCTCGTAGATGCCGGCCGGAGCCTGCACGCCCTTGGCCGCGTACGGCCACTGCTTGCCGGCGATCGACACGCTGCCCAGCGCGGCCGCCTCGGTCACGGTGCCGGTGATAGTGGCCTCCTTGGACCCGGTGAGTGACAGCTCGTCGCCGACCAGGGTGCCCTCCAGCCAGGCCTCGATCTTCTTGCCGTCACAGACGTAGGCGACGGCCCGCCCGTCCTTCACCGCGACCGCTACCGTGACCTCGTTACCCGAGGACCGTCCGGCGAAGGCCTTCTCGGCCACCACCGGCGGTGCCGGCGCCGGCTCCTGGGCCGGTGGCGGCGGCGGCGGGGCGGGCTCGACGGTGGCATCGCTGGCCGCCGGAACGGCCGCCGCGACGCCCTGCGGCACGGGGGCGGCCAGTGAGTTGACCACCAGCAGCACCGCGCCGAGCGCGGCGACGACCACCAGGGTCAGGATGGGCGCGTACCTCTTCATGCTCTCCTCGCAATCGGTCGGCGTGGTCAATCTGGCGCATGTGATGGCTGAAACCGCCCGCGAAACCTGGTCAGGCCGCGAGGTCGGCCCGATCGAGCGACCTTCTGAGGCCGCGCAGGGCGTAGAACGCCCGGCTGCGGACGGTGCCGACGGGCAGCTCGAGCTCCTCGGCGACCTGGCGGTAGGTCCGATCGCGCAGGACCGTGCGCAGCACGACGCCGCGGTGCTCGTCGCTGACCGTCTCCAGCGCCGCAAGCAGCAGCATCCGCAACAGCGCGTCGTCGATGGGGGTGCTGGTCGCGGGCTCGCCGGCCGGCTCCGTCGTTTCGGTGCGGGGCAGCTGCGGGCGTGCCGATCGGGCCCGGATCAGGTCGACGACGACGTTGCGAGTGATCGTCGAGAGCCAGGCCAGCAAGGTCGGGCCGGCCGCCGGATCGAACGACGCACATGCCGTCCAGGCGCGCAGGAACGCCTCCTGCACCGCGTCCTCGGCCGATTCCGGATCACCGAGCAGCGTGCGCGCCCTGCCGACCAGCCGCGCCCGGTGCTCGCGGTGGACGGCGGCGAAGCCGTCGGGCCGGCAGAGCCCGGCGCAGGGGCCGGTGCAGGCGGGTCGGGCGGGTCGGAGGCTCATGGACCAGACACTGCCGCTCCGACGGACAGGCACAGAGCGCCGGCTACAGGTGCGAACCGGTAATTCGACACAGACGCAGCCGGGGGACCTCGGCCCACGCGTTCAGCGAAACCGTCAGCCGCCCAGGCTCTGCAGCCGGAACGCCACCACCCGCCCGCTGCGGCCCTTGACCGTCAACCCGCCGAGCGCCTCCACCACCACGTCCGGCGGCAGCTGGGCCCGGGTGGACTCGCCGATCACCACCTGACCCGGTTCGGCCACCGTCTCCAGCCGGGCGGCCACGTTGACCGCGTCACCCATCGCGTTGAAGTTGCGCAGCGCGGTGCTGCCGATGTTGCCGACCAGCGCCGGGCCGGTGTTGATCCCGACCCGGAACCGCGGCCACCCCGGGCTCGCCGCCGCCACCTGCTCGACCTCGGCCTGCAACGCCAGCGCGGCCCGCGCCGCCCGCAGCGGGTGGTCCGGCTGCCGGGCGGGCGCGTTGAACAGCGCCATCAACGCGTCGCCCACGAACTGCACCACGGTGCCGCCCTCGGCCAGGATCGCCGCGGTGGCCAGCTCGAAGTACCGGTTGAGCATGGCCACGATCTGCTCGGGGCTGGACTTCTCGGAGAAGCTGGTGAACCCGCGCAGGTCGGCGAAGACCGCCGTCACCTCGACGACGGCACCGCCGAGCGCCGCCTGGTCCGGGTCGGCGAGCAGGGCCTTGGCCACGTCGGGCGACATGTACTGGTGGAACAGGCCGTCGATCTGGTGGTAGAGCCGCGCGTTCTCCATACCCATCGACAGCTGGCTGGCCAGCGACGCGAAGACGGACCGGTCCCGCTCGGAGAAGCCGCCGGTTCGCCGGCTGAGCAGCACGCCTGCCGGCAGGTCCTTCACCGTCAGCGGGCAGGCCAGCACGTCGGTGCCGAGCACGACCGGCCCCAGCCCGTTCACGGCGCTGCCTGGCTGCCCCGCCGCACTCAGAGCGGCTTCGACATGCCGGACCACCTCGTCGGGCACCACCCAGGTCGAGTCCGTGGACAGCTCGTCGGGGAACCGCAGTTCGCCTTCGCCGATCAGCCCTATCCGCACGCCGTCGCCGTCGAATCCCGAGGCCACCCGGCGAACCGCGCGCTTCAGCAGCACCCGCTCGGCCAGCCGCACCCTGGACTCGTGGCCGATGGCCACCAGCACGCCGAGCCGGTCGATCTGCTCGCGTTCGTTGCGCAGCGCGCTCGCCGCCCGGCCGAGCACCGCGGTCTGGCCCTCGCTGAGTCCGAAGCGGCTCGCCATGCCCGCGGTGATCAGGCCCATCTCGTCGGCGGTGATCTCTCCCGCCTCCTGCCTTCGTACCGCGGCAACCAGCGCCTCGAGCGCGGCCCCGTACTCGGAGCGGATCGCCTGCACCGTCTCCTCGGTGCCGATCCCGTCGAACAGCCCGGTGGTCACACCTTCCCGCTGGTAAGTGCCGTAGGCGCTGTAACCGACGTAGCCGAACGCGAACACCATCAGCAGGTGCCACAGCCACCAGGTGAGGTGCCAGTTGCTGGCGAGCATCACCGCGACCATGGACTCCGCGAGCAGGATGCTGGCGGTGATCAGGGAAAGCAGCATGACCGATCGCCGGCGGCGGTAGAGCAGGTAGAAGCGCGCCGCAGCGACGACGTAGGCCAGGACCGACAGCGTCGCGATGCCGATCAGCGGTCCGCTGAGCTGTTCGGCCAGGGTCGGGTCGGCCAGCGGCGGCAGTCCGGCCAGCGACACGACCCCCCACACGGCGGCGATCGCGTACAGCATCCCCGGCAGCCAGGCCCCGGCGCGCAGAACCATCGCGGCCCGTGCCGGTGGGAAGTCGAGCGCGGCTGCTGCGGTGAACAGCGCCGCGACCGCCAGTCCCACCGGGGTGGCCAGCGCAAAGCCACCGTTCCGGCTGCTGATCAACACGGCGGGGGTGGCCACGGCATGCAGCCCGAAGAACAGCGCGGCCGCCAGGAAGCCCATCCCGATCAGCAGCAACCGGGCATCGTCGTGCCGGCGGGCGGCCCGGTCGACCAGCGTCGCGAGCACGACGTTCAGCACCGCGACCAGGAACACCAGCCAGAAGTGGCTGGGATGGTGCTCCCACATGACGTCCGCGGCGGGCACGGCAAGCAGCAGCCACAGTCCGGCAAGTGGCAGGCAGAGGTGGAACGCCCAGACCGCCAGCCGGACCGGTACACCCCCGGACTCCCCGCGGACGCTCACGCGCCCGCCCGCCTGCGCAGGCCGTCCATGTCCAGCACCGTCATCGTCCGTCGCCCGGTCGACAGGTACCCGCGGGTGCGCAACACCCGCAGCGCCTTCGCCACCGCCTCCCGCGACGCCCCGACCCAGCCGGCCAGCTCGTCCTGGGACAGGGCCACCGCGATCCGCACGCCGTGTTCGTCGGGCTCGCCGAACCGGTCGGCCAGCTCCACCAGTCGCCTGGCCACCCGCGCCGCGATGTCGAAGGCGGCGAACTCGACCCGTTTGCGGTCCGCGTCCCGCAGCCGTGCGGTGACCATCTGCAGCAGGGCCATCGCGGCCGGGCCGTGCGCGCGCAGGAACTCGGTGAACGCCGCGATCGGCACCACCAGCGCCACCACCGGCTCGAGGGCCGCCACCGACGCTCCCCGTGGTGAACCGTCCACCGCGGAGAGCTCGCCGAGCAGGGAGCCCGGGCCGCGCACGGCCAGCACGATCTCCTCACCCTGCTCGGTGAGCGAGAAGACCTTCACCCGACCGGACACGACGATCATCACCGTCGAGCAGCTCTCACCCTCGAGGAAGAGCGATGCGCCGGGCGGCCAGCGCCGCCGTCGACCGCGCTCGCTCAGCGCGGCCCGGTCGCTCGGGTCGAGCCGGGCCATGAACTCGTCGGGCTCGGCCTCCGCCATCGTCACCTTTCGCTGCCTCCACGGACGCGGCTGATTCTAGGCATTTCGGGTTCGCCCGGCGGCGTATCCGACGCCCGGTTTCGGTCTCCTTTTTACATATTCGGACCGATCGGAGGACCGCGACCGGGTGGCGCGTAGCGCGCACGCTCGTCGTGGAGGTGGACAGACATCATGAGCAACAACGAGCACGCCGAACTCGAACTCGTCGGATGCCCGGAATGCGACGCGCCGGCTGAGGTCGTCGACCGTTTCGACCTGCCCAGCACGAGCGGCCCGGTCGAGCACGTGAAGGTGCGGTGCCTGCATCGGCACTGGTTCACGATGGCCGCCGCGAACCTCGTGGCACAAGCCCCCGCCGCAGGTAGGACGGGCGCCTCGACCGGAGAGGAGCAGACCCGATGGAACCGAGCGGCCTGAGCTACCGCGACCGGGCGATCCTGCGGGCGATCGCGGGCGGAACGGCCCAACTGGTGGTCAGCTCCGAACCCGACCTCTTCGTCGACGGGCGGTCGTGCAGCGACCAGGTCGCCGTCCGCAGGCTCGCGCACGCCGGCCTGATCGGTCCCGCGGTGCCCGGGCGCCCCGGGCAGCGCGTGCTGGCCGAGCTGACCCCGGCCGGACGCCACGAACTGCTGCTCGCCGGCTGAGCTCCGCTCCCCCGCAAGCTCCGGCCGCCTGTGTCCGTGACCGTCCCGGACACAGGAACGGCCGGCACCACGACCGGGCCGGCACCCCGATGCCGGCCCGGTTGCCCGTCCGGCGGGACGTGTACCGCCGGACGCACCCGCGGTGGGACGCGAGCCTCCGCGTTCCGTGGGGGCGCGACCCTCCCCGTTCCGTGGGTCCGTCAGATCCGCAGATCGCGATTCCCGACGATCACGCCGCGGCGCTGCCGAAGATCGCCGCGAACGAGCCGATACACATGATCAGAGATGCGTGGGTGCACGCTCATCACGCATGATCGAAGCTGTCCGGATGCACGTTGACGCCGATCACCAGGGGTGGCGACGGTCTACAGCTCCCGCGCACCGGTCACCCGCGACGACGGTCGGCGGCGGATTCACCGCCGGATCCGTCCTGGGTCGCGTCGGTCACGTCGCCGCCGTCCGATCCGCCGGGCCCCGTCCGGTTGGCCGCCGGCACCACCGCGTCCTGTCCTCCGCCGCCCTGGTTGTCGCCGTCAGCACCCTGCTGGTCACCGCCGGCGTCCGGAGCGAGCTCTTCGGCCCCTCCACCCTTCGGCTCTCCCCCGGCCTTGTCGTCGTCGGCGTCGGGCGACGCGGAGGTATCGTCGTCGCGGGCGTGGTCGGCGGGGGCGCCTCGGTCGTTTCCGGCGCGGGGGTCGGCGCGGGAGCGGCCGAGGTCGGCGGGGGCGCCGGTGGCGCACGCCGAGGCCCGCGGGCGGGCGGGGCTGGTGGGGCCGGCTTCGGTTCGGAGCTGACGATCAGCGGCGGTGCGCTGGAGCCTGCCGTGCCGGTCGGCGGCGAGACCGTGTTGACGACCGGCGTCGGGACCGAGGCATCGGCGTCCTGACCGGCGCCGATCCGGGTTGCGCCGAACGCCACCGCTCCGCCGAGCAGGACCAGCGCCAGCACGCCCGCAGCCAGCCCGACCGCCGTACGACGACCGTTCGGTGGCACGTCGGTGGTGGTCGAGAACGGCCGCGCCTGCTTGGGCGGCCGGGTGACCGGACCGACCGGCCCGGCGCCCGCCACTCGCAACGTGGGACGGTCGGGCGTGCCGGTGTGCACCAGCATCGACGACCCGCTGCTGCTGTCCGGTGTCCCGCTGGACGAGCGCTCCCGTCCGGTCGAGCGGCCGTGCTCGGCAGCGTCGGTCGAACCGGCCGAGCCCGCAAACCCGGCCGAACCAGCCGAGCCCGCAAACCCGGCCGAACCGGCCGAGCCGGCGGATCCCGCCGAGCCCGCAACCGCAGCGGCAGCGGAGGCGGCCGCGCCTGCGGCGTTGTCGGGATGCGCGGCACCGGCCGGGCCGCCAGCACGAGCGACGCGAGCGGCACCGGCACCCGTAGCGCCGGGAACTGCAGCAGCGCCGGGGGAACCAGCCACACCGCCCGACCCGGCTGCACCGCGCGGCACCGGAAACACCGGCATGCCGAACACCCTCAGCCGCGGCGGCCACGCGAGCATCGCCACGGGCCGCGACGGATCCTACGGCCCGCCCGGATCCCGCAGTCCGTCCGGCTCCCCCGCCCCCACGCTCGAGCTCCCGCGCCACGACAGCGGCGCCACCCGCGATCACGCCCTTCGGGTCGACGTCCACCGCCGCACTGCGACCGAACTCCGACGACACGAGCTGGGTGATCAACGGAATCCGTGACGACCCACCCACCAGCAGCAGCGCGCCGAGATCCGCGGCCTTCACACCGGCCGATTCGAGGGCGCGGTGCAGCGCGGCCATCGTGTCCTGCACGGCCGGTGCGATCATCTCCTCGAACTCCGTGCGGCCGAGCCGCACCTGCGTGCAGACGCCCGGCAACACCACCGAGATCAGCACCTCGGTGTCGTGCGAGAGCGCCTCCTTGGCGGCGGTGCACTCGCGCCGCAGGCCGGCCACCGCGGCCAGCACGTCGGGGTCGCTCGGGTCGAGCGAGCTCCACTCCGAGCCGAGTGCACTGCGCACATGCGAGAAGACGACCTCGTCGAAGTCCACTCCGCCGAGATGCTCGAGGCCTTCCGGGGTGCCGAGCAGCTCGAAGCCCCCGCCTGCCGACTTGCGCACGACGCCGGCGTCGAACGTGCCGCCGCCGAGGTCGTAGACGGCCACCACCGCACCGGGCTCCACCCGCTCCTTGCTCGCATACCCGACCGCCGCCGCCTGCGGCTCCGAGAGCAGCACCGCGGAACGCATCCCGTGCTGGGTCAGCGCCGCCCGCAGCGATTCGAGCTTGTGCGGCCCCCAGCCGGCCGGATGCGTGACGGCCACGCGGGAGGCAACTGCACCCTCGCGGGCGGCCACGTCCTGCAGCAGCCGCGAGATGTAGCGGGAGGCCAGCTCCTCCGCCGGCAGCGGTTCCCTGCCGACGTGCACCGGTGTCGGGTCGCCGATCCGGCGCTTGAACTCCCGGACCACCCGGCCCGGGTCCGACAGGGCGTGCCGCTCGGCTGCCTCGCCTATCTGGAACACGCCGTCGGACCCGATGTACACGGTGGAGGGCACGGACGCGGCCCGCTGCCCGAGCGGCACGACCTCGGGAGCGCCACCGCCTGGCCGGCAGACCGCTGCGGCCGAGTAGGTGGTCCCCAGATCGATCCCCACCTGATACGACATCGGATACCTCCAGTTCACCGCGTGCGCTTGTCGCCGCCAATGGGCAGGCACGATCGGGCCGGCGGCCTGGTTCACCCCTTTTCCGCATCACCGGGAAAATCCCCTGTTCATCCCGACGTGGTCTCGTCAACCCCGGTATTGCCTGCTCAGAGCACCGGAGGCAACCCGGATCCGAAGGGCACTCAGCCGCCCTACCTTCGTTCTCAGCCGGACGAGCTGCCGGCAGGCGAACACGGCGGACGACCGCCGGCGCCGGTCCCCGAGTCAACCCGAATCAGAGAAGAGACCAACCATGACCGCTCCGAACCCGTTCGACCTCGACACCTTCATCAAGGACATCAACGACCAGGTCGCCGACATCGACCAGGACCTCGTCCAGGACCAGGACGCGGCACAGGAGGCCAACGCGGCACAGGTCGGCAACCAGGACAGCACCTTGGCCTCGGCGCTGGACCAGGACACCACCGTCGCCACCAACACCGAGTCCGGTGACGCCGGCGACGGCGGCACCGCGGTCGGCGGCGCCGGCGGCAGCGCCGACGGTGGCGCCGGCTTCGGCTTCGGCGGCGTGGGCGGCAGCATCGACCAGGAGGGCGAGACCAACATCAACTTCGGCGACAGCGGCGACGCCAACGGCATCGGCACCGGCGGGGCAGGCGGCAACGCGGGCGACGGCGGCAGCGCCGACGCCTCCGGCGGCGACTCCGGCGACGCGGTGTCCCAGGTGGAGGTCGACGCCGAGCAGGAGAACGACCAGGACTCCGCGCAGGGCCTCGAGCAGGACTCCGAGCAGGACCTGGACAGCGAGCAGGACGCCGAGGACAACGACGACTTCGACGCCGACTTCGACTCCAGCGCCATCTTCAACTGATCCTCGCGGCCCCGCCCCTACCCCCTCAGGGGCGGGGCCGCCTCATTCCCGGAGGTAGATCCCCGTGCTGGCCCTTTCCGAGATCATCGACTTCCTGCTCACCCTGATGCGCGACGAGAACGCCCGCGCCGAGTTCGAGCAGGACCCCGACGGCACGCTGGCCAGGGCCGGCCTGGAGGGCATCACCGGGCAGGACGTGAGCGACGCGCGGCTGCAGCTGGCCGACTCCGGTGCGGCGCGCCCCGACGGCGACAGCGGCGGTCAGAGCACGTCCTATGCGGACGGTGCCGACCCGATCCGGCAGATCAACTACACCACCCAGCACTTCCACGGCGCAGGAGAGCGCACCGTCCGACAGCGGCGGGGGCGAACCCGACGTGGGCCTGGTGCAGCAGAGCAGCGCGGTGAGCATCGACGACCGCGACTCGTTCTTCTTCCAGACCTTCAACTCCGACGACGACGTCACGATCATCGACGACTCGTTCAACGACATCGACAACTCGAGCACCGACGTCGCCGTCACGAACATCGACGCGGAGAACTCGTTCAACGACGGTTCCTTCAACTCCGACGACGACGTCATCGCGATCGACGCGGACAACTCCTTCAACACCCAGGAGGACAACGACGTCGTCGCGATCCAGGACAACGACACGTTCACCGAGGACAACGACTCCCTGGTCGTCAACGCCGAGGATTCCTTCAACGACACCGAGCAGGCGGCCCCGGCCGCCGTCGACCCCGCCGCCGCAGGCACCCGCCCTCGCGGCGCCACCTGCCGAAGAACTTCCGGCCGAAGAACTCCCGGCCGAGGAGCTCCCGGTCGAGGAACCCGTGGTCGAGGCGATTCCGGTGGAGGAGAGCCCGCTCGACGAGCCCTTCGACGAGATCGACGACGACCCGGCCGACGACCCGGCCGACGCCACCGACATCGCGCCCGTCTGAGCGCACCATCAGGAGCAGCCGTGAACCGCACCGAACCTCTGGCGGTCGTCGACAAGGCGCTTGCCGCCATCGCCCGCTACGAACGTCCCGATCTCGATGACCGGCTGCGCAATGCCCGCACCCGGCTGCTCGACGACCGGGTGCGGGTACTGGTGGTCGGCGAGTTCAAGCAGGGCAAGAGCATGCTGGTCAACGGTCTGGTCGGCGCTCCGGTCTGCCCGACGTTCGACGACGTCGCGACGGCGGTGCCCACCAGGGTGCGGCACGCCGACAAGGTGACGATCACGCTCGTCCGCGAGCTCGACCCGGCCGGCACCGATCCCGCGCATCGGCGCACCGAGCGGATCGAGGTGCCGGCCGAGAAGCTGGTGGATCACGTCTGCGAGCAGGGCAACCCGGGCAACCGGGAGGGCTGGAGCCACGTCGAGGTCGCCGTCCCGCGACCGGTGTTGGCCGGCGGGCTGGAGCTTGTGGACACGCCCGGGGTCGGCGGGCTGCAGTCGGTGCACGGCGCGGCCACGATGGCCGCACTTCCGGCCGCCGATGCGGTGCTGCTCGTCTCGGACGCCGCGCAGGAGTACACCGCGCCCGAGCTGGAGTTCCTGGCGCACGCGGCGTCGGTGTGCCCGAACGTGGCGTGCGTGGTGACCAAGACCGACCTCTACCCGGAGTGGCGGCGCATCGTCGAGCTGAACCGGGGACACCTGGCGACGACCGGCATCACCGCCGAGCTGTTCCCGGTGTCCTCCACCCTGCGCTGGAGCGCCGTGCTGGAGAACGACGCCGAGCTCAACACCGAATCCGGCTTCCCGGAGCTGATCAGTTATGTGCGCAAGCGGGTGCTCGGCCAGGCCGACCGGCTGGCCCGCCGCGGCGTGGTGCACGACGTGCTCGCCGTCACCGATCAGCTGGCCGGCAACCTGCGCTCCGAGCAGTCCGCCCAGCAGAACCCGGAGGATGCCCAGCGGATGCTGCGCACCCTGACCGCGGCCCAGGAACGGGCCGCCGCGCTCAAGGAGCGCTCGGCGCGCTGGCAGCAGACCCTCAACGACGGCGTCGCCGACCTCAACGCCGACATCGACTACGACCTGCGCGACCGGATGCGCGAGATCAGCCGGATGGCCGAGGACGAGCTGCTCGGCGGCGGGGACCCGTCGAAGGTCTGGGAGCAGTTCGCCGGCTGGGTGCAGCAGGAGGTCGCGTCCGCGGCATCGGCCAACTTCCTGTGGGCCACCCAGCGCGTCCGCTGGCTGGCCCATCAGGTCGCGGAGCACTTCTCGTCCGACGGCGACCAGCTGCTGCCCGCGCTGCGCAACGATCCGTCCGACGCGCTCCGGTCGGTGCGTGCGATGGCCGCGCCGGAGGGCGGGCCGACCGGTCTCGGCACCAAGGCCCTGACGGCGATGAAGGGTGGCTACGGCGGCCTGCTGATGTTCGGGATGGTCGGGACGTTCGTCGGCTTCGCCTCGATCATCAACCCGCTGGGCATCGGTGCCGCCATCATGATGGGCGGCAAGACCGTCGGTGACGAGCGCAAGCGCATGATCACCAAGCGCCAGAACGAGGCCAAGGCCGCGGTCCGCCGCTACGTCGACGACGTCACCTTCCAGGTGGCCAAGGACTCCCGTGACCGGCTGCGCGCCGTGCAGCGCGATCTGCGCGATCACTTCACCGCGCAGGCCGAGCAGATGAAGCGCTCGCTGCTGGAGTCGCAGCAGGCCGCCGAGCGGGCCGTGAAGGCCTCCCGCAGCGAGCGCGAAGCCCGGCTGACCCAGATCACCGCGGCGCTGGAGCAGCTGGAGGCGGTGCGCCGACAGGCACGGGCGCTACTGTCACAGCCTGCGGCCGCGGCCCGGCCCGAGCAGCGGACAGCGGTGCGAGCGGGATGAAGGGCTCCTTCACCGCGGCGGCCCGACGGGTGCTGCTGCTGGCCATCGACGCGCACCGCGACCAGCCGGAGACGGCTCAGCGGCTGCACGCGCAGCTGGTGCGGCTCGACGAGCCGCTGCGGGTGGCGATCGCGGGCAAGGTCAAGGCCGGCAAGTCGACGCTGCTCAACGCGCTGGTCGGTGAACAGGTCGCGCCGACCGACGCGGGCGAGTGCACGCGCGTCGTGACCTGGTACCGGGACGGGCACAGCCCGCGGATCCTGATGCATCCGAAGGGCGGCACCCCGGTGCCGGTGCCGGTGCGCAGGCGGGACGGCGCGCTGGTCATCGACCTCGCCGGCACTCCGGCCGAGCAGCTGGACCGGATCACCGTCGACTGGCCGTCGCAGAGCCTGCGCGCCACCACGTTGATCGACACTCCTGGCATCGCCTCGGTGACGGCCGAGAACTCGCGGCGCACGGTGGCCTTCCTCGACCCGGACGACGACACCCCGACCGAAGCCGACGCCGTGGTCTACCTGATGCGGCACCTGCACGCCGCGGACGCGCAGTTCCTGGAATCGTTCCGGGACCAGGGCGTCGGCCGGGCCAGCGCGATCAACACGATCGCGGTGATCTCCCGGGCCGACGAGATCGGCGGTGGCCGCGTGGACGCCATGTTCGCCGCCCGCGGCATCGCCCAGCGCTACCGGACCGACCGGGAGGTGCGCGGGCTGTGCCAGAACGTGGTGGCGGTGGCCGGTCTGATCGCGGAGACCGGGCGAACGTTGCGGCAGTCCGAGTTCACCGCGCTCGCCGGGCTGGCCGGTGCGCCGAAAGCCGAGCTCGAGGCCGAGCTGCGCTCGGTCGACCGGTTCCTGCGTGGGCCCGATCCGGCCGCGCGGCGCCGGTTGCTGCAGCGCTTCGGGATCTTCGGCATCCGGCTGTCCACCAGCGTGATCCGGCAGGGCGCGAGCACACCCGCGGCGCTGTCCGCCGAGCTCGTGACGCGCAGTGGTCTCGGCGAGCTGCAACGAGTGCTGCACACCCAGTTCGCGGAACGCCGAGATCTGCTCAAGGCCCGCTCGGCGCTGGTCGCGGTGGACAGCGTCCTGCGCTCCAGCGGGCGCGGTGGCCAGTTGCGGCACGAGATCGACCGCATCCTGGCCGGCGCCCACGAGTTGGTCGAGCTGCGGCTGCTCGCGACCCTGCGGTCGGGATCGGTGAGCTTGCCGCGGGACCGTGTCGCGGAGGCCGAGCGGCTGCTCGGCGACGGGGGCACGGCCACCACCACCCGGCTCGGACTGTCGGCCGACGCCACCCCTGCCGAGCTGCGGCAGCGGGCTTTCGTCGCGCTCGAGGGGTGGCAGCGGCTGGCCATGAATCCGATGTTCGACCGGCCCACAGCCGACGCCTGCCGGGTGGTGGTGCGCAGCTGCGAGGGCATCCTGGACGAGCTGCATGCACCTCGGTCGGCCCGGACGGGCAGCTGATCAGCGCAGAACGGCTGATCAGCCGCAGAACTTCGGCGTTCAGATCGCCAGTTCGAGCGTGTCCGTGTACATACTCCCCCGGCTCCACCCCCACCACCATGGGCTGCAGCGACAGGCAGGGAGAGCCCATGATGATCAACCGAGTGTCGATCGACGAGCAGTTCACCGCCGGTCCGGCGGCTGATCCTGGTGACGACGGGCGGTTGGCCGAGCAGGCCTGGCGGAACGGCGACACGATCGCCGCGATGGCCGCAGCCGACCGGGTGCTCGCAGGCGGCAGCGATCCCGGCGCCAGGGCGGCCGGTGTGGCCGCGGCCGCCGCGGCCGCCGACGGCGCGCTGCTCGACGCAGCCGAACGCTGGCGCGGGGTGGCCGCCGCCCTCGACGGGACTCCCGGAGTCTGGGCGGCGGGCCGGGCCGCGCTGGCTGCCGGGTTGGCCGGCGACCTCGCCGGCGCCGTCCGCGATCTCGAGCAGGCGCGCCGAGACGTACCCGACCCGGCACCCCGCGGACTTGCCGTGCTGCTTGCCGGGGTCGCGACCGTCGTCGACGCGCTGCGCGGCGATCTGGACGTCGCGGCACGGCGGCTCGCCGGCCTCGCGGCGGCGACCGTGCCGGTCGACTCGCTGGCTTCCGACCGCTGGGACGAGCTGGCCCTCACCGTGCTCGCCGCGGCTGCCGACGACCCTGCCACCCAGGTTGCGCCGGCCGGCCGGTCGGGCCGCGGGACCAGCCGGCACCAGCTGCTGGAGGCCTGGCTGCAGCTGCGCATCGGCCACCTCAACAGCGCCAGGGAAGCGCTGACGGCGGCGGCCCGCACACCGGTGCTGCGGCGCGACGCCGTGCTCGCCGCCGCTGTGACGGTCGGGCTGGCCCGCCGCTCGGGCAACGAGCACACCGTTACCTCGACGTGGCAGCGGGTGGCGCCGGTGGTGGCGGGCGCCGACGTCGAACTGTTCCTGCTCGACGCCTGGGGCGAGCTCTCGGTCGGCGCGCAGCTGGCGTCCCCTGCCGAGGGTGGCGGCATCGTCGACGCCATGCGGTCGGCGGTCGCCAGGGCCGGTTCCCCCTGGTGGGCCGTGGCCGCCGAGCTCCGGTGGCGGCTGGAACACGCCATCGTCGCCGACGACGCCGCCGGCGCGGCAACGACTGCCGAACTGCTGGGCGAGCTCGCCGAGCGGCACCCCACGGTCGCTGACTTCCGCCACGGCCGCGAAAGTCTGGGCCGACGTGCTCGCGGGTCGGGTATCGGCCCCGGCGGTCAGCGCCACCACCGCCCACCTCGTCGCCGCCGGCCGCCGCTGGGAGGCCACGACGCTGTGCCGGGCCGCGGTAGCCGCGACGGAGGATCCGACCGCCGCCCGTGAGCTGCTGGGTACCGGTCGCACGCTGCGCACGGCGCCCAGCCCCGGACGTGGCTCGGGCGAACTCTCCGAGCGGGAGCGCGAGGTCGGCGCGCTGGTCGTCGACGGCCTGACGCACAAGGAGATCGGCGCGCGCCTCTACATCTCGCCGAAGACGGTCGAACAGCACGTCGCCCGGCTTCGCCAGAAGCTGGCCGCATCCAACCGTGCGGCGCTGGTCGCCGGCCTCCGCCTCCGCCTGGAGGCGTGAACCCGCCGAGTTCGACACCAGTCCCTGTGGATCATGAACAAATGAGTACTGCCGTCGAACTCGGCGGTCTCGACACCACAGCCGCCTATGTAGGTTCGATATATGTCGAGGACGATACGCATGACGACCACCACGCAGATGGTGCTCGCCGAGCTCCTCGACAACCCGGGCACGCCGCTCTTCGGCGGGGAGATCACAAGACGGACCGCCCTGCGCAGCGGGACCCTGTACCCGATCCTGCAACGCCTCGAGAACGCCGGCTGGCTGAGCAGCAGCTGGGAGGACGCCGCGGTCGCCGCCGACGAGGGCCGCCCACCGCGCCGCTACTACCAACTCACCGGAACCGGCGAGACCCACGCGCGGGCCCAAATCCGAACCCCGTCCGGCGTGCTCGACCGCCTGCTGCGAGCCGACCGAACGGCCCCCGGAGCGTCGACATGATCCCCGACCGAACGGCTGTTCACGACCACCGCCGGATACGGGCCGGCCGCTACCGAGCTGGCCACTCGTACGTCACCTCGGCGGACCACGACGCCCGAGGTGGCGAGAGCCGAAGCGCCGTCCACTCAGGACTTCGCCACCAGCACCTCGCCCTCCAGACCGTCGGGGTCGCGGAAGAACATGCTGAACGCCGAGCCGAAGTCGTTGACGGTGCCGTCGCTTGCTCCCGCGTCGATCAGCCGCTGCCGGATCGTCGCGAACGCCTCGGGTGATGCCGCGGACAGACCGACGTGGTCGATGCGGCCGCGACCCCACATCGGCGTCTGCCGGTCGGGCTCGGTGTTCCCCTCGATGGTGACGATGTTCAGGGCGGTGTGTGGACCGATCCGGATGGTCGTCATGGTCTCGCCCGGTCCGTGATCCCGGGTGGGCCCGACCACCGCGTCGAACACCTCGGCGTAGAACCGGCCGAGCCGAGCCACGTCCTTCGAGATCCACGCGATGTGGTTCACACCGTCCAGCAGCATGTCGCTCCTCAGTCTCCGCGCCCCTCCGGACCGGAATCGCGGTGGTAACCGGTCAGGTGGCGCCAGGCCCAGCTGGCCGGGACGTGCCGGCCGGTCATCACGTACTCGCGGGTCGCGTCCACGATCAGCGTCATGCCGAGGGCGCGGCGGGCGCCGGCCTCCCCGGACAACAGCAGCTCGTCCTCCGGGGCCAGCACGAAGTCGTCGGACGGTGCCATCACGCACTCGTCGTCCCGCAGCACCATCATCGGCACCACCGGCAGCTGTTCCTCCCGGTCGTCCGGATCGCGCAGCAGGTCACCCAGCCGGGCCTGTCCGGACTCCAGCCAGCCGGTCAGCGCCGGCGTCTCCTGCACGCAGAACCGGATCTTCCACAGCGTGGGCAGCAGCTCGCCGCAGCGGCCGGTCATCCTGGACAGCAGATCGGCGGCCCACCGATCCCCGAGCGCGGGTACCTCCTGCAGGAACCGCCACATCAGCGGGGTGCTCAGCTGGGCGAAGACCTCGTGCGCCACCACCTCGGTGGGCACCAGCAGCGCGTCCACCCCCATCACCGCGAACAGCGACTGGCTGGTCGGGCGGTTTTGCCGGGCCGCGACCCACAGGTCGGGGTTGACCCGGCGCGCTGCGGCGATCAGCGACAGGTTGCTGGTGTCGTTGTCGGTCCCGGCGACGAAGCCCGCGGCCGTCGCGACCCCGGCCCGTTCCATCACCGCGGGTTCGAAGCCGTCCCCGACCACCACGCCGTCGGTCTCCGGGATCGGCTTCGGTTCGACGATCGTGACGTCCAGACCCTCGGCGCGCAGGTCCTGGGTGAGATGGCGGCCGAAGCGGCCGTAACCGCACATCACCCATCGCCCCTCGGCCGGTGGGCTGCCCCGCGGAGGCAGCTCGGCGCCAGGGCCGCTCTCCAGCCACATCATCAGCTGGTAGGTGGCCGGCGCCCGCAGGGCGATGCGCAGGTGGTCACCGAAGCGGTCGAACGGGTCGACCACGGTCGGGGTGCCGAAGGCGAGCATCCGCTCCCCGATGGTCTGCGACACGGTGCGCGCGATCACCGGCAACTCCGGGCGCAGGAGGGCCGCGGTCATCGTCACCGCGAGGTTCGCCTCGTCGTCGTTGGTGAGGGCGAGCACGGCCTCGCACTGCGGGTTGGCGAGCCCCGCGACCCCGAGATGCCCGGGATTGCGGGCGTCGGCCACCAGCCCCGGCACGTCGGCGTGGTAGCTGGCGAGATCGAGCGCGTCGATCCGCTCGTCGTCGCCGTCGATCACCACGAACCGCCGGCCCATCGCATCGAACGAGCGGCCGAGCAGCTCTCCCGTCCGCCCGTACCCGACCAACAGCAGGAACGGCTCGCGCAGCCGGGCCACCTTGTGCTTGAACTGCTGCAGCGCGCGGGCCTGCTGGAATGCCCGGCTCTGGAACAGCGCGAGCAGCGAGCCGATCGCATACGCCCAGCCGATCACCGTCAGGTAGATCGAGATCGTGACCCACAGCCGCTGGGATTGGCTGAACGGGTAGGGCAGTTCGCCGAAGCCGATCGTGGAGGCGGTGTAGCTCATGAAGTAGAAGGCGTCGAAGAAACCCAGTCGGTGCGACAGCCCGTTCGGATCCTGGCCGGGGATCAGGGTCAGCCCGAGCACGCTCACCGCGAAGATCGTGATCAGGACGATCAGCGGTGCCCGCATCCGGCGCAGCACCAGGAAGATCGTCGCCGAGGCCTCCGTGGACGACACGAGCGGTATCCAGCGGCGGAACCGCTGCGGCAGGTCGTCCTCCCGCACCAGCCGGAACCAGAACGCGAGCAGCGGGTTCCCCACGTCCGCCCCCTACCGGCGGTGGTACGACACGGTCTCGACCACGAGCAGCACCACCGACACCACGTTCGCGAAGAGGGCGCCGCCGGACAGCGACACCACGCTGGCCGTCGCGACCGGGGTGAGCCCCTCCTGGGCCAGGTGATCGGCGAATGTCCAGACCAGTGCGGCCGCGATGAGCTGGAGGTCGGCGACGAGACTGGTGGCCAGGTGCACGGCGCCGATCTGGGTGCGGTCGCCGAACTTCAGCACGGTCGCGATCAGGCTGACCACGATCGCCGCGAACAGCTCGTACACGTTGTGCAGCGCGGGATTCGCGATGTCGCCGAGGAAGAAGCCGAAGTTCAGGGTGGCGGCGAGCAGCACGAAGAACCCGAAGACGACCTTTTCGAGATTCATCCCACCTCCGCGCCGGCACCGGACGGTTGCCAGCGATCACGCTAGCGCCGCACGGCGTTCCGCGCGCGGAGAGACGGGAGATGTCAGCCCATCAGCTTGGCTGCATGATCGGGCACGGTGCGGAACATCTCGCGCGGCGGACGCTGGTAGCCCCGCTGCGGAGGCCGATGGGGCAACTTCAGCTTGGGGCGCTGCACCGGCTCCCACGGCACGGCGGACAGCAGGTGGGCGACCATGTTGAGCCGGGCGCGTCGCTTGTCCTCCGACTCCACCACCAGCCACGGGGCCTCCGGGATGTCGGTGGCGGCGAACATCTCGTCCTTCGCCCGCGAGTAGTCCTCCCAGCGCGTGACGGACTCCAGGTCCATCGGGGAGAGCTTCCAGCGCCGCATCGGGTCCTTCATCCGCGACCGGAAGCGGCGCTCCTGCTCGGCATCGCTGACGGAGAACCAGTACTTGAGCAGCAGCACACCGTCCTCGACCAGCAACCGTTCGAAGATCGGGCACTGGCGGAGAAACCGTTGCTGCTGCTCCCGATCCGCAAATCCCATGACCCGCTCGACGCCTGCGCGGTTGTACCAGCTGCGGTCGAGGAGCACGATCTCGCCGGCCGCCGGGAGATGCTCGATGTAGCGCTGGAAGTACCACTGCGTGCGTTCACGCTCGGTCGGGGCGGGTAGCGCCACGATCCGGCAGACCCGGGGGTTGAGGTACTCGGTCACACGCTTGATCGCGCCACCCTTGCCGGCCGCATCGCGCCCCTCGAACACCACCACAAGGCGAGACCCGCTGGCCCGAACCCACTCCTGCATCTCGACGAGCTCGGCCTGCAACCGCAGCATCTCGGCCTCGTAGGCCTCCTTCGGCACCCGCTCGATCTTCGTCGCCATGGGCCTCATCGTGCCGGTGGACGGCCCGTAGAGCCAGGCGGAGCCGACGACCCGGCAGCGGCTAGGGCTGCTCGACCGGCTGGAATATGACGGTGACCTGCTGGAACCCCATCGAGGTCGCCAACGAGGTGAGCATGTTGCGAGTGCTCTGCTCGGCGCGACCCGGCAGGTCACTGGTTCGCGCGGCGTCGTCGAGCTTCTGCCCGGCGAGCACGTAGAGCTCCTGGTCGGTGCGCGGCGCCTGGTCGAACACCCCGGTCACGCGTTCCACGATGCCGCGCTCATGCCCGACCACGCGGCTCTGCGCCGGGTCAACGACCGCCGGCTCGAGCACCGGCGGGGGCAACGAGATGGTCACCGACAGCCGGTCGGCCGACATCGCGACGTGCCGCTGATCGATGCCGGAGAAATCGACGACACCGTCGACGTGGCCGGTGGCGAAGAACGTGGTGCGCTCGCCGCTGATGATCGACGGGACGTTCGGTGTGTCGTGCTCGACGTCGACGAGCACCTGGAAGGTGCCGGTCGCCGCGCGGAACTGCGCGACGTCGCGCATCGCGGTGAGCAACGGCGCCGGACTGTGGTCGATCGTCTGCTGCTCGAAGGGATTGCCCCAGCTGGGCACGGCGGCTACACCGGCGCCGAACGGGACCAGAGCGACGACGGCCGCACCGCACGCGAGCAACTTCATCCAGCGCCGCCTGCGCGGCGGTTCGACGGACACGGCGTGACTGGTCGGGATGCGGTAACGCTGCTGCGTCCTCACCATGAGCCTCCTTCGTCGCAGACCCGTTCGGTCAAAACGTCCCGTTCGCGTCATCTCGTGGGCTCCGCGCGGCTAACGGTGAACTACGTCCTGCAGTTCCGCCAGTCCTGGCCCGGTCTCCCATGCGGTTGCCACAATTGCGGGCCCCCACGTCACGGTCTGTTCGTGAACCGATCCCGTCACCGACCCCACTGGGTGAATTCGTGTAGCCCGACGAGTGAACGGGTACGGTCCAGTATGGGTATGGTACCCCCGGATGTGAGCAGTCGCTCGGATGGCTGACGACGGGCTGGGCGCGCTCGGCGTGCTGGGGGCCATCGGCCTCGCGTTGGTGGCAGCCTACGGCACGTTCTCCACCGCGGACGCTTCGCCCGCCTCGACCGTGCTGTCCCAGCAGGTCGGGCTGCGCCTCACGATGACCAATGTGCATGTCCGTTCCGTCACCGCCGACGAGGGCTTCTGGATCGACACCGACCACGGACGTGCCTGGGTGCAGATCGCAACGCCGCGCGAGTCGCCCTACGTCGTCAACGCCGGTGACGTCGTCAGCTTCAGCGGTGTGGTCGTCGCGCACGGCCCGAACTTCGCCCGCGACGTGGGGGTGACCGCATCCGAGGGCGCTGCGGACCTGTCCGCGCAGGGCGCGCACATCACGATCCCGGTGAACGGGCTGACCTTCCAGCGACCGGAAGAGGCCGGGGGGCCGTCAGTCCCCGTCGAAGTGACGACTCCTCGGAGACGACGTGAACCGCCGCTTCCTCAGCTGACGCGCCGGCGCCGTCGACCCCGATGTCCTCCGCGAAGAGCTCTTCGTCCCTGTCCGGATACCCGCCATGGTCCTGCGCCACGAGCCGGCCGGAGCGGACCTCCCCGACCTCGTCGTCGAGCAGCTCGCCGTCGGTGTCCGAGGTGTCCCCGAGCCGGTCGACGTCGGTGTCCTCGCCGAGCACGTCGGCGTCCTCGGGCCCGTCGTCGGGCAGCTCGCGGGCCAGCCGCCCGTCGAGGCTCTCCCCGGTGGCTTCCTCCCGGGCGGTGGTTCCGAAGTCGCTGCCGGTCCACGGGCGCTCCGGGGGCGAGTAGCCCTCGTCCAACACGTCGGCGACCCCGCGGTCATCGAGGGTGTCACCGGATTCCAGCTGGTCCGACTCGTGGTCGACCTCGTCGACGCCACCGCTCATCTCGGACATCCCGCCTCCCCCACTCCCGGCACGAACACGTGCGCGTTCGACCGTACTGCGGGCGGGATCAGGCGCTGCAGGCGACCGGCCGCGGGTCCGAAAGCCGCTCGGTCCCGACCAGACCGGTGACGTCGTCGGTGACGCCGGGGTCGACGGTCGCGGCAGGCGTGCCGGCGTCGCGCAGGCCGACGGCGGCGATCACCGCGATCACCGCGGCCACGACGGCGGCGACCGACGATGTCAGCTGCAGGCCGGCAACGAACGACTCCCGCGCCACGTCGAGCAGTGCGGCGGCGACAGGTTCGGGCAGCTGCCCGGCGACGCTCGTCGCCCCGCCCAGGGTGTCCCTGGCGGCCTCGGCCAGCTCGGCCGGAACGCCCGCAGGCACGCCGGCCGCCACCCCGCTGCGGTAGATCGCGACCCCGACGCTGCCCAACACGGCGATGCCGAGTGCCCCACCCAGCTCGGCTGCGGTCTCGGAGATCCCGGACGCCGCGCCTGCCTTCTCCTCCGGCGCCGAGCCGACGATCATCTCGGTGGTGAGCCCGAACACCGGCCCCATCCCGAGCGAGATCACCACGGACGCGATGACGAGTTCGACCAGGCCGTGCTCCACCGCGACCCCGGTCAGCACGAACAGGCCGATCGCGGACGCGGCCAGCCCCGCGGCCACGACGTAGCCGGGCCGGATCCGGGCCAGGATCCGCGGCGCGAGCTGCGAGCCGATCACGAAGCCCACGGCTCCGGGCACCGACCAGAGTCCGGCGTCCAGCGGGGACAGCTCGAGGACCAGCTGCAGGTACTGAGCGAGGTAGAGCATGTAGCCGACCATCACGAAGATCGCCACGAAGTTGACGAGCAGGGCCACGTTGAAGGCGCGGATCCGGAACAGCCCCACGTCGATCATCGGCACGGCCAGTCGACGCTGCCGGCGCACCCACAGCAGCCCCACGAGCACACCGCCGAGGATGGCCAGCCCGGCCTCGGCGCTCAACCCGTCCTGCGCGATCTGCTTGACGCCGTAGACCGCGGCGAGCAGGGACGCCACCGACATCGCGGCGCTGATGAGATCCAGCCGACCGGCGTGCGGATCCCGGTACTCGGGCAGCACCCGCGGCCCCAGCACCAGCAGCGCGCCCATCACCGGCAAGGCCAGCAGGAACACCGAGCCCCACCAGAAGTACTCGAGCAACACCCCGCCGAGCACCGGACCCACCGCGCTGCCCGCGGAGAACGCGCTGATCCAGACGCCGACCGCGAACGTGCGCTGCTTCGGGTCGGTGAACATGTGGAAGATCAGGGAGAGCGTCGAGGGTGCGATCGTGGCCCCGGCCACCCCGAGCAGCGCCCGGCTCACGATCAGCATCTCCGGCGTGGTGGAGAACGCGGCGAGGATCGACACCAGTCCGAACGCCGCTGCTCCGGCCAACAAGAGCCGCCTACGGCCGATCCGGTCGCCGAGGGTGCCCATCGTGACCAGCGCGCCCGCCACCATGAACCCGTAGACGTCGATGATCCACAACAGCTGGCTGCTGCTCGGCCGCAGATCGCCGGTGATCGCCGGGATCGCGAGGTCGAGCACGGTCAGGTCCATCACGTAGAGCAGGCAGGCGAGCGACAGCACGGCCAGCCCGATCCACTCGCTGCGGCCGGCCCTCCTCGTTGTCGAGGGGCTCGCCGGCGACGGGCTCGCTTGCGGATCGCTCTCCGGTGTGGCATCCATCGCGCTCAGTCCTTCTGCTGCTCGGGTCGTTACGCATATGACCGACGAGCGACAGGAAAGTCATCGCCCGGCGCGTCCCCTGACGCTCAACAGCGAGGGGCCGGCCGGCGATACCCGGATGTGCTGCGTGACGCCGACGGCCACCGCGGACCTGCTGCGGCCGGGCCGGGACCGTCTGGCCGCCGCCCCGATCAGCGCGTGTTCTTGCCGCTGACGAGCGGATCTCGGCCGGCGGACTCCGACGTGAGCTGGCCGACGATCATGCGGCTGATCCGTTCGAACTCGGAGTGCACGTCGGCGCGCAACTCGGTGACCCGGTTGAGCTCGATCCGGGCGTCCTCCCTGGTCCGGCCGGCTTCCGCCTGGGCACGCGCCTTGACGAGGGTCGCCTCGGCCTGTGCCTCGTCCCGCATCGTTGCGGCCGCCTCGGCGGCCGCGGCGCGCAGCCGCTCGGCCTCGGCTCGTGCGGTGGCGATCTGCTGAGCGGCCCTCTTCTCGCGTTCCTCGAGCTCCCTGGTCCGGCGGCGGGCCTCTTGTTCGAGTTCCCGGGACCGGGCGATGATGGCTTGTTCGGACTCGTGCCGGTGCTGCTCCGCCGTGACTCGGGCCTGCTCGATCAGTGAGATCGACTCCCGGGAGGCGCCGGCCCGCATCTCGGCCGCCTCGGATTCGGCCAGCCGGAGGAGCTTCTCCGCCCGCGCACCGTAACCCTCGGTCGCCGACGACCCCTTCGCCGCGAGCTCGGCCCGCAGCCGCTGGTTCTCGGCCGCCTCTGCATCCGCGCGCTCGCCGGCCTGCTCGAGCTGGCTCTCGACCTCGGCCAGCGCGGTGCGCAGCACGGTCTCCATGCGCAATCGGCGGGCGACGAAATGATCCACCTGACGGCGGTCGTAGCCGCGGACGGCGGTCTCGAACGTCACGTCGTCGTCGACCGGAGCCGGCGTCCGGCCTGGCCTGACATCGTTGTTGGCTGAGATGGCTGTAGCTCCCCCCGGGCCGACCCGTCCCGTGGCGATCGAAGCGGGCGTTCTCGTGTCGGGTAGCAGAGCACGCGCGCCGGTTCTGCGGTCGCGCCGACCTCGCTCCGCACGGTGAACGGCCGTCGACGAGCGCCGAGCGCGGCGGAGGCGTCCGACGGGCCACCGCCCGCCGGCTCGTGGCGCCCGGTCGCCGCACCCGGGGCTTCGCGATCATCTGCGCTGGTAGGGCAGCTGCGATGCCGTCGGATTCGTCACTGTATGTTGAGCCCGCTCCCTACAACCGAAGCAGGCTCCCCCGATCAGCCGCTCTTCCGCGGTAGTAGAAGTTGCGCTGAGTAGGAAACGTGCTGACTCCGACTTCGTCGGTACCGATCGGGCGATGACATGTGTCACCCCCGTACCCAGGAGGCGTCGTGGGCTACGACCTCGGAATTGACCTCGGGGGCACATCTGTCGCCGCCGCCATCGCGACCGCGACCCGGGTCGAGATGATCGCCCTCGGCGAGGGTGCCGTGGTGATGCCCGCCGTCGTCCACCTCGGCGAGGACGGGACCCTGCAGTGCGGGGACTCGGCGGTTCGGCTGGCGGACAGCCAGCCGGCGCGGATCGGCCGGGAGCTCAAGCGGCGGCTCAGCAACCCGGCCCCCGTTCAGCTCGGGGGCAGGTCCTTCACCGCGCCCGAGCTGCTCGGGGAGATTCTGCAGGACGTCGTGACGCGGGTGTCGGAGACCGTCGGCTCCAAGCCGGACAGCGTCGTGCTCACCTGTCCCGCGCACTGGAACAGCGACCGCCGGGACGTGTTCGGCGCGATCGGGCGGACAGCAGGGCTGTCCGCTGTCCGCACGGTCACCGAGCCCGAGGCGGTGGCGGTGCACTACGCGGCGACGGAGCGCATCGCCGACGGCACGACCGTTGCGGTGTACGACCTGGGCGGCGGGACGTTCGACGCCACGGTGCTGCGCAGGGACGGGGACCGCATCGAGATCATCGGCGCGCCGGATGGCATCGAGCGCCTCGGCGGCGGCAACTTCGACGAGGCGATCCTCTCCTTCGTCAACAAGGCCGCGGACAACGCGCTGACCGGGCTCGACATGCGCAATCCGCAGAACGCCTCCGCCGTCGCGCGGCTGCGGCAGGAATGCACCATGGCGAAGGAGACGCTGTCGACGGACACCGAGACCACGATCGACGTGGTCCTGCCGAACCGCCATCTCGATGTGCCGCTGACCCGGTCCGATTTCGAGGGCCTGATCCGCACACCGATCGAGACGACGATCATGACCCTCATCCGGACGCTGCAGTCGGCTCAGGTCGAGCCGAGCGAGCTGGCCGCGATCGTGCTGGTCGGGGGCTCGTCCCGGATCCCGCTGGTGTCGAAGATGATCTTCGATGCGCTGGCCCGACCGATCGTGCTCGACAAGGCTCCCGAACACGCCGTCGCGCTCGGTGCCGCCACCTCGGCCCGCAGCGCCACGCCCTTGAACACTGCCGGCGACACCGACGCTCCGGGCACCGGGAGCTGGTCCGGCATTCGGAAGCCGGAAGATCAGGCCCCAGCGGAAAGGGCCCCAGCGGAAGGGGCCCCAGGGGAAAGGGCCCCCGAGGACACGGCCCGGGTGGGCAAGGCCGAGCAGCCGCAGCCCACCGCCTTGCCCCGCCGGGAACCGCAGGCCCGTGAGTCGCTGTTCTCGGCGTCCCTCTTCCGGGAGTCCCAGTTGCGGCGGCCGGGGTCGCCGGAACCCGAACCCGTTTCGCTGTTCGAATCGAGGACCGACACGGCGACGACCGCCGAGGCCGCGTCGACGAGGGCTCCGAGGCCGGCGGTGTCGTTCTCCGCGGCGCCGGAAACGCGCTCGGTGCCCGGCGGGCCCACCTCGTTCCTGCACTCACCCGGTCACCGACCCACCGACGAGTCCGGCGACACCACCGTCATCCCGACGACGAGCGCCCCGACCGGAGCACTCGCCCCCGGCACGGCCGACCAGTCGGCCGAGACCACGACGATGGCCGAGACCACGAACGGCACGACCGAGCCGAAGGGAACCGGTGGGCACCAGCCGCTCAACCCGTTCCTCGGCGTTCCTGCGACCGAGCTGCACTGGGCACCCGCGCTCGACATCCCGCCGTCGGATGCACCCCCGGCGCCACCGTCGGCGCCGGCGCCGGGATCCGGCGCGCGCAAGCGGACGACGTTGATCACGGTCGCGGCCGTACTGACGGCGTTGCTGCTCGGCGTGGGCTACTTCGCCTGGAATCGCCTCTCGGGCGGAGGTCCAGCCACCGCCGCGCCCCCGGCCGCTGCTCAGGGCGCGGACGCACCGGCGGCCCCCGATCAGCAGGCCGGAGACCAGCAGGCGGCGGCCGCCCGGTCCGTGCCGAATCCGACCGTCTCGACCACGGTGCCGGTCGGCGACACCCCCGGGTTCGTGGTCGTCGTCCCCTGACGGGCGACAGGCCATGGTCGCCAGCCAGGACGCCGGCATGATCACGGTCCTGGACACCGCGACGAACGCGGTCACCGCGACGATCCCGGTCGACGCCGGGCCGCCGCAGTACCTGTCCTACTCCCCCGACGGGCGCAAGGTCTACGTCAGCATCTGGAACCAGGCCCGCACGATCGCGGCGGTCGGGGTGCTGGACACCGCGACGAAGACGATCGACACGACGATCCCGGTACGCACCCGGCCCTACCTGTCCGCGGTCACCCCGGACGGGACGCGGCTCTACGTCCCCAACCACGACTCCGGCACGATCTCGGTGATCGACACCAGCACCAACACGGTGCGCTCGCGAGATCACGGTGGCGCCCAACCCGCACTGGGTGGAGATGTCTCGGCGACGGCACCAGGGCGTACGTGGCCAACCACGAGTCCAACCTGGTCTCGGTGATCGACACCTCGGACAACGACGTCCTCGCCGAGGTGCCCGTGCAGACCAGCCCGCACAGCCTGGCCGTGAACCCGAGCCCGGCCGCTGGTGGCGAACGTCAACTACGACGCCGGCATCCGTCACGATGATCGACACCAACACCGACAAGGTGACGGCCGCGATCGCGGTGGGCAGGAACCCGCAGGACATCACCTGGGCCCCGGACGGCCGGTACGCCTACGTCGTGAACACCACGCGACAGCACGGTATCGGTGATCGATGCGCGAGACGGCGACGGTGACCGCGACGATCCCGACCGGCGCGTCGCCGACGTCGGTCGACGGTGCTGCCGAACGGCACCGCGGCCTACGTCAGCAACCTCGGCGGCGGCACCGTGACCGTGCTCGACATCGACGGCTGAAGCCGGATCGGCGGACGGGCGAAGCGGCCTGGCTCAGCGCCCGCCGGCCCCGGCGAGCAGCTGCTCGCAGGTCTGCACGACGGTCGCCGCGACGTCGCGCACGTCCTTGCTCGACACCGGGTGCGTGGCCAGCCGCTGCCAGTGCGCCAGCTGCTCGGCCGCCACCATGGCGATCTCCTGGCGATGCCGGCGTCGGGCGCCAGCGCCAGCCGGACCCGCGGCTCGGGGCCCAGCCGCGCCGAGCAGCCGCTCGGCCGACTCGCGCTGCTCGTCGGGCAGCTCGAGCTCGCCCGAGCGCAGCCGGTCGACGAGATCGATCTCGGTGAGCTCGTGGGTGCCGGAGCGGATCCGGTCGAACCGGTAACGCAGCCCGTCGCCGCCCAACGCGCGGCGGCTCGCTGCGCACCAGCGCCTCCAGCGCGCGCAGCGCCGAACGCGCCTTCACCCCTTCGGCCCGCCGGCCGAACCGGGTCTCGATCAGCTCGACCAGCCGCGGCAGTCCGCTGTGCCGGGTCAACTCGACGGCCAGCGCGGCCGTGGTGGGCGCCCGGCCGGAACGGATCAGCTCGGTGGCCAGCCGGACCCCGGCCGGGCCGAAGCGGCTCCAGCAGCTCCTGCTCGGCGGCGGTGTCGGTGACCGGGACGGCGGCGGGCCGCGGACCGCTTGGTCGGTGAGGGGCGGCGGCGCGGTGCCCGGAGCCGGCCGACCGGCGCCGTGCGGGCCGGCGGCCGGCCCGGCGGAGGCCGGGCCAGCGGCTCCGGCCGCCGGTTGCTCGTCCAACCGGCGCAGCGCCTGGTACTGGTCCTCGGTCAGGGCCGCCGCCGCCGGCGCGAGCAGGCCGGCCACCGGCACCACGACCGGGCAGCGGCGGCGCACCTCGGGGCGGGTGGCCCACTCGGACGCGGCCCGCTCGGCGAGCTCCATTCCCTCCCCGGTGGGCCCGACGGCGCCCAGCTCGTCGACCCGGGCGAGCACGCCGATGGTCAGCGCCGGGCGGTGCCGGAACGGCTCGCCCGGGGCCACGTCCTCGATCCGCCGATGCCGCAACAGCACCACCGAGGCGTCGGCCACCGCCGCACGGCCCGGCGGCGTGCACCAGGATCTTCTGAGTGGCCGCGGTCGACCCGCGCCGGAGATGTCGATCAGCCTGAGCGATCGGCCGGGCACGCCGTGGCCTCGACCCGTTCCCTCTCCAGGGCCGCGCGCAGCGCCTCGACCAGCGTCGACGTGCCGGCACCCGGAGGGCCGGACACCGCCACCCGCAGGGGTTCCTCCAGCCGCTCGGCCAGCTCGCGCAGCGCGTCGGCCTTGCGGGATCCGTGGTACAGCTCGCGGGCCGCCCGCAGCGCGTCCCGCACCTGGTCGACGAGCGGGACGCTGAGCGGCATGGCGCGGGCCGTGCCCGGCGAGCCGGGCGCGGCCTCTGCGGGCGACTCGTGCTGCGACTCGGTCTCCGGGGCGCGGCAGCGGCGCCGAGCCCTCCACCGTCGTGCCGGCGCCCGGCGCGAGCGCACCTCGACCCGGCCGCCGACCGCGCGCGATCCGGGCGGTCAGGTTGCGCATGCCCGCGGCCCGGCCGAGCCGGAACCGCGGCGGTGTCCCACCCGGGCCCTCGTCGCGGACGACGAACCGCAGCCGGTCCGTCGGCGGTGGCCAGCCGCACCGCGATCGCCGCGCCCTGGCGCGTGCTTGCGGGCGTTGTTCACCGCCTCCAGGCAGCAGAAGTAGACGGCGGCCTCGACGTCGGCCGGGAGCCGGAGCTGCTCGTCGACACCGTGCGCGTCGACCGCGACCGGCGGGTGCCCGGACCCCAACTCCCGGCGGAGCGCCCGGACCAGCCCGAGCTCGGCCAGCAGCGGCGAGGACACCCCCTTCGCGGTCTCGGCGAGGATGGCCTCGGCCACGTCGATCTGGTCGGCGATCTGCTCGAGCCGGGTGCGGGCCTGCGCGAGCTGGGCGGTCGACACCTGGTGCTCCACCAGGCCCAGCGCCAGCCGCAGCGAGACCAGGTGGTGTTGGGCGCCGTCGTGCAGGTCGCGCTCGATCCGCCGCCGCTCCCAGTCCATCTCGGCGACGACCGCGCGCCGGGACACCGCGATCCCGCCCGCGTAGGACAGCGCCGCGCGCAGCTGGCGCTCCAGCTCGATGCCCGGCCCGGTTGGCCTGGAACACCACGCCGAGGCTGTCGGCGATGTCCTCGAGCAGGTGCTGGCGCTGGCCGTGCAGGCCGGCGACCGCGCCGAGGTCCACCGCGATCGAGCCGATGCGCTCCTGCCGTGCCGGACGTCGACCTCGACGACCGGGTCGGCGACCACCCCGGGCTTGGCCCAGCTGTAGACGCGGTCCCGCAGCCCGGGCCGCAGCACGGTCAGCCGGCACGCGGTGGCGCCCAGCCCGCGCCCGACCGCCTCGGCCACCCGTGACCAGGTCCGGCCCGCCGGTGCTGGTCCCGCGGGACAGCGCGGTGATCCCGGCGAGCACGCTGTACGGGCGTCGGCCGGGTGCCGTAGAGCAGCCGGTCGACCATCCGCTCGGCGCGCACGTAGAGCGGCAGGAAGGCCAGCGCCACCGGCACCGTGGCCACGCGCGGCCAGCACGACCGCGCCGGCGCGGTACTGCCGGGGCGATCCGCTGGCTGCCCAGCGTGCGCAGCACGATGTAGCCGCCGGCGACCATCGACCCGACCAGCACCGCGACCAGCCCGCGGCTGAACAGGTGCTCCGCCGTCCAGGACCCGCCGCGCCGGGTGGCCACCAGCACCGCGCCGGCGATGCGCGATACAGGCGAGCCGGGCGAACCAGAACAGCAGCGCGATCGGGTGGCTCGGGCCGGGGTCCGGCCGGTCGCGGTCGGGTCGACCAGGTCGAGGCCGGTCCAGCCGAGCCGCCACAGCAGCCGCGGTGATGATCGCCAGCACGACGGTCACCGCGAACGCCCCGGCCAGCACGCTGAACAGCAGCCGGGACTGGGTGCGCTGGACCGCGCGAGCGGGGCGTGCCGGATGTTCCCGGGCAGCGCCAGCAGCCCGGCCATCGGGACCAGGAAGCCGAAGAACAGCACGCAGCTGAGCGGCCTGCGGGAGCAGCGCGGTACCCACCCCGACCAGCAGCAGCGTCCCGGCCCCGACCGCGCAGCAGCGCGGTGCGGGCCAGCCCGGCCCGGTCCGGGATCGCCGGCCGTCGGGAACACGGTCAGCGCCAGGATGTAGGCCGCGCAGGCGACGCCGGGCAGCAGCACCTGGTGCAGCAGCCCGATGGCCAGCCCGATCGCGTGTCTCCACCGCGGTGGCCGCGGCGTGCGCCTGCAGGTTGAACGCCCCCGCCGATGCCGGCCATGGCCAGCGCGAACAGCCGGATCGACCAGGTGCGTTCGCGCAGCGCGAGCAGCGCGACGGCCAGACTGACCGAGATCAGCTGAACCCGTAGTCGAGCGCGAGCTGGGCGAGCGGCTCGCTGGCCGGGACGCCGCCCGCGGCAGCGACCACCGGCCGCCGGCCGTCGGCCGCGGCAGCCAGCTCGTCCGCGGCCGACGGGTACAGCGCCGCCGCGGCGACCACGGCCCCGACGGCCAGCCCGCCGATCGACAGCGCCGCGCACGCGAGCAGCAGCAACGTAGCCAACCGATGGCGGCCGAGCCAGCGGCCCCGACGCCCGCCGCCGCCGAGCTCCGGACGCCGTCACGACGCCCTGCAGCTCCGCGCCGACGTTGGCCTCGACCACCGGTTCCAGGCGGTCCGGCAGCCAGGCCCGCAACCCGATCGCGCGGCCCGACTCGCCCGTCCGCGGCCGTAGGTCCGGTGAGCTCCACGTCCCCGCCCAGCGCCGCCAGCCGCTCGACCTCGTCGGCCAGCGCCGGCGCGCAGCTGCTCGGCAGTGCCGGCCGGGGCCGTGTCCTCGATGCGCACGGCCACCCGGCCGTCGGCATGCTCGAGGTGCACCAGTAGCTCGAGTTCGGCGGGCTTGCCGGCGAGCACCGTGATCGCCGCGGCCATCGACGTAGTAGATGCCCGACTCGATCTCCCAGTCCAGCCGGCCGCCCAGGCTCCCGGTCAGCCGCACCGGGCGGGGCAGGTCGGCGGCCACCTCGTCGAGCGCGGCGGCCGGGCCCTGGTCGCGCAGCACCGCCGGGTAGACGCCGCGAGCGATCACGCGGAAGCGGTCCAGCAGCTCGTCGAGGCCCACCCGGGCGCGCGACAGCGCCTGTTGTGCCAACGCGGTGTCCGGCGTCGGCTCGTCCAGGCCGTCCCGCGCCGTGGTCACCGCCGCCCGCAGCCCGGCCAACCGGTCCGTGGTGGCCTGTCCGAGCTCCATGATCAGCCGCCGGCGTTCCACCTCACGGGCCCGGGCCAGCCGCTGGCGGGAGGCCTGCAGCTCGGTGGCCAGATCGTCGGCCCGGCGGACCCGGTCGGCCAACTCCGCGTTCTGCGCCACCCCGCGCAACAGCAGCCCGGCGCCGTGCGCGACGTCCTGCACGAGTCGCTGGTCGGCCGGCGAGATCGGGGCGCCCGGTTTGCCGATGGCCAGCGCAGCCCGCAGCACGGTCCCGTCGAGGACCGGCACCACGTAGTCGGTGTCCGGGCGATCGAGCAGCACCGCCAGATTCGGCACCTCCTCAGGAGGTTGGCCCGCACCGTCCGAGCTCGGCGGGTGGTCGGCGGCGACGACCAGCCGGTCCCCGACGACGAGCCAGACCACGGCCCGGGTCGCCCCGGTGCCGTCGGCCAGCACCTGGGCCAGCCCGGGCAGAGCCTGGTCGAGGGAACCGGCCCGGATCCGGGCGGCCGCCGCCGCGAGCGCCGAGTACGGCGTGATCTCCCGGTGGTGGGTCAGCCGCTCGACCAGCGCGTCGATCCGCGGGAGCACGAGCGCGAGCCCGAGCGCCAGCAGGCCCATCGCGATGAACGGGAGCAGCACGACGATCGGGCCGTAGCCGAAGGCGAGCACGCTGCCCTCCGCCACTACGGCGAGCACGATCGCGACGCCGCAGGCCACCAGCAGCACCCGCGACAGCTTCGCCACGATCGTCCGGTTCATCGCGCACCATCGGTCCAGGCCCGATCGGGAGACGGGTCTCGGCTCATCACGCTAAGCGTCGAGCGGACCGCCGCCAAGCCGTACGCGGTCGCGTCGCCTCCCGCAGGCTCATTCTCCGTCCCGCTGCGACCGCAGGTAGGTCAGCACCGCCAACACCCTGCGGTGGTGCTCCGCGGTGTCGGTGTGCAGGTTGAGCTTGCCGAAGATGTTCGCGATGTGCTTCTCGATGGCCTTGGGCGTGACGAACAGCTGCGCCGCGATGCCGTTGTTGGAGCGGCCTTCCGCCATCAGGCGCAGCACGTCCAGCTCGCGCTCCGACAGCGTTGCGATGATGCCCTTCTTGTCGCCGCGGGGCCGCTCGACGAGCCGCTTGGCCAGCACGGGCTCGATGACGATTTCACCGTCGCCGATCCGGGCCAGCGTGTCGGACAGGACGTCGACGCTGCCGACCTTCTCCTTGAGCCGGTAGCCGATCGAATCGGTGCCGATCTGCAGGATCCGCATGAGGTAGTGGGACTCGGCGTAGTGCGACAGGAACAGCAGCCCCATCTTGGGGTAGAGGGCCCGCAGCCGCTCCGCCGTGATCAACCCGCCGTCGGGCTCCGGCGGCATCCGGATGTCCAGTATCGCGGCGTCGGCGGGTGTGGTCGCCAGCAGCTCGACGAGCGAGTCGCCGTCGGCGGTGCTGCCGACCACCTCGTGTCCGGCCGCTTGCAACAGCATCTCCAGACCCTCGCGGAAGAGGGCTCCGTCTTCGGCCAGGGCTACTCGCATGGGATCCTCGCTGTGATCGTGCCGATACCCGTTCCCCGGGTGATGTCGATCGTTCCACCCAGCCGACCCACCCGGTCCAGCATCCCCTCGGCGTGCCGCACGTCCACGCCCTCGATCTCCACAACGAGCACCGGGCCACCCGCGTTGTCGTGATCGGGGTGGATCCCGACCGCGACCGGCGGGGCGTCGCCGTCGAGGGCGTCGAGGCACTCCGTGACGGCGAAGTAGGCGGCACCCTCGGCGGCGGGGTCGAACCGGTCCCCGGCTGCATGGATCCGGATCGACGCGGTGGTGCGATCGGCCACCTCGCCGAGGGCCGGGCCGAGTCCGGCCTCGTCGAGGATCGGTGGATAGATCTTGTTCGCCACGTCGCGGAGCTCCTGCAGCACCGAGTGCAGCTCGTCCTGCAGGGCGTCGACCGCCGAGTCGAGGTCGGCCTCGGCCACCGGCAGCCTGTGCCGCATCAGGCCGATCTGTAGGGTCAATGCCGAGAGCCGGAGGGCTGCTCCGTCGTGCAGCTGGCGTTCCAGTAGGCGACGACGCAACCAGTCCGCCCGCTCAGCGTGTCGGTTGGCCTTCACGGCAGGCGGCACCAAACGGATCGCAAGACAGGGTGATACACCGGAAATGCCCTGCTCGGGGGCGGTGCGGGGAGCGTCGCCAGCGCGTCGCGCAGGCTCGAGCATCATTTCTGTATTTTGCTGGCGCGACCGCACTCATGGACATGGGGTGTACCCCACTGAAGGTAGGGCATTCCCCCGGACGGCTCTTCGGTTCACCATTACGGGTAACACCGGGAACCAAGGTGCCGATCGACTAGCATATCGCGGAGCCAGGGAAGGTGAGTCGTGGGCTACCACCTCGGAGTCGACCTCGGAACTACGTTCGTGGCCGCCGCGATAGCGAACGACTCCAGGGTGGAGATGTTCACCCTGGGCGACCGCACCGTCGTCACGCCGGCCGTCATCTTCCTGGGTGACGACGGCGGCCTGGTCTCCGGTGATGCCGCGGGCCGCAGGGCCGTCGCCAGCCCGGACCGGATCGGGCGCGAGTTCAAGCGCCGCCTCGGCGATCCGACACCGGTGATGCTGGGCGGCATGTCGTACGCGGTGACCACCCTGCTCGGGACGCTGCTGCACGACGTCGTCAACCGGGTCACCGAGACCGAAGGCACCAAGCCCGAGAGCGTCGTGCTCACCCACCCGGCCAACTGGGGACCGTTCCGTCGGGAGCTGTTCGAGGAGGTGCCCCAGGTCGCCGGCCTGACCGAGACCCGCATGGTCACCGAACCCGAGGCCGCGGCTGCGCACTACGCGGCGTCCCGGCACCTGGCCGACGGCGAGATCATCGCGGTGTACGACCTCGGCGGCGGCACCTTCGACGCCACCGTCCTGCGCAAGACCCAGAGCGGCATCGAGATCCTCGGGGCGCCGGAAGGCATCGAGCGGCTCGGAGGCGTGGACTTCGACGAGGCGATCCTGTCCTACGTCAACTACTCCTCGGGCGGGGCGCTGTCCGAGCTGGACATGAGCGATCCGCAGACGGCGATCGCGATGGCCCGGTTGCGTCAGGACTGCGTGCTGGCCAAGGAATCGCTGTCCATCGACACCGAGACGGCAATCCCGGTGTTCCTGCCGAGCCGTCACTTCGACGTGCAGCTGAGCCGGTCCGACTTCGAGGACATGATCAGGGCGCCGGTCGAGTCCACGATCGGCACGCTGATCCGGACGCTGCGCTCGGCCCATGTCGACCCCGGCCAGCTGTCCGCGGTGCTGCTGGTCGGCGGCTCGTCACGGATACCCCTCGTATCCCGGATGATCTCGGAGGAGCTCGGCCGCCCGACCGTGGTGGACGCGCACCCGAAGTACGCCGTTGCCCTGGGTGCGGCCACGCTGGCCCGAGCGGGCGCGATCGAGGCCAGCCCGGTGTCGACACCGGCTCCCCAGGGCAACTGGCTGGAGAACAACCCCGCGCCGTCGACGACCGGGCCGGGAAGCAGGAGGGACGTCGACCCCGTCACGACCGCCGTAGCCGCCGTCGATTCCGGCGGGGGGCACGGCGGCTCCGTCGCCGCGCCGCCGCAGAGTTCGTCGACGCCCACGTACGGCCCGCCACCCCCGTTCGGCACCGAGGATCGGCCGCCCTATCCCGGCCACGGCGCGCCGATGGGCTACGGCCCACGGCCCGAGTCCGGCTGGGCGCCCGCAGACGGCGGTCCGGGCGGGCCACCCGTAGCGCCGCGGCCGCGGTACGGCGGCTCCGGATCGAGCAAGCGAGCGTCGTTGATCGCCGCCGCGGTCGTCGTGGCGCTCGCGCTGCTCGCCTACTCCGGCTACTACGCCTGGACCACGCTGACCACCACGGTCACACCCACGACGCCGACGCCGACGGCGGGCCCGGCCACCACAGCGCCACCGGTGGAGGAGCCGACGGCGCCACCGACCATCGCGACCAGCGTGCCCATCCCGTCCATCGGCGAGACGATCCAGGTCGGACCGACGCCCGGCTTCATCGTCGTCGCGCCGAACGGGCGGCAGGCCTACATCGCGAACCGGGCCGCAGGCGTGGTCACCGTGATCGACACCGCGGTGAACAAGGTGACGGCCACGATCCCCGTCACCGCGGGTCCGCCGCAGTACCTGTCCTTCTCCCCCGACGGCCGCAGGGTCTACGTCAGCATCTGGAACGACGCGCGCACCATCGCGGCCGTCGGGGTACTCGACACCACGACCAACTCCATCGTGGCCACGATCCCGGTGCGCACCCGGCCGTTCCTCGCCGCGGTCACGCCGGACGGGAAGCAGCTCTACGTGCCCAACCACGATTCGGGCACCATCTCGGTGATCGACACCGCCACGAACTCGGTTACCACCGAGATCAAGGTCGCGCCGAACCCGCACTGGGTGGAGTTCTCCAAGGACGGCACCAGGGCCTACACCGCCAACCACGAGTCGGGCCTCATCTCCGTGATCGACACGTCGAACAACACCGTGCTCGCCGAGGTGCGCGTACAGGTCAGCCCGCACAGCGTGGCGGTGCACCCGTCCCGACCGCTGGTCGGGAACGTCAACTACGACTCCAACTCGGTGACGATGATCGACACGAACACCGAACAGGTGATCGCCACGATCCCGGTGGGGAAGAACCCGCAGGACATCACCTGGGCGCCCGACGGCCGGTTCGCCTACGTCGTCAACGTCAACGACAACACGGTCTCGGTGATCAACGCCGAGTCGATGACGGTGACGGCGACGATCCCCACCGGCGGCTCGCCGACCTCCGTCGCGGTGCTCCCGTCGGGAACCGAGGCCTACATCACCAACCTCACCGACGGCACGGTGACGGTGCTCAACACCGGCAGCTGAGGTCGTCGCTGTCGAGACGACCGGGATGGCGGTACTCCGGCTGGAGAATCGCTGTCTCGGTCATCTCGGTCTCGGTCATCTCGATGGAAGCCGCGCCTCACCGGAGCTCGTGGGAGTTTCTGCCGTCGTACCCGACGGCGGGGTAGGCGAGGTCGAACCGGACTCGTAGGACGCCGTGCCGATCGACGAGCTCGTACCGGGCTTCGGGCGCGGGGTGCCCGTGGTCGATCAGATGACGGTGTGCCGCGGATGTCGAGAACGGCCTGCCGGCTCCGTTCCCGAGGCAGATGCGGCCACCGTGGCCGCGCGGTCACACCCAACACGTCACCCACCGAGAAGGGACCGCCGACATGGCCGTCGCCGAAGACCTCGACAGCGCCACCGACTCACAGTGGGACTGGGTCGCCGAGCACACCCGCACCTACCTGGCCTCGGGCGGCACCGAGGGACACGAGAACAACGGGGTGCACACGCTCGTGCTCGCCACGACCGGACGCAGGACCGGGCAGCCGCGCCGCACCTGCCTGATCTACGGCCGCTCGGGCGACGAGTTCGTCGTCGTCGCCTCCAACGGTGGCGCCGACGATGACCCGGCATGGTTCAAGAATCTCCTGGCAGACCCGAGCGTCGGGGTGCAGGCCGGCACCCACCGATTCACCGCCCACGCCCGGGTCGCGTCCTCGGCCGAGCGCGAGCCTCTCTGGACCCAGATGGCGCAGATCTTTTCCCTCTACGACGAATTCGCGCAGAAGACCGACCGCACGATCCCGATCGTCCTGCTCACTCCGCTGGCCGAACCTCGCTCGTAGCGCCCCGGCGACCGGTGTCAGTTGCGGTGCACAGGCCGAGCGGGGGTTGTCCCTACCGAAATCGCCGGGTTGGCCCCCACCGCTTGGGGGGCAAGCATCATGGGTTGCGCCGGCGGCGCGGAGCATTCTTCAACGGTCACAGAAGGCACCACGACCGGGAAGGAGAACGACGATGAACACCTCGACCGCCGCCCTCAACCACCGCGATCGCGCCGTTCTCCGAGCCGTCGCCGCCGGGCGCTGCGAGCTCTCCGCCACCTCCGGCGGAACACTCGTCATCGACGGACTGTGCTTCGCCGACCAGTTCGCCGGCCCCCGCCTCACCGCCGCCGGACTGATCGCCGCCGGAGCCGGTCGCGCCCGGCTCACCCCGTTCGGCCAGTCCCTGCTCGCGGCGGCGTGAACGCCGTGAACACGATGAGCCCCGCGCCGACGGTCCCGAGTGCCACTCACACCGCCACCCCGCTGACCCGCCTCGACCGCTGTGATCGCTGCAGCGCCGCGGCCCAGATCCGGGCGCTGCTCCCCAGCGGCGGCGAGCTGCTCTTCTGTGGCCACCACGGCCGGGAGCACGAGCCCCGCCTACGCGCTTTCGGCGCCGTCCTGACGAACTGAACCGTTCCCTCCCGGTCCCGAGCCTGGTCGCCTCCCGCGCGGCCAGGCTCTTTCCGTGTCCCCGGGCCGATCCCGGCCGCGACCTACGTCGACCGCGGGCGGTGGTGGGGAGACACCGCTTCGAAACGCCGTCGTTGACGGCGGCCGAGGGACGTCACCAGCGCGCCGACGGCTATCGCGAGCAGCGCCAGCCCGCCGATGCTCGCCGCGATCGCGCCCGGGGTTGCCGGTCCTGCCGACGCGGCCCCGGCGATGGCGGACTCATCGCCGTGATGGTCACCGTGGGTGCCCACGGCCACCGGCGGAGGTGCGGCGGCGCCGAGCCGTACCAGCAGCGCGTCGTGAGCGGGCTTCGGAGCCCCCTCGGCCCAGGTGTCGGCCCACTCGGTGGTGCCGCCCCCGGCGTCGGTCTGCACGACGCGAAAGCGGACCGGGCCGGCACCGTCGGGCATCAGCCCCACCCGCACCGGGAGCTCCACCGCGTCGGCGGTCGGCGCCGCGGTCGCGGTCCAGTCGATCGCTGTGACCACCCTGTCGACCGGGCCGTCGGGGCTCGGCGCGGGCACCGCGAGCTCGGTGGTGGTGAGCTGCGCGGTCCAGCCGGGCTGGGCGGGTGCCTCGACGCCGACGAGTGGGCGTCCGGTGGGCAGGAAGACCTGCAATCGCGTGGTGCGGGGGCCCGATCCGTCGGTCACCCGGAAGACCAGCGTCACGTTCCGGACCGCCGGATCCACCTGCTCGGGCGCGACGACGACGTCGGCCGCGGCGGACCCGGCTCCCAGCAGCAGAGCCGACAGCGACAGCGACACCAGCGCCGCTCCTCGAACGATGCGCCGCATCCGCCCAGTGTGGCCGGCAGAGGCGCCGGGAAGGAACCTCGTCGTACGCCGAATGCCGGCACCGCGGAAGCGGTGCCGGCGCGGCGGCAGGATCGATCGGCTCACGCAGCTTGCGAAGCGCCGACGTAGGCGCCCTCGATGGCGAGCAGCAGGATCGAGATGGCGATGTCGACGACCTCGGCGGTCACGTCGAGCGCCGGCATCATCCGCACCATGCGGTCGTCCCTGCCACCGAGCTCCACGATCAGGCCACTGCGCAACGCCCGCGCCTGCACGTCCCGCGCCAGCTCGGTCACCGAGCGACCGTCGCCGGGAGCGACCAGCTCGATACCCCACATCAGGCCCATGCCCCGCACCTCGAACACGCCGGGGTGGCTGGCCAGCCCGGACAGCCGGGCGGCGATCTGCTCACCGCGCGCCTGCACATTGCCCAGCACGTCGTCGCGCTGAACGTTCTCGGTGCGAGTGGACCCCAGCGCCATCACACCCGCGCCGGCCAGGAAATCGATGAACACGTTGCCGTCCAGGTCCCGGATGTGGCTGCCCGACGCGTCGGCCACCGCGAACGGGAACCGCCGCGCGGAGGTACCGGTGTTGTCCTGGCGAGCAAGGAACTCGGCTGAACGCGGGCCCGGCAGCGGCGTCGTCACCCTGGGGCGGACCGACGAGCGCTCGGGCGAGCCCGATGAGCGGACCGCGGGAACATCGGCGGCGAGGGCCGGCACCGCGGCGATCGCCGGACGCGGGTGGGGCCGCGGGCTGGGGGTCGGGCGGGCAGCAGGAGCCGGGGTGGCCGGAGCCGAGGTCGCGGCAGGAGCCGGAGTCGCGGCAGGAGCCGGAGAGGCAGCCGGAACCGGGGTGGCGGCAGCAGCCGACCGGGGAGCCGGAACCGGGCGAACCGGCGGAGCCGGCCGGGCGGCCGCAGTCGGAGCCGGAACCGGGCTGTCGATCGGAGCCAGGCGACCGGCCGGAGCCAGGCGAGCATCAACCGGAGCCACGCCGGCAGCCGGGGTCGGCCGGACGACCGGGGCGACGACGGGCAGTGCGGTGGTCACGGCGTTCTCCAGGAAGGAGTAGGGCGCGGGTGCGCCCGCCGGCGCGGCGGGCGCCTGCCGGGTGTCGAACGTGTAGCTGGCGGTGACGACGGGCTGAGCCGCGGCCTGCGCCGGCCGGGCCGCGGGACGCTGAGCCGGCGCGGGACGCTGAGTCGACACGGGGCGCTGAGTCGACACGGGGCGCTGAGTCGACACGGGACGCTGGGCCGGCACGGGGCGCGAGGCCGGAGCAACTCGGGCGACCGGAGCGACGCGAGCGGCCTGAACCGGCGCGGGCCGAGCCGGAGCAACCGGAGCGGCGAAGCCGAGCAGCGCCGGGGCGGTGGCCCGAGCCTCGTAGTCGATCTGCGTCGGGCGGACGGCGGCGGCCGGAGCGGCGGCCCGAGCCGGCGCCAGCGGTGCCGGCACCATCGGCGTGGGGGCGGGGCGCGCCGGCTCGACCGGGGCGGCCACGATGCGCACCTCGGTGGCCGGGTTGCCCTGCCACACCGCGAAGGGTGCGATCGTCTCGCCCTTCATCAGGAAGCTGTCGGCGTCCAGCACCGCGCCGTCGCCCATCGTCACGCCGTAGTGCACGAAGGCCGCGACACCGATGACCGTGCCGGCGCCGATCTCGGTCCGGTCGGACTTGAACGTGCCGTCCTCCAGCGAGTGGCACTGGATCACGCTGGCGGCGTTGAGCACCGCGTCGTCGCCGATCGAGACCAGCGAGCGCTCCGGGATGTAGCAACCGTCGTCGAACACCCGACGCCCGACCCGGACCCCCAGCATCCGGTGGATCACGTTGCGGAACGGGGTGCCGGCCAGCGCCACGGTCGCGCCGAGCTTCCACACGCGCTCGTGCTTCCAGAAGTACGGATCGTAGATCGACACCAGCCGCGGGACCAGCGACCGGAAGCCGAGCACGGCCCGGTCGACCAGCGCGGTGAAGACGATGCTGAACAGTCCCGATGCGACAGCGGCGACGGCGATGCCGATGGCCCCGAAGCGGTAGTACAGGTCCACCGCGACAGCGAAGGCCAGTGCGGTGACCAGCACCTGGATCCAGCGGACGGCCAGGAACACCAGCATGGTGCGGGTGTTGTGCCAGAACTTGCGGCGCAGCCGGCTGCGGAACTCGGCGGGGTTGTCGCGCACGTCGTCGATGTCGCTCTCGCTGGTGGTGCTGCGCGGGATCTCGAAGCACGGCGAGCCGAGCAGGCCGACGTTCTCCCGCACCTCGCCGTCCATCGGGACCATCACCTTGGTGCCCAGCAGGACGTTCTGGCCCACCTTGGCGTCGGCCGGGAAGACGATGTTGTTGCCGATGAAGTTGTTGGCGCCGATCGCCACTCGGGAGATGCGGAACGAGGTGGCCGAGAAGTCGGCGTTCATGATCTTCAGCCCGTCGGAGATCATGGTGCCGGTGCCGACGGTGGTCAGCAGCGCGGAGTCCTGGCGCAGCTCGGTGCCGAAGTTCGACCCGGTCTGCTCCAGGTCGGGCATCGAGTAGCCGAGACCCTGCAGGTAGCCGACGGAGGCGGAGGCGTCGCCGAAGAGCCGGATGAAGAAGGCGGAGTTGCTCATCGCCATGATCGCCTGCGCGATGATCCAGCGGATCCCGTACAGCGGGTAGCTGCGGCCCGGACGGATGAACACGCTCAGCAGGCGCGGGCCGATGATCATCGTGGCCAGCGCGCCGAGGACGCCGAACACGAACATGGCGAACGTTCCCGCGGTGACCAGCAGGTAGAACTTCGGCATCAGGACCAGGTCGTTCGTGGAGCCGACCACCGCGGTGGTGCCCGGGACGATCGCGATGAGGCCGACCGATGTCGCGGCGACGATCGGCGCAACCGCCATGGCGAGCAGGAGCTGCCCCGCGCTGTAGAGGAACCGGCGGATCTCGGCACCGGCGGCGGGCGCCACGACGCGGTAGTTCACCGTGGTGGGCTCGGCCGGCACGCCGTGCCAGCTCTCACCGGCCGGGATGCGTTGACCGGCGTGCACCGACGAGGTGTGGCCCAGCTGGGCGCCGTCGCCGATCACGGTGTCCACGTCGAGCACCGTCATCTCGCCGATGAACACGTCGCGGCCGATGTCGACCCGGCCGGTCTGGATGGCCCCGGCGACCGCGCGGTAGCCGGTGAACGAGCAGTCCCGGCGGATGATGGTGCCGGCACCGATGGTGATCAGGTCGGTGGCCACCGGGACGGAGGCGGACAGGATGGTCACGCCGCGGCCGATCCTGGCGCCCAGCGCCCGCAGGTACATGTTGTAGAGCGGGGAGCCTGCGAACAGCACCAGCGGGTTGAGCCGGATCAGCGACTGGGCCAGCCAGAACCGCAGGTGACCTGCACTCCACAGCCGGATCTGGCGCGGCTTCCAGCGCCCGACCAGCAGCCACTTGACCGCGATCGGCGCGAGGCAGCCGACCAGCGTGGCGGCCAGGCCGAACAGGGCCGCGCGGCCCATGATCGACAGCGTGTCCGTGGCCTGGAGGAAACCGTTGCCCGGCACCAGGTTCGTGCCCTCGAAGGCGAACACGACACCGGTCTGCAGCACCAACGCGCCGAGGACCACCGACGCCAGCATGATCAGCAGCTGCGCGGCGCCGAAGAGCAGGTAGCCGGCGGAGCTGCCCCGCACCACCGTTCCGGTGGGAGCCGGAGCGCTCGCCCCTGGGGCGGCGTCGCCCATGGCCGCGGCCAGCTTGCGGACCGTGGGGTTCTGGTAGACCTCGCGCATCGAGAGCGACGGCAGCGCGGATTCCTTGCGCACGAGCGCCGAGAACTTGGCCATCAGCAGGGAGTTGGCGCCCAGGTCGTCGAAGAAGTGGCTGTCCACCGAGACCTTGTCGAGCCCGAGCGTGGTGGCCAGCGCCGCGGCCAGAATGCTCTCGGTGGTCGAACCGGCCGCCACGTACTCGCCGGCCGGCCCGGAGGAACGTCGCGCGGTGGGCTTGGGCAGCGCCCGGCGATCCGCCTTGTCCTGCGGGGTCATCGGGATCGCGGCCAGGTGCTCGAGGTAGGCCGGCACCATGTACGGGGGCAGCTGCTCGCGCAGGTGCGCGAGGATGACGTCCTGGTCCAGCGCGTCGACGCCGGTGCGCAGGCTGTAGTAGCCGACGAGTTCCTTCTGGCCCTCGGTCGGCTCGAAGGTGTCGACGACCGCGGCGGAGATGCCCGGCACCTGCAGCAGCACCGACTCGATCTCGGTCAGCTCGATCCGGTAGCCGCGGATCTTGACCTGCAGGTCGATGCGGCCCATGGTACTCGATCTCGCCGTCGGCGTTGACCCGGCCGAGGTCACCGGTGCGGTAGATGCGGCCGGACGGGTTGCCGGCGATGCCCAGGAAGTCCGGGATGAACGCCTTGTCGGTGAGGTCGTCGCGGTTCAGGTAGCCGGTGGCCAGGCCGATCCCGGCGATCCCGATCTCGCCGACCTCACCGTGCGGCAGCGCGTGGAAGGGGTTGTCCCGGTCCAGGATCACCGTGGTGTAGGTGGGCAGCGGCTGGCCGATGGTGACCGGGCGGTCCGGGTGCAGCACGGTCCAGGTGGCGGTGACGGTGGCCTCGGTCGGGCCGTAGACGTTCAGGAAGCGCCGGCCCGGCTTGTGCCAGCGGGCGATCAGGTCCTGCGGGCAGGCCTCGCCGGAGACCAGCAGGAATCGCAGGTCGGGCAGGTCCTCCTCGATGGTGGCCAGCAGCGTCGGCACGCAGCACATCGCGGTGACCTTGCGCTCGGCGAGGAACGCGTGCAGGTCGAGCCCGAGCAGGCTGGAGCCGGCCGGCTTCGGGACCAGCGTCGCGCCGGCCACCCACGGCACCCAGATCTCCTCGACCGAGAAGTCGAAGGCGATCGTCATGCCCTGGTACACGCGGTCCTGCATGCGGACGCCGTAGACCTCGGCGGCGACCCGGACGAAGTTGCAGATACTGGTGTGCTCGATGGCCACGCCCTTGGGCTTGCCGGTGGTGCCCGAGGTGTAGATCAGGTAGGCGAGGTCCTCCGCAGGGCGCCGCGCTCGGCGTCGGTGAGCCGGGCCGGGTTCTGCCGGGCGATGGCGTCCGCGGCCCTGTCGACGTAGAGCAGGCCGGGCGCGAACTCCTCGAGACCCTCGACCCGGTCCTTCACGTGCGAGAGCGACAGCACGAGGCGCACTCCGGCGTCGCTGATGATGTAGGCGATGCGGTCCGCAGGGAAGCCGACGTCCAGCGGCACGTACGCGGCGTTGATCTTCAGGACGGCCAGCATCGCGACGTAGGAGTGAACCGCCTGGTCGAACAGCAGCGCGATCCGGTCGCCCGGGCGGGCGCCGCGCGCCAGCAGCTGGCGGGCGAGCTGGTTGGCCCGCTCGTCGAGCTGGCCGAAGGTCAGCCGGACGTCACCGGCATCGACGGCGAGGTGGTCGGCGCGGCCGTAGGTGCTCATCCAGTCGCAGCGTTCCTCGAACACGTGGTCAAGGCGTTCGCCGCGGCGCGCCCTCGACCCCTGGGCGTAGTCGGAGGCGACCAGGACGGCCGGACCGTCCGAGCTCGGGGTGAGCTGAGGTTCCTGCAGCGTGGCGGTCACGATGACTCCTCGGGATCGTGCTGTGCGTTCATGCTGGTCATGACCCTGTCAGCGGAGCCGTTGTCGATCGATGGTGCGCTCCCCCGAGCCTCTGGCCGGCACCCCCGGTGCGGGGTAGGGACTACCCCCGGACACGCCTCGGCCCGGGACCCGGCAACGGGTCCCGGGCCGTGGCACGGGAGGCGTAGAGTCGATTCAGGCGGCGTCGGCCGGCGAGCGCAGACCGGTGACGGTGCCGGCGGCCTCGGTCGGGATGAAGACCGCGTGCAGCAGCCGCACCGCCTCGTCGACCTGGGCCGACGGGACCCCCACGGTCACCCGGCCGGCGGTCGTGGTGACCAGCCGCGGGACGATGCCGGCGTCCTCCAGCGCCGCGAGCGCCGCGGCGGCGATCTCGGGCTTGCGGCCGATGCCGAGGCTCACCACGGACACCGAGCCCAGCTCCTCGTCGACCTTCACCGTGCGGCCGACGGCTCGAGCGCGGCGGTGACCTCGGCGTGTCGGCGCCCGGTGCGGTGAACCGGATCCCGCCGTGTCGGGCACGATGGCGCCGACGGTGATCCCTCGCTCGGCGAGCGCGGCTGACGACCGCGCCGGCGCCCGACGCCGTCGACGGTGTACAGGCTCTCCTGCCGCCGGTGCGCGATGCCCGCGACGTCGGTCGAGCCAGTCGACTCGAAGCCGCCCGCCTCGCGACGGATCCAGGTGCCCTGCTCGGTGCTGAAGCTGGACCGCAGGTGGATGTCGACGCCGTGCGCCAGCGCCAGCTCCACCGACCGCGGCTGCAGCACACCTGCGCCGGCCTCGGCCATCTCCAGCATCTCCTCGTGCCGGATCGAGGACAGCCTGCGCGCGTCCGGGACGACCCGCGGGTCGGCGGTGAACACGGCGGGGACGTCGGTGAAGATCTCGCACTCGCGCGGCGCCCAGCGCGGCGGCCACGGCGACCGCGGATGCGTCCGAACCACCGCGGCCCAGCGTGGTCACGTCGCCGTCGGGCCGATACTCCCTGGAAGCCGGTGACCAGCACGATCGACCCGTCGGCCAGCTCGTCGTTGATGCGCTGCGGGTCGATCCCGAGCAGCCGTGCGTTGCCGTGCGCGTCATCGGTGCTGATGCCGGCCTGCCGGCCGGTGAGCGACACTGCGCGGGAGCCGAGCTCGGCCACCGCCATCGCCGCCAGCGCGCAGGAGATCGACTCGCCGACGGACAGCAGCGCGTCGAGCTCACGCAGCGGCGGGCGGGCGGACATGCCGTACGCCATGTCCACCAGGTCGTCGGTGGACTTGCCCATCGCGGACAGCACGGCGACGACCCCGCGGCCGGAGCGCTGCGCGGCGACCATGCGCTCGGCGACGGCTCGCAGCCGGTCGTGGTCGGCGACGGAGGTGCCGCCGAACTTCCACACCAGCGGCGGCACCGGTGCGGCGCTCGCCCGTCGGGCCGCCTCGATGTCGTTGCGGCTGCTCATGTCCGTGCCCTCCTGAAGTCGATCGTGTGCTCTTCCTGGCCAGAGCCTGCGGTAGCGGCGAGCGCGCTGCGATGGTGCGGACCCCCGACCGCGGGGAGCGCTCCCCCCTCCTGCGGTAGGGACGTTCCCCACCGAACGAGCGAGCGGCTCACGGCACGTAGACGCTTGCGTCGGCGGACGGGCCGCACTCGTCGAGGCGCATCAGCTCGCTGTAGTAGCTCAGCAGATCGGCACGCAGACCGTCGTCATGTACGTTCTCCCAGGTGGGGCGCCTGTCGTAACCACCCTGCTCCGGGCTCCAGGCCCCACCGAACACCCCAGCCATGATCAGCTCCAGCTTCCGTCGGCGGTCGCCACGGACGGGCGACCTCGGCTACCGACAGTCGCCGAGGGAAGGAGGGATGGCCATGGGGCAGGACCGAGACCGCACGGGGGTAATCCCCCGGCGACAACCCGAGCCCGACCGGCGCGGGGCAGCGGCAAGGGTGACGACCGGTCGCACACACCGGAGACGGCTGGCACCCACGCAACAGCCTATGTGCGAGCACCACGAGCTGGTTGCGACCGCCGTGCACGCGACGGTGTCGAACCTAGGACCGGTCGGACGTGTCCGAGCCGTTCAGGCTCATGTCGGGCTCGCGGTCGAGGTCCGGGTCGTCCGGCCCGGAGTCCTCGGGTTCGCTGGTGTGCACGTCTCCGGGGTCGACGAAGTGGTCGGCCTCGCTGAGCAGCGACCGGATGCCGGAGTTGAGCACGGCCAGCAGCGGCACCGCGAGCAGCGCACCGGCGATCCCGGCGACCAGCAGGCCGGTCGGCGATGGCCAGCACCACGGCCAGCGGGTGCAGCTTGACCGCCCGGCCCAACAGCAGCGGCTGCAGGACGTGGCTCTCCAGCTGCATGATCGCGATGATGATGCCGAGCACGATCAACGCGGTGATCGGACCCTGGGCGACCAGCGCGATCAGCACGGCCACCCCGCCGGCCACGCACGGCGCCGACGATCGGGACGAACGCACCGAGGAAGACCAGTGCGGCCAGCGGCACCGCCAGCGGGACCTCGAGCACCGCCAGCCCGATGCCGATCGCGACAGCGTCCACGACGGCCACCGCCGCGGTGGCCCGCACGTAGCTGACCAGCGCGGCCAGCGCCCGCCGGCCGGCGACGTCGGCCCGCATCCGGCGACGCTCGGGCACCACGCCCAGCAGGAACTGCCAGATCGCGGCCCCGCCCTGCAGGAAGAAGATCAGCGTGAACACCACCAGCAGCGACTCGGTGACGATCTCGCCAACGGTGGCCGCGGTGGTCAGCGCACCCGCGGTGATGGACGCCTGGTTGTCGCTGAGCGTGGACAGCAACTGGTCCTGGAACCCGCGCAGTTGCTGCTCGCTCAGCCGCAGGGGGCCGTTGGTCAGCCAGTCGACCACCGCGTCCACGCTGGCCGACAGCTGCGTGCCCAGGTCCGGGACGCCGCGCACGAAGGTGATCACGACGAACGCCAGCACCCCGCCGACCAGGGCCAGCCCGCCGACCATGACCAGCGCGGTGGCCACCCCGTGCGGCACCCGGCGCTGCCGCAGCGACTGCACGGCCGGCGCGAGCAGCGCGGCCAGCAGCAGCGCGATCGCCACCGGGACCACCAACGCGGCCAGGTATCCGGCGGCCGTGCCCACGACGTACAGCGCGGCCACGACGACGAGGAACCGCCAGCCCAGCGCGGCGCTGACGCGCAGCACCGCGGCACGTAGATCTCGGCGTCGCCCCGGCTTCCGTCGGCGACCCGTCGATGGGCGGCGCACTCGGCCCGGCCGGGCGGCGGGGCTGCGGCGGCTCGGCGAGACCGGTGGGAGCGGCGGCAGGGCGACCGGAGGCGGACCGGTCCCGGGTCGCGCCAGCCGGTCCTCAGCGCGTGACAGGGCGCGTGGCACCACGACATGGTCCTCACCATCGACGCGCGACACCGGCCCCGAGCGCACCGTACCGCAGCACGCCGGGTCGGGTCGGCCCAACCGGGCGGTCAGACCGACAGCAGCCGGTCGAAGAAGCTGCGGTAGCGGCGCAACGCCACCCGCAGGTCCTCGGTGGAGACGCTCGTCGTTGTCGAGGCCGTGCTCGATGCTGCGGCGCTGGTGGTCGAACAGCCGCCCCAGCTCGTCGAGCAGCTCCCCGACCAGCGCGTCCGCCTGGGCCACGGCCTGCCGCGGCTCGTCGACGAAGCCGCCCTTCACCTCGTCCCAGCGGGAACCGTAGGAGTCGGCCCGCTCGGCCGAGACGAGCCGCTCCGGTGCGGACCGGGTCGCCCGCGACCGACGTCCTCGCGACGTGGTGGCGGCCGTGCTCGCCCGCCGGGGTGTCGAGTTGCTCGCCCGCTGCGGCCGGGCCGGTCCCGGTCTGCCCGAAGGGTCGGCCATTCGTTGCGGCGGTCGGCGGCTCGGGACGCCGCGACGGGTTCGTCGCGGAGCACGTCGACCTGCTCAGATCGTCCCTGCTCGATCGTGCCTGCGCGGTCTTCTCTGTGCGGTTGGTCGCTGGCCGAGCCGGGTCGCCCGCTCGGCCGCGCGGTCGCCGACGCCGTCCGCCCGCGTCGCCCGTCCGCCGCGTCGTCGCCGTGCGTCGGCCACCGGCGGCCCCGGTCTCGGCCGGCAGGTGCCGCGTCGGCGTGGGTCTCGCGGTGCACGCGCGCCGAGCCGGGCAGGTCGCGCCGGTCGCGTCACGCGCGGCGGGATCGCCAGCAGCGCGCTCGGCAGCCGGATCGCCGACCGCGTCAGCCGGGGCGCGGCGGCTCGAGCCGGTCGCCGACGCGCTCGGCATCCGGATCGTCGGCCCTTCCCCCCGGCCGGCTCGTCGATCGTGCATCACCGACGGCCGGCTTCCCGCTCCGGGCGGGGCTCGGTGAGATCGGCCAGCAGGTCCTTCGCCCTGTTCTTGATCTCGTTCAGGTCCACGAACCATTCCTCCCGATCGACATGTGATCCGTGCCGATGAGTACCCGCATATCGTGGCATCCGACGCCCGGAAGTGCCAGGCGATGCGGACCAGGGACACTGTCCGGATGCCCGATCACGACCTCGCCCGAGTCCGCCGTCGGCGTCGTCACCCGATCCATCAGCCCGGAGAACCCGACCGGAGCGCCCGGGCGGGGCGGCCGGGCCACCGAGGGCACCGGCGCCGGGGCGGGCCGGGACCTCGGCCGGGGCTGGAAGATCTCACCCAGCATCCAGATCGACGGCCGGACCACGGTGCGACCTCGCCACGATCGTCGGGCCGGGCCGGATCACGCACATCTGGCTGACCACCCACCCCGACCACTGGCGCTCGCTGCTGCTGCGGGCGCACTGGGACGGCGAGCCGGCGCCGGCGATCGAGGTGCCGGTCGGCGACTTCTTCGGCCAGGGCTGGGGACGGTTCGCCCAGCTCAGCTCGTCGATGATCGCGGTCAACCCGCACGGCGGCGTGCAACAGCTACTGGCCGATGCCGTTCCGCGCGGCCGCCCGGCTGACGCTGCGAGAACCTCGCCGCGGGCGCCGGCGACCGTCTACTACCAGATCAGCTTCGAGCTCGGCACGCGACGAGGAGCAGCAGCGGCTACCTGCACGCCCACTGGCACCGTTCCAACCCGCTGCCGAACGGCACCGTGCACACGCTGCTGGACGGCGTCGTGGCACCGGGCAGTACGTGGGCAGCTATCTCGCGTGGGGGGTCAACTCGCGGGGCTGGTGGGGTGAGGGCGAGATCAAGTACTACCTCGACGGCGACGGCGAGTACCCGACGATCTGCGGCACCGGCACCGAGGACTACTTCGGCGGCGCCTGGAACTTCGACGTGCCCGGGCCAGGGATACACCACTTACAGCACGCCGTACCTCGGGCTGCACCAGATCATCCGGCCGGACGGGCTCTACGAGAGCCAGCTGCGTTTCGGGATGTACCGCTGGCACGTGGCGGACCCCATCCATTTCACCTCGTCGATCCGCGTCGACATCCAGGCCCTCGGTTGGCGCAGCGGCGGCCGATACCTGCAGCGGCACGACGACATCGCCTCGACGGCGCTGTTCTACCTGGATGCGCCGACCGGCTCCCCGCCGCCCACGCCCGCGCTCGACGAACTCGAGCCGCTCTGACCGGCGGGCAGGCATGGCAGCCTGGAGATCGGGGCACCCGCACCCTGATGGACGAGGAGGGGCCGGACCGACGACGAGGGGGAAGGCATGACCGAAGCCCGACCGAAGATCGTGGTGGTGGGCGGCGGCTTCGCAGGCTTCCACGCCCTCCGGAGGCTGGAACGCAAGCTGCCGCCGGAAGCCGCCGAGCTGGTGTTGATCAGCCCGACCGACTATCTGCTCTACACCCGTTGCTGCCGGAGGTGGCCAGCGGCACCATCGAGCCACGGCACGTCGCCGTTGCGCTGCGCCAGGCACTGCCACGCACCAGAACCGTGCTCGGCCACGCCACGGCCCTCGATCTGCAGCAGCGCACCGTCACCGTGGGCGCCAGCGACCCGGACGGCGACAGCGACACCGAGCAGCGGACCGAGAGCTGGGACCGGCTGGTGCTGGTCCCGGGCTCGGTGACCCGCCAGTTCGACATCCCCGGCGTCAAGGAGAACGCGCACGGGATCAAGACCCTGACCGAGGCACAGTTCCTCCGCGACCACCTGCTCGCCCAGCTCGACCTGGCCGACAGCCTTCCCGACATCCCCGCGGACTACGCCGAGCGGCGCGAACGGCTCACGGTGGTCGCGGTCGGTGCCGGCTACACCGGAACCGAGACGGTGGCTCAGCTGCAGCGCTGGATCCACACCGTCGCGTCCCGCTGGAATCGGGTGCATCCGAGCGACGTGCGGTGGTTCCTGATCGACGTGGCGTCGAGCGTGCTGCCCGAACTCGGTCCCGAACTCGGCGACGCCGCGCTGGGGGCGCTGCGCAGGCGCGGGATCGACGTCCGGCTGGGCGTCACCGTGGAATCGGCGACCGACCGGTCCGTCACGCTCACCGACGGCACCACCGTGCCGGCCCGGACGCTGATCTGGGGTGCGGGCGTCACGGCGAATCCGCTGGTCGCCACGCTCGGCCTGGAGCTGCGCAAGGGCCGCCTCGTCGTCGATGCGCAACTGCGGGTGCCCGGTACCGAGCACGTCTGGGCGGCGGGCGATGCCGCGGCGGTACCGGATCTCACCCAAGCCGTCCACGGACAGCGGCGACGCTCGGCGCAACAGCCCGTCACCCCGCCCACAGCGCAGCACGCGCAGCGGCAGGGCCTCACGCTCGCCAGGAACGTGGCGGCCAGCATCGGCATCGGCCGAGCACGCGCGTACCGGCACCGGGACCTCGGCCTGGTCGCCGATCTCGGCGGCCGGGACGCCGTGGCCAAGCCCTTGGGGCGCAACGTCACCGGGCTGGCGGCGAAGGTCGTCACCCGGGCCTACCATCTCTACGCGTTGCCGCTGAACGCGAACCGGGTGCGGGTCGCGGTCGATTGGCTGCTGGCCGCGGCCCTGCCGGTGCAGGCGGTGCAACTGTCGGAGATCCGGTCCGACGACGCGCTGATCAGCAACGCGGAGCACACCGACATCTACTGATCTCCTCGACCGGTGCCGCGCCAGACGCCCGTCCCGGCACCGGTTCGGCCAGCCACGCCTTCCGGTCGAGCCAGCCGGCGACATCGTCTGCAGGCAGCGGTTCGGCGATCAGGTACCCCTGGCCGTAGTCACAGCCGGCCGCGGCCAGTGCGTGCAGGGTCGGCAGGGTCTGCACACCCTCGGCGACCAGCGGCACCCCGAGGCTGTGCGCGAGGCCGATGGTGGAGCGCACGATGGCCGCTGTCCGCGGATCGCCGACCATCCTGGCGATGAAGCGCCGGTCGAGCTTGAGCTCGTCCACCGGCAGGTCCTGCAGATAGGCCAACGACGAGTAGCCGGTGCCGAAGTCGTCGATCGAGATCCGGACGCCGATGGCGTGGACGGCGTTCAACATGTCGAAGCAACGCTCCCGATCGGTCATCACCGCGCTCTCGGTGATCTCCATGACCAGCGCGGACGGCGGCAACCCGCACTCGTTCAGCACAGCCGCGATCCGAGCGCTGAACTCTCCCTCGCTCAGGCAGGTGGGCGAGATGTTGACCGCAACCGTCAGCTCCCGGCCTGCCCGCCGCCATGCGCTGCACTGCTCCAGCGCCTGGCGCAGCACCACGTCGGTCAACGACGGCATCAACCCCGCCTGCTCCACCAGCGGCAGGAACTCGTCCGGCGGGAGCGTCCCGCACCGTGGGTGCCGCCAGCGGACCAGTACCTCGAAGTCAGTCACGCGGCCCGTGCGGAGGTCGAGTTTCGGCTGATAGCGGAGCAGCAGCTCGCCGCCCGGTCCGGCCGGTGCACGGCAGGCCATGGTGTCGATGACGGCGCGCAACTCGTGCACGGTCTGCAGGTCGCGGCGGCCGTTCGGACGGCTCGCCGGGTCGTAGATCTGCACGCCGCCCGCGGCCTTGGCCGCGTACATCGCGGTGTCCGCGCAGCGCAGCAGACCCTGCACGTCCTCGGCGTGATCGGGATGGGCGGCGATGCCGATGCTGCCGCTGATGTGCAGGGTCGAGGGTCCCACCACGAACGGCTCGCACAGCCGTTCGCGCATCTGCTCGGCCATCCGGTCGGCTTCGTCGAGGCCGGCGTCCTCCAGCAGCACCGCGAACTCGTCCCCGCCGAGCCGGGCGACCGTGTCGGTGTCGCGGACCAGCTCGGACAGCTCCCTGCCGACCAGCACCAGCAGCTCGTCACCGACGTGATGCCCGAGGGAGTCGTTGACCGCCTTGAACCGGTCGAGGTCGATCAACAGCACTACCGATCGCGTGGGCCCGGTCGCCGAGTGGTTCGTGGTCGCGGCGTTGACCCGCAGGTAGAAGTCGCGCCGGTTGGACAACCCGGTGAGGTCGTCGGTGCGCGCGGCCCGGCGGGTCTCGGCGAGGGAGGCGACCTCGCGGAAGGTGAGGGCAGTGCGCACGAGCACCGCTGTGATCCCCCCGGCGGCGAGCAGCTGCGCCACCAACGGCACAGCGGCCACCGCATCCCCGAGCAGCACCAGCAACGACGCCAGCGTCACCAGCACCGGGACGACCAGCACACGGCCGCCCTCCAGCCGCACGGGCTCGACGTCGAACCGGTCCTGCCAGGCCGCAGCGGCCAGCAGCAGGTAGGCCGCCGGCCACATCGCGTCGACGATCGAGCCATCGGTGTAGTGGCCGGTGGCGGCCAGCAGCAGGAATCCCGTGTCCGCGGCCGCGGCTACCACGCAGCCCATGGCGAGCAGCGCCCATGGACCGGTCAGCCGCCAGCCGCCAGCCGCCACCACCCCGACGAAAAGCGACACCATCAGCAGGTCACCGGCCGGATAAGCGATCAAGAGCACCAGCGGCGCGCCGGGCTGGGCACCGGCCGCGATCGGCCCGAAGGCGAGCGCCCCGATCGCCGCGACCCCGAACCCGGCCACCACTCCATCCAGCCACATGCTCGAATGGAATTGCCGGCAACCGTCCCGGACCAGCAGGACGAGCCCGACGTAGTAAGCGGAATAGGAAGCCAGCCACATTCCATCGGCCACGGACGGGAAAAGCGCGTCGGCGCGTCCGAACAGAACCACCGAGTAGTACAGATCCCCGGCCGCCGAACAGAGCAGGCCGGCTCCGACGACCGCCCACGGCCTGCGTCGCCTACGGCCGACCATCGCGCGTAGCAGCACCAGCCCGGCAGCGGCCAGATGCAGCGCGGGGGGCCACCACCGGTCCCACCAGGCGACCGGCATCACAAGCCCGTCGAGCAGCAACGACGCGAGGAAGGCGGCCTCGGCGAGGAAGAGCAGCACCCCCACTGCGAGCATCAGAGATGGCACCCGGCCCCGCGACGTGGGCACACGTCGACCCGCGAACGCACCCTGAGCGGGGGGATCCAAGCGGTACAACCTCGTTTCGGGCCAGACGGACCAACTCGATGCCGTTGTCCGGCCCTCCGCATTTCCCCCACTGGAATGCGGTGAGCACTGGCTGAACAGGCAGCTGGGAAGCTGCCAGGGGTCGGACATCGACGGACGTTGTCAGGTTTTTTGGGGCGTTATGGGACTCTAGTCATCGGGAAGCCGGAGGGCACCCGCCACTCAGGGAATACGGGTCAACACAGAGTCACCGGGTCGGGCGGCTGTTCGGGATCCGATCAGCTGGGAAGCCGCGGCTCCCTCCCGGCGCCCGCCGCCGCCATGAGGTACTCTGCGTACTATCCCACGCAAACGATCGGGACTCAGAGCAGCCATCAACAGGAAGAGCGCGATGACCACCACCCAGAACCCCTTCGCCGACCTCACGACCTTCGCCTACCAGAGCCAGAGCGTTGCCTCCGAGGCGCTCGAGACCTGGCTCGGGATCGCCGAGTCGGTGACCAAGAGCGCCGGTTCGCAGACCAAGAATTTCCGGCAGATCGTGCACGGGATGTTCGACCTGATCGATCAGGCGTTCACCGTCGAGCGCGAGGTCGCAAAATATCTGACCATCGCCTCCAGGGTGTCTGCCACTGCGGCCGACAGCTTCCGCGAGCTCACCGACATCACGCTGGCGACCGTGGAGGCCGTCGCGACCGCCGCCGGCCATAGGCACTGATCCTGCCGATCAGGATGAAGTGCTTGATAAACTCCTCGCAATCTGCGTAGTATCCCATGCAAGCGAACCGAGGAGGTCCCGTGAGCAGCGCTGCCCAACGACTACGGCATGTACTGGCCGGCCAGCAGTTTCCCGCCGAACGCTGGCAACTCATCGTCGGTGCAGAGTTCTACGGAGCGGACGCCCAATCACGGCACGAACTGCAGGCCCTTCCACCGAAGCGGTACGCCAGCCTTGCCGAGGTGCTGAGCACGATCCACAGCGTCCAGGCCCGGACAACGGCAGCCTGACGGCACGACGAAACATCGCTGTCCCGCCGAATTGATGGCACGACGAATCACCGCTACGCCGAGGAATCAGGCCCGACGAATCAGGCCCCCGACGAATCAAGCCCCGACGAATCAAGCCAGGTGCTGGCCGAACCAGTCGAGCACCCGCTGATAGGTCGTCGTGGCAGCGGCAGCGTTGAAGCGCGGGCCGGTGTCGTTGAAGAACGCGTGATCGACACCAGGCACGGTGACCAGCTCGTGGGTGAGCCCACGGGCGGTCAGCGCGGCCTCCAGTGCGTCCCGACCGGAGTTGACCCGGTTGTCCTTCTCCGCGAACACGCCCAGGACGGCGGCCCGGGTATTGCTGAACGTCGGGTTCGACGGAGCAGGCCCGTAGAACGGAACCGCGGCCGCCAGATCCGTGGCGCCGTCGTTGAGCAGCTGCCAGACCATTCCACCGCCGAAGCAGAACCCGATGGCCGCCTGCGGCACTCCGGGCTTCCGGCGGGCCATCTCGGCAAGGCCGCTCTGCAGGTCGGCGACCAGATCGGCGTCCTCGAGCTGGCCGAGGGCCGCGGTCGCGTCCGGTACACCTGCCGTGCCGCCGGCGCGGGAGAGCAGATCCGGCGCCATCGCGAAGTACCCGTCGCCGGCCAGGCGCCCGGTGACTGCTCGGATGTGATCGGTGAGGCCCTTGTTCTCGTGCACGACGAGGACCGCTCCACGCGGATCGGCGGCCGGCTCGGCCACAGCCGCGGAGATCTCGCCTGCGCTGCCGGGGAAGGTGGTCGGCGAGCTGCGGGCGAGGGACGCCGCCACGTCGTATCCCGGCGCGGCGGGTTCGTTCACCGCCGTCGGCGGGGCGGGCGGAAGTGAGGTGGACGCGGCAGGTGGCGCAGCCTCGGTGCTGCAGGCCGCGATCAACCCTGACGCCGCCGCGGCCGATAGACCGAGCAACCCCAGCCGCCGCAGGGCCTCCCGCCGCGTCAGGTGTCCCTCAACATGATCGAGTGCGACCTCGGTGACGAGGTACTCGCTCAGTGCCATACCCGGCACGGTAACCAGCTCACCATGGCGACGCTGTGAGGCCGGGAGGCGGCGGGGTCGCGGGGTGCGGTCATCCGGCCGGCTCGCGGGTCGCGGCGGAACTCAGGTGTGGCGGATCGTGAGGGACTTGATGACGACTTGGCCCTCGCCGGACTTGTCCCCCGTGCTGGGGTTGCTGTTGGTGTACACACCGGCCTTGAAGTAGCTGGTGCTCGACGAGATGGGCAGATCGGCCTTCTGCTGGCCGTTGTACCAGACCATGACCCGACCCTCGGCCGACTCGATCTTCACGTTGAACATCGTGCCGAGGCGGTAGTTCGGGTCCAGGTCGGCGAACTTGTTGTCGTCGTACCTGACCCGCAGCTTGTTGCCGCTCAGGTGGATCTGCATCAGGTCGTCGCTCGTGGCGTGGATCTGACCGGCGATGACGTCCGGCTTCTTCGACGGTGTCTTGGTGATCGCCTCGACGATCTCCATCGTGTGCCGACCCTTTCGGCCATCCCAGCTCGCCTTCTCCGAACCGGCCATCTCCCGCAGCTCGGAGCGCGGGAAATTACTGCCCGATGTCGTCGCCCCGCCGGTGCCCGCGGTGAAGACGACGCCGTCCTTGGCCTGGTTGAGCTGGAAGAACTGGCTGTGATACCGGGCGAGAGTCGCACCCTCCACGAGGTCCGGGCTGCCCTCCTTCCCGGTGGGCAGGGTCAGGTACCAGTTCTTCGTGTCGATCAGCTCGGACGGGAGCGACTGCGCTACGCGACCGGTGGCTGTCGTGGCGAACGTCGAGTCGGCCGTTCCCGCTGAGGTCCGAGCGTCGGTGCCGGTGCCGCTGTTCGACCCGCTGCCGGAGTCACCGCTTCCGGAGTCGCTGCTTCCGGAGGCGCTGCTTCCGGAGTCGCCGCTTCCGGAGTCGCTGCCGGAACTGCCACCCGAGTCCGAGCTGCCGGAGGAGGAGTCCGTGTCGGAGCTGGAGCTCGAGTCGTTGCTCGAACCGGAGTCGTTGCTCGAACCGGAGTCGTTGCTCGAGCTGGAGTCGTCGCTGGAACTCGAGTCGTTCCCGGAGTCCGCATCGCTGCTGGAACCGGAATCGCTGCCGGATGCGGACTCGCGCTCGGACCCTTCCGATCGGTCGTCGTCGTTGCTGCTGCCCCCATCGGCGCTCGACGCCGGATCGTCGTCGCTGTCCCGAGCGGAGCTGCCGCCGCGGTCGTCCGACTGATCCTCGACGTCGTCGCCCGATGATGCCGAAGGAGCCGGCTGCGTTGCCGGTGCGGGAGCGGGCGTCGGACTGACGGCCGGCCGTGAGCTCGACTGCGGCGCGGCCGGCGCGGGCGTGATGCCGAACTGCTGGGTTGAGCTGACGAGCTCGGCCGGGTCGAGCGGCGCGGGCGGGGCCTGCGTCGAAGTGTCCTCGGTCACCGGGGTGCCCACGGCGAGCAGCGTGACGGTGCGGGCTTCCGGAGCGGCGTCGGCCCCCATCACGGCGTCCACGAGCACGGGCATGTGTGCCATCGCGACCCAGCCGGCCGCGCCGGCACCGACGATGGAGAGCGCACCGCCGGCGATGGCAGCGACGGAACCGCCGCGGCGATGAGGAGCCACGACCTCGACAGCGCGGTTCGCGCCGGTCTCCGTCACCGCACGCCGGTGGGCCGGCGTCGGGCGGGTCTCGAGCGCGTGGCGGCTGCGTGGGGAGCTGTGCCGAGCCACAAACCCTGCCTTTCAGGTGGTCGAGTCCCGATGGACGTCCGGCTTCGGGGCGCCGGCGGGATGGGGGGTCCCGTGTCCGATTCGTGACCGGTCTGTTCTCGACCTGAGGTGAACCTAGGACGAGGTTGCCTCCTTGTGGTCAGTGCGCCGGTGAGTTGAGACCTGGGCGCGACGAAGTGTTGAACCCACCGGCCGAACGGGTGAACGGCATGGAGTAAACGCTGGTCCTTTCAGTCCAGTTGGCGCGATGAGCGGGTAAGCGGCGCCGACCAGCCCCGGCGGCCAGCAACGCCTGCACAGGTCGCGCCTCCGGCTAGGCGCGGAACCATCGTCCAGCGGGCGATCGGCAGGAAACCATCGGATTTATCCCGATGCCGTCGTCGCTGGACAGGAGCACCGCCGGCAGCGCCGGCTCGGCCACCGTCGCTGCCCATGTCACGGCGGTACCCGCGCCATGGCCGCGGTGAGCGGCGAGGGTGGCCACCGCCTCCACGTTCACCACCCCGTGCCCGGAGTACGAGAGCGCGGTTGCCACCGGCTCACCCTCGCGGCGGGCCAGCCAGAACCGGGTCGGGCCGCCGAGCAGCGCGAGGGGTGCCGGGGACGCCGGCGTCGGAAAGCCGGCCGCGAGCACCCCGTCCCACGTTGCGAGGCCTGCAGCGTCGACGACCTCTTCGACCGTGATCCCGGGAGCCGGCGCTGGAGCCGTGCCACCGGCCGGCCGGATCATCAGCGGCGGATGACCCATCAGCTCCAGCCGGGCCCCGCGGAGGTCCGGGGTCGGGTGCGGGGAGACCAGCACGAACGGCCGCTCACCGCCGGCCGTCATGAACGCGACGACGGCATCCGCATCGACCGGTCCCGGCGCGGCGGCGACGTTGAGGAAGGGGCACGGCGACCCGGCGTCGGCCAGCACGAGCCCCGGTTCGCACCGCACCCTCCCGCCCGCGGCGCGGGCCCATTCGACCGCCCGGCCGGCCATGGCCCGCAGGGCGGCCAGCGACAGGGTGTCGTCGGAAGCGGTCTCGTCCTCCCAGCCGTTCCGCAGCGTGCTGACGGCGGCGGACATGTCAGCCATCCAACCGGTAGAAGCGGAACATGTCACTCTCGATCGGCAGCACCGTGACCTGTGCGAATCCCGCTTCGGCGGCATAGTGCTGCAGCGTGTCGGGCCGCATCACGGTGCCGGTGGCGGCGGAGTGCTCCTCGCAGCGCCCGACGGGCAGGCAGTGCAGCACGCTGGCCGCGTAGAAGAATCGTTCCATCGGATCGGCGGGCGTCGTGAACCGCTCCCCCGCCCGCTCGTCCATGACGATCACCGGCGCGGCCCCGTCACCGGTCAGTCGGCGCGCGGAGCGCAGTGCCGCCACCGGATGAGCCAGGTCGTGCACCATCTCGAACGCGAACACGGCGTCGTAGCTGCCGCTCAGAGCCGGGTCGGTGATGTCGGCGACGACGAAACGCACGCGCTCGGCCACGCCGGCCTGCTCGGCGTTGCGCCGCGCCGTCTCGATCGAGAGCGGATCGACGTCGAAGGCGTCGACCCGCAGCGCGGGATAACCCACGGCCAGCGCGATCGCGGCCCATCCCTCGCCGCATCCGAACTCGGCAACGGCACCGCCCGCGCGCAGCGCGGCGTCCAGGTCCGGGACGAGCGGCAGCCATTCCTGCACCAGCTGCCCGTTGAACGCCGGACGGTTGAAGCCACCTTGCGCGTGCTGCACCTCGTAGTCGGCGAAGGGGATGCCGGTGCCCGATCGGAAGGCCACCTCCAGCGCCGGCATCATCCGTCCGACGGCGGTCAGGAACCCCCCGATCGGGATCAGGTACATCGGGCTGTCCTGCTCCAGGAGCACCGCCGCACTGCCGGGCGGGAGGGAGAACCGACGGTCCTCGGGGGCCGCCGCGGGGTCGTCGACGGTCAGGAATCCGGCGGCGGCCTGCTGCTCGGCCCATTCACGGGCGTACCGGGCGTCGATCCCGGCCAGGGCGGCCAGCTCGGACGCCGTGACCGATTCGTGGTCGGCGAGCTCGCGGTAGAGGCCGAGCCGCTCGCCCAGTACGACGGTGGCCAGCTCGAAGGCGCCCAGCCCTGCCTCGAAGAGGCGTCCGGCCAGCTGCTCGGCTACGTCCGGCTGGGTGGGTTCGGTGATCGACGGAGTCACGGTGGCGGTCATGGGACGCTCCTCGGATCGTGGTCGCCATCTCCGGCGGCCCTACCCCATCGGCGCCAGTTCCCGCGTAGCGGTGCTAGTGCCCGCCGGCGGGTACTGCTAGAGCGTCCAGCGCACCTCGCGATCGGGTTGATACCGGCAGAAGGTGCCCGTCCGGACCGACACGCGCAGGTGCCGGCCCAGCTCGGGATGGAGGTTCTCGATCCGCTGGAGTGCCTGCCGGATCCGGTTCCCGACCGCTTTGCGCAGGCGTTCCGCATCGGAGCCGGCAAGACGCGGGCGCCCACCGAGGCCGGTCACGGCCGCGAGCTCGTCGATCAGTGCCTCCCGCTCGGCCGCGGCCCGCTCCCCTCGTATCGGATCGTGTGCGGTGGCGGCCTCGTCGAGCTCAGCTTCGAGGTCGAGCAGGCGGTGTCGGTAGGCGTCGATCGCGCTGCCGTCGACCAGCTCGAACGCGCCGTTGCCAGCAGCGGGCGGCAGGCCGGCGAGCTCGTGCACGGCCAGTTCTCGACCAGGGCGGGCGAGCAGGGCCGCCAGATCGCGCATGCCCTTGGTGTCGCGCAGCTGCACTGCCCTGCCCTGGTAGGCAAGCGTCCACACCTCACCCTCACGCCGGAAGCTGGCCGCGTCCGGCACGGCCGAAACGCCGGGCACGGGGGCGAGCGTCTGCTCGGCCCACCGCCTGCTGCGTTCGCCGAGGGCGGCTCCCGCATCCGCATCGAGCCTGACCGCCGCGGCGAAATGGCTGCGCGCCTGCTCCGGCCGTCCGAGCAGCTGCGCCAACCGGCCGAGGTGGGCGTCGACGCTGCCCCAGGTGCCGGCCAGGATGCCCTCGACCGCGAAGAGTCCGGCGTACGGGGCGAGCTTCTCGTACACGACGGCAGCGGCGTCGAGATCCGCGAGGAGCACCGCGGTCTGGGCCGCCTGCACCATCTCGGGCAGCCACTCGCTGTCGGGCGGGCGGGAGTCGCGGCTGTCGAGGTAGGTGTGCAGGATCGACGCGGCGTCGGCGTCTCCGGCGAGCGCACTCAGCAGAGCTGTCGTGCAGAGCGACGCCACCGCTGCTTCGGGTGCGAGCTGCAAGAACCGGTCCATGGTGATCTCGGCCGGCCGGCCGGCGAGGGCCGCGACCACGAACTGCTGGGTGAGGTACAGCAGTTCGGCGTTGATGCTGGCCGATCGCTCGGCCTGGCGCTGCAGCTCGGCGCCGTGCGCGGCGACACCGCGCACGTCGCCGCGCATGATGGCGCGGGCTCCCCGCCACAGCGGTACGTACCAGGCCAGCCCGACCTGACGCAGCGGCAACGCCAGGCGGTCGTAACCCTCGATCTCGGTGTCGACCTCGGCCCAGCGGCCGGCCTCGGCCAGCGCGAGCAGCCGCAGTCGGCGGCCCAGCAGCTCCAGTACCCGGTCTCGAGCGGTGCGTGCGGACGCGATGATCTCGGTCGCCGCGAGCCTGCGGGCCTCGACGTGGTCGGGGCCGGCCATGGCATCGCAGCCGGCCGCGAGCGCGCAGGCCAGCGCGCGCGGGTTGTTCAGGCGGCGAGCCATCGAGTCTGCGTCGGCGGCCAGCTCATGGCGGCGCTGCTCGGCCCCGGTGAAGGCAAGCGCCACCGACAGCCTGGCCGACAGCGCGCAGCGCTGTGCCGAGTCGGCGCTCGGGAGCGCGGTGAGGGCCTCCTCGAGCAGCACGACACGGTCGGGATCGGCAAGATCGACCTCGAATCCGGCGGCGCCACCGGTGCGACCGAGCGCGGCCGCGGCGAGCACGTCGGGTCGAGCCTGCCGGCGGGTGTGCGCGGCCGCGTCGGCGAACGCGCTGCGCGCCCGCTCCCGGTCGCCCGCGGCCAGTGCCGCCTCGCCGAGGGCACAGAGCAGCTCGCCACGGTCCAGGCCGTCATCGGGGCTGCACTCCTGCCCAGCCCGCTGCGGCCCAGCCTGCTCCGTTCCGGTCCCAGACCTTCCGGCTTCCCCCTTTTCAGCCACCTCCGGCCCGACCTCGGCCGGCGCCGCCGCGCTGCCGAGCGCGGCGAGGCTCTCCTCGAGCCAGTGCACGGCGTCTTCGTAGGCGGCCCGCTCCACGGCCGCTCGCGCGGCCGACGCTCCGGAGGCGGCGGCCGCCCGTGCGTCGGCGGGATCGCCGGAGAGCCGTGCGGCGGCCAGCAGCTGGTGGGCTTCCGCTGCCGGGTCACCCACACCGGCCCGAACCCGGGCGCCGAGCGCGGCAGCGGCCCTGCGGTGCAGCCCGAGGCGCTGCCCCGGCGGGGTGCGGGCGGTCAGGGTGTCGGCGACGAGCGCGTGCGCGAAGCGGTACCGGCCACCGTCCGTGTGCACGAGCAGCGCGCGCACGGCCGGCGCCAGCAGCTCGGCCACATCCGCAGGGGCGACGTCGGCTGCGGCAGCGAGCAGCACGGTGTCGGCGCCGGTGGTGGTGCCGGCGTCGAGCGCGGCCGCCGCGCGCAGGAGGTTCTCGGTCCGGTCCGGCAGCCGCTCGAGCCTGCGTTCGAGCACCGCGCGGACGCCGCTGGGGAGCGCCGTAGCGGCGGCCGTGGGCAGGGTGCCCTCCGCGCGCAGCAGCCGAACGATCTCGGACGCGAAGAAGGGGTTGCCGCCGGTCCGCCTATGCAGCGCGTCGAGGACGTCCGAGGCAAGTGTCTCGCCGGTGGTCGCGGCGACCGCCCGGCCGAGATCGGGAACCGGCAACCCCCGCAGCACGATCCGGCGTTCGGCGGCGATGCCGTCGAGGCCGGCCGCCGCTTCCGGCTCGGTGTCCCGGTAGGTGCCGAGCACGAGCACCGGAGCCACGCCGACATGGGCGCCCAACGCGTCGAGCAGCCGCAGCGACGGGAGGTCGGCCCAGTGCAGATCGTCCAGCACGAGCAGGATCGGGGCGGCCGCTCGCAGCGTGTCGGCGACGGCCTCGAACAGCAGGAAGCGGGCCAGCTCCGGCTCGGCCTCGGCCGGGATGGTCAGTACGTCGGATCGTCCCAGCCTGCCCAGCAACTGGATCCACGGCCAGTACGGCGGGGCACCTCCGTCCTGCCGGCAGGCAGCCCATGCGACGGTGATGCCCTCGGCCCGCATGCGCTCGGCAACCTCGGTGACCAGTCTGGTCTTGCCGATCCCGGCGTCGCCGGCGACGAGCGCCGTGCAACCACGGCCGCCGGCCAGGGCCGTCGTCGCGGCCCCGACCAGTTCTCGCAGCTCGGCCTCGCGCCCGACGAGCACGCAGACAGCGTACGACGATGGAGATTCCCGCACCTGGGCCCACCGAGCAGCGCAATCTGTGTTTGACAGCACCCCACGCGAGTCGATCGGGGCGAACCTGGGTTCGACAGCCCGGGAGAACCCGTTCGACTCCCCCTCGAATCCCATCGACCCGTGGAACCCACGTTCGACCCGGCCCAAACCTGTCGGCGGCCGACTCGCACCCACGTTCGACACGGACACTGAGCGCTCGCACCCATCCCGAGGTGCCCGCACACAGGCTCCTGCCTGTGTGCGAGCGGCACGAGGTAGGTGCGGCCGACTGACCCGGGCCGGCGCTCCTGTCCACACCCGGGGGCGCTCCTGTCCACACCCGGGCGGCGCTCCTGCCCACACCACGAACAGCTGTCCACAGTTCGAGCGGAACCGCCAGGTCGTCGCCTCCAACGCGGACGATCGCCGCATGAAGGTGAACTCCCCACCGAACCGGCAGTGCGGCACCTGGCGCAGATCCGCGCCGCTACCGCACAACTCGGCTCGCGCGTCGTGGTGAGCCACGTATCGGCTGCGGTCCTGCGCGGTTGGCAGACCCGCTCGGGCAGGTGCGGGTGACCAACGCCAAACGTAGCGGTGGCCACAGCTGGGGTCCTGCACCTCCGCACCACCCCGCTTGACGCGGACGAGATCGAACTCGTCGAAGGAATAGCTGTGACCTCGGCCGCCCGGACCGTCGTGGAGCCGCCAGACGGGCGATCGAGAGCCTACGGTCGCGCTTCCCGGTGGTAGCCACAATGAACGACGGGGTGCACCCTGTCGTCATGTCCCGCTACGGCCAGTACTGCCCGATCAGCAGGCGTGGGAAATCCTGGGCGAACGCTGCACGCTGCTCGTGCGGGATCTCCTGGTTGGAGCCACCGGATTCAACGAGCACGCCCGCGGCCGGCCGGGAATGTCGCGCGGGTTGCTGTGGTGGATCGCGGCAGGATCGATCGGCACCGTTCGGCGACCGCGCCGGCCTGATGGTGGGGCTGCTACCCGAGGCGCTACAGCTGAGCCCGGCGGCTCCCCGTGCCCACCGCGCCCAGGCCGGTGCGACCGCGCCGACGAGGTGAGCGGTCGGCGGCCGCCGAGCTGGAATCTCGGGCTCGAGGAGGTCTCGGGGCTGGGGTGGCGGCGGGAACCCCGCTCGGGAGCCACCGAGCTGATCGCGGTCAGCGACCGGACGACGACGATCGCCCGGCTCGCAGCCGACGAGTTGGGCCGGCCGCCGGCCGGTCGGCGGCTCGTCGGCCGGCAGCGGGTGCACGGACTCCCCCCGGACATCGAGCGGTCCGCCGCCGGGTCGCAGTGGGAGGGTGTCGCCGGCGACGGAGCAGGCCGGCTGATCGTGCTGTGCGAGCGGACCTCGGACCTGCTGGTGATCTCCCCGGACTTCCGGTTCGAACACCGGATCGGACTGCGGCACCCCTGGCGGGGAGACCGACAGGCCGGCCTCGAGGCGCTGCTGTTGCTGACGAACGGACATGTGCTGGCGGCCAAGCAGCGCAGCCCGCTGCGACTGCTCGAATTCGGTCCCGCGGGTGACGAGCCGATCGGTGTCTCCGCGTCGAGCGCGCTTCCCGCCGGCGCACCGGCGGAGCTGCCGGCGACCGGCGAGCTGCACTGCCTGGCAACCTGGCGTATCGCCGACGACGCGCTGCGCAGCATCAACGACATGGCCGTCCACTCCGGGTCTCTGTACATGATCAGCTCGGCGTCGCGGCGCATCGCCCGGATCCGGTTGCCGCTGCTCGCCGGTGCGACCGTGCAGATCGACGGTCGATACCACTTGCCCGACTCCGTCGCCGGATCGCGGGGCGCGAAGGCGGAGGGTCTTCTCGTCGACGATCGGCTGGGTGTGCTGGTCGGCGTCGACGCGCACGACGACAAGGACAACCTGTACCTGATCGGTCAACTTCCACCGTTCCCTGCGTAGGCCCTCCGCCTTCCGACGAAACACCGGCGCCAACGGACAGAGGCGGGTGGTCGCGGGCAGGTAGTTGGATTCTCATCTATCTCCTTCACTGGTCAAGGAGTAGCCGCTCGCTCACCTTGGGTGAGGAGCGATCCATGGCCGGTCGGCGGGCTGACCGGCTGATGGGCGGTGGCGACGGCGTACACGCCGGAGCCGATCGACCCGACGAGGATCGCCGCGACCATGCCGCCGAGTGCCAGCCGGCGCATCCGCCGGCCGTCGAGCAGGACGCCGACGACCGCGACGGCGGTGACGGCAGCGATGATCCAGCGGATCCACGCGAACGACTCCGCCGATCCCGCCAGCAGCAGGAAGCTCCATACGCCGGTCCCCGCGGTTGCGAGGGCCAGCGCCGCGCGGGCGACGACCGAACCACGCTCGCGCCAGAGCGTCACCACGCCGACTCCGACGATCGCCGCGATCCCGGGGGCCAGCGCCACGGTGTAGGGGTGCATCGTGCCGCTCATGAAGCTGAACACCAGTCCGGTGACCAGCGTCCAGCCGCCCCAGAGCAGCATCGCCGCGCGCAGCCGGTCGGTCCGGACGCCGCGCCGGGAGATCCCTATCCCGGCCACCAGGAGAATCAGTGTCGCGGGCAGCAGCCAGGAGATCTCCAGCCCGATCTCGTCGAGGAACAGCCTGGTGATGCCGGCCGCGCCACCGAAGCCGCTGTTCCCACCGCCGCCACCGCCACCGTTGCCGCTGCCGCCGAGCAGCCGACCGATGCCGTTGTAGCCCAGCGCGAGCTCCAGCAGTGAGTTCGTCGTCGACCCGCCGATGTACGGCCTGTCGACCGCAGGCCACGGCTCCACCAGCGCGATGTACCAGCCGGCCGAGACCACCATCGAACCGAGCGAGGCGAGCAGCTGCACGAGGCGGGTCCGCAGGCGGGTGGGCCCGGCGACCAGGTACACCAGCCCGAGCGCAGGCACCACGAGCAGTGCCTGCCCCATCTTGGTGAGGAATCCGAAGCCGATCGCCGCGCCCGCGCCGACCAGCCACCACGTCGAGGCGCGCACGCTCATCGCGTCGACGGCCCGCACCACCGCGTAGGCGGAGGCGACGAGCAGCAGGGTCAGCAGGGCGTCCGGGTTGTCGAAGCGGAACATCAGCACCGCCGCCGGGGTGAGCGCCAGCGCCGCGGCGGCGAGCAGTCCCGCCGCGGGCCCGGCCCACCGGCGCACCGCGCCGTACAGCAGCCCGACGGCCGCGATGCCCGCGAGGGCCTGCGGAACGAGCAGGCTCCACGAGTTGAACCGAATGTCCGCGCGCTGGCCGTCATCAGCCACAGCGCGGCAGGCGGCTTGTCGACGGTGATCGCGGTGCCGGCTTCGAGCGAACCGAACAGCCACGCCTTGACCGACTGGGTACCGGCCTGCACGGCCGCGGCGTAGTACTCGTTGGCGTAGCCGGACGCGGAGAGGTTCCAGAGGTAGAGCACGGCGGTGCCGGCGAGCAACGCCAGCAACGCCGGCCGGGCCCACCACGGATCGTTCTCCGGCCCCCGCCAGATCCGGGAGAGCGGACGGACCGGTCCACCGGGCGGCGGCCGGTGCCGGCTCGGCTCGGACACCTCGGTCGGGATCAGCGTCGCAGTTGGCACAGGGATGCTCCAGGTCTCGTCGATGTGGACGAGCTCCCCCATCGCGGCCGGCGCTGTCGCGGACTTGTGGGGCAGCTGTGTGGCCCCCTGTGCCCTCGACGTCGTCGCGAACTGCTGCCGCCCGCACAGCAGAGCCACATCGAGCGCACACAGCCGCAACAGCCGCGCCCCCCAGTGTCGAAGCCATGACCGCATCGATCACGGCAGCACCCCGGCTGCTCCTCAAGTCGGCTCCGGCGAACGAGGCCCGTCCGACCGCCGTCCCCTACCCTGTGCTGGACATCGCGATCCCCGTGTACAACGAGGAGATCGCGCTGCCCGGCTGCGTACGTCGGCTGCACGCCCACCTCAGCACGCAGCTGCCCTACTCGTTCCGGATCACCATCGCCGACAACGCCAGCACCGACGGCACCCTCGCCGTCGCCCATCGGCTGGCCGCCGAGTTCCCCGCGGTGACCGTCCGGCACCTGGCCGAGAAGGGACGCGGACGCGCCCTGGCCGCGGTCTGGGCCACCTCGGACGCCGCGGTCCTCGGCTACATGGACGTCGATCTCTCCACCGACCTCTCCGCGCTTTTCGCTCTCGTCGCTCCGTTGATCTCAGGGCATTCCGAGCTGGCGATCGGCAGCCGGCTCATCCGCGGCTCCCGCGTCGTCCGCGGACCGAAACGCGAGTTCATCTCCCGTTGCTACAACCTGATCCTGCGGACCGTGTTGCGAACCCCGTTTCCGCGACGCCCAATGTGGATTCAAGGCGATCCGCGCCGATGTCGCACAACAGGTTTTGCCGGTCGTGGAGGACACCGGTTGGTTCTTCGACACCGAACTGCTTGTACTCGCGGAGCGAGCAGGTATGCGGATCCACGAAGTACCGGTCGACTGGACCGACGACCCCGAAAGCAGCGTCGACATCATCGACACCGCGATCACCGACCTCAAAGGCGTCGCACGTATGTGGCTCGGATCGGTCAGCGGCCGGTTGCCCGTACCGGTCGTCGGATCCCGATCCGAGAGTCGGTATCAACCGGTCTGAGGCGAACGTGGTTGAGCATCGAGGTCCATCGGGGCAACGGGATCCCACCTGATCGCCGCCCTCGCCCACACCCGGGCCGCCGGCGTGATCACCCCGGTCGAGAGGTGAGTCCGGGCTTGACGATCGGGATCGTGTTGCCCGTCGGTTCGAGAAGACGGGGGACTTGGATGGCTGGATCGGGGGTCGAGTTGTGGCCGGTGGGGGTTGGGTGGTCTACGGGAAGACGGTCCTCGCCGACCGTGGGCTGGTCCTTGGGGCGCCCCCTGCGGTGGTCCCACACATCGCGCAGGACTACCTGGATGATCCCGGCGATCGGGATGGCGAGCAGGGCGCCGAGAATCCCGGCGAGCTCGACGGCGAGCAGGATCGCGACGAACACAGCCAGCGGGTTGAGCTTCACCGTGCGCGAGAAGATCAACGGCTGTAGCAGGTGATTCTCCAACTGCTGGTAGATGACGAAAAAGACGATCACGGCGATTCCGGTAGGCACCGAATGTACGAATCCGGCAATAGCCGCGACCACCGCACCGAGGGTGGCACCGACGAGCGGAATGAGGTCGGCGATCGCGACGAACATCGCGATCAGGCCGGCGAACGGCACGCCGGAGATCTTGAGCATGGCGTAGGTGAGTGTGCCGCAGATCGCACTGATGAGCAGGTTGCCGGAGATATAGCCGGTGACCGTCTTCGCACAGTCGTGGGCGACCTTCTGAATCCGTTTGGCGCGCTGCGGAGGGAGAAGAGCGAGTGTGCCCTTGACGACCTTCGGTCCTTCGAGCACGGTCAGATAGGCCAGGACGAAAATCGTCACAGTTGCGACGATCGCGGTGCTCGCGCCGCGCAGCACATTGAGCGCGGGTGTACCGAGACCGGTCGCGTACTCGCGGATGCGTGCCTCGTTGTTCTGCACGAATTCCACAGCGTTGGTGCGCTCGAGCAGGCTGCCTACTGGACCTCGCCCGGCCCGCGCGTCATTGATCAGGACCGGTAACTGCCCGGCGAGTTGGGTGCCCTCCTGTGCCAGTGGCACCGCGAAAGCGCTCAGAAGTGCGCCGATCGCGATCAGGACGACCAGGAACACCAGCAGCGTGGCGAGTGAGCGGCGACGCACCACCCGCCGCTGAACCCAGCCGACCGGCGGGTAGAGAACGACCGCGAAGAACAGGGCGACGAGCATCCAGATCAGGACTCGCTCGACCCGCATCACAAAAAGCACCGCCACCGCGGCGGCGGCCACCAACCCGATCGTCGTGAGGATGGTCCGTACCGGAGCCCCGCCGTTGGTTCCGACCACCTTCAGTGGTGGTCCGGATGCGGTCTTCTCGTCCACACCGACTCCTTCCTCTACACAAACGTTCAGGACGCGCAGGGCCCTTCCGTGAGGCACTGACACGGTTCGCCGAGAGACGGTTCTCGGCATCGAGCAACGCATATGAACAAAAAGGCCCCGGCCTCTCTCGGTAACCGCGCACGGCAATACACCGGAGTCCAGGGCATAAAGCTGAACCTGACAGGCTCAGAACTACAGTGTATTCCTACGCCTTCGTGGAGGCAACGCAGAGGGCGGTATGCGGAGTGAGGATTGCGCAAGCGCCGCATGGAAGTGCTGCCCAACCGCGCCGAGCCAGGTCGCATACTCCGCCCAGACCGGAGCGTCGGCGAATCGGCAGGCCGCGACCGTCTGCCGCAGGTGCCGCAGGTGGCGGCCTACCCCATCGACCCACCGGTCGGCCATCGCGGACGCCGTGGTTGCCGGCTCCGCGGCCAGGCAGGCGTCCGACAGCCCGATCGACAGGCCTTGCGACGCCAGCGCGTCGCGGGCCAGCGCGGCGTCACCGATCGGCACCGGGCCGCGGCCGGCCACCGGGATTGCGAGCCCGGCCGGGCGGCGGCAGGTCGGGACGGCCGGGGGGAGGTCGAACCCACCGAGCAACCATGCCGCGCCCGCGCCCTCGACCCGCCGGCGCAGCGCGGCGCTGTCACGTGGCGGCCGGTTCGGGCCGACCCAACCCACCGTGGTCGTGTCGGCGGCCGCGACCAGGTAGGCGTAGCCGTCCGGCGCTGCGGCCAGCCGTAGGCCGTCGATGCCGGTCGACCGCACGGTCACGGTGGCCGCGGTCCAGGTGCGGGGCGGACGGTGCACCGCGGTCGCGGTGGCGGCGCGCCGCCCCGTGGCGTCGATGCATTCCCGCCCCGCCGTCGTCGGAGTCGATGCGCGCGGTCACCGCGACCTGGGGGTCGAGCTCGGCGCGTTTCCAGAGCGCGGCGTGCAGCGCGGCCCGGTCGAGGTGGGCGCAGCCCGGCCCCCGGTGCGCGCGCGGGCTCGGCGCTGTCCCAGGCCACGACCCGTTCCCGGGTGGACCGGTGCACCCCCAGCTCCGCGGGCGTGATGCCCAGCTCGAGCAGCAGCGTCATGGTGGCCGCGGGCACGCTCTCCACCGATCGCGCAGGCTGCGCCCGCCGCGCGCACAGCCGGACCGGTCCGTGCCGCGCGGCGAACAGGGCACACGCCACCCCGGTGACCCCGCCACCGAGCACGGTGGTCGACCCGGGTCACGGCGGAGCGACCGGCGTGAACCGGGCGTCGGCGGGCACCGCGAAGACCGGCAGCACCCCGGACACCGCCAGGTCCGTCGCAGGCGCCCTCCACTCCGTTCGGGCCGAGCATCGCGGCCCGTGCCGCGGCGACCGAGGCCGCACCGGCCGGGATGCCCACCCGGTAGCCGGCGTGCAGCAGGTCCAGCACCTGCTCGTAGCGCTGCTGCAGGGTGGCCAGCGCAGCCTCGCCGGGCGTCGGTGTCCGCAGGTTCAGCAGGTAGGGAGTACCGGGGTGCCGGCCCAGCCATTCCTGCACGGTGCGGAAGGTGGCGTAGTGGTCGGCGCCCTCGGCCATCACCTGCGCAACTGTTGCGGTCTGGGTCTCCCTGCCGTCCCGCTGGTAGGTGGCCAGCACCCGCCCGTACAGCGCGTCGACGGTCTTGCGACGGGGCCTCGACCTGGACGAAGTAGGCCAGCACGTCCGGCGTGAACGGCCGGAAGTCGACCGGGCGGCCGGGTGCGCCGGCCGGCTCCGGGATCACCGTGGCCACCCCCAGGGCCGGGGTGAACGCGCCGGCGCCGCCGACGTGCTCGTGCTCCTCGAGCAGCAGGCCGTTGACCGCCCGCAGGTGGCGCATCTCCGACGCGGCCACCCGCAGCAGCTCGTAGCGGGCCGCGCGGGCGTCGTCGCGCAGCCGACCGGGTCGACCGCGGCGAGGTTGAGCGAGAACGCCGCGGCCAGGTACTCGAGCATGACCGCCAGCTCGACCCCCGCCGCGTAGCGCAGCGTCGGCAGCAGCAGTCCGGGGCCGAGCGGCGACCCGGCCACGGCGTCCGGCTCGTAGGCGGTGCGCTGCTCGCGCCCGTCGAGCACGATGTCGAGCTCCTGCCACCGGGCGTTGATCTCCTGGTGGGCGCAACTCACCGGCGTGGTTCACGTCGACCGGCGGTGGGGTCGGCCGACTCGGTCGTCCGCGGAGCCAGCGGCACCCGGGCCGTCCAGTCCGGGTCGTCCGGCGCGGTCCCGGCGGGCACGGCGGGCTGCACGAGGTCGGGGTGGTTCGACGCCCAGTAGAAGCAGCCGCAGTCGCGGAAGTCGTGGGTCCACGGCGAGCACAGCGACTGGGTGAGCTCGCCGGGGTCGAACATCTCCGCGAACGCGCCGTCGTCGGTCAGGTAGGACGCGCGGGTCGCGGCGAGGACCACGGCGGGCGCGCCCGGCGCGTCCGGACGGTGACTCACCTGGGTAGCCGGGGCGCAGCAGCCGCACCGCCGTCCACGGGTCGTCGGGCCGGGACGTGCTCGGTCGCCGAGCTCGGTCGACCGCGCAGGACTGCTGCCCGAAGCCGGCGAAGTCGCCGGCCAGCCGGGTCACCCGCCAGCGGGCGCTCGGCGCGCCGGCCACTGTGCGCCAGCCCGGTCAGCAGCGGCCCGGCGGCAGCTCGGCCTGCGCCCGGGCGAGCGCGACCTCGGCCACCACGACGTCGCGTCGCCGACGAAGTCGACCGCGAGGTAGGGGAAGAACCGGCGGTCGAGGTTGCGCAGGTCCGCCTCGAGGCCGGGGAAGCAGTTGCCGACTCCGGACTCGAGCTCGGTGACCACCGGGTTGCCGGCGGCGCGCAGCGTCGGCCAGCCGGGCGGTGCGGTTGCGGGGTTGCAGCTTGTCGGCGGGCATCAGGGACCTCCGAACCAGTCGGGTCGCGTCGGCGGACAGCGCGCAGTAGGCGTCGAGGCAGAACTCCAGCCAGTCCCGGATCGCGTCGCAGGACGCCGTCGGTGCGGGCGCGGCGCTCCTGGTGGCAGCCCCCGCTGCACAGGTAGCGGGCCCAGCAGCTGCGGCACGGCTCGACCCGCTCGACGTGGTGGGCGGCCAGGAACGCCCGCTGGCGGGCCGGGTCGACCGCCAGCTCGGCGTCGCCGAGCGCGTAGTCGTCGTCGCCGATCGCCCGGTGGCAGGCGTACCAGCGGCCGTCGGTGGACACCGAGGCGTAGCCGCCGCCCGCGCCGCACGGGAACGGGCGCCGACGAGCCGGCGTGCAGCCGGCGCAGCGCCACCGCGAAGTTGTCGAAGCCGGTGTCGCCGCCGGCCAGCAGCACGGCCAGCTCGCGCTCGGCCAGGGCGACCGACGCCGCCGTCCACGCCGGCCAGTCGGTGTCGCCGAGCGCGCCGAAGCCGAGCCGGACCGGGGAGAAGCCGATCCGGGCGAAGCCTTCGGCGCGCGAGGGCGTCGTAGCGGCCGGTGAGGTCGAGCCGTCCCGCGGTGACGGTGGCCCGGGCGGTGACCGTGCGCCTGGCCCGGGTCGGCCAGCAGCGGGCGCGACGCCGGCGATCACGTCGTCGAAGCTGCCGGCCGCCGAGCAGGTTGCGGCGCAGCGGTCGTGGGTGGACCGGCCGCCGTCGATGCTGACCGTCACCGCGAACGGGTGCGACCGGAGCAGCGTCGAGGTCGGCCGCGCCGCAGCCGGGTGCCGTTGGTCGTGACCGAGAACCCGACCGGCTGGCCCGAGCGCGGCGGCCCGCGGCCGGCGTAGCCGACGACCTGGTGCACGAGGGCGGCGTGCAGGAACGGCTCGCCGCCGAGGAAGCCGATCGTGGCCCGGGCGCCGCGGTCGCAGCCGGCCAGCAGCGTGTCGACCGCGGCCTCCGCGGTGCCGCGGCCCATCGCGCCGCGCTGGGCGCCGCCGAAGCGGCCGCGGTCGGCGTAGCAGTAGGCGCAGCCGAGGTTGCAGGCCGAGGTGACGTTGAGCGAGATGCTCTGCGGGGCGACCTGCGGCACCTGCGCCCAGGCCGAGCCGGCGCCGTGGGCGAGGAACGGGTCCAGGTCGGACGGGTCGAGGTCGGCCGCGTCGAGACCCGGTGGCAGGTCGAGGATCTGGCTGCCGCGCAGCACGAGCACGTGCGTGCCGACCCGGGAGCGGAACGTCCGCCACTGCGGCCGGCGCCGGTCATCCCGGCCCTCCTGCGTCGAGCACGGCGAGCACCTGCCGCCGGCGCTCCGCCGCCGCTCCGACAGAGCGGGGCCGCGTCGCCCTCGGCCAGCGACGTCGGCTCGCCGGCGGCGGCGACGGCGTCCGCCCAGCGCCATCAGCAGGTCGTACTGCCAGTGCGCGAGGCGACAGCGGGCCGGCGTTGCTGTTGCGCATGAACGGCGGCATCTGCATCGACGAGCCGTCGGTGTCGCGCGTCGGTGCACGCGAACGGCGGCCGGACCAGCTGCGCGCAGCCGGTCCGGGTGCGCCAGCACGAAGGCGGTCGAGCTGGCTCAGGTCGGACAGGTCGCGGTGGCGCTCGCGGGCCCGCTGGCGACAGCGGGTGCGGCTCGATCGTCCGACGGCGCCGCGATGGCGATGTCGCGGTCGCGCAGCGCGGTCGCGCCCGCCCATGGCCCGGGCTCGGGCTGCGGGCACGCCGTCGCCCGGGATGGCGGTCGGGCGCCTGCTCGGCTGCCGGTCAGGCTCGCGCCGCCAGCGCTGGCGCCAGAAGTCGACGTCCATCAGCCAGCACGGTCTCGGAGATCCGCTCGAACAGGTCCTCGACCCACTGCTCGCGCTGCTCGCGCGGTCAGCGCGGCGTCCCGGGCCGGGTCGTGCTCGCGGTCGTTGATCTCGTCGGCCAGCGAGAGGAACGGTCGCCGGTCGGGCGCGAAGTGCGGCGGGCCGACGGTGACGTTGGCCCGGGCCCGCAGGGCCGTGCCGGCGACGGCGAGCTCGGCGGTGATCACGGCGTCGCAGGTGTCGTCGACGACGCCGAGGGAGCGTGGTGCCGGATCCGAAGCCGTCGCGCTCGTCGAAGGTGTCGGCCGGGACGACGCGGTTGCCGCGCCGGCGCGTCGAACCAGCCCGCGGCCGGGATCGAGGAACGCCCGGTCGGCAGTGACGGCGGCGGGCCGTAGCGGCCGCTGGCCGCCTCCGGCGGGCCGTAGAAGCGGCCCCGGCCCGGGGTGAACCGCAGCCGCAGCACGTCGAGCGCGCACGTCGGCCGGCCACGGCGGGTCCGCCGGCTGCGCCACCGGGCGCAGCACCTGCACGCGAGCCGAGCGGGATGGACCGCCCCGCCGGGATCATCGGGGTGGCCGACCCCGGCGGGCTCTTGCCGCGTCAGCTCGACGGGCGGTGTTGGTCACCGCGCGATGGTGACGGGCGGGAACGTGCCGAAGCGCAGCGCCGGGTTGCCGGTGCGGCGGGCGGCCTTGCGGTTCATGGCGTCGACGGTGAACGTGACCGCCGCCGCGGTCGACGCCGTTGGCGGCCAGCAGACGCGGGGGTGACCGGCTGCGGCAGCCAGCTCGTCGGCCGGCCCGTCCCCGGTCAGCGCCCACAGCTCGAGGAACGGCGCCACCGGCCGCAGCAGGGGGCCGTCGCGCACGTCGAGCGTGGTGGCAGCTCGGGGGTGACGCTGCCGTCGGCAGCGGACGTCCAGCGTCCAGTCCGGCCGGATGCGGGTCTCGGCGATGGTGTGCGGATCGCCCGGCCCCCAGCTGAACGCCTCCATCGGGGTGGTGCTCCCGCCCAGGCGGGCCACCGCGACCGGCGGGGTGAACAGCAGCCTGCGGATGGTGTCGCCCGCCATCAGACCTCCCGCACCCCAGACCCCGCCCGTGCCGCCAGACCAGGTACTGCCGTACCGATCGTCCGAGGCCCGGGAGCGCAACCCGACGTCGCTCTGCAATGAAAGAGCGCACCGTCACCGAGCCAGATACCTCGCGAGCCCGGCGCCGTCATCAGAGGCACGCCCGCCGGTTCAGCCCCGCGTGCGCGCGGTGAGGATCAGGTACTCCCAGTCCATGACCGTCGATCTCGGTGCCGCGGTCGAACCGGGCGGCGAGGGCGGTGAGGTCGCGGTCGAGGGCCGCGACCCGCTCGGGGTCGTCGGCGATGTGGCGGTACACCGCGATGGTCGGCCCGTAGACGGTCTTCCAGTACTCCCGCCACGCCTCGGGCGTCGGGAACAGGTCCGATGGTCAGCGTCTGCCGCCGGGCGACGACGTCGGTGACCCGGTCGCCGAGCAGCGGTCCGGACGTGGTCCTCGTCGCCCCACAGCGGCGGCGGCTGAGCGCCGGGCGGCGGCGGGGGTGCGTACGGCTTCATCGTCCGGAACAGCTCGCCGACGAAGCCCTGCGGGGTCCAGCTCAGCAGACCGATCGTGCCGCCCGGGCGGCACACCCGGACCAGCTCGTCGGCGGCCTGCTGGTGGTGCGGGGCGAACATGACGCCGACGCAGGACAGCACGACGTCGAAGGCCCCGTCGGCGTAGGGCAGCGCCTCCGCGTCGCCCTCCGCCCACTCCAGCTGCACGCCGTGGCGGTCGGCGAACGCCCGGCCGGCTGCGAACAGCTCCGGGGTCAGGTCGGAAGCGATGACCCGGGCGCCGGCCAGCGCGGCGGGTACCGCGGCGTTCCCGGTGCCCGCGGCCACGTCCAGCACCCGGTCGCCGGCGCGCACCCCGCTCGCCGCGACGAGCGCGGGTCCCAGCTCGGGGATCACGTCGATGGCCACCGCCGGGTAGTCCCCCAGCGCCCACATGGCGCGGTGCCGGGCCTTCAGCGCCCGGTCGGCGGTCGGTCTCCGATCGTCTCGGTCATGGTCTGTCTCCTGTTCGTGGGGTGCACCGCGTCGGGCGGTGCGGCCGGAATCGGTGAGGTTCGGTGGTGCTTTCAGGCCCGCTCGGCGGGCGGGATGTTCTGGTTGATGTGGAACGTGTTGTCCGGGTCGTAGCGGCGCTTGATCCGCGTCAGCCGCTCGTAGTTGTCGCGGTAGGACGCGCGCACCCGGTCCGTGCCCTCGTCCATGACGAAGTTGAGGTAGGCGCTGCCGGCCGAGGTGGGGTGCAGCCGCTCCCAGTACTCCTTCGCCCAGTCCGGAGATCAGTTCGGCCTGGGCGGGGTCGGGGTCGACCCCGACGATGACGCCCGCCCAGCCGCCGTCGCGGTAGGCGAAGGCGGTGGCGTCCGGCGCGACCCGGGCGGCGGCGCCGTCGATCGGGTAGAGGTGCATCGTGGAGTGCCCGGTCGGGAGCCGTTCACCGAACTCGCGGTGCACGTCGATGGCGGCGTCGCTGATCTCCCGGAAGTAGTCGGCGCGCCAGTACCACTGCAGCCCGGCCGGGTAGAGCGGGTCGAACGCCGACTGCAGCGCCGTGAACGGCATCTCGTGCAGCCCCACGACCAGCGGCGACCCGAACTCCCGGACCGGGGCGAGGATGTCCTCGGCCCGGTCGTGCGGGCCGGTGTAGCACCACACGATGGCGCACGCCTTGCGGCCCCACAGCTGTTCGGGGAACGGCGGCGCGGGCGGGATCGTGATCAGGCCCAGCCAGCCGGACAGCTCCTCGGGCAGCGCGGGCACCAGCTCGCGGTACCAGCGCATCACCTCGGGCGCGTCGGCGATGTCGTAGAGCACCGGACCGCCGATGACCGTGCCGTTCTCGCCGATCGGGTGGCAGCGGAAGGTGAACGAGGTGACGACGCCGAAGTTGCCACCGCCGCCGCGCAGGGCCCAGAACAGGTCCGGGTGCGAGGTGGCGCTCGCGGTGACGAACCGGCCGTCGGCGAGGACGACGTCGGCGGCGAGCAGGTTGTCGACGGTGAGGCCGAAGCGGCGCGACAGGTAGCCGATGCCGCCGCCGAGCGTCGAGCCCGGCGACCCCGGTCGAGGCCAGGAATCCCGACGGGGTGGCCAGCCCGAACGCGACGGTGGCGTGGTCGACGTCGCCCCAGGTGGCGCCGGCGTCGACGCGGACGGTGCGCTGCTCGGGATCGACGGTGATGCTGCGCATCGGCGACAGGTCGACGACGAGCGCGTCGTCCCAGGTGCCGAACCCGGCGGCGTGGTGGCCGCCGCCGCGGACCGCGATCTCCAGCCCGTGCGCGCGGGCGAACGCGACCGCGGCGATGACGTCGGCGGTGTCCCGGCAGCGGGCGACGGCGGCGGGCCGCTTGTCGATCATCCCGTTGTAGACGGCCCGGGCCGCGTCGTATCCCTCGTCGCCGGGGGTGACGAGGTCTCCGCGCAGCGCGGCCGCGAGGTCGGCGAAGGGGGCGGAGGTGGTGGTGGTCATGGAGGTGGTCCTCTCGGACGGTGCACCCGCACTGCTCGGGTGCCTCACCCCGACGTTAGGAAGGCAGCGTTTGCGAGCCGTTCGCCTCCGGCGGGGGACCGCCGGGGACCGGGGGAACGCCGAACGGGGTCGACCGGAACGCTGCGGGCGGCGAGGTCGTCGTGGCACCGGGCGAGCAGCGCCGCGCTGCCGTGCTCGGCGGCGAGCCGGGCCGCGTCCTGCAGACGGGCGACGGCCTCGTCCCCGTCGTCGTAGGCGGCCCGCATGCGCATCACCTCCGGCAGCCACCAGACGTCGTCGCGGGCCCAGCCGCCGGCCAGCGCGGCGTCCAGCGTCGCGCGGGCGACGTCCGGGCGCCCCTCCCGCCGCGCGATGTCGGCGCAGAGGGAGAGCCAGTACGGCATGCGCGCGAACGCACCGTCCGCGGTGAGCGCCTCGACGCCGCGCCGGGCGAGGGCCGCGCCGGTCCCGTCGTCGCGGCTCCATCCGGCGAGCACCAGTGCCCACTCGCGGTAGTAGGCGAAGGAGTAGCGCTCGCACAGCTCGCTCAGCTCGTCGACGACGCGTCGCAGCTCGGTCACGTCCCCGCGGAACTGGTGGGTGACGGCGCCGTAGGCCAGTGCGACGGCGAGGCTGTAGACGTTGTCGCTCGGCGCGGGCGCGCGCGATGGCGCCGGTGGCGTACTCCCGGGCCTGGTCCGCGTGGCCGAGCAGCCAGTGCACGTGCGCGGCCCAGGCGGGGCCGTGCACGTCCACCCGGGTGCCGACGCTCAGCGTAGGCGCGCCGCCGTACTCGGCGGCCAGGGCGAAGTGCTCCACGGACTCGGTGAGCCGGCCCAGGCTGGCGGCCGAGCCCGCGAAGCCGAAGTGCGCCGGTCCGCGCATCGGGGAGTCGGGAGTCACGATCTCCAGCGCGCGCGTCGCCGTGCGGTGGGCGGCCGCGGTGTCCCCGTGCACGAACTGCGACGACCACAGCCCGACGAGCGCGTCCAGGGCGGAGTCGCGCCGCCCGAGCGTGTCCGCCAGGGCGATCGATCGCTCCAGCGCCTCCCGGACCAGCGGCGAGGCGTAGCCGTAGCGGGCGGTCAGGGGCCTCGCCAGCGACTCCACGAGGTCGAGCTCCCGGCTCGTCCGGTCCCGCCCGGCCGGCATCGCGCGCACGATCTCCAGCGCGGCCTCGTGCAGCCTGATCGCCTCGTCGTGAGCGAACATGGACGAGGCGACGGCGGCGGCCCGGCGGTAGTAGCCGACCGCCCGGTCGGCGCGCCCACCGCGGGCGTACTGCTCGGCGAGCTGCGCGGACACGGAGTCGGGGTCGTCGGCGTGCAGCAGCTCCAGGCCCTGCGCGACGCGCCGGTGCAGCAGCCAGCGCCGCGGCGGGCTCACGTCCGCGTAGGCGGCGTCGCGGAGCAGGTCGTGGGAGAAGTCGTAGCCGCCACCGACCTCGCGCAGGATGCGGCTGCGCCACAGCTCGTCGACCGCGCGGACCACGGCGTCGGCGGGGAGGTCGGCGGCCTCGGTGAGCAGGTCGAGGGTGACGTCGCGGCCGACGGCGGCGGCGAGTCCGGCGATGTCGCGGGCCTCCTCGCTCACCTGGGCCAGCCTGCTCTGCAGCACCGACGCCAGCTGGTCGCTCGCGGGCGACCCCGCGTCGGCGCGCCCGGCCTCGACGATGTAGAGCGGGAACCCGCCCGTCGTCGCGTGCAGCAGGGCCGCCTCGGCTGCGGTCAGCGCGTTCCCGGTGACGGCCTCGGCGAGCGCGGCCGTGTCGGCGACCTCGAACGGGTCGAGAGCGATCTCGGTGAGCTGGCCCGTCGCGCGCATCCGGACGACCCAGGCCCCGAGGGACGGGTCGTGATCGTCCCGCGTCGTCGCGACCATCAGGACGGGATCGTGCGCGGCGAGGCCGAGGCAGAACGTCATGAACGACAACGTCTCCTGGTCGCACCACTGCAGGTTGTCGATCGTCAGGAGGACGGGCCGGTCGACCGCGAGCAGCGCTCGGCTCAGGCCCTCGAAGAAGCGGTGGCGCTGCCAGGCGTCGACCATCGCCCGCGGCCCGGGCCGCGCCGGCTCCGCGCGGGTCGGGGCCGGGGGCAGCAGGCGCTCCACCTCGGCCCGCCACACCGGGTCGACCGACGGCAGGACGGCGCGGACGGCCGGCGTGCGCAGCCAGTCCGCAGCCGGAGCGAGCGCGAGACGCCCGGAGGTGCCGAAGCACTGGGCGTCCGCCACCACGGCGCCGTCGCGGCGGGCCTCGTCGGCCAGCTCGGCCATCAACCGGGACTTGCCGACGCCGGGGTCGCCGCGCAGCAGGACGAGCCCGGCACGTCCCGTCGGCCGCGGCGCGCCATCGCTCGCGCAGGGCACGCAGCTCGGGCGCGCGACCGACGAACCGCCTGCCCGCGCGGACCGTCCGGGGGGCCGGCGGTTCGGGTGTCGCGGCGACGGCGGGGCCGGACCGCGCCAGCAACCGGTTCAATGTGGTGCGGGTGAGCGGGTCGGGCTCGACGCCCAGCTCACGCTCCAGGACCGACGCGCAGTGGTGGTAGGTGCTCACCGCGCCCGCGCGGTCGCCCTGGTCACCCTGCAGCTCCATCAGCGTGCGGTAGCCGGCCTCCTCCAGCGGGCGCAGCTGCAGGCGGCGGCGGGCGGCGTCGACCGCTCGGGTCAGGTCGCCGGTCGCCCGGTACGCCGCGATGCACCGGTCGAGCAGGTCGACGCACTGCTGCTCCAGCTCGGAGCGGGTGTCCCGGGCCCAGTCGTCGTCGTTGCCGGGCAGGAACTCGCCCCCGTAGCGGGCGACGGCGGCCGCCGCGCGGGTCAGGAAGGTGTCCCGGTCACCTCCGGCGGCCGCCGCGAGCGCGGCCGCGCGGTCGGAGCGGAACGCGCGGACGTCGACGACGCAGGTCGGGCTGTCGCGCCAGGCGAGGTCGCGCGGGGTGACGACGAGCGCGGGCTCGTCGCCGAGGACGCCGCGCAGGTGGTGCAGCTCGCGGCGGAGGTTCGTCAGGGCCTGCTCGTCGGAGGAGTCCGGCCAGAACGCGGCGGCGATGCGCTGGCGGGTCTGCGGCGCGTCCCCGTGCGCGACGAGGAACGCGATGAGCGCGATCGTCCGCGACGACCGCGCCTGGATCGTGCCGTCGGCCCCCGCGAGCAGCTGCTCACCGAGCAGGGTGACGTGCATCGTCACCGCTCACCTCCCGCGTGATCGGAACCTCCGCGCCAGCGTCCCGGCAGATCGCCCGCCGAGGCAAGGGCCGGGTGGGCAGCAGTCGGCCGGCGTCGTCGCGGACCCAGCAACGCTGTAGCGGTCAGCCCCCCGCGACGACCTCGACCGCCGTCCGCACGAATTCGGCGAGGGCCTGCCGGGCCGGCGCCAGGTAGCGACGCGGATCCACCGAGTCGTGTGTCGCGAGATGGTCGCGAACCGCGTGTGTGAACGCGATGTTGAGCGCCGTCCCGATGTTGACCTTCCTGATCCCCGCCCGGACCGCGCTGCGAATGTCGTCGTCGGACACGCCGGACGATCCGTGCAGCACCAACGGCACCGGCACCGCGTCCCGTAGCCGCTCGATCAGCGCGAAGTCCAGGCTGGCTGTCCGCGTGGTCATGGCGTGCGAACTCCCGACGGCGACGGCCAGCGCGTCCACCCCGGTCTCGGCCACGAACGCCACCGCCTGCGCGGGATCGGTGCGAACACCATCGGCGTGGGCGCTGACGACCTGGGTGTCCTTGCCGCCGACGTAGCCCAGTTCGGCCTCGGCGAAAACGTCGTTGGCGCGCAGCCACTTCGCCTCGCGGGCGGTCTCGGCGACGTTCTCGGAGTAGGGCAGGCGACCGGCATCGATCATCACCGAGCTGAACCTCGCCGCGATGCCTCGCCGAATCAGCTGCGGATCCTCGACGTGGTCGAGGTGCAGGGCCACCGGCACCGACGCGGCCGCCGCGATCTCGCGGAGCGCAGCGGCCAGCGGGGCGACGGCTCCCCCGTGGAACTTCACGGCGTTCTGGCTCACCTGCAGGATGACCGGCTGACCAGCGGAACCGGCCCCGGCGACGATCCCTTCGGCGTGTTCGAGCGTGATCACGTTGAAGGCCGCGACGGCCCGCTCCGCGCGGGCTGCGGCGGCCATGAGCGCTGCCGTCGTGCTGATCGGCACGGTGGGTCCCCTCGGGTTGCGGTGGTGGTCCACCGGGTGGTTTGCTGTCCAAGCAAACGCAAGCATATCCAAGAAAATCCCACGAACACAAACGGAGCGGGCTCCATGCAGGGATGGGTCGGGCTGGACGTCGGCACCACGTCGAGCAAGGCGGTGGTGTTCGACGACACCGGGCGCGAACTGGCCGCCGGGCGGACACCGACGACCTGGCACACCACCGGTGACGGCGTGCAGATCGCGCCGGAGCAGCTGCTGGCCGGGGCGATCGAGGCGCTGAACCGAGTGGCCGACGCGGGACCCGCCCAGATCCGGTTGGCCGGCCTGGGGATCACCAGCATGGGCGAGACCGGCGTACTCGTCGACGGCCGTGGCCGCCCGGTCGCCCCCGCGATCGCGTGGCACGACGGCCGGGACGGGTCGAGGTCGACGAGCTGCGCGAGCAGGTCGGCGAGGACGACTTCGGCGCCCACGCCGGCAAGCCGCTGCGGGGGCAGTTCTCACTCACGAAGCACCGGTGGCTGGTCCGGCATGCCCCGGAGGTCAACGCGGCTGTGCGCCGGTTCAACGTCGCCGAGTGGGTCGCCCGCGGGCTGGGGGCCGACGAAGCCTGCGATCGTTCCCTGGCCTGCCGGACCGGATGGTTCGATCTGGCCACCGACGACTGGTGGGACAGGGCACTGGCCTGGTCGGGCGCAAGCGTCGGGCTGATGCCACCGCTCGTGCAGTCCGGCGTCCCGATCGGTCGGATCGACGGAGCGGCCGCTCACCCGCGGCTCGCCGGCGCCGTCGTCACGCTGGCCGGTCACGATCACCAGGCCGCCGCAGTCGGAGTCGGGGCCACCGGACCGGGCGACGAGCTCGACTCCTCCGGGACCGCGGAGGCGCTGGTACGCACCATCCTGCCCACACTCGCCTCCGCGCAGGTGGCGGCACTCGCCCGGGCCGGGGTCACGACCGACGTGAGCGTCCAACCGGGGCACTGGTCGTTGTTGGCCGGAACGGAGGGCGGACTGGCCATGCAGCGCGCGCTCGGTCTGCTCGGTGTGTCCCGGAACGGTCTGCCTGCGCTGGACCAGCAGGCGCTGGAGGCCACCGCAGGCGGGATCGAGGTGACGGGCATCGGCGCGGCAGGGTTGACGCTGGGCAACGTCACCGACGGCGTCGGCCCCGGGCACGTGTGGCGCGCCGTGGTCGAAGCGGCGACGGCTCAGGCGGTCCGGCTGCACGAGGACATGACCGCGATCGCCGGTCCGCATCGCCGACTCGTGGCCGCGGGCGGCTGGTGCAACAGCCGGATGGTCATGCACGCCAAACGTGCGGGATTCGGCGAGCTCACGGTGGCGGCCGCCACCGAGGCCGGCGCGCTGGGAGCGGCGACGCTGGCCGCCAGGGCCGCCGGCCATCTCGGGCCGCGCGACAACCTGGGGCTGCGGGCATGAGCGCACGATTCGCGCCGGAACGTCAGCACTTCGTTCTGCGGCAGCTGGCCGCCGTCGGCCGGGTGGAGGCCGCACAGCTGGCCGCTGAGCTGGGCGTCAGCACCGAGAGCGTCCGCAAGGATCTCGCCGTGCTGGAGGAGCGTGGGCTGCTGCGCCGGGTGCACGGCGGCGCCATCCCCGTCCACGAGCTGACGTTCGAACCCGACCTGCAGGAGCGGATCAGCTTCACGAAGGAGAAGGACGTGATCGCGCGGGCCGCCGTTCGGCACGTTCCCGCAGGCGCATCGCTCCTGATCGACGCCGGTACCACCACGGCCCGCCTGGCAGCCTGGTTGCCACCACAGGGCGAGCAGATCGTCTACACCAACTCCCTGCCCATCGCACTGAGCCTGAGCGACCACCCGTCCGTCACGGTTCGGGTGCTCGGCGGGACGATCCGACGCCCCACGCTCGCCGGCGTCGGCCAGGTCACGCTCGACGCGCTCGCGTCCGTCAACGTCGACATCGCCCTTCTCGGCACCAACGGCATCTCCCGAAGCCGCGGCCTCACCACTCCCGACGAACAGGAAGCGCTGGTCAAGAACCGTATGCTGACCACGGCAAGACGCCGAATCCTACTGGCCGATCACTCGAAGTTCGGCCGCGAAAGCCTGTGCCGGCACGCCCTGCTCTCCGACATCGACCTCCTCATCACCGACTCCGGAACCTCGCAGGCCGACCTCGACGCCGTGACTCGACACGGCGTCGAGGTCGAGATCGCCGACGGTGCAGCGTGATCACCACCGTCACCGCCAACCCCAGCCTCGATCGCACCCTGCGTCTGACGTCGTTCACCCGTGGTGCGGTGCACCGGGCCCGCTCGTCGGTGGTCGAACCGAGCGGCAAGGGCGTGAACGTCGCCGTCGCGTTGCGGGCCACCGGTCACGACGTCACCGCCGTGCTGCCGATCGGTGGCCCTTCGGGCCTGCAACTGGAGGCCATGCTCGGCGCCGCCGGGCTGCCGTGCCGGGCCGTGCCGGTACGCGGTGCCGTCCGCAGCAACGTCTCCCTGATCGAGGACGACGGCACCACCAGCAAGCTGAACGAGCCCGGGCCCGAACTCTCCCCCACCGAGGTGGCCGCGCTGGTCGCCGCGGTGGATGCGGCCGGCTCAGCCGGCGAATGGACGGCGTGGTGCGGCAGTTTGCCCGCCGGGTTCACCGATACCGCACTGGCCGATGCGGTGGCCGCCGGGCGGGCGGCCGGCCGGCGGATGGCCCTCGACACGTCGGAGTCCGCGCTGATCGCGGCCCTCGACCGGCCGGCGAACGAGCTACCCCACCTGATCAAACCCAACGCCGACGAACTCGCCCAGCTCATCGACCGCCCGCTGCACACGGTCGGCGAGGTGGTCACCGCCGCACGGATTCTGGTCGAGCGCGGCGTGGACACCGTGCTGGTGAGCCTGGGAGGTGACGGGGCGGTGCTCGTCGATCGCACGGTCTCGATCCACGGCAGCGCCCCGGTCGCGCAGGTCGTCAACACCGCCGGCGCGGGCGACGCCTTCCTCGCCGGCTACCTCGCCGCCGGTGACACGACCGCGGACCAGCGGCTGGCATCGGCGTTGCGGTTCGGCGCCGCCGCCGTCCAGCAGGCCGGGACCCTGCTCGAGCGCCCGGACGTCACCTCGGCGGTACGGGTGCGCGACATCGACCCGACCGTTGCCGCGCTTGCACTCGGCGTCCGGTTCTGCTGATGATCTACCCAGCAGTACGCCCGGTAGGACGGAGACACGTGGAGGCGCCGTGACCGGCGACGAGATCGTGCTGGGACCGCTGCCCAAGGGCATCACCCTCGCTGATCAGGGCATGCACAAGAAGATCTGGAACGTCCTCGGCCACACCTACTCCATGAAGGCGGCGAGCGAGACCAGCTTCGCGTTCGAGACCTACGACCCGCCAGGGACCGGCGTCCCACCCCACGTGCACCCCACCCAGGACGAACACATCTACATCCTCGACGGAGTGTTCACCCTGTATCTCGACGGGCAGTGGGACACCGCCGGCCCCGGCGACACCGTGCGGATGCCGATGAATCTCCCCCACGCCTACTACAACCGCAGCGACGCCCCCACCCGCGGGCTGTTCTGGGTGAGCCCGGCCGGGCGTCTCGCCGAGCTGTTCGACAAGCTCCACAACCTCACCGACCCCGCCGAGGTGGTCCGGCTCTCCGCCCTGCACGACGTCGACTTCCTCCCACCGGGATCGGTCGAAGGCGCTTGACCGGATCGGCGGCGCGACTCGGATCGTCGTCCCGGCTTGCTCGACGGGCCTCCTCCCGTCAGCCTGTTCCGGTGAGCGAGAAAACAGTTCAGCTCCATCTCGACGACTCCGGGATGGCCATCGACCTTCCCCGCCCCGAGCACCCTCGAGATGAGGTCCAGCAGGTTCCCTACCGGCCGGTGCAGTTCCGCGACGACGATCTCCCCACTGCACTGGAGCGGTCCGCCGCCTGGCTGCGGGCCGCGCAACTGTGGTTGGGCGAACCGCTCGACGTCATCGCGGTTCATCTCGACTACGACGACCGCGACGGCTCCCCCTACTACGAGGTCAAGCTGCTCTGCAACGAGGAGGACCTGGCCGGGGCGCCGCTCGCGGTCCGGCGCGCCGGACTGGACGACGAATCGCTTCCATGAACCCCTGGAGTACCGGCAGAAGGGCTCTCCGCGGCCCTTGACCGCAGAACGTGGGCGCCATCGGGTCGAACGGTGCCACACTGTCAGGACCGGGTCAGCCGGTGCTGCCCATCCTCGGTGATGATCCTGATACGCTCCGTGCCCGATCACGGGAAGTGGAGAGGTGTTGCGATGTGGAGAAACGTGTTCGAGTACGTCGTGAACCATTGGACGATCGCGATCTTCCTGCCCACGATCCTGCTCACCATCGTCGTCCTCGCCGGCATCACGCACGTGCTGGACAGCCGGGAGCGGCGCCGGATCGGTCGATGAAGAGTCCGTAGTCACGCACCACCGCGCTCCCGGCTTGCGTCCCCCGAGGACGTGGTAGCCGGAGTTCGCCAGGAAGTACGTCAATCAACTACACCGTTCTGGTCGTGCCGGGGGCACTGATCCTGCTCCGGGTCTACTGGCACGCCTCGGTGGAGAACTGGTTCACCGGTCCCACGACCACGGTCCACCTACCCCGCGCAGGGCCATCGACCTAGTGCCCCGTCACCACCCGCCGGCTGGCTTGTGGCCCGTCCACAGCTCGTTCTCAGCCAACGCGGGCATGGTGGAGGGGTGAGCCTCATCGCGTCGTTGCTCGGCCTGGTCCTGCTGCTGTTCCTGATCGCGCTCGTGGTGCGGGCCGTGCTGGACTGGACGTCGATGCTGGCCTCCGGAGGCCGAGGGATCGCCCGTGCCCAGGAGATCTCCCACCGGGTCACCGAGCCGGTGCTCGGCCCGGTGCGGCGGTTGCTCCCTCCGGTGCGGATCGGTGACCTGCGGATCGATCTGGCGTTCACGGTCGTTTTCGTCGCCACCGTGGTGCTGCGCTCACTGCTGTCGTACGTCTGACGGAGTCCTGGCCGCAGTCCGCGGCGGGACGGCTCCACTACACCGGCTCGACCTCCCTGAGGGCGTCGCCGACTGCGAGTCGGGCGCCCCTCGGCGAGCCGGCGCCACCGCGCGCGACCGCGGGCCGTTTGCGCTGGTCCTCAGCGCTCCAGAGCGCGCCTGGAGCGAGCTCGGCGACATCGCGGTGCAGGCGCGACTCGTGGCGCCTGCTGGTGGGGATCGACAACACCGTGACCGGACCGTTCTCCCCGTGTCCTGCGTGCGCGGTGGCAGGCCAGCCGCGTGCCCATAGTTCGTCGACGAGATCGGGGGCGTCGGTGACGACCGTGACACTGATCGATCCGGGCGACAACCGTTCGCCGGCGAGGAGTCCCAGCAGTACCCCCCCCCTACGCCGGTGGCGTACGCGATGATGCTCAGCAGGTCGGTGACGTTCATGACGACCTGGCTGATGGCGGTGATCTGCAGGACGGCGCCGAGAGCGCCGAGAGCCACCGCCCCAGAGCGGTTGCCGCGGGCTGCGATGAGCATGCGCCACTGCCAGAGCCCGACCTCGACCAGAACCAGCCCGGTGATCAACAGCGGGCGCAAGATGTCGATCATCGTGATCTCTCTCGACTGTTGGTGATGCTGTGAACAGGGAGAACGGTAGGAACGATGCTGCGTCCGGCGCGTCGGGAAAACCTCCCATCCCGGCCGCCGCCGCTACCCATCCCGGCCGGGCACAACCTGATGGATCGACCGCGGATCGACGGAGCTACAAGGGCTGGGCTCCCGCACCACGACGGCGCCCATGACCCCCGGAACGTTGACAAGGTCACATCCAGGCGGTCATCGTCGACCATCGACTCCCCGTGACGATCAGTCCCCGGCCGGGCAGATCAGCGCGGCCTCGCAGGGAGGGCCACCCCGATGGGCGTAGCGCGGACGTCGGTACTGCGTATCGGATGGGCGACGACCGCCGCGCTGGTGAGCCTCGGGCTCGCGCCCGCGGTGGCCTCGGCGGCGCCTGCGGACACCGGGTCGAACATCACCGCCGCCGAACGCGACGAGATCCTCGCGCAGCACAACCTGTTCCGCGCCGAGGTCGGCCAACCGCCGTTGGTCTGGGACAACGCCATCGCCGCCGGGGCGCAGGAGTGGGCCGACGCGAAGCAGACCGACGGGAAGTTCGAGCACTCGGGCACCAACCTGGGCGAGAACCTCGCCGGCGGCGAGGTCAAGGACGCCACGATCCGGCTGGCCACAGGTGTGGGCGTGACGCCGCCGGACGACGAACGGGCCAACTACCAGACCGACCCCCAGCCCACAGGCCAGGAGAAGAAGAAGGTCGGCCACTACACGCAGATCGTGTGGAGCTCCACGACGAACGTCGGCTGCGGGTTCGCCCCGGCGAACAAGCTGGCCTTCGGACTCGTCGTCTGCCGGTACTCGCCGCCGGGCAACTTCCAGGGACAGTTCCCCTATCCCCCCGGCACCGCCCTCGTCCCGCAGCCGGGCCTGGCACCCGTCCAGGGAGCGGCCGGCGGCACGCTGCCGGGTGCGGCGCCGCCGGACAACACCGGAGGAACGCCGCCCGGTGCGGCGCAGCCGGACGGCACCGGAGGAACGCCGCCCGATGGGACACAACCCGGTGGCGCCCAGCCGGACGGCACCGGAGGAACGCCGCCGGGTGGGGCCCAAGCCGGGGGCAACGCTCCTCCCGGGGAGGCGTCACCGGAAGCCGGCGCCACGGCGGCCTGTCCGGACGCCGACGCATCGGGCCTGTCACCCGCCGCCGCAGAGGCCTCACTCACCTGCCTGATCACGAAGGCCCGCACCGGCGCGGGCCTGCGTGGCCTCACGGCGAGCCCACCGGCCCGAACCGTCGCCGCCGCGATCGCGCAGGGCTCCACGCCGCCGGACGTCCCCGCCGCGCTCACCGCAGCCGGGTACTGCCCGGACGCCGGTGTCACGGCGTGGAATTACGCGTCGTCCGTCGACGGGACCCCGACGGCCGCCTTCGACTACTTCGCCGGCAACGCACACGAGATCGTCATGAGTCCGGACGGCGACCTCGGAGTCGGTGCGGCCACCAACGGATTCACGCTGGTCCTGGCGCACTGCGGCTGACGGCCCACCGCTCCGGGCGGCCTGAACCAGTCCGCAACCGGTGGCCATCGGTCGGCGGCGCTCGGCCCCGAGACCTGAGTCTGTGGAGATCCTGGTCGCCCGGTGGACCGGGATCTCCACGAACCGCGTCCCAGCCCGGCGACCCCGGCGCTGAGCACCACCTCAGCGCCGCGCCGGCGAATCAGCCTGAAGCGTGCTCCGGCCAGAAGGCCGACCAGGCTTCGAGCTGGTGCGGTCCACCCCCACCGCGGCGGCGGAGCGCTCCGCCGCCCGAACCGAGTCCGCGAACCGGCGGGCCGCGGTGCGCAGCTCGGCTTCCGGATCGATCCCGGCCAGCTTGGCCGCCGCCGCGGCGGCGAACAGCTGCTCGCCCACGCCACTGCCCGCCGGCAGCAGCTCCACGGGCAGCCCGGCGCGCGCGGTGCGCCTGTCAGCTTGGCCGCCCGTACTGGGACGCGCGCGCAACGCCGGCACGGCTCCCCGCTGCTGCAGCGAACCGGTCAGGCGTGACCTCTCAGGTCAGGTGCCGACGTAGGCCGCGAGGTGCTCGCCGGTCAGGGTCGAGCGAGCGGCGACGATGTCGGCCGGTGTGCCCTCGAAGACGATCCGGCCGCCGTCGTGGCCGGCGCCGGGGCCGAGGTCGATGATCCAGTCGGCGTGCGCCATGACCGCCTGGTGGTGCTCGATGACGATGACCGACTTGCCGGAGTCGACGAGCCGGTCGAGCAGGCCGAGCAACTGCTCGACGTCGGCGAGGTGCAGGCCGCTGGTCGGCTCGTCGAGGACGTAGACACCGCCCTTCTCGCCCAGGTGGGTGGCCAGCTTGAGCCGCTGCCGCTCGCCGCCGGACAGCGTGGTGAGCGGCTGGCCGATGGTGAGGTAGCCCAGCCCGACGTCGGCGAGCCGCTCGAGGATCGTGTGTGCGGCCGGCACCTTCGCGTCGCCGGAGCCGAAGAACTCCTCTGCCTCGGCCACCGACATCGCGAGCACCTCGCTGATGTCCCGGCCGCCGAGGTGGTACTCCAGCACCGCCGCATCGAACCGCTTCCCCTCGCACAGCTCGCAGGTGGTGGCGACGCCGGCCATCATCCCCAGGTCGGTGTAGATCACGCCGGCGCCGTTGCAGGTGGGGCAGGCGCCCTCGGAGTTGGCGCTGAACAGCGCCGGCTTCACACCGTTGGCCTTCGCGAACGCCTTGCGGATCGGGTCGAGCAGTCCGGTGTACGTGGCCGGGTTGCTCCGTCGCGAGCCGCGGATCGCGCCCTGGTCGATTGCCACCACCCCATCGCGGCCGGCCACCGAGCCGTGGATCAGCGAGCTCTTGCCCGAGCCCGCCACGCCGGTCACCACGACGAGCACGCCGAGCGGGATGTCGACGTCGACTGCCCTCAGGTTGTGTGTGTTGGCTCCGCGCACCTCCAACGCCCCCGACGGTGTCCGCACCGACGGCTTCAGGCAGGCGCGGTCGTCGAGGTGCCGCCCGGTGAGCGTGCCACTGGCCCGCAGTCCGTCGACGGTGCCCTCGAACACCACCTCGCCACCGGCGCTGCCGGCGAGCGGGCCGAGGTCGACGACGTGGTCGGCGATCGCGATCGCCTCCGGCTTGTGCTCCACGACGAGCACGGTGTTGCCCTTGTCGCGCAGCTGTCGCAGCAGGCCGTTCATTCGCGCGATGTCATGGGGGTGCAGTCCGATGGTCGGCTCGTCGAAGACGTAGGTGACGTCGGTGAGCGATGAGCCGAGGTGGCGGATCATCTTGGTGCGCTGCGCCTCGCCGCCCGACAGCGTGCCCGACGGCCGGTCGAGCGAGAGGTAGCCCAGCCCGATCTCCACGAACGAGTCGAGGGTGTGCCGCAAGGTCGCGAGCAGCGGCGCGACCGACGGTTCGTCGAGCCCGCTCACCCAGACGGCGAGGTCGCTGATCTGCATCGCGCAAGCGTCGGCGATGTTCTTTCCCTCGATCTTCGACGAGCGGGCCGCCTCGGACAGGCGGGTGCCGCCGCACTCGGGGCAGGTGGTGAAGGTGACAGCCCGTTCGACGAAGGCGCGGATGTGCGGCTGAAGGGCGTCGACGTCCTTGGCGAGGAAGGACTTCTGGATCTGTGGGATCAGCCCCGCGTACGTCAGGTTGATCCCTTCGACCTTGATCTTGGTCGGCTCCTTGTGGAGCAGGTCGTGCAGCTCCCTCTTGGTGTACTTGCGGATCGGCTTGTCCGGGTCGAAGAAGCCGCAACCGCGGTAGATGCGGCCGTACCAGCCCTCCATGCTGTAGCCGGGGATGGTGAGCGCACCCTCGTTGAGCGACTTGCTGTCGTCGTACAGCTGGGTCAGGTCGAGGTCGGTGACCGAGCCCCGGCCCTCGCACCGCGGACACATGCCGCCGGTGATGCTGAAGCTGCGCCGCTCCTTCACGGTCTGCCCACCGCGCTCCAGCGTGACCGCGCCCGCTCCACTGATCGAGGCGACGTTGAAGGAGAACGCCTGGGACGAGCCGATGTGCGGCTGCCCGAGTCGGCTGAAGAGGATGCGCAGCATCGCGTTGGCGTCGGTGGCGGTGCCGACGGTGGACCGGGGGTCGGTCCCCATCCGCTGCTGGTCGACGATGATCGCGGTGGTCAGCCCGTCGAGGACGTCGACGTCGGGCCGTGCCAGCGTCGGCATGAAACCCTGCACGAAGGCGCTGTAGGTCTCGTTGATCATCCGCTGCGACTCCGCGGCGATCGTGTGGAACACCAGTGAGCTCTTGCCCGAGCCGGAGACGCCGGTGAACACCGTCAGCCGGCGCTTCGGGAGCTCGACGCTGACGTCCTTGAGGTTGTTCACGCGCGCGCCGTGCACGCGGATCAGATCGTGGCTGTCGGCGGCGTGCAGCGCACTGGGCTGCGTGTCCGTCATCGTGGCCATGCTCATCGTGTCTCCATCTGTGAGGTGGCGGCGCCTTCGCGGGTCCGGCTGAAGCGTTCAGACCGACACCCAGCGGCAGCGCGTCATCCCGAGGACCGCGACTTCGCCTTCGACGGCGAAAGCCGAACGGCTCAGCGCAGCTCCTGGATGCGGATCAGGTTGCCCGCGGGATCGCGGAAGGCGCAGTCGCGAACGCCGTACGGCTGCTCGGTCGGCTCCTGGACAACCTCGGCGGCGTCGCTGGCCTGCAGCCGCTCGAAGGTGTTGTCGAGGTCCTTGGCGGCCAGCAGGATTCCGCCGTAGGTGCCCTTGGCCATCATCTCCTCGATGGTGCGGCGCTCGTCATCGGTGATTCCGGGGTCGACGGCCGGCGGGTGCAGGACGATGGCGGTGCCGGGCTGGTCGACAGGGCCGACCGTGATCCAACGCATTCCGTTGTATCCGACGTCGAGACGGACCTCGAAGCCGAGGGCGTCGCGATAGAAGGCCAGGGCTGCGTCGGGGTCGGTGTGCGGGAGGAAGCTCGCGTGAATGGTGATGTCCATGGTGGTCAAGCTAGCTGCGGCTCGGTAACCGGTGCTTCTCGATTCCTGATCGGTCTGGTGACCTGTTTCGCCACGCACGACGGCATTCCCGCCGTCGCCTGAGCTGCCTCGCGTCGGTAGGTGCTGGGCGGCACGCCGACCAGCTCGGTGAAGCGGGTGCTGAAGGTGCCCAGCGACGAGCAGCCGACCGCGAAACAGACCTCGGTGACGCTGAGATCGCCACGCCGCAGCAGCGCCATTGCTCGTTCGATGCGCCGCGTCATCAGGTAGCCGTACGGGGGCTCGCCGTAAGCGAGCCGGAACTCGCGGCTGAGGTGCCCGGCCGACATGTTCGCGCCGCGTGCGAGCGCCTCGACGTCCAGCGGCTGCGCGTACTCCCGGTCGATCCGGTCCCGGACGCGGCGCAGCCGCGCAAGGTCGCGAAGATGCTGCGCCGCGGCGGGTTTGCTGGTCATCTACGAGATCGTGCCACGTCGCGGCGGAGTTGCCTGTCACCCCTTCGTCCCGCCTCACACCGCGCGCCGCGAGACAGGCATCGGGGGGATCAGCCGCTCACGCTGAACGGAAGCACCCCCGCCGGGGTGCGGCAGCCGTGGAAACGGGTACCGATAGAGTGACGGCTCCGCCACGGAGCGCAATGAGAGTTTGTGGGCCACCCCCGGCCCTGCCGATCTACGGACCGACAGGAGGTCTGAAAGGTGAAAACATTCGCGTGCGGCGCAGTGGTGCCCGGGTGCACTGCGGCATTCGCCGCCGAGACCGAGGAGGGCATCCTCGATCAGGTCGCCCGTCATGCCCGTGAGGACCACGATCTGCCGGAGCTCCCAGAGGAACTCGTCCGCCAGATCCTGGAGAACCTCCGCTGACATGACGCAGGACGCCGCCGTGCAGGCCTGCCGCCGGCCTGGCAGCGTGCGGATGAACTTCCAGCCGATCGTCGACACCGCGCGCGGCACGGTGGTCGGCTACGAGTCGCTGGCCCGATTCAGCGGGCCACCGCACGCCACGCCCGACCGCTGGTTCGCCGTCGCCCGTGCTGCGGGCGTCGGCGCGGAGCTGGAGGCCCGGGCTCTGGGCGTCGCGCTCGAGGCGCGGTCCGCGTTGCCGCCGAACTGCTTTCTTTCTGTCAACGTCGGTCCGGAGGCGCTGCTCGCCGCACCGGTCGCGGCCGTTTTCGCGGGCGCCGGCGACCTGCGTGGCGTCGTCGTCGAGATCACCGAGCAGACCGCGGTGACCAACTACGACGCCTTGATCACGGCGATCGCACCGTTGCGCGCGGCCGGCGCGATGCTGGCGGTGGACGACGCCGGCTCCGGTTTCGCCTCGCTCAAGCACGTCATGCTGTTGCGGCCGGACTTCGTGAAGGTCGACCGCGAACTGATCGCCGGCATCGACCGGGACGAGACGAAGGCCGCCCTGGTCGAGGCGCTCGGGACGTTCACCTCACGGCTCGACGCATGGCTGGTCGCCGAGGGCATCGAGACCACCGCCGAGCTGGACCGCCTGCTGTCGCTACGCGTGCCCCTCGCTCAGGGCTACGGGATCGGGCCCCCAGGACCCGTGATGGGCGCGGCCCATCCCGAGGCGGTCGCGCTGTGCCGACGGAGGGTGTCCGTCGCCGCCTACGGCGGGCTGTGCGACCTGGCCGAGCACGCCCCGAGCGTCACCGCGGCCGAGGCCGCCCCAGTCGCGTTCGCCAAGGATCCCGCGCCCACCTGGGTGGTGGTCGTCGACGAGCACGACCGGCCGGTGGAGCTTCTCGACCGGCACGGCGCCACACACCCGCCGCTCAGCGTGCTACCGGCCGAGCGGCTGGCCGACGTGGCGCGTCGCGTCGCGTCCCGCCCGGCCGGCGAGCGCCACACCCCGGTGGTGTTGTGCGACGAGCGCGCGCGGCTCGTCGGCCTTGTGACCGTCGAGCGGGTGCTCGGTCGGCTGGCTGACGCCATCGACATCAGCTCCTCCGCCACCTGACCGCTGCGGTGGTGCTCACAGATCCGGTTGCAGCGCCACGGCCTGCCCACCGACCGGCTATCGGTGTGGCCAGACGCCGATGGCGTCGCCACCGGGGTGGGGCCAGCGTTCGGCGCTCTCCACTCGTGTGTCGCGAGATCCGTCCCCAGCGGTACAGGCCCGACCTCCGTCGACGGGCCGGTGGTCCCCTTTTCGGTCGGGACCACCGGCGCTGGTCGCGGCCGGCCCGCGTACCCACCACAGCGTGCATCTGTACGCCGATCAGGAACGACGGCTGCCGGCCACCGGCCGCGACGGCCGCGACTGGATCCTCAGCTGCGGAGCCGCCCGGCACCCAAACCTGCCCGAGCCCGGGCCGGCACGAGTGACGCCGCAGCCGCGCTCAGCAGGCGAGCACGGCCGCTCCGGTGATCCGGTCCGCGGCCAGGTCCGCCAGCACCCGGTCGGCCTCGCCGAAGGGCCGCACGGACGTGGTCGGGCGCACACCGAGCGCGGCGGCCAACCGCAGGAACTCCTCCCCGTCAGCGCGCGTGTTCGCGGTGACGCTGCGCAGCTGCTTCTCCCGGAACAACTCCTCGGCATAGACGAGACGGGGCACGTCGCTCAGGTGAATGCCCGCAACGGCAAGGGTGCCGCCCTGATCCAGGGCGCGCATCGCCACCGGGACCAGCTCACCGGCCGGGGCGAACAACACCGCCGAGTCCAACGGCTCCGGCGGCGCCGCGTCCGCGGCGCCGACCGAGGCCGCGCCCAGCTCCAGCGCCAGCTCTCGGGCCTCGGCCGAGCGGGTCAGCACGTGCACCACCGCACCCTGCGCAATCGCCACCTGGGCGACCACGTGCGCGGACGCGCCGAAGCCGTAGATGCCCAGCCGGCCGCCCGGTGGCAGCTCGGCCCGCCGCAACGCCCGGTAGCCGACGATCCCGGCGCACAGCAGCGGGGCGGCCGCGACATCGTCCAGCCCGTCCGGCAGCCGGTAGGCGTAGGCCTGCGGCACCACCGCCAGCTCCGCGTAGCCGCCATCGGCGTCCCACCCGGTGAACGTCGCGTCCGGGCAGAGGTTCTCCCGGCCGCCGCGACACCACCGGCAGCGGCCGCAGGTCCCGCGCAGCCAGGCCACCCCGATCCGATCACCGATACCGAACCGATCCGCGCCCGACCCGAGCTCGTCGACCACCCCGACGACCTCGTGACCGGGAACCGTGCCCGGGCGGCGCGGCGACAGATCACCCTCGGCCAGGTGCAGGTCGGTCCGACACACCCCGCACGCCCGCACCCGGATCCGAACCTCGCCCGGCCCCGGGCAAGGATCCGGCAGCTCCACCACCCGCAACGGACCGGTGTCGATCGGGCCCGGGTTCTCGATCACCCATGCGCGCATGGATCCACCCTGCGCCAGCATCGTTGCTCACGGCCAGAGCCGACCGACCCGTGTGCAGGCGGTTCGGATCCCGGACGGGCCGGCAGCGGGACCCGCTGTCCTACGCCGGTGCCGGAGCCCAGGTCGCCCGGACCGGCTCGTCCGCCGGGACCGCCTTCGGATTCGGTCGGACGACCGTCACGGGGCAGCTGGCGCGCAGCACGCACTGCAGGCCTACCGACCCGAGCAGCATGCTGGACACCGAGCCCCGGCCCCGATGACCGACGACCAGCAGTGCCGCTCCTTCGGCGGCGTCGAGCAGAACCTCGCCGGGACGGCCGGCCCTGACCTCGACGCTGACCGGTAAGCCCCGGACGGCATCGCCACACCCGGCCACGACCTCGTCGACGAAGCGCTGCGTCTCCTTCCGCGCCTCCGTGACGATGTCGCTGGGGGGCGGCGGCACCAACTCCCCGTAGTAGGAAGCCCAGAACTCCGGCAGCGCAACCGCCGCCACCACCCGCAGCGGGGCATTGCGCCGGGCCGCGTCCTCCAGCGCGTACTCCAGCGCGGCCCGGGCGGCCGGCGAACCATCCACGCCGACGACCACAGCATTCTCGTTCATGTCCGACTCTCCTCCGGTTTGTCGGTGATGAGCCCGTACGTGGTGGCCATCGTCGCCGACGCCGACCTGCTGATCGCCAGCCGGATCATGGCGGCGCGGAGCGTGCGCCACCTGCCGGTCATGGACGGCCCACGCTGCCGTGGCCTGCTGCTGGAGATCGACGTCGTGCAGGCGCTCGGCCTGGCCGACAACCCGATCGTCCGGCCGCCGCTGCTGGCCGGTGAACTCTGCCGCACCGTTCCCCTCGTGCAGCCCACGGACCGGCGATCCACCGCAGCCCGCCAGATGCGCGCCGGCGATGTCGATGCGGTCCTGGTCTGCGACGGCGAGACCGTGGTCGGCATCCTCACTGCCACCGACCTCATCCGCTCGCTGGCCGAGGAGGCCGCGGGCGGGCCTGACGACGTCCTTTGACACCGGGCGCATCGATCTTCACCTGAGCGAGGGCGTCGTCATGTCGCGCTTCTCGTCAGCGGATCAGGTTGCGGTCCTCGTCCTTGACGGCGGTGGCGGACGACCGGTGCTCACCGACCGGTTTGATCACCGCAACCGGGCACGGGACGAACTCGACGAGTGCCTGGCTGGTCGAGCCGAGCGCCATGCCCGAATCCGGTCGGGCGCTGCGGTGCCCGACGACGACCAAGCGGGCGCCCTCGGCCGCTTTCACCAGGGCACGTAGCGGGGTGTCACCGACGACCGACCGCTCCACGGACAGCCGCGGATGCTCGGCCGTGATCGGGGCCAGTGCTGCGTCCAACCGTGCGGCGGCCTGATCGGACAGCGCCACCTCGCCATCGGGGATCCGGTGCAGCCCACCACCGCGATCAACGAGCACGTCGGTCCAGGTGTGCACCGCGACGAGCCGGGTCCCGAGTGAGTCGGCGAGATCTGCCGCGAACTCGAGAGCGGCCTGCCCGACCGGCGTTCCGTCGACGCCGACGACGATCGGACCGCTGCGTGGTGGCGGGATCTGCGGTGCGCTGCCGCGGACAACCACGACCGGACAGCGGACCCGCTCGATCAGCCGGAGCGCCGCTGAACCGGCGAGCATGCCCGACCAGGCACCCGTCCCGTAGCTGCCGAGCACCAGCATCCGGGCCTCAGCGGAGCGGGCGGCGAGCATGTCGACGGTGTTGCCCGGGATGACCTCGGTGCCTTCGGGATCGGCCCCCGCCCGGACCGCGTTGGCGCAGAGCTCGCGCTGCCAGCTCGGTTGCAGGTTGATCAGGGAGGCGTTCGGCGCGCCCATCACCACGTGCACCAGGTGGAGCGGGGCGGTCCAGAGCGCGGCGACGTCGGCCGCCCACTCAGCGGCATCCCGAGCCGACGCCGACTCGTCGACGCCCACCACGATCGCCCGTGACCGGCTGTCATCCATCATGATCTCCTCACCGCGGGACCGGATCGCCCGCGACCAGCCTCGTTGCCGGAACTCGTTGCCACCAGTGCCGCACGTCCGTCATCCGCGGGACCAACGACCGTTCGTCTCGGTGCGTCGACCGGACAGGGTGAGAGGCATCCAGTGGGGTACCTGTCGGTCCACTCTCTGCGGTGCAGCCGGCGGTCACAAAGAGCGAGCGGCCCGAGTCGGCCGGGCCGGTGGTCCCGCGCCGGTGGGACCTGCGGCGAGAGCGGACGCGGGCGGCCGTGGATCGGGCCGCCAGATCCGTTGGCCGCACGATTGCGGGACTTTCGCCCTCGTCGTCGGGCCGCCCGACGCGTCCGCCACGACCCCAGCTGGCGGGTAGCGTTAGGCAGTACGAAGACGACAGGACCCGGCCCGAGGAAGGGCGACACCGTGACCATCTCCGTGTTCCTGCTCGACGACCACGAGATCGTCCGCCGCGGCATCGCCCAACTCCTCGAATCGGAGGACAACATCCAGGTCGTCGGTGAAGCCGGCACAGCGGCCCAGGCCCTGGCCCGCATCCCCGCCCTACGCCCCGACGTGGCCATCCTCGACGTCCGACTACCCGACGGCGACGGCGTCAGCGTCTGCCGCGAGATCCGTTCAGCGGTCACGCCGGCACCGGCCTGCCTGATGCTCACCTCGTACTCCGACGACGAAGCCCTGTTCGGGGCGATCATGGCCGGCGCGGCCGGCTACCTGCTCAAACAGGTCACCGGCGTCGACCTCATCGGCGCCGTCCACACCGTCGCCGCCGGCGGCTCACTGCTGGACCCCAAAGCCACCGCCCTGGTCCTGCAACGGCTGCGCCAGGGCGACGCCCCGGCCGACCCACGCTACGAATCACTCAGCCCGCAGGAACGACGCATCCTGGAACTGATCGCCGACGGACTGACCAACCGCCAGATCGGCGCCGAGATGTACCTGGCCGAGAAGACGGTCAAGAACTACGTCTCCTCGCTGCTGCACAAGCTCGGCTTCGCCCGCCGCACCGAAGCCGCCGTCTACGCCGCCGACCTGCGCCGCAGCGGACCAGCCGGGCACCGCTGAACCGGGTTCCCGGTCAGCCGAGCGGGACCCGCCACACCAGCCGCGTGCCGCCGGCTGGTTCGGCCCGCACGGAGAGCGCCCCGGCGCATGCCGCAGCCTGCTGCTCCGAGGTGCGCAACCCGCTGCGGGCCCGGTCCGGGTCGATCCCGACGCCGTCGTCGAACACGTCGATCACCAGCTCCGCCCCGGCCTCCACGGTCAGGACCACCGCCGACGGGCGACCGTGCCACACCGCGTTGCTGACCGCTTCCCGTACCACCGCTGCCTGCACGATGCTGCGCAACGTCGACTCCAACTGCAGCCCGGTAGCCACCGCCAACACCGCATCCAACAGCCGCTGCAACCGGTCCCGGGTAGCCACGATCTCCGCCAACCGCTGCTGAACCTCACCCAACAGCTCGTCGAGCCGCAACCCCGACAACACCCCCGACAGCGGGGTAGGCGGTCGAGCGTCGTCGGTGGACATGAAAAAAAGGGGCTCCTCCAGCCCCGGTCGAACCATCCGCGACACAAGCCGTCGTCCGCTCATCCCGAGTTCGAATTTCAGGGCCCGATGCGGAATCTAGCGGGACGTTCGACCGTAGAAAACACCGCTCCCGGCGCGACATCGTGGGACGCAGAAGCCGACAACCCGGATCACACCACCCGATGGGACGCGCGACATGGACGAACCCCGCAGCGCCCTCGGCCTCCCGCCCGAACAGCTGAGCACCCTGCTCACCGCGGCAGGCCAGGCCCCCTCCCTGCACAACAGCCAGCCATGGCGGTTCCGGCTGCACCCACGCTCGATCGAACTACACGCCGACCTCGACCGGCAACTACCAGCCACCGACCCCGACGGCCGCGAGCTCCGCCTGGCCTGCGGCGCCGCCCTGTTCAACCTGCGGCTGGCCCTGCACGGCCTGAACATCCGCCCCACCGTCACGATCTTCCCCGACACCGCACAACCCGCCCTGCTCGCCACCGTCCGCCACGGCGGCCACAAACCACCCACACCACACCAACTGCGCCTCCTGCAGGCCATCCCGCACCGCCGAACCAACCGCCGCCCCTTCGACGACATCCCGGTCGGCCCGGCCGACCAACACGCACTGCGGCACGCCGCGCTCGAAGAAGGATGCTGGCTACAAGTAATCGAGGACCCGACCCAGCGCCGAACCCTGCAGCAGCTGACCGCCCGCGCACACCACCAGCAACTCACCGACCCCGCCTTCATCACCGAACTCACCCGCTGGACCAGCACCACCCCCGACCGCCGAGACGGAGTACCCGCCTCCGCCGGCGGACCCCAACCCGCACCCCAAGACCTGTGGACCCTGCGCGACTTCAGCGCCGGCACCAGCCCCGAACGCGTCCCCGGAAAAAACTACGAACACGAACCGCTGATCGCCGTGCTCAGCCCCTACCAGGTCGGCCCAGCCGCCGATGTCCGCGCCGGCCAAGCCCTGCAGCACGTCCTGCTCACCGCCACCATGCACGGCCTGTCGGTGTCGTTCCTCTCCCAGCTCGTCGAGGTCCCGACAGCCCGCGAACACCTGCGGCGGCTGATCGGCGGCACCCGACCACCCCTGGCCGTGCTGCGCATCGGACACGGCTACCCGGTGCCCGCCACCCCCCGCCGCGCGGTGACCGACCTCGTCATCCCCGAACCCGCCGACATGAACAACTGACCGGCCGACCCCCGCAGGAGACCACCGTGAACACCACCATTCACCACAGCACCGGTGCGGGCGCGGACTCGGACATCGTCGTCGGCGTCGACGGAACATCGACCGCACTGCGGGCCGTGCAATGGGCCGCAGCCGAGGCCCGCCTGCGCGGCACCGGACTGCAGATCCTGCACGCCGCCCCGTACGCCACCGGCCCGTCCCCCGACCCTGGGCGGCAACGCGCCAAGGAGATCCTCGCCCGCGCCTACACCGTCGCCCACCGCGCCGAACCCGACGTGCCCACCCACACCCACACCACCACCGAACAGCCCGTCCCGGCCCTGCTCAGCGCGTCCACCCAGGCCCAGCTGCTGGTCGTCGGGATGGGCGGTCGCGACCGGTCGGCGGATCTGGTCATCGGATCCACAGCGCTCGCCGTCAGCGGACAAGCCCACTGCCCGGTGATCATCGCCCGCGGGCGCCGTCATCCACGCGACACCGACCGACCGGTCCTGGTCGGCGTGGACAACGTGGACACCAACACCGCCGCGCTGAACTTCGCCTTCGCCGACGCCCAACGCCACGCCGGCCCCATCGTGGTGCTGCACGCCCGGCACGGGGCCGAGCAGATCTACGACCGCCTCTCCGGCGCCGAGCCGCTCGCCCGCTACCTCGACATCAGCCAGCTGGCCAAGGCACTCACCCCCTGGACCCGCGCCCACCCCGACGTTCCCGTCAAGCTGGACGTCCTCGTCGGACATCCGAGCACAACCCTGCTCGCCGCAGCCGCGCACGCCCGCCTCGCCGTCGTGGGCAGCCGCGGCCGCAGCGCACCCGCCCGCGCCCTGTTCGGATCGACCAGCCGCGAACTGCTGCGCCGCTGCCCCACCCCGGTGGCCGTACTTCCGGTCGGAGTCACCGCCGACCCGGTCCCCGTCACGCACGAGCCGAACCCGACGGCCTCAACCGGGCCCGGCCCCGATCACCCGCACGACCTCAGCCGCCTCTGGTGACCCCAGTCGACACCAGCGCGGCCGTGCACGAGACACACGCCGGCGCGGTGATCCTGCTGGGCGACCGAGCTTAGGGCCCGCTTGCTGCTGTGGCATCACCATGTGGCCTACCGGGCCACGGGCTCGGCCCACGGCAGACGAATTCAACTCAGCGCAAGCCTTCGCCACCTTTCGGCAGCCGTTCCGGAACCGTCGCGAAAGGGAGATCCGGCAGGAGCTTCTCAAGACGACGTGCTGCTGCATCGGGAAGACTTCGACGTCCCTGAATATGTGCGAACACCTGTGACAGGTCTCGGTCGGCGAGCAGTTCGGCTCGAGTTATGGGCCGATCCAAGCGGCGCAGTACGCCATAGGCGGCCCAGCCCCCGTCCGAACGCGGAAACGAAGCGGACAGGAAGTCGTATACGCCGACAATTCCTTGGTCCACGGCTGCTCGGTACACGACGGCCCGGGATCCTGCGGTGGTCGAACGGAGACAGCATGCGGACGTCGGCACGGCCGGCGCCTTCAGCGGGTTGTCGAACTCATTCGGACGCCACACCAGCACCGAACTGACGGGAGGACCGGCCGCGGGTGTCACGGACGTCGAACCTAGCAAATGCGACGGAGTCGATCTCCTGGTACGCACAGACCTACTCGACCACGAAGGATGCTGCCATGAGTCCGCAACGGGTCCTGATCACCAACGACGACGGGATCGCCGCGCCGGGTATCCGCCGGTTGGCCCGTGCTGCGCTCGACTACGGGTTCGATGTGGTCGTGGCCGCCCCGGCGGAGGAGTCCAGCGGCGTCAGCGCCGCGATGACCGCCGTGCTCGAGGATGGGCGCGTCGTCATAGACCGGCGTGAGGTGCCGACACTGGAGGGAATTCCGGCGTTCGCCGTCAACGCGTCACCTGGCTACATCGTCACCCTCGGCCGCTTGGGGGCCTTCGGCGACGCACCGACCCTGGTGATGTCGGGGATCAATCGGGGCGCCAACGCGGGCAACGCTGTTCTGCACTCGGGCACCGTGGGCGCGTGTCTCACCGCCGCCAGTGCCGGCCTGCGGGCCTTGGCGGTGTCACTGGACGTGTTGACGCCCACCACAGGCAGCGCGGCCAGCGGCGGAGCAGCGATAGGCGACCTCGACGATGTCGACGACGAGAGCAGAAACTGGCAAACCGCGGCGGATGGGCAACCGTGACAGTCATCAACACGATTGCCGCCGACGACGCCGTCGATCTCCGCCTCGAGTACGGCGATGCCACGCGGTAGTCGTCGGCGAGTATCAGCCACGACGCCGGCCAGGTCGTCCTCCGTGTCGGAGCACCTTCAGCCGATCTCGGCGGCCGGTCGCACGATGGCCACCGGGCAGTCGGCCTTGTGCACGAGCGCGTTGCTGACCGAACCGAGCACGAGCCCGGCGAGCTCACCGTGACCGCGAGATCCGACGACGACGAGTTGCGCCTCGCGGGACCGTTCCAACAGCTGGTGCACCGCTCGGTCACGGGCCACCACGCGCCTGACCTCGACCTGCGGGTACTTCTCCGTCCAGCCGGCCAGCCGTCGGGCCAGCTGCTCCTGCTCGTAGGCCTGATCCTCGTCGCGGAACAGGACCGCAGGGCTCTGGTCGAGGAAGGTGTCCCACCAGGTGTGCACGGCGATCAGGGGCGCGGACCGGTCGGCCGCGGCCTGGAAGGCGAACGCGACCGCCGCCTCGCTGACCGCAGTGCCGTCGACGCCCACCACGATCGGCCGTGTCGAGTCCGTCTGTTCCGGTCCGCGTACGATCACGACAGGGCATACGGCGTGCGCGGCCATCGCCACCCCGACCGAGCCGACCAGGAGTCCTTCCACCCGGCTCAGCCCGCGGTCGCCGACGGCCAGCAGCTGGGCTCGGCGCCCCTCGTCGGCCAGGATTCCGATCGGAATGCCGATTCGCAGCTCGTGGGACAGCGCCAGCTCGGGCTGCCGCGCCCTGGCGGTCTCGACCGCCTTCGCCAGAGCCTGGCGGGATTCGTCGAGCAGTATGTCGCGGTAGGGCACAGTCAGACCGGGATATCCGACGGAAACGTCGTCGGTCCACCCGAATACCGTCACCAACCGCAGTGGCGCTCCCCGGCGCGCGGCTTCGTCCGCGGCCCACCGCACGGCGCGCAGGGCGCTGTCCGATCCGTCCACGCCCACGACGACGTATTGACCCAACTCCGTGTCCATCACGATCCCTTCTCTGGGATGGGCTTCCACCCTGCTCCGGATCGGAGCAGATCGGACAGCGCCCTATAGGTCCCGGCAACCAGGGTCGTTGGGCTCCAACCGCGGCGGACCCGGTACCGACGCGGCAACCTGGGTGCCATGTGCGGATGTGGCGGTGGCCGAGGTGGGCGGGCTAAGAAGACCGCAGCCTTTCCCAAGCCGGTCACACAGGACTCCCCGCCCGGCCATTTCCATGGCCGTGCCTCACCGCGGCGCAATCGAGCTCCACAACCTCTGGCGACGGGAGGGCGTTGGCGACCGGATCCGCGGGCGGGTCACAGGAGGCGCTCAAAATGTCGGGTGCCGCAGCCGAGGCGGGCGGCGGATCGGCAGATTTCGAGGAAACGCACGTCGATTCGAGTCGGCCTGAGAGGATCGTCAAGACGGCACCGGCGGTCACCACCACACATCCGGTGATCGCGAACAGCGTCAGGGGAACATGGAGCAGGCCCCACGCGAAGACGGCTCCCCACACCGCGTAGGAAATGTTCAGCGCCATCGCCCGTGCGACGCCGATCTTCCGGATGGATCGGTACCAAATCGCGTACGAGTAGCCGCCGATCATGCCCGCGCACACGATGGGCACGATCAGCTCAGTGTTTGCCATGACGCTGCCCGCCGTGGCGATCCCGCCCGGGACCGCAAGCAGAACGATGCCGAACATGACCGCGGACAACAACTCGCGCACGGCCATCACGGTGTTCGTATCGAGGCCGACCATGGCGCGCGTCGCGACGATTCCTTCCGACGCCACCGCGGCCGCGGCGGCCAGAGCCAGTCCGACTCCGACGAGAACGTGCACGCTGTTGTCGGATCTGCTCGCATCGACAGCGATCAGCGTTGCCCCCACCGCGGTGATGGTCACCCCCAGCCAGCCGACCCGATCGAGCCGTTGGCGCAACAAGAATCGCGCGAGAATCGCGCCGATGACCGGATAGGTGGCGGTCGCCGTGAGCGCATCGGAAGGTCCCGCCAGGATAACCGCCGCGATGTACCCACCCATGAACAGTGGACCCCCGAGCACGCTGCACGCCCCGATGGCCAGGACGCGTTTCGAGGCCAGAACATGCACAACGTCCGCAAGCGATCCCGCAACACTCGATCGAACCAGAAGGAAGAACGCGGCAGCCGTATCGAAGAGTGTCGCTACAGCCACGGACATCGCCAGTAGCGACGCACCCGAGAGCTGATCGGATCCTGGCAGTAAGATCGCCACAACGCCCCAGGTCGCCCCCGACATGAGTCCGTCGACATAGCCTGACGTCCGTCTCATCATGTCCCACCGTCATCCACCCGCGCTCGGCCGCCGGGCAATCTCGATCGAGGAATTCCCGTCCGATCAACTGCGGCGACCTCGTCGGCGTCAAGCCGAATATGGCCCTACGTCCATTTGTTCAGAGACTTCGCCATACCGTCCTGATACAGGGATGCACGAATGATCAGGAAATGCGTCGATAGCGCTTGAAAGCTGACCCCGAAGATGGGCAGGAGTAGGGATCACCTCACCGATGAGCGGGGATCACTGAGGCCGGCCGTCTGACGAGGGCGTGCGCCCGAGCCATGGCGTCCTCGAAGCCAAGCTCGCGGCCACGATGCCATGCCCGCGCGGCAGTGTCCGGCTCGAGAGCGGCCTTGACGACGCCAATGCCACGCTCGCGCACGATGCGCTCGTACGGCGGCGGCGCCACACCGAGCGACTCGCGCATCCGCTCTGCCGTGCCCAGCAACTCTGCTCCGGCGTCCGGACGGCCCCCGGCAGCCACCACGGCTGCGGTCGACTCCAGACAGTGCGTGCTGCAGCCGCGGTTGCCGATCTGAAGGTAGATCGGCAACGCGTTCGACATCAGTGCGTGTGCCCGCTCGACGTCTCCCCGCAGGTAGGCCACGAGCGCTCGGAGCTCGTAGCTGTGTGCAAGCCAGTTGGGGCTTTCGGCACGCTGGATGAGTAGCCCGGCCTCCTCGACCAGCTCCTGTGCTCGATCGAGGTCGCGAGGCGCCCACCACATGCCGCTGAATACGAGCGCGATCGCAGTCTCCAGCGGCCGCTTCGCGCGCCGAGCGGCATCGATGGCTGCAGCGAACGCATCACCGATCTCTTGGCTGTCTTCAGTTCCCCAGCGATTGAACGCGAGCCAGAGCAGCGCGCGCGCTTCCCCGGCCCCGTCGCATGCCGAGCGGAAGAGCTCACGACTCTGCTCGCACAGCTGCGCCCCACGTGTCCATTGACCTGCTTGGAAGTCGACCCGTCCGGCGGCCAGGAGTCCCTTGGCCCGCGCGGTCGCGGCGACGTCGGCGGGCGTGGCAAGCAGGCGCTGGAGCCAGCGCTGGCCCTCGGGCACGTGTCCGCGCCACACCCACATACCGCCAATCGTGATCGAGGCCAGTCGTAGCCCTGCTTCCGGGTTGCGTGAGGTGATCGCCCACTCGAGCGCGGCGCGCAGGTTGTCCAGCTCGCATTCGAGGCGGTCGAGCCAGGCCGCTTGGTCCAGTCCGTCGAGATGCCGCTCCGCCTCCTCGGCGAGCTCAACCGCCCAGTTCAGATGCGCGTCGCGGACGATTGCGGCCTCGCCGGTCTCGCGCAGCTTGTTGAGTCCGTACTGCCGGAGCGTCTCGAGCAGGCGGTATCGCGTTCGCCGGCCTTCCAGCGCATCGCATACCACCAGTGACTTGTCCACCAGCGCGGCGAGGTCCTCAACGACGTTCCGCGCCTGGATGCCTGCGCGTGCGCACACCGTCTCGGCGGCGGCGAGCGTCCAACCCCCGGCGAACACCGCCAGCTGGTTGAACAGTTCGCGCTGGCGCTCGCTCAGCATCTGGTAGCTCCATGTGACGGTCGCTTCCAGCGTGCGTTGGCGCGGCAGCGCGGTCCGCGCACCGCCGGTCAGCAGCGCGAAGCAATCGTCCAGGTGCGAGCTCAGGTCTTCCAGCGACAAGGACGCTGTCCTGGCTGCGGCAAGCTCGATCGCCAGCGGTAGGCCGTCGAGCCTGCGGCAGATGTGTGCCACCAGGGGCGCCGTATCGGGCTCGAGCGTGAAGTGGCCGAGCACGGCGGTCGCGCGGTCACCGAAGAGGATCACCGCGTCGGCGCGGGCGATCGCGTCGGGCGGGTCGTTGCGCGCCGAGACGGTCAGCGAACCGGTGCGGAAGACCCTCTCGCCCGGGACCCCCAGCGGCTCGCGGCTCGTCGCGAGCAGGCGCAGCTCCGGGCAGGCGCGCAGGAGGTCCTCGGCAAGCCGGGCGCAGGTGTCGACGAGGTGTTCGCAATTGTCGAGCACGAGCAACAGCTCCGACTCGCGCAAGCGCTCCAGGATGTCCCCGAGCAGGCTGCTGTGCGGCCGCTCGCGCACACCGAGAACACGGGCAACCGCCTTCAGGACCAGCTGGGGATCGAACACAGGCGCCAGATCGACCAACCAGGCGCCATTCCGGGTCTGCTCGGCCGTTCGTGCGGCGACCTCGATCGCCAACCGGGTCTTTCCGGACCCGCCGGCCCCCGTCAGGGTGACGAGACGGGTGCTGCCGAGCAGCGTCGCGAGTTCCTCGAGCTCCCGCTCGCGTCCAACAAAGCTGGTGAGCTGGGGCAGCAGATTGTGGCAGCGGGCCTGCGCGGAGCGAAGCAGCGGGAAGTCGTGCGGTAGGTCCGGGTGGTCGAGCTGAAACAGATGCTCGCTTCGCTCCAGCTTGCGCAACCGATGCAGCCCGAGGTCACGTAGAGCCGCTTCGGGCGGGAGGTCGTCGCCGACCAGCTCGCGGACGGCGCCTGATACCAGCACCTGCCCGCCGTGCGCGAGTGCGCGGATCTGGGCGCAGCAGATTCACCGCGATCCCCCGCCAATCGACGCTGTCAGGATCCGCCTCTCCGGTGTGGAGGGCGATGCGGACCTGAACGCGGACGCGGCCTTGCCCCTCCCCGCCCGCAATGGCGCGCTGAACGCCGAGCGCGCACGCCACGGCGTCACTCGCGCGCGCAAAAAGCGCGAGAGTGGAATCACCCACGCCGCCCTCCCCCAGCGGCGTTCCACGGCAAGACGCTACGACGGCGTCGATCAGCTCCTGGTAGCGCCGCAGAATGCGGGCCGCATCCGGGCGATGCCGCGCGAACAGCCGCGTGGCGTCCTCGACCTCGGTCATCATCACCGTCACGGTGCCGCTCGGGAGCGCGCTCACCGCCGGGGTGGGGGCCTCGGAGAGGAACGGGAAGCACGGCTCGGGGGCGGAGTTGTACGAGCAGAATGCTCCTGTGCTGACGGCGCGCTCGAGATGCGCGCCGAGCTCGGGCAGCGCGGCAACGACGTGGCGCACGGTCTTGTGAACCGCGCGCCCCACGTTCTGGCGCGCCCGCTCGGCCTGCGACGCGATCGGGCGGTCACGGCCGCCCAAGCCGAGCGCGCGGGCCAGCTCGTGCGCGATGAAATCCAGCTCTTGCTGGGCGCGTGCCGCGCGCTCGTCATCCGCCCAGTCCGCGCGCCTGCTCGAGCTGCGCGCGCAGCTCCTGCACCCGCGCCCGATACGCGGCCTTCGCCTGTGCGTCGAGCCCGGCGCCGACGCCGCCGGCGTCGTCCGCCGTCAGCTCAGCTCGTTCGGCGGCCAACGGATCGGCACGAGCCTGTGTGCCCTCCGCCGCGGCCACAAGCTCGAGTACGTGGATCTCGCTGCCCGCGTGCTGGAGCAGCACGGCAAGATAGGCGAGGCCCTTGCTGTGCCGCAGCCGCGCCTCGCGCCCGCGATACCGAAACGCCCAATGGTCACCCTCGCGCCAGAGCCCCTCGGTTGCAGACTCGGTCACGACGTGCTCCTCCCGGCCGGGTCAATTCGCCCAGGTCGGAGGCCTCTGGCGATCAGCCCGCCGCGGCGCGACCGCCCTGTGACCGGTTGGACCCCACCGTCTCGGATTTCTGCCTCTTCCTTGATCGCTTCACATGATGCGCGTGCATTCGTCGTGCACATCGTGCACGCGGATCGCACGCCGAGGAAGGGGAGATGCCTACCTCGACGGAGGGGCCATGACGACGATAGAGGTCCACGCTCACGACGCCATGCAGTTCGTCAACGACCAGGACGCCGCAACGATCGAGCGGTTCATCGACCGGCTGGAGTTTCGAGGTAGCGATCCGACGTTCGTCGGATACCGCGACGCGTACCTCAACCTCATCGACCTCCCGAGCGCGACAACGGTTCTCGATGTGGGCTGCGGTACAGGCGTCGTCACGCGCGCGATCGCCGCGAGGGAGGACTTCGACGGCACCATAGTCGGGATCGACCAAAGCCCGGCGTTCATCGCCGCCGCCGTGCGGCTGGCCGCGGACGACCGTGTCGGCAACCGCGTCGAGTTGCTCATCGGCGATGCACACGAGCTCAACCTTCCCGCCGGGAGTTTCGACGTCGCGGTCGCCCACACGCTCATCAGCCACGTCCGCGACCCGCTGACTGTGCTCACGGAGACCGCCCGCGTCCTCCGCCCCGGCGGGCGCGTGGTCATCTTCGATGGCGACTACGCCTCACTGACATTCGGCTGCGCAGACCCGAGACTCGGCCAGGAAGTGGAGCCCGCACTCCAATCGATGATCATGAGCTCGCCCCGAGTCATGCGGGAGATTCCGCGCCTGCTTCCGACGGCGGGGCTCCACCTGGTTGCGACCCAGGCCCACGCGTACGCGGAGGCCGGATCGAGCACCTTCTTCCTCAACCTCGCCGAAACCTATGCGCCCCTCGCCTGCTCGAGCGGCCAGCTGCCGGCAGCGACTCGTCGACACGTGGCTCGCCGACCAACGCCGCTCAGCCGAGGACGGCACGTTCTTCGCCGTCTGCAACTACTACACCTACATCGCACGACGCTGATTCTCAGCACGACGGTTCTGATGTCGAACGGTGCGGTTCCGGGTCAACGGACCCGGGTGCGCTCGGCCTCGTGGAAGGTGATCTGCGTGGTCGCGTCCGGGTCGTCGAAGTGCCGGCGCCAGGTCTGACCCGGCCAGCAGTAGTCGACGTAGCCGCAAACCGGCTGGTACAGCGCGGTGTAGAGGGTGCCGAACGCCCGGGAGAAGCCGGTGTTGTACAGCGGCGGGGAGAGGAACGCGGTCGCCAGGTCGGCCGGCCCCGGTGACCAGTACGTCATCCCGAGCAGCGTCGCCCGCCGTTCCACGCTGTGCAGCGAGCGGGCGCGTCTGGGCGAACTCGGGCACCTCGCCGCGGTGGTTGGTGGCCAGCGGCAGCGTGGTGAACTCGGCCGGCTCGTCCGGGTCGAGGTAGACGGTCAGCGTGTTCCCGGCGGCGTCCACCACGGTCACGTTGTAGGACATGGCCACCGGCAGCCCGCGCAGCGCGACCCGCACGTCGTCGGTGCTGGTGCACACCTCCAGCAGGTAGCGCAGCACCAGCGGGATGGCGAACCCGCGGCCCGATCCGGGCCGCCCGCCGAAGGCCAGCGACATGGCCAGCCCGGCCTCGTTCATCCCGTCCAGCAGGCCCCACAGGCAGTCCCCGGTGCCCAGTACCCGCCGCCCGGTGAACCGGCTGGAGATCACCGTGTACTCGAACAGCTCGGGGCTGTAGTCGTAGTTGCGGCACAGCAGCGGCGCCGGGCCGGGTACGGCCAGCTGGGAGCAGCCGGGGGAGAACCGCGGCAGGTTCCACAGGGTGAGCATCCGGGCGGCCACGTCGTCACCGCCGGCCAGCTCGACCAGCCGCTGGTAGGTGGGCAGCAGCTCGGGCATGTGTCGGGCCAGCATCCGCACCGCGGTGGCCAGGTCCGGGGCGTCGTCGGGATCGCGGTTCAGGTACCAGGCCCGGTAATTGGGCCAGGTCGTCCTGGAACAGCGCCTGCCAGCGGGGACCGGGCACCGGCTCGTTGATCCCGTAGAGCGTGCGGTGGTAGGTGAATTCACCGAACGGGCCATTCACCCGAGTCACCGCCTCTTCAGCCGAGCCCGCTCGCGCTCGTGATAGCGATCTTCTCATGCTCCCTTGCGGATCACGGGGACGCCGGCTCGGCCGCCCTCCGTCGGCGCCGCCACGCCCTGATGCGCCACCACAAGCAGCCGAAGCCGATCACCAGCACGAGCAGAGCCACGATGACCAACAGCGGCGCGAACAGGGCGATGAGGCTGAGCCCGACCGATGCGCCGTCCTCGACCGTCGAGACGACCGGGGCTCCCACCCCGAACGTCGAGAGGTTGGCCGCGGGCCGCGCCGCGGCCTTGCCGGTGTGCACCAGTCCGGCCACCACGACGCCCAGCAGCACACCCACCCACGGGTGCTGGGCCATCCAGGCCGAGTTGTCCAGCTCCGTCGCTCCCGCGGTGGCCGCGCTGAGCAGCCCACCCATGCTGGGCCGGATGAACGTATGCACGGCGTCGTTGATCGTGTCGACGGCCGGCACCTTGTCGAGCACGAGCTCGGTCAGCAGCAGCACGGCGCCGATCCCGATCGCCCACCACGATTCCATCCACGCGTACGACGCCGGCAGCGTGATGAAGTCGGTGTACTTGGCGATCAACGCGACGATCAGGAACGGGATGTAGGCGTTGAGCCCCGCGGCTGCGGACAGCCCAATCCCCGTCAATGCGGCGATCATGGCCAACCTCCCCGTGCGTGTGCCCCTGTGCTCGATGATCCCGCACCACGGGACGGCGTGATCGGACCGTGCCGACTCCGTTACCCGCCCGTCGCTCCGCTCGATACGGCACGATGGCCCGATCGTCGCCGCCGGTCCGAGCAGGGAGATGCATGCCGGTCACCCTCGCCGCGCTGCTCCGGCAGCCCGCGCTCGGCCTCACCGTGCTCACCGGTGCCGAGGACGTCCAGCGGGAGATCAGCTGGGTACACGCCAGCGAGCTGGCCGATCCGACGCCCTACCTGGACGGCGGCGAGCTGTTGCTGTCGGTCGGCATGTGGCTGGACCCGGCGGCGGATCGCGGTGGGAGCCGGCCGCGGCCTACGTGCAGCGCCTGGTCGAGGTCGGGGTGGTCGGGCTCGGTTTCGGGGTGGGGGTGCAGCACGCCGAGGTGCCGCCCGCGCTGGTCGCCGCCGCGGAGTCGGCCGGATTGCCGCTGCTGCAGGTCCCCGAGCAGACCGCGTTCGTGGCGGTCGGGCGCAGCGTGTGGGAGGCGCTGGCCGCAGAGCAGCACGCCGAGGTCACCCGCACGTCGTCCGCCCAGCAGGACCTCACCCGCGCGGCGGTCTCCTCCGGGGCGGCCGGGCTGCTGCGCCGGCTGGCCGAGCGGCTGGACGGCTGGGCCCTGATGCTCGACACCGCCGGCACTGTGCAGCACGCCGCCCCGGCCGGTGCGGAGCGGCGCGCGGCCTGGCTGGCCACCGAGCTGGAGCGCTTCCGGGACCTGTCGACGCCGGTCAGCGCAACGCTGTCGGTGGAGGACGACCAGATCGTCGTTCAGTCGTTACGACTCGGCCGGCGCACCGGCGGTTTCCTCGCGGTGGGCAGCCCGGTGCGGCTCAACCGGGAGCAGCGCACGGTGCTGAACACGGCCGCGTCGCTGCTCACGCTGATGCTGGCCCAGACCAGCGCGCTGCGGGCCGCCGAGTCGCAGCTGCGGACCGCGATCTTCGAGCTGCTGCTGGATGGCGACCTGGACCGGGCCGCTCGGCTGGCCGGCGGACTGGGCGGCGGGTTGCCGGCCGACCCGGTCCGGCTGCTGCTGGCCGCCGGAACGGGCCGCAGCCGCGACGACCTGGCCGAGCTGATCGATCTGACGATCGGCCCTCGTGCCCGCAACCTGGCCGCGGCGGGTGGGCGCGTGCTGCACGCCGCGGTCGGAGACCGGCTCGCCGTGCTCTATCCGGCGGCCGGGCGGCTGCGCAGTCGGGTACTGGCCGCCGCGGCCGGGGTGCCCGGGCTGACGGCAGGCGAGTCCACCGAGGTGCGCTGCGCCGAGCTTGCTCGGGCCCAACGGGAGGCCGAGCAGGCCCTGGGCACCGCGCTGCGGGCCGATCGGCGGCTCGTCTCGTTTGCGGATCTGGGCGCGTCCGGTCTGTTCAGCCTGCTGGCTGGGCCGACGGCGGCGGCGGTGGCCCAGTCGCTGCTGCGGCCGTTGCTCGAGCACGACGAGTCCGGCCGTGGGGATCTGGTGCGTTCGCTGGACAGCTGGCTGGAGCACAACGGTGAATGGGACGCGGCCGCGGCGGCGCTCGGGGTGCACCGGCACACGCTGCGCAACCGCATCCGCCGGGCCGGCGCCCTGCTCGGCCGGGACCTCGACGCGGCGGCCGTGCGGGCCGAGCTGTGGGTCGCGTTGCGTCTGCTGGAGACCCCCGCGCCGGCCGACCCGGCGCCCACGGCCCGCCCCGCCCGACCCGCCCCCACGGCCCCGAACGACGCCTGGTCCGCTGACCCGCCCGCTCCGAGGGCCCCCGAATCCCAGTTGAGCGAGCGGCACTTTCGGCCAAGGCCATGGGCCGAAAGTGCCGTTCGCTCGAGTGGGCGCGGGTGCGCCGGCGGGGCAGGCGTCGGCTTCCAGGCGGTGGACGCGGATCAGGTTGGTGGAGCCGGGCGTGCTCGGCGGTGAGCCGGCCACGATGACCACCAACGAGCCCACCTGGTAGCGCCCGATCTTGACCAGCTCCTCGTCGACGAGGCGGACCATCTGGTCGGTCGTCTCCACCTCCGGCACCAGGAACGTCTCCGCGCCCCAGCTCAGCGCGAGCTGGCTGCGTACGGCCTGGATCGGGGTGAACGCGAGCAGCGGCAGCCGCGGGTGCAGGCGGGCCATCCGACGCACCGTGTCGCCGGACTGGGTGAACGCCACCAGCGCCTCGGCGTGCAGGCCCTCGGCCAGGTCCCGGGCCGAGGTGGCGATCAGGCCGGACTGGGTGCGGCTGTCGAACCGGATCGGCGCCTCGGCGGCCAACGGCTCGGACTCGACCTCGGCCATGATTCGGCCCATCGTGCGCACCGACTCGATGGCGTACTTCCCGACGCTGGTCTCGCCGGACAGCATCAGGGCGTCCGCGCCGTCCAGCACGGCGTTGGCCACGTCCGAGGTCTCGGCCCGGGTCGGCCGCGGGTTGATGATCATCGACTCGAGCATCTGGGTGGCCACGATGACCGGCTTGGCCTGCTCGCGGCAAAGGCGCACCGCGCGCTTCTGCACGCCCGGGACCTTCTCCAGGGCGAGCTCAACGCCCAGGTCGCCGCGGGCGACCATGACCCCGTCGAAGGCGTCGATGATCGCCTTCAGGTTCTGCACCGCCTCCGGCTTCTCCAGCTTGGCGATCACCGGCAGTCGGAGCCCGACCTTGTCCATGATCTCGTGCACGAGCTCGATGTCCTTGGGCGAACGGACGAACGACAGCGCGATGAAGTCGACGCTCAGCGCGAGGGCGAACTCCAGGTCGGCGATGTCCTTCTCGGACATCGCCGGCACCGAGACGTTCATCCCGGGCAGCGAGATGCCCTTGTTGTCCGAGACGACGCCGCCTTCCACGATCCGGCAGCAGACGTCGTTGCCGTCGACCTCGGTGACGGTCAGCCCGACCCGACCGTCGTCGACCAGGAGCCGGTCTCCGGGCCGGGCGTCGGTGGCCAGGCCCTTGTAGGTGGTGGAGACCCGGTCGTGGGTGCCGGCCACGTCCTCGACGGTGATCCGGATGTCCTCACCGGTCTGCCAGTTGACCGGACCGGCGGCGAACCGGCCCAGCCGGATCTTCGGGCCCTGCAGGTCGGCCAGGATGCCGACAGCGCGCCCGGAGCTGTCGGCTGCGCCGCGCACCGCCTGGTACACCCGCTTGTGATCGGCACGGTCGCCATGGCTGAAGTTCAGCCGGGCGATGTCCATGCCCGCCTCGACCAGCCGGGCGACCTGCTGGTCGCTCGAGGTCGCCGGGCCCAGTGTGCAGACGATCTTTGCGCGGCGGTTCGTGGTCATCGGTCGGCCTCCGGTCGCGTCGCGCCGGCCGGTCCGGCCGAGGGGAGCGGCCCGCGGGGCAGGCGGAGGAGCCGGTCGTCAGATCTCACGGGGGAGTTCCTTCCTCGATGCTGCGCGGTCGATCACGTGGCATGGTGGCCGACCCGGAACGCAGACAGATCCGCACGGCGTGCCCGACGCGGGTGTCGGTGCCGTGCGGATCCGGTTGGCCTGCGGACCGGCCGGATCAAATCCCGACCGTAGAGTGGTCCGCACGTCAGGGCCAGTGGGTCTCCTCTGCTTCGTGGAATCGGTTCAGTGGGCGGGGCGCCCGCCCGGCTGGTCGTAGTCCGGGGTGACGCCGGGCGGAGGTGCTTCGGCGACGAGCGGCGCTTCGTCGGTCGACTTCCGGCCGGCCACGTTGAACAGCAGGTTGAGCAGCACGGCGGTCACCGCGGCGGCGCTGATGCCGGACTCGAAGATGGTGCCGAACCAGGCCGGGAACTCCTCGTAGAACTCGGGCACCGCGATCGGCAGCACGCCCATGCCGAGCGCCACCGCGACGATCACCAGGTTGGCGTTGCCCTCGTAGTCGACCCGGCTCAGCGCCCGGATGCCGCTGGCGGCGACCGTGCCGAACAGCGCCAGCCCGGCCCCGCCGAGCACCGGGAGCGGGATCGAGGCGATGATCGCGCCCAGCTTGGGCAGGAGGCCCAGGGCGAGCAGGATGACGCCGCTGCCGGCGACCACGTACCGACTCTTGATCCCGGTGATCGCCACCAGGCCGACGTTCTGGGCGAACGCGCTGCACGGGAAGCCGTTGAGCAGCCCCCGGAGACGGCGGTGGCCGCGCAGTCCGCGCGCAGGCCGGCGACCACGGTCTTGCCGTCTGCCGGCCGTCCGACGATCTCACCGATGGCCAGCAGGTCGGCGGTGGTCTCGGTCATGATCACCAGCATCACGATGGTCATGGACAGGATGGCCGCGAACTGGAACGTGGGCATGCCGAAATGGAACGGCGTGGAGACCGCGAACCAGGACGCCTCGCCGATGCGGCTGAAGTTGACCATGCCCAGCGGCCAGGCGATCAGGGTGCCGGCGGCCAGCCCGACCAGGATGGCGATCCGGCTGAAGAAGCCGGGCAGGAACCGGTAGACGAGCAGGATCAGCAGCAGGGTCAGCCCGGCCAGGCCGATGTTGGCCGGGGAGCCGAAGTGGTCGGACCCGGCCCCGCCGGCCGCCCAGCGCACGGCCACCGGAAGCAGCGAGACGCCGATCACCGTGATGATCGTGCCGGTGACCACCGGCGGGAAGAAGTGGATCAGCCGGTTGAACACCGGGGTGAGCAGGAAGCCGATGATCCCGGCCACCAGGACCGCCCCGAAGATGGTGGTCAGGCCGAGGGCCCCGCCACCCGCCGTCTTGCCGATGGCCAGCATCGAGGCCACCGCGGCGAACGAGGTGCCCTGGACCAGCGGCAGCCTCGCGCCGATCTTCCAGATGCCCAGGGTCTGCAGCAGGGTGGCCAGCCCGGACACCAGCAGTGCCGCGGTGAGCAGGTAGGCCAGTTCACCGAACTGCAGGCCCATCGCGGTGCCGACGATGAGCGGCACCGCGATCACGCCGGCGTACATGCTCATCACGTGCTGCAGCCCGTAGAGCAGGAGCTGGCCGATCGGCATCATCTCGTCGACCGGGTGCACGTCGGTGCCGGGCTTGTGGGCCCGCTTCAGCTTCCAGGCCATCAGATGGACCGCCGTTCGGTGTGTGTCATGCGGAGCTCCCCAACGATGATCGGATGATTGAGGCTGACGGGTGCCCGCCCGCCGACCTGGCCGCTCCGGCCAGGCTTACCCACGATATTCGGAATTATTATTCCGCTGTGCGACACGTTAGGTTGCCCTTGGCTTCAGCGTCAACCGGCAATCCGGACACGTGAACAAGAACCCGTCCGGCCTAACCGGCCGAGTGGCTCCCCGGGTTCGGTCACCGGTTCGGCCGCCCCCCACTCCGGTTGGTCCGCTCGGCGACACGGCAGAGCGCGTATTGCCACAGGTTCCGGCCTGATGTCTCGTGCGTGCGGCCGTGTCGCGCGCGGGGGCGCGGTGCTTCGGAGGCGGTGGGCGAGCGGCGGCGGCCCGTTGAGCAGCCCGCTGCGGGCGGCGGGTCGCGGTGCGGGTTCGGCCTCGTCAGCCGGTGGCGCGATCGGTGTAGCGTTCGGCCAGCGTCTTCTGCCGCGGTCTGCAACGCGGTCGCGGCACGCCGGACCACGTCAGAGGTCATACGTGGAGCCGGGCCCGAGAACGAGATGGCGGTCAGCACGGGCGCCCCGGGCGCCGGCACGGCCACGCAGGACACACCGAGCTCCTGCTCGCCGTCCTCGCTCACGTAGCCCTGGGCCCGGCCGGCGGCCAGCTCCCGGATCAGCGTCTCCGGATCGGTGTTGCGTGCGGTCGGTCGCCGCCGGCATGCCGGCCACGCTCAGGATGTTGCGGACTTCCTGGTCGGGCAGCTGGCAGAGCAGTGCCTTGCCGACCCCGGTGGAGTGCAGCGGCACCCGACGGCCGACCTGGGTGAACATCCGCATCGAATGCCGCCCGGCGACCTGGGCGACATAGAGCGCGTGCGTGCCTTCGATGATCGCCATGTTGGCGGTCTCGCCGATCGTCTCGACCAGCTCGTGCGAGCAACGGCTCGGCCCAGACGCCGAACTGCCGGGAGGCACCGTCCCCGAGTCGGATCAGCCCGGGGGCCAGCGCATACCGCCGCGAGGTGTCCTGCCGCACGTAGCCCAGCTCGACCAGGGTGCGGATCAGTCGGTGGATCGACGGTGCCGGGCGTCTGGTCGCGGTCGCGATCTCGGACAGGGCGAGCGCGCCGCCGCCCGCCGCGGCCATGACCTCGAGAATTTCAAAGGCGCGCTGAACCGACTGCACACCGCCGGTACCGGACTCCCTGGCCACCTCAATACCCCCTGCTCAACGGACGACGAGACCTTCCGCACAG
>CAWJFD010000017.1:0-84614 GCA_963841985.1 uncultured Actinomycetota bacterium
CGCCGGTCATCCCGGTCTTTCCGTCGGCGGTCATCGTGACGCTGCTGATCCAGTCGTAATCCTTCCATTGCCCAGGGCGCCCATCGGCGGCTCAGTGCGAGGCGGGGAGAAGCGGCGCAGCTCCGAGCCGCTGTTGCCGTCGAACAGCCGGATCACACCGTTCACCTGCCCCACGAGGACCCGCGAGCCGTCGGCGGAGGCGGCCACGCTGAGCACCGGCACTTCGCTGCCGACCTGGCGGATCTGCTTTCCGTCGCTCAGGTCCCACCAGCGAATCGTCGTGTCGCCCACGGTGACGGGCGTGACCCGCCGGACAGGATGGCGACGCCGGAAACCGCCTCGGTGTGGCCGGTCATCGTGCGGATCGAATCCGGCGAATACTTTTTCCAGAGGTACCAGGCAAAGCCGGCGATGAGCAGGACCAGGCACAGGCGGCCGACGCCCTTCTTCGGCGGCGCGGTTGTGGCAGGAGGTGACTTCGAGGGATCGTCTTTGCCGGTCCCCGTGCCCGTCCTGGTGGTTGCATCGGTGCCCTTTTTCGCTTCAGGCTCTCCGACTCGAGAATCTTCAGTTCTTCGAGGCTGCTGACGCCGCGGTCGATCAGACCCTTGAGTTGCATGGCCTCGGCGTTGCCGGGGAACTCACGCAGGATCTGGGTGACCAGCACCGTCGCTTCGATGAACGAGCGGCGGTTCATCTGCTCCCGGAGCTTTTTCAGGTCGGCCTGGAGCTTCTGCTCGCGGCGCTCCGGCTGTCCGTGCTTCCTCCGCCTCACGCTGGAGCCGCTGCAGCGTCTCTTCGTCTTCCTTCCGCCGCCGCGCGCGCTCTTTCTCGCGGGCTTCTCTTCTCGCGCGCCTCGCGGTCGCGCAACTCCTGTTGTCGGCGATCCCATTCGTGACGCTCTGCGGCCTCTGCGGCGATCCAGTCTTGGTCGGCGTTGTCGCTTGGAACCGGGGCGGTGCCGAGAGCAAGGACGATCGGCTCGGCGACGCCGAACTGCTCGTACCACGGGTCCTGCGGCACGCCGAGCCCGGCGTGCTGCGCGACCAGCGCGCACCTCGCGCTGCGCGTACGCCGCCAGCCGCGGAAACTCCAGCGCGTCCTTCTCCCACGCCGGCCCGTCCATCCCTTCCAGCAGGAAATGCGTGAAGACGCCGTGCTTCTTGGACGGCCATTCGTAGGCGCCGTTGCCCCGGCTTGCAGGCCGAGAGCAGCGCCGTCGCGGGCTCGCCGCCGCCGGCGGTCGTCGGTGCGGCCCGGGCGGTGGCGCGGATGTCCTTGGTCAGCAGGTCGCCCATGCAGTTGTCGGTGTCGCCCTTGCCCGCGCGCGGGTCGTTGCGGCAGGCGTCCATCAGCAGCACGCGCCTGCCGGCGCCCAGCCGCTCGAAGTTGTGCCGCAAGCAGGCTCATCGGACAGAGCCGTCGTCCTCCGGAAACGCCTGGCGGCTGTCGCGCGTCAGCAGGTAGCTTGCCCGTCCACTTCGACCCCGTGGCCGGAGAAGAAGAAGAAAAACAGGTCGTCCGTGCCGCAGCTCGCCGGCCAGGTCGCGCAGGGCATCCAGCACGTGCCACTTCGTCCGGCGACGCGTCGCGCGTCGCCTTCGGCCAGCACCCGCACGTGGTTGAACCCGCAGCGTGCGCGGAGCTCCTCCGCCAGGGCTCTCACATCCGCCCCGGCGAACCGCAGCGGCGTGATGTGCTCGTCCTGGTACTGCTCCACGCCGACCAGTAGTGCGACCTTTTTCATGACGTCCGTCGCGCTGACTTCCTGATCTCTCTCGATCGCCGTTCGCACCCCGCGACGGCCAGACGTGCATTCCGCTGCTCAAAAGCCCGTGGTCGAGCAGAGCTGACGCACGCCGCTGGGACAGTTACTGTTATTCCTCTGCTTCCAAGGCCTTCAGCCGCCGCTGGGTTTCGGCGAGAGCTCGGGTTCGGTCTCGCGGGTGCCTTCGACTTCGCCCATCCGCTGCTCGGCGTCCACGTGGCTTTCCTTCGGGGCCTCGTAGCGGACGCTCTCCAGGCCCTCGGCGGCGCGGTCAACGGCCTTCAATTCGGAAAACGCTTCTTCTGCGTCGAGAGACAGGTCGTCGATCGCGCCCTCGTCCATCCCCTGCATCTCGGCGGCACGGGCTCGCTCAGCTTCGACAGGGCCATCGACAGCTTGTCGATGTTGCGGGTGAGGATGCTCTCGCGGCCGCGGAGGCGGTCAAGGTCGCGGAAGGTCCGTTCGATCTCGCCGGCAATGATCCGCTTGCTGTCGCCGCGCGCCTCGTCCAGTTCCTTTTTCTTCTTCAGCGCACGGGTCTCGAGCTGGCGGATCTCCTGCTTGATGACCTCGATCCGGTCCACGTTGGCCGCCCGCGCTGAGACCAGCTTCTGCTCCATCAGCTCCATCCGGCGCGCCTCGGAGGGCTTGAGCCCCAGCATCTTGGCCAGCTTCGCGAGGATCTCGGAGACGGAGTCGGAAAAGCTCATGTGTACGCTCCTTGGCCGGTCCACTGTCAGCTCTTTTCGCGGGCCTCGAGCAGCCGGTTCAGTCTACGGTCGGCGATCCGGCCGACGTACGCCAGCGGCAGCAGCAGCATGGCCGCGGCGACACCGAAATGCCGCTGCATCATAGCTTCCCGCAGCCAGACCGCAGCAATTCCGACCGCCAGCAGGAGCCCGGTCATCACGTAGTGGGGAAACGAGGCTGGGTTTAACGAGGATGCGGTGATCCGGGGCCCGGCGCCGCCGAGCTGCCCGGCGCGGCCGACGGCGAGGTGACCGTCGGGCGTCCGATAAAGCCGGTAGTGCCCCGAATCCTGTAACGCCAGCATCGCGTCCTCGACGGCAGATCGTCGAAACCCCGTCTGAGCGGCCAGCTTTTCGACGTGGATGTTGCCCTCGTAGCCGGAACCCAGCAGTTCATCGACGATCGCCTTGACCTTGGAGATCCGCTGCTGGCGGGTCTCGGGGCGAAGGCGATCGAGGAAGTTACGAAGCGACAATCGGTCGGCGAAGCGCGGCGGGGCCAGCACGTGCCAGCCGTTGTCGGCGCCGGCGGGGCTGGAGCAGACGGTCCAAGACTCGCCGCTGGACAGCCCCTGCATCTGCTCCGGCCAGGGCAGCAGGCTGCCGATCGTGAAGAACGTGTAGGCCGGCCTGTCGCCGCTGCGCTTCTGCCACTCGTCGTACGCGCCGCGGAGCGACTCGACGCGTCCGCGCATCCGGGGCGTTCAACGACGGTTCCTGCACGGGACCGATCGACATAGGCGTGGCGAAACTTGCGACGACGTGGACGCGCGACCCCCCGCCGCCGCGGAGGCAGTAGACCTTGGTCGCCGCCGCGTCGCGCCAGATCTGTGACCATTGCGGACTGTCGACCACGTCCGCCGGCACACCCGCCGCCGAGCGCAGCCGCGTCGCGACCGCGCCACTCAGGTCCGCCTCCTCGACCACCTCGCTGATCCGCGGCTCCCACGGCAACAGGTGCGAGCGGAGCGGGAGGTTCACATCCGGGAAAGATCTCGCCGAGCGACCGATTTGAGGTTCTCGTCGATCGCCGCGAAGAACCGCTGCCGCGCGGCGACCGCGTCGGCGAGCTGGGTCTTGAACTGCGTCCCGAGTCGGGCCTGATCCGGCAGCAGCGTCGCGGCGCGGGATGACGCGGTCCACGCGAACGACGCGGCGGCGAACTTCTGACGGTTGGCGCGGCGTGTCCTCCATGAACTCATCCGGCGCCGCGGGGCTCGCGAGGACGGCCGTGCCGGTCGGAACCAGTTTTCCTTCGATGTCGCGCGAGGGCTGCTTGAGCCGCGAGACGTAACGCGCACATCGGGTCCGACGACTTTTCCTGTTGCTTCGATTCGTACCGCACGCCCGCCGGGCCGGTGTAGGCCTCGACGGCGAACTGCTCGACGTACGCGTACGGGATCAGCGCGTGGCCGCCGCCCTCGGGGTTGTCCTTCGCCCAGCCGGGGCCCCAACTGTTGCGGACGATGAAGTACCCGCCGCCGGGGACGTCTTCGTCATCGACGTATCCCACGACGCACATCGCGTGACCGTAGGGCAGCGGCTTCTCGCGCGGCAGCGGCATCGTGATCTTCCCCGTGCGATGCGTCTCGGCCGAGCAGTACCAACTGTTGAACACGAGCACCGCGAAAACGACCGGCATCCCCGGGCTATCGTCGCCGCCGGCCAGCACCTGCTTGTACTGATCGACGTACGTCGGCTCGACCGTGCGCGTGTCGATCATGCGGAAATCGAGCGCCTCCTCGACCGCCGCGCCGGGCGGCGGGCCCTGCGACTCGTTCCAGTTGAACTGCTCTGGCTCGTACGGCCAGGTCGTCCCTACGCACGTGCCGAACGTCGCCAGCGCGGTCATCGCGGTGTGGATGAAGGTGCCGGGCTGGTCGGAGCCGTCGAGTTCCTTGCACGCCCAGTAGAGGAATTGCTCGGAAAGATCGTTGCCCAGCCCGGCGAGGCATTCGCGCAACGCCACGGACGAGAACGCGACGCAGGTCCCGCGGTTGCCCTGATTTTTCGGCGGCGGCAGACGGCTCATGTGACGAGCGGCCGGCGGAAGCGTCGCGCGGATGGCCATCGGTGGCGCGGGCGCGTCGCGGACGCAGCTCGCCGCCTGCTTCGAAGAGTTGCAGGATCGTCGGATCGAGCCGGCAGCCGAGCGCCCCGCCGCTGCGCGGACGCATCGCCTCTTCCGCCCGTGGCGGGCCGAGCAACGAGACCGCTGAGCGCCGCGAGCCTTCAACCGTGGCCGGCGGCGCGCCGAGGGTCTTCTCGACCAGCTCCCGGTCCGCCGCCGCAAGCAGCGCGAGATATTCTTCGACGCCTTCGATCCACATCCCGCGCAGCCGCTCTCGCAGCTCCTGAGGGAGGTCGCTTAGTTGATCCAGGTTAGTTTGCCCCGCGATCTTCAAAGCAGCACGTACTCCCGCTTCGGCGCGCAGACGCACGCATCTGCACGCATCTGCAGACCGTGTCTACGTGGCGCCGAACCGTTTCTTCTGGTCCTCGGTGAGCCGCGCCCCAGCGGGCCGCCGGCGGCAGCGGCTTGCCGCAACTTCTCGGCTTTTTCCTTGCCGACCACCTCTGTCAGGACAACTAGTAGTTGATCGACATTTGCGACGTTCGGCGGACAGACCGCTTGCAGCAAGCTAACCCCTTGGGGGGTCGCAGCTAACGACAGGACCTGTTCCGCCGTCGTGTACCACCGCGATTCCAGGGCCGCCACCCATTCAGCGGGCAGGTCTGGCACCGCGCGGAGCGGGTGTGAGGCTTCGTCAGGAGTCGGAGCGGCGTTTGACATGACAGGACGTCGGTCGGCGGTGTGAGCTGCTCCGCCGCCGCTGGCAGGAGCATGCTACTGCATCGCGCGAGCCGAGTAAACGGCCCGGTCACACCGTCGAGAGCGCGCGGACCTGCTCGGGCGACAGGCGTACGGCGCCGCTGCCGAGCGCGTCTCGCAAATGCTCGACGTTGGCGGTCCCGAGCATCGGGATCACCGGGAACGGCTGGTGCAACAACCAAGCGAGCGCGATCTGGTTCGGCGTTGTGCCGAGCTCGGCCGCGAGTCGGTTCGCGACCCGCAACCGCGCCGCCGACGTCGGGTTGTCATACCCCTTGGAGGCTTTCGCGCCGTTGGTCGCGAAGAACCCGCTCGCCGTAGACGAGTAGGCGCACACGCACATTCCCTCGCGCGTGTGCCACGCGATTTCTTCCGCCGTGAACGTCGGGACCGTCGGGATCCTTCGACGGCACGGGCAGGCCGAGGCTGAACTTCGCCTGGTTCGCGACGAAACCTTGCCGGCCATGTGCCGTGGCGTACGCGTTCGCCTCGCCGATCCGCCCCGTCGTCCAGTTGCTCGCGCCGAGCTGCCCAAGCTGGCCGCCGCGGACCTGTTCATCGAGCATGTCGATGATCTCCCCCACCGGCACGCGCGGGTCGTCGCGGTGAAGGAAGTACAGGTCGATGCGGTCCGTGCCGAGCCGTTCGAGGCTCTCGACGATGTCCTGCGCGATCACGTCCGGCGCGAGGTACCGGTCCGGCCGCGGGTAGCCGCCGGGCGTGGCGGGATGTCCGCCTTTCGTGGCGAGGATGACTCGGTCGCGATCACCCCGCCGGCGGACGATCTGCCCCAACGCCCGCTCTGGCGACACCGAGCCCGCCGGGCACCCAGAACGCGTAGACGTGCGCCGAGTCGAAAAAAGTTCCCCCGGCCTCGCGGAAGGTGTCGTAGAGCCGGTCTAAGTCTTCGCCAGTGGTCTTGGTGCCCCAGCCGATCGTCCCAAGACAGAACGTCGATGGGATGACTTGGCCGCGGTGGACGGAATGCTTCACGGTCGGCACCCTACCGCGGCGGCGGCACGGTTTTCAACTCCCCCCGAAATTCGTTGCATTCTGCGGCAGCGGAAGTTACGGTGGTTTTCTGGAGGCGGTCTTTTCGGGTTTGCCAGCAAGAGCACCCACAGCACCAGCGTTTTCCCTCGCGTTGTCTGAGGATCACCATCATGCGTTGTCGCCGCCGTGACCGGGGGGCGTGCCGGACATGGGGTTTGGCCCTTTCAGCCGCTTGTGCGGGGGTCGTCTTGCTCCACGCGCGGGGCAGGCGCAGACCTGGACCGCCGCCACCGACGGGGTCTGGAGTAACCCGCTGAACTGGAGCACCCCGCCCCTCGCGAGTGCTTCGACCGTCCTCACTTTCGCCCCCGCGCCGGCGCAGACGTATGTTTCCACCGATGACATGCCCGGGCCGTTCGCCCTGAACGGGCTGGTGCTTGCCGGCACCTCCACCGGGAGCATCACGCTGGCCACCGGTTCGCTGTCGGCGCTGCGGTTCGACGGCGCCGCGGGGCTGATTCAGATGAGCCAGCCCGGACCGATTTATCTGACCGGCCGCGTGAAACGGACCGGCGACCTCACACTTTCGCTGGGCCCGGGGTCGGGCACGCTGACGGTGGCGGCCGCGCTCTCCGGCGGCGGGAACCTCTCGATCAGCAACAGCTCCAGCAGCGCGGTCATCCTCGCCGCGGCCAACAGTTACGTCGGCACGACGAGCCTGCTCAGCGGGCGGCTGGAGCTGGGTCATCAGGATTCGATCGGCGGCGGCACGCTCACTGCCAGCGGCGGGCTGCTCGCGACGACCATCGATGTCGTCCCCTCCGGCAGCCCCCCGCACCGGCCGATCTTCACCAACCCGATCAGCTCCGCCGGCGTCGGCTTTTCGATCGGCGGCGACCTGGGCTTTACGCTCAGCGGCCCGATCAGCGGCGCGGCGGGCGTGACGCTCACGCCGACCAACTTCCTCGACGGCACCTGGGCCCTGACGGGCGTCAACACGTTCGGCGGCCCGGTCGTCATCAACGGCTCGCCCAACCCCGGGATCACCAGCTCGCTGTATTTCGCAAATCCAGCGGCGACTCGGGACATCGCCGACGATCTCGATCAACGGCGGCGCGGCGCAGCTGTTCGGCGGGACGTCGGCGCCGGCGGAGTTCACGCAGGCGATGCAACCTACGGGACGCTCGGCGGCAGATCGGGGCGTTCAGCAACTCGGTGCAGGCGCACGTTCACGCTCTCGGGCAACATCACCGGCCCGGGCACACTGGTCTCCAGCGGCAACGGCGTACTCAGCCTGACCGGCACGAACACCTTCAGCGGCCCACTCGTGCTGGCCAGCGGGATCACGTCGGTGCAGGCCGACGCGAACCTCGGCGGATCGACGATCAACCTCACCGGCGGGGCGATGCTCTTGGACACGCCGTTCACGAGCCAAGCCGCGCGATCGCGGTAACCAACCCGGGCTCGACGCCGATCTGTTGGCGGTCACCTCGGCGTTGCTCGACGGGCTGGACGTGGTCGTGGTGGCCGGGATCGACCGGGCGGGGTTGCGCGGTGCCGACCGGCAGCGGCTTGCCGCCCGCGCCAGGCAGCGGGGCTCGGTGCTGCTGCCGCTGGGCCCGTGGCCGGGCGCCGACCTGGAGCTGAGCTGCGCCGACGTGCAGTGGCGCGGCCTCGGCGCCGGAGCGTCGGGTGGCTGCGGGCGGCTGCGCTCCCGGCGGGTCCGGGTGCGGCTGCGCGGGCGGGGAATCGCGCCGAGCGGGCTCAGTGCCCGGCTGTTGCTGCCCGCACCCGACGGCCGGATCGCGGACGAGGGCTGGGGTGCGGATGAGGGACGAGCCGATGGTGAGGGCGCGGGTGCGGCCTGGGCTCCTGATGGTTCGGCTGCGGGCGGGGGTCGGGTGGCCGTGGGTGGTGGTTCGGGTTCGGCTGGGGGCGAGGGCGACGCCCCCGGTGCTGGTTCGGTTGCAGGCGGGAGCTGGGCCCGCCGTGATGGTTCGGCCACAGGCGGGGGTTGGGCTGTGGGCGGGGCCATGGCCGCGGGTGAGGAGGTTGACGGAGCGGCCGCCGAGGAGGGCGGAACCGCAGATGATCAGCGGGTCCCCGCTCCCGTCCGGGTGGCCGGGTGAGCGCCGCACCCGTGCGGGTGCTGGTGTTGTGGTCGCCGGACTGGCCGGTCACCGCGGCCGCCAGGGCCGCACACGTCCCGCCCGACCGACCGGCGGCGGTGTTCGTCGCCAACCGGGTGCTGGCCTGCTCGGCGGTGGCCCGCGCGCAGGGAATCCGGCGCGGGCTGCGCCGCCGGGAGGCCCAGGCCCGCTGCCCGGAACTGGCCGTGCTCATCCCCGATCCCGATCGGGACGCACGTGCGTTCGAGCCGGTGGTGGTCGCCGTGGAGGAGCTGGCCCCGGGGGTGGAGATCGTCCGGCCGGGGCTGGTGGCGCTGCCGGCCAGGGGACCGGCGGGCTATTTCGGCGGTGAGCTGGCGGCCGCCGAGCGGCTGGTCGACCAGGTCGCCGCGCACACCGGCGTGGAATGTCAGGTGGGTGTGGCCGACGGGCTGTTCGCGGCGGTGCTCGCGGCTCGCCGAGGCCTGGCCGTCGCGCCGGGGGACACGCAGGCGTTCCTCGCCCCGCTCGGCGTGGAGGAGCTCGACCGTGAGCCCGACGTCGACCGATCCGAGCTGGTCGGGCTGCTGCGCAGGCTCGGACTGCGCAGCCTCGGGGCGTTCGGGTCCCTCGACCCGGAGGACGTGGCCTCCCGGTTCGGCGCCGACGCCGTGCGCTGCCATCGGCTGGCCCGCGGCCTCGATCCACGCCCTCCGGTGCGTCGCGCACCGCCGGAGGAGCTGACTGTCGAGATCGAGTTGGACCCGCCGGTGGACCGGGTCGACACCGCGGCCTTCGCCGCACGCGGGCTCGCCGAGCGGCTGCACCGCACGCTGGCCGGGCACGGGCTCTCGTGCACCCGGCTCGGGGTGGCCGCACGCACCGTCTCGGGGGAGGAGCTGCACCGGGTGTGGCGGTGCGCCGAGCCGCTCACGCCGGCCGGCACGGTCGACCGGGTGCGGTGGCAGCTGGATGCCTGGCTCACCCGCAGGCGGTCGGCGGCCACACACGACGGCTGCCGGCGACGTCGAGGACACCGGGCCGGGTGCGGTGGCCCGGCTGTGGCTGGTCCCCGAGGAGACGGTCACCGCGGGTGCGTTGCAGCTCGGGCTGTGGGGCGAGGTCGGGGAGAGCGACGAGCGAGCGGGGCGGGCCCTGGTCAGGGTGCAGGCGATGTTGGGGCCGGAGTCGGTGTTCACCGCGGTGCTGACCGGGGGTCGGGATCCGGCCGAGCGCGTGCGGCTGGTGCCGTGGGGTGACGAGCGGGAGAGCGGCGAGCAGGAGAGCGGGGTACGGCGGGACGGTGAGCGGCGGTCCGGCGACCGGTGGGGACGGCGAGCGGCGGTCCGGCGAACGGTGGGACGGCGAGCGGCGGTCCGACGACCGGTGGGACGGCAAGCGGTGGGACGGCGAGCGGCAGTCCGGCGAACGAGGGGACGGCGAGCGGCGGTCCGGCGACCGGTCGGCGGGCGGACCGACCAGGGAGCCGACGTCCGGTGTGCCCGGGTGGTCGGGCGAGCCGACCGCGGAGCGGGGGCTCGTGGTTGTGGGTTCCGCAGAACCGCCCACCCCCCGACCCCTCGAGCTGTTGCCCCGCGGAGCGGCCGGCAGCCCGGAGCAGCCGTCCGGCGGTGTCGCTCGGATGATGGTGCCGGCCGTCGACATCGACCGCGTCGCGCCGGCGGGCTGGCCCCAGGACGTGGTCCGCCGAACCGGCCGGATCTCCGCGGCCGACGTGCTGGCCGCACCGGCGATGATCGACGATTTCGGGCCGGCCGGACGGGACGCCGGCGGGCCGTTCGAGCCTGGGGCCGTCGGCCCGACCCGGCCCCGCTCCACCAACCGCAGGCGTCGCCCCCCGCCCCGGCGGTCCTCGCCGACCCGCGCGCTGCCCGAGCCACCCGCCCCCTGGCCCGGCCGGCTGCCGGCGCCGTCGCCGGCCACGGTGCCCCCGGAGCCGCTTCCGGCCGATCTGGTCGACGCCGCCGGCCGTCCGGTGTGGCTCACCGCGTCCGATCTGCTGTCCGCTCCGCCGCACCGCCTCGTGATCGACGGCGGCGAGCCGCGCGACGTCGAAGGCTGGGCCGGCCCGTGGCCGGTGCGGCAACGCTGGTGGTCCCCCGACGAGGTGACGGGCAGCCGGTTGCAGCTGCTCTGCCGGGGTGGCGACGCCTTTCTGTTGATCAGCCGCGCGGGGAAGTGGTGGATCACCGGGATCTACGACTGACCGCGCCGGAATGCCACCCGCACCGGTCCGGTTGCAGCTGCGAGACGACCGCGCAGCCGGGAAGGGTCGCAGCATGCAGATCGAGATCTTCTCCGACGTGGTGTGCCCGTGGTGCTACATCGGCAAGCGTCGGCTGGAGCAGGCACTGTCGACGTTCCCGCACGCAGCCGAGGTGACGATCACCTACCGCAGCTACCAGCTCGACCCGACCGCCCCGCGTCGCTCGGACCAGACCGTCGAACAGCACCTGGCCACCAAGTACGGCCGCACGCTGGACGAGGCGCGGCAGATGAACCAGCGGGTGAGCGACATCGCCGCCACCGTGGGGCTGGATTTCCGTCTGGCGGACGCGCAGCGCGGCAACACCTTCGACGCGCACCGGTTGCTGCAACTGGCCGCGGCGCGCGGGCTGCAGGCCGAGCTGAAGGAGCGCCTGATGAAGGCCTACTTCACCGAGGGCACCCTGATCAGTGACCACGACCAACTGGCCGCACTGGCCGTCGAGATCGGGCTGGACGGGGCCGAGGTCGGCGCGGTGCTGGCCGGCGACGACTACGCCGACGACGTGCGGGCGGACCTCGCACTGGCCCGTGGCTTCGGCATCACCGGCGTGCCGTTCTTCGTGGTCGACCGCACCTACGGCGTCTCCGGCGCGCAGGAGGCGGCGACGCTCACCGACGTGCTGCAGCGCGCCTGGACGGATGCCCATCCACCGATCGACGCGCGGCGCACCTGAGGCCCGCCTGCGCTCGCGCCGCCGGGTTGTGCGAGGTTCGGGGGGTCCCGACCGACCGGCGTCGCCACAGGGAAGGGGTTCGCCGTGCTCCACCTCCCCGACCGACCTTCGCTCGAGCCGCTGTGCGAGCAGGCGCGTGCGCGCAGGCGCGAGCGGGGCGTTCCGCTCGGCCACGCCCAGCGCGAGCTGGCTCGGGACTACGGCTTCGCCGCCTGGCTTGACCTGGCCCGGCACGTCCAGGGCATCGCTCTCGACGGCGTCGAGCGGGCGCTGGTGCTCGGCGATCCCGCCGCGCTGGCCGCGCTGCTGGTCGCCGATCGGGATGCGGCGACCGGGCCGATCGGGGACCTGGCCCCGCTCCTGGTCCTGCTGCGGCGCTCCCTCGGCCACCCCGGCCGACGTGCGGGGCTGCGCGGAGCTCTTGCTGGACGCCGGTGCCGACCCGGACAGCCACACGGTCGAGTCCGGCGGCGAGTGGCGGCAGACCGCCCTGTTCGACGCGGTGGAACGGCACGATCTGGAGCTGGTCCGGGTGCTGCTCGAGCACGGCGCGACCCGCGACGAGGACGCGTTCTACCACGCCTGCGAGCAGTCGGACCTCGACTACCTCGACGCGCTGTACGCGCCCGGGTTCGAGCGGCTGGTCCGGCACAAACTCGACTTCGAGGACGCCGCCGGGCTGCGCTGGTTCCTCGACCACGGCGTGGGCGTCGACGAGCAGCGCTGCCTGCACTGGGCCATCGGCCGTGGTCGTGGGCTGCCGATCCTGACGATGCTGCTCGACGCCGGGGCCGACGTGAACCTGCCGCAGGGCGCGGGCGACGATCCTGGCCGCCGCCCGCTCGCCCTCGCCGCCCGGTGCGGCCATCTCGCGGCCTACGAGCTGCTGCTCGACCACGGCGCCGCCGCCGAGCTGGATCCGGTCGACGCCGCAGTGCTGGCCATCGCCCGCGGCGAGTCGACCCGGCTGCCGGACGCCGGGCCCCCGGTGCCGGGCGTTGCGTGCGACGACTTCGGCTGGATCCTCGGGCAGTTCGCGCTGCTCGGGCGCACCGATGTGGTGCGGGGCCTGCTCGACGGCGGGATGGCGGTCGACACCCGTGGCTGGAGCAACTTCACCCCGCTCGACCAGGCCGCCATGCACGGCCGCGCCGAGACGGTGCGGCTGCTCGTCGACCGCGGAGCCGACCTGAACGACTGCGCGTTCGACGAGGAGGGACCCACCCCCTCGACTGCGCGATCTGGGGGTGGCGCAACAACCGTGCGGCCGACGGCGACTACCGCGGCACCGTGGAGGTACTGGTGGCCGCTTCGGCCCCGACCCGACTCGGACCGCCGACCGGCGACCCGGCCATCGACGCCCTCCTCACCGCCGCCCCCTGACCTGCCCGCCATGCGCACCCCGTGTACGCGATGCGCATGTTCCGACGTGCGCTTCGCGTACACACGGTGCGCATCGCCAGGAGCTGGAGGCGGCGGCGGGGGCGGGGCACCATGGGGGTATGGCAGCTGACTCCATTCCGGTCCTTCGGTTGGACCAGGCCCGCGGACCCGACGACCGGTTCGCGCCGGAGTTCCTGAGTTCCCTCCGCACCGCGCTGCACGAGGTCGGCTTCCTGCAGCTCACCCACTTCGGCGCGGCGCCAGGGCAGGTCGAGCAGCTGGCAGCGGCCGCGGACCGGTTCTTCGCGCTGCCGGTGGCCGATCGGCTGGCGCTCGACAACCGGCGCTCGCCGCACTTCCGCGGCTACACCCGGCTCGGCCACGAGATCACCGCCGGCCGGCCCGACGCCCGCGAGCAGCTCGACTTCGCTCCCGAGCGGCCGGCTGTGCCACGCGCCGCGTGGGACGCGCCGTTCCGGCTGTTGGAGGGCCCGAACCAGTGGCCCGACGCTGCAGCTGCCCGAGCTGCGTCCGATCGTGCTGGCCTGGGCCGAGCTGCTCGGACGGGTCGGCGGTGAGCTGACGGCCGCCATCGCCGCGTCGCTCGGGCTGGCCGAGGATCACTTCGCCGACGCGTTCGCCGACAGCCCGCACTGGTTCGGCAAGCTCATCCGCTACGTCGGAACCGACGCCGACGGGCCGGACGCGCAGGGCGTCGGGCCGCACGCCGACTGGGGCTTCCTCACGCTGCTGCTCCAGGACGCGACCGGCGGCCTGCAGGCCCGCCCACCCCGGGCGCAGGAGTGGATCGACGTGCCGCCGCTGCCCGGCGCGCTGGTGATCAACGTCGGGGAGATGCTGGAGGTCGCGACCCACGGCTACCTGGTGTCGACCGTGCACCGGGTGCTGCCCTGCCCGCCCGGTCGCACCCGGCAGTCGATCGGGATCTTCTGGTCACCACGGCTGGACGCGACGCTGCACCCGGTACCGCTCACCCCCGAGCTGGCCGCGCACGCCCCTGGCGTCACGGAGACCGAGCACAACGCGCTGCTGCCCCGGTTCGGCGACAACGCGCTCAAGGGTTGGTTCCGCTCGCACCCCGAAGTTGCCGAGCGCCACCACGCCGACCTCCTCCCGAGCCCAGCCACCCGCATCTGACCCCGCCCCGGACCCCACCTCCCCAGCTCAGAGCGCCTCTTCCTGGCGGACGGGGTGCGCCGGGTGCCGCGGGTGCCCGAGCCGTGCGCAGTCCCGCTCGGGCATCACCTGCGCGAACGGCACCTTCGCGCACCAGGTTCGCCCGAAAGTGCCGTTCGCGCGGATTTCGACGGGCGGCGGCGGCCAGGCGTGAACGCCGCCCACGGCCGGCTCACGCGACGACGACGGGCCGGTCGGGCCAGTCCGGCCCGGCACGGCCGGCGTCGTCCCTGGCGATTCCCACCCGGGCCGCGGCCCGCACCGCGACCGCACCCAGCTCGGCGAACGACTCCTCCCGCACCCGGTCCTGCGGTCCCCAGATGGACAGCACCGCGAGCGGCCTCCCACCTCGGTCGAGCACGGGCGCCGACACCCCGAACAGCGACGACTCCAGCTCACCCGCACAGGTGCCGTACCCGCGGGCGCGGGTGGCGGCGAGCTCGACGGCCAACGCCTCCGGATCGGTGATGGTGGTGGGCGTGAACGAGGGCAGGGCACCGCCGAGCACCCGGCGCACCTGCTCGACGGGCAGGAACGCGAGCAGGGCCTTGCCGGTGGACGTCGCGTGCAGCGGGACCGAGCGGCCGAGCCAGCTCGCGGTGAGCACGGCGATCGGCGTCACTTCGTCCACATAGGTCAGTCCGCCGACCCCGGGCACGGCCAGCGAGGCGGTCTCGCCGGTCGCGCCGCAGGTGTCCTCCAACACCGGGCGGGCGGCGGCGATGAGGGCATCCGGGCCGGCGGCGTTGCCGATCTCGACCGCGGTCAACCCGATCGAGTAGCCGCCGGTCGCCTCGTCCGCGACGACCAGACCGCGGGCCTGCAGCGTCTTCAGCAGCCGCCACGCCGTGGCGCGGTTGAGGCCGCAGGCCCGCGCGAGTGCCGGTGCGTTGGCCGTCGTCGGCGAGGCCGTGGCGACCGCGAGGAGCAGATCGATGGCGCGATCCACCGACTGGATTCGTCCGGTCGACGGAGGCTGTCTGTCACCCGTTGTCACGGTGAAACCTCCCGTTCACCCGCCCTCGCCCAGAGTTCACTCGATCTCTTGACGATCTGTGACGGTGTGTCTAGGTTCACATTATTCCGAAGGAGTTCGCATCGTGCGACAACCACCACGCTCCGGATTTTCACGGGTTCAGGTGACGGCGCGGCCCACACGCCGCGATGTCCTGAAGTTCGGCATGGTCGCCGCGGCCGGCCTGGCCGGTTTCACGGGCCTCTCGGCCTGTGCCGCGGTGCCGCAGAAGGCGCCTCCTGGCACCCCCCAGGTGCGCGGGGGTGTCTACAGCCACGGCGCCACCGGCGGCGGCCTCAAGGACACCCTCGACCCGCACTTCCCGGTGACCGTGCCGGACATCGCCCGCTGCTTCCAGCTCTACGAGCCGCTGCTGCGCTGGAACGCCGAGTACCAGATCGAACCGTCGGTCGCCGAGTCGGTCACGCCGTCGCCGGACAACACCCAGTGGACGATCAAGCTGCGGGACGGCGTGGAGTTCCACAACGGCAAGTCGGTGACCGCCGAGGACGTCATGTTCACCCTGGCCCGGGTCACCGACCCGAAGAACCCCGGGTCCGGCGGCACCGAGCTGGCCACCATCCTGGAGCTGAACAACTCGAAGATCGTCGACCCGACGACGATCCTGCTGCAGCTCAACTCGCCCTACGCGGTGCTCGACCAGCTGCTGGCCGAATACACCGTGGGGGTCATCCCGGCCGACTTCGACGTCGACAAGCCGGTCGGCACCGGCCCGTTCGCGCTGACGAGCTTCGTCCCCGGCCAGCTCTCCCGGATGGCCCGCCACGACAACTACTGGGACGGCCCTCCGTTCGTGGACGAGCTGTTCATCTACGACTTCGCCGACCCCGCCGCCCAGGTCAACGCCCTGCTCGCCGGGCAGCTGCAGAGCGTCGACAACCTGCCGGCCTACCTGGCCGGCACGATCGAGCAGCAGGGCGCCTCGCCGCTGGTCTCCGAGTCCGGGGCCTGGGTGCCGTTCACCATGCGGGTCGACCAGGCGCCGTTCTCCGACGTCCGGGTGCGGCAGGCGCTGCGGCTGGTGGTGGACCGGCAGCAGATGATCGACCAGGCGCTGAGCGGCTTCGGCGTGCTGGGCAACGACATGTACTCCCCGTTCGACCCGGCCTACGCGAAGGACCTGCCGCAGCGCGAGCAGGACATCGACCAGGCCAAGTCGCTGCTGGCCCAGGCCGGCCAGTCCGACCTGGACGTCGAGCTGGTCACCTCGTCCGGGGTCGGTGCGGGCGCGGTCGAATCGGCCAACCTGTTCGTCGAGCAGGCCAAGGCGGCCGGCATCACCGTCCGGCTGACCAAGGCCGACTCCAACACCTTCTACGGCGACCGGTACCTGAGCTGGAACTTCGCCCAGGACTTCTGGAACACGCGCAACTACATCCCGCAGGTCGCGGCGTGCGCGGTGAAGACCGCGACCTACAACGAGACCCACTTCGACGACCCGACCTTCAACGCGCTGATCGACCAGGCCAAGCGGGAGCCGGATCCGGCCAAGCGCGCCACGTTCCTGCAGGACGCGCAGGAGATCGAGTACAACACCGGCGGCTACATCATCTGGGGCTTCAAGCGCCAGCTCGACGCCTACTCCAACCTGGTGCAGGGGCTGGCGCCGCACCGCTACCAGCCGACATCCTGCTTCGGGTTCAAACACGCGTCCTTCGTCCCCCAGACCTGATGCGGCAGACGTGAGGTGAACCCATGACCGATCTGGCGACGAAGGACCCGGACGCTCCGGCCACCGCGGCCCCGACCCGCGCGAGCGGCTCCGGCGCGGCGTGGCTGAAGTGGCTGGCCCGCCGGCTCGGCCTGGCCGTGCTGACGCTCTGGCTGTGCTCGGTGCTGGTCTTCTTCGCCACCGCGGCGCTGGGCGACCCGATCCGCGCGATCCTCGGCAAGGACTACGCGACCAGTCCGGAGCGGGTGGCCACGCTGACCTCCGAGCTCAAGCTGGACCAGCCACTGATCACCCGCTACCTGGACTGGCTGGGCGGGCTGTTCACCGGGGACCTGGGCAACTCGATCGCCAACGGGCTGCCGGTAGGGGAGCTGGTCGGGGACCGCATCGTCAACTCCGCGGTGCTGGTGCTGGTCTCGGCGATCGTGATGATCCCGGTCGCGTTCGGCATCGCGATGATCTCGGCGAACTACCGGGGCAAGCGCCCCGACAGCGTCATCCAGATCATCATGATCATCCTCGCCGGCCTGCCGGAGTTCGTGGTCGGCATCCTGCTGGTGGCCCTGTTCTCCACCACGGTGCTGCACGTGCTGCCGGCGGTCACCATCGCCGGCGGCGGCGCCCCGCCCTGGTCCAAACCCGGGTCGATGATCCTGCCGGTGCTCACGCTGCTGATCGCCGTCGCGCCGTACGTGTCCCGGATCGTGCGCTCCAGCCTGCTGGAGGTGCTCGACAGCGACTACGTCGAGCTGGCCCGGCTCAAGGGCGTCCCGGAGCGGGTGGTGATGCGCAAGCACGCGCTGCTCAACGCGATCGTGCCGGGCATCCAGGTGATCGCGCTGCAGCTGGCCTGGCTGGCCGGCGGCGTGGTGCTCGTGGAGTACCTCTTCTCCTACCCCGGGATCGGCGCGAGCCTGGTCGACTCGGTCCGCAACTCGGACTTCCCGATGGTGCAGGTGCTGGCCATGACCATCGCCGCCGTCTACGTCGGGGTGAACCTGATCGCCGACGTGCTGTCCATCCTGTTCACCCCGCGAGCGAGGACGGCGATCGCGTCATGACCATCGTGCGGTCGTCGAACCCTGCGCCGGATCGGGCAGCAACGCCGGCTGGTCACCGGCCTGGTGATCACCGTGGTGATCGTGCTGGTGGCCATCATCGGCCCCTGGCTGGCCCCGTACGGCGAGAACGACATCGTCGGCAAGCCCTTCACCATGGAGGGCTCCCTCCTCGGCACCGACTACCTGGGCCAGGACGTCTGGAGCCGGTTGCTGGCCGGCGGCGGCTCGATCCTGCTGATCTCGGTGCTGGCCACCGCGCTCGGCATGGTCCTCGGGATCATGATCGGGGTGATCGCGGCCTACGCCGGCGGCTGGCTGGACGAGGCGATCATGCGGCTGAACGACGTCGCGCTGGCCTTCCCGCAGATCCTGCTCGCGCTGCTCGTGCTCACCGCGGTGGACCAGCCGACCTGGTGGATGATCGTGCTGCTGGTCGGCGTCTCGCACGCGCCCCGGGTGGCCCGGCTGGCCCGCGGCGTGGCGCTGGGCATCGTCTCCCGCGACTTCGTCACCGCGGCCGAGGCCCTCGGCGAGAGCCGGCTGCGGGTGATCATGGCCGAGGTGCTGCCCAACATGAACGCGCCGCTGCTGGCCGAGGCCGGGCTGCGGCTGACCTATTCGATCAGCATCGTCGCCGCCGTCGGCTTCCTGGGCTTCGCCACCGACCCGGGGGCGGCCGACTGGGGAGTGATGATCAACGAGAACCGGCTGGCGCTGCTGGTCCAGCCCTGGGGCGTGCTGGCGCCGGTGATCATCATCGGTATCTTCACCGTCGGCACCAACCTGATGGCCGACGGCATCGCGCAACTGGCCGGTCGGGGTGACGGATGACCATTCTCGAGAAGATGGACACCCCGGAGCGAACGACTCAGAGGCCGGCTGCACGGTCGCCGACCTGCGGGTGGGGCTCACCGGGCGCAACTTCGACGTCGTCGACGAGATCAACCTCGAGCTGCGTCCCGGCGAGGTGGTCGGGCTGGTCGGGGAGTCCGGCTCGGGCAAGACCACCGCCGGCACGGCGCTGCTGGCCTACTCCCGGCGTGGCGCGTTCATCGAGCGCGGCACGGTCACGTTCGAGGGCGAGGACATACTGGCCCTGCCGTGGGAGCGGATGCGCGAGATCCGCGGCATGAAGATCGCCTACGTGCCACAGGACCCGGGCGCCGCGCTGAACCCGGCCATCCGGATCGGCCGCCAGATCGTCGAGCTGCTGGAGCTGCACGGCGTCGGCACCGCCGCGGAACGCCTGCAGGGAGCCCGGGACGGGCTGCGCGAGGTCGGGCTGCCCGACGACGACGAGTTCCTGGCCCGCTACCCCCACCAGCTCTCCGGCGGCCAGGTGCAGCGGGTGGCGCTGGCCATGTCGTTCCTGCCCCGGCCCAAGGTGCTGGTGCTCGACGAGCCCACCACCGGCCTGGACGTCACCACCCAGGGCATGGTGCTGCGGACCATGGGCGAGCTGTGCCGCAGCCACCGGGTCGCGGCGCTCTACGTGACGCACGACCTGGCCGTGGTGGCCAACATCGCCGACCGGGTCGCCGTCATGTACGCCGGGCGGATCATCGAGCTCGGGCCGCGGGACGCCATGTTCCGCCATCCCGCGCACCCCTACACCCGGGCGCTGCTGGACGCGATCCCGCACCTGTCGCAGGCCAGGGCGCTGACCGGGATCCCCGGCACCACCCCGGGCCGGGGCGGCGCCCGTCGGGATGCCGCTTCAACGACCGCTGCGAGTACGTCCAGGACCGCTGCCGGGAGATCGAGCCGGAGGACTTCCAGGTCGGCCCGGACCACACCGCGAAGTGCCTGCGCGTCGGCGAGATCGGCGACTGGGACATCAACCGCGGCAACACCACCGACGCCGACCCGAACACCGAGCGCGACATCATCCTGTCCGTCGACAACCTGAAGGTCTTCTACGGCCGCAAGGAGGTCGTGCACGGGGTCAGCTTCGACGTGGCCAAGGCCGAGGTGGTCGCGCTGGTCGGCGAGTCCGGCAGCGGCAAGACCACGATCTCGCGCTGCGTCGGCGGGCTGCACAACCAGTGGACCGGTGACGTCACGTTCGAGGGCAGGCCGCTGGGCAAGGGCTCCCGCTCGCGCAGCGCCGAGGACCGCAAGCGGATCCAGTACATCTTCCAGAACCCGTACCTGTCGCTGAACCCGCGGCTGACCATCCAGCAGATCGTCTCGCGGCCGATGGAGCTGTTCGGCATCGCCAAGGGCAGCGCCGCCCGGGACAAGGTGGTGGAGCTGCTGGACGCGGTGGCCCTCGGCCCGACCGTGCTCAACCTGCAGACCAACCGGCTCTCCGGCGGCGAGCGGCAGCGGGTGGCGATCGCGCGGGCGTTGGCCGCCGAGCCCGACCTGCTGGTCTGCGACGAGATCACCTCGGCGCTGGACGTGTCGGTGCAGGGCTCGATCGTGGCGTTGCTGGAGAACCTGCGGAAGACCCGGCAGATCAGCATGCTGTTCGTGACGCACAACCTGGCCCTGGTCCGCTCGATCGCCGCCAGGGTGCAGGTGCTCAACGCCGGCGAGCTGGTCGAGTCGGGGTTCGTGGTCGAGGTGCTGGACACGCCGAAGCAGGACTACACCAAGCGGCTGCTGAGCAATTCCCCCGCGGTGGACTGATGGCCGGAGCCGGCCGCAGCGAGCTGTCCGACCTGCAGTTCGTCAACCCGCACCGAGCCCCGGGCGGCACCGGCTGGACGTACCTGCCCGTGCCGGCAGCGGAACCGCGGCCGCTGCCGGTCGCCCCCGCCGCCCTCGGGATGGATCGTGAACATCGTGGGCGCGGGCCGGACGATGGGCGTGCCGGAGTTCCACGCCGAGACCGCTTCGACGTCGCTGCTCGTGCTCGTCGACGGCGTGGTGGTGCACGAGTGGTACCGCCCCGGTGTCGGCCGCGAAGCTCTCCTGCTCGGGGCCTCGGCCACCAAGTCGCTGCTGGCGCACCTGGTCGGCCGGGCGGTCCGGGCCGGCGCGCTGAGCCTGGACGACAAGGTCGCGGCGTACGTCCCGGAGCTGGCGGGCTCGGGATACGCGCAGAGCGCGGTGCGGCACCTGCTGACCATGACCAGCGGGGTGGACTGGGTCGAGGACCACCGCGACCCGGACGGTCCGGCCACGGCACTGGTCGGCGCGTTCGGCTCGGCGTCGTCGTCGAGGTCCGTGCTGGGCACGGTCGGCTCGCGGTGCCCGCCCGGCGTGCGCTTCGAGTACTGCACCGCGGACTCGCAGGTGCTCGACTGGGTGCGCGAACGCGCCACCGGCCTCCCGTTCGTCCGCGCCGTGACGCAGCTGTGGCGGGACATGGGCTGCACGTCCGTCGCCGCGGTGGCGATCGACGGCGACGGGGTGGCGCTGGCCGGCGGCGGGCTGGCCGCCTCCGCCCGCGACTGGGCCCGCATCGGGCTGCTGCAGATCGACGGCACGCTCGCGGGTCGACGACTGCTCGACCCCGGCTGGGTCGACGGCAGCTCCCGGCCGTCGCTGCCGTTCCTGGCGCCAGGGCGGCTGCCGAGCACGCTGTCCACCCACGTCGGGTTCGGCTACCACTGGTGGCCGCTGGACGATCGCGGCCTGCGGGTGGGTGCCGACGGCAGCCGCGGCCAGTTCGTCTACGTCGACCGGTCGCGCGGCGTCGTCGTGGTCAAGACCTCCGACTGGCCCTTCGCGGACCCGCAGCACGACCGCCAATGCCGTGACCTGGCCTATCTCGCCCTCCCGGCCATCGTCGAGCACGCCGCCCATTCCGTCGTCCTCGACGGGGTGCCCAGCCAGTTGTGAAGGGGTCCGCAGTGAATCGCAAGGTCATCATCACGTGTGCGCTGACGGGCGCGGGGGACACCGTCGGCAAGTCCGAGCACGTACCGGTCACGCCGGAGCAGATCGCCGCGTCCGGCATCGAGGCGGCGCGGGCGGGAGCGGCCATCGTGCACGTCCATGTGCGGGATCCGCGCACCGGGGACGGCTCGCGGGAGGTGGCGTTGTACCGCGACGTCGTCGAGCGGCTGCGGGGCAGCGACGTCGACATGGTCGTCAACACGACCGCCGGCATGGGCGGTGACCTGTACCTGAACCCGGAGGACCCGTCGGGGTTCGCCGAGGGCACCGACCTTGTCAGCGGGGTCGACCGGCTGGCGCACGTCGAGGAGCTGCTGCCCGACATCTGCACCCTCGACTGCGGCAGCCTGAACTTCGGCGAGGGCAGCCTGGTCTACGTGTCCACGCCGGACATGCTGCGGGCCGGGGCCAAGCGCATCCAGGAGCTGGGCGTGCGCCCCGAGCTGGAGATCTTCGACACCGGTCACCTCTGGTTCGCCAACAAGCTGATCGAGGAAGGCCTGATCGACCCACCGGGGATGTACCAGCTGTGCATGGGCATCCCCTACGGCGCTCCGCCCGAGCCGGCGCTGCTGGCGGCGATGGTCGCCCAGATCCCGGACGGCGTGGTCTGGGCGTCGTTCGCCATCGGGCGGATGCAGATGCCGTGGGTGGCGCAGTCGGTGCTGCTCGGCGGGCACGTGCGGGTGGGCCTGGAGGACAACCTCTACCTGGGCCGGGGCAACAAGGTGACCAACGCCGACCTGGTCGCGAACGCGGTCACGATCATCACGGCGATGGGGGCCGAGGTGGCCACGCCCGACGAGGCCCGCGACATCCTTCGGCTCGTGAGTGCGTAGCCGTGTTGGAACACGGCTACGCACTCACGGCCCCTGACCAGGTCCGGACCGTCGCCTGCGTCGGTGCCGGGGTGATCGGTGGCGGCTGGGTGGCCTACTTCCTGGCCCGCGGGTTCGAGGTGCGCGCCTGGGACCCTGGCCCGGAGGCCGAGCGGCGGCTGCGCACGATCGTCGAGGCCGCCTGGCCCGCGCTGAGCGACCTCGGGCTGGCCGCCGGCGCCGGCATCGACAACCTGACGGTCACCGCCGAACTGGCCGCGGCCGTCGGCGAGGCCGACTACGTGCAGGAGAGCGCCCCGGAGCAGCTGGAGCTCAAGCGCACGCTGCTCGCCGACATCGACGCGGCCACGCCGGAGCACGTCGTGATCGGCTCCTCCACCTCCGGGTTCGGCATGACCGAGATGGCGGTCGAGACGGCCGGCCCGCACCGGCTGGTGGTCGCTCATCCGTTCAACCCGCCCTACCTGATCCCGCTGGTCGAGGTGGTCGGCGGCGAGAAGACGGCAGCCGACGTGGTCGCGTGGACCTCGGAGTTCTTCCGGCGCATCGGCAAGTCGGTGATCACGATGGAGCACGAGGTGCCCGGGTTCATCGCCAACCGGCTGCAGGAGGCGCTCTGGCGCGAGGCCCTGCACATGGTGGCCAACGGGGAGGCGACGGTCGAGCAGATCGACGCCTCGATCACCGAAGGCCCCGGCCTGCGCTGGGCGTTCCACGGACCGATGTTGACCTTCCACCTGGCCGGCGGCGCCGGCGGGATGGCGCACATGCTGGACCACTTCGGACCGTCGCTGCTCTCGCCGTGGACCCGCCTGCGGGCGCCCGAGCTCACCCCGGAGCTCCGCAACGGCGTCGTCGAGGGCTGCCTGGCGGAGGCGGGCGACCGGACCATCGCCGACCTGGTACGCGAACGCGACGCCACGCTGGTCGACCTGCTGCGGGTGCTGGGCAAGGTGCCGGATGACGCCTGAGCTCGCCGCATGGACCGAGGACGTCCGTCCAGAGTGGATCGACTACAACGGACACCTGTCCGAGGCCTACTACGTGCTCGTCTTCGGGCACGCCACCGACGCGGTGATGGTGCAGCTCGGCATGACGCCGGCCTACCTGACCCGGACCGGGACGTCGCTCTACACGCTCGAGGCGCACGTGCGTTACCTCGACCAGGTCCCACCGGACGCCCGGCTCGAGGTGCGCTCCTCGGTCATCGGCGTGACGGGCAAGCTGCTCTGGCTGTGGCACGAGATGTGGTCCGACGGCCGGTTGCGGGCCAGCGAGGAGGTCCTCGCCGTGCACGTGGACAGCCGGGCCGGCCGGTCCAGCCCGTTCCCCGACGAGCTGCGCCTGCGGGCCGAGGCGCTGCGGGTGGCGCCGCCCGAACACGCGTCGCGCCGGATCTCGGTGGGGTGAGGGCCGTGGACCTGGAGCTGTCGCCCGAGCAGCGAGCGGTGGTGGAGACGACCATGGCGTTCGTGCACCGCGAGCTGGTGCCGCACGAGGACGAGGTGGAACGCAGCGCGCGGCTCGACCCGCAGCTGGCCCGGCAGCTGCGCGACCGCGCGATCGGCGCCGGCCTGTACGCGGCGAACATGCCGGAGGACGTCGGCGGCGGCGGGCTGGACACGCTGACCTGGATGCTCATGGAACGCGAGCTCGGCCACACGGGCTACGCGCTGCAGATGTACGCGGTGGCCCGGCCCTCGCGGATCCTGTTGGCCTGCAACGACTCCCAGCGTTCCGAGTACCTGCTGCCCACAGTGGCCGGGGAGCGCACCGAGTGCCTTGCGATGACCGAGCCGGAGGCCGGATCGGATCTGCGCGGGATGCGCACCCGGGCTGTGCGCGACGGCGCGGACTGGGTGATCACCGGAACCAAACACTTCATCAGCCACGCCGACGAGTCCGACTACGTGATCCTCTTCGCGGCCACCGGCGAGCAGGCGGCCGGCGACGAGGGTCCGCGACGGGCGGAGATCACGGCCTTCCTCGTCGACCTCGACGGGCCAGGGCTGGACGTGCTCCCCGGCTACCGCAGCGTCTCGCACCGCGGGTACGGCAACTCCGTGCTCGCCTTCGACGGGTGCCGGGTGCCGGGTGCGGCCGTGCTCGGCGAGGTCGGCCGGGGCTTCGACGTGGCGAACACCTGGCTGGGCAGCACCCGCCTGCAGGTGGCCGCGACCTGCCTCGGCCGGGCGCGCCGGGCCCTCGACCTGGCGGTGGCGCATGCGGCGGCGCGCAACCAGTTCGGCCGACCGATCGGCCGCAACCAGGGCGTGTCGTTCAAACTGGCCGACATGGGCACCACGCTGGCCTCCGCGACGTGGCTGACCTGGCACGCGGCCTGGCTGGTCGACACCCGGCTGCCGGCGGACCCGAACGTCGACGCCGCGATCGCGATGGCCAAGCTCAGCGCCACCGAGATGCTGGCGATGGTGGCCGACGAGGCGCTGCAGATCCACGGCGGCATGGGCCTGATGGACGAGCTGGTGCTGGAGCGGATCTGGCGCGACGCCCGCGTGGAGCGCATCTGGGACGGCACCTCGGAGATCCAGCGGCACATCGTCTCGCGGACGATGCTGCGGGCCGTCGGTGGTTGAGCAGGACCGGCTGGCGGGGTTGCTCCGACCGCGCAGCATCGCGGTGATCGGCGACTCCCTGGCGGCGGCCCGGGTGATCGAGCAGAACCGGGCACTGGGCTTCGACGGGCCGCTCTGGCCGGTGCATCCGCGGGCGGCGTCGGTCGCGGGTGAGCCCGCCTTCGCGGCCGTGGCCGAGCTGCCGGCCGTGCCGGACGCCGCCTTCGTCGCGGTGCCCGCGCCGTCGTGCGCGTCGCTGGTCGCCGAGCTCTCCACGGCCGGGTGCGGCGGCGCCGTGGTCTACAGCTCCGGTTTCGCCGAGACCGGACCGGAAGGGGCCACCCGGCAATGCGATCTGGTCGCGGCCGCCGGTTCGATGCCGTTGCTCGGGCCCAACTGCTACGGCATGATCAACTATGCGGACCCGGTGCTGATCTGGCCGGACCAGCACGGCGGGGTCGCGCTGCCGCCGGGCGAACGGGGGGTCGCCGTCGTCTCGCAGTCGTCGTCGCTCGCGATCAGCGTCACGATGGCCGACATCGGGCTGCCGCTCGGCCATGTGGTGACCGTCGGCAACGGCGCCCAGCTGGGCGTGGCGCAGGTGGCCGAGACCCTGATGACCTCCGACCGGGTCTCGGCGGTCGGGCTGATCCTCGAGACGCTCGCCGACGTGCGGGGGTGGGAACGCCTGGCCGCCCGCGCCCGGTCCCGTGGCGTCGGCCTGGTGGCGTTGCTGCTCGGGCGCAGCGAGCAGGCGGCCAGGGCGGTGATCAGCCACACCGCCTCGCTCGCCAGCGACGCCGCCGTCGGCTCGAACTTCCTGCGCCGCACCGGGATCGGCGAGGTGACCTCGGTCGACGCGTTGCTCGGAGCGCTCTGCCTGCTGCACTGCGGCGGTCCGTTGACCGGCACCCGGATGAGCTCGCTGAGCTGCTCCGGTGGCGAGGCCGCGCTGGCCGCGGACGCCGTGATCGGCCGGCGGGCGCGGTTCGAGGAGCTGACCGACGGGCAACGGGCGGAGCTGGGATCGGTGCTGGGTGAGCGGGTCGCGCTGGCCAACCCGCTCGACTACCACACCTACATCTGGACCGAGCCCGCGGCGATGACGGCGGCGTTCGGGGCCATGGTGCGCGGACCGGCCGACCTCAACCTGCTGTTCGCCGACCTCCCGCGCGCGGATCGGTGCGCCGACGGCGACTGGATGCTGTCGATCACCGCCTTCGCCGGGGCCTGTGCCGCGGCCGGGGCCCGCGGGGCGCTGGTGGCCGCGATGGCCACGAACCTCACCGGGGCGCGGGCGGCGCGGTGGGTGCGGCGCGGGCTGGCGGTGCTCGCCCCGCCGGGCGTGGCGGTGGAGGCGGTGGAGGCGGCCGCGACGATCGGGCAGGCCTGGGCCGCCCCTCCCGCACCCCCCGCAGCAATGGGCTTCGGTGGAGGATCTGGTCCATCCGGTGAACCGGATCCTCCACACAGTGCGGCGGGAGCGCGGCGGGTGCTCGACGAGGCCGAGGGCAAGGAACTGCTCCGCCGGCACGGCGTAGGGGTGCCCGCCGGGACGGTGTGCCCCGACGTGGCCGCGGCGGTCACCGCCGCCGGCTGCCACGGGGGCCCCGTCGCGGTCAAGGCGCTGGGCACCGCCCACAAGACCGACGACAACGCCGTCCGGCTCGGGCTGGCCGGCGCCGCCCAGGTCGCGGCGGCCGCCGAGGAACTGCTGGCCCGGTTCCCCGAAGTGCTCGTCGAGCAGATGATCGTCGGCGGGCTGGCCGAGCTGCTGGTCGGGGTGGAGGCCGACCCGGTGTTCGGACCGGTACTCACCCTGGGTGCCGGCGGCACGCTGACCGAGCTCCTGCGCGACACCACCCAGATGGTGCTGCCCGCCGGCCCCGCCGAGATCCGCGAGGCCCTGCTCGGCCTGCGCTGCGCCCCGTTGCTCAGCGGCTTCCGCGGTGCCGCGCCCGTGGATCTCGACGCGCTGATCACGGCGGTGCTGGCCGTTGTCGGGATCGCGCTCGGCACCGGTGACCTGGTGTCGCTGGAGATCAATCCGCTGATCGTCACCTCGACCGGGGCCTGGGCGTGCGACGCGTTGATCGCCGTGGCCGAGGAGGGCGGATGAGCGAGGCGGTGCGCACCCGGACGCTCGGCGCGGTGCTGGAGGTCACCCTCGACCGGCCGCCGGCCAACGCGATCGACCTGGCGACGTCCCGGGTGCTGGGGCGGGTCTTCGCCGGCTTCCGCGACGACCCGCGGCTGAGGGTGGCCGTGCTGCGCACCGGTGGGGACCGTTTCTTCAGCGCCGGCTGGGACCTCAAGGCGGCGGCTGCCGGGGATGCGGTGGACGGTGACTACGGGGTGGGCGGATTCGGCGGCATCCAGGAACTGCCGGGGTTGAACAAGCCGGTGCTCGCGCTGGTCGACGGGATGGCCGTGGGCGGTGGGTTCGAGCTCGCGCTGTCCTGCGATCTGATCTACGCGTCCGACACCGCGTCGTTCGCCCTGCCCGAGATCAACGCCGGCACCCTTGCCGACGCCGCCACCCTGCGCCTGCCCACCCGGATTCCCCATCACGTGGCGATGGACCTGCTGCTCACCGGCCGGTGGATGGACGTCGCCGAGGCGCACCGGTGGGGCCTGGTGAACGAGGTACACCCGGCGGACCGGCTTCCGGAGCGGGTGCTCGAGGTGGCCGCCCAGCTGGCCGCGGGCCCGCCGCTGGTGTACGCGGCGATCAAGGAGGTGTTGCGGGAGAGCCAGCACCTGACGTTCGCCGAGGCCATGCGCAAGATCGGTGCCAGCGAGTTCCCGACGGTGGCCGCGCTGTACTCGTCGGAGGACCAGCTGGAGGGGGCTCGGGCCTTCGCGGAGAAGCGGCGCCCGGTGTGGAAGGGTTGCTGAGAAGATGTCCGGATCTCACGGCCACTGGCCATGGCCACGGCTGCACCGCTGATCATCACCGCGGGGAGTACACGGAGCTGCAGCGGGCCGATCTCGCGCTGGTGCTGGCGTTCAACCACCGGCTGTCGCAGGCGGTCGAGGACTGCCTCGACATCACCGACACCATCGCCACGTTGGACCCGGACCCGTTGCGCTACATGTGGGTGGACGAGGGCGACGGGCAGATCCCGGCCCAGCTGGGCAAGGCCGCGGCCGTGCTGGACGTCGCCCCGCGGTTGCCGGGGCAGCACCGCGGCACCGCCCGGCCGGTCGATCGCAGCCGCAACGCCGTTCGTCCCAGCGTCGCCCAGCTCGGCGATACCCGGCACGGCGGCACCCAGCTGGTCGGCTGGCTGGAGTGGGCGGAAGGGCGCGGTGATCGGCTGCTCGCCGAGCTGACCACGGACGGGGTCGGCACCGTCACGGTGATCATCGAGGAACCGGAGGACCTGTTCCGGCCGACCGCCGCCGTCACCGCCGACGGCACGCCATGGCTGCTCTTCGGCCGGTCCGTCGACGGCGTCGTCGGGGTGTGGGCCAGCCGCTTCACCGGCGGCGCGTGGAGCGAGCCGCAGCTGGTCAGCGGCACCGACGGCCCCTCGTTCAACCAGGAGGTGGTCGCGCACGCCGACGGCAGTCTGCACGTGTGCTGGCAGGGCCGGGTCGACGACCGGTTCGGCGTGTTCGCCCGCCGCTTCGCCGGTGGTGCGTGGCAGCGGCCGCAGTGGGTGAGCGAGGGGGTGCCGCACAACGTCTGGGACCCCACCCTCACCGTCACCCCGAACGGCATGGCCTACGCCTGGGCCGAGTACGCCAGCGGCAGCTACGCGGTGGCGCTGCGCCGGGTCGAGGGCAACGGTCCCGGCCGGGTTCATCTGCTGACCGCGGGCACCGACTACGCCCTGCACCCCAGCCTGGCCTCGACCGCGGACGGCCGGTTGTGGTGCGCGTTCGACGTGATCACCGTGCACGGGCACGGTGGCAGCGGTCCCACCCGGCTGCGACCGCGTCCCGAGCACGGACGGCGGGTGGAGGAGCAGGACGGCATGCGCCGGCCCGGCGCCAGCGTGCCCCCCGAACTGCTGCCCGAGGTGAGCGCCGGCATCAGGGTCGTGTGCGTCGACGGCGACGAGCTGGTGGAACCGCCCGGCGAGCTCGCCGGCGGGCTCAACGTCACGCCGTCGGCGCTGCCGAGACTTCAGGCCACACCCGACGGCGGACTCGCCGTCGGGTACCGGATCCACCGCCAGCTGCCGTTGATGACCTACTACTGGGAAGCCGCGGTCCAGGTGCTCGGCCCCGACGGGTGGTGCCCGCCCACCACCCTCTCCGGTACCGACGCCACGCTCGAGGAGGTGTCGCTGGCCGCCACCGGAACCGGCGTCGTGCTGGCCACCCAGTCCGACGGCAGGCTGGCGCGCGCGCTGGACTGGTCCGAGGGCTTCGGCGGGCGCGAGTGCCCGTACCTGGCCGATCACCACGGCGCCGTCATCTGGCACGGCGTGCACGGCGCCGGGCAGGTGGTGCTCGCGACGGTCGACTCGGCCGGCCCCGCGGCGTCCGACACCGCGGCCGGCGTCCGCCGCTCGACCGTGCTCGTTCGACTGTCTGCGATCGATGCGCCAGGAGGCCCGGCGCTGGGCGGGCATTCCCGAGGACCGCTACCGGGTGCAGGCCGAGGGGCAGACCTACCAGCTGTACTGGGGCGACCTGCACCGGCACTCGCTGGTCAGCCGCTGCACGGCGGGCGACGAGCCCTCGCTCGAGGACTTCTACCGCTACGCGTGGGACGTGAACGAGTACGACTTCTGGGCGGTCACCGACCACGCCGAGAACTCGACGGCCTACCAGTGGTGGAGCATCCAGAAGATCGCCGACCTGCTGCACGTGCCGGGCCGGTTCGTGCCGCTCTACGGGTTCGAGTGGACCTCCGCGGAGCGCGGGCACCAGAACGTGATCTACGGCGACGTGGCCCGCGGCGCCCCGATCTTCTCCGCGTTCGCCGAGGGCAGCACCGATCCGGCTGGCCTGTGGCGCGGGCTGGCCGAGCACCCGGACTTCCCGGCCATCACCATCCCGCACCATCCCGGCTCGGCGATGGTCCACAACGACTGGGACTACCACGATCCGCGCTACAGCCGGCTGGTCGAGGTGTTCCAGGCCTGCCGCGGCAACTACGAGTCGCAGGCGTGCTTCCGGCAGTACTCCGACGGCACCGCCACCGGCACCTTCATGATCGACGGGCTGCACCGCGGGCACCGCTTCGGGCTGATCGCCTCCTCCGACCACGGCCACGGCGCGAGCTACGTGGCGGTGCTCGCCCACTCGCTGAGCCGCGCCGACGTCTTCGACGGGCTGTACTCGAGGCGCACCTGCGCCGCGACCACCCGCGGCGTGCTCGCCGACCTGCGCCTCGGCCCGCATCTGATGGGGTCCGACGTCGAATGGTCCGGTCCGCGGCCGCTGCGGCTGCACGCCCGCGGCTACACCGAGCTGGCCAGGGTCGACATCGTGCGCAACGGCGAGGTGCTGCACACCGTGCGTGCCGAACCTCCGGCCGCGCCCGGAGACCTGCGGGTGGACCTGCGGGTGGAATGGGGCAAGGCCGAGATCACGACCAACTGGGACGGTCGGCTCGCGGTGCACGGCGGGCAGCTGGTGCTGCCGGGCCACGTCGGGCCCGAGGTGGTGGCCATGGACGAGCACTCGGTGGCGTGGGAGCACGTGACGCACAGCTTCGGCGAGCCCTACGGCGCGCAGCGCGGCGGCGTCGAGGTCAGCGTCTGCGGACCGGCGGACGCCCAGGTGCACCTCGAGTGCGGCGGCCGCACGGTCCGGATCGGGCTGGCGGAGCTGGCCGCTCGGCTCGCCGGCGGCCCCGTCGTCGTCGAGGCCGGTCGCGGGCTGCCCGGTGAGCTCGCCCTGCAGCCGGGAGTCGGGGCGCTGCTCGGGCTGGGCGTGCGCGAGCTCGACGTGGCCGTCGACGACGACGGGTCGGCCGGGGACGCGTTCTACTACGCGCGGGTCTTCCAGGTGGACGGCGAGATGGCGTGGTCCTCACCGATCTGGGTGCGCCCCGCGGGGTGAGGTCGGGAACGGCCCGGGGTCTCAGCGGGCCGGGAGCCCGTCGGTGGAGAGCGCGAACCGCGCGATCGCCGCGGCGGTGGCGTCCGCCATGCGGTCCAGCGCGGTCCGGTCGATGGTGTCGACCCGGTCGCAGGCCTGGTGGTAGCAGGGATCGAACGACTTGTTCGCGTCGCCGGCCCACCGCTGGGCCTCCTCGGCGGACATCGGCTCGGACCCCCCGGTGAACAGCCCGCCGGACGGGATGCCGGCCTCGATGAACGGCCCGTAGTCGGAGCGCCCGTCGAAATCGGTGCCCGCTGCCGGCACCCCGGCCGCGGACAGGCCCTCGACCAGCGCTCGCTCCAGCACGTCGGATCCCGCCGGACCCGGACCGCTCCCCTCCTTGTCCGAGTCGTCGCCGTCGTAGACGAAGTAGCCGGGGTTGGGTGACCCCACCATGTCGAGGTTGAGGTAGAGCGCGATCCGGCGGCGGTCGGCGTCGCTCAGCCCCTTGACGTAGCTGGTGGAGCCCACGAGGCCCTCCTCCTCGGCCCCCCAGAAGGCGAACCGCACGGCGTTCGTCACCGGTGTCGCGCCACCGAGCCGCACCGCGATCTCCAGCAGGGTGGCCGTGCCCGATCCGTTGTCGTTGATCCCCGGTCCTTCCGCCACGGAATCCAGGTGGGCGCCGGCGACCACCACCCGGTCCGGGTTCCCGGTGCCCGTCTGGGCGATCACGTTGCGGCTGCGGGACTCGGTCACGGTGGTGGCCAGCACCAACGACACCGGCGCGCCGGCCCTGGCGAACAGCGGATCGCCGTCGGTGCGGCTGAGCCCGGCGGTGGGCACGGTGCCGGTGGCGGTCTCACCGAGGGTGCCGCCGGTGAGGGTGCCGCCCTCGTTGTTCACCACGAGCAGCGCGATGGCGCCCTTGCCTGCGGCGGCGGCGGACTTCTGCGCGAACGTGCAGGTGCCCCGGCGCAGCAGCAGCACCGACCCGGCCGGTACCCCGGCCAGCGTGGCCGGGTCGCAGCCGTCCCCGTCCACGACGGCCAGTGGCGCGGTGATCCCGCCGGCCGGCGTCGCGGGGGAGTAGCCGAGCGCGAGCGCCGGCACCACGGCCCCGTCCACGGACAGCCGCTCCTCCTGCACCGAGAACCGCCGGGCCGCGAACTCCGGGGTCTGCACCTCGTAGCCCGCCGCCCGCAGTGCGCCGGCGACGTACTCCACGCTCGCGTCGTAGCCGGGGGTGCCGAGCGCCCGGTTGCCGCTGTTGGCGTCCGCGATCCGTTGCAGCTCCTGCAGGTGGCGGAACACGCCGTCCCCGGTGACCCCCGTGACCAGCCGGCCCGGCAGGTTCGGGTCTGCCACCGGGGTCGGTGTGGCCGGGGCGGGGGGCGGGGCGGGGGCGGTGCTGCACGCCGCGACGACGCACAGGGCCACGACGCACAGGGCCGCGGCCGCCGCTGCGGGACGGATCCACATCCACCCAGTCTGGCCGCACGGCAACGGGCCCGCCCGACGCACCACGGCGTCGAGCGGGCCCGTTGCTCCTGCGGCTCAGGCGACCGCTGGTGGCGGCTCCGCCGCGCCGGTCATGATGGCCACGGCCTCGGACATCGAGTGCGAGGTCGGGGTGATCACGGTGGCGCGCCTGCCGAGTCGCTGGATGTGGATCCGGTCGGCGATCTCGAACACGTGCGGCATGTTGTGGCTGATCAGGATGACCGGCAAGCCGCGGTCGCGGACGTCCCGGATCAGCTGCAGCACCCGCTTGCCCTCCTTGACCCCGAGTGCGGCCGTCGGCTCGTCGAGGATGACGACCTTGCTGCCGAACGCCGCCGAGCGGGCCACCGCGACGGCCTGACGCTGCCCGCCGGACAGGCTCTCCACGGCCTGACCGATGTTCTGCAGCGTCGCGATGCCGAGCTCGCTCATGTGCCGCTTCGCCTCGGAGCGCATGTGCTTCTTGTCGAGCATCCGGAACACCGAGCCCAGCGCGCCGGGCTTGCGCTCCTCGCGGCCGAGGAACAGGTTGTCGGCGATGTCCAGCCCGGGCGAGACGGCCAGCGACTGGTACACCGTCTCGATCCCAGCCACGCGGGCGTCCATCGGGCTCTTGAAGTGCACCACCTGGCCATCGAGCCGGATCTCTCCGCTATCCGGGATCAGCGCCCCACAGAGCGCCTTGATCAGACTGGTCTTGCCGGCCCCGTTGTCGCCGATCACGGCGAGGATCTCGCCGGGGTACAGCTCCAGGTCGCCGCTGGCGATCGCGGTGACCGGGCCGTAGCGCTTGACCAGGCCCTTGGCCTGCAGCACTGGTTCCCGGACCGCCGTCGGACGGTCACCCTTCTCGAGCGAGGCGTCGGTGGTGGTCATGCCTTCACCTTCCTGATCCACTGGTCGATGGAGACGGCGACGAGTACCAGCAGGCCGATCGCGAAGCCCTGCCACACCACGTCCACTCCGGCCAGCTGCAGGCCGTTGCGGAACACGCCGACGATCAGCGCGCCGACCAACGGAGCCCAGCACCAGGCCGCGACCACCGAACAGGCTGGTGCCGCCCAGCACCACGGCGGTGATGGAGTCGAGGTTGTACTCGGTCCCGACGTTCGGGCTGGCCGAGGCGAGCCGGCCCATCAGGATCCAGGCGGCGATCGCGTAGATCGTTCCGGCCACCGTGTACACCGACAGCAGCACCCGGTCGGTGCGGATGCCGGCCAGCCGGGCGGCCTCGATGTCGTCACCGGTGGCGTAGACGTGCTTGCCCCACGCGGTGTTCGACAGCGCGTACCAGAAGATCGCGAACAGCAGCAGCATCAGGATCGAGCCGTAGGTGATCCGGAAACCGCCGATGCCGAAGGTGTTCCCGGTCCAGGTCATGATGTCGGGCATGTCCGAGCCGCGGACCGTCTCGCTCTTGGAGACCACGGAGTTGAGCGAGAAGAAGATGCTCAGCGTGCCCAGTGTGACGATGAACGGCGGCAGCTTCAGCCGGGTCACCAGCAGGCCGTTGATGGCGCCCATCGCGGTGCCGCAGATCAGCCCGAGCAGCAGTGCCAGCGCCCCGGGCATGCCCAGCTTGGTCGCGAAGTTGGCCATCAGGATCGAGGAGAACACCGCGATCGCGCCGGCGGACAGGTCGATGCCGGCGGTCAGGATGACCAGGGTCTGGCCCAGGGCCAGGGTGGCGATCACGGTGACCTGGGCGAGCACCAGCCCCAGGTTCGCGCCCGACAGGAACCGGCCGGACACGAGCGAAAAGGCGATGATCGCGATGAGCAGGACCGCGAGCGGCCCCAGGATCGGGTTGGCGTGCAGGACGTGCTGGATGCGCTCCAGCGGCGTTTCGTGTTTGCGCTGGTCGAAACCTGTCGGCTCGGGGCGTGGCTCGGTGGCCACCGTGCCCTGGCCGGACTCGTCGTTCGCCATTACCAGCACTCCTTAAGTGCACTCGGCGGTTCGGCAGTCAGGCATAGCGGTCTGGGAGGGTGGCGGGTGGCCGGGCGCGGGGGTGCTGTTCCGGCCCGCGCCCGGCCGGTCCGTCATCGGAGAGGCTGCACCTCAGCCCCAGCAGTTCTCGGCGCCGAAGGTGGTGTCCTTGCTGTCGACGCCGGCCTGCGGCTGGTCGGTGATCAGCGTGACGCCGGTGTCGGTGAAGGTCTTCCCCTCGGTCGCTTCAGGCTTGGTGCCGTCCTTGGCGAAGGCCGCGACCGCTGCGACACCCTCGGAGGCCATCTTCAGCGGGTACTGCTGCGAGGTCGCGCCGAGCTGGCCGTTCTTCACCGCCTCGACGCCGGGGCAGCCACCGTCCACGGAGACGATGGTCACGTCCTTCTCCTTGCCGGCGGCCTTGAGCGCCTGGTAGGCGCCGGATGCGGCCGGCTCGTTGATCGTGTAGACGAGGTTGATCCCCGGGTCCTGCTGTAGCAACGACTCCATTGCGGTGCGGCCGCCGTCCGCTTCGCCGTCGGTCGCCGCGTGTCCCACGATCCGCGGGTCGGTCTCGTCGCCGATCTGGGTCTCGTCGGCCAGGTCGATGCCGAAGCCCTGCAGGAAGCCCTGGTCGCGGGCCACGTCGACCGATGGGTGGTTGGCGTTCAGGTCCAGCATGGCGATCTTGGCCTGGGCCGCGGCCGGCGCCGAGCTTGGACTTGGCCCACTGCCCGATCAGCACGCCGGCCTGGAAGTTGTCGGTGGCGAAGGTGGCGTCCGCCGCGTCCGGCGGGTCGGTCGGCGTGTCCAGGGCGATGACCAGCATGCCCTGCTGCTTGGCCTTGTCGATCGACGGCACGATCGCGGCCGAGTCGCTCGGGGTGATCAGGAAACCCTTGGCACCGGCCGAGATCAGGTTCTCGATGGCCTGCACCTGTGACTCGTTGTCGCCGTCCTGCTTGCCGGCGAAGGACTGCAGCTCCACGCCCTGCTCGTTGGCCGCGGCCTGGGCGCCCTCCTTCATCTTGACGAAGAAGGGGTTGGTGTCGGTCTTGGTGATCAGCCCGACGATCGGCTTCTCACCCTCGCCACCGCCGCCACCTGCCGCGGGGGCGGATTCGCCGCCCCCACATGCGCTGAGTGCGAGTGCGGCCGCCATGCCGGTGGCCAGTGCGGCGGCCCTCCGGCGGGCCGTGCCTGCCTGATTCATCTGTTGCGACCTTTCGTCATCGTCGACATTGGGGGGCGCTGAGACAACGTTGTCAGAGACTGTGAACGCTTTCAGAGCCTTTGACAAGGGCTGATTCACGCGCCGAGGTAACAACTCGATAACGACTGCCGGATTCTTGACAACGTTGGCGAGCCTGTTTCACCATCTCGAACGGATCCGGGGCAACTTGGCTCAGGAGAGGTCGAGGGGGGACCATGAGCCGACTCCGCGAGCCGCCGGCCGGCGGACGCCGGCCGACGATGCGCGACGTTGCCGAACGGGCCCGGGTCAGCTTCAAAACTGTCTCCCGAGTCGTCAACGAGGAGGGTGGGGTATCGCCCGTCCTCGAGCGGCGGGTCCGGAGGGCGATCGAAGAGCTCGACTTCCGTCCGAACGTTGGCGCCCGCATCCTGCGCCGCTCTGATCGCAGGACGGCATCGATCGGGTTGCTGCTCGAAGACGTCGCCAATCCCTTCTCGGCTTCGGTGCAGCGGGCGGTGGAGGACGCGGCGTCCGCGCGGGGGGTCGTGGTGTTCTCGGCCAGCCTCGACGAGGACCCGGTGCGGGAGCGCACGCTGGCCAAACAGTTCTGCGCGCGGCACCCCGACGGGCTGTTGCTGGCGCCCGCGGGGGAGGATCAGTCCTACCTGGCCGCCGACCTGCGAGCGGGCACCGCCATCGTGTGCCTCGACCGACAGGCGCACAACCTTCCGGTCGATTCGGTCATCACGACGAACGGGGCCGGTGCGGCGGAGGGCGTTCGGCACCTGATCGGGATCGGCCATCGGCGGATCGCCTTCCTCGGTGATCGATCGACGATCGTGACCGCCCGGCAGCGGTTCGACGGTTACCGCGAGGCCTTGGCCGAAGCGGGGCTGCCGGTGGACCCGGCGCTGGTCGTGCACGGCCTGCACGACCCGGTCGTCGCCGACGGCGTGGTCACCACCCTGTTCGACCGTCCCGATCCGCCCACGGCGCTGTTCACCGCGCAGAACATGGTGACGATCGGGGCGGTGCGGGCGTTGCGCAGGCTCCGGCGGGAACACGCCGTCGCCGTGGTCGGGTTCGACGACTTCCTGCTGGCCGACCTGCTCTCGCCGAGCATCACCGTCGTCGCACAGGACGTCGGCGCGATCGGCCGGATCGCCGCGGAGCGACTGTTCGCCCGGATCGACGGCGAGACCGGGCCGCCCGAGGTCCGGCTCGTGCCCACCAGGCTCATCCGCCGCGGCTCCGGCGAGATCGGGCCGGGAGCGGCGACCGAGTAGTTGGCTACGGTTGAACTCGTCGGTCGACACCTGGATGTCGCTCGTACGGACATGGTGTCCGCGGACGAGCGGTCTCCGGTGTGCCCGTGCAACCGCTTTCTTCCCGGAGCTCGCGCACGGCAGCGTCTTCGGGATGCTCGCCGGGATCGAGCCCACCGCCGGGTAGCGTCCACTGCCCGACGCCGGTCCGCTCGGCCAGGTGAGCGGAACCAGACTCCCGGACGACCGCACACACCGCGGGTACACGGCACACACGGTGCGCGCTATGTGCCGTGTACCCACGATGTGTGCGGCGGGTGAAAGCCACCCTCGGTCGAGCGGTGTTCGCCCCGACCGTGCCGCGACGTCGTCGGAGGACGGGGTCGGCGTCGAGGCCGGCATTCACGTCGACGTGAAGGACTGGCGTCGCTGACTTGCGGATCGGTGAGCTGGGTCGCCGTGCCGGGGTGAGCCCCTCGCGCGCTGCGCCGGTCTGTTGCCGGCTCGCCGTGCGCCAACGGCTACCGCGAATACGACGAGCACGATCTATCACCGGCCCGTGAGCGCGGGTTCGTCGACCGACGACCTGCGTCGCCGCGCCGCGCAGGTGTGCGAATGGCCCGCGCGGGCCGGACTCCGGCCGTAGGTCGAAGCGATATGGGGCGCTCGACGTCGGGGCCGACGCCATCGACGCTTCGAGACCGGATCGGCGCGGGGCGAGGTGCTGCTGCGGCCGTCACCGGTTGTGGACAACTCCGCCGGCACCCGCTCGAATCGAATGGATGTTCGAGTACTCTGCTGGGATGGGCTGGAACAACCCGGACGTCCCGTGGGCCGAGCTGGAGTCGGCGCTGTCCGGCCGCCCGCGCGAGGGCGCGAGCCTGACCGGCGGGCCGGAGTTCGACGGCGGCGACAGCCCGGCCTGGTCGCGCAAGCGGGAGCCCTACGAGCCCCCGAGCTGGCCGTACCGGAAGTGCGGGTGCCCTTCGCCGAGCTGCACTGCCACTCCAACTTCAGCTTCCTCGACGGTGCGAGCCATCCCGAGGAGCTGGTGGAGCAGGCCGTCCGGCTCGGCCTGGAAGCCGTCGCGCTCACCGATCACGACGGGATGTACGGGGTGGTGCGGTTCGCCGAGGCGGCCGCGGAGGTGGGTGTGGCCACCGTGTTCGGCGCCGAGCTGTCGCTCGGTCTCACCGCGCCGCAGAACGGGGTGGCCGATCCGGAGGGCAGCCACCTGCTGCTGCTCGCCCACGATCCCGAGGGCTACCGGGCGCTGTGCCGGGTGATCAGCGCCGCGCAACTGCGCGGCGAGGAGAAGGGCCGGCCGGTCTACGACCTCGACGAGGTGGTCGCCGAGACCGCGGGCCGCGTGCTGGCGCTCACCGGGTGCCGCAAGGGGGCGGTCCGCCAGGCGCTGCGGTCCGGCGGCGATCCGGCGCGCGAGCTGCACCGGCTGGTGGAGTGGTTCGGGGCCGACCAGGTGGCCGTCGAGCTCACCCACGCCGGGTTGCCCACCGACACCGAGCGCAACGACGCCCTCGCTCACCTCGCGGCCGCCGCCGGTCTCCCGACGATCGCAAGCACTGGCGCCCACTACGCCACACCGCAGCGATTTCCGCTGGCCACGGCGCTGGCTGCGGTGCGTGCCCGGCGCAGCCTCGACGAGGCCGACGGCTGGCTCCCGGCGGCGGGTGGCGCCCACCTGCGCTCCGGCGCGGAGATGGCCGCCCGGTTCGATCACCGCTATCCCGGTGCGGTGGCCAGAGCGGCGCGGTTCGGCCAGGCCTGCGCATTCTCTCTTCGCCTGGTCGCCCCCGACCTGCCGCCGTTCCCGGTGCCGCCGGGGCACGACGAGGCCAGCTGGCTGCGCGAGCTCACCGCTCGCGGGGTGGCCCGGCGCTACGGGAGCTTCTCGGAGTATCCGGAGGCCGTCGCGATGGTGCAGAAGGAGTTGGACATCATCGAGTCCAAGAACTTCCCCGGCTACTTCCTGATCGTGCACGACATCGTCGAGTTCTGTCGCCGATCGCGCATCCTCTGCCAGGGTCGGGGATCGGCGGCCAACTCGGCGGTCTGTTACGCGCTGGGCATCACCAACGTCGACGCGGTGGCGATGGGTCTGCTGTTCGAGCGGTTCCTGTCCCCCGCCCGTGAGGGCTATCCGGACATCGACCTGGACATCGAGTCCGGGCGGCGCGAGGAGGTGATCCAGTACGTCTACTCCACCTACGGTCGCGGGTGCGCCGCGCAGGTGGCCAACGTGATCACCTACCGGCCGCGCTCCGCGGTCCGGGATGTGGCCAAGGCGTTGGGGTTCTCGCCCGGCCAGCAGGATGCGTGGAGCAAGCGGATCGAGCGCTGGTCAGGCCTCGCCGATGCGCCGCTCCCGGAGGGGATGCCGGAGCAGGTGGTCGGGCTGGCCGATCAGCTGCTCGGCTTCCCCCGCCATCTCGGGATCCATTCCGGCGGCATGGTGATCTGCGATCGGCCGGTCTCGGAGGTGGTGCCCGTGGAGTGGGGGCGGATGCCCGGCCGCACCGTGGTGCAGTGGGACAAGGAGGACTGCGCGGCCGCCGGGCTGGTCAAGTTCGATCTGCTCGGGCTCGGCATGCTCACCGCGCTGCACCTGATGATCGATCTGGTGGCCGAGCACCACGACCGGAAGGTTGAGCTGCACGAGCTGCAGGCCACCGACCCCGAGGTCTACGCCATGCTGCAGCGCGCCGATTCGGTCGGGGTGTTCCAGGTGGAGTCGCGCGCGCAGATGGCCACGTTGCCGCGGCTGAAGCCCCGGGTGTTCTACGACCTGGTGGTCGAGGTGGCGCTGATCCGCCCAGGGCCGATCCAGGGCGGCTCCGTGCACCCCTACATCCGGCGTCGCAACAAGCTGGAGGAGTGGGAACACGACCATCCACTGCTGAAGAACGCGCTGGACAAAACGCTCGGCGTGCCGCTGTTCCAGGAGCAGCTCATGCAGGTCGCGGTGGATGTTGCCGGGTTCTCCGCAGCCGATGCCGACGAGCTGCGGCGCGCCATGGGGTCCAAGCGCTCCACCGAGAAGATGGAGAAGCTGCGTGGCCGGTTCTTCGCCGGGATGGCCGCCAACGGGATCGACGGCGAGCTGGCCGCCACGATCTTCACCAAGATGCTGGCCTTCGCGAACTTCGGTTTCCCCGAGAGCCACTCGATCAGCTTCGCGTCGCTGGTCTACTACAGCGCCTGGTTCAAGCGGTACTACCCGGCAGCGTTCTGCGCGGCCCTGCTCAACTCCCAGCCGATGGGCTTCTACTCCCCGCAGTCGCTGGTGGCCGACGCCCGGCGGCACGGGGTGATCGCCCGCGGTCCGGACATCAACCTCGGTCGCGCGGAGGCGGTGCTGCAGCCCGATCCGGCCAGCGAGGGTGGGCAGGCTGTCCGGCTGGGGCTGGCCGAGGTGCGGGGGATCGGGCTCGATCTGGCCGAGGTGATCGACGCCGAGCGCGAGCGTGCCGGCCCCTACCGCGATCTCGCCGATCTCGCCGACCGGGTCCGGTTGAGCGTCCCGCAGGCCGAGGCGCTGGCCACCGCGGGTGCATTCGGCTGCTTCGGGGTGGATCGTCGCTCCGCGCTGTGGGCGGCGGGGGTGGTGGCCGCGGTCCGTTCGGACCAGTTGCCCGGCAGCGCCGTGGGACTCGACGCCCCACCGCTGCCGGGCCTGACCGAGGCCGAGCTCACCGTGGCCGACGTCTGGGCCACCGGCGTCTCCCCGGACAGCCACCCGATCCAGCATCTACGGGAGCGGCTCGCCGGCCTGGGCGCGATCCGGATCGACGGGCTCGACGAGGTCGGTCGGAACATCCCGCCCGGCGATCCGGAACAGCGGCCGCCCAGGGTGCTGGTCGGCGGGTTGGTGACGCACCGGCAGCGCCCGGCCACGGCCCGCGGGGTCACCTTCGTCAACCTCGAGGACGAGAGCGGCATGCTCAACGTCACCTGCTCCGAAGGGTTGTGGGCGCGCTACCGCTCGGTCGCGCTCGGCAGCTCGGCGTTGCTGGTCAGGGGCCGGTTGGAGCGCAGCCCGGAGGGCGTGCTGAACCTGGTGGCCGACCAGCTGCAGAAGCTGGTGCTGGCGGTTCCGGTGCGCTCCCGGGACTTCCGATGAGTGAGCTTGCGAGCGAGTCAATGTCACAGCGCCGCGCGCAGCGCCGACGAGCGCAGCGAGGGAGAGCGATGAGCGCCCCTGCCGAGCTCACGAGCAGCGCAGCGTCAGCACGGCGATCTCCGGCGGTGCGAAGATCCGGAACGGTGGGCCCCAGAACCCGGTGCCCCGGCTGGTGTAGAGCTGAGTCCGCAGGCCGTGCCGAGAGAGTCCGTGCAGCACCGGCTGGTCCAGCCGGACCAGGTAGTGGAACGGCCACAGCTGCCCGCCGTGGGTGTGCCCGGACAGCTGCAGGTCGACCCGGTCGATGGCGCCGAGGACCTGCCTCGGTTGGTGCGCGAGCAACACCACCGGCACCCCTTCAGGCGCGCCGGCCAGCGCGCGGTCCAGGTCGGCCCCGTGCCCCGGCACCCCGGAGCCCGCGGCGGTGCGGTCGTCGATGCCGGCGACCACCAGCTGGTCCTGGCCACGGCCCAGCACCAGGTGGCTGTTGCGCAGCACGGTCCAGCCCAGCGACGCCATGTAGCCGGTCCACTCCGCGGCGCCCGAGAAGTACTCGTGATTGCCGGTGATGAAGACCCGGGCGTCCCGGGCGGTTGCCGTGACCAACGGCTCGACCTGGTGCGCCCGGGCGGCCAGCGACCCGTCCACCAGGTCACCGGTGTGCGCGAGCAGGTCGACGTCCAGCGCGTTCACCTGCTCGGTGATCCGCTGTGTCCAGCGTCGGGAGAGGAACGGTCCGAGGTGGGTGTCGGTGATCTGCGCGATCCGCAGTCCGTCGAAGCCGGTGCCCAGGCCGGCGATCCGGACTTCGCGCTCGCGGACCGGCACCGGCCCGAGCGCCCGGTACGCGCCCACGCCAGCAGCAGCACCGTCCAGCCGAGCACCGCCGCGGCCAGCACCCGGGCCCGCGTCGGGTCCGGCACGCCGGACAGCCACAGCACGGCTCGGACGGCCTCGCCGACCACGGTCCACACGAACAGCTGCCAGCTCACTCCCAGCCAGAGGTCACCGGCTGCCGTCGCCCAACCGATCCCGCGGCCGTGACCGAGCAGAAGCGCGGACGGCAATCCGATCGCCACAACCGCAGCCAGCACCGTCAGGGCGGTGGTCGGCCCGGCCGGCCAGTCCGGTTGCAGCACCAGCCTGGCCCACGGCACGCCGTGCAGCAACGCCGTGATCAGGACTGGCACGAGCACCAGCAGCGTCCGCCGCCGCCGACGTCGTCGAACGGCCGAGCGGACCGGCACGACATCGGTCATGACTCCATGATGCGTGCGTCGGGCCCGTTGCGGTGGTCCGCCCGAATGCCTGGTACCGACCCGGTCCGCGGATCGGTGATCAGCGAGATCGGTGATCAGCGGTCCGCTCCGGTAACGCCGATCACAGCGGCTCACCACCGACAGCCTCGTAGGGGAATTCGTCGGGGCGGCCCGCCCGAACCGGGATCGGCGGTCACGGACTGGCAGGGTGGCTGTCGTGGCCACGCTGTTGATCGTGCATCACACACCCTCGCCGGCCATGGCGGAGATGTTCGATGCTGTGCTGCGCGGCGCGACCGACCCCGAGATCACCGGCGTGGATGTCGTGCGCCGCCCGGCGCTGTCGGCCGGCCCGGCCGATGTGCTGGCCGCGGACGCGATCCTGCTCGGCACCCCGGCCAACATCGGCTACATGTCCGGGGCGCTCAAGATGTTCTTCGATCTCGCCTACTACCCGGTGCTGGACGCGACGAAGGGCCTGCACTACGGACTGTACGTGCACGGCAACCTGGGTACCGAGGGCGCGGTGCGCGCCGTGGAACAGATCGCGACCGGGCTCGGCTGGCGGGCGGTGGCGTCACCGGTGGAGGTGAGGGGTGCTCCCGGTCGCGCCGAGCTGCAGGCGTGCTGGGAGCTCGGCGCGGTCGTCGCGGCCTCGGTCATGGACAGCTGACCGCAGCATTGAGGTGCGGCGGTGCGGAGGTGCGGAGGTGCGGCGGTGCGGAGGTGCGGTGCGTCGAGAAGGGTCCTGTGCCGTGCGCCGCTCGTGATCGCGCCTGGCCGGTCGACCCGGAGCGAGCCACCGGGCACCTGGCCGAAGTGCCGTTCGCCGGAGCGTCATCGGCACGGCAAGATGCTCGGCATGGGCGGCAACGAGGCATACCTGGAGCAGGCGCGGCAGCTGACCACGGAGCAGAAGGCCGCGTTGTGCCTGGGTGGCGACATCTGGCACACGGCCTCGGTCCCCGAGCACGGCATCGGGTCGATCACACTCTCCGACGGACCGCACGGCCTGCGCCGCCAGCCCGATGGCGGTGACCACGTCGGGTTGGGCGGCAGCCTGCCTGCCACCTGCTACCCGACGGCGTGCGCGCTCGCCTCGTCGTGGGACGTGGAGCTGGCGCGGGAGATCGGCGTCGCGCTCGGGCTGGAGGCCAGGGCCCAGGACGTCGCCGTGGTGCTCGGACCGGGCGTCAACATCAAGCGGTCGCCGCTGTGCGGGCGGAACTTCGAGTACCTGTCGGAGGACCCCTACCTGGCCGGCCGCCTCGGGGCCGCATTGGTGCACGGGGTGCAGAGCCAGGGCATCGGCACCTCGGTGAAGCACTTCGCGGCGAACAACCAGGAGACCGACCGGCTGCGGGTCAGCGCGGAGGTCGACGAGCGCACCCTGCGCGAGATCTACCTGCCCGCCTTCGAACACGTGATCACCGACGCTGCGCCGTGGACGGTGATGTGCGCCTACAACAAGGTCAACGGCGAGTACGCATCGGAGCACCACTGGCTGCTCACCGAGCTGCTCCGGGACGAGTGGGGCTTCGACGGTCTCGTCATGTCCGACTGGGGTGCGGTGCACGACCGGGTCGCGGCGCTGGCCGCCGGCCTGGACCTGGAGATGCCGCCCGACCTCGGTTTCAGTGACAAGGCCATCGTCGAAGCGGTGCACGACGGCCGGCTCGACGAGGGCCTGCTCGATCTGGCGGCGGCGCGGGTGCTGCAGCTGGTGGACCGGGCCGCCGGCCGGACGCCCGCGGAGTTCGACGCCGAGGCGCACCACGCCCTGGCCCGCCGCGCCGCGGCGGACACCATCGTGCTGCTCAAGAACGACGGCCGCGTGCTGCCGCTGAGCGGAGGCGGCACCGTCGCGGTGGTCGGTGAGCTGGCCCGCACCGCGCGCTACCAGGGCGCCGGCAGCTCCCAGGTCAACCCGACCAAGGTCGACATCGCGCTGGACGCGCTGACCGGGGCGCTGCCGAACGCGACGCTGCGCTTCGCCCCGGGCTACACGCTGGCGGCGACCGACGACGAGACCGGGACCGACCTGGTGGCCGAGGCGCTCGCCGCGACCGTCGGTGCCGATGTGATCATCGCCTGCCTCGGGCTGCCCGCGATCGAGGAGTCCGAGGGCTACGACCGCACCCATATCGAGCTACCGCCCGCGCAGCTCGACCTGCTGACCGCGCTCGCCGAATCCGCGGTCGGAGTGCCGCTGGTCGTCGTGCTCTTCAACGGTTCGGTGGTGCGCACCAGCACCTGGGACACCCACGCTGCCGCGATCGTCGAGTGCTGGTTGGGCGGGCAGGCGGGCGGATCGGCGCTGGCCGACGTGCTGACCGGGGCGGTCAACCCATCCGGCAAGCTCGCCGAGACGATCCCGCTGCGGCTGCAGGACTGCGCAGCACAGCTGAACTTCCCGGGCGAGGACGGGATCGTGCGTTATGGAGAGGGCGTGTTCGTCGGTTACCGCGGTTACGACGCGACTGGCCATGACGTGGCCTACCCGTTCGGGCACGGGCTGTCCTACACGACCTTCGGCTACGACGATCTGCAGGTGAGCCGGTCGGGTTCGGTCGATGCTGGCGATCTCGTCGTCACGGTGAGCTGCCGGGTGCGCAACACCGGCGACCGCCTCGGCCGCGAGATCGTGCAGCTCTACGTCGGAGACCCCGAGTCGTCGGTCGCCCGCCCGCCGCAGGAGCTCAAGGGCTTCGCCAAGATCACCCTGGAGCCCGGGATCGAGGAGCGTTTCACCTTCGCCCTCGGCGTGCGCGATTTCGCCTACTGGTCGAGCCGCGACCGGGACTGGATCGTCGAGGCGGGCGAGTTCGTCGTCGCCGTCGGGGCGTCGTCCCGGGACATCCGCCTCAGCGAGAGGATCCAGCTCGACGCCACTCCGCCGGCCCGCCAGCTCACGGGCATGTCCACGTTGCAGGAGTGGCTGGCCCACCCGACCGGCGAGAAGATCATTCGCGACGCCATCGGCACCGACGAGCACGGCAAGCCGGCCGGCATCCTGGCCGACGACGAGATGGTGCGCATGATCGGGAACTTCCCGCTGTCGACTCTGGCCGCGTTCGCCGGCTTCGGAATCAGCCACGAGCTCGTCGACCGCATCACCGCCGAGCCGGTCTGAGCGCCCGTGCCTGAGCTGATCTCCGACGACGCCGAGTACAGCGATCTCGATCTGTCCGAGCTGCGGGCCGACGGGGAGAAGTGGCGTGCGTCGGCGGTTCGTCCGCTGCCGGTTCGTCGACGCCGACCTGCACGGCATGGTGACCGAGTCGTGCTCGTTCGACGAGTGCGACTTCACCGGGGCCGATCTGGGCGACTCCATCCATCGCGGCGGCGCGTTCCGCAGCTGCACGATCCACCGGGCGACGCTGGGCGGCTCGACGTTCCGGGGCTGCTCGCTGCTCGGGAGCAGCATCATGAACTGCCGGCTGCGCCCGATCGTCGTCACCGACTGCGATCTCACGTTGGCCGCGTTGGGTCGGGCGGATCTGCGCGAGACCGATCTGTCCGGTGTGCGGATGCGGGAGGCGAACCTGGTGGAGGCCGATCTGCGCGGCTCCGACCTGCGCGGAACCGATCTCGGCGGGGCCCGGCTGCTGCGCACCCGGCTCGAGGGCGCCGACCTGCGCGGCGCCCGCATCGACCCGGACGGCTGGGTGCAGGCCCGCCTCACCGGGGCCACCGTGGACACCGAGCAGGCCTTGGCCTTCACCGCCGCCCACGGCCTCCAGATCACCTGACCGGGCGGGGCCTCGGCCGCCGCGCGCACCCTGGACATGCCCCGCGCATGTCCGGCCCCGCGCGCGGCGTGCGAAACGTACGCGTGGCATCGGGAACGTGCGCGTGGTGTGCGGAACCTGCGTGCGGTGCGGAACCTGCGTGCGGTGTGCGGAACCTGCGCGTGGCGTGCGGAACCTGCTGCAGTGCACCGTGCCGGAGGAGGGCGCCGGGTAGGTCAGAATGGCGGGCGTGACGGCGACCCTGATGGATGGCAAGGCCACCCTGAACGACATCCTCGGCGAGCTCTCGGTCCGCATCGAGAAGCTGCAGGCCGCCGGGATCACCCCGGGGCTGGGCACGCTGCTGGTCGGCGACGACCCGGGCTCGCACTCCTACGTGCGCGGCAAGCACCGCGACTGCGCCAAGGTCGGGATCGCCTCGCAGCAGTACGAGCTGCCCGCCACCGCCACGCAGGCCGACGTGGAGAAGGCCATCGACGAGCTCAACGCCGACCCCGCATGCACCGGCTTCATCGTGCAGCTGCCGCTGCCCGCGGGGCTCGACGCCGGCGCGGCGCTGGAGCGCGTCGATCCCGCCAAGGATGCCGACGGCCTGCACCCGGTGAGCCTGGGCCGGCTCGTACTCGGCGAGCCGGGACCGCTGCCCTGCACCCCGCGCGGGATCGTCGAGCTGTGCCGGCGCTACGACGTGACGCTCGCCGGGGCCCGGGTCACGGTCGTCGGCCGTGGCATCACCGTCGGACGGCCGTTGGGGCTGCTGCTCACCCGGCGCAGCGAGAACGCCACTGTGACCCTCTGCCACACCGGTACCCGCGACCTCGCCGCCGAGGTACGTCGCGCCGACGTGGTGGTCGCCGCAGCCGGGGTGCCCGGCCTGGTCACCGCCGACATGGTGCGGCCCGGCGCCACCGTGCTCGACGTCGGTGTCACGCGTACCGACCGCGGCCTGGTCGGTGACGTCGCGCCCGAGGTCGCCGAGGTCGCCGGTCTGCTCGCGCCGATGCCGGGCGGGGTCGGACCGATGACGAGGGCGATGCTGTTGACGAACGTGGTCGAGGCCGCCGAACGGAGCTTGTCGGAGTGAGCATCGATACCGAACGGAGCTTGTCGGAGTGAGCATCGATACCGAACGGAGCTTGTCGGAGTGAGCACCGATTCCGAACGTGCTACCGCCGGGCTCCAGGTGCGCGCGAGGAGACCACGGCGATGACGGGGCTGCGTTCCCGCCTGTCGGCGCAGGCGCCGATGATCGTCGTGCTCGCCATCGCCGCCGTCGGCATGGAACGGGTGCTGACCCAGCACTGGCGGGAAGGCGCGGTGGTGCTGGGCTGCGCGCTGCTGGTGGCTGCTGTGCTGCGGATGGCGCTCGCCCCGGAACGGGCCGGCCTGCTGGTGATCCGGAGCCGGGCGATCGACGTGGTGTGCTATTCCGGGTTCGGGCTGGCGATGACCGTGCTCGCCGCCACGATCACCCGCGGATCCCTCACGGCTGGCTGATCGCTCGCGGCGCACCGGCGGCACAGCCGTGGGTCAGGCACGATCGTCGGCATGACCGATGAGGCCCGATCCGCCCGAATCGTCGACACGCTGGTGGAGGCCTTCTCCGACCTGATGAGCGCCGACCCGGCCGCCTTCCGGACGAAGTTCCGCAAGATGGCGGCCGATCCGTTCGCCTTTTACCGCGGCAGCGCGTGCCTGTTCTACGCCGACGTCGCCGAGCGGGACGACCCGTGGGCCGACGAGCGGACCAGCCGGATCTGGATCCAGGGTGACCTGCACGCGGAGAACTTCGGCACCTACATGGACGGCGACGGCGTGCTGATCTTCGACGTCAACGACTTCGACGAGGCCTACGTCGGGCACTTCACCTGGGACGTCACCCGCTTCGCGGCAAGCCTGGCGCTGCTCGGCTGGCGCAAGGCGATCTCCGACGACGACATCACAGCGCTGGTGCAGGCCTACCTCAGGGCGTATCTCGACCAGGTCCGCTGGTTCGTCGACCAGGCCGACGACCGTAGCTTCTCGTTGCGGCTGGGAACCACGGAAGGCTCCGTCGAGCAGGTGCTGAAGCTGGCGAAGCTGCGGACCAGGGTCGGCCTGCTGGACGGGATCACCGAGACCGAGGGTTTCGACCGGATCCTGCGCGAGGGCCCCGGGCTGCGCCGGCTCGACGACGACGAGCGCGCGGCCGTGGAGGCGGCGGTCGAGCGCTACGTCGACACGATCCCGGAATCGAAGAAGCTCCGGAGGATCACGTACACGGTGAAGGACGTGGCCGGGCGGTCCGGTTTCGGCATCGGCAGTGCCGGGCTCCCCGCGTACACGGTCCTGATCGAGGGCTACAACCAGGCCCTGGACAACGACGTGGTGCTGTCGATGAAGCAGGGCAACGTCGCGGCGCCGTCGCGGGTGGTGACCGACCCGGAGATCGCCGGGCAGTTCCAGCACCACGGGCACCGCACCGTGCTGTCACAGCGGGCCTTGCAGGCGCACGCCGACCCGTTGCTGGGTTGGACCGACCTCGACGGCGTCGGCTTCATGGTCAGCGAGGTGTCGCCGTACGAGGCCGACCTGGACTGGTCGGAGCTCAGCGAGCCCGCGGACATCGTGCCCGTGGTGACCTACCTCGGGCAGGCCACCGCGAAGGTGCACTGCGTCGCCGACGCCGACGCCGACCACTCGCTCGTCCCGTTCCAGACCGAGGAGGCGATCATGGCGGTGGTCGCCGGTCGGGAGGACGAGTTCGTGGAGTGGGTGGTGGATTTCGCCCACTCGTACGCGGCGCAGGCGCGCACCGACCACGCGCTGTTCGTGGAGTCGTTCCGCGCCGGCCGGGTTCCGGGCGTCACCTCCGCCGAGCAGCCGTGAGTGCTGCGCCGTGTTGGAGCACGGCGCAGCACTCACGACCGCTTCAGTGCTGGTAGAGGGTGCGCACGAGATCCTCGATGGAGGGCTCGTCGACCGTGACGTCTCGCAGTTGCACCCGCCCTGCGACCTCGGCGATCAGTGCGGCCGCTGACGTTTCGCCGCCGAACTCCAGGCGCTGCCGCAACCCCTGGGCCTGCACGTCGACCGCCACCACACCAGCCAGCCCCAACAGCGCCGGCGCCGGATCGACCAGCTCGACGACCAGTGTCCGGTTACCGGCGAACCGGGCGCGCAATGTGGCCAGCTCGTCGTCGACCAGGACCCGGCCGTGGTCGATCACGACGACCCGCCGGCACAGCCGCTCGACGTCGGGCAGGTCGTGCGTGGTGAGCAGCAGCGTCACCGCCTCGCGGGCGTTCACCGCGGCCAGGAAGGTGCGCAGCCGCTCCTTGCTCGCCAGGTCGAGCCCGATCGTCGGCTCGTCGAGCACGAGCAGCTCGGGAGCGTGCAGCAGTGCCGCGGTCACCTCGCCGCGCATCCGCTGGCCCAGCGACAGCTGCCGCACCGGGGTGTCGAGGAAGCCGGCCATGTCGAGCAGCTCGACACACTCCTCGAGCCGCTCCCGGTAGCGGGGCGCAGGCACCCGGTGGATCGCGCCGTGCAGGTCGAAGCTCTGCACCAGCGGCAGGTCCCACCACAGCTGGCTGCGCTGCCCGAACACCACGCCGATCCGCCGGGCCAGCTCGCGGCGCCGGCGCACCGGGTCCAGTCCGCACACGGTCGCCCGGCCGGATGTCGGGACGAGCACGCCGGTCAGCATCTTGATCGCCGTCGACTTCCCGGCGCCGTTCGGACCGAGCAACCCGACCGCCTCCCCGGGCTCGACCTGCAGCGTCACGTCCTGCAGCGCCGTCACCCGCCGGCGCCGCAGCCGGGAGCCGACGAGGAAGTCGCGGCCCAACCGCTCGGTCGAGATGATCACGATCCGGTCCCTTGGTAGTGCCGGACCCCGAGGCGCCAGATCAGCGCCGCGACCGTCACCGCGAGCGCCGCCACCAGCGGCGCGGCGTACTGCAACGCGGCCGGCAGCCCGAGTGGATCGGGCCTGCCGAGCAGCGCCAGCGCGGGGAAGTAGGCCACGAACGCGCCGGGGACCGCGAAGCACATCAGCCGGCGCAGCCACGGGCCGTAGATCGTGATGGGGTACGAGGTGGCGAAGTCGGAGCCGTAGGTCACCGCGTTGGCCACCTCGCGCCCGTCCACCACCCAGAACGACACCGCGTTGGCTGCCACCCAGATCGCACCCAGGATGACCGCCCCCATCAAGGGGGTGGCCACCAGGAGCAGCACCCGCAGTGGCGTCCAGTCCACGTCGATCGTGCGGGTCGACCAGCCGAGGATCGCCAGTCCCACGCCGACCCGACCGATCCGCTTGAGTGCGACGTCGGCCGAGAGCAGCTGCGGCAGGGTGCCGAGCGGCCGCAGCAGCAGCACGTCCAGCTCTCCGGTGCGGATGTAGTCGGGCAGCCGCTCCACCTGCCCGACGCACAGGTCGGCCAGCCCGAAGGCGCTGCCGGCCAGCCCGTAGATCAGGAGCACCTCGCCGCTCGAGAACCCACCGAGCGAGCTGACCTGCGTGAACACCACCAGCAGCGCGAGCAGCTCGATGGTCTGCCCGAGGGCCTGGGCGACCAGGTCGAGGGCGAACGACGTCCGGTAGGCCAGCTGGCTGCGTATCCGGGAAGCGATGATCCGCGGGTAGATCGACCGCGCGCCAACGGGTGCCGCGGCGAGCGCCTCGACGGCCGGGATCCGGTCAGCCACCCTGCACCACCAGCCGTCGCGAGCCGCGAGCCAGCGCCACCCGGCCTGTGAGCAGCAGTACGACCGCCCATCCGAGCTGGTGGGAGAGCACCCCGAGCTGGTCGCCGCGCTCGGTGAACACGTCGATCGGGCCCTGGAACAGCGCCGGGAACGGCGTCCACCACAGCGCCCGCTGCGCCCAGTCGGGGAACCACGCCAGCGGCATCACCAGCCCGGTCAGCAGACCGCCTGCCGCGGCCCAGAACGCGAGCGGACCGCGTGCGTCGAGCAGCCAGAACGCGGTGGTGTTGAGCAGGAACCGGATCCCGAAGCTGACGATCACCGCAAGCAGCACGGCGGTGGGGAACAGCAGCCACGTCACGGACCGCTCCGGCCAACGGAACGGGAAGAACAGGGCGCCGAACGCGATCGGCGGCAGCAGCCGGATCCAGACGGCGGCGGCGGCCCGCCCGATGTCGATGGCCAGCAGAGCGCTGGGTAGATCCCACGGCCGTCCCAGGTCGACCACGACGTCGCCGCTGCGCACCCGATCGGAGAATTCGGAGCTACCCCAGAGCAGCACGACGGCGAGCAGCCCTTGCCCCAGCCAGACGTAGGTGACCGCGGTCGCGACGTCGTAGCCGGCAACCGAGCCGCGCTCGGCCAGCACCGCGATCAACACGGCGGCTCGGAGCAGGCCGAACACGACGTTCGTCACCAGCCCGGCGTAGGCCGCTTGCCGGTAGCTCGTGTGACGCCGGTACCCGGCCCTCACCAGCTGTGGATACGGGGCGAGCATGTCTTCCCACGTTACGGGGCCACATCGACCCCAGTCGTGAGTGCGTAGCCGTGTGAGAACACGGCTACGCACTCACAGGCGCGCCAGCGCCTGATTGAACGTGGCGCTCGGGCGCATCACCTCGTCGGCCCGCGCCGCGTCGACGAAGTAGTAGCCGCCGAGGTCCACCGGGCTGCCCTGCACGCCGTTCAGCTCGGCGACGATCTCTTCCTCGGCCGCGGCCAACCGTTCCGCGAGCGGCGCGAAGATCCCCACCAGCTCGGCATCCTCGGTCTGGTCGGCCAGCGCCTGTGCCCAGTACAGGGCCAGGTAGTAGTGGCTGCCGCGGTTGTCCAGCTCACCGACCTTGCGTGACGGCGTCTTCCCGTTCTCCAGCAGCTTTCCGGTCGCGGCGTCCAGCGTGGTGCCCAGCAGCGCCGCCCGGTTGTTGCCGGTCTTGTCCGCGAGGAACTCCAGCGAGACGGCCAGCGCGAGGAACTCGCCGAGGGAATCCCAGCGCAGGTGGTTCTCCTTGATCAGCTGCTGGACGTGTTTGGGCGCCGAGCCACCTGCGCCGGTCTCGAACAGGCCGCCGCCGTTCATCAGCGGCACGATCGAGAGCATCTTCGCGCTGGTGCCCAGCTCCAGGATCGGGAACAGGTCGGTGAGGTAGTCACGCAGCACGTTCCCGGTGACGGAGATCGTCTCCTCGCCGCGGTGCGCCCGTTCCAGCGTGTACCGGGTCGCCTCGGCGACGGGGAGGATCTCGATGGTCAGCCCGTCGGTGTCGAGCTCCGCCAGCTGGGCGCGGACCTTGGCCAGCACCTGGGCGTCGTGCCCACGGGTCTCGTCCAGCCAGAACACCGCGGGCGCCCCGGTGGCTCTGGCCCGCCCGACGGCCAGCTCCACCCAGTTGCGGATCGGCGCGTCCTTCGTCTGGCAGGCGCGCCAGACGTCCCCGGTCGCGACCTCGTGCTCGAGCAGCGTGGCGCCGCTCGCGTCGACCACCCGCACCGTGCCGGGCGCGGAGATCTGGAACGTCTTGTCGTGGCTGCCGTACTCCTCCGCCTTCTGCGCCATCAGCCCGACGTTCGGCGTGGTGCCCATCGTCGTCGGGTCGAACGCGCCGTGCTCACGGCAGAAGGCGAAGGTCTCGGCGTAGAGCGGGGCGTACGACGAGTCCGGGATCACGAACTTCGTGTCCTGCAGCTCGCCCGCCGCGTTCCACATCCGGCCCGACGAGCGGACAGCCGCCGGCACCGACGCGTCGATGATCACGTCACTCGGCACGTGCAGGTTGGTGATGCCGCGGTCGGAATCCACCATGGCGACCGCCGGACCGCGGTCGTAGGTGCTCGTGATCGCCTTCTCGATCGCCTCGCGCTTCTCGGCGGGCAGCTTCTCCAGCGCGGTGAGCACGCTCGCCAACCCGTCGTTCGGGTCCGCCCCTACCGCCGCGAGATCCTCCCCGTACTGCGCGAACACGTCGGCGAAGTACGCGGTCACGGCGCGACCGAACAGGATCGGGTCGGACACCTTCATCATCGTCGCCTTGAGGTGCACCGAGAACAGCACGCCGCGTTCGCGCGCGTCGGTGATCTGCGCGGCGAGGAAGGTGTCCAGGGCCGCCCGGCGCATCACCGCGGCGTCGACGATCTCACCGGCCAGCACCGGGATCGACGGCTTCAGCACCGTGACGGCACCGTCCGCTGTGACGTGCTCGATCCGCAGCTCGGCCGCCTCGGCCACCGTCACCGAGGTCTCCGAGTGCCGGAAGTCGCCGTCGTCCATCGTCGCGACGTGCGAAGCCGAATCGGGGGACCAGGCGCCCATCGAGTGCGGGTGCTTGCGGGCGAAGTTCTTCACCGAAGCCGGGGCGCGACGATCGGAGTTGCCCTCGCGCAGCACCGGGTTGACCGCGCTGCCCTTCACCGCGTCGTAGGCGCTGCGGGCGGCACGCTCGGCGTCGTCCCGCGGGTTCTCCGGGTAGTCCGGGATGTCATGACCGGCGGCCTGCAGCTCCCGGACGGCCGCCTTGAGCTGCGGGATCGAGGCGCTGATGTTGGGCAGCTTGATGATGTTGGCCTCGGCTGTCGTGGCCAGCTCACCGAGCTCGGCCAGCGCGTCGGGCACCCGCTGTGCGTCGGTGAGGCGATCCGGGAACTGGGCGAGGATCCGGGCCGACAGCGAGATGTCCCGCGTCTCGACCTCGACCCCGGCCTTGCCGGCGAACGCCTCGATGACCGGCAGGAACGAGTGCGTTGCCAGCGCCGGTGCCTCGTCGGTGTAGGTGTAGATGACCTTCATCGTTTCCTTGGCCTGCCTCGGGAACTCGTGGACGGCGGGGCGGATGCCCCCTTTGCGTCACGCTATCCCGCGGGGCGCCGCGCCGGGGATGAACTCTTGCGGGGCATCCGGTGGCGGACGTCGGAACAGGGCGATCTGGGCTACGGTGAAGGGTCACCTCTCGACCACAGGAGGACTGCCGATGGCCAAGGTGTCGATGCCCCAGCTGTCCGCAAAGTGGTTCTCCGGCTGGGCCTTCGTGCTGTTCGCGGGGCTCCTGCTGGCCCTCTACGCGATCATCGACGGCGGCGGGTTCGCCGAGCAGGGCAGCAGCGGCACACCGGCACCGGCACCACTGTCACGACGGACGGCACCACCGGATGCCGCCTCGAGGTGATCATTGACGAGCTCAACGTGCGTGCCGCTCCGGCCCAGGACGCCGAGCTGTTGCGCAAGCTGCCCCGTGGCGAGGTGGTCGACGGCACCCGGATCGAGGCGAACTTCTACCGCCAATTGGCGGATGGAGGGTGGGGTGCCACCGAGTTCCTGACCCCAGTGCCGGGTACCAACTGCTCCTGAGGGACGCTGCGCGGGTGAACGCGGCCAGCCCGACCCGGGTCATCGGGGGGCGCTACGTGGTGCTCGCCGAGCTCGGGCGAGGCGGCATGGGCGTGGTCTGGCGGGCCGAGGACCGGGTGATGGGCCGCCACGTAGCGGTCAAGGAGCTGCACCTGCCGTCCGGCCTCGGTGATCAGGAGCGCCGCCTGTTCCGGGAGCGGTTGCTGCGCGAGGCGCGCACCGCGGGCCGGCTCAACCACCCCGGCATCGTCACCGTCTACGACGTGATCACCGACGGCGGCGTCGACCACATCGTGATGGAGCTGATCGAGGCCCGCACCCTGTCCGAGGTCGTGGCCGCCTCCGGCCCGCTCGACGAGGCCACCGCGGTGGCCGTGGCACAGCAGCTGCTGGACGCGCTCGGTGCGGCGCACGACAACGGAGTCGTGCACCGCGACGTCAAGCCCACCAACGTGATGCTGGGCGGGAAGGGGCGCGTCAAGCTCACCGACTTCGGGATCGCGCAGGCCGCCGACGACCCCCGGTTGACCACCACCGGGTCGCTCGTCGGTTCGCCGGGGTTCATGGCGCCCGAGCGCCTGGAGGGGTTGCCGGCAACACCCGCCTCGGACCTGTTCTCCTTGGGGGCCACGCTGTTCCACGCCGTTCAGGGCGTCGGCCCGTTCGCCCGCGACACGACCGCAGCCACCATCTCGGCGGTGTTGCACGGGGACGTGCCGACCACCCGCACCCGCGGTCCGCTGGGTGCGGTGATCGGCGGGCTGCTGCAGCGCGAGCCGCGGGCCCGGCTGGGCGGGCCGCAGGCCACGGCGCTGCTGGCCGGATCGTCCGTGCCCTTCCCTCCCGTCTCCGATCTGGACACCCAACCGGTGACCAGACAGGTCAACGGGCAACCCGGGACCCGGCCCGCGGCGGCCGGCCGATCCCACTGGCCGTGGCTGGTGGCGGTCGGTGCGCTGATACTGGGGCTGGTCGCCGGTGGGTTGGGCGGCTACCAGCTGACCCGGCCAGAACAATCGGCGGTCGTCACGCTGACCTACGGCGACGGCGGTCAGGTGCCCGAGTTCGACCCCTCGAGCACGTATCCGTGCCTCATCGCCGGGCCCGCTCCCGGCCGTGCGGTCGGGTCCAGCTCCTCGGCGGACTGCGACGAGCGGCACGAGGCCGAGGTGTTCGCCAAGCTGGACGTCTACTCCTCGAGCACCGTCATCAACTACCCGGGCGTGTCGCAGCTCAGCGCGGTCGGTGCGGCCAACTGCCAGTTCTACTTCGACTCGGAGCTGGTCGTCGGATCGGACAAGAGCCGGCTCGAGGTGGTGGCCTTGGTGCCCTCCCCGGCGCTGTTCGCGCTCGACTCCAGCACCACGCCGGGATACCGGTCGTTCAGCGGCCGCACCCTGTACTGCGTGCTGCGCGCGGCCGACGGCAGTCAGCTGGAGGGCACCCGGATCAAGGAGCAACCCAGCTAGACGGCCGATGCTCGTCCGGTCGGCACTGGTTTGATGAGCAGAACGTGCACTACCCGCGGGAGGTCGGACGGTCAGTGGAAAGCTTCAGCCACCGCAACATCGATCGCGTCGTCGCGGCACTCGTGGCGGGCGGCGCCGACCCGAACCGCGTGGCGAGGATGCGGGTACTCCCCGATGCCGTCACCACCGCGGTGGCCGCCGCCGAGGCGCTGGGCGTCGAGCCAGGGCAGATCGCCAACTCGCTGATCTTCGACGCCGACGGTGCCCCCTTGCTGGTGCTCACGTCCGGAGCGCACCGGGTCGACACCGGCAAGGTCGCCGCGCTCATCGGGGCCGGCCGGGTCCGGCGGGCCTCCCCGGACTTCGTCCGCACGGCGACCGGCCAGGTCATCGGGGGCGTGGCGCCCGTCGGCCACCCCACGTCGCTGCGGACGCTCGTCGACAGGGCGTTGGAGCAGTACGACGAGGTATGGGCCGCAGGCGGGGTTCCGCACGCGGTGTTTCCCAGCACCTTCGCCGAGTTGCTCGACGGTCAGCGGGGGCGTAGCTGCGGATGTAGCGTAGGCGATCTTGATGTGATCAATACCGCCGCTCGCGCCAACAACGGGCGAGGGCGGTGTGGCCGAGCAGGATCGCACCGTCGCCACACGTCATCCCCGTCGTTGTCACCATCTTGGCCTGCCTATGTGCGAAGGAAATCGCGAGTGCGCTCGCGATGAACCCGCCGGTCCAATGCTGGTGAGTCCGTTCTGAAGGCTGGCCGCGGGTGCTCGGCACCCTGGACTGTTGCTTTCGAGCACATGGAGCAGATTGGCCTGACTTCAGCATCCTCTGTGTCCAACGAGTTCGATCAGGCGCTATCCCGGTGTTCGACGGAGCCGCGCTGTGGCGATCAACTGCATCATCGGATCGAGATGATCAGTGGCGAGCACGCCCTTTTGGTCGCCATGAATTGCTTGACGCCGCCTATCCGCCTCCGATCGACGAGCGGGTAGCGCCGAGAAGGGGCCATCCCGAAGGTGGTCGATGACATCCGACTCATAACCCTGAAGCTGCCATGGCAGAGATCGCTGCTACGGTGGCGAGATGTACCTCGGTGAAACCGTATTGGCAGTTGGTGCGGCCACGAGTTTCTGGACGGAGAGCAAGGACCTATTCGCGCTGATCGTTTCCTTCCTCGCGCTGGCCGTATCGATTGTTACGAGTCGGCAGAACCTGGCCGCCACCAGAGTGATCGCCAACGAGGCTGCCGACCACAATCGTCGGCTGGCGCATGACGCCACATATCAACGCATGCATGAGCTCCTGGTCGATCCCAAAGCGGCGGCCGGTCGACGGCGCCTATTTCAGGCAGCGCGGGCGGGACAATTCCCGGCGCTCGGCGACGAAGGTTGGGACGAGATCGAATTACTCCCTCGCGCTCTACTGACACCCTTGCGGGCTACGTATATCGGAAGCAGGTGGACGAGGAAGCTGTACTGGACGCCTGGCACCACCCACTCGCCAACATCGCCGAACCGGTGCGCGAGTTCATGGCGCACCGACAGGTTCAGGATGTGCGGCAGCCCTGGGCTCACCTGATGGGCCTGCTGGCGAAGGCGGAACAACATGCCTGCAGGTGCCCGACCGATACAGGCTAGGCAACGCCGCCGCCGTAGCGTGGACCGGGTCCGGGCGTGCGGTCCATGCACGCATGTGCCGGGCACTCGCCGCAACAGCGCGGCTGCCTAGGGCGCGGGACGGCGGGGTCCCGGGCCGCCCGACACCTCCCACGAGGTGGGAGTGGCCACGATCAGACCGTCGCCGTCAACCGTGAGGTATCTTCAGAGGGTTCAAGACTTCTGGAGGCGCGCGAATGGATCAAGTGCAGGCGGACATCGATTCACCTATCTTCGACGTGACCGGTGTCGACCTCGGAATGCTCCAGGAGCTCGACAATCCGGTACTTGCGGCATCGATAGCTCGTATTCTCCGGGAAGCTGATCAGCCGGGCGAGGCACTCGCAGGCTTCAGCTCCAGCATTTAACGTCGTGGTTGACATTTTCTGCCGCTTGCTTCGCTCCGCCCCGGAGATCCGCCACCAGCACTCGCCGAATGGCCGTCCGAACTCGACATTCCCGCGCTGCTCGCCAGCGGCTGGCGGCCCACCCCGATGCGCCAGTTCGTGGTCAAGGTCCACAGCCGGTGCAACCTTGCCTGCGACTACTGCTACATCTACCAGATGTCCGACCAGACCTGGCGGGAGCAGCCCCGGGCCATGAGCCTGGCCACCGCCGACCGGGTTGCCCAGCGCATCACCGAGCACGCGGTCGCCCACGGCCTGCCGCAGGTCGAGATCGTCCTGCACGGCGGGGAGCCGTTGCTGGTCGGTCCCGTCCACCTCGCTGACCTGGCCTCTCGGTTCAGCAGGATCGGCGACGTGGCAGTCGGCCTGACGTTGCAGACCAATGGGGTCCGGCTCGACACAGACGTCCTGCAGGTAGCCCACCGGCACGACATCCGGATCGGGATCAGCCTGGACGGTGCGGTGTCCGATCACGATCGGCACCGGCGCTTGCCCGGTGGGAAGGGCAGCCACCACCTGGTGACGAAGGCGCTCGAACTGCTCACCGGAACGACCCACCGACGGCTGTTCGGCGGCCTGCTGTGCACCATCGACCTCCGTGCGGACCCGATCGATACCTACACCGAACTGCTCCGCTTCGCGCCACCTGCCGTTGATTTCCTGCTGCCCCACGGAAACTGGACGGAACGGCCGCCGGAACGCTCCGACGACGCCCAGCACACGCCGTACGGGAATTGGCTGATCGCTGTTTTCGATCGGTGGTACCGGGACCGCGGGCTGCGTACCGAGATCCGCCTGTTCCGGGAGATCATTCAACTCCTGCTGGGCGGACGGAGCGCTGTGGAGAGCGTCGGTCTCGCACCGGCGAGCCTGCTCGTCGTAGAGACCGACGGGTCCCTGGAACAGGTCGACACCCTCAAGTCGGCCTATCACGGCGCGACGGACACCGGAATGAGCGTTTGGCGGCACAGCATCGACACCGCATTGCTCCATCCGGCTGTGGTGGCTCGCCAGATCGGCGTGGCGGCGCTGGCCGACCGGTGCCAGGGATGCGGGATCAGGGCGGTGTGTGGCGGTGGCTACTACCCGCACCGCTACCGCAAGGGTGTGGGGTTCCGGAACCCGTCGGTGTACTGCCCCGACCTCATGGCGCTGATCGCGCACATCAGGGCCGCCGTGCAGACTGATCTGAACCGACTCCGGCCCGCCCGGTGAGCACCGGACCGCACCGGGTTCCGGCGGCCGACTTCGAGGCTCTGGCCCGCGGCCAGGACGCATCGAGCGAGATCCTCCGCGCCGGCCAGCTCAGCAAGCGACTACTGGTCGTGGCCCGGGTGATGGTGGCCGAGGCCGTCGAGCGACGGCCCGGTCTCGTGACCCTGGTGGGGCTGGAGCGGAGCGTGCAGACCGCCATCGCCGCCCGTCGGGTGGATCCTGAGGCGGTCGACCGCATCCTGCTCCAGCCGCAGGTCGGCCGGTGGGCGATGTGGTGCCTGCGCCAGATCCGCAACGGCGAGAAGCCCGACGCGGATGTCGTCGACGATATGGCCTACTACGGGTCGCTCGCCGCCGTGGTCGCTGCGGAGGTTGGCGTTGTGTCCGAGTTGACCGTCCGGGTACGCGCGGACGGCGGGCTGATCCTGCCGACCCGGGGCCTGCTCCGGCTGGCTCCCGGCGCCCGCTGGGCGACGATCCGCACCGGCCCAGCCCGTCACAATCTCGTGCTGGTCGACGGCGGGCGTCCACAGCGGATACCGGCTACGGCCGGCGACAGCACAACCGGATGGCAGCCGGTTCGCCGGTTGGCTAGTCGCGCGGGCGGTCGCCGGATCGACGTCCTGCTCGACGATGTCGATCCGTACCGCGGCCCGGCCGAGCTGACGGCCGCCGAGCGGCTGAACGACCGAGCCGTCGTCGCCTGGCAGCGCTGCCTCGACGATGCGTGGGACCTACTCGCCACCCACCATCCCGAGCACGCCGCGGCGCTAGCCCGCGGCGTCACCGTGTTGACCCCGCTCCTCGCGGCCGGCGTGGGCGAGGGGCTGAGCGCCACCACCAGCGACGGGTTTGGCGGCGTGGCGCTGACCGCCCCCCCGACGGCCATAGCCTGGCCTCGGCGCTCATCCACGAGTTCCAGCACTCGAAGCTGTCGGCGCTGCTCGATCTGGTCTCGCTGTTCGAGTCGCCGCCGCACCTGCTGTTCTACGCCCCGTGGCGAACGGATCCCCGGCCGTTGAGTGGGTTGATCCAGGGCGCTTACGCCTATCTCGGCCTGCTCGGCTTCTGGGAACGGGAGCGCCGGCGGCCGCGCGTCGAACCGGGCCAGGCGGCGGTGGCCCACTACGAGTTCGCGCTCTGGCGGGATGGTGTGCGGATCGCGATCGAGCAGCTGCAGGCCTCGCACCGGCTCACCGCCGATGGTGTGCGTTTCGTGGCCGGGATGCGGCGGCGAGTCGACGAGTTCACGGCGCTCGACGTCCCGCCGGAACCCCGGGCGCTGGCCGTCGGCACCGCCACCGACTACCGGATCGGCTGGCGCTTGCGAAATCTCGTTCCCGAGCCTCGGACGTTGAAGCGGTGGGCGGCCGCGTGGCGCGCCGGCGCCGCAATGCCACCGACGGCGCTCATCGAGAGCGCACCTGCCGAAGGTCGCCGCGGAGTCACCCTGACCGGCCGGGCCGCGCTCGCCAGCTCCGACTCGCTCAACCGGACCTGTACGCAGCCTTGCCGACGATCACCCCGCGCTGGCCGGCGCGGCGGCCCCGGCCACCGTCGCGGACGCCGCCTGATGTGCGGAGATCACGACACCGCTGCGCGGCTCTACCGCGCGGCGATCCGGCGGAGCCCGGAGGATGTCGACGCCTGGACCGGCCTCGCGCTGGTGCACGACCGAACACCCGGCGCAGGCCCGTGCTGCTGCAGCACCCGGAGGTGGTGGCCGGGCTGCTCGCCCAGCTGGTGGCCGGGTCGACCCGGCCACCCGATCCGGAGGAGCTCGCCGCATGGGTCGCGCGGGCGAGCGAGTGAGGATCGGGTTGGCTCAGACAGGCGGCGGCTCGATCACCGAGGACACCCGGCCGCCTCGCGGACGGTCGCTACGTCGTGGTGCTCGGCACCGAGTACCTCCTCCAGGTGCGCGAGCTCGGCGACTTGCTGACTGGCCGCCTCGGTGTCGCCGAGCGCGGCCTGGTCGAGTCGGAGGTTCAGCGAGCAGGCGAGCGTGTGCGGATGGATCGGGCCGAGCAGCTCGGTGAGCCGGCCCAGTGTCTCGGCACCGAGCTTGCGGGCCGATTCGGCGTTGTCGAGCTCGGCCAGCGCGGTGGCCAGGTCCGTGGCGCACACCAGCGAGTAGTGGTGGCCTGCGCCCACCGTGCGCCCCAGGCCCTTCCCCGCCTCGCGCAACAGGGTGAGCGCCTTCTCCGGCTCGTTCTTCACCAGGCGGGCCACTGCCAGGTTGACATTGCTGATGTGCACGAAGGGGTGGTCGGCCGTCCACACCTGTGCGTATCGGGCCACCGTCCGCTCCAGGCGTTCGACACCCTTGTCGACGTCGCCGGACGGGATACCCAGCGAGCCGGCCAGGCGCAGCGCGTTGCCGTAGTTGATGCCGGCGGCGAGGGTCTCAGGGTGCTCCCGGCCACGCGCATCCCGGTACCGCTCGTAGGCGGCCTTGGCGGCGGGCAGCGCCAGACCGACCTCGCCGGCGAGCCGCTGCACGACCGACAGGTCGCGGGCCTGCACGAGTACCCACGGGTGGTCCTCGGGCAGCACTCGCCGGCGCACGATCTCGCTGTAGAGCTCGATCGCGCGCACCGCCCGGCCGAGCGACGCCTGGTACTGGCCCTGATGCCGGAGCACCCGCGAGATCGCGCTCAAGCTGAACACGACCCAGTGGTGGTCGTTGCCGCCGAAGAAGTCGGTCTGGTCCTGATAGTTCTGCTCGTGCAGCTCCAGGGCGGTGGCGTACTTGCCGTTGAGCTCGTGGTCGACGGCCAGGTTGTTGACCACGCGGAAGGTGTCGCGCTGGTCCCGGCCGAACACCCGGCGGTGCCGGAGCAGCGAGTCCTCGTCGAGGCGTAGTGCATTGGCGAACTCGCCGCGCGAGCGCAGGTCGGCGCCGTAGCCGTTCGTCACCAGCAGGGTGAACTCGTCGTTCTCCCCCAACACCTCGCGCATCCGCTCCAAAGTGGGCTGCCGCAGCTCGTAGGCCTGGGTGTATTCCCCGAGCCCGAACAGCACATCGGCCTTCTGCCCGGCCAGCAGCAGCACGTCCCGGTCGTCCGGGCCGGAGTCGGCGGTCCAGCGCGCGAGCGCCTGGTCCTGCAGAGTGATGCAGGTCGAGTAGTCGCCGATATTGTAGAGGTAAATCCCAACGTTCCAGATGAACCGCCGCGCCTCGTGGTCCTCCGACGCAATGATGCCGGACGGCTCGAGATGGGCGAGCAGCTCTGCATACCGGGGCCAGTTTTCTTCGCCGTCTGGGTCGCGCGGATCAGCGGCCACGAGCAGCTTGTGCACGTCCCGCCGCACGATCTCGGTCTGGACCGCGTCAATATCGTCCCGGATCAGCTTCTGGATCAGCCGGTGCACCTGGACGGTTCGCCGGTTGTTGTCAATGCGGGCGAGTGCGTAGCGGCCGAGCTCGCGCATCGCGCGGCTGACGACGATCGGGGTCACCGAGCTGATCGCGCAGCGGCGCGGTCAGCGCTCGCGCGCCGTTGATGAACAGTTCGCGGGGGATCGGCTCCGGCCCGAAGAAGGCGCAGCGACGAAGGAACTCCAGTGCGAAGGGCATCTGGCTCTGCAGCTGGGACATGGACAGGTCCCATGCGGCCGCGACCGGTACCGGATAGTCCGACGGCGGGTTCTCGGCCAGGATCCTCGTCGCGGCCTTCTCCAACGCGGCCGAGGTACTCGCCGACGGACATGCCGGTCTCGAACTGAAGGGCGCCGGCCTGTTCGAGCGCCAACGGCAGGTCGCCCAGTTCCTCCGCCAGCCAGCCCAGCGTCCTTGTCCTCGATGCCAGTGACCCGGCGTTGCAGGAACTCGAGGCTCTCCGGGCGGGAGAACACGTCGACCTCGACGGTCTCGGCCTCGCCCAGCCATCGGCGGTTGCGCGAGGTGACCAGCACGTGTCCGTGGGGCTGGCCGGCCGGGAAGAACTCGCGGATGCTCTCCGGCTGGTCGGCGTTGTCGAAGATGAGCAGCCACCGGGAGTAGGGGTCGCCGCGCCGCAGCGCGTCGATCACGGCGGCGACGGCGTCTTCCTGGCGGTCGCGGGGGATGCCGGTCAGGCCCAGCCGCGGCGCGAGCCGGCGAGCGAGGCTTTGACCAGCGCCGGTTGATCGGCGGGGATCCACCAGACGACCTCGATAGTTCTCGCTCTCCCGGTAGGCGTACTCCACCGCGAGCTGGGTCTTGCCCACTCCCCGAGGCCCTGGAGGGCATGCGGCAGGACTGCGGTGACTTCGTCGCGGTTGAGCCGCCGACGCAGCTGGTCGAGCAGGCCTGTGCGTCCGGTGAAGTTGCGATTCCGTTGCGGGACCTGGCCCCACACCGACGGTGTGGATCGAGTCGGAGTCGAAGCATTGGTCGCCGCCATCGGTACTCCCGAAATTCGTCCTGGTTTCGCCGTGCAATGCGGATACGCCGGTCAGAGCACAAGCCCGCCCAATCCGTCGAGCACAATGCTGCCGAGCGCAGACCAGCCTAGCGTGAGGTGGTGCATCCCGTCCGGGGTATGGCCGAGCAGCAATCGTGCACTCGATCAGGCGGGCGGCCGCGCCGTCGGCCGGTGTCGCCCTAAGCTGGCGCGGCCGCACGTTCGGGACCGTCCCGCACGTAACGACCCGGCTGGAGTTTGTCCGTGACATCGAGGAACCGGGCTGTGGAGACCTTTCACCCGCTACTCTGGAAGGCCGTCGAGGACCGGACTGCTGGTCCTGCGGCGACAACTCACACCAGGTGAGGCGCATGACCGTGGCCCGTGTGCGTTCGGCTCCGCCGGCCCGGCCGGCGATCGGGGTCTGCGCCTATCCGGGGGTCGCGCGTCGGCCCGCACCGCACATTTGCCACGATCGGCGCAGCAGGGGCTGGGCATCACTCGGATGCGGCCCGGTGAAGCCGAGGGTGGAACAGCGCTTGCTCGAAGGGGACACGAACGTGCGCGAGCGCGACTGGTCGCGGCTCGTCGATCAGCTGCGCAAGGGACGCTGCCTGCCGTTCGTCGGGGCTGGGGCCTGCGATGGCGTGCTTCCTGCGGCGCGGGACCTCGCCGAGCACTGGGCGAAGGAGTGTGAGTATCCGTTCCCCGACCGGGACAATCTCTCCCGGGTGATCCAGTACGACGTGGTCACCGAAAGTGATCCCGTCACGGTGAAGGAGCGGGTCATCGCGCATCTGCAGAGTCGTCTCCACAATCACCTGCCCGATTTCACGGATCCGGTCCAGCCGCACGCTCTCCTCGCTTCGCTGCCGATTCCGCTCTACGTCACAACCAACTACGACGACCTGCTACAAACTGCGCTCGAGAAGGCCGGCAAGCGCCCATCGACGGCCATCTGTCAATGGGCGCGGGAAGGCAACGCCTGGGGTACCTGGCGGCGGACGGAAGAGCTGAATCCGCATTCCGATACACCCGTTGTGTTCCACCTGCACGGCGCCTGGACCCATCCGGATTCGCTGGTGCTGAGCGAGGAGGACTACCTGGAATTTCTGGTCAACCTGGTGGCCGACCATGGGGCGGACGATCAGCGGATGATTCCGAAACCGGTGCTGGAGGCGTTCGCCACCCGGCCGCTGCTCTTTATCGGTTACAGCCTGCAGGACTGGACTTTCCGAGTGCTCTTTCACGGTCTGAAAAGCACCATTTCGCCGCCCCGACGCCGCCGGCACCTGAGCATTCAGCTCCAGGTAGAGAACGGCGACGAGGGGGAGCGGCAGCGTGCCGAGGATTACCTAAAAAAGCAACTCGACAAGTGGGACATCACCATCTTCTGGGGGACCGCCGAGACGTTTTGCGCCGAACTCCACGAGCGGCTGCGGGGGACCCGGTGAACGAGAACCCCTACGTCGGGCTCAGGCCGTTCGAGGTGGACGATCGGGACCTGTTCTTCGGGCGCGCCAGGGACTGTCGGGAGGTGAAGGCGTTATGGCTGGCAAACCGGCTGCTCGTGATGTACGGCGCCTCGGGTGCCGGCAAGACGTCGCTCATCCAGGCCGGCGTCCTCCCGCTGTTCCACGCGGGCGGTCCCGACCGCGACGCGACCGTGCTGCCGGTGGGGCGACTGCGTCAAGCATCGGCCTATCAGACCGTGGAGCGGGAGGGAAGCCCGCCCTACGGGTCCGAGCTGATCTCCTCCTGGGCGCGGGACGAGCCGGCGGCCGAACGCCCGCGTTCGATCTCCGGCTACCTCAAGTCGGTTCCCCCGGGCAGTGATCCCTACGACGTCGAACTGCCGCTGCTGGCCGTTATCGACCAGTTCGAGGAGCTGTTCGTCGACCAGCGCGACCGCGGGTCGGTGTGGGAAGGTTTCCTGCGCCAGCTCGCGCAGGCAATCGAACAGGTGCCGCGGCTGCACCTGATGATCTCCATCCGCGAGGACTTCGTGGCCGAACTGCTGCCCTACGAGACACTCATCGCCGGCCACTCGCGCGCGCGCTTCCGGGTGCGCGCCCTCGACCGCCCCGGCGCACTCGAGGCGGTGCTCGGCCCGGTCCGGACCACACGCCGGATGTTCGCGCCCGGCGTGGCCGAGGAGCTGGTCGACGACCTGCGGACGGTGGTACGCACGAACGCCGTCGGCGAGGAAATCCGAACGGAAAGTGACCGGGTCGAACCCATCCAGCTGCAGGTGGTCTGCTCCGGACTGTGGAATGCGCTGCCCGAGGACGCTGATCTGATCACATCCGAGCACCTGCGTGGCTCCGGCGACGTCGACCAGATGCTTCTCGAGTTCTGCCGGACGGCGGTGTACGACGTCGCGGTGGAGGAGTCGGTTCCCGAGCCGGAGATCTGGGGTTGGCTGGCCCGCTGGTTCATCACCGACACGGGTCGGCGCGACTCCAGATACGAGGGCGTCACCTCCACCGCGGGGATGCCGAACGAGGTTGCGCGGTCGCTGGAGACTCATCGCGTGCTGCGCGCCGAGGAACGGTCGGGATCCCGCTGGTACGAGCTTCTTCATGATCGACTTATTTGGGCGGTCGAGCAGGGGGCAGGCTCAGCGACGACCGGACAGTCGGTCACATCACCGATGCCGATGAGCTTCCTGCGCACGGCGGAGAGCGCGCTGGCCGACGGCGACGCCGAGCTGTCGGAGAAGTACGCGAGCGAAGGGCTCCGCCGGTTCTCCGAGGGCGCCCTGCGGGGTCAGGCCGAGGCACACGCCCTGCTCGGCCGCATCGCCGAGGCCCGGGACGATGGCGTGCACGCGGAGCAGAGCTACCGCGCGGCCGAGGGTCTCTACGAGCAGGCGGGGGATTCGCGCGCGGTCGGGCGCATGCAGGTGGAGCTGGGCCGGTTCTTCGGCCGTCGGGGCGACTGGCTGGCGGCCCGGACGGAGTACGAGCGGGCGCTGCGCGGAACTGTGAGCGACGTCGACGTCCGGGTCGAGCTGGCCAGGGTGCTGCGCCGCAGCGGACGGCTTGCCGCCGCCCTCAGCAACCTCAGCACCGCGCTCACCCTCGATCCCAGCCTGGTTCCGGCGCTGGTCGAGCGCGGCCTGACTGAGTACGCGATGGGCGACCGGGCCGCCGCGCGCGCCGACCTGGAGAACGCTATCCGGCTCAGCCCGGCGGTGGCCGAGCGCGACGACGTACAGCGCGTCCTGGCGGGGTAGGGATCGGTCGCGAGCCCATCCGCCGGCGGCGAACCTGTGTGGCGAGTGTTGACGCTTGACGCCAGACCTACGGCTACGCCAAGCAGGGCGCCGGGCGTGGCTACACGGGCATCAAGGGCCTCAACGCGTTGCTCGCCATCGTCTCCACCACCAGCTCGGCACCGTTGATCGCGGCGGCGCGGTTACGGAAAGGATCGACCAACTTCGCCCGCAGCGCGGCGAAGTTGCTCACCGACGCGATGGGCACCGTCCGCCGCGCCGGCGCCGCGGGCGGACTCGGCCTACTACGGCCACGACATCATCGCCGCCGCCCGCCGCGACCGTGTTCAAGGCCATCACCAGCATCGATGAGCAGGCTTGGGTGCCCATCCGCTACCCCAACGCCGTCTTCGATGACGACGAGCAGCGGTGGGTGTCCGACGCCGAGGTCGCCGAACGACGCTGACCGCGTTCAGCGGCCGCCGCAAACGCGATCACGTGACCTCCCGGTTGATCGTGCGCCGGTGCGCCGGCTCAACCCCCAGGAAGTGCCGGCCGGGCAGACCGAGGCGTTCGCGGTCTACCGCTACCACGCCGTGTTCACGGGTGCGGTGCTCGCCGCCGTGCTGGCGGCTCACGGCGACATCCGGGGGATCTTGTTCGACCAGCCGCATGTCATCGCCAACGCCGATGTCGTGCTGCGTGCTGCGTGCTGCGTGCTGCTGAGCTGCTGACCGGGCCGCCGTTGTACCGGGTGACTTCTTCGACGTCGTTCCCGCGGGCGCGGACGCGTACCTGCTCGTACGGATCCTGCACGACTGGCCCCATGCCGACGCGTTGCGAATAGTCCGCAACGTCCGTGCCGCGATGAGGCCCGATGCCGCGCTGGTCATCGTCGACTCCGTTGTGGGGCCGCCCAATGAGGATCCGCTCGCGAAGTTCATCGATCTGATGATGCTCGTGTCGGCCGGCGGTCGTGAGCGCACGGAGGAGGAGTGGAGGGCTCAGTTCGCAGACGGTGGCATCGAGCTCGTCTCCGCGCGGAGAGCGACGCCGACCAGTCACGTCATCAAGGCGGCCCCGGTATGAGCAGGCGCTCGGCTTCGCAGGTCACAGAAGGATGTCAGATCGAGCAGTTCGCGCAGCGGTATTTCCCAGCACCTTCGCCGAGTTGCTGGCTGTCACCGGCGGCGAACCGGCGGACGTCGCGTGACCCACGGGGCCGAGATGGCCGCCAGCGCGGTGCACGACATGATCCAACAGCGCTCAGCCCCATCTCGACCGTGGTCGAGCGACCCGAGCGGTTCCCGCGCACACCGGATGGTGACGGCGCACAGGTCGTGTGCTCCCGCTCGTGGTCCGGACCCGGAACGGGAGCCGAACCGATCTCGGAGCCGAGCCGGCCCGCGCCGCGTTACTTGAGGTCGGCCTCGGCGGCGGCAATCGCCGCGAACTCCTCCTCGGGAGCGCCGCCGACGATCCGGTGCCGCGAGTAGAACCAGAAGTAGGCGATGAAGGCCAGGAACACGATCGCCGTGATGCCGGCGGCCAGGATGTCGACCACGAAGGTGGCGACGACGGCGACGGCCGACAGCGCGAGCGCGATGCCTGTCGTGATCGCGCCGCCGGGTGTCCGGTAGGGCCGCTCCATGTTCGGCTCCTTCCGGCGCAGCACGATGTGCGAGAGGTTCATCAGCACGTAGGAGACGGTCGCTCCGAAGACCGCGATGTTGATCAGGAGTGCGCCCGGGGCCGCGGCGTCGTAGAGGGTGACCGCGAGGATGAAACCGATCGTGCCGGGGACGATCAGGGCCAGGTACGGCGTCCTGCGCGAACCCGTGACCGACAGGCCGCGCGGGAGATAGCCGGCCCTGGAGAGCGCGAACAGCTGGCGCGAGTACGCGTACACGATCGAGAAGAAGCTCGCGATGAGGCCGAGCAGCCCGACCCAGTTGATGAAGTCGGACAGGAAGTTGGGTCCGCCGTACGCGATCGTGACGGCCTCGACGAGCGGGCTCGCGGACGTGGCCATCGCCGCGGCGCCGGCGGTGCCCGGCGCGAGGAACAGCACGCCGGCACCGAAGATCACCAGGATGACGATCGCCGCGATGATCCCGCGCGGCATGTCCTTCTTGGGGTCGCTGGCCTCCTCCGCGGCGAGCGGGACGCCCTCGACCGCGAGGAAGAACCAGATGCCGTAGACCAGGGCGCCGAGCGCCCCGACATAACCGAACGGCAGGAAGGCGCTGGCCCCGGCCGCGGTGGTCGGCTCGATGTCGACCAGCTTGGCGGCGTCGAACTTCGACACCATGCCGCCCATCCAGATGATCAACGCAAGGGCGGCGATGGCGGTGATGCCGAACATGACCTTGAGCGCCTCGCCGACGCCCCACAGGTGGATCCCGATGAAGACCAGGTAGCAGGCCAGCATGATGGGCCACGGATGGACGTCCGCGAGGAGCCCGAGCGACTGCACGTACCCGGCGATGAACGTCGCAATCGCGGCGGGCGCGACGGCGTACTCGATGAGGACGGCGATCCCGGTGGCGTAGCCGCCGAGCGGCCCGAGGGCGCGGCGGGCGAACCCGTAGCCGGCTCCGGCGACCGGCATCGACGAGGACATCTCGGCGAGGCCGAACACCATGCAGGTGTACATGAGGCCCATCAGGACGAAGGCTATGAGCAGCCCGCCGAACCCGCCCTTGTCGAGCCCGAGATTCCATCCCGAGAAGTCACCGGAGATCACGTACGCGACGCCGAGCCCCGCGAGCAGCACCCAGCCGGCTGCGCCCTTCTTGAGCTGGCGGTGCTCGAGGTAGTCCTTGTCGACCTGTTCGTACTCGACGCGCTGGGGCTTCTTCGGGGTGCTCATGCGGTTCCTCTGGGCTCGGTGGGCTCCGGGTGTTGAAACAGAGCAGAAAAGGCATGGGAACGAGCCATTGATGACAAGTGGGGAGTATCCCGTGTCCGCGAGTCGCCGTCAACAAATCACCGATAGTTCGCGAACGATCCCAGACAGTACGACCCCGACCTGCCTTGACAGCGGGCCTGCCGGTCAGTTCGATGCAGTCAACGGTATGAGACTGACCCATTTAAGCTCAGATCTGTGCTCCGTGACCGGAAGTGAGCCACCATGGCCGACCGCACCGCTCCCCTCTCCGTCGACGAGCTGCGCGCCTCGATCGCCGACGGGACCATCGACACCGTCCTCGTCGCGATGACCGACATGCAGGGCAGGCTCCAGGGCAAGCGCGTCACGGCGCGGTTCTTCCTCGACGACGTGCTCGGTCACGGCACCGAGGGCTGCAGCTACCTGCTCGGCGTCGACATCGATATGAACACGGTCGGCGGCTACGCGATCACATCGTGGGACAGCGGCTACGGCGACTTCGTCTTCCAGCCCGACCTCGCGACGCTGCGCCTCGTCCCGTGGCATCCGGCGACCGCGATGATCCTCTGCGACATGCTGTACCACGACGGGTCGCCCGTCGCGCAGTCGCCACGACAGATCCTGCGCAAGCAGCTGGAGCGGCTCGCGGCCCTGGGCTACGAGCCGTTCATGGCCACCGAGCTCGAGTTCAACCTCTACAAGAGCTCGTATGCCGAGCTGTGGCACTCCAGGTACGCCGAGCTCGAACCGGCCAACCTCTACAACATCGACTACTCGCTGTTCGGCACCGGCCTCGTCGAGCCCGTACTGCGCCAGATCCGCAACCAGATGGATGTCGCGGGCCTCTACACCGAGACGGCGAAGGGGGAGTGCAACCTCGGCCAGCAGGAGATCGGCTTCAAGTACTCCGATGCGCTGACGACGTGCGACAACCATTCGGTCTTCAAGCTCGGTGCCAAGGAGATCGCGGCCCAGGCCGGCATGTCGCTCACCTTCATGGCGAAGGTCAACGAGCGCGAGGGCAACTCATGCCACATCCACATGAGCCTGCGCACGCTCGACGGCGGGTCCGTCTTCCCGGTCGAGGGCAGCACGGACATGAGCCCGGTGATGCAGAAGTTCCTCGCCGGACAGCTCGCCGCGCTGCGGGAGCTGACCTACTTCCTCGCGCCCAACATCAACTCCTACAAGCGCTTCGCGAAGGGCTCCTTCGCGCCGACGGCGGTGGCCTGGGGGTATGACAACCGCTCCTGCTCGCTGCGCGTCGTGGGCCACGGCCCGGCCCTGCGCTTCGAGCAGCGCGTCCCCGGCGGCGACGTCAACCAGTACCTCGCGGCCGCCGCGCTCATCGCGGCCGGGATCCACGGCCTGACCAACGACCTCGAGCTCGAACCGGTGACCACGGGCAACGCCTACGAGCTCGACATCGCCCACGTCCCCTCGACGCTGGCCGAGGCCGCGGAGCTGTTCACGCACTCGACGATCGCCCGCGAGGCGTTCGGCGACGACGTCGTCGACCATTACTCCAACACCGCGAAGGTCGAGCTCGACGCATTCAACGCCGCCGTCACGGATTGGGAGCGGGTGCGTGGCTTCGAACGCATGTGACCACGCGCCGGCCGGCCGGCCACTGATCGGCCTGACCAGCTACCTGGAGCCGACCCGGTACGGGATCTGGGACCTGCAGGCGGCCCTGTTGCCCGCGGTGTACATCAACGCCGTCGTGCAGGCCGGCGGCCGCCCGGTGCTGTTGCCCCCGATAGCGAACTGGGACGCCACCGAGGTGGTCGACCTCGACGCCGTGATCCTGACCGGCGGGGCCGATGTCGACCCTGGCCACTACGGGCAGCAGGCGCTGCCGACGACGGCGGCGCAGCCGACCCGGGACGCCCCCGAGCTCGCGCTGTTGGCCGCAGCCGAGGCCGCCGGCGTTCCCGTGCTCGGCATCTGTCGGGGAGCCCAGGTACTCAACGTCGCCCGCGGCGGGACACTGCACCAGCACGTCCCCGACGTGCTCGGGCACGCCGGGCACCAGATCTCGGCCGCGACCTTCTCCGACACCTCGGTATCCATCGAGCCCCGATCCCGGCTGGCTGCGGTGCTCGGCGCCGGCACGGCCGTGCGGTGCTATCACCACCAGGCCGTCGACCGCCTCGGCCGCGGACTGCGGATCGCCGCGACCGCCGCCGACGGCACCGTCGAGGCGGTCGAGGCCGCCGACCCGAACGCGCCGTTCCTGCTCGGCGTGCAGTGGCACCCCGAGGAGAACCCGGCGGACCTGCGCCTGTTCGCCGCCCTCATCGACATCGCCGGCGAGCGCCGGTCCGCGCGCCGGAGCGCCGCCGAGCCCAAGGAGTCGACGTGTCCACTGCCTACGATGTGATCAACCCGGCCACCGAGGTGGTGGTGACCACGATCGAGCAGGTCGACGCCGCCGGCACGGACGCGGCGATCGGGCGCGCCGCCGCGGCCTGTCCCGAGTGGCGCGCGGTCGCCCCCGCCGACCGGGCCCGGCTGCTGCGCCGATTCGCCGATGCGGTCGAGCGCGACCTGGAGAACCTCGCGGCGATCGAGGTCACCTCGGTCGGGCACACGATCGGGAACGCCCGCTGGGAGGCGGGCAACGTCCGCGACGTCCTGACCTACTGCGCCGGCGCCGTCGAGCGGCACCTCGGCGAGCAGATCCCGGTCGCCGGCGGGCTGGATGTCACCTTCCACGAACCACTCGGCGTCGTCGGCGTGATCGTGCCGTGGAACTTCCCGATGCCGATCGCCGGCTGGGGCTTCGCGCCGGCGCTCGCGGCCGGCAACACCGTGGTCCTCAAGCCGGCCGAGCTCACCCCGTTGAGCGCCATCCGGCTCGGTGAGCTGGCCCTCGAGGCGGGGCTGCCGGCCGACGTCTTCCAGGTCCTGCCGGGCAAGGGCTCGGTCGTCGGCCGGCGCTTCGTCGACCACCCGGCCGTCCGCAAGATCGTCTTCACCGGATCGACCGAGGTCGGCCAGCAGATCATGGCCGGCGCCGCACGCGGGCTGAAGCGGGTCACCCTCGAGCTCGGCGGCAAGAGTGCGAACGTCGTGTTCGCCGACTCGGATCTGGAGAAGGCCGCCGCGAGCGCTCCCTACGGCGTCTTCGACAACGCCGGCCAGGACTGCTGTGCTCGCTCGCGGATCCTCGTCGAGCGCAGCGTCCACGACCGGTTCCTCGAGCTGTTCGAGCCGGCCGTGCTGGGGGTCAAGGTCAAGGACCCGGCCGCGGCGGACGCCGAGATGGGACCGCTGGTCTCGGCGGCCCACCGGGACCGGGTCGCGTCGTTCCTGACCGACGACATCGACATCGCCTTCACCGGGACGGCGCCGGACGGACCGGGATTCTGGATGCGTCCGACCGTGCTGCTGTCGAGCGATCCGTCCGACCGGGTCTTCCAGGAGGAGATCTTCGGGCCGGTGGTGACCGTGACGCCGTTCGACGACGAGGCGCACGCGCTCCGGCTCGCCAACGACTCGATCTTCGGATTGTCGGGTTCGATCTGGACCCGCGACGTCGGCCGGGCGCTGCGCGTCTCGCGCGGGATCGAGGCCGGCAACCTTTCGGTCAACTCGCACTCCTCGGTGCGATACTCGACGCCGTTCGGCGGCTTCAAGCAGTCGGGCCTCGGTCGCGAGCTCGGCCCGCATGCCCTCGACGCCTTCAGCGAGGTCAAGAACGTCTTCATCGCGACGGACTGACCGGGGTCGCCGGGCCCGCCCGGCTCCGCCGCACCGTTCCCACCCGAAAAGTCCACCCGAGAGGAAAATATCGAGATGACCACACCCGAGACGCCGACCTCGCGCCGGCTGCCGGGCCGGGTCGCAGTGATCACCGGCGGCGGCAGCGGGATCGGTCTCGCGTCGGCCCGCCGGCTCGCCTCCGAGGGCGCCCGCGTCGTGATCGCCGATGTCGACAAGGACGCGGGCGACGCGGCGGCACAGGAGGTCGGCGGCCTGTTCGTGGCGACCGACGTCACCGACGAAGCCGCTGTCAACCACCTGTTCGCGGCGGCGCACGACACCTACGGCTCGGTCGACATCGCGTTCAACAACGCCGGAATCGCGCCGCCGTCGGATGACTCGATCCTCGAGACCGGGCTGGAGGCCTGGCGGCTCGTGCAGGAGGTCAACCTGACCTCGGTGTACCTGTGCTGCAAGGCGGCGATCCCCTACATGCGGGCTCAGGGCAAGGGATCGATCATCAACACGGCGTCGTTCGTGGCGGTCATGGGTTCGGCGACCTCGCAGATCTCCTATACCGCGTCCAAGGGCGGGGTGCTCGCGCTCAGCCGCGAGCTCGGGGTGCAGTTCGCCCGCGACGGCATCCGGGTCAACGCCCTGTGCCCGGGGCCGGTCAACACGCCGTTGCTCGAAGAGCTGTTCGCGAAGAGCCCGGAGCTCGCGGCGCGGCGGCTGGTGCACGTGCCGGTCGGCCGGTTCGGCGAACCGGCGGAGATCGCGGCCGCGGTCGCGTTCCTGGCATCCGACGACTCGACGTTCATCACGGCGTCGACGTTCCTCGTCGACGGCGGGATCTCCGCGGCGTACACGACGCCGATCTAGCGACGGCGTACCCGAGATGACCAAGCCTGCAGCTGCGGCGGAGCCCGGGCCGGCGCCGGATGTCTCGCTGCTGCACCCGGTGCGGTCGGGCAACGCGTTCGAGGAGACCGTCGAACGCCTGCTGCAGACGATCCGGCTCGGCGTCGTCCCGCCTGGTGGCCGGCTCCCGGCCGAACGGGAGCTGGCCACCCGGCTCGGGGTATCCCGCGCGACGCTGCGCGAGGCGCTGGGTGAGCTGCACGAAGCGGGCTGGGTCGAGGTCCGTCGCGGACGCGCCGGCGGCACGTTCGTGCGTCCCGACCCGAGCGTCGATCTCGGCGCGGGAAGCGTGGTCGGGCCCGGCTGCGGGGCGCCGCTCTCGCCGGGTGAGCTCGATGACGTCCTGACCTTCCGCTGGGTCGTCGAGGTGGGTGCCGCCGAGATGGCGGCCGGTCGGGACATGACGGCGGCCGCGCGCCGCGAGCTCGCCACGCACCTCGCCGCGGTCCGGTCGGCGAGCCATGGCGAGTACCGCCGGTTCGACTCCCGGCTCCATCTCGCGCTCGCCGAGGCGACCGGCTCGCGGTCACTGGTGCGCGCCGTCGCGGACGCGAAGACACAGGTCAACATGCTTCTCGACCGGATACCGCTGCTGTCGCCGAACCTCGGGCACTCCAACGAACAACACCGCGAGATCGTGCAGGCCGTGCTCGCTGGGAACGCGCCGGCCGCGCGGTCGGCGATGATCGACCACCTGGAGGGGACGGCAGCGCTGCTGCGGGGCTTTCTCGCCTGAGCCGGCCCGGGGTCACTGGGAAAGTCGGGGCCGCTAGATCCGGGCGGACCGTTGTGTGGTGGATCCGACGCATCAGGTGCGTCGGATCCACCACAGTTCCTTGTTCACGACGCCACGGCCTGCGCTCGCAGCGCCCGCTCCAGGTCGTCCAGCTGCTCGATCACGATGCGCCGCAGGGCATTCGGCGCATCGGGGTGCTCCTCCAGCCAGTGCCGGGCCTGGTTGACCACGGGATGCTGGTCGGGCTGCTGCCCGTGCGCGAGGGAAGCGCTCGGGAACAGCCCCCTGGCGAGGATCGTGGCCATCGTCATGGTCCGGGAGGCCCACCAGTCGATGATCGAGTCGAAGTAGCGCTCGGCGAACTCGGGTTCGTCGGCGTGGCCCGGGTGGCTGAAGCCGCGGACCAGCGCGCGCAACTGGTCGTTGGACAGCGACCCGTCGGTGGTCGCCCGCCGCCAGGTCGCCGCGCGGGTTCCCGGTCGGACCGCCAGGGCCAGCTCGTGCGCCTGCCGCCCGGTGATCGTGTCGTCGGCGGCCAGCGCGGCGTCGAGCTCGGCGGGCGACGCGGCGCCCTGCGCGGCCAGCGCCACCCAACAGTCCCACCGTAGGTCGGCATCCACCCGCAGACCCTCGGGGACCGCATCGCCACCGACGAGGCCACGGACCGCAGCGGTTCCCGTCGCGCTGGCCGACGCGGCGCGGGTCAGCTGCCGTGCCCAGGTGAGCTGGGCGTCCGATCCGGGCTCCGCCTCGACGAGTGCGGCACGGCAGGTCTCGACGTAGCGGGCACGCGACGCTGCGCGTGATCCGGCGGGCAGGTAGTGCTCGATCGCCGCTCCGACGTCGCCCAGGACCGTGTCCAGCAGCGCCGTGTCCGGCTCCCGGGCCGCCTGGCGGAACGCGATGTCCAGGTACTCGGCCGCCGGCAGCACCGCGTCGCGGGTCGCGTTCCACAGCGCCGACCAGACCAGCGCCCGGCTCAGCGGCGCCGGGATCGTGCACAGGTGCGTCCGGACCGCGGCGAGCGAGCCCGGGGTCGAGGCGCACCTTGGCGTAGCTGAGGTCGTCGTCGTTGACCAGCACGAGCGCTGCCGGCCCGCCGACGGCTTCCGGGATCTCGGTCCGCTCCTCGAGCAGGTCCGTCTCGATCGACCGGACCCGCAGCAGGCCGGCGTCCACCAGTTCGTAGAGGCCGACCACCAGACGGTGCGGGCGGGTCAGCGGTTCGCCGGTGGCCGGGTCGATCGCGCTGTGGGTCACCACCAGCCGCGTGATCCGACCATCCGGGTCGGTCGTCACCTCCGGGGTGAGCTGCGAGATGCCGGCGGTCTGGAGCCAGACCTTCGACCAGGTCCGCAGGTCGCGCCCGGACGCGCGCTCCAGGCAGCCGAGCAGGTCGTCCAGCTCGGTGTTGCCGAAGGCGAACCGGGCGAAGTACGCGCGGCTGCCGGCGAGGAACTCCGCCGGTCCGACGTAGGCCATCAGCTGCTTGAGCGCGGATGCACCCTTGGCGTAGGTGATGCCGTCGAAGTTCTGCCGGGCCGCCTCCACATCGTCGACGATGGCCACGATGGGATGGGTGGTGGGCAGCTGGTCCTGGTGATAGGCCCACGCCTTGCGCCGGCCGGCGAAGGTGGTCCAGGCGTTGTCGAACTCGGTGGCCGCCTCGCTGACGTGGTAGCCCATGAGGTCGGCGAACGACTCCTTCAGCCAGGTGCCGTCCCACCACCGCGGGGTCACCAGGTCGCCGAACCACATGTGTGACATCTCGTGCAGGATCACCTCGGCCCGTCGGGCCCGGTCGGCGCGCGTGGCCGCGCCGCGGTGGATGAACCGCTCGCTGAAGGTGACGAGGCCCGGGTTCTCCATCGCGCCGAGGTTGTACTCCGGCACGAAGATCGAGTCGTACTTGCCCCATGGGTAGGGGAAGCCGAACGCGTCGTCGAAGAAGTCCAGCCCCTGCCGGGTGACCGTGAAGATCGCCTCCGGCTCGAAGTGCTCCGACATCGACGCCCGGCACAGCGCGCCGAGCCGGACCTGTGCCACCGTGCCGTCGTCCCGGCGCCGCTCCCATACCTCCGCGACCCGGTGGTACGGCCCGGTGGCGACCGCGGTGAGGTACGTCGACTGGGGCGGTGTGCTGGCGAACGTCACGGTGGCCAGCTCGCCGTCGCCTGCCACGGTCCGGGATGCCTCGACCGCCCCGGACAGGATCAGCCAGCCGCTCGGCGCCGTGACCACGAAGGTGAACCGGGCCTTCAGGTCGGGCTGCTCGAAGTTGGCGAACACCCGGCGCGCGTCGGTCGGCTCGAAGTGGGTGTAGAGATAGGTGGCGCCGTCGACCGGGTCGGTGAACCGGTGCAGCCCCTCACCGCTGCGGCTGTAGCGGCAGTCGGCCTCGACCTCCAGCTCGTTGCGCCCGACGGACAGCCCGGTCAGCGGCAGCCGGGCTCCGTCGTAGCCGGCCGGGTCGAGCTCACGGCCGTTGAGCGTGGCTCGCACGATCCGCTCGGCAATCAGGTCCACCCAGGTCTGCTCGGCCCGAGCGGTGAACGCGACGACGCTGCGGCAGCGGTAGGTGGTGGTGTCCGGATCGGCCGCTCCGGCGAGGTCGAGCTCGACCCGGTAGTCGTCGACGGCGATCGTGGCCGCGCGCTGCCGGCACTCGGCGTAGGTGATGTTGGTGACGGGAGAGCCCACGCCCCTCATCATTCATCAGCTTCGTCGGCCGCAGCGCAGGTCGTCCGGCGGCGGCGTGGGGTTCCGTGCCGAGTTGAGGGGGACCCGGGCGGTGCGGAGGCTCGAAGTGAGACGGACCGACGTCGGCTCCGGTCCTACCCTCCTGGGATGTTCCCGTCGCGCTCCACCGGCGTTGGCGACGAGCCGATGGTCGCCCGCTGGGGCTCCGAGCATCCCGCGGCTCCGCTGGTCGTGGTGCTGCACGGGAACGGGACCAGCGAGCACTCGATGATCGAGATTTCGCCGTGGCTGCCGCACGGCCCCGTCGCGTACGCGGCCGTGCGGGCGCCACTGCCGGCCGAGCGTGGGTTCCGCTGGTTCGCCGAGACCGACGGCCGACCGGACCCGGACGGGCTCGCGGCGGCCACCCGGTACCTGCTCCGCTGGCTCGACGGCGAAGGCGATAGGCCGGTGCTTCTGCTTGCTTTCCGCAGCGGCGTCACCGTGGCCGGGGCACTCATGCTGGCCGCGCCGGACCGGTTCTCCGGAGCCGTGCTGATGCACGGGGCACTGCCGCTCGATCCTGCGCCGCAGCGTGGCGCGCTACGCGGCATGCCGGTGCTGCTCGCCCACGCCGACGACGATCCGCGCACCCCGCAGCCGCTGCTCGTCGCCAGCCGGGACTGGCTGCGCGGCCGGTCGGGGGCACCGGTACGGCTCGTCCAGGCGCCGGGCGGCCTGCTCGCCGGGTCGGTGGTCGACGCGGCGGGGAGCTGGCTCGGCGACCGGCTGGACAACCTGCGCGAGCACGGCGAGAGCCCGCTGCCGGACGGGCCCGAACCGGAGTGGCCGGGCATCGGGCGGCTCCCGGAGCGGGCCGGCGAGCCGCCCGAGACGACAACCGGGCTGCCCCACCTGCCGATCGTGTCGAGCCCGGACCCGGAGCTCTGGGACCGGATCGCCGGCCTCTGCACCTCGGCGGACGCGACGATCGGCCCGCCGGGCACCCGGTCGCTGCTGCTCCCCGGCGCCGCGGGACCGGCAGCGGCGTTCCTCCACGGCAGCGAGTTCGCCCACCTGCACCCCGACGGCAGCCTGCATCTCTGCCTGCCGCTCGACCTGGCCTACGACGCACTGGTCAAGGGCTGGGGGCTCGCCCACCCCTTGGCCGCGGTTCGGCTGAGTGCCGGCCTGGTCCTGTGCCCTGCTCCGCGGGACGCGGCGGAGCGGGAGATCGTCGTGGCCCTCGTCTCCGCGGCCCACCGGTACGCGCTCGGCTGAGCGGTGGTCCACCGCCACGGCGCGCATCCCGTGTGCACCGCGCGCACGGTGCACCATGCGCCCGGCGTATCGAAGGTGCGCGCGGTCGCCGAACTCACGCCGGCGCCGAACCCCGCGCGCGTCAGTCGGGGGTTCTGACCAGGAAGCGCTGCAGCACGACGAAACCCAGGAGCAGGAACCCGATCACGATCTTGGTCCACCACGAGCTCAGGGTGCCCTCGAACGAGATGAACGTCTGGATGAGACCCAGGACGAGCACTCCCAGCAGGGAACCGACCACCAGGCCGACACCACCCGAGAGCAGCGTGCCGCCGATCACCGTGGCGGCGATGGCGTCCAGCTCGGTGCCGAGGGCGCCGAGGCTGTAGCCGGACAGCGAGTAGAAGGCGAACAGCAGGCCGCTGATCGCCGAGCACAGCCCGCTGATCGCGTACACGGCGACCTTCGTCCGGCCGACCCGCAGCCCCATCAGGGTGGCTGCCTGCTGGTTGCCGCCGATGGCGTACACGCTGCGGCCGAAGCGGGTGGCATGCAGCAGGTAGGCGCCGACGGCCACGACGGCCACCGCGACGAGAACCGAAGGACTGATGAAGGTGTCACCGGGCAGCGTGATGCTGCCCTGGGCGATCGCCGTGAACAGCGGGTCGCGGATCGGGATGGACTCCACGCTGATCACGTAGCAGAGGCCCCTGGCCAGGAACATCCCAGCCAGCGTGACGACGAACGGCTGGAGCTCGAGAAAGTGGATGACGAGCCCCTGTGCCAGGCCGAGGGTCAGCCCGATGATCAGCACCAGCGCCATCACGGGCAGCGCGCCCCAGCCGATGCTCAGCAGCTTCGCCCCGAGGACTCCGGAGAGCGCCACCACCGACCCGACGCTCAGGTCGATGCCGCCGGTGAGGATGACGAAGGTCATGCCGACCGCGAGGACGATCAGATAGGCGTTGTCGACGAGCAGGTTGAGCAGCACCTGGGCGGAGAAGAAGCTGTCGTAGCGCACGGAGCCCGCCCCGAACATGGCGACGAACAGCACGAACGTGACGATCACCGGGAGCACGCGCGGCGAGGTGAGGATCCGGTGGCGTGGGCGGGGCCGCGCCTGGGTGAACCGCTCGGTCGGCTCCGTCGCGGCTGGCCGAGCCGTGGGCCGACGGCCGCTCGCGGGCTCGTCGCCGCCGAGAGCCGTCGTGGCCGTCGCCGCTCGGGTGGTGTGGCTGGCGTCCCGGTTCATGGCTGAGCCACCGTCTCCACAGCCGGGTGCGACGGTCGTCGCTGCCGGAGCAGCTCGCGGGCCTTGGGCGACTGCAGCAGGCACACGGTGATGATGACGATCGCCTTGAACACCAGCGTGATCTCCGGGGCGATGCCCACCGTGTACACGGTGGTGGTCAGCGTCTGCAGGACCAGGGCGCCGACCAGCGTGCCGGCGATCGAGTAGCGGCCACCGGACAGCAACGTGCCGCCGATCACGACGGCCAGGATCGCGTCCAGCTCGATCCACAGGCCGGCGTTGTTGGCGTCCGCCGCCGTGACGTTCGAGCTGATCATCAGGCCGGCGATGCCGGCGCAGAAGGCGGTGAAGACGTAGACCGCGATGGTGATGCCACGGGCCCGCACGCCGGCCAGGCGGGCCGCGCTCGGGTTGATCCCGACGGACTCGATGAGCATGCCCAGCGCGGTGCGTCGGGTCACGGCGGCGACCAGCGCGAACAGCACGGCGGCCAGGATCACCGACACCGGCAGCCCGAGCAGGAAACCGCCGCCCAGCTGGGCGAACAGCGGGTTGGCCACGGTGATGATCTGCCCGTCGGTGATCAGCTGAGCCAGCCCGCGGCCCGCGGTCATCAGCACCAGCGTCGCGATGATCGGCTGGATGCCCAGCACGGAGACCAGCAACCCGTTCCACGCCCCGAGCACGACCGCGAGCGCGAGGGCGAGCAGCACACCGACCGCCGCGGCACCGCCGCTGGTCGGGTCGGGTGCCGCGGAGATCCAGCTGCAAGCCACCGCGCCGGAGATCGCCACGGTCGCACCGACAGACAGGTCGATGCCGCGGGTGGCCACGACGAGGGTCATCCCGAGGGCGATCAGCGCCGTCGGCGCTCCGTTCTTGAGGATGTCGACGAGGCTTCCGAAGAGGTGCCCGTCCTGGATCCGCAGCGACAGGAACGCCGGGGTGGTGATCGAGGCGAACGCCAGCAGCGCGATGAGGGCGAGCACCGGCCAGAACAGGTGGGACCCGGTCAGCCGGTGCAGCGCCGGCGGGTGTCCGGCCGGTGGGTTCAGCTCAGGCGACATCGATCGCTCCACCACTGGCGATGAGCTCCATGACCTGCCCCATCGACGCGTCGGCCCGGGGGAGCTCGGCGACCTTGTGCCGGTCACGCAGCACCGCGACCCGGTCGGAGAGCCGCAGCACCTCTTCCAGCTCGGCGGAGATGAACAGCACGGCCATGCCGTCGCCGGCCAGATCGGCGACGAGCTTCTGGATCTGGGTCTTGGCCCCGATGTCGATGCCCCTGGTGGGCTCGTCGAGGATGAGCAGCCGGGGTTCGGTCAGCAACCAGCGGGCCAGCATGACCTTCTGCTGGTTGCCGCCGGACAGGTTCCGGGTCAGCGCGTCCGGGGCCGCCGGCCGGATGTCGAGGGCGGAGATCCAGCGCTCGACCAGCTCGTCGGCGGTGCGGCGAGGGATGCGGCGCGACCAGCCCCGCCGCGCCTGCAGCGCCAGGGTGATGTTGTCCCGGACGGTCAGGTCGCCGATGATGCCCTCGCCCTTGCGGTCCTCCGAGCAGAACGCGATCCGCTCGGCGATGGCGGTCATCGGGCTGCGCAGCCGCACCGGCCGTCCGTCGACGGCGATGGTGCCGGAGTCGGCGTGGTCGGCACCGAACAGCAGGCGGGCCAGCTCGGTGCGTCCGGAGCCGAGCAGCCCGGCCAGGCCCACGACCTCACCCGGGTGCACCGACAGGTCGGCCGGGGCGATCGCCCCGGTCCGGCCGATCCCGGTCGCGGACAGCACCGGGACGTCGGGAAGTGCGGAGACGTCGGTGGGCGGCTGCCGGTCCAGGTCGGTCAGCACCGCCAGGTCGTGGCCGATCATCTTGGACACCATCTCCAGCTGGGGCAGCGCGGCGATCAGGTACTCACCGACCAGGCGCCCGTTGCGCAGGATGGTGGTGCGGTCGGCGATCTCGTAGACCTGGTCGAGGAAGTGCGAGACGAACAGCACCGCCACCCCGCCGTCGCGCAGGCCGCGGATCACCCGGAACAGCTCGCGCACCTCGTCGGCGTCGAGGCTGGAGGTCGGCTCGTCGAGAACGAGAACGGCCGCGTCGAGGTCGACGGCCCGCGCGATCGCGACCAGTTGCTGCACGGCGATGGGGTGCTCGCCGAGAACCGAGTCGGGGTCGATGGTCAGGTTGAGCCGGGCCAGCCGCTCGGCGGCCCGCCCGCGGACCGCGCGCCGATCGATGCGTCCCCACCGCCTCGGCTCGCGGCCGAGCAGGATGTTCTCGGCCACGGTGAGGTTGGGGCAGAGGTTCACCTCCTGGTACACGGTGGCGATCCCGGCCCGCTGGGCCGCACCCGGCCCGGCGAAGACCTGTTCATGGCCGCGTACCCGGATCGAGCCGGAGTCGAGGGCGTACACGCCGGTCAGGGCCTTGATCAGAGTGGACTTGCCGGCGCCGTTCTCGCCCATGAGGGCGTGCACCTCACCGGGCAGGAGGCGGAAATCGACGCCGTCGAGCGCCTTGACGCCGGGAAACGAGATCGAGATGTCGTGCATCTCGACGACCGGGGCGCGCGCGGCAGGTGGACCGTCGTCGGGCCTGCTCGGAGCGGTCATGGCGATCCTCCTCGGGACGTACCACAGGCCCTGGGGGTGGCATTCTCCCCCAGGGCCCGCGGCAGCGGGTCGTCCGGCGCGATCAGTACTTGCGGTCCGGCAGCGCCTTCTGGGCCGCGGCCTGGTCGAAGGCCAGATCCTCGGTCACCACGCGGTTCGGGATCGACTCGCCTGCCTTGACCTTCTTGGCCAGGTCCATGAGCTGCTCGCCGAGCAGCGGGTTGCACTCCACGATGTAGCTGATCTTGCCGTCGGCGAGCGCCTGCATGCCGTCCCGGGTGGCGTCAATCGAGATGATCTTGATGTCCTGACCGGGGACCTTGCCCGCGGCCTGGATGGCCTCGATGGCGCCAAGGCCCATGTCGTCGTTCTGGGCGTAGACGACGTCGATCTTGGGCTGGGACTTGAGGAACGCCTCCATCACCTGCTTGCCCCCGGACCGGGTGAAGTCGCCGGTCTGTGAGGCGGCTACCTTCATGTTCGGGTTCGCGGCGATGGCGTCGGCGAACCCCTTGGTCCGGTCGATGGCCGGGGCCGAGCCCGTGGTCCCCTCGAGCTGGACGATGGAGACCGGATCGGTCTTGCCCTGGTACTGCTGGACCAGCCAGTCGCCTGAGCGCTTGCCCTCGGCGACGAAGTCCGACCCGATGAACGTCTTGTACAACGTCGGGTCCGCGGTGTCGACGGCGCGGTCGGTGAGGATCACCGGGATCTGCGCCCGCTTGGCCTCCTGCAGCACCGTGTCCCATCCGGTGGTGACGACCGGGCTGAAGGCGATCACATCCACCCGCTGCTGGATGTAGGACCGGATCGCCTTGATCTGGTTCTCCTGCTTCTGTTGCGCATCGGAGAACTTGAGGTTCACCCCGGCCGCCGCGGCGGCCTCCTGAATGGACTTGGTGTTCGCCGTTCGCCAGCCGCTCTCGGCTCCGACCTGGGCGAAGCCAAGGGTCAGCGGCTGTTCCCCGCCACCGGCTGAGCCGGATCCACCGCTCGGTGCCGGGCTCGAACCGCAGGCGGCGAGGCCCACGGCGAGCAGGGCGGCGGTTGCGCCGGTGGCGACCCGGGCGAGGAACGATCTGCGCGACACGCCGCGCGGCGTCCGGGTGAGCGTCGTCGTTGACATCTTCGGGTTCTCCGTTTCAGGAGTCAGGTGGCCGGCGGATGCCGGAGGGTTGTTCTTCGCGGCCAGGGTCGCGCCGTGGATGCCGGATGCGGAGTGTCGGTCTGCTCTGGGGTCCTGCCTGGTGGGTGAGATTGTTAACCTGAACATCAATGTGCGTCAAGAGTTTCCGCGGCCCGATCAACAGGCGCTTCAAGCTGCATTGTTGGTGCTATCGTCCGCCAAGTGAGCGATAACAATTCGGCCTCGACGGAGGCGGCGGGAGTCCGCCGTGGGGCGGGACCCGCGGCGCCGCGGCCGGCGGACGCGGAGGCCGCGCCGCGGTTCGGTCGCACGGCGGACGAGCGGGGTCGACGGCCTGTCCGGTCGAGGTTACGAGGTAGATTTGTCGCGGCTCTCCAGGCTGGATCGGGCCCGCCGGATGGCCGGTGCACGGCTCGCCGGGTGGTGGGACGCATGGTGGTTGCCTTCGGGCGGCCGTTTCCCTCGCGGGGAGGGGCCGGGGTGGGCGCCGGCCGGTTCGATGAGGGCGAGCGAGTGAGCGAGCTTGCGAGCGAATCAGTGTTACAGCGCCCGTGCGCTCGCGATACCACGCGCCGACCGAGCGCAGCGAGGGAGAGCATGAGCGAGCTTGCGAGCGAGTCAGTGTACAGCGCCCGTGCGCAGCGCCGACCGAGCGCA
>CAWJFD010000018.1:0-83491 GCA_963841985.1 uncultured Actinomycetota bacterium
CGCCCTGCTACGACAGGGACAGCGGCGAAGGTCTCCCACCTCCACTCGAATCACCGCGCCTCACGGCGGCCAGGCGCTGGTTTTTCACCTTGCGGTGGTGCACCAGCAGGCTCTTGCCGGAGGCGACGGTGATCGGCGCCGAGCCGGCGTAGGCCTTCAGACCTCGGGCGTCGCGGAACCGGGCGCGGTCATCGCCGATCTCGCCCAGCACCCGGGCGCCGGTGAGCGGGCCGATGCCGGGGAAGCTGGTCAGGATCTCCGCGTCCGGATGCTGGTCGAACGCCGCGGCGGCGGCCTCGGCGAGGTCGTCGGCGGCGCGGCAGGCCGCGTCGAGCTGCCAGACCAGGGCCTGGGTCTGGCGGCCCATCGCCGCTTCGACCAGCGGCAACTGGTGCAGGACCTCGGTGGCGAAGACGGCGTGCAGCCGATCGGCCCAGGCGTCGATGTTGCGCTGGCGCCCGCAACCGCGCAGCACCGAACGCAGCCGAGCCTTGGTCAGCGCCTTGGCAGTGGTCGGGTCCGGGGCGACCGCCAGGACCGCTCGGGCCTCCCGCGAGTCCAGCCCGATCCCGCGGACCGCGAACGCCTCCAACGCGCCAGGAAAGTACTGCGTGAGGTGAGAGCGCACCTGGTTGCACAGCTGGCCGCGGTTCCACACCGCGTCCTGCTGGGCGCGGGCGAGCACCGTGACGGCCTGGGCCAGCTCGGAGTCCGCGGGCAGCGGCCGGTGCATGTCCGCGTCCGTGCGCAGGATGTTGGCCAGCGCCATCGCATCCGCGTGGTCGGACTTGGCCCGGGCCACCCGGTGGCGTTCTCGATAGCGGGCCACGGCCATCGGGTTGATCGAGTACACCGCCCGGCCGGTGGCGCGCAGGCACGAGATCAGCAGGCCACGGGCGGTCTCGATGGCGACCGGGATCGGGTCCTGCGCGGTGTCGCCCGCCTCGACCAGCAACTGCAGCAGCTGCCGGTAGCCGTCGGCGTTGTCGCTGATACGCCGCTTGGCCACCAGCTGCCCGGTCTGGTCGACCAACGCCACGTCATGGTGGTTCTCCGCCCAGTCGATACCGCAGGTGATCGTCATCCAGCCTCCCGTTGGTGATGTTTGCCCAGCTTGTGAGCCTGACCGGGGCATGCAGCGCCCTAATAGAAGGGCTCGGTGGCCCGACATCCGATGAGCAGTTCATGACCCCAGCTCACCGCACGGACTTCCCACTGTGGACAGAGCTCAGCGGCTCGCGTTCCAAGAACAAGACACCATGCGGACGGCTCGAACCATGATCACAATCACCCGGGGAGGGTCTGCAGCCACCCCCAAGGCAGGCGCACGGCACCGGAGCCCACAGCCTGTGGAGAAGGGTCCAGCCCCGGGTTTCAAGTAGGGGTCATCCGGTGCCATGCACTGCTATTAGGTTTCAAGCATTGCTCTATTTCTTGCTAGTTACCGCCCGGGCGCCTTCGTCAACCAACTTGGGCACCATGGCCCTATTGTTGATCTCTCTGCGGAGTCCACTTCGGAATTTGGTCAAGACTCTGACCTGCGATGACTTCTGGTGGAGCTGAGGGGAATCGCACCCCTGACCTACTCGATGCGAACTCGGCGCAGCGAGGACGTAGAAGGGGTTTGAGGAGGTCAGGAGAAGGTTTCGACGGTCGATGTAAGCCAGCACGGATCGCGAGCGCTGCGGTACTTCGCTGCTGTACGGCCTGATCCCAACCGATGGGTAGCACGGATCCCGCGACCTCTCCCGTGTCAAGACTGATCAGGTTCGCGGTCTGCTCTCGCTGTTGGTCAACCTTGCAGGCCGAGACCCGAGTCTATCGGGACGTTGTGCGTTACACCTACATAGACACGCGACTGACTCGCTTCCATCCTGCTTCCGCGGCAATGCCCTTTGGTGCGAACTCGTGGGGGAGATGGCAGGCCTCGGCCAGCGGCAGCCTGATCAATGGATGTAACGATCAAGCGGGACATGAGTCTCTCATAGGGTAGACCGTCGACGAATTGTTTCCATGTGTCGAGATCGAGGGCTCCGCCGGTTTGTTGACAAGAATTTGCAAGGCGTTGTCATAGACAAAGCGAAGACTCAGCGCATCCCACAGGATCACCGTCTGGTCGCCGCTGGCGGTGGCCAGGGTGCGCCCGTCCGGGGCGAACGCCACCGAGACCACGGCGTCGGTGTGGCCGGTGAGGGGTTGCCCGAGCCGGTGCGGCCGGGCCGGGTCGGTCACGTCCCACAGGATCACCGTGCTGGTCGGCGCTGGCGGTGGCCAGGGTGTGCCCGTCCGGGGCGAACGCCACCGACGACACGGCGCCGGTGTGGCCGGTGAGGGGTTGCCCGAGCCGGTGCGGCCGGGCCGGGTCGGTCACGTCCCACAGGATCACCGTCTGGTCGTCGCTGGCGGTGGCCAGGGTGCGCCCGTCCGGGGCGAACGCCACCGACGTACACCGCGCCGGTGTGGCCGGTCGAGGGGTTGCCCGAGCCGGCTGCGGCCGGGCCGGGTCGGTCACATCCCACAGGATCACCGTGCTGGTCGTCGCTGGCGGTGGCCAGGGTGCGCCCGTCCGGGGCGAACGCCACCGACGCACACCGTCGGTGTGGCCGGTGAGGGGTTGCCCGAGCCGCTGCGGCCGGGCCGGGTCGGTCACGTCCCACAGGATCACCGTGCTGGTCGTCGCTGGCGGTGGCCAGGGTGCGCCCGTCCGGGGCGAACGCCACCGACGACACCGCAGTCGGTGTGGCCGGTGAGGGGTTGCCCGAGCCGCTGCGGCCGGGCCGGGTCGGTCACGTCCCACAGGATCACCGTCCTGTCGCCGCTGGCGGTGGCCAGGGTGCGCCCGTCCGGGGCGAACGCCACCGACGTACACCGCGTCGGTGTGGCCGGTGAGGGGTCGCCCGATCCGCTGCGGCCGGGCCGGGTCGGTCAGATCCCACAGGATCACCGTCTGGTCGGCGCTGGCGGTGGCCAGGGTGTGCCCGTCCGGGGCGAACGCCACCGACGTACACCGGCGCGGTGTGGCCGGTCAGGGGTTGCCCGAGCCGCTGCGGCCGGGCCGGGTCGGCCACATCCCACAGGATCACCGTCTGGTCGTCGCTGCCGGTGGCCAGGGTGCGCCCGTCCGGGGCGAACGCCACCGACGGACACGGCGTCGGTGTGGCCGGTGAGGGGTTGCCCGAGCCGCTGCGGCCGGGCCGGGTCGGCCACATCCCACAGGATCACCGTCCGGTCGTCGCTGGCGGTGGCCAGGGTGCGCCCGTCCGGGGCGAACGCCACCGACGGACACGGCGTCGGTGTGGCCGGTGAGGGGTTGCCCGAGCCGTTGCGGCCGGGCCGGGTCGGCGCACATCCCACAGGATCACCGTGCTGGTCGTCGCTGGCGGTGGCCAGGGTGCGCCCGTCCGGGGCGAACGCCACCGACGTACACGGCGTCGGTGTGGCCGGTGAGGGGTCGCCCGAGCCGCTGCGGCCGGGCCGGGTCGGTCGACATCCCACAGGATCACCGTGCTGGTCGTCGCTGGCGGTGGCCAGGGTGCGCCCGTCCGGGGCGAACGCCACCGACGTACACGGCGTCGGTGTGGCCGGTGAGCGGGTCGCCCGAGCCGGCTGCGGCCGGGCCGGGTCGGCGCACATCCCACAAGCATCACCGTCTGGTCGTCGCTGGCGGTGGCCAGGGTGCGCCCGTCCGGGGCGAACGCCACCGACGTACACGGCGCCGGTGTGGCCGGTCGAGCGTGCCCGCGTAGCGGGTGTCGACCAGGAGTTGGACAAGCGCTGCCTGGGTTTCGGGTGTCGGGGTCGAGGTGGTCGGGCGGCCTCGGCGAGCCGGAGCGCGGTCCGTGGGTCGCTGCGAGATCGTGGCCTCGGCGCGGGCTGAGCAGTATCGGGCGGTCGCGAGTCGCTGTCTGTTCGGCTCGCTGCTGCTGGCGCCGCTAGTTGGACGACCGCGATCCGGCGCCGACGAGGGCGAGCACCAGCAGCGTCGACGAGGATCGACGGTGCTGCGCCCGCGCCGGAGCCGGTCACGGCGGATGCTGGCGTGCAGGAACTCGCGGGCCGAGCGGCTCAACTCGACCCGGTCGGTGACCAGGACCCGGTGCCGACGCGGCCACCACGCCGTCGACCTGGCCGCGGACCGGCCGACGCCTCGCCGTGCTCGTCGGTCGGTTGGTCGCGGTCTGGAGTCGCGCGCCGGTATCGGTCGAGGGCCGCGGCGAGCTGCCCGCGTTCCCACAACCGCCGCGCCGGCCGCTCTGGTCGGCCCAGTCGGCGGCGGCCTGTTCGATCCGCCGCCGCGCCCGCAACGCGGTCGCGTTGTCGGCGATCGCCGCGGCCAGCGGCGGCCAGGCGGACAGGAACGCCTCGTGGGCCACCTCCACCACATCGCGCGCCGTCGTCGCTGTCGGTGGTCAACAACCGGCGGGCCACGAACGGCGTCCAGCTCGGCGACCACCGTGCTCGGGCAGCTCGGCGCCGCGGTACCCGCCACCGGGTCGGGCGGCCCTGCTCGTCCACGGTGACCAGCCGCAACAACTCCGCGCACCACCTCATCCCGGCCGCGGCCGCTCGCGGCCGTGGCCTCGGCGAGGGCGGCGTCGGCCTGCCGGGTCAACGTCCCCTGCACCCCACCGAGCTGCTCATACCGCGACAGTCAGCAGCCGCCCACCGCGCCCGACGCCCTCGGCCAGCTGCGCCAGGGTGTAGGCCAGCAGCGGCAACGCCTCACCGCCGTCGGTGTCGGCCACCAACCGCGCCACCAGCCCGTCATCGATGTCGATCCCGGCCAGCCGGGCCGGGCCCTCGATCACCGCCGGCAGCGCCTCCCGCACGCAGCGGCCGCACCGCGAACAGGCGCTGCTCAGCGCCAGCCCGGCCAGCTCCGGGCTCGAGCAGCAGCTGGATCGAGAAACTCCGGGCGCAGCGTGGCCACCACCTGCACCGGGCCGCGCCAGCGCCGGCCGCAGCAGCTGCGGCGAACCGCGCCCGCTCCGCGGCCGGGGCCTGGGTGAGCAGCTCCTCGAACTGGTCGATCACCACCAGCAGCCGCGTCCGGCGCGGACCGGGCGCGGCCAGCAGCAGCTCGTCGGCCACTGCCGCGAGCCCGTCCGCGATCCAGCCGGCCCCGCACCTCGGCCAGCCGACCAGTCCCAGCCCGACCGCGCGCAGCGCCGGCGGCCAGCTCCCGGGCCAACGCCGCCACCGGATCGGTGCCGGGCAGCATCGGCGCCACCGTCCACCAGCCCGGCTCGGCCGCCATCGCCGGCAGCAGCCCGGCCCGCACCAGCGACGACTTGCCACACCCCGACGGGCCCACCACCAGCAGCACCCCGCCTCGACGCGTTCGGCCGGGGAGCGCAGCAGCGCCGCCAGCTGCGTCACCTCGCGGCTGCGGCCGAAGAACACCCGATGCTGGTCGGTGTCGAACGGGCGCAAACCCGGAAACGGGGACCGGTCATCCGGCCACCCCGACCCACCGGCCGGCATCCACCAGCCGCAACTCCTCGAGCCAGCCGCGCCCGGGCCGCGCCGGCGTCACCGTCAAGGTCGACGTGCTGCAGCCGGGTCAGCAGCGGATGCCGCACCCCGGGCTCGACCTGCAGCGGAAGCAGCCGACTCCCCCGCGACAGCGCCGTCGCCACCTCACCCACGCACCACGTCGAGTCGACCGAGGCGGCGCTGACCAGACACACCACCGCGTCCGCCCAGCGCAGCCGCTCATGCAGCCGCTCCTGCCAGTCCTCCCCCACCCGGATACCATCGCGCACGATCCTGATCCAGGAAGACCTCGTGCCCGGCGTCGACCAGCCAACCGTGAACCCGGCCGGCCAGCGCCGGCATCCGTGCGCGGAATAGCTGATGAACACCCGGGCCATGACGATCTCTTCGCTCGCGTAGAGGACGGTTCCGGCAGCCAGTCAGACAGGAGCCGCAGACTACCGGCCGTGATACACCCGCACCGGCGCGTCCGACCACTCCGGCTCATTCTCGCGATCCTGGCCGGCACTTGGCGGGACCGGGCGGGGTCAACCCGGAACCCCCGATCCCGCTACCGGACCACGAACGTCGCCGGCAGCCGGCACTCGCCGAGCGTGAGCACCGGGCGGGATCGGGCGCGCAGCGGGGTTGACGCCGCTCGGGCACGCTAAGACGATCTGCGGCCAGCGGGGATGACTCACCACGTCCACAACGCCAAAGCCCTGCCGGCGCGTAGCCGGCGGTCCATAGGTACGCGCCCCGCCCGGAGGCCGTCAGGCCAGAGGGCATGGGGCGCGTTTGCCGTCCGGCCGCGGTCCGGCCCGCGCCCAGTTGGGCGCGGCTTGAAGACGTATAGAAAGTCCTCACGTGCCGGATAGTAGCCGTCGCTGACAGGCGTGTGCTAGTCGAATTCGCCAGCCTTTACGCCTCAGTCGAACTCGCCGGATTTGATGCCTGCGATGAAGGCCCGCCACTCGGCTGCGGTGTATCGCAGGACGGGGCTGTCCTCGCCGAGCTTGGTGTCTCGCACCAGTCGGCCGCCATCGGGCAGATCGGCTACCTCGACGCAGTGGCTGTTGTCGCTGTAGCTCGACTTACGCCACACCGGGTTCATCATCGGCCCTCCTCCATGGTTTCGCCATCTGCTCGAATGCACGCCAACGATGCCGCAGGCGAGAGCGCAAGGTCGGCGGCTTGCTCGACTGCCTGCGACGTAGTTGGCTGCCTCCTCGGCGTCCTCGATGCAGCGAGGCCGCGGTGCTCCACCAGGTACACGCTGACGCCTCGCACCCACGGATGGGTCATGATCGAAACACTACCCATACGCAGCGCTTCGTACTGACCGACCGAGAACGGCACGATCTGGATCGTGATGTTGGGCGGCGTGCCATCTCGATGAGCCGGTCCATCTGCTCGGCCATCGTTGGCCGGTCACCGATTTGCATGCGCAGCGGTATCTCGGGTTGTACGACATGCAGGGTGAGATCGCCATTGAGTACCCGGGCCTGACGCCACCGGCGCTGCTCCACGTTGCGCTGGACGTAGCTCTCGGGAGTCTCGGCGACACCTACTGTGCGTGCGATCCCCGCAGCGTAGGCGGGAGTCTGGAACAGCCCGTGCACGGCGTGCGGCTCGTGGGCGAGGATTCCCGTCGCCGACTGCTCCATGCCGAGGAACTGGCTCGCCCATCAGGGGTCGTGCGGTCTTCGGTGGCGATGCCGCGTTAGCATCCCGTCCAGCTCGGACAGCTGACGCCGAGCGCGTTGGCATAGGCGGGACGCTGCTGCGGAGCCGGGGTGTACTCGCCCCGCTCCCACGTGCCGATCGTGGTGCGGTCGACGCCGACCTCTTCGGCCACCTGCTCCTGGGTCTTGCCGATGACCTTCCGGGCAGCGACGAGGCGCTCTCTTCGCATACATCCATCATAGGCCCGACACGGTTCTCGTGGACTCAGTCCGTCCGGTGCAGCACCGTAGGTGCTCGCTTCAAGACATCGCGGTTACGTCCCGGTGCCGAACGTCCATCCTCGGTCGGGGGTTGCCGGCAACACACAGAAAATGTCGCGCGCAGCCATGAGCAATCAATCAGATGGCCCAACGATCCGCCCCCGTCGGACGGGCGAGTCCGATAGTCCGGTGTTCGCGGTCCACACCACGCGCCCTGACGAGGGCGCTGGCGCCATTGAGGTCATCTTCATCGACGAGCGCTCGGCGCGGGCGTACGCCCGGTCGAGGTCGAACGACTGGCGGATCACCAGCGCCTCGGTGACCAGGTACACGCTCGGGCAGCTGGGCACTCGGTGCCCCGTGGTGTGGTTCCAGCACGGCGACGAGCGCGATGTCCGGGCCGCCCGGCCGGACCAGCGCTTCTATCCCACCGACCATCCGTGCGAGGTACCGGAACGCTCGTTCCCGCAGGAGCACGCGGTGAGTGACCGGCCGCGGATGCCCCCCGGTTGCCCCCAACCGTGCCCCCACCTCGGACGCCCTGCACGGTGTATGGTCGGTCACAGTGGCCTTGCTGAGGCGCTTGCGTCGTACAGCAGCCTCGGATCTGGCTCGGTCGATACTGCGAGCCGGGCCACGTGATCGCTGTGCACCCGTGAGTTGGTGCCGCGACAGCGACGCGCCTCGGCGCGCAGTGCGAGCCGCATCCCGCTGGCTCCTGGACGGGAGCAACGCCGGCAGCGCTGGCATCCCCGATCTCTCCGTCGCATGAATCGGCGCCGACATCACGCTGAGACCCGGATCAGCCCCCGGAAACCAGCCACCTGACAACAACGACGTCCCGCCGAGCTGGGGAATCGTCCCACCGCAACCAGGCCGGATGGTGCTCGCATGCCGGTGCGGGACCGTGCTCGACCTCGTTGACATGCATCGGCCGATCGTCGAGAACGACGATGCTCGTGGCCCGCGAAGCGGGTTCCCCATCGAGCCGATTCGCTGCCACGACTGCGCCTGGTCCCGTTGACCTGGACCAACACCTCATCTCTCATCGACTCGACGCACGCGCGTCGTCGCCGTAGGCGAACCTTCCGCAAGCCAGCCCGCCCCGTCGGCGCTTGCTGATCCGTGGCTGCCGATCCCGGCGATCCCACCGTCGCCTGTCGCTGATCCGCCTCGCTCGAGGCGGGGTCCCGCTGTTCCGTCACGAAGGAGAACCATCATGTCCACTGCCGTCGTCGTCACCCTGCCCGCCGGCCTCGAACCGATCGCCGTCCGGATCGAGAACGCCGCCGGCCTCCCCGCGGTCGAGGTCACGTGCGTCGGCGTCGTTCTTGTCGTCGCGGTCGACGCGTTCGCACCGATCGACGAGTCCGAGTGGCTCGACGCCGACGACGCCGCCTGGGACACCGGCTGGGACACCGCCGGCGACCCGTTCGACGACGAACCCCCGTCCGTTCCCTGGTGAGCCGCGGATGCCCAAGCCTCAACCTGTTCACCTGACGCCGCACCAACGCCGGCTGTTCGACCGGGCCGCCCGTCCCGACCTGCCGCGCTGGCTGGCCCATACGGCCGCCACCCGCGGCTGTGTCCGCCCGTCCGGCTGACCGGCACCCTGCACACCGTCGAGGAGGCCACCGGCCGCGTCACCCGCAGCCGGCACACCGCCGAGCTTCCCGATGGCGTGCTTTACGTGCCCTGCGGGGACCGCCGCGCCAGCGTCTGTCCGCCGTGCGCCGAGACCTACCGGGCCGACACCTATCAGCTGATCAAGGCCGGCCTGGTCGGCGGCAAAGGCGTCCCCGACGACGGTCGCCGGGCACCCGGCGGTGTTCGCCACCCTCACCGCTCCCTCGTTCGGCCCGGTGCACACCCGGGTGGTGAACCCGAGGTCCGGCACGGTGCGGCCCTGCCACATGCGCCGCACGGTCAGCCGCTGCCCGCACGGCAAGATCCTCGTCTGCACCCAGCGGCACACCGAGAACGCCCCGAGCCTGGGCCGGCCGCTGTGCCTGGACTGCTACGACCACGCTCACCACGTCGTCTGGAACGGCTGGGCCGGGGAACTCTGGCGCCGCACCATGATCACCCTCAGCCGCTCCCTCCGCGCCCTCGAACGACTGCACGGCGTCAAACTGCGGGTCTCCTACGGCAAGGTCGCCGAGTACCAGCGCCGCGGAGTCGTGCACTTCCACGCCCTCATCCGCCTCGATCGCCGTCGACCCCGCCGACCCGGACGCCGTGCTCGCCCCACCCGGCCGACATCACCGCCGCCGACCTGGCCGAGCTGGTCGACCGACGCTGCCGCGGCGACCGCGTTCCGCACCCCGGACTACGCCGACACCCGGCCATTCCTGGCCGATCGAGTGGGGACCACCAGCTCGACATCCGCCCGCTCGGGCTGGCCGGCGACCAGATCACCGCCGAAGCCGTGGCCGCCTACCTGGCCAAGTACGCCACCAAGGCCACCGAGCCCTCCGGGCTCCCGGTCACCTCCCGCATGACCGCCGAGGCCGCCGAGCACTACAGCGACCCCGACACCCACCTCGGCCGGCTGATCGCCTACGCCCACCAGCTCGGCACCCGCCCCGAGGACTGGACATCCGAGCAGCAGCGGCAGGACTGGCACGACACCTGGGGACGGCTGCGGCGGTGGACGCACATGCTCGGCTTCGGCGGCCACTTCGCCACCAAGTCCCGCCGCTACTCCACCACCCACACGACGCTGCGCGCCGACCGCCGCACCTGGCGGCGCACCCAGCAGCACGAGTGGCGCCGCCGTCACCAGCTCGACCGCGACCAGGGCGGCGAGGAGACGACATTGATCGTCTGCGACCTCACGCTGGCCGGGATCGGCTGGAACACCAGCGCCGACGCCCAACTCGCCGCCCAGGCCGCCGCCCGTGCCCGTGCCCACCGCGCCCTGGCCCGCGAGGAACGCACGACCGAATGACCTCTGCACGGAATGACCTCTGCACGGAACCGACGAGCACACGAAACGAGAAGAGGAGCCATGAACGCACTGCTACACACCGTCGAGGAGACGGCCGAGATTCTGAAGATCAGCCGATGGAAGGTGTTCGAGCTGATCCGCACCAACCAGTTGCGCTCGGTGAAGATCGGCGGATCACGCCGCATCCCATCCGCGCGATCGAGGAGTACGTCGAACGGCTCATGGGAGGCGCGGCCTGATGCCCAGCACCGAGAAGAAGCGACGCCGCCGCGCGAACGGGGAAGGCTCGATCTACCAGCGCGCATCGGACGGCAAGTGGGTCGGCAGCGCCTACGTGTTCACCACGAAGGGCGTGCGCAAGCGAAGGCCGGTCTACGGCAACTCCTTCGACGAGGTCCGGGAGAAGCTCGACAAGCTCAAGGGCAACTCCGCCAACGGCATCGCCGTCGCCGGACCGGACGATGACCGTTGCGCGAGTACCTGGAGCACTGGCTCGCGCAGATCAAGGACACCAAGCGGATCACCACCTGGCGCGGCTACGAGAGCGCCGTCCGACTGCACATCGTCCCGGTGCTCGGCAAGCGGCGAATCGAGAAGCTCACCGGTGCTGACGTCCGGCAGCTGATCGCCGCGTGTCGCGCGAAGTGCCTGTGCTGCATCAACCGCTACGACCAGCATCGACCGGAGGAGAAGCGTTGCTGCTCGGCCGGAAGGTGCTGCGGCCGCACACCCTCCACGAGGCAGATCCAGTTCATCCACGCCGTTCTGCGGAACGCGCTGAGCAGCGCCGAACGCGACGAGCTGGTGACCCGCAACGTCGCCAAGCTCGTGCAGATCCCGACGCCGCGCTACCGCGTCGGCAAGGGCTTGCAGGTCGCGGACGTGACCAGGCTGCTCGTCGAGGCGAAGAAGACCCGGCTCTACGCGCTCTATGTCGTGGCGGCGACGCTGGGGCTGCGCAGGGGAGAGCTGCTCGGCCTCCGGTGGCAGGATGTCGATCTCGACCGAGGCACGCTCACCGTGGCGCAGACCGTTCAGCGGGCCGACGGCCGTCTGGTCGTGGACGACACCAAGTCCGAGGCGTCGGACGCGACGGTGCCGCTGCCGCGGATCACCCAACGGGAGCTGCTCGCGCATCGCGATCGGCAGCAGCAGGAACGAGCCGAGATGGGGGAGATCTGGCAGGACCACGGGCTGGTGTTCCCGACCGGCGTCGGGACGCCGATGGAGCCGCGCAGCCTGAACCGACATTTCGATGGCGTCCGCAACCGCGCCGGCCTGCCGTCCGTTCGGCTGCACGACTTCCGGCATACGGTGGTCACGCTGTTGCTGGAACTCGGCACGCCACCGCACGTCGTGCAGGCGATCGCCCGGCACGCCGACCTCGACGTGACCTTGAGCATCTACGCCCACACCAACCTCGACGCCATGCGCGCGGCGCTGGACCGCATCGACTGGGAGGTCGCGTGAGCACTCGTTGCTACACAGCTGCTACATGTCGCCGGCCGTGATGATCCAGAGGATCATCCGATACCGGGTCTGACCTGGTCGGGGTGGCGGGATTTGAACCCACGGCCCCTCGCTCCCAAAGCGAGTGCGCTACCAAGCTGCGCCACACCCCGTGGCTTGTCCTGCGACGGACGCCGTGAGCGTAGCGTGCCCGATGTCGTGACCACCCTGAGCACATGCCAACGCTGGCTGAGGAGCCCCCGGCGGCGTCGGCTAGTCTGAAGCCCGTACAGCGCCACGCGGGCGTAGCTCAATGGTAGAGCCCCAGTCTTCCAAACTGGCTACGCGGGTTCGATTCCCGTCGCCCGCTCCAGCTTCTACCAGGCAAAACAGTATCAGTCGGCTTACTCGCCTCCATATCGTGGCACCACATGTGGCACGAGTCGCCTAATCTGGCGGGCAGGCCGGCGGGTGCGTGCCGCAGGTAGTCGAACAGCTGGGTCGGGGTGCGGGTGTTCGCCCCGGGTGTAGTGGGCGGCAAATGGCGCGATCATGGATGCTCCCACCAGGTGTATCGCGGCTGGCCGGGTCTTCTGGCTCGGTGTGTGCTTGCGGGGCATCCTTGGGGTGTGGTTTACCCCATCCTTGGGGACGCGGTGATGCTGATCCACTTCGGCTTCCTCGTGTTCCTCGCCGTCGGCGGGTTCCTGGCCTGCCGGGTCCGTTGGGTGATCGTCCTGCATCTGGCTGCCGCCTGCTGGGCAGCGGTGAGCGTGCTGGTCGGCGTGGAGTGCCCGCTGACCGGGTGGGAGGATGAGCTTCGCCGGCTCGGCGGGGGACAGGGTTTGCCCGGCGGCTTCATCGACACCTACCTCACCGGTGTCGTTTACCCCGACGAGCACCTGCGGGCCGTGCAGCTGCTCCTGGCGGTCGTGGTGGTGCTGTCCTGGCTGGGGTTCGCGCTGCACTACGGGCACGCCGTTGCCGGCGGCCCGCCAGGGACCGGTTCAGCTCGTGGTCGTCGTGGTCGGTCGACCCGACGGGGCGGGAGTGCCCGATGACGGTTCAGCGCTTCTTTCGCTCGTCGACCCACTCAGCAGAGACCAGGTCGACCAGCAGGTCCTCGGGCACCTCCTCGCCGGTGTAGCCGGGTGTCGTAGGTGCTGATGCGGATGACCTTCCAGCCCGATCGCGGCTTGCAGATGGTGGCGAAGTGCGAGGCCGGATCGTCGGGGTTCCCGATGGCCAGGACGCGGGCGTGGATGTTCGTCGCCAGGGAATCGACAGCGTTGAAGATGTTCGCCGGGACCCCACCTGCCTCGAGCTGGGCGAGCAGCTGCGTCAGCTGCTGCGCGGCCGGGTCAACGGATGGCGGCTGCACGAACTGCCGGCCACCCAGACACCGCTCACCGACGCTGAACCGCTAAGTCGGGGATGAAGTGGTCGGTTAGCGTCGCCGGGTGGCGTTGGCGGTCTGCCTTCTGTTCGATCGGCGCTCGGAGCGGGCGGTGCGGGCACTGTGGGATCGGCTGGAGCGAGCTGGGGTGCCGACCCTTCGTTCGCACACCCACGGCCGGCACGTGCCGCACGTGTCATACGCGGTGTTGCGGACCTGGGACCTGGTCGCCGTCTCCGCGGCCGTGGCGGGGCTGGGCGCTGTCGCCCCGGTCGAGCTGACCTTCGACGGTGTCGGGCTGTTTCGGCGGGGTCGGGCTTGGCTGCTGGCCGGCGCCCCAGCGGAGTTCCTCACGCGGCAAGAGCGGGTGGTCGACGCGGTCACCGCGACCGGCGCCGAGCTGCACAAGCACTACCGTCCTGGCAGGTGGGTGCCGCATTGCTCGGTGGCTCCGCGTGCGCCGTTGGCTCAACTGCCGGTGCTGGTTGCGGCCATCTACGACGTGTTGCCGCTGGAGGCTCGGCTTGACCGCGTCGCTTTGATCGACAGCGCCACCGGCGAGCTCTGGCCGGTTTCGGCTTTGCCGTGAGGACGCTTCAGCGGCAACCGCAGCACCGGCCGATCATGCCGGGTCCGGGAGCAATGGCGGCGGCTGCGGCCAGCAGCCGGTGGCGCTGATGGACGCCGGCGCCGCTGCCGCGGGACACCGGAGTGCGGCGGTGCGAGGCCCAAATCGGTGTAGGACACCTCGGGCTGGCGGGGACGGGGGAGCCGTACCGGAACCCGGCGATCACCACGACCACGTCTGCGGCGGCCATCCGTCCCGGCATACCTGGGCATGGGCGATCGCGGGGCGGTGAAGTAGGCCATGTCCATCACCGCGTCACCCGCCCGCGCCACCGCAGCCTCCGCGGCCGACAACAGACCCACCCCCGGGAACTGGCGCAGCTCGGAGGTGTGCGACAGGAACACCCGCCGCGCCGGCAGCCGGTCGACTCCCGACACGCCACAGCATCCCAGGCCGCCCCGATCACGGTCGTGGCACCATCCGTGGCACGAAATCGCGTTTGTTGTGGCGTCGTCCGGCTAATGCAGAGGTTCGCCGGGAGGCTGTTGGTGCTGGTAGATGTCGTAGGCGGCGGTGAGCGGAGACCTTCCAAACCGGCTACGCGGGTTCGATTCCCGTCGCCCGCTCCAGCTTCTGACCAGCAGTTTCGTCCCCCGCGATGATCCGCCCGGTCGCCCGATCGTCGGCTGCGTGCAATTGCGTGCAACTAGTGCACACCCTCGGATACGCGCTTGACGGTATACCCCCCCGGGGTTATATCGTTGCCACAGGTACCCCAGGGAGGTATCCGAGAGGTTGCGCGGGAGCTTCGATGACATGCACAGAGCACCACCAGACATCCGCACGGTTCCGGCGGTACGCGCCATGGCAGGGACCCGCCACCGGAGTTGACGTGGCCCTGATGGGTGCAATTCTCGGGGTCGTCGCGCTCGGACTGGCGATCAGGCCGCTCAAGCCGTTCCTTGTTGCCGACTACCCAGTGCTGCTGGAGTTCGTCACCGGCGATCTGCTGGCGATCGGGTCCGCCGCGGCGTTCGCCCGCATCGGCGAAGCCCCACTCTGGCTGGTCGTTGTTGCCGGGGCCGTTGGCATGGTGAAGTTCGACTGGCTGGCCTGGTGGGCCGGGCGACAGTGGGGCGCGGGCATCATTAGGATTTTCACGGCCAGCGAGCGCGCTCAGCGTTACGCCGTCGGGGCCACGCAGCGGAGCCCGTGGATGGTTCGGCTGGCCGTCGTCATCGCCGTCCTCCCCGGTATACCCACCGCGGTGGTGTACGCCGCGGCTGGTTTTGCCAGGATGCGGCTGGCTACCTTCCTCCTGCTCGACCTTGTCGGCGCGCTGCTGATGACCGCCGTGGTCGCCGGTCTCGGCTACAGCCTCGGCCAGCGGGCCGTCGACGTTGTGCTGACGATCGACAGGTACGCATCGGTGGTGAGCCTGACGATGATCACTGTGGCACTGCTGATACCCGTGATGAAGCGGTGGGTCCAGCACAGCCGGTTCCCACAAAGGGCCCGCCACGCGACCGACGGCAACGCTGACGGCAACCCCGGTCGACCGGTGTGAGCGGGGCTGCGCGAGCACGAACGCCTGAGCAGCCCCACTGCCGCTGAAGCGCTTGCTCCGCCACAGCTTGAAAGCGAGTGCGGGGCTTTGGAAACGCCAGATGTCGCGCGCCACCGCTCAGGGCACGCCGTAGGTACGGACAGCGCGCTGGATAGCCTGCCGCAGAGCCGACCGCATCGCCTGTTCTCCAGATCCTTGCGGTGATCTTCTCTGGGCCAGCTCTGTCCATGTCCGGCGCCGCGCTCGTGGTGGCGATCCGAGCGATGCGCGCGACGACCCGGAACGCCGAAGTCGCCGAACGTCGAGAACGGAGGGATGACGATGAATGGCGCGACCGTTCGGGCCGCGGTTTGAGGTGCCGACGACGACGGGCTACGGCCGCACGGCCGCCGAGATCAATAAACGATGGTCGGTGTGCCGGGCCCGGCACGGCTGACGGTCGCGGCGGCTGGGTCAGTGGCGTGGCTCACTGGGCTGACTGCCGAAGAAGAGTTGGGCGAGAGCACCGGCCAGGCGCGGGTGACGTTCGAGCGCGTGTACCCCGACCAGGAGATCAAGTTCCTCGCGGTGCATGCGGACAGGCGGTCGGATAGTCGTTGCCTGACTGGCCATCCTGTGTGTGCCGGCGCCGGAGGGCACCGCGGTCACGGAACGGCGCTGCTCCGCCCGGGCCGGTGGCCGTGCAGCCGCTCGACGTACCGATGCGCCGAGCGCGCCACCACACCTGCGCCGCCGTCGGCGACCACGTCGCCCCACCAACCGCCGTACACCCGGGCGAAACGGAACCGCGCGACCCGCCGCGCGATCTCGCCGACGTCGCCCGCGCCCAGCGGGAGCAGGTTGGGGTAGCTCCACATGAAGCTCACCCAGGCGCGATCCTCGACGACCATGATCGTGTCACCGGTGAGCAGGACGCCGCGTCCGTCGGCGCCGCCCGCCCAGTGCAGCACCGCCGAGCCGTCGAAATGTCCACCGACGCGGAGCACGGTCACCCCGCGCACCGGCTCGACCTCATCGTCGAACAGCGTGACGCGCGACGACGGCCGCTGGATCCACCGCTCGTCGGCGCGCGGGATCAGCACCCGAGCGTCGAACGCCTCCGCAACATCGACACATGCACCATAGAAGTGCGGGTGGGACGGACAGATCGCCGCGACCCCGCCCCACCCCGCGACGGCGGTCCGGGCGGCGTCGTCGAACAAGGAGACGCAGTCCCACAGCACGTTGCCGAGCGGCGTCCGTATCAGCAGTGCCCGCTGGCCGATCCCGAACGACGGCGTGACCCCGACGCCGATCAGGCCCGGCTCCTCCTCGCGAAGCTCGGTGACGTGGTCGGTGGCCAGCTCGTCCGCGGAGGTCCACTGCTGGCCGCCCTCCTGCACGGCTTCTCGCTCGTCGGCACAGATCGGGCAGCCGTCCGGCGGACGGGCTGTGTCGGGGTACTGCACGCCGCAGCGCACGCAGATCCAGGCAGGCACTTCTCGTCCCTCCACTCGGCGCGACCGTACCGGCCCGCCGCGCCGCTACTCGATGCTGCGGACGCGGCGCGCGGCGATTCGCTGCCCGGCCACCGGAAGCCCGACGGAGATGTTGCGACCGTCAGGAACGACAGAAGGCGGCCTCCGTTGGTCGACCAGGCGACGGGAGGCCTGCGCACGACCTTCCCGACGACGAGATCACCACCGGTACGGGTTCGATCGCCACCTTGCCGAGGTCTCCCGCGCCTGGCGACCCTTCCGCACGTGGCCGCCGTGCATCTGCGCATCCTCCCTGAACGCCGCCGCACCCACGAGATCACCGGACGACGGCCGTACTGACGCTATCGGACTGATAGTCAACGCGCTATCGTCTGAGGCATGAGCGATAGCCCCGCGCGAGTGCTCGCGAAGGTCCTGGAGACGGCGTCGTCCGAGGATCGGCAGGCGATCACAGCCTGGCTCCTCGACGGGAGGGTCGAGCCCGCGCCGTCGGTCGGCACGGCCGCGGACATGCGGGTCTGGTTCAACTCGCTCAGGGGAAGCGATCAAGGGCTCACCGTCTTCGACCGGATCGAACGCCTCCGCGGTGCGCTGGCGCCCGGCGAGGAGAGTCAACTCGTCACGTTTCGACTCCCACAGGAGCGGCACGCCCAGCTGCGGCAATGGTGCGGCGATCACGACTTCTCGATGGCATCGGTGATCAGAGGACTCGTCGAGCGTTTCCTCGAAGCCCAGCGGGACGACGTCGCGGGAGAGCCGCCGACGGAGGACAGCTGAACTGCGTCGACGACCGATCGGTCCCGCAGGGCCCGGCGGCCGGCGCCGGAAAGCTCAGATCCGCCTTGCCGTGATGTCGGATCATGAGGTCTGGTTCTTTCCAGACCAGCACGAGCATCCGGTCGTTGCCCGGCTGGGGCGAAGAAGAGCACCCGGTGGATCGAAGAGCGCTGTGCGCGCCCGCCGCCGCAGGACCGCTTGCAGCTGGGAAAGTCGAGCATAAGGGCGTCCACCGGTGTCGTGAACGAGATACACATGCACCTTGCCGCTCGCCACCGCGGCACAATTCGAGCGGCACAATTCGAGCGGCACAATTCGAGCATAGCCAGGTCGTGGATATCGAGCAGTTCGCGGTAGCTGAACAGCAGGAATCCGCTGACCGTCAACGCGAACCGCCGATCGGGTAGCGGCAGTGGGGAGTCCGCGACGACGTACCGGTCGCAATCCACGACGAAATCGGCAGCGATCTCACCGAGCGCAGCGCGCCACCGCTGCGCGACCGCCTTCGGCGAACCCAGGTTCGACCAGTCGAATCCGGCGGGATGTGCCTGCTGCCAGTCCGCGATCCGGTCCACGTCGGAGCGGACGCGGGCCAGCAGCACGGACGTCGGCGATCGATAGGCCGTCGTCGTCGTGAGCAGGAACATGTCCCGGCAGGCCGGAAGCGGTCGCGGAGTCACCGCCGGTGAGCCCGGTCCGCCGGCGCGACCGCGCGGCGTCGACGGGGCAGGGCGGCAGCCACGGTCGTCCTCCTGGACGTCCTCGGAGAGCTGAACCGATGAAAGCCGGGGTCCAGCGGCCTGTTGCCGAGATCCTCGCCGGCGGGCCGGGTGGGGCGGCGCGGGCACCGGTCCGGGCGCTGCAGGCCGCGAGGCCTCCATGAAGGGAGGGCTTCGGCCGGTCGCTCTCTCCACTCGCCTACACTGATAGTTGCACTCCGTATATCAGTACGTACGCTTGGTAGCGGAGCCAGCGGGAAGCGCCGACGTCGCCGCGTCCGAAACCGCAACCCTGCTCGAAAGGGGCTCGTCACGTCTCGTCGGTCTCCGATCCGGCCCCTCGTCGTGGTGCTCGCCGTTGAGGCGATGGGCCTCGGGTTGCTGGCGGTGCTCAGCGGTGTCGCGATCCAGCAACTGTTGGACGTTCCGCGTGTGCCCTTGTCGCCGGCGTTGTCGCTTCACGTGAGCCCGGACGGATCCGACGCCGGCGACGGCTCGGTGGGTGCCCCGCTGCGCACCATCCAGGCGAGCCTCGAACGCGCAACGCCGGGGACGGTCGTCAACCTCGCGCCCGGTGTCTATCGCGAGAAGCCGATGACCGTCCGCGACGGCGCCCCCGGGTCGCCGATCGTGATCAAAGGGCCGGAGACGGGCAAAGATCGGGGCGGGCGCTATCGCGCCACCCTCTACGGCACCGGACGCGTGTTCAGCGTGAACAACAGCTACTACACCTTCGAGGGTTTCACCATCGACGGGCAGGAGAAGCTCGCCGGCATTCCGCTGCCGACCGACGTCGCCGCAGTCGACTCCTTCAAGGACGGTGTCCAGTCGAAGGTCGCCGATGGGCGGCTGATCTACGTGGGGGCCGCGGACCGGAGTCGCGACATCACCGGAATCACGATCAGGGACATGTTCCTCAGTGGCGCGGGGGGTGAATGCATCCGCTTGCGGAACAACGCCACGGGCAATCTCATCTCCGACTCCGTCATCCAGTACTGCGGGATGTTCGGCAAGGGCGACGACGATGATGATCGCGCGAAATACCACAATGGGGAGGGGGTCTATATCGGCACCAGTCCGAGCTCGGAGAAGCAGCCGATGTACCGCAATGACCGCAGCTCGAACAACGTCGTGACGCGCAACGTCATCCAGACCTTCGGCTCTGAATGCTTCGACGTGAAGGAGAACTCGCACGACAACGTGTTCGAGGGCAATGTCTGCGCGGGTAACACCGAGGACCGCGACCACCTCGGCAGCAGCGTCGAGCTCCGCGGCCATCGCAACGTCGTGCGCAACAACCAGATCTCCGGCCACGCCGGCTACACCTTGAAGATCAGGAGTGACGACGAGGAGTACGACAAGGGTGGCAACATCCTCGAGTACAACCACCTGTCCGGCTCCGCTGCCGCGCTGATGATCGAGTCGGCTGCTGCCCAGGGCCCGATGTGTGGCAACGTCGTCACGACGATGGGCGTGACCGATGACGGCGACCCCCCTCCGGACATCAGCGTTCCGTGTTGAGGCCACCGCGACCGCTCCAGTCGCCCGACCGGGCAGCTCACCGCGGACGTCCTGCCTTCCCGATGTGGTCGAGAACACTCTCGTTCAGAGGAAACACCGGGCCGAGCCGAACTGCGGCGTCTGCCACGCTGTGCCGGTCCTCCTGGATCGCGGGTGGGCGCGACCGAGAGGGCTGCTGTCGACGTGGACATGATCGCCGGGTACGACGCCGTCATGCACAGCCTGTGGCTGCTGCCGGTGCTCGCCGCACTGATCGCCGTCGACGCCCCGTTTCCGGTCCTGCCCAGCGAGACGTTGCTGATGTCGGCGTCGGCGTTGGCCTTCGGCGAGCACAACCTGTTCGCCGTGGTCGCCTTGTTCGTTGCCGCGCTGATCGGTTCCGCGGCCGGTGATCTGGTGACCTTCGTCCTCGGGCGGTCGTCGCACCGGGTGCTCTCCCGCTCGGTCGAGACCGGGTGCGCGCTGTCGACATGGGTGCGCCGGCATCTGCATCTCCGCCCCGGCGTCGCGCTGATCGGCGCCCGGTTCATGCCGGGCGGCCGGTTGGTGAGCACGGCCGCTGCCGGGCGCTACGGGCTGCCGCTGCGCCGGTTCCTGCCATGGTCGGTGGCCAGCTCGGCCGCCTGGAGTGCCTACATGCTGCTGATCGGCCTGCTGCTCGGCCCGTTCACCGGCGGCAGCCCCGTGCTCGGCCTGCTGGCCGGCGCCGTGATGGCCGCGTTGACGGCGGGTGGGTTCGCCCTCGTGCGCCGTCTTCGGGCTCGCCGGCCCGGAGTCACCGGCCTGGTGCCTGCGGAGCTGGCCAGCGCCGCCTGAGCGGAGGATCCTCGCCGCCGTGCGCGATCAACTCTGGGTGGCCGACGTCGGAACCGACAATGCGAGCTGGTTGGCGACGGAGAGTCGCACCGCCCGGCTCGCCCGCGAATACCGGCCGCGGGACCTCGGAGGCGGTCGGATCGAGTTCAACAGGCTGGCGCTCGGCGCCTCGCGGGAGCTCGGCGAGGAAGAGGACGGCTACATCACCGAGGACGGTGAGGGCCTGCGCATCTGGATCGGCGACGACGCATTCGAGCTCGACCTGGTCGACTGATCACCGCTGCTCGCCATGATCGACCGGCGCTGGGGAGGCTGCCCAGGCCGCCGGCTCCGGTCACTGCGCACAACGGACACCGGGCGGTGGCTCAGAGCCGGCGGAAGCCGGGGTGCACGCCGGGGGTGAGACCGTGCTCGTCGGCGACCTTCGCGAGCAGCGCGCGCAACGTCCGCCGTTCGGCCGCGGTGAGGCCGCCGAGCATCGCATCGTCGTGAGTGCGGCCCACCTCGGCGATGCGGCTCAACAGCTCACGTCCCGAGTCCGTGACGTGCAACGCGTGCAGCCGCCGATCATCGGCGTTGCGCCTGCGCTCGACCAGGCCGCGGTCGGCCAGCGAATCGACGAGGGCGACCAGCCTGCTGGGCGCGGTGCCGACCAGTCCGGCCAACGCCTGCTGGCTCTGCCCGGGCGCGGCCGCGATGGCGCGCAGCAGCCCGGTCTGCGGTGGCGTCAGGTCGAGCTCGGCGATGCGCTCGGTGAACCTGTCGGCCGCGTACGCACCGAGCGCGGCGAGCAGGAACGCCGAGCCCGGGCCGTCGTTCGGCCGGTGAACCGGAGCATCCACGGCGATAACCGTACCAGTTGACAAACGATATACAGCAGTGAACGATTATTTATCGTAACGAAGTTGAGAGGGAGACGGCTGATGAGCACGCACCCGTTCCGCTTCGGGGTGGTTGCCACCCCGACCGAAGGCGACCCCGAGAAGTGGATCGCGACTGCGCGGCGCGTCGAACAGCTCGGGTACTCGACGCTGCTGATGCCCGACGGCCTGCAGCTGCTCGCCCCGTCGCCGTCGCTCGCCGTCGCGGCGATGGCGACGAGCACGCTGCGTGTGGGCACATTCGTGCTGGCCAGCCCGTTGCGGCCGCCGCGTTCGGCGGCCTGGGAGGGGCACAGCCTGACCGAGCTGACGGGGGGCCGCTTCGAGTTCGGCATCGGGACCGGTCGGCCGGAGGTTCGGCGGTTCGCCGAGCAGCTCGGGATGCCGTTCGGCTCTGCTGACGAGCGGCTGCAGCAGGTGGCGAGCACGGTGGCGCACCTGCGCGAGCTGGACGGCGGACCGCGCACGCCGGTGATGATGGCTGCCGGTGGGCCGAAGGCGCGGGCGCTCGCGGCCCGCATCGCCGACATCGTGACCCTGGCCGCGGATCCGCTCACCGGCCACGACACGTACGCCTCGATGGCTGCTGACCTGCGCTCGGCCGCGGGGGAGCGGGGCGCCGAGATCGAGTTCGCGATGAACCTGTTCGTCATCGGTGACGCCGTGCCGCCGTGGATGCGGCAGTTCTTGGGCGTCGGCTCCGAGGAGCTGATCGCACACCGGTCGCTGACCATGCTGCGCGGAAGCACGGCCGAGATGGTCGACGAGCTGCAACGGCGCCGGGAGGAGTTCGGCGTCTCCTACATCAGCGTCAACGCCGCGTTCCTCGAGCAGTTGGCGCCGGTGGTCGAGAAGCTCGCGGGTTCCTGAGCCGGCTCACTCGCCCGTCGCGCCGAGGTACGCGACGCGCTCGTCGAGCTGCAGCGCGACCTCGGCCGACCACGCCGGCGGCGCGGGCCCGGCGTCGAGCTGCTCGCTCCCGGTCCAGCCGCCCGGGCCGGAGACGCCGGATACGAAGGACCGCAACGACTCCGGCGGCTCCGGGTCGGCGATCGGGGCAAGGGTCGGCGCCGGCCGCGAGGCGGGCCACATCGTCCGGGGCGGCGGGCACGGGGTGCGCGCTCCGATCAGGGTCGAGCCCCTCCGTGATCAGCGCCTGCGGTGCAGCAGCCTCACCGGTGACGCTCATGCACCGCAGGCGGTGATCATGAAGGGTGAGCCGGGCTGACCGGGGGGTTCCGGCGGCGCGACGGGCCTCGTTTGCCGGCTGACCGGGGGGTTCCGGCGGCGCGACGGGGCCTCGGATGCCCGGCCGCCCTATGCCTGCGTTCCGTCCGTCGGACGGGCGCCGCCCGCCGGCGCACCACGTCCGTCCCCGGGGCCACCGTGCTCGGGTTCAGGATCCTGGACGTACCACCAGGCGAGCCCGATGACCGTCGCGGCACCGAGGAACGCCACCGCGCCGGCCATCGATCCGGCGAGCAGCATGAGGATCCCGAGTACCAGCGTGCCCGCGATCTGTGCCACCCCGCTGTCGTGCCGCCGCGGGATCTGCCGAAGGGGTGCTACGACGTCGAAGCGCCGCACATATGCGGCGTCGTCGATCGCGAGTCGGCGTTCGAGGTCGTTCAACATCCGACGGTCGTGGTCACTGAGCATGGCGCACCTTCCCGACATCGATGCTAGCTCCGCAGGCGAGCCGTCCGGCCCGATGTTGTGCCCGAGCTCATGCGCCCGAGCTCGACCGGCTCTCCTCGGCGCTCGAATGCCCGGCACGGGAGCTGCGACGTGCGACGTCGCCACTGGTGGCGACGTCCGCCGTCGCCACCGGTGAGCTCGTCACACCACCCACGCCCGGCTGACCCGCCCATGACGACGTCGACCTTGTCGGACCGGTGGGGTCGACCGGCGGCGCACCCGCACCTCACCTTCCGGAACACCCGAACGGCGCGGCCGAACTCGTTCAGCAGCCCCGTTCGGGCGGAAGGGGGAGTTAGGTCAGACCAGAGGTCGGTCGGTGGGGTCGATCGGGCGAGGAAGCACGTCGCGCCCGGTGAGGTAGGCGTCCACCCCGGCAGCCGCGGCTCGGCCCTCGGCGATGGCCCAGACGATCAGCGACTGCCCACGGCCCATGTCGCCCGCGCTGAACACGCCGTCGATGTTGGTCATGAACTGGTGGTCGCGGGCCACGTTGCTGCGCTCGTCGAGATCCACTCCGAGCTCGGAGAGCAGCTTGCCCTTCTCCGGGCCGAGGAAGCCCATGGCCAGCAACACCAGCTGACAAGGCAGCTCCCGCTCGGTGCCCTCGACCGGCACGAACCGCCCACTGGAGTCGCGGGTGACCTCGACCAGCTTCAGTGCCGCCAGTTTGCCCTCGGCGTCGGCCACGAACTGGGTGGTGTTCACCGAGAACAACCGGTCGCCACCCTCCTCGTGCGCGGACGAGACCCGGTAGACCATCGGGTAGGTCGGCCAGGGCATCCCCTCCGTGCGCTTCTCCGGGGGCGTCGGCATGATCTCCAGCTGGGTGACCGACGCGGCGCCCTGCCGGTGTGACGTGCCCAGGCAGTCGGCCCCGGTGTCACCACCGCCGATGATCACCACGTGCTTGCCCTCCGCGGTGATCGGCGGAGCGTCGATGTCGCCCTGCTGCACGTGGTTGGCCCACGGCAGGAACTCCATCGCCTGATAGACGCCCTCGACGTCGCGGCCGGGCACCGGGATGTCGCGCCACGCGGTGGCCCCGCCCGCGAGCACCACAGCGTCGTAGTCCGCCAGCAGCTGCCCGGCCGTGATGTCCACGCCGACGTCCACCCCGGCGCGGAAGCTCGTTCCCTCCGCCTTCATCTGCTCCAGGCGGCGGTCGAGGCGCTTCTTCTCCATCTTGAACTCGGGGATGCCGTAGCGGAGCAGCCCCCCGATCCGGTCGGCCCGCTCGAACACCACCACGTCGTGCCCGACCCTGGTCAGCTGTTGCGCCGCGGCCAGCCCGGCCGGTCCGGACCCGACGACGGCCACCCGCTTGCCGGTGCCGTGCAGCGGACGCTGCGGGGGTACCCAGCCCTCCTCCCATGCCCGATCGATGATCTCGATCTCGACCTGCTTGATGGTGACCGCGTCGCTGTTGATCGCCAGCACGCAGGCCGCCTCACACGGCGCCGGACACAACGTCCCGGTGAACTCCGGGAAGTTGTTGGTGGCGTGCAGCCGCTCGGTGGCCTCCCGCCAGTCCTTCCGGTACACCAGGTCGTTCCACTCGGGGATCAGATTGCCCAGCGGGCAGCCCTGGTGGCAGAACGGGATGCCGCAGTTCATGCAGCGGCCGGCCTGCTTCTCCAGGGTGCTGTGCTCGAAGTCCTCGTAGACCTCGTGCCAGTCCATCAGGCGCAGGTCGACCGGTCGGCGCTTCGGCAGCTCGCGGGGGGTGGTCAGGAACCCCTTGGGGTCACCCATGGGCGGCCTCCATGATTGCTTCGTTGACGTCGCGGCCTTCGCGCTCGGCGGTCTCCCTGGCGAGCATGACCCGCTTGAAGTCCTTGGGCATGATCTTTCCGAAACGACCGGCCGACTCGTCCCAGTCCCGCAGCAGCTCGCGGGCCACGGCCGAGCCGGTCTCGCTGTAGTGCCGGTCGACGGCGTCACGCAGGAACGTGCGGTCGTCGTCGTTGAGCGGGTCGATGTCGACCATCTCCGGGTTGACCCGGTTGCCCAGGAAGTTGTCGTTCGCTTCGAGGTCCAGCACGTAGGCGATGCCGCCCGACATGCCGGCCGCGAAGTTGCGCCCGATCTTGCCGAGCACCACCACCCGGCCGCCGGTCATGTACTCGCAGCCGTGGTCGCCGACGCCCTCGACGACGGCCAACGCGCCCGAGTTGCGCACGCAGAACCGCTCGCCGACGATGCCGCGCACGAAGATCTCGCCCGACGTGGCGCCGTAGAGGATCACGTTGCCGGCGATGATGTTCTCCTCGGCCACGAACGGGGCCGACGGATCCGGTCGCAGCGTGAGACGGCCACCGGACAGACCCTTGCCGAAGTAGTCGTTGGTGTCCCCCACCAGGCGCATCGTGATGCCGCGTGGCAGGAACGCGCCGAAGCTCTGCCCGGCCGAGCCGGTGAGCGTGACGTCGATCGTGTCGTCGGGCAGCCCCTCGCCACCCCAGCGCTTGGTCAGCTCGTAACCGAGCATGGTGCCGACGGTCCGGTTGACGTTGCGCACCGGCAGATCCAGGTGCACCCGGTCGCCGGAGGACAGCGCGCCCTCGCACAGCTGGATCAGCGTGTTGTCCAGTGCCCGCTCCAGACCGTGCTCCTGCGGCCTGGTCTGGTGCCGTGCGGTACCCGCCGGCAGCTCCGGCATGGTGAAGATCGGGGCCAGGTCGAGGCCCTCGGTCTTCCAGTGCCGGACAGCGTCGTCGGTGTCGAGCATCTCCGAATGCCCGACCGCCTCCTCGATGGAGTGGAAGCCGAGCTCGGCCAGGTACTCGCGCACCTCCTGCGCGATGAAGCGCATGAAGTTGACGACGTACTCGGGCCGGCCGTCGAAACGCTTGCGCAGCTCGGGGTTCTGGGTGGCCACGCCGACCGGGCAGGTGTCCAGGTGGCAGACGCGCATCATGATGCAGCCCGACACCACCAGCGGCGCGGTGGCGAAGCCGAACTCCTCGGCCCCGAGCAACGCGGCGATCACCACGTCACGCCCGGTCTTGAGCTGCCCGTCGGTCTGGACGACGATCCGGTCGCGCAGGCCGTTGGCCAGCAGGGTCTGCTGGGTCTCGGCCAGGCCGAGCTCCCACGGTCCGCCCGCGTGCTTGATCGAGGACAGCGGGGACGCGCCGGTGCCGCCGTCGTGTCCGGAGATCAGCACCACGTCCGAGTAGGCCTTGGCCACCCCGGCCGCGACCGTGCCCACGCCGACCTGGCTCACCAGCTTCACGTGGATCCTGGCGGCCGGGTTGGCGTTCTTCAGGTCGTGGATGAGCTGCTTGATGTCCTCGATCGAGTAGATGTCGTGGTGGGGCGGCGGCGAGATCAGGCCGACACCCGGCGTGGAGTACCGGGTCTTGGCGATCCACGGGTAGACCTTGCTGCCGGGCAGCTGGCCGCCCTCACCGGGCTTGGCCCCCTGCGCGATCTTGATCTGGATGTCGTTCGCGCTGACCAGGTACTCGCTGGTGACGCCGAAGCGGCCGGAGGCGACCTGCTTCACCGCCGACCGCCGCGAGTCGCCGTTCGGGTCGGGCGTGAAACGGTCGGAGTCCTCGCCGCCCTCGCCGGTGTTGCTGCGCCCGCCGATGCGGTTCATGGCGATGGCGAGCGTCTCGTGCATCTCCTGGGAGATCGAGCCGTAGGAGATGGCTCCGGTGGCGAATCGCTTGACGACCGACTCCACCGACTCGACCTCGTCGATCGGCACCGGCGGCCGCACGCCCGTCTTGAAGGTGAACAGCCCGCGCAGCGTCATCAGCCGGTGGGCCTGCTCGTCCACCTGCCGGGTGTAGTCCTTGAAGACGTCGTAGCGGCCCTGCCTGGTGGAGTGCTGCAGGCGGAACACCGTCTGCGGGTTGAACAGGTGCAGCTCACCCTCGCGGCGCCACTGGTACTCGCCGCCGACGTCGAGCGAGCGGTGGCTGGGCCGCACGTCGTCGGCCGGGTAGGCGCGGCGGTGCCAGCGCAGCACCTCCTCGGCCAGCACGTCGAACCCGACCCCGCCCAGGCGCGACGTGGTGCCGGTGAAGCAGGAGTCGATCACCTCGGCGCCCAGTCCGAACGCCTCGAAGATCTGCGCGCCGGTGTAGGACGCCACCGTCGAGACGCCCATCTTGGACATCGTCTTGCGCACGCCCTTGCCCAGCGCCTTGACCAGGTTCTTGGCTGCGGTCGCCGCGTCGACGCCCGGGATGTCGCCCCGCTTGGCCAGGTCCTCGACAGTGGCCATGGCCATGTACGGGTTGACCGCGGCCGCCCCGAAGCCGATCAGCAGCGCGATGTGGTGCACCTCGCGCGCGTCGCCGGACTCGACGATGAGCCCGACCCTGGTCCGGCTGCGTTCCCGCACCAGGAAGTGGTGCACGGCGCCGGTGAGCAGCAGGGACGGGATGGGCGCGCGGTCGCGGTCCACCCCGCGGCTGGACAGGACGATGAGGCGGGCGCCCTCGGCGATGGCCGCGCTGACCTCGGTGTTGATCTCTTCGAGTCGCTTGCGCAGCCCCAGCCCGCCCTCGCCGGCGTTGAACACGCCGCGCACGACGTACGAGGCGAAGCCCGGGTAGTCACCGTCGTCGTTGATCTTGACGATCTTGGCCAGGTCGTCGTTGCCCAGCACCGGGAACGGCACCACGATCGTGCGGCAGGAGGCCGGGCCCGCGTCGAGCAGGTTCTGCTCCGGTCCGAGCTGGCTCTGCAGCGAGGTGACCAGCTCCTCTCGGATCGCGTCCAGCGGTGGGTTGGTGACCTGCGCGAACAACTGGGTGAAGTAGTCGTAGAGCTGCCGCGGCCGGGCCGAGATCGCGGCCAGCGGGGCGTCGTTGCCCATGGAGCCGATCGGCTCCGCTCCGCTCGAGGCCATCGGCTTGAGCAGGACGTTCAGCTCCTCCTCGGTGTAGCCGAAGGACTGCTGACGATGCGTCAGTGCGGCATGCGACGGCACCTCGCGATCACGGGTGGGCAGGCTGCCGAGCCGGATGAGGCCGGCGTGCAGCCAGTCCTCGTAGGGCAGCTCGGCGGCGAGCGCGCCCTTGATCTCGGCGTCGTCGACGACCCGGCCGGCCGCGGTGTCCACCAGGAACATCCGGCCCGGTTCGAGGCGACCCTTGCGGACCACCTCCGACGGCTCGACGTCGAGCACGCCGACCTCGGAAGCCAGCACCACTGTGCCGTCCTCGGTGATCCACCAGCGGGCCGGGCGGAGGCCGTTGCGGTCGAGCACGGCGCCGATCTGGGTGCCGTCGGTGAACGCGATCAGCGCGGGCCCGTCCCACGGCTCCATCAGCGTGGAGTGGAACTCGTAGAAGGCCCGCCGCTGCGGGTCCATCTCCTCGTGGTTCTCCCAGGCCTCCGGGATCATCATCAGCACCGCGTGCGGGAGGCTGCGACCGCCGAGGTGCAGCAGCTCCAGTACCTCGTCGAACGTAGCCGAGTCGCTGGCGTCCGGGGTGACGATCGGTGTCAGCCGGGCCAGGTCGCCCGGGATCAGATCTGAGGCCAGCAGCGACTCACGGGCGGCCATCCAGTTCCGGTTGCCGCGCAACGTGTTGATCTCGCCGTTGTGCGCGACGTAGCGGTAGGGGTGGGCGAGCGGCCACGCCGGGAACGTGTTCGTGGAGAACCGGGAGTGGACCATGGCCAGCGCGCTGGTGACCCGCTCGTCGGCCAGGTCCGGATAGAACGGGACCACCTGCGGCTCGGCGAGCATGCCCTTGTAGACGATGGTGCGCGGGGACAGGCTGGAGAAGTACACACTGGTGCCGTGCTCGGCTCGCTTGCGCAGGCAGAAGACGCGGCGTTCGAGCTCGAGGCCCTGCGGGGCGTCGTCGCCCTCGACGCCGGCGACGAACAGCTGGCGGAAGCTGGGCATCACGGCTCGGGCGGTGGGTCCGATGTCGGCCTTGTCGGGGTCGACGGGAAGCGTGCGCCACCCGAGCACCGCCAGGTTCTCCTCAGCGGCCAGCCGGTCGATCTCGGCGGCAGCCTCGTCGGCGGCCGCTGGATCGGCGGGCAGGAAGGCGATTCCGACCGCGTAGGCGCCGGCAGGTGGCAGCTCGAAGTCGACGACCGCGCGGAAGAACTCGTCCGGGACCTGGATCAGGATGCCGGCGCCGTCACCGGTGTTCTCCTCGCTGCCGCGCGCACCGCGATGCTCCAGCCGCAGCAGCGCGGTGATGGCCTTGCGCACGATGCTGTGATCGCGGCGACCGGCGAGGTCGGCCACCATGGCGACGCCGCAGGCATCGTGCTCGAAGTCCGGGGCGTACAGGCCCCCGGTGAGTCCCGCTTCGTTCGACGCCAACAGTGCCTCCTGTCGTCTCGGTGCACCCCGACACCAGGCATCGGGACGACGTGATGGTGGTGGGACAGGTTATCCGTTCCTCCGTCTGGAGGCAGTTCATACTCCGAACGGGCCCTCTTTGAGGAAACCGATCGACAGCTGGCGATCGCACGCGGCAGTGGGTGCGGGGTCGCCGCGGACAATGTCGCACGCGACGCCGACGATTCGCCATAGATTGCGGGCGTGACCAGGATGACCAGCGGCTTGTAGGTCTCGGACGGGTTAACGGCCGATGACACGCCCGGTAGTCGGGCAATCACATCTCGAGTCTCAACTTTGCCGGTTCTCGACTGAACGGTCCGTCCGCAGGGTCCGTCCGCGCCGGCGACGGGCGCCCCGCGACCCCGCGGGAGACTGCTGACGTGCGGATGCCGGAGGTGCTGGCCGACGTGGCCGAGCTCGGACCGTTCTTCACGGTCGGCACCGGGCCGATCCCGCCCGGGGCGGGATGGCGGCCGACGCGGGAGCTCTACACCGATCCGCAGCCGCTGAGCGAGCGGATCGCCCACGTGCGCCGGGTGCTCGACAGCGACGACCGGGTGGCCGCGTCGATCACGTTCCAGGGGCTCGCCGCGCTCGTGCTGTCGGCCCCGTTCGCCGCGGTCGTCCTGCACGGGGTGCTGCCGCGGCTCACCGCGGACGAGCTGTGGTGGCGGCCGTCGGAGGGCGGGCCGGGGTCGCTGTGCTGCCCGGCGCCGGAAGGGGTCGCCGTGGAGGAACCCCAGGACGGGGCCGCGGCGCTGGCCGAGCTGCTCGTCGAGGAACACCTGCGGCCGCTGATCGCTGCGGTGCGCGCGCAGGTGCCGATCGCGGAGCGGCTGCTGTGGGGGAGCGTCGGCTCGGCGGTGGCGAGCGGGAAACGGCTGGTGGGGATCGAGCGGCCAGCGGCGGCCGAGCGCGCGGTGCAGGTCGCGGAGCGGTTGCTGGCCATCGGGCCGCTGGCCGGTACCGGGGAGCTGTTGCCGCCGGCCGAAGTCGATCACGGCTGGTCGTTCCGCAGACGCTCGTGCTGCCTCTACTACCGGGTACGCGAGGACGGCCTGTGCGGCGACTGCGTGCTGCTCGCCCGCGGCCGGCGGGCGCAGGCGGCGCCGTGATCAGTCCAGATGGATCTCCGCGATGGTCACGGTGACGACCACCGCCAGCCCGGTGTAGGCCTGCACCTGCGCGCCCACCTGCAGCTGCACCGCCTGGGCGAGGTCGCGACAGTTGTATCCGAGGCTCGTCACGACCGTCAGCGCCACCTGCACCGAGCCGTCCTGCACGGTGGCCCGCGCGCCCGCCGGTTGTCGACGCGGCGCGGCGGGCCCGAGCCCGGAGTCGGCGATGCCGATCAGCGCCTGTCCCGGGTCGGCGTGCAGGGCGAGCACGCCGGGCACGCCCAGCGCGCACCGCGCGGCCAGCCTGGACACCAGCGCGTCGCCGACCCGGATCCGGGTGCCGGTGGCGGGACCCGTGCTCGTCACGTCCAGCCGTCCTCGAGCACGTCCACCACGTCGATGTCGACCCGGCGCACCGGCACCCCCAGTGCCTGCTCGCCCGCGGCGATCACCAACTGCCGTACCCGCGCGGTCGCCGCGGCCAGATCCACGCCGAACCTGGCCACGACCGTGATCGTGACGTCGGCGGCGACCGACTCCCCGTCATCGGCGTCCTGCTGCGACTGCTCGATCCGGCAGCTGCGAGCCCGCAGCCCCGACATCCGGTCCGCCGCGTGCCTCAACACGGCGGCCGCGGCGGGGTGGCGGAGCCGGGCCGGTCCGTACGGCGAGGCGAGGGTGAGCACGTCGTCGGCGCGGAACTCGCTGCGTACCGCCGTCATCACGCGGTCCATCACCGACGGCGGCGGCTCGACCGGCTCGGCGGCCATCCGGTGCACCACCGAACGCAGGCCCTCGGCTTCGGCGAACGCGGTGGCGCAGTGCGGGCAACCGCGTTCGTGCTCGTCGGGTGCGAGCCGCGCCTCGGCGCGATCCCACACCAGCGCAGCGTCCCGGCCGCAGGCGAGCCGGGCGAGCGCGGGTCTGGGGAGGTCCCGCGGTCAGCGCCACGGTCGCATCACCTCCGCCAGCCGGATCCGCGCGCGGTGGATCCGCCCACGTACGGCATCCTCGCTCGCCCCGGTGATCTGCGCGATGTCCGAGTACCCGAGACCTTCCATCTCACGCAGCACCCAGCAGACGCGTAGATCGTCGGACAGACCCTGTACGGCTCGGCCCAGCGCAGCCAACCCGGCGTCGAGCTCGGCGGAGCGCTCGGGCGAGTCGGGCGCCAGCACCCTGTCGTCGAGCTCGTCCACGGGAACCGGACGTCGACCGCGCAGCATGCCCAGGCAGGTGTTGGTGACGATGCGGTACATCCACGTGGAGAACGCCGCGTCGCCGCGGAAGCGCTCGATCCGCCGCCACGCGTCGACCAGTGTCTCCTGAACGGCGTCCTCGGCCTCGACCATGTCGCCGAGCACCCGCACCGCAACGCGGTAGAGCGTGGCCTGGTGCCGGCGGGCCAGCGCCTCGAAGGCACCGGCATCGCCCTCCTTGGCACGGACGACGAGCGTCGACTCGTCCAGCTCGTGGCGCGTCTCGGAGACCCGCGGCCCGAGCCCCGACCGGCGATCGTCGGTCCCGGGTGGCTCGGAGCGCGCCGGCGTCGGTCGTGCCCAGCTCTGGGTCACCGCCACCGAACCCCGCTCGTCGGACGTGTCGAACCTGGAAACACCACGCTAGCCCTCGGTCGTGGTGTTACGCGGCAACGCCGCCGTCCGGCTAGCCTGCGTCGGTGTCCGATTCGTACCTGCCCGATCCCGCCGCCGTCGCGGAGGCCGTGCTCGCTCACCAGAGTGTGGCGCGTCTCGACGGCGGCCCGTTCGGCACCGTGGCCTCCTACCTTCCGGGTCGGCGGCGGATCGACGGGGTCCGGATCGGCGTCGGCGACGAGCCGGTCGAGCTGGCCGTCGTCGCGCGGCTCGGCACCCCGCTTCCGCAGCTGGGCGACGAGCTGGCCGCGATCGTGCGCCGGATCTGCGGCCCGGTGGCGGTCGACGTCACGTTCTCCGACGTCGTGCTCGAGCCGGAATCCGGTGCCGGCTTGCGGGCTGCTGAAACCCGCTGACCGGGCGGGCGCCGTCCATCCGTCGGGCTCGCCTAGACTCGACAGCACAGACGGGTCGCGCGCCCTCCGGCGCCGCGACCGGTTCCCGGGGATCGATGTCGCTTGCGGTCCGCACCTGCGCCGACCGATCCACGCACACCTGTTCCACATCGTCACATCGAGGAGTACCGCAACCGTGAAGAGCACCGTCGAGCGGCTGAGCCCGACGCGCGTCCGGATCAACGTCGAGGTGCCGTTCGACGAGCTCAAGTCCGATTTCGACCGCGCCTACAAGAAGATCGCGCAGCAGGTCCGGGTTCCCGGGTTCCGGCCGGGGAAGGTTCCGGCCCGCATCATCGAGGCCCGCCTGGGTCGAGGCGTGGTGCTCGAGGAGGTCGTCAACGGCGCCGTGCCGGTGAAGTACTCCGAGGCGGTGCGCGCGGCCGAGGAGGTCACTCCGCTCGGCCAGCCGGACATCGAGGTCACCGAGATCGCCGACGGCGACAAGCTCGCGTTCACCGCCGAGGTCGACGTCCGCCCGGAGATCACGCTGCCGGCTCTCGACTCGCTCGCGGTGTCCGTCGACGACGTCGAGGTCACCGACGCCGACGTCGACGAGGGCCTGGACAACCTGCGTGCCCGCTTCGGCACCCTCACCGGCGTCGAGCGCGCGGCCGCCAAGGACGACTTCGTGCTGATCGACCTGTCCGCCACGGTCGACGGCCGGCCGGTGGAGGAAGCCAGCACCTCCGGCTTCTCCTACCAGGTGGGCCAGGGCGGCCTCATCGACGGCATCGACGAGGCCATCGAGGGCCTGTCCGCCGGCGAGTCGGCGACGTTCCCCACCACGCTCGTGGCAGGCGAGTTCGCCGATCGGGATGCCGACGTGACGGTCACCGTCACCGCGGTCAAGGAGCGTCAGCTACCCGATGCCGACGACGAGTTCGCCCAGCTCGCGAGCGAGTTCGACACGCTCGAGGAGCTCACCGCCGATCTGCGTGAGCGGTTCGCGAAGATGAAGGCGATGGACCAGGCCGCGCAGGCCAGGGACAAGGTGCTCGAGGCGCTGGTCGACGGCACCGACGTGCCGCTGCCGGAGAGCGTGGTGGCCGCCGAGGTGGACACCCGCATGCACGACGCGGTGCACGGCTTCGACCACGACGAGGAGCGGTTCGCCGAGTTCCTCGCCGAGCAGGGCAAGACCCGCGAGGAGTTCGACACCGAGGCGCGAGCCGACGCCGAGAAGTCCGTGCGCACCCGGCTGGTGCTGGACGCGCTGGCCGACGCGGAGAACGTCTCGGTCAGCGATGCGGAGCTCACCGAGCGCATCGTCATGCAGGCCCAGCAGTACCGGATGCCGCCCGAGGAGTTCGTCCGGCGGATCCAGGAGGCCGGCCAGCTCGGCGCCATCTACGCCGACGTTCGGCGCACCAAGGGGCTGATCGCCGCCGTGCGCGCGGCGACCGTCACCGACGCGTCCGGCGAGCGGGTGGATCTTTCCGACCTGCTGAGCGACGACGACGATCAGGTCGAGGTGGTGGACGGCGTGGTCGAGTCGTCCACAGAGACTCCGACGACGACTCCGGCACAGCGGACTCCGGCACAGCGGGCTCCGGCACGCGGGCTCCGGCACCGAGGACCCCGGCGCTGCGGACGAGGCCGAGGCCGCCGACGCGGCCGCCTCGGACGCCGAGCCGGACCCGCAACCCAGCCGCACCAGCTGAGAGTCATCGAGCTACACGCCCACAGCGAACACTCCGCCCAATCGCGGCGGGCGCCACGCCCGCCCGCGTAGGGTTCGGATCAGGACAAGACGCGAGCTGACCAGCAGAAGGCAGGGTGAAGTGAGCAAGCAGGACACCGGCCCGCGTACCGCGGACCGTCTGATTGCACGAGACGATGCGACGGGGCGGCGGACCCACGTCGATGACGCTGTCGGACTCGGTCTACGAGCGGCTGCTGCAGCAGCGGATCATCGTGCTCGGCCAGCAGGTCGACGACGACATCGCCAACCGGATCGCCGCCCAGATGCTGCTGCTCGCCGCGGAGGACTCCGAAGCAGACATCGCGCTCTACATCAACTCGCCGGGTGGTTCCGTGACCGCCGGCATGGCCATCTTCGACACGATGGAGTTCATCCCGTGCGACGTGGCCACCTACGCGATGGGGCTGGCCGCCTCGATGGGCCAGTTCCTGCTGTCCGCGGGTGCACGGGGCAAGCGCTACGCGCTCCCGCACTGCCAGATCCTCATGCACCAGCCGTCGGCGGGTGTCGGCGGCACGGAGTCCGACATCGCGATCCAGGCCGAGCTGTTCCGCCGGCACAAGCGGGAGATGGCCGAGCTGATCGCCGGGCACACCGGCCAGACGGTCGAGAAGATCGCCGCCGACTTCGACCGCGACCGCTGGTTCTCCGCGCAGGAGGCGCTGGAGTACGGGTTCGTCGACCACGTGATCTCCCGGGCCGGCCAGCTGCCGGACGCGATCAGCGAGAACGGGAGCGGACGATGAGCCCAGATTCGATGTGCCGGGGCGAGCTGCCGCAGTCCGGTACGTGCTGCCGTCGTTCGTCGAGCGCACCAGCTACGGGGTCAAGGAGTCCAACCCGTACAACAAGCTGTTCGAGGAGCGCATCATCTTCCTCGGCGTGCAGATCGACGACGCGTCGGCCAACGACGTCATGGCGCAGCTGCTGTGCCTGGAGTCGGCCGACCCGGACCGCGAGATCAGCATGTACATCAACTCGCCCGGTGGCTCGTTCACCTCGCTGATGGCGATCTACGACACGATGCAGTTCATCCGGCCCGACATCCAGACCGTGTGCCTGGGGCAGGCCGCTTCGGCCGCCGCGGTGCTGCTCGCCGCCGGCACGCCGGGCCGGCGGCTCGCGGTGCAGAACGCCCGCATCCTGATCCACCAGCCGGCCACCGAGGGCTTCTACGGGCAGGTGTCGGACCTGGAGATCCAGGCCGGCGGAGATCACCCGGATGCGCCGGCTGCTGGAGGCGACGCTGGCCAAGCACAGCGGCCGGACGCCCGAGCAGGTCCGCGAGGACATCGAGCGGGACAAGATCCTCACGGCCGAGGAGGCCAAGGAGTACGGCATCGTCGACGAGATCATTCAGAGTCGGAAGCTGTCCGCCGTCTGACCGTGCGGTCGAGCGGCGGGCGCGGGACGCGCCGAGGCACGCTCCTTCTGTGCCCCGGCGTCGACCGTCCGCCGACCCGTCGCCCGAATCAGGTGCGCTGCTGAAGCTCCCCGGGAGACGTGTTCGGCGGGTACCGTCACGGGAGCGCGCCTACCGGGCACGCTGGATGGGGCCGCGCTAGATGGGCCGCGCACTTAGATTTGAGGTGGTCTGCACTCATGGCACGCATCGGTGACGGCGGTGACCTGCTCAAGTGCTCTTTCTGCGGGAAGAGCCAGAAGCAGGTCAAGAAACTGATTGCCGGACCCGGCGTCTACATCTGCGACGAGTGCATCGATCTCTGCAACGAGATCATCGAGGAGGAGCTGGCCGAGGCCGGCGAGGTGAAGCTCGACGAGCTACCCAAGCCCGCCGAGATCCACGACTTCCTCGACCAGTACGTGGTCGGTCAGGCGCAGACCAAGCGCACGCTGTCGGTTGCGGTATACAACCACTACAAGCGCATCCAGGCGGGCGACAAGGGCCGCGGGGCCGACGGCGACGGCGTCGAGCTGGCGAAGTCCAACATCCTGATGCTCGGCCCCACCGGCTGCGGCAAGACCTACCTGGCGCAGACGCTGGCGAAGCTGCTGAACGTACCGTTCGCGATCGCCGACGCCACGGCGCTGACCGAGGCCGGGTACGTCGGCGAGGACGTCGAGAACATCCTCCTGAAGCTCATCCAGGCCGCCGACTACGACGTCAAGCGGGCCGAGACCGGGATCATCTACATCGACGAGGTCGACAAGATCGCTCGGAAGTCGGAGAACCCGTCGATCACCCGCGACGTGTCCGGCGAGGGCGTGCAGCAGGCGCTGCTGAAGATCCTCGAGGGCACCACGGCGAGCGTCCCGCCGCAGGGCGGCCGCAAGCACCCGCACCAGGAGTTCATCCAGATCGACACGACGAACGTGCTGTTCATCGTGGCCGGCGCCTTCGCGGGGCTCGAGAAGATCATCGGCGACCGGGTGGGCCGGCGTGGCCTGGGCTTCGGCGCCGAGATCCGCTCGCAAGAACGACCTGGACGGGCCGAGAGCTTCGCCGACACCATGCCGGAGGACCTCATCAAGTTCGGCCTGATCCCGGAGTTCATCGGCCGGCTGCCGGTGGTCGCCTCGGTGACCTCGCTGGACAAGGAAGCCCTGGTCAAGATCCTCACCGAGCCGCGCAACGCGCTGGTGAAGCAGTACCACAAGCTGTTCGAGATGGACGGCGTGGAGCTGGAGTTCACCGACGACGCGCTGGAGGCGGTGGCCGACCAGGCCATCCTGCGCGGCACCGGCGCCCGTGGCCTGCGGGCGATCATGGAAGAGGTGCTGCTGCCGGTCATGTACGACATCCCGAGCCGCGATGACGTGGCCAAGGTCGTGGTCACCGAGCAGACGGTGCGCAGCAACGTCAACCCGACCATCGTGCCGCGCACGCCCGCGCGTCGCGAGCGTCGCGAACGTTCCGCCTGACACTCAGGTCACTGTGATACGAAGGCCGGCCCCGTCCGCGGGGCCGGCTCGCGCTCTGTCCGATCGCGTCCGGTGTGTCCGGATGTTATACGCGTCAGCTCGCTTCCGGTTGCGGAGTTGTTGACCCGCCTAGGTTCACCACGTGTCTCGTCCCCGTCACGGTGCAAGAGGGTGACGATGGCAGCGGGTTCCTGCAACGTGAGCGGATCGTGGCGCCGCCGGGCTGGAGTCGGTGGCTGATCCCGCCCGCCGCGCTGTCGATCCACCTCGCGATCGGGCAGGCCTACGCCTGGAGCGTGTTCAAGCCGCCGCTGGAGGCCGGGCTCGGCATCTCCGGGGTCGCCAGTGCACTGCCGTTCACCCTCGGGATCATCATGCTCGGCGTGTCGGCGGCGCTGTTCGGCACGAAGGTCGACGCGAACGGTCCGCGCTGGGCGATGGCGTGTCGTCGGCGTGCTTCGTCGCCGGCTTCCTGATCTCCGCGCTGGGGCTCTACCTGCGCCAGTACTGGATGGTCGTGGTCGGCTACGGATTCGTCGGCGGCATCGGGCTGGGCATCGGCTACATCTCGCCGGTCTCCACCCTGATCAAGTGGTTCCCGGACCGGCCGGGCCTCTCGACCGGTATCGCGATCATGGGCTTCGGCGGCGGCGCGCTCATCGCCTCCCCGCTGACCAACCAGCTGCTGACCGCGTTCGGCGCCACCGGCGACAACCCGGACGTCAACGGAATCGCCCAGACCTTCCTGGTGATGGGCCTGATCTACGCGGTGTTCATGTCGGTCGGCTGGCTGCTCATCCGGGTGCCGGCGGACGACTGGAAGCCCGCGGGCTGGGAGCCGGCCAAGCAGAAGGCGGGCGCGCTCATCAGCACCGGCAACGTCTCGGCGCCAACGCGATCAAGACGCCGCAGTTCTGGCTGCTGTGGGTCGTGCTCTGCTTCAACGTCACGGCGGGCATCGGCATCCTCGAGCGGGCCGCACCCGATCTACCGGGACTTCTTCCCCGACGCCGAGCACCCCGGCCGCCCTGGCGGCGGCGGCCGCCGGGTTCGTGGCGATGCTGTCGCTGGCCAACGCGCTGGGCCGGATCCTGTGGTCGTCGCACGTCGGACTGGGCGGGCCGCAAGAACATGTACCGGATCTACCTGGGCGTCGGCGCGCTGCTGTACCTGGCGGTCACGCTGACCACGAACAGCAACAAGGTCGTGTTCCTGGTGTGCGCGATCTTCATCCTGTCGTTCTACGGCGCCGGCTTCGCCACCGTCCCGGCGTACCTGCGCGACCTGTTCGGCACCTACCAGGTCGGGGCGATCCACGGTCGGCTGCTCACGGCGTGGTCCACCGCCGGGGTGCTCGGACCGCTCATCGTCAACGCGATCGCCGACGCCCGGATCGCGGCCGGCGTGCAGGGCCCCGGCCGGTACACCACGGCATTCATGATCATGATCGGGTTGCTGGTCATCGGGTTCGTCTGCAACGAGCTGATCAAGCCGGTCGCACGAGAAGTTCCACGAGCCGGGCCGGACGCGCGGACCACGCAGGCGGGAGCGCGGGCATGAGCGACGCGAAGACGACGGGCGGATCGCGGGACGGCGCGCTGCGGCCCGATGCTGGTTGCGCTGGTCTGGCTGTGGGTGTTCGTCCCGTTCGGCTACGGGCTGTACCAGCTGGTGGTGAAGATCCCGGCGCTGTTCGGCACCTGAGCGGGCGGCTAGAGGTCGGGTCCGTGCCGAGCAAGCAGTGATGCGAACGCCCTGTCCGACTGGGTCACCGCGGTGAGCCGGGAGCTCGGGTTGGAGGGCGCGCTGGAGAGCGTCGGGCTGGTGGACACCGTGCTCGACCTGACCTCCGACGTCGCGCACGGGGTGAGCCGGCCCGGCGCTCCGGTGACCGCGTTCCTGATCGGGGTCGCCGCCGGCCGCGCCGAGGACCCGGCGGTCGCTGCCCGCGACTACGCCGAGAAGATCAGCAGGCTGGCCGCGGGATGGGACGGGGGCGGCGCCTGACCTGGGGCTCCGGGTCCGGCGCGCGGCGTCAGCCGGTGATGTTCATCTCGCCGAGCACCTTCGTCGGGCGCAACCGGACCAGCAGTTCGCCCGGCGCGCCGTTGCGCCTGCCGAATTCCTCGGCCCGATCGGGGCCCATGTAGCGGGCGCCGATCGCGGTGGCCGAGCGGACCAGCTCGTCGGGGTCCTCCGTCACCGTTGCCGTGCCCTGGATCTGCACATATCCGTACGGCGGAACCTCGGAGTCCACGCAGAGCGCCAGCCGTGGATCCCGCCGGACCGCGCGTCCCTTGGCGGTGTTTCCGCCGGTGGTGAACAGCAGCTCGGGGGCGTCGTCGGGGCCGTCGACCACGAACCAGACCGGCGCGACCAGCGGCCGGCCGTCGGCCGCGACGAAGCCGAGCTTGCCCGTGCGCGTTCCGGCGCTCAGGAACGCTCGTACCTCGGCTGTCAATCCGTTCATCGGCCCAATCTATGCCCAGCCGGATCGGACATCGGCGTGGCGGCGGCCGCGGCCCGGTCACGACCGATGGGCGGCGTGACGGACGCCGGCCAGCGGGCAGGATCGCCGGCATGCGGACGGTGTGCGGGCTGGCTCGACGGGTGCAGGGGCTGCTCGGGCGGACCAGGGCGCACCGCGACCCCGCGCCCGATCGCCGCGGTGCGGCCGCTGGCCGGCGGGCGTCGTCCGTTGATCGCCGACCGGCTCGGGGAGCAGCGCCGCGGTGGCGCCCGCCTGGACCAGGTGGACGGCACCACCTGCGGTAGCGCGGTACTGGTCGCGCTGGCGGCGTGGGCCGATCCCGCCGAGACCCTGCGGCTGGACGGCGAGCTCGGAACGGACGCCGCAAGCGCCACCGGCACGCTGGCCGCCGCCTCGTCCGGCATCACCCAGGGCTTCGGCGCCCGCTTCGACGCGCGGCAGCAGCAGGTGCACCGCGAGTCCACCCGGTTCTGGCCACGGGCGCTCGGCACCTCGCCGTGGGGGATGGTGTCGTGGCTGCGCCGCAACGCCCCGGGCGCGGGCCCGTACCGGGTCCGGCTGGTCGACGACACGTCGGCGGCCGACACCGCCGACGCCATGGCGCAGGTCGGGGCCGCGCTGGCGGCAGGCCGGCCGGTGCCGCTGCTGATCGGTGCACTGGTGCCGCGCCACTACGTGCTCGCGGTGGGTGCGGGACCGGGCGGCTGGCGGGTGTACGAACCGAGCAGCGGGCAGGTGCGAACGGTCGAGACGGACCAGGTGGCGAGCCGCAAGCTGGCGCCGACCCTTGGCTTCGATCGGCTGCACGCCGTCCTGCTGCCGTCCTGAGCTGGGGGCCGGGTGGGCGGCACGGAAAGTGTCGGACACGACACCTAGACTTGACCGGGTGACCGAGACCCTCCCGTCGCGCGCTGCCGCCCGCCCCGCCCCGTCCCTGCCTGCACAGTGGAACCCGGGCGAGGTAGAAGCCGGCATGTACCAGCGGTGGGTCGACGCCGGGTATTTCACGGCCGATGTGCACAGCGACAAGCCGTCGTACTGCATCGTGATCCCGCCGCCGAACGTCACGGGCAACCTGCACATCGGCCACGCGTTCGAACACACGCTGATCGACGTCCTGGTTCGCCGCCGCCGCATGCAGGGCTACGAGACCTTGTGGCTGCCGGGCATGGACCACGCCTCGATCGCGGTGCACGCGCTGGTCGAGCGCGCACTCGCGGCCGAGGGCACCAGCCGTCGGGAGCTCGGTCGGGAGGCGTTCATCGAGCGCACCTGGGAGTGGAAGGCCGAGTACGGCGGCGCCATCCTGGCCCAGATGCGCCGGCTCGGCGAGAGCGTCGACTGGAGCCGCGAGCGGTTCACCATGGACCCGGGGCTCAACCGCGCCGTCGTCACGATCTTCAAGCGGCTCTACGACGACGGCCTGATCTACCGCGCCGAGCGGATGGTCAACTGGTCGCCGCAGATGCGGAGCGTGCTGTCCGACATCGAGGTCGAGCACAGCGACGTCGAGGGTGAGCTGATCTCCATCCGCTACGGCGACGGCGACGACGCGGTCGTGGTGGCCACCACCCGGGTGGAGACGATGCTCGGCGACACCGCGATCGCGGTGCACCCCGACGACGAGCGCTACGCGCACCTGGTGGGCCGCGAGATCGAGCTGCCCCTGGTCGGGCGGATGCTGAAGGTCGTCGCCGACACCCACGTCGATCCGGCCTTCGGCACGGGCGTGCTCAAGATCACCCCGGCGCACGACCCGAACGACTTCGAGATCGGCCGCCGGCACGGCCTGCCGATGCCGACGATCCTCGACGAGACCGGGCGGATCGCGAACACCGGCACCGAGTTCGACGGGATGGATCGCTTCGAGGCCAGGGTCAGGGTCAGGGAGGCGCTCGCGAAACAGGGTCGGATCGTCGCCGAGAAGCGGCCCTACCTGCACAGCGTCGGGCATTCGCAGCGGACCAAGGAACCGATCGAGCCGCGGCTGAGCCTGCAGTGGTTCGTGAAGGCCGGTCCGCTGGCACTGGCCGCGGGCGACGCGGTGCGCGACGGGCGGGTCGCCGTGCACCCGAAGGAGCTCGAACCGCGCTGGTTCGGCTGGGTCGACAACATGCACGACTGGTGCATCTCCCGCCAGCTCTGGTGGGGGCACCGGATCCCGGTCTGGTATTCGCCCGACGGCGAGGTCGTCTGCCTCGGCCCCGACGAGGAGCCGCCGGCGGGCTGGGTCCAGGACGAGGACGTCCTGGACACGTGGTTCTCCTCGGCGCTGTGGCCGTTCTCCACACTCGGCTGGCCGGACGAGACGCCGGACCTGCAGCGGTTCTATCCGAACTCGGTGCTGGTCACCGGCTACGACATCCTGTTCTTCTGGGTCGCCCGGATGATGATGTTCGGGCTGTACGCGATGGCCGACCGTGGGCCGGCCGAGGCGATCCCGTTCCACACGATCGCGCTGCACGGCATGGTCCGCGACCAGTTCGGCAAGAAGATGTCCAAGTCGTCGGGCAACACCGTCGACCCGTCGGACTGGATGGACCGGTTCGGCACCGACTCGCTGCGCTTCGCGCTGGCCCGCGGCGCCAACCCGGGCACCGACGTGCCGATCGGTGAGGACAACGTCGCCGCCGCGCGCAACTTCGGCACCAAGCTGTGGAACGCCACCCGCTTCGCGTTGGCCGGCGGCGCGTCACCCGAGCTGCCGCTGCCGAGCACGCCGACCGATGCCGACGCGTGGATCCTCGGCCGGCTGGGTGCGGTCCGCGAGCAGACCGACGCGCTGCTGGAGGACTACCAGTTCGCCAAGGCGGTCGAGGGGCTCTATCGCTTCACCTGGGACGAGTTCTGCTCGTGGTACGTGGAGCTGGCGAAGCCGCAGCTCGCCGATCCGGCCACCGCCGACGGCACGCGCGCAGTCCTGGGGCATGTCCTGGATGCGTTGCTCCGGCTGCTGCACCCGGTGATGCCCTACCTCACCGAGGCGCTCTGGCAGGGGCTGACCGGTGGCGAATCGGTGGTGATCGCAGAGTGGCCGACATCGGCCGGCACCAGCGGTGATCCGGAGGCCACCACGCGGATCGGCGCCCTGCAGAAGCTGATCACCGAGGTCCGCCGGTTCCGCACCGAGCAGCGCGTGCCGGACAGCCGCCGCGTCGCGGCCCGGATCACGGGCCTCGTCGAAGCCGGGCTCGACGGTCAGCGCGCGGCCATCGCCTCGCTGGTCCGGCTCGACCCGCCGGGCGAGGGCTTCGCGCCGACCGCCACCCTCGAGGTCGCGCTGGGCGGCCCCGATGCCGGCACGGTGCATGTCGAGCTGGACACGTCCGGCGCGATCGACGTCGGCGCCGAACGGGCCCGGCTCGGACGTGATCTCGCCGCGGCGCAGAAGGAGTTGGATCAGGCCGACAGGAAGCTGGGCAACCCGAAGTTCGTCGAGAAGGCACCCGCGGATGTCGTCGACGGCATCCGGGCGCGCCGCGCGGCCGCTGTCGTCGAGACCGAGCGGATCGTCGGCAGGCTCGCCGCGTTGCCGTCATGACGAACGGAGTCCCGCACGGCCGGAGCGTTCCCGAGGGAGAGGGCGAGATCCCGGCGCCCGAGGACGCGATCGTCGCGCACGTGCTCGATGCGGTCCGCGGTACCGATTCCCCGGACGTCGTGCCGGAGACGTCCACGGTGGCCGGCTTCGCCGAGTTCCTCGCGGTGGAGGCGGCGCTGGATCGCCGCTGGCCGGAAACGGTCATGGAACCGTCGCTCACGCGGATCTCGGCGCTGGTCGACCTGCTCGGTGACCCGCAACGCGCCTACCCGATCGTGCATCTCACGGGCACCAACGGGAAGACCTCCACCGCGCGGATGATCGACGCGCTGCTGTCGGAGATCGGACTGCGCACCGGCCGCTACACCAGCCCGCACCTGCAGCTGGCCACCGAGCGGATCAGCGTGGACCTGCGGCCGATCACGCCGGAGCGCTACGTCGAGGTGTACCGCGACGTGCTGCCGTTCCTCGAGATCGTCGACGCGGCCGAGGGGGAGCTGTCCAAGTTCGAGGTGCTCACCGCGATGGGGTTCGCGGCTTTCGCCGACGCGCCGGTCGAGGCCGGGATCGTCGAGGTCGGTCTCGGCGGGCGTTGGGATGCGACGAACGTGGCCGACGGCGCGGTCGCGGTGATCACCCCGATCGGGCTGGACCACGCCGAGTTCCTCGGCACCGACGTGCTCGGCATCGCGGCGGAGAAGGCGGGGATCATCAAACCCGGTGCGGTCGCGGTGCTGGCCACCCAGGAACGGGACGTGGCCGAGGTGTTGCTGAAGCGCTGCGTCGAGGTGGACGCGCAGGTCGCTCGGGCGGGATCCGAGTTCGGGGTGGTCGAGCGGGAGATCGCCGTCGGCGGGCAACGGATCGCGCTGCGCGGACTCGGCGGCGTCGTCGACGACATCTTCCTGCCGCTGCACGGCGAGCATCAGGCCGACAACGCTGCGCTCGCGCTGGCCGCGGCGGAGGCGCTGATCGGGGCGGGGCCGAAGCAGCCGATCGACCCGGAGGTGATCCGGGCGGCGTTTGCCGGGGTGGCGTCGCCAGGGCGGCTGGAGCGCCTGGCGGCCGGTGCCGGGGCGCCGACCGTGCTGGCCGACGCCGCGCACAACCCGCACGGCGCGCGCGCCCTGGCCGCGGCGCTGACCACGGAGTTCCGGTTCAACCGACTGGTCGGGGTGCTCGGGGTGATGAGCGGCAAGGACGCCCGAGCGATCCTCGCTGAGCTCGAGCCGGTGCTGGCGGAGGTGATCGTCACCTCCAACTCCTCGCCCAGGGCGATGGATCCCGACGAGCTCGGCGCATTGGCAGCCGAGGTGTTCGGATCCGAGCGGGTGAGCGTCGAGCCGCGGCTGGCCGAGGCCGTCGAGCAGGCCGGCGAGTTGGCCGAGGAGGGCGGCGAGTCCGGCGTCGGTGTGATCGTCACCGGTTCGGTGGTCACGGCAGGTGACGCCCGAACCTTGTTCGGCAAGCAGCCGTCGTGATGGAGGCGGCGACGTGACCGCCGACGTGCCCCTCCCGCGGAGGCGGCGGATGACCCCTCTGTGTCACCCCTAGATCAGTTTAGGCCGCCGTGGGTGGAGCGAGCTGCTGCGCGGCGCCGCCGTGTCGAGCGGGGTCGTAGGGTTGTTGATCGATCCAGCAGCGCCAGATGACGCGCACCCAGGCTCGGGCGAGGATGCGTACCGCCGACGATGCTCCCTCCCGCTGGCGAGGCCGGCGTAGATGACCGCGGCCGAGGTGCTGGCGTGGCGGGAGTTGTCGGCGAAGGTCGTGATCGCCACGCGCAGGCGCTTGTTGCAGGCCCAACGGAAGCTCACGGCGTGGTGTTTGCCGAGGCCGGGTGACCGGGACCAGTCCGGCGAGCGCGGCGATGGCCTCGGGACCGGTGTAGGCGCTGTGCTCGGCGAGTTCGGCGCGGATCTGGGCGGCGTGACAGCCGCCGGGGAAGCTGGTGAAGATCTCGCCGTCGGGTGCTCGTGCGGTGCGCGGCGCGACGCCAGATCTTGATCGCGGTGTTGAGGGCGGTGAGCATGGCGACATGGCCAGGACGGCGTCGCGCAGCGCCCGCCGACGACGCGCTGGTGGTGCCGGCGGGTGCGGTGCGCAGCGGGTGAGCAGCTGGCGGGGGTGCGGCGCCGAGTAGCCATGCTTGATCAGGAACGCGGCCACCGCTCCCCGAGCGTGGTGGCGTGCGCTGGGCTGGGGTAACGGGTCAGGAACGCCAGGCTGATCGCCGAGGCACATCGGCGAACACCCACGAGCCCGGGCCAGGCGCGTGAGCAGCGCAGCGAGCTGGTGCCGGCCGCGACCGGGCGGCGACCAGCTCCGAGCGAGATCGGGACACGGCCGCAGGGCGGTGGTGTGCTCGGTCAGCGGACGCCGGGCGCAGATGATGGGCGCGCGCCGCGGTACTCGGCGACACGTGGGCGTCACCGGGTCGGACTGGCCCCGGAGACACCCCCCGCGCCAAGTCTTGATCGCGTCGGCTGACCGGCACCACGGGGTGCCCGGCGCGAGCAGCGCGTCGACCAGCCGCCCGTCCGGGCGCTCGACGCGACCGGTACCCCGGCCGGGGCACCGAGCGGGCCAGCCGCCGGACCAGGCCGTCGAACCCGACCGCGGTGTGCCGACGGCGAACCCGGCGACCTGGCGGCCGGCGGGGTCGAGCACGCACACCGCGTGGGTCCGCGGCCCAGTCGATACCGACGAAGACGCGCACCTACCAGCGACACGTCGTCGCCTCCTGGGGGAGCACGCAGGTCACGGGCGGGAACCCGGCCAGGAGTCGAGTGGTCACTGACCGGCGCGGCGCAGCCCTGTAGTCGACCGGCGGGCAGGAGCGGGGGCGGCAGTGGACGGCGTTGGCGACGACGGGGTAGGGGAAAGAGGAGAGAGGAGAGAGGGGGCATGACCGCCGACGTGCTCCCTCCCGCGGAGGCGGCGACATGACCGCTCCGGACCCGATGAAGGGCCTGCGCGGGATCTTCGCGGCCACCCTCGTGCTGGAGTCGATCGTGGTGCTGCTGGCGTTGCTGGTGGTGCCGCTGGCCGGTGGTGGGCCGGTGGCGATCGTGCTCATCGTCTCGGTGGCCGTGCTCATGATCCTCGCGGCCGGTGTGCAGCGGCGCTCGTGGGGCCTCGGGCTCGCACTCGGCCTGCAGGTCGCCACCGTCGCCTGCGGTCTGCTGGTGCCGGCGTTGGGCGTGCTGGGCCTGGTCTTCGGGCTGGTCTGGGGTTTCCTGCTGTACGTGCGGCGGGACGTGGCGCAGAAGATGGCCCGGGGCGAGCTGCCCAGCCAACAGGTCCGCGAACCGTGAGCCGCCGCGGCGCAGCTCACGATCGTCAGCATCGGGTGCGACCGCCGCGACGTCTCCTTCGGCGCCGCCGCGCTGACCCCGACCGCGGGCTGCCCACCACGTCGATACGCTTGCCGGGTGAGTGAACGCACCCTGGTCCTGGTCAAGCCCGACGGCGTCGAACGCAAGCTGATCGGTGAGGTTCTGTCCCGCATCGAGCGGAAGGGCCTCGACATCGTCGCCCTCGAGCTGCGCACGGTCGAGCGTGAGCTCGCGGTGCAGCACTACGCCGAGCACGACGGGAAGCCGTTCTTCGAGAGCCTGCTGGAGTTCATCACCTCCGGCCGGGTGCTCGCGGCGGTCGTCGAGGGCCCGCGGGCCGTCGCGGCCTGGCGACAGCTGGCCGGCGGCACCGACCCGGTGGAAAAGGCGGCAACCGGGTCGATCCGCGGAGACTTCGGGCTGGAGACCCAGTCCAACCTGGTGCACGGCTCGGACTCGCCGGAGAGCGCGGCCCGTGAGATCAAGCTCTGGTTCCCGAACCTCTGACGACCACGACCACGACGTCAGCAGCCCGCTAGAGGTGCAGCGGTTGATGGTCCACCCGGACCTGCAGGGTCGCGGGCGGGGTCGGGCGCTGCTGGACGCCGCTGTCGAGCACGCCACGGGGCTCGCCAGAACGCCGTGAGCGAGCGGAACTCGGCCGAAACTGTCGGCCGGCCGGGTTAACGTGCCGTGCATGGGGGAGGGACTGGTCCAGGCTCGCGGCCTGCGCAAGCGCTTCGGCGCGATCGAGGCGGTGCGCGGCATCGACGTCGACGTGGCGCGCGGGGAGGTGTTCGGCTTCCTCGGCCCCAACGGCGCCGGCAAGTCCTCGACGATGCGCATGATCGCCTGCGTCTCGCCGCGCACCGATGGCACGCTGCAGGTGCTCGGCATGGACCCGGCGACGGACGGGCCGCGTATCCGGGCCCGGATCGGGGTCGTCCCGCAGCTGGACAACCTGGACGCCGAGCTGAGCGTCCGGCAGAACCTGGAGATCTACGGCCGCTACTTCGGCCTGCCCAGGGCGCACGTGCGGGCGAAGGCCACCGAGCTGCTGCAGTTCGTGCAGCTGGCCGAGCGCGCCGACGATCCGGTCGATCCGCTGTCCGGAGGCATGAAGCGGCGGCTCACGATCGCCCGCTCGCTGATCAACGACCCGGAGCTGCTGCTGCTCGACGAGCCGACCACCGGGCTCGACCCGCAGGCCAGGCACCTGGTCTGGGAACGGCTGTACCGCCTGAAGAGCGAGGGCGTCACCCAGATCATCACCACCCACTACATGGACGAGGCCGAGCAGCTGTGCGATCGCCTGATGGTGATGGACGGCGGTGTCGTCGTGGCCGCCGGGTCGCCGAGCGAGCTGATCGACCAGCACTCCACCAAGGAGGTGCTGGAGCTGCGTTTCGCCCCCGAGCTGCGTCCGTCGGCCGAGCAGCTCGCTCCGCTGGTGGAGCGGGTGGAGGAGCTACCGGACCGGCTGCTGCTCTACACCGCAGACGGCGAGCATGCGCAGGCCGAGGTGGCCATGGCCGGCCACCAGCCGATGTCCGCGCTGGTCCGGCGGTCCTCGCTGGAGGACGTGTTCCTGCGACTCACGGGTCGGACGTTGGTGGAGTGATGGGCGTCCCGGCCGTGCCACGCAACCTCGGGATGCCGCCCTCGTTCGGACGCGGGGTGGCGCTTCTCGTCGAGCACTACTGGACCTGGTACCGGCGCAACTGGCGGTCCACGGCCGTCTCGTCGGTGCTGCAGCCGCTGCTGTTCCTGCTGGCCTTCGGCGTCGGATTCGGCTCGCTGATCGACGGCACCGGCCGGGCGGCCGAGGCCACCGGCGGTCTCGACTACCTGGTGTGGCTCGCGCCCGCGCTGCTGGCGGTGTCCGCCGTGCAGAGCGCGGCGTTCGAATCCACCTACCCGGTGCTGTCGGGTTTCAAGTGGCAGCGCGTCTACCACGCGATGGTCGCGGGACCGATCGCCCCGGCCCAGGTGGCGGTCGCGCACCTCAGCTGGGTCTCGATCAAGCTGGCCGGCTCCGGCCTGATCTACATCGTGGTCATCGCCTGCTTCGGCGGGGTGGCGGGCGTGGGCATACTCGTGTCGCTGCTGGCCGCCGTGCTCACCGGCGCAGCCGTGGCGTCCCTCATCACCGCCTTCTCCGGCACGCTCACCAACGAGGGTGCGGCGTTCAGCGGGTTGTTCCGCTTCGTGGTGATCCCGATGACGCTGTTCTCGGGCACGTTCTTCCCCGTCGACCGGTTGCCGGCGTGGGTGCAACCGGTGGCGTGGGTGTCCCCGCTGTGGCACGGCACCGAACTCGCCAGGGCGGCCGCGCTCGACCGGTGGGTTCCGCTCGCCGCGCTGGGGCATCTGGGCTACCTGGTGCTGCTGCTGGCCATCGGCACCGGGTCGGCCGTGCGCGTCTTCGACCGGAGGTTGACCCGATGAGCGCGCCTTCGGCTCCGCGGTCGGCGGTCGCCGATTCGCTGCTGTGGCGGCTGCTCCCGGCCGGCGGTTACGCGGGGCGGTCGCGGGCGTTGCTGCTGCGGTCGGCCACCGCGTCCCGACGCAGCTGGTTCGCGTTCGGGTCCGGCTTCTTCGAGCCGGTGTTCTACCTGCTTGCGATGGGTCAAGGGCTCGGGTCGCTGGTCGGGATGCTGCCCGGCCCGGACGGATCGCCGATCAGCTACGCGGCCTTCATCGCCCCAGGCCTGCTGGCCGCGTCGGCCATGAACGGGGCGGTGTTCGACTCCACGTACAACGTGTTCTTCAAGCTCAAGTACTCGCGGCTCTACGACGCGATGCTGGCCACCCCCCTCGGACCGGTCGACATCGCGCTCGGGGAGATCGGCTGGGCCCTGATACGGGGCGGCCTCTACGCATCGGGTTTCCTGACCGTGATGGCCGGGTTCGGCCTGCTGGTCTCGCCGTGGGCGCTGCTCGCACTGCCTACCGCTCTGCTGGTGGCGTTCGCGTTCGCCGCCGTCGGGATGGCCGCCACGTCCTACATGCGGTCGTGGCAGGACTTCGATCTGGTCACGCTCGCGGTACTGCCGATGTTCCTGTTCTCCACCACCTTCTATCCGCTGTCGGTCTATCCGCGGTGGTTGCAGTGGGTGGTGGAGTGCATGCCGCTGTTCCACGCGGTCGAGCTGATGCGCGGGCTCACGACAGGCGCGGTGCACGTCGGAATGCTCGGCCATCTGGCGTACTTCCTTGTGATGATCATGATCGGGGTGACGGTGGCGGCCCGGCGTCTCGACATCCTTCTGCTCCGCTGAGGCGGATGCGGCGCTCGAAATGTCGGGGACTCGGCTGGCCGCAGGCATCGCGCAGGTCGATGATGTGGGAATGACGGTCACCTCGGAACGCTCCGCTCTTGTCGACCTCGTGCGGAGCAGCCTGGTGGCACTGCTCGCCGTCGTTCAGGTGGTGGTGTCGATACTGGCCGGGATCGGGACGTTGGGCGAGCCGATCGGCGTGGTCGCCAGCGACTACCGCACCCCGTTGCTGGCCGCGAGCTGGGCCTTCGTGATCTGGGCGCCGATTTATCTCGCTTTCCTCGCGTATGCGCTCTACCAGCTGCATCCCCGGATCAGCGGGCTCGCGACGTGCACCGCCGCACCGGCTGGTGGCTCGCGGCGTCGGCCGTGTTCAACGCCACCTGGATCCTCGCTTTCGGGGCACGCTGGCTGCTGCTCGCGGAGCTGTCGATCATCGGGCTGATGGTGGTGCTGGCGGTGGTGTTCGGCCGGCTGAGCCGCGAACCCGCCGTCGACGTGACCGAGCGGGTCGCCTTCCGTGGACCGATCGCGCTGTACACCGGCTGGGTCTCGCTCGCCACGGTGCTGGGCACCGCGGCCACCGGGGTCTGGATCGGGCTGCCGGGGGACAACGCGCTGGCCACGGTCGCGGCCACGGTCGTGCTGCTCGCGGCCACTGCCATCGCGGCGTGGGTGGTGCTGAGCGGAACGGCCGTGATCTGCTACACCGCCGCGGTGGTCTGGGCGGTGGCGGGGATCGCGCTGAACGATCCGCCTGCCGCCGTGGTTGTAGCGGGTGCGGTGGCGATCGTGGTGGTGCTCGCTGCCACCGTCAGGCGCCTGACCACCGCCGGCAACCCGCCGCGCGCCGCCTGGGGCTGAACGGTCGGCTCCGGCCCGTCCCGGTCAGGCCAGGCCGAGCTCGGTGAGCGTGTCGCGGACGTCGCGGTCCTGCGCGGCCAGGAACGCGCCGAACTCCGCACCGGACAAGAAGGCGTTGGTCCAGCCGATGCGGTCGACCTCGGCGTTCCACTCCGGGGTCTCCTCGAGCCTGCGCAACAGCTGCACGAGCCGATCCTGGTCGGCTGCGGAGATCCCGGGCGGGGCCAGCACACCCCGCCAGTTGGTGAACACCAGGTCGAAGCCGGCTTCGGTGAGGGTCGGGGCGTCCACCCCGGTCAGGCGCGCCGGCCCGGACACCGCGAGCGCCCTGAGCTGACCGGACCGGATCTGGGCGGTGTACTCGACCACACTCGACACACCGGCGTCGATCCGCCCGTCCAGCAGCGCCGGCAGCAGCTCACCGCCGCCGTCGAACGACACGTACCGCACCCGGACCGGATCGATGCCGGCCGTTCTGGCCAGCCGCATGGACATCAGGTGGTCCGGTCCACCGGCCGCCGAGCCGCCGCCGACGGACAGCCCGGCGGGGTCGGCGCGCCAGGCCGTGACCAGCTCGCCGATGCTGCGGTACGGCGACCGCGCGGGAACCAGCACGGCCTCGGATTCCTCGATCAGCCGCGCGATCGGCGTCGCGTCGGTGACCCGGTCGGACCCGCGCACCGTGACCGTCGCCCCGACCACGCCGAGACCCATCATCATGGCCAGCTCGCCGTTGCCGCGTTCGGACACCAGCCGGCGCAGCGCCAGCGCTCCGCCGTCCCCGTCGAGGTTGAACACCGCTATGCGGTCGTCAACGACGCCGGTGCGCTGGGCGATGGCCGCCGCCGTCCGGGCCGTCACGTCGTAACCGCCGCCGGCGACGGTCGGCACCATGATCCGCAACTGCGTGTCGGGCTGCCGCTCGCCTGCCGCGCAGCCCGTGAGCAGCAGGCAGCAGCCCAGCAACACGGTGATCGCGCGTCGGGCGGACGGGCGCATCGCGGTCCTCCGGTGGTTGCCGCTCGGGTGGGGCCACTCTGACACGAGTCCCGCCCCGGATGCGTGCTCGTCGGTGCGGTGCGTGATCGACCGACCCGCGGGTGGTCGTCATGACCGGTGCGCGCGCCTATCGTGGCCGCAGCGGATGGGCCCGAGCGGGAGCGAGGAGGCTCGGCGATGCGGCGCTGGCTGCCTCGAACGCTGGCCGGCAAGTTCCTGGTGCTGCAGCTGGCCGTGGTGGCGCTGGTGCTCGTCGTCGCCGCCGTGGTCTCCGTCCGGCAGGCCCAGACGCAGTTCCGGGCCTACACAGCCGAACGGATATTGGGCGCCGCGGAGAGCCTGGCCAGCAACCCACTCGTGCGCGAGCGCCTGCTGGCCCCGACAGCCGCCGCCGACCTGGCCCCGGTCGCGGAATCGGTACGCATCCAGTCCGGCGCCACCACCGTGCTGCTGGTCGGGCTGGACCGGCGCATCGTCGCAGCGGGCGACCCGACCCTGGTGGGCACCGACCTCACCCTGCCCGACGAGTCCGTGTGGTCCGGGCGTGCCTGGGGCGGCGACGCCACGATCGCGGACCAGCTCCTGATCGTCGCGGGCGCGCCTGCCTTCGCCCCGACGGGCGACGGCCCCGAGCTGATCGGCGTGGCGTTGGTCGGTGAGGCGTATCCCAGCCCGTGGTCGGCGCTGGTTGCGGACGTGCCGGAGGCGGCACTGCTGCTGGGTCTCGCCGCGATGGCCGGGATCCTCGGTTCGTGGCTGCTCGCCCGCCGGATCAAGAAGCAGACCCACGGCCTGGAGCCGGAGCAGATCGCGACGCTGGCCGAGCAGCGGGAAGCGCTGCTGTACTCGATCCGGGAGGGGGTGCTCGGGGTGGATTCCGACGACCGGGTGACCTTCTCCAACGACGGCGCACGCGATCTGCTGGACCTCCCGGAGGACTGCGTGGGGCGCCGCGTGGAGGAGCTGGCGTCGACCCCGACCGTGCTCGACGTGCTGCTGGGTCGGGTTACCGGGGCCGACGTGGTGGTGGTCCACCGGGATCGCGCACTGGTGGTCAACCGGCGAACGGCGCGGACGAGCGGCAGCGAGGGACCACGCAGCGGGCAGCCGATCGGCACCGTGATCACCTTGCGGGACCGTTCCGATCTGCTCGCCGTGCAGCGCCAGCTCGGCGCCACCCGGAGCGCCACCGAGACCCTGCGTGCGCAGACCCACGAGTTCGACAACCAGCTGCACATCATCTCGGGCCTCGTGCAGCTGGGTCAGTACGACGAGGTGCGTGACTACGTGTCCACGCTGACCCGCAAGCGGGCCGAGGTCGACGCCACGATCAGCCGGCGGCTGGCGGACCCGGCGCTGGCCGCGCTGCTGATCGCCAAGTCCAGCCTCGCCACCGAGTCGTCGGTCGCGCTCGCGCTGCTGCCGACGTCTCGGTGCCCGAAGCTGGATCCCGAGCTGTCCACCGACGTGGCCACGGTGGCCGGGAACCTGATCGACAACGCCCTGGACGCGGTGGCCAACGAGGATCATGCGGCGGTGGCCGTGGAGATCATCGCCGATGACGACGAGGTGCGGGTTGTGATCGCCGACACCGGCCCTGGGGTGCCGCAGGGCGCCGTCGACCAGGTATTCGCCCGCGGCTTCTCGACCAAGTCATCGACGGTCGCGGGCGGCCGCGGGATCGGGTTGTCGCTGGTCCGGACGATCTGTGAGCGGCGCGGCGGCTGGGTGACGGTGCGCAGTGGGGCCGCCGAGCCGGGGTCGGCCGACGTCGGCGCCGCCGAGCCCCGGGCGGCCGAGACGGCCGGTGCCGTCTTCACCGCCGTGCTGGGCCGCCGGCCGGCGGCGTCCACCCAGGGGGCCGAACCGGTGCGATCGGTGACGTCGTGACCGGCCCTGAGGCCCTCTACGACGTGCTCGTCGTCGACGACGACTTCATGGTCGCCAAGATCCACAGCCGCTTCCTGGACGCGCTGCCCGCGTTCCGGGTGGTGGGCGTGGCGCACAACGGTGTCGACGCGCTCGCCGCGGTGTCCGCGCTGACCCCGGACCTGATGTTGCTGGACGTGCACCTGCCCGACATGAGCGGGTTCGACGTGCTGCGCCGGGCCCGCCAGGACCATCCGCGGCTCGACGTCATCCTCGTCACCGCCGAACGCGATGTCGATGCGGTGCGCGCGGCCCGGCAGGGCGGCGCGCTCTCGTACCTGGTGAAGCCGTTCGAGTACGAGGCTTTGGCGGAACGCCTCGACCACTTCCGGGCCAGCCGCGCGATGCTGGCCGCCCCGGACGTGGACCAGAGCCAGATCGACCAGCTTTTCGGGGTGGCCGGAGCGGTCCGCGGCCCGGCCAAGGCCGATCTGCCCAAGGGGCTGAGCCGGGAGACGGCCGAGCTGGTACAGGGGTCGCTGTCGAGCGACGAGCCGCTCTCGGCCACCGAGGTCGCGAGTCTTGTCGGGCTGTCCCGGGTGAGCGCCCGGCGCTACCTCGCGCACCTGGAGGAGACCGGGGTGGCAACGGTGCAGCTCAAGTACGGCCGAACCGGCCGACCCGAACGGCTGTACCGCCGCCGCTGACCCGGGAGAGGGCTCAGGTGGTGAGCTCCAGGATCCGTCGGGCGTGTTCGGCCACCGGGAGGTCGACGAAGTCGCCGTTCGGCGTCCTGGTCGCGGCGCCCGCGCTCGCCTCGAAGGCGGCCAGCACCTCGCGGGCCCACTCGGCCTCGCGCGCGGAGTCGCCGAAGACCGTGCGCACCGGGTCGAGCTGGCGCGGGCTGAGCACCGACTGCGCTGCGAAGCCGAGGGCCTTGGCGGTGCGGGCGTGCCGGAGCAGGCCCTCGGTGTCGTCCAGGCGGGTGTAGACGCTGTTCACGGGGCCGGGCAGGCCGGCCGCCCGGGACGCCACGACCAGCACCGATCGCGGGTAGGCCAGTGCCTCCGCGGTGGCGTTGCAGCCCAGGTCGATGGTCAGGTCGACGCCGCCCAACCCGAGCCGGACGACCAGTGGGTGCGCGGCCACGGCCGGCGCCGCCAGCAGTCCGGCCGCGGACTCGACCGCCGGCAGCGTGGCCACCAGCCGCGGCGCCCGCGCGGCCAGCCAGTCGATCGCCGCCGGGTCCTCCACCTTCGGCAGCCGGACGTGCGTGAGCAGCCCGCCGAGCACCGCCAGATCGGCGTCGGCCTCGGCGCTGCCGGCGGCGTTGACCCGGACCCACAGCTGCTGGTGGTGGAAGGCCTGCTCCTGCAGCGCCTGCTCCTGCAGGGCCTGCGCGGCCGCATCCCTGGCGAGCGCGCGTCGGTCGGCGGCGACCGCGTCTTCCAAGTCGATCACCACCGCGTCGGCGGAGCTGCGGCGGGCCTTGGCGATCAGCTCCGGTCGGTCGCCGGGCACGAACAGGTACGTGGTCGGGGCACTCACAGCACACCGCTTTCGCGCAGGTCCTGGATGCGGTCGGGCTGCTGGCCGAGCTCCTTGACGTAGACCTCGTCGTTGTCCTCGCCGAGGTCCCGCCCGGTGAACGCGATGCCGCCGGGGGTGCCGGACATCCGGAACATGACGTTCTGCATCTTCAGCGGCCCGAGCCGGTCGTCGTCGACGGTGGTGATGGTGTCCCGGTCGATCACCTGCGGGTCGTTGACCAGGTCGGCCACCGTGTACACCGGCGCCAGCGCGGCCCCGACCCGGTCGAACTCGGCGATCACGTGGTCCGCATCGTGGGCACCGATCCAGGCGGCCACGTAGCCGTCCAGCTCGTCGGCGTGCTCCACCCGCTTGCCGGCCGAGCCGAACCACGGCTGCTCGATCACCTCGGGGTGGCCGACCAGCGTCAGCACCCGCTCCGCGACGGACAGCGAGCTCGTCGACACCGCCACCCAGCGCCCGTCACGGGTCAGGTAGGTGTTGCGCGGGGCGTTGTTCGGCGAGCGGTTGCCGTGCCGGCCCGGGATCTCGCCGACCTGGTCGTAGATCGTCGGAGCCGGACCGAGGATCATCAGCAGCGGCTCCAGCAGCGACAGGTCGATCACCTGCCCGGCACCGCCGCGCTCCCGGTGCAGCAGCGCGAGCGTGGTGGCGAAAGCGCCGGCCAGCGCCGCGGTGCCGTCGGCCAGCCCGAACGGCGGCAGCGTGGGCGGGCCGTCCGGGTCGCCGGTCATGTGCGCCAGCCCGCTCATCGCCTCGATGAGCGTGCCGAACGCGCGGCGGTGGGCGGCCGGTCCGGTCTGGCCGAACCCGGTGACCCGCAGGATGATCAGGCCCGGGTTGATCTCGTGCAGGAGTGCGGGGGACAGGTCCCACTTCTCGAACACTCCCGGCCGGAAGTTCTCGATCAGCACGTCAGCGGTGCGCACCAGTTCCAGGAACAGCTCGCGCCCCTCGGGGGTGGACAGCTTGGCGGTGACGGTGCGCTTGTTGCGTCCCAGCACCTTCCACCACAGGCCCACCCCGTCCTTGCTGCGGCCGTGGGTGCGGGCCGAATCGCCCTGCGGGTGTTCCACCTTGATGACGTCGGCACCGAAATCGCCGAGCATGGTCGCGGCGAGCGGGCCGGCGTACACGGTGGCCGCGTCGATCACTCGCATTCCGACGAGCGGGCCCTTTCGCTGGTTCGAGGTGTCGAAGTCGAATTCGATGTCATCGGTGACGGTCATGGAAAGCTCCTTGTCGAATAGTGCGGAAAGGGTGGGGTGAATCAGCCGACGGGGATGACGCCGAGGGCGATGGCGGTGCCCAGCATCACCGTCGAGCAGACCACCGCCCGCCAGATCACCTTCTTGTGGTGATCGGCCAGGTTGACCCGGGCCAGCGAGATCAGCAGCAACATCGCGGGTACCAGCGGGCTGGTCATGTGCACCGGCTGGCCGATGATCGAGGCCTGCGCCATCTCCACCGGGGCGATGCCGTAGTGGCCGGCAGCCTCGGTGAGGATCGGCAGGATGCCGAAGTAGAAGGCGTCGTTGGTCAGGAAGAACGTCAGCGGCATGCTCAGGAATGCGGTGATCACGGCGAACCACGGGCCGAGCGGCTCGGGCACCGCGGCGACGATCCCGGTGGCCATCGCGGTGACCATCCCGGAGCCGCTCAGCACCCCGACCAGTACCGCGGCCGCGAACACCATGGCCACCACGGACACGATCGACGACGCGTGCGCCTTGATCTGGGCGACCTGGTCGTCCGGATTCGGGAAGTTGACCACCAGTGCGATCGCGGTGGCGCCGACGAAGATCAGCGACAGCGGCAGGATGTCCAGTCCGAGCAGCGTCAGCAGTGCGACGGTGAGCCCGAGGTTGAACCAGATGAGCTTCGGGCGCAGGGTAGGACGGTTCGGGTCGAGGCCGCTGGCCATGTCGGCATCTGCGACCGCCGGCTCGTCGTCACCGGTCAGCACGGCGGTGCCGCCGCCGCTGGGGCGGGATCCGCCACCGACCGTCGCGGGCCGCAGCGACGCGGCCACCTGCTCGAGAGTGTGGCCGGAGCGAGCCAGCCGGGTGCGCTCCGAGCGGCCCATGAAGTAGGCCAGCACGATCACCGTGAGGATCCCCAGGACCATGCCCGGCACCATCGGGTTGAACAGCTCCGACGGCGAGACCTTCAGCACGGTCGCGGCCCGGACGGTCGGCCCGCCCCACGGCACGATGTTGAGCACGCCGTTGGCCAGGTTGGCCACCACGGTGAGCACGACCGGGCTCATGCCCAGTCGCAGGTAGATGGGCAGCAGTGCGGACACGGTGATGATGAACGTGGTCGATCCGTCACCGTCGAGGGACACCACGCCGGCCAGCACGGCTGTGCAGACCACCAGTCGCACCGGGTCGTTCCCGACGACCCGCAGGACGAATCGGATCAGCGGGTCGAACAGCCCGACGTCGATCATCAGGCCGAAGTAGATGATGGCGAAGAACAGCAGTACGGCGGTCGGGGCGAAATCGCCCACCGCTTCCATGATGGAATCGACGACGCCGTCCTCGGACTGCCCGGTCACGCCGAGACCACCGGCGATCATGGCAAATGTCAAGGGCACCAGAATGAGCGCGACCATGGGGGTCAAGCGCTTGCTCAGGATGAGGTACATGAATACGGCGATCATCGAGAAGCCCAGGATGATGAGCATCGTCGCTCCTTCTCAACGGAGGTGATGAAGGAACGGTAAGGGCGATGGCCGCGTGGCCGATGCTTGCGAAAGTAGGTGGCATTACGGCTTTAAACGACAGTTGTGGTCATTGCGCTCGCAACTCGCGACCGACCACGAGGACGTGCGACATCGCGGCTCCCAGCGGCCGGTTCGGGTACGGGACTACGCTGGACCAACGTGACCGCTGACGTGTTTCCGGCCCTCGAGGCGTTGCTGCCGCGCGTCTCCAAGCCCGTGCAGTACGTCGGTGGTGAACTGAACGCGCAGCTCAAGGCCTGGGACTCGGTGGATGTCCGGTGGGCGCTGATGTACCCCGACGCCTACGAGGTGGGCTTGCCCAACCAGGGCATCATGATTCTCTACGAGGTCCTCAACGAACGCGCCGACACCCTCGCCGAGCGCGCGTACGCCGTGTGGCCCGACCTCGAGGCGCTGATGCGCGAGCACCACGTGCCCGCCTTCACGGTGGACGGGCACCGGCCGCTGGGCGCGTTCGACCTGCTCGGCGTCTCCTTCTCCACCGAGTTGGGCTACACCAACCTGCTCACCTCACTCGATCTCGCCGGCATCCCGCTGCACGCTTCTGCCCGCTCCGTCGAGCATCCGGTGGTCGTCGCGGGCGGCCACGCGGCGTTCAACCCCGAGCCGGTCGCCGACTTCATCGACGTCGCCGCCATCGGGGACGGCGAGGAGGTGGTCGCCGACATCACCGACGTGCTCAAGGCCTGGAAGGCCGCCGGACGCCCAGGCGGACGGGCGGAGCTGCTGCTGCGGCTGGCCGGGGTCGAGGGCTGCTACGTCCCGTCGCTCTATGCGGTGTCCTACCTGACCGACGGGTCGATCGGGGCGGTCGAGCCGGTGGATCCGCGGGTGCCGCAGACGGTCACCAAACGCACCACCACCGATCTGGATGCCTGGCCGTACCCGAAGGCGCCGCTGGTGCCGCTGGCCGAGACCGTGCACGAGCGGGCCAGCGTGGAGATCTTCCGCGGCTGCACCCGGGGTTGCCGGTTCTGCCAGGCCGGGATGATCACTCGTCCGGTGCGGGAGCGGTCGTTGCGCGGCATCGGCGAGATGGTGGACGCCGCGGTCCGGGCCAGCGGGTTCGACGAGGTCGGGCTGTTGTCGCTGAGCTCGGCCGACCACACCGAGATCGCCGAGATCACCAAGGGCCTGGCCGACCGTTACGAGGGCACCAACACCACGCTGTCGCTGCCCTCCACCCGGGTGGACGCGTTCAACATCGACCTGGCGAAGGAGATCTCCCGCAACGGCCGTCGTTCCGGGCTGACGTTCGCGCCGGAGGGTGGGTCGGAGCGGATCCGCCGTGTGATCAACAAGATGGTGTCGGAGGAAGATCTCATCCGCACCGTCAGCGAGGCGTTCGCGCAGGGCTGGCGCCAGGTGAAGCTCTACTTCATGTGCGGGCTGCCGACCGAGGAGGACGAGGACGTCCTGGAGATCGCCGGCATGGCGCATCGGGTGATCCGGGCCGGGCGGGCCGCGGCCGGGCACAACGACGTGCGCTGCACGATCTCCATCGGCGGGTTCGTGCCCAAGCCCCACACCCCGTTCCAGTGGGCCGCGCAGGCGCACCCGGAGGTCGTCGATGCGCGGCTGCGCAAGCTGCGGGCGGCGGTCAACTCCGACCGGAAGATCGGCCGCAACATCGGGATGCGCTACCACGACGGCAAGCCGTCCCTGATCGAAGGTCTGCTGGCCCGCGGCGACCGCCGGGTCGGAGGCGTGATCGAACGGGTGTGGCGGGCGGGCGGCCGGTTCGACGGGTGGAGCGAACACTTCGACTACGACCGCTGGACCGCCGCCGCAGCCGCGGAGCTGGAGCCGCTCGGGGTCTCGTTGGCGTGGTTCACGACCCGCGACCGGGAGCGCGACGAGGTGCTGCCCTGGGATCACCTCGACTCCGGGCTGGAGCGGGACTGGCTCTGGGACGACTGGCAGGACGCGCTGGACGGCCGCGAGCAGGACGACTGCCGCTGGACGCCGTGCTTCGACTGCGGCGTCTGCCCGGCCACCGGCACCGACATCGAGGTCGGCCCGAGCGGCACGACGCTGTTGCCGCTGACGGTGGTCAAACAGGTGGGGTCGTGACGTGCCCAGCCGCGTTCCAACCCGGCTCCGCACTCACGGGGTGGGGGCAGGCCGCCAACCCGGCCCCACCCACCGTGCAGCGGATCCGGTTGCGGTTCGCCAAACGGGGGCGGCTGCGTTTCCTCTCCCACCGCGACGTCGCCCGCAGCTTCGAACGTGCGGTCCGGCGGGCCGGGGTGCCGGTGGCGCACTCGCACGGGTTCAGCCCGCATCCCCGGCTGTCCTGGATCGGTGCCGCGCCGACCGGCGCGGCGAGCGAGGCCGAGTACGTCGAGATCGGGTTGACCCGTCCGGTGGACCCGGACGAACTCGTCGCGGCCCTCGACGCGGCGCTGCCCGCCGGGATCGACGTGCTCGAGGCGGCCGTGCGCGGAGGGCGCCGCACTGGCCGATCGGATCGACGCCAGCCGCTGGACGATCGAACTGCCCGGCGTCGAGCCTGCGGATCTGCGCTCCGCGCTGGCCGCCCTGCTCGCCGAGACGTCGTTCGTCGTCGAGCGGATCATCCCGTCCGGACGGCGGCAGGTCGACGTGCGGGCCGCCCTCGTGGACGCCGTGGTCGTCGACACGCCCGTCACCGGATCGGTCGTCGCATCGGGTGTCGAAGCGTCGTCGAGCGCCGGCGCGGGTGAGGTCTGTGCGATAATGACGGCGGTCGTTCGGCAGCTGACACCCGCTGTTCGGCCCGATGACGTGTTGAGTGCGCTCGCGCTTGTCGCAGGCCTCAAGCCGCCGGTGCCCGCCAAGGCCACCCGGACAGCTCAGGGACTGCTCGACGAACGGGGCGACCTGGCTGACCCACTCGGCCCCGCCCGGGTTACCGCCCGGAGCTGAGCGGGAGGGTCGGTTGCGGTACCGGTGAGGTTCTGCCGGCCACGGGCACGCCATCGCGAAGAACCGCCTCCCGGGGCGGAGCGAGACACCAGGATTGCTCTCCGCGCACCGCGCGGGGAGAACTGCACGTGCCCCTGCGCGGCCGCCTTCTCACGAGGGCGCCCGGGGGCGAAGGAGCTGAATGTCAGATATCGATTCGCCTGCCGGCAGCGCCGGTGGGCCGGTCCCCGCACCCGTCCTGGGCGATCTGCCCGAGAAGATGCGGGTGCACGCGCTCGCTCGCCTGCTCGGTCGGACCAGCCGTGAGGTGATCTCCGCGCTGGCCGACCGTCGGCGTGGAGGTGCGTACCGCCCAGTCCAGCATCGACCGCAAGGCCGCCGAGCAGGTCGTCACCGCCCTGCTTCCCGGAGCCACCGGCTCCGGGTCCCCGCGGCCGAGCCGCCCCTGCCGGCCGAGCCCCTGCCGAGCCATCCCCCGGCCCCGCCGAGCCGGCCGTCGAGCCTGCCGTTCCGGCGGAGCGGCTGCCGTGCCGGTGGCCGACGAGCCGGGCGGGGGCGTTGACCCCGCTGTTCGCGCCGCCGACCCCGCTGTTCCAGCCGCCGGTTCCGCCGTCCACCCGGAGCAGGCGCCGCCGCCGGAGGCGGAGGTGGAGACCGAAGCGCCGGACGTCGAGCCGGACGAGGAAGAGCCGCAGGCCGTCGCCGAGGTCGAGGACGCGGACGACACCGACGGCGACGCCGACGACGGCGGGGCCCGCAGGCGCCGCCGTCGCGGACGCCGCGGACGCGGTCGCGGGCGTGGCGGCGACGACGAGGGTGGCCCGGACGGCGAGGAGGAGTCGACCGAGGCCCCGACCGCAGGCGGCTCCGAGAGCGCGGACGAGGCCGAGTCGGACGACGACACCGGCTCCGAATCCGGCTCCGACGACGACGAGGACGACTCCGAGGACGGAGACAGTTCGGCCGACGGGTCGGGATCGCGCCGCCGCAGGCGCAGGCGCAGGCGGGGGGGGACCGGCGAGGACGGCGATGCCGGCGACGAGTCGGATCCGCCGAACACCGTCGTGCGGGTGCGGCAACCCCGCGAGCAGCGGTCCGACAGCGCCGACAGCGGTGACGGCGTGCAGAGCGTCCGGGGCTCGACCCGGCTGGAGGCCAAGCGCCAGCGTCGTCGGGACGGGCGTGACGCCGGGCGTCGCCGGGTGCCGATCCTGTCCGAGGCCGAGTTCCTGGCCCGACGGGAGTCGGTCAACCGCACGATGGTGGTGCGCGAGCGCGTCGATCGGATCGAGATCGGGGTGCTCGAGGACGAGATCCTCGTCGAGCATTTCGTGGCCGGCAGTGGGCGCGACGGCGGCACGCCAAGTCGCTGGTCGGCAACATCTACCTGGGTCGCGTGCAGAACGTGCTGCCCAGCATGGAGGCAGCGTTCGTCGACATCGGCCGTGGCCGCAACGCGGTGCTCTACGCGGGTGAGGTCGACTGGGACGCCGCCGGGCTCGGCGGCAAGGCCCGCCGCATCGAGCAGGCCCTGAACAGCGGCGACAGCGTGCTCGTGCAGGTCACCAAGGACCCCATCGGGCACAAGGGGGCTCGGCTCACCACGCAGATCAGCCTGGCCGGCCGCTTCCTGGTCTACGTGCCGAGCGGCGGGGCGGCCGGGATCAGCCGCAAGCTGCCCGACATCGAGCGCAAGCGGCTCAAGGACATGCTCAAGGAGATCGTTCCCAGCGAGGCGGGAGTGATCATCCGTACCGCCTCGGAGGGCGTCAGCCAGGAGGCGCTGGAGCGCGACGTCCGCCGCCTGCAGGCACAGTGGGACGTCGTGAAGACGAAGTCCGAGCAGACCGGCCCGAGCAAGCCGAAGGCCCCGGTGCTCCTCTACGAGGAGCCGGATCTGCTGATCAAGGTCGTGCGCGATCAGTTCAACGAGGACTTCTCCCGGCTCGTCGTCGAGGGCGACGATGCCTGGGACACGCTGCAGAACTACGTGGGTCATGTCGCCCCCGAGCTGGCCGGCCGGCTGCACCGGCATGTCGGGACCACCGACGTGTTCGAGGCCTACCGCATCGACGAGCAGCTGCTCAAGGCGCTCGACCGCAAGGTGTGGCTGCCCTCCGGCGGCACGTTGGTGATCGACCGCACCGAGGCCATGACGGTCATCGACGTCAACACCGGGAAGTTCACCGGCTCCGGCGGCAACCTCGAGGAGACCGTCACCAGGAACAACCTGGAGGCCGCTGAGGAGGTCGTTCGTCAGCTGCGGCTGCGGGACGTCGGCGGGATCATCGTCATCGACTTCATCGACATGGTGCTCGAGGCCAACCGCGACCTGGTGCTGAGGCGGCTGACCGAGTGCCTGGCCCGCGACCGCACCCGGCACCAGGTGGCCGAGGTCACCTCGCTCGGGTTGGTGCAGATGACCCGCAAGCGGGTCGGTGGCGGGCTGCTCGAACACTTCTCCACCCCGTGCGAGCACTGCCGGGGGCGTGGGGTGATCGTGAACGTGGAGCCGGTGATCGAGCCGGAATCCGAGCGTGGCGCTGATCGCTTCGAGCGGTCCGAGCGGGAGCCGTCGGGACGGCGCAGCCGGGGCGGGCGGGGTCGTCGCGAGTCCGGCCAGGGCGACGGTGAGACCGAGCGTGAGGGTCGCCGCGAGTCCGGCCGGCGCAACGGTTCGACCCGCAACGGCTCCCCGGCCGACGTGGGTCACCGGGCCGGTTCCGACCCGAAGGCCGATGTCGACGTGCCGGCGGACCGCGGCGAGGCCGGCACGGATGTCGGGGCGCCCGAACCGGCGCCCGACTCGACGCCGTCCGGCACGGAATTGTCCGGGACGGCGAGCGACGTCGTGGTGGTCGAGCAGGGCGTGGTCGGGGATCAGCTGATCGAGCTCGGTCGGTGGGACGTTGTCGACACGCCGGTGGAGCCGTCGGCCGCCGCCGACGTCGGAACGGATGCCGCCGACGTCGGAACGGATGCCGCCGACGTCGGAACGGATGCTGCCGACGTCGTTGCGGACGTGATCGAGGAGATCGTCGTCGAGCGCTCGATCGCCGAGCAGACCCGGCCGGCTGACGCCGACCCGAACGAGGCGCAGGCGACCGGCGGCCGGAACGGTCGGTCCGGGACCCGTACCCGGCGCGGCCGGGTCACCCGAACGGCAGGCGCGCCCGATGCCGCAACCGGTGACACTGTCGGTGGCCGCGGTCGTCACGGTGCCGAGCGTCGCCCCCGCCTCGAGCGAGGGTGTCGACGATGCGGCGTCCGCAGGGTCGCCGGGTGCGCCGGCGCCGGCGATCTCGCCACAACCGGCGCCGAGCGTGGCCACGCGACCACGCCGGAGCAGGCGGGCCGCCTCCCGGCCGGCCGGACCACCGGCCGCCGACGCCGGGGGAGACCCGGTTTGACCCTACGAGATCCCCTTCCGTACCCTGGGATATCTGCGCCGCACCCTGCGAGGGCGCGGTCCGCGCCGGGCAAGCCTGGCGCTACGTCCCCCGAGCTTCAGGAGCAGTGCGTCGATGTACGCGATCGTCAAGACCGGCGGTAAGCAGTACAAGGTGGCCGTCGATGACGTGCTCACCGTCGAGAAGATCGACGGCGAGCCCGGTGCCGAGATCACGTTCCCGGCCCTGCTGTTGGTGGACGGCGATGACGTCACCACCGACATCGACGCGCTGGCCGGTGCCTCGATCACCGCGACGGTCGTCGAGCACACCAAGGGCCCGAAGATCCGCATCCACAAGTTCAAGAACAAGACCGGGTACCACAAGCGTCAGGGGCACCGTCAGCCGCTGACGAAGGTCCAGGTCACCGGCATCTCGAAGTAGGGGAGACGCAGCCATGGCACACAAGAAGGGTGCGTCCAGCTCGCGCAACGGTCGCGACTCCAACGCGCAGCGCCTCGGCGTGAAGCGCTTCGGCGGCCAGGTCGTCAACGCCGGCGAGATCCTGATCAGGCAGCGCGGCACCAAGTTCCACCCGGGCGACGGCGTCGGCCGCGGCAGCGACGACACGCTGTTCGCGCTCGTCGAAGGCGCGGTCGAGTTCGGCTACACGCGCGGCCGCAAGGTCGTGAACATCGTGCCGACGCAGGTCTGAGGCCTGTAGCAGTACCCAGATTCCGACATCGGCGGGCCGCCCTGAAGGTGGCCCGCCGTTGTCGTTCAGTGACATTTCTCGGGACATTTCCGATGGGGAGTTCCGATGGCGAAGTTCGTCGACCGCGTGGTGGTACACGCCACCGCGGGATCGGGCGGCAACGGTTGCGCCTCGGTGCACCGCGAGAAGTTCAAACCGCTCGGCGGACCGGACGGGGGCAACGGCGGTCGCGGCGGGTCGATCGTGCTGATCGTCGACCCCGGTGTGCACACCCTGCTCGACTTCCACCACCGCCCGCACGCCGCCGCTCGCAACGGCAAGCAGGGGCAGGGCGGCTTCAAGGCGGGAGCGAACGCGGACGACCTTGAGCTGCGGGTGCCCGACGGCACCGTCGTGTTCACCGAGGACGGCGAGATCCTCGCCGATCTGGTCGGCCCTGGCACCACGTTCGTCGCCGCCGCCGGTGGCCGCGGCGGGCTGGGCAATGCCGCGCTGGCGTCCGCGGCCCGCAAGGCGCCCGGTTTCGCGCTGCTCGGCGAGCCGGGGGAGAGCCGCGACCTGGTGCTCGAGCTGCGCTCGATGGCCGACGTCGGCCTCGTCGGGTTTCCTTCGGCCGGCAAGTCGTCGCTCGTCGCGGCCGTGTCCGCGGCCCGACCGAAGATCGCCGACTACCCGTTCACGACCCTGGTGCCGCAGCTGGGCGTCGTGAAGGCCGGTGACGAGATCTTCACGATCGCCGACGTGCCGGGGCTGATCCCGGGAGCGTCCGAGGGCCGCGGGCTCGGGCTGGACTTCCTGCGCCACATCGAGCGCTGCTCGGTGCTGGTGCACGTGGTGGACTGCGCGACGCTGGAGCCCGGCCGGGATCCGGTGTCCGACATCGAGGCACTGGAGACCGAGCTCGCCCGCTACATCCCGGCGCTCGGCGGCGAGCTGTCCGAGCGACCGAGGCTGGTCGCTCTGAACAAGGTCGACGTGCCGGACGCGCACGAGCTGGCCGAGCTGGTCACGAGCCGAGCTGACCGAACGCTACGGCTGGCCGGTGCTGTCGATCTCTGCGGCGAGCCGGGTCGGGCTGCGTGAGCTCACGTTCGCGATGGCCGAGCGGGTGCGGCGAGTACCGAGCCGCCCAGCCGGTGCTCGAACCCGACCCGCATCGTGCTGCGGCCGACCGCCGTGGACGACGCAGGTTTCACCGTCGAGCCCGATCGGGAGCTGCCCGGTGGCTTCATCGTCCGCGGCGAGCGTCCGGAGCGGTGGATCCGGCAGACCTCGTTCGACAACGACGAGGCCGTCGGTTATCTCGGCGACCGGCTGGCCCGGCTCGGGGTCGAGGAGGCGCTCGCGGCGGCGGGCGCGCAGCCCGGAGCGCCGGTGACCATCGGCGACGTCACCTTCGACTGGGAGCCGACGACCCCGGCCGGGGTGGCCGTGCTGATGTCCGGCCGCGGCACCGACCGGCGGCTCGAGCAGGACGCCGGGTACGGGCCGCGGAGCGAAGGCGGCCCGCAACGAGCGCCGCCGCCACCGGACCGACGAGGAGCTGCTCACCGACCTCGCCGACCGCGCCGGCGGTTTGGACGGGACCGCGCGGGTGGACCGAGCGCCGTCCGGCCTGCGGCTGGCCGCGGCCCGGCGGCTGGTGGTGAAGGTCGGGTCGTCCTCGCTCACCAGCCTGAGCGGCGGGCTCGATCCGCAGCGCCTCGACGCCATGGTCGACGCGCTCGCGGCGCGCCGGGCCGCCGGGAGCCAGGTCGTGCTGGTGTCGTTCGGGCGCGATCGCGGGCGGGCCTGGCGCCGCTCCGGGCTGAGCCGCAGGCCGCGCGACCTGGCCACCCAGCAGGCCGCCGCCGCGGTCGGGCAGCTGTTGCTCGCCCAGGCCTACGGGCGCCTCGTTCGCCCGTTACGGACAATCGATCGGGCAGGTGCTGCTCACCGCGGACGACATGATCCGCCGCGCGCACTACCGCAACGCGCAGCGCACCCTGGAGCGGTTGCTCGGCCTGGGCGTCGCTTCCGGTCGTGAACGAGAACGACACGGTGGCCACGGACGAGATCCGCGTCGGCGACAACGATCGGCTGGCCGCACTGGTGGCGCACCTGATCGGGGCCGACGGGCTGGTGCTGCTGTCCGACGTCGACGGGCTCTACGACGGTGACCCGCGGCGTCCCGGTGCCCGGCTGCTCACCGAGGTCGACGCGCCGTCCGACCTGGAATCGGTGCAGGTGGCGAGCGCGGCGGCGGACAGCCTGGGGCGCGGCGGGATGGCCACGAAGATCACTGCGGCCGCGATGGCGGCGGCCTCGGGGATCCCGGTGCTGCTCGCCGCGGCCGAGGACGTGTCGGCGGCGCTGGAGGTGGCAGAGCCGGGCCCGAAGGTGGGCACCGCGTTCCGGCCGTCCGGACGGCGGCTCTCGGCGCGCCGGTTCTGGCTGCGCCATGCCGCCGACGTGCGCGGCACCCTCGACCTGGACGCGGGGGCGGTGACGGCGGTCATCGAGCGGCGCCGATCGCTGCTCGCCGCCGGGATCCGCGGCATCACCGGGGACTTCGTGGCCGGTGACGTGGTGGACCTGGTCGGGCCGCACGGCGTCGTCGTCGCCCGCGGGGTCGTGGGCTTCGACGCCTCCGAGCTGCCCGAGCTCATCGGCCGCCGGTCCCACGACGTCGCTCCCGAGCAGCGACGCGAGGTGGTGCACGCCGACGATCTGGTGCCGGTAGGCCCGTAGCCCGGGCGCCCGGGTTGTCGGGCGGACCGGAGGCGGCAAGACTTCGGTGGATGACGGCAGCTGGGCGGGCTCGGGACCGGATGGTGGCGGGACTGCGCTCCGGGGGTCGGTTGCTGGACCCGGTCATCGAAGAGGCGTTCCGCGCCGTCCCGCGGCACGTGTTCCTGCCCGATCTAGGGGTGCGCGAGGCCTACGCCGACGAGGCGGTCGCGGTGCAGCGGGTCGACGGCATCGCGACCAGCTCCGCGTCCCAGCCCTCGATGATGGCGATCATGCTGGAGCAGCTCGCCGCGCGACCCGGTGATCGGGTGCTCGAGATCGGCGCCGGCACCGGGTACAACGCCGCGCTGCTGTCCCGGATCGTCGGCCCGACGGGCTCGGTCACCGCGATCGACATCGACGCCGAGCTCATCGACTCCGCGGAGCGGCACCTGACCGCGGCCGGCGTCCACGGGGTCGAGCTCGTGTGTGGGACGGGGCATTGGGGCACCCGCCGGGCGCACCCTACGACCGCATCATGCTCACCGTGGGCAGCTCGGACGTGCGGCCGGAGTGGGTCACCCAGCTCGCGCCTGAGGGCCGACTCCTGCTCCCGCTCGCGCTGCGCGGCAGCCAGTTGTCGGTGGCCCTCGACCTTGGCCCGGACGCCCTGCTGCGCAGCGACTCGATCCGCGGCTGCGCGTTCATCCGGCTCCGCGGCATCGGGGCCGCACCCGCCACCGTGCTGCCGATAGGTGGTGGCTGGTCGATGCAGGTGGCGGAGGACACCACCGCCGAGGCCGGGACACCTGCGGTGGTGGCGGCGGCATTGGCCGTGCCCGGGCCGGTCCGAGCCGCCGATGTGGAGCTCGGGCCCCCGGATATCTGGGACGGTTTCGGGCTCTGGCTCGCGCTGCACGATGCGCGGGCCATCCGGCTACTGGCCCCCGACGACGCGGGTACCGATCCGGATGCCCCCGCCGCCCGGTCGGGGCCCTGTTCCCGTCCCACGGCGGTTGCGTCGGTGTGGCACTGGTCGGGCCGGGTCCCGGGGTGGCCATCGCCGGACCGAGGGGTGCCGGTGGGCGGTGGCCGCGGCCGGCCGGAGTGCACGCGTTCGGCGTGGGTGGAGCGGTCCCGGCGGATCGGATGCTGGCCGCGCTGGCCGCCTGGGACGCGGCGGGCCGTCCCCGGGCGGGAGGGTTGCAGCTGGTCGTTGCGCCCCGCCCGGCGGCGGTCCCTCCGGTGCCGGGGGCGGTGGTCCCCCTGCCCAGCGCCGTGGTGACGGCGTTCTGGCCGGGGCCGCCGGTCCGGTGAGCGGTTTCGGGCGGGGGAAGTGATGATCGACGTCGGGTTCACCCGCCCGACGAGCGGCGAGACGCGGGCTCCACCCGGGGTGCGACGGCTTGTCCTATTGCCAGATCGTGCAACAATCCATTCAGCATAGGGCGGCGTGATGCAGCAGGCCGCCGGCGATGCGCTGAGGAGGCGGCAGATGGATCTGAACTCCGACCTCGGCGAGTCGTTCGGGCGTTGGACGCTCGGCGACGACGCGGCGATGCTCGACCTCGTCACGTCGGCCAACGTGGCCTGCGGATTCCACGCCGGCGACCCGTCGACGCTGCGCCGCACCTGCGCGCTCGCGGCGCAGGCGGGGGTGGTGGTCGGCGCCCAAGTGGGGTTATCGGGACCTCGCCGGCTTCGGGCGTCGCTTCATCGATGTGGAACCCGGCCAGCTGGCCGACGACGTCGTGTACCAGATCGGGGCCTTGGAGGGGATGTGCCGGGTGGCCGGCACCGCGGTGCGCTACGTCAAGCCGCACGGCGCGCTCTACAACACGATCGTGCACCACGAGCAGCAGGCGTCGGCGGTCGTGGCCGCGGTGCGTGACTACGACCCGGGGCTGGCCGTGCTCGGGTTGCCGGGTTCGGAGTTCCTGCGCGCGGCGGGCCGTGCCGGGCTGCGCACCGTGCGGGAGTTCTTCGTCGACCGCGGCTACACGCCGGAGGCGACGCTGGTGCCCCGTTCCCAGGAGGGCGCGCTGCTGCAACGACGCCGAGGAGGTGACCGAGCGGGTGTTGCGGCTGATCTCCGACGGTGTGGTCGTGGCGGTCGACGGCAGCACGGTGCCGGTCGAGGCGGAATCGCTGTGCGTGCACGGTGATTCGCCCGGCGCGGTGGAGATGGCCGGGGCCGTGCGCGCGGGTCTGGAACGGGCCGGAGTGGTGCTCACGGCGTTCGCATCGGAGGTGGACCGGTGACGAAGCCGGCACCCAGCCCGCAGAGCACGCCCATGAAGATCATGGTGTTCGGCGACACCGGGCTGCTCGTCGAGCTCGACGGCTTGCCCGAGGTGCTCGCGCTGGCGGACGCGGTCCGGGGGGCGCCGCCGACCGGGCTGGTGGACGTGGTGCCGGCGGCGCGCACCGTGCTGCTCGTGCTGACCCCCGGGACCGATCTGGGTGCGACCCGCCGCGAGCTGCTCGACCTCCGGCTCGACCCGGCGGGCGACGTCGGGCCCGCCGCGGCCGACGCGGAAGCCGTGCAGATCGACGTGGTGTACGACGGTCCGGACCTGGAGGAGGTGGGTCGCCTGACCGGGCTGGGCGTGGACGGAGTGATCGAGGCGCACACCGGCACGCCGTGGAGGGTGGCGTTCGGCGGATTCGCACCCGGCTTCGCGTATCTCGCCGGTGGTGACTCCAGGCTGGACGTGGAGCGCCGTTCGGAGCCCCGCACGACCGTTCCGGCCGGGTCGGTCGGGTTGGCCGGTGAGTACAGCGGGGTGTATCCGCGTTCGTCGCCCGGCGGCTGGCAGCTCATCGGACGCACCGATGCGGAGCTGTGGAGCTCCGAGCGCGGCGCGCTGTTGCGGCCCGGCGGCACGGTCCGCTTCGAGGCGGTCCGATGACGCGCTGAGATCGAGGTGATGGCCACCGGTGCGCTGGCGCTGGTGCAGGACCTCGGCCGGCCGGGGCTGGCCGCGTCGGGCGTCGGACGGTCGGGGGCAGCCGATCGGGCGGCCTTGCGCCTGGCCAACCGGCTGGTCGCGAACCCCGAGGACGCCGCCGGTATCGAGGTGGTGTTCGGCGGACTCGCGGTTCGAGCCCGTGGCCTTCTGACCGTCGCGCTCGCCGGTGCGCCGGCGCCGGCCGATGTCGACAGCACCCCGGTCGGACACCACGCCGTGCTCACACTCCGCGCCGGTCAGGTGCTGCGCCTGGGGATGCCACCGACCGGGCTGCGCACCTACCTCGCCGTGCGCGGCGGGATCGCGGTCGAGCCGGTGCTCGGATCACGCAGCACCGACGTGCTCGCCGAACTGGGGCCACCGAAGCTCTCGGCTGGGACCGTGCTGCCGATCGGCCCACCACCCCCGGCGTTTCCGCTGGTCGACGTGGCACCGGTGGCCTCTCCGACCGGCGGCACCGTGGTGCTGCGCGCGGTCAGCGGTCCGCGCACCGACTACTTCGTCGCCCCGCGGGCCCTCGCCGAGATCACCTGGACCGCGTCCAGCCGCAGCGATCGCGTCGGGATGCGACTGGAGGGCGGGCAGCTGAAGCGGGCCGGGAACCGGGAACTCCCCACCGAGGGCATGATCCGGGGTGCGATCCAGATCCCGCCCGGCGGCGAGCCTGTGCTGTTCCTCGCCGACCACCCCGTCACCGGCGGCTATCCGGTCGCGGCCGTGGTGCTGGACGCCGATGTCGACCGAGCGGCCCAGGTCCGGCCCGGGCAAGCCGTTCGGTTCGTGTTCGTCAACTCGGTCTGGGACCGGCCGGAGCTCATGATCGCTGAGTCATGATCAACCCCTTTGCGCCAGTGCGAACGGCAGTACTGCGGACGCGCCGGCGCGGCGCAGCAGCCGCGCGCCGACCGTCATCGTCCAGCCGCTGTCGATCACGTCGTCGACCAGCAGGATGGGACCGCCCGCCAGCGTGAATTCCGGCTCGAGCACGCCGTTCCACACCGAGCCGAGACGCTGTGCGGAGTTCTCGTGGGGTGCGGGTCGTCCGCCGGCCGGCTGCAGCATGCCGACAAGCGGTAGCCGCCCGATCTCCGCGATCCGTCGAGTGAGGTGTTGCAGCTGGTGCGGTCGGGTGCGTGAGCCGATTCCGACCACTCCCACCGGTCGCTCGTCCCAGCCCCACCCGGCGAGCACCCGCACGCACGCATCGAGAACATCGGTCGGAACGGGGGCGTCCGGCGCATCGGGCACCCCGACCAGTTCGCGCAGCCGGGTGCCCCAGCCGATGTCCGAGAGGCGGCCGATCACCCGACCGGCCGCGGCCAGTTCGCCGGCCGGGATCCGCCCGGACACCGGAACCCCGAGCTCACCCATGCCGCTCGGCCACTGCTTGCGTGGAGCCACCTCGACGCCGGGGCGAGCCAGCCGCTCACCGGCGGCCGCTGCGGCATCGGGATCGACCGCCGTGTTCCACACCGTTCCGGTGCAGTTGTCGCAGCGACCGCAGGGGCGGTCCGGATCGTTGTCCGGATCGTCGAGCTGTCCGCGCAGGAAGTTCAGCCGGCACCCGGACGTGTCGATGTAGTCGAGCATCGCGCCCTGCTCCGTGCGGCGGGCATCGGCGATGCGCCGGTGCCGTTCCGCGTCGTAGACCCATCGTTCGCCGGTGCCCACCCAGCCGCCCTTGACCCGCCGGACCGCGCCGTCCGCGTCGAGCACCTTGAGCAGCATCTCCAGCCTGGTCCGTGACAGGTCCACCCTCGTTTCGACCGCGGCGGTGGACAGCGGTTCGCCACCCGCCGCCTCGAGGACACCGAGGGTCTGGCGCACGAGCGACTCGGGCGGGAACGCCAGCGAGGCGAAGTAGGCCCAGATGTCGCGGTCCTCCCGCCCCGGAAGCAGCACCACCTCGGCTCGATCGACCGCACGCCCGGCCCGTCCGATCTGCTGGTAGTAGGCCACCGGCGAGGCCGGCGCGCCGAGGTGCACCACGAAGCCCAGATCGGGCTTGTCGAAGCCCATTCCGAGGGCGCTCGTGGCCACCAGCGCCTTCACCCGGTTGGCCAGCAGGTCGGCCTCGGCCGCCAGCCGCTCGGCCGGCTCGGTGCGACCGGTGTAGGAGGCCACCGGATGCCCACGGTCGCGGAGGAACTCGGCCACCTCCTCGGCCGCGGCGATGGTGAGGGTGTACACGATGCCGGCCCCGGGCAACGCCTCGAGCTGGGCAGCCAGCCAGCCGAGCCGCTGAGTCGGGGTGGCCAGCGACACCACCGAGAGCCGCAGGCTCTCCCGATCGAGCGAGCCACGCAGCACCAGCGGCGCACCGGCGCCCGCCGTCGCCGACCCCGCCTCGGCCGGACCCAGCCCCAGCTGCTCGGTGACGTCGACAACCACCCGGTCGTTCGCGGTGGCCGTGGTGGCCAGCACCGGTATTCCCGCCGGCAGCTCGGAGATCAGTGTTCGGAGCCGTCGGTAGTCCGGCCGGAAGTCGTGGCCCCAGTCGGAGATGCAATGGGCCTCGTCCACGACGAGCATCCCCGCGCTGGCCGTGAGCCGCGGCAGCACCCGATCCCGGAAGTCCGGGTTGTTCAGCCGCTCGGGGCTGACCAGCAGCACGTCCACCTCGCCGGCCTCGACTGCGGCGTAGGTGCGCTCCCAGTCGGCGGTGTTCGCGGAGTTCACCGTGGCTGCGTGGATACCCGCCCGGTGCGCGGCGTCGATCTGGTTGCGCATCAACGCCAGCAGCGGTGAGACGATCACGGTCGGTCCGGCGCCCGCGGCCCGGAGCAACGCGGTGGCCACGAAGTACACGGCGGACTTGCCCCACCCGGTGCGCTGCACGACCAACGCCCGGCTGCGCAGCTCGACCAGCGCGTGGATCGCCGTCCACTGATCCTCCCGCAGCCGGGCGCCCGGCCCGGCCAGGCCGGCCAAGACCACTTCGGCGCGCTCGCGCAGCTCCTGCTCGGCTCTGGTCACGTGCTCGGTACTGGTCACGAGCACCATGGTGGACCGGACCCCCGACAGTTCCGTGGCGGACCCCGGAGTTGTCCACAACCGCAGCCGGTGCGTGCGGGGCCGGTCGTCAGGGCAGGATGGCCGGGGTGAGCGCCCATCAGTCCCCGCTGTTCGGCTCGGTCGCCGAGGTGGCCGAGCGGCTGGCCGGCGTCGGCTACCTGGCGTCCACCGCCGTCGCGACCACCGTCTACCTGGCGGATCGGCTCGGCAAGCCGCTGCTGGTCGAAGGTCCGGCCGGCGTGGGCAAGACCGAGCTCGCCAAGGCGGTCGCGGAGGCCACCGGCTCCGGGTTGGTCCGGCTGCAGTGCTACGAGGGCATCGACGAGGCGCGGGCGCTCTACGAGTGGAACCACGCGAAGCAGTTGCTGCGCATCACGGCGGGTCAGGGCGCCGAGTCGTGGCAGCAGACCCGCGACGACGTCTTCTCCGAGGAGTTCCTGCTGCCCCGCCCGTTGCTGATCGCGATCCGTCGGGCCGAACCCACCGTGCTGTTGATCGACGAGATCGACAAGGCCGACGTCGAGGTCGAGGGTCTGCTGCTGGAAGTGCTCAGCGACTACCAGGTGACGGTCCCCGAAATGGGCACGATCGCCGCTGTGCGGCGCCCTTTCGCGCTGCTGACGTCCAACTCGACCCGCGAGCTCTCCGAGGCGTTGAAGCGCCGTTGCCTGTTCCTGCACCTTGACTTCCCGGACGCCGACCTGGAGCGACGCATCCTGTTCTCCCGGGTGCCCGAGCTGGCCGAATCGCTGGTGGACGCCCTGGTCCGGGCCGTCCGCGTGTTGCGCACCCTGGAGCTGCGCAAGTCCCCGTCCGTGGCCGAGACGATCGACTGGGGCGCACGCTGCTCGCCCTCGGGCTCGACACCCTGGACGACGACGCCGTGCGCGCGACCCTCGGCGTCGTCCTCAAACACCAGTCCGACACGGTCAAGGCTGCGGCGGAGCTGGGTCTCAACTAGGGCCCGGGGCATCATGAGGTGGTGGAGACGGTGCCGCGCGACCCGCAACGCGGGCTGCCGAGCCATCTGGTCGACTTCGTCGCGGCCCTGCGCCAGCACGGCGTCGCCGTCGGTCCCGGCGAGACGATCGATGCGGCACAGGTGCTGTGCGCGCTTGATCTTCTGCACCGCGAGCAACTCCGCGAAGGGCTGGCCGCGGCGTTGCTGCGCCGCTCCGGACAGCGGCAGGCTTTCGACATCCTGTTCGACCTCTGGTTCCCGGCCACGCTCGGCGCCGGCCTCGGCGAGGTCGACGTGCCCCGGCTCGACGACGCCGAGGGCGGCCCGGTCGACGTCGACGCGCTGCGGGACGTGCTGGCCGACCTGCTGCGAGACGGCGACACCGCGGCGCTCGCCGAGCTCGCCAGGGCCGCGGTCGACGCGCTCGGCCGATCCGGTGCGGTCGGAACCGGGATCCGCGGCGACGGCGGCCGGCCGAGCTGGTCGGCCTACCAGGCGCTGCGGCTGCTCTCCCCGGAGACGCTGCTCGCTCGCGTCATGGAGGACCTGCGGCGCGGGCAGCAGGATCACGGCAGGTTCGCCGACGAAGTGCTGCGCCGGGAGGTCAGGGAGCGGATCGCCGCGTTCCGAAAGATGATCACCGATGAGGTGCTGAGGCGTTCCGCGGAGATCCGCGGCCGGGAGCGGACCGCGCGCCACGCCGTACCGAAACAGGTCGAGCAGGTGGAGTTCCTGAGCGCGCATGCCGATCAGCTGGCCGAGTTGCGGCGCGTCGTGCACCCGCTCGCCCGGCGGCTGGCATCCAGGCTCGCCGTGCGCAGGCGGCACGCCAAACGTGGGACCGTGGACATGCGACGGACAATCCGCCGTTCGATGTCCACGGGCGGAGTGCCGATGCGCCCGGCCTACCGGGTCCGTCGGCACGGGCGTCCGGAGCTGGTCGTGCTGTGCGACGTCTCCGGTTCGGTGGCGGGTTTCAGCCACTTCACCCTGTTGCTGGTCCAGGCCCTGCGTGAGCAGTTCAGCCGCGTACGGGTCTTCGCCTTCGTCGAGCGGGCCGACGAGGTCACAGCGCTGTTCGAGGCGGGAGCGGATCCGTCGGGTGTGATGAGCAGGGTGTTGCGCGAGGCAGATCTTGTCGCGTTCGACGGCCACAGTGACTACGGCCGCTCCTTCGGCAGCTTTGCCGAGCAGTGGGGCGACGCCGTCGGGCCCCGCAGCTCACTGCTGGTCCTCGGCGACGCCCGCACCAACTACCGCGATCCCAACCTGACGGTGCTGAGCCGGCTGGTCGGGCAGGCCCGCCACGCCCACTGGCTCAACCCGGAGCCCCGCCGGCAGTGGGGTAGCGGTGACTCGGCGGCGTTGCGCTACGCGGACCTGCTCCCCATGCACGAATGCCGCACCGCGGCCCAGCTGGCCGATGTCGTGGAAGCACTGCTGCCGGTCTGACTCGTGGCGGAGTCGCCCTCGCCGGGCGTTGTCCACAGGACATGGCGCGATGGTCGAATGTTTGTTCGAATCGCGGTACCGTCGTCGGCATGGCGCGAGATCTGATCTGGCAACCCTCCCTGCTCGATGGCCCGAGGGTCGAGTTCGACCCGTCGTTCACCGGCGTGCGCCGGCACGTGCTCGCCGACGACGCCTGGGTCGACCACGTCCCGGCGTGGTGCCGCGGAGCCGACAGGCTGTTCGCCGAGCTGCTCGAGAGCACGCCATGGACGGGCCGCGAGGTCCACATGTACGACAGGGTGTTGCCGGAGCCGCGGCTCACCTACCGATGGCATCTCGACCACGGGCCGGCCCCTCCCGCGATGTTGTCTTCGATGGCCCGGGGAATCGGTGCCCGCTACGGCGTGCCCCTCACACAGATCGGCGTCAACCTGTACCGCGACGGTGCCGACAGCGTCGCCTGGCACGGCGATCGAGTGGCTCGGGAGCTTCCGGAGGCGCTGGTGGCGCTGGTGTCGCTCGGAGCGCTTCGACCGTTCCGCTTGCGGCCGACCGGTGGTGGACCGTCGCTGGCGTTCCTGCCGGGCCCCGGTGATCTGCTCGTGATGGGCGGGTCCTGTCAGCGGACCTGGCAGCATGCCGTGCCCAAGGTTCGATCGGCGGGTCCACGCATCAGCGTCCAGTTCCGACACGCCTATCCGCGCTGACGGTTACGCTCCGCCCGTGCATCGCAAGATCGGCGTGATGGGTGGGACGTTCGACCCGATCCACCACGGGCACCTGGTGGCCGCGAGCGAGGTCGCGGACCGGTTCGGCCTCGATGAGGTGATCTTCGTGCCTACCGGGCAGCCGTGGCAGAAAGTCGAGCGAGAGGTCAGCCGGGCCGAGGACCGCTACCTGATGACCGTGGTCGCTACCGCGTCCAATCCGCGGTTCTCGGTGAGTCGGGTCGACATCGACCGGGCCGGACCCACCTACACCGCCGACACCCTGACCGATCTGCATGCCGCCCAGCCCGACGCCGAGCTGTTCTTCATCACCGGTGCGGATGCGCTCGCGCAGATCCTGTCCTGGCGCCGGGTCGACGATCTGTTCGCGCTGGCCCACTTCGTGGGGGTCACCCGCCCCGGGTACGAGCTCGGCGACGACCACTTGCCGGAGGGGTCGGTCAGCCTTGTCGAGGTTCCGGCGATGACCATCTCCTCGACGGACTGCCGGCGTCGGGTGGCCGAAGGCCGCCCGGTCTGGTACCTGGTCCCCGACGGCGTCGTGCAGTACATCTCGAAACGCCGGCTGTACCAGCCGGAAAGGGGTGGTGGGGCGGTACGCCCGGGCTGATCATCGGATGCCGGGGCGACGAGCCGCGGGCTGGGCCGTCTTCAGGCCGGCTCGATGTCAGCGAGGAGGTTCAACCCGCCACGGCCTCATCGACCGTGCCGAACAGCGACAGCACGTCGTCCAGACCCATCGTCGTGATCGGCCGGACCACCGACCGCGTGTCGTCGACGACGATCCGCAAAGGGCGCGAGAGCTGGCGGCCTTCCTCGTCGAGCGCCACGAGATGCCCCAACCCGGAGGAGGACAGGAAATCGACCGCGGTCAGGTCGAGGATCACGGGGCCGGCACCGGTTTGCTGGAGCACGCTGCTCACGGTGTCCCGCAGTCGGCCGCCGGTGCTGAGGTCCACCTCGCCGCGAACGACGAGCACCGGCTGACTGCCGCGGTCAGTCTGGGTCACGGTCATCAGCTGATCGGGAGGCGGTACGTCGCCGCGCGGGCCAGTCACGCTGCCGAAGCGTACATCCAGTCGGGTCATCCCCCGCCGGCCGCGTCGCGTGGACGAGGTTCTGGGCGCGGCCGAGCCCTCCTTACGCACCTGTCCGGCCGGCGCTACGGCGCCTGACACGCGGTCGGATCCGACCCATCCGCACGTCACGTCCGCACCGACTGGGACAATGGTGCTGCGCGGACCGGTCGGTCCGTCGGAGAGGGGAGACGTGACGGCGACCGACGAAGCGCTGGCGATGGCGCGGGTGGCCGTGGCTGCAGCCGTCGACAAGAAGGCTCTGAACATCGTCGTGCTCGATGTTTCCGACCAACTGGCCATCACCGACTGTTTCGTGATCGCGTCGGCGCCGAACGAGCGTCAGGTTCAGGCCATCGTCGACGAGGTCGAGGAGAAGCTGCGCGAGCACGGTACGAAACCGACCCGCCGGGAGGGAGCTCGCGAGGGTCGATGGGTGCTGCTCGACTTCGTCGACGTCGTGGTGCACGTCCAGCACACCGAGGAGCGTGGTTTCTACGGCCTCGACCGGCTGTGGAAGGACTGCCCGCGGATCCGATTCCCGGAGGCCGAGATCCCCGGCCCGGCCGGGGAGCAGGCCGCAGAGCCTCGTGCCGAGGGCGGCGGGCCAGGGTGAGCCTGCGCCGGTTGGTCCTGCTGCGCCACGGCCAGACCGACTTCAACCTGGCCGGACGGATGCAGGGTCATCTCAACTCGATGCTGACCGAGCTCGGCCGCGCGCAGGCGGAGGCGGTGGCACCCGAGATCGTCCGGATGGCTCCCGATCGGCTGATCAGCTCTGATCTGCGCCGCGCGGTCCACACCGCCGACATCATCGGCGGAGCGGCCGGATTGCCCGTCAAGGTCGACTCCCGGCTGCGCGAGACCCACCTTGGCGAGTGGCAGGGCCGCACCGTTGCCGAGATCGAAGAGCTCTCGCCCGGTGCGATCTCGCTCTGGCGATCCGATCCGGCCTGGGCTCCACCCGGTGGCGAGTCGCGGATCGACGTGGTGCGCCGTTCCCAGCCGGTGGTCGACGAGCTGGACGACGAGTTCAGCCCGGCATCGAACGCGACTGCCGTGCTGGTGGCCCACGGCGGGATGATCGCCGGCCTGCTCAGCGCACTGCTCGCATTACCGACCTCGTCCTGGCCGTCGATCGGTGGAATCGGGAACTGTCGGTGGGCGTCGCTGGCCCGCCGGGACGATCATCCGCGGTGGCGACTGGTCGGCTTCAACGTCGGCATCGGAACGTGACAATCGTGATCCTTCGCCCGGCCTGTCCGCTCGCTTAGGGTGCGTCGTGCCCGTCGTCGTCATCACCGACTCGACCGCCTATCTGCCCGCCGGGATGGTCGCCGCACGCGGTCTCCGGATGGTGCCGCTGGAGGTTCGGCTGGGGGAGCGGATCGGCCGGGAAGGGGTCGACATCGATGCGGCCGAGCTCACCGCGGCGCTGGCCGATCGGCACATGGACGTCCAGACCTCCCGCCCGGCCGCAGCTGAGTTCGTGGCGTGCTACCGGCGTGCGCTCGCTGCCGGGGCCGACGGTGTGGTGTCCGTGCATCTGTCCCGGGAGCTGTCCGGCACGTGGGAGTCTGCCAGGCTGGCGGCCGACGAGGTCGGGCCCGACCGGGTGAGGGTGGTTGATTCGCGGGCAACGGGGATGGGCCTCGGCTATGCCGTGCTGGCGGCACTCGATGCGGCGGATGCGGGACTGTCCGGCGCGGCGGTGGAGGCAGCAGCGGCCGATGTGGCCTCCCGGTGCCGCATGTTCTTCTCGGTCGACACCCTCGACCGGTTGCGCCGCGGTGGCCGGATCGGCACGGCGGCGGCTCTGGTCGGTACCGCACTGGGCGTGAAGCCGCTGTTGCACGTGGCGCAGGGCCGAATCCTGCCGCTGGAGAAGGTCCGTACGACCGCGCGTGCGGCGCAACGGCTGGTCGAGCTGTCCGTGAAGGCCGCAGGCGACGGGCCGGTCGACCTGGCCGTGCATCATCTCGCGGCCGCCGAGCGAGCTGAGGACGTCGCCGCCCGACTCCGGGAACGCATTCCGCACGTCGCTCGGCTGCTGGTGTCCGAGGTCGGTGCGGTGATCGGCGCGCACGTCGGGCCGGGGTTGTTGGGAGTCGTGGTGGTGCCGCGGAGGTAACGGTGCCGCAGTTGCCGGGCTGTTGATCGTGAGGAGGGTGTGTCGGTCCGCGAGCAGCCGCGCATTCTGCGGACAGGGCTGACATTTCGAGGCCAGGATTTCCCGATCAGGCCCAAGTTGTCCCCATGGAACGCCGGCATCCACAGACCGACAGAACGTCGATCCCTGTCCTGCGAACCGCCCTAGCGTCGGTGACGTGACCCTCTCTGATCCTTCGGTCCGGCCCAGCCGACTCACGGCCGTGCTCGGCCCACCCGTGCCCGTCAGGAATGCGCCTGCCGGCGGCGATCGATGGGACGAGGCCACGCTCGGTCAACCGACGGAACCGATCATGGTTGTCGACGGTTCCGGTATCCCGGTGGATCCGTTCGAGCTCCATGCGGATGCGGGCGACAACGTCGTTGCGGAGCAGTCGTCGTCGCGACGGGGTGCCACCAGGTCGCGCGAGACCAACAATGGTCGGCATCCGCCGACAGGCCGGCTGAGCGAGCTCCTGAGCCGGTGCTGGCCGCGAGCCTGGCGGGCGGCTCGCATCGCTCCCGGACGTCCCGGAGCGGTGGCCTTGGCGCTCGTCGCCACCGCGGCGGCGGTGCTTGCGTCGATCATTGTCTGGTCGGATCGTCCGCGAGCGGATCCCGTCAACGGGCTGCCCGAGATCTCGACGACGGCCGAGGCTGGTGCGGCGGTGGCGGCGGACGCGACCCCGCACACGCCAGGACCCGTCACCACGAACCCCGGGGCCGCTGCGGGGGCTGCCGCGGTCGGTGCGACGGGCCCCACGGGCGCCGCGCCGAGCCCGCCCCCCTCACCACTGGTGGTGAACGTCTCCGGCAAGGTCCGGCGTCCAGGGCTGGTCGAGGTCCCCGACGGCGCGCGGGTCGCCGATGCGCTGGATGCGGCCGGCGGCGCGTTGCCGGGAACCGATCTGGCCCAGCTCAATCTGGCTCGCCGGGTCCGGGACGGTGAGCAGGTCGCGGTCGGGGTCAAGGCGGCCCCGGACGCCGCGCCGGTCGCAGGCGGCTCCGCCCCAGCCACGGGTTCGGGTACCGCGGGGCCGGCCGGTTCCGGAGCCGCCGCCACGCCGGAGGGCGGACGGCTCGACCTCAATGCGGCCACGGCCGATCAGCTCGACGCGTTGCCGGGTGTCGGGCCCGTCACGGCTCGGCGCATCCTCGAATGGCGCACGGGGAACGGTCGGTTCTCGCAGGTCGAGCAGCTACGTGAGGTCGAGGGCATCGGCGAGCGCCGTTTCGGTCAGCTGCGCGAGCTGGTGACCGTCTGATGCACACGTTCGACCTCGAGGGGCCGCGCCGCCCGCCCGACATGAGGCTGGTGCCACCGGCCGTGACGGTATGGACCGTTGTGCTGATCGGGATCGTCGGCGGTCCGGTGGTCGCGATCGGGCTGACCGTCGTGGCCGGCCTGATCGCGCTGGTGGCCGGCAGGGGCAGGGGACCGGCGGTCGTGCTGGCTGTCGCCGGCTGCGCGACGGCCGCCGGCTTGGTGATCACCGCTCACACTGTGCTGCTGGTCCAGCACCCGCTGAGGGAGCCCGCTGACCGTGGTGCGGCGGCCACCCTGCGGTTACTGCTGCGGGATGACCCGCGGGCCATCCGGGCTGATGTGTACGGCTCGCATCCCGGCGGCGCCACGCAGGTCCTGATCGCGGCCACGGTCCTGCACGCGCAGGTCGATGGCAGGCATTGGGTGGCCGGCGGCCGGGTACTGCTGATCGCACCGGCCGAGAGCTGGGGCCGGTTGCTGCCTGGCCAGGTGGGAACGGCAGAGGGTCTACTCGCCCCGGCCGGTCGGCGCGATCTGACGGTGGCCGTGCTGCGGGTGCGCGGTCCACCGGCCGAGGTCACCCCGCCGCCGTGGTGGCAGGTTGTCGCCGGTGGGCTGCGGACCGGTCTGCGTGAGGCGGCAGGTGTTCTGCCGCAGGCATCGGCCGGGCTGTTGCCCGGCCTGGCGGTGGGCGACACCAGCGGGCTCACGGCGGAGGTCGAAGCCGACTTCCGGGTGGCCGGCTTGACGCACCTGATGGCTGTGTCCGGCGCCAACCTCGCCATTCTCGGCGGGACGGTGCTCCGCGTGCTTCGCCTGCTCCGGACCGATCCGCGGCTTGCGGCAATGCTGAGCACCGCGACGATGGTCGGCTTCGTGGTGCTGGCCCGACCGTCGCCGAGCGTCGTGCGGGCCGCGGTGATGGCTGCCGTGGCGATGCTCGCGTTGGCGCTGGGCCGGGGCCGGTCTGCCGTGCCGGCGTTGGCAGTGGCGGTTCTGGTGCTGCTGATGCTGGATCCGGCGCTGGCGGTCGATCCAGGGTTCGGGCTGTCGGTGCTGGCCACCGGGGCGTTGGTGCTGCTGGCGCCCGGCTGGGCCGATGCGCTACGACGCTGTGGGTTACCGGGTGGGCGGCGGAGGCGCTCGCGATCCCGGCAGCGGCGTTCGTGGTCACGGCGCCGCTGGTCGCCGGTCTGAGCGGGCAGCTGAGCCTGGTCACGGTGCTTGCCAACCTGCTTGCGGTGCCTGCCGTCGCGCCGGCAACGGTGCTCGGGGTGCTCGCCGCCGTGCTGTCGCCGCTCGGCCGCCCGGTGGCGGAGCTCTGCGCGTGGCTGGCCGGCCCCGCGGTCGGATGGCTGGTGTTCGTCGGGGACCGGTCGGCGGCGATCCCCGGGGCAGCGATGCCGTGGCCCGATGGGGTGTCGGGTGGGCTCCTGCTCGTGGCGGCAACCCTCCTGTTCCTGCTGCTCGGCCGCTCTCCGCGATTCCGTGCGCTCCTTGTTGCGGTCGTACTGGGGTTGGCGGTGGTGCTGGTACCCACCCGGGTGATCCAGCCGGGATGGCCACCTGCGGGGTGGGCCGTGGTTGCGTGTGACGTCGGCCAGGGTGACGCGCTCGTACTGGCCACGGGTGAGCCGGGTTGGGTCGTGCTGGTCGATGCCGGTCCCGACGACGGGGTCATCGACAACTGTCTCGATCGCCTCGGAGTTCGGGGAATCGCTCTGGTGGTGATCAGCCACTTGCATGCCGACCACGTCGGCGGGCTTGCCGGTGCGCTGCGCGGTCGCGCGGTGGCGGGAGTCGCGGTCGGCCCCGTGCGGGAGCCGCGGTGGGCGCTACGGGACGTGGCCGGAAAGTCGCGGGTTGCGGGCGTCCCGCTGGTGCAGCTCAGCGCGGGCGACAGGTTGAGGTGGTCCGGTCTGATCGTCGACGTCATCGGCCCCCGGCATCCGACCGCGTCGGTGGACCCCGACGACGGGACCGCCGTCAACGACACCTCGCTGGTGCTGCGAGCCAGCACCTCGGCCGGCACGATCCTGCTGACCGGCGACATCGAGCTCGACGCCCAGGCAGATCTGCTCAACTCGGGGATATCGCTGCGGGCCGACCTGTTGAAAATGCCGCACCACGGCTCCCGTTAC
>CAWJFD010000019.1:0-175541 GCA_963841985.1 uncultured Actinomycetota bacterium
GTCTGCCAATGCGCCGGCAGCGACATTCGCGATCCGGCTGCCCGGCTCGACGTCACACTCGTCGCGCAGCAGGTTCGCGGCCTTGGCGGCCCAGTTCGCGGGTGGTCACAGCGGACAGCTCGATGCGCTCCCCGGTGGCGTCGTCGTAGAAGGTGATCAGTGGGCGGGCGCCGGCGGTGCCGGACCGCAGTGGGTCCAGCAAGGCAGCGGTGAGCGTCACGACGCTCCACCGTAGGTCAGTCGATGCACGGCACGCCGGCCGCGGTGATGTTCGTCGGGTCGGCGGCGGCTTGTCGCGGACAGTTCGCGGCCAGCTCCGGCACCGGCCGGGTCGAATCCGAGCCGAGGAGCACCAGCAGGTGCCCGGGGGTGATCTCGTCGGACTGCTCGACCCGATGCCGCCGAGCTGCTCGGCCAGCGCGTCCGCGGCGTCGCCGTCGGCGCCGGTGTAGCGGATCACCGATTCGCTCGACCGGCCGGTGTTGTCCACGGTGCCGCGGATGAACCCCAGGTTGCGCAGGTGCCCGGCGACCGCGGCGGCCAGCCCGACGGTCTCCGAGGCGTTGCGCACGTCGACGACGTACCGCTCGGCGATCACTCCGGTCAGCGGGGGCGGCGGCTTCGGCGCGTCGGCCGCGGCCTCGGCGGCGGCCTGCTGCTCGGCGGTGGACCGTTCCACGAAATCGTGCACCTCGCGCTCGTCGACCAGCACCACGTCGCCGCGGTCGTTGGTCTCCGGCCCGCGGGTCGGGATCGTCCGGAACCGGAGGTTGCCGGCCGCGATGTCGGAGGCCTGCTGGGCGAACGTGAGCAGGTCCCAGCCGGCGTCGATCACCAGCGACGCCTGCACGGCGTCGATCAGCCCGGCGAGCTTGGCCGGGTCGGTGAGGGTGCGCGCCGGAGAGGATCTTGTCGGCGACGGCGGCCAGGAAGACCTGCTGGCGCCGGATCCGGGACAGGTCGCCGTCGGGCAGGCCGTGCCGCTGCCGGACGAACGCCAGCGCCTCGGCGCCGGAGATCGTCTGCGGTCCGGCGCGAACCGGGCGCCGGACAGCGGATCGTCGACCGCGGCCTTGAGGCAGACGTCGACGCCGCCGATGGGCTGGTCAGGCTGTGGAAGCCGACCAGGTTGATCTCCGCGTAGTGGTCCACGGTGAGGCCGGTCAACTCCTCGACCGCCCCGACCAGCGCGCGCCGCCCGGCCTCGGCGGACTCCGGTCTCGCACCCGGGCCGGATCGTGCTCCCCGGCGGCCGACGAGCTGCTCGGCGGCCTCCGCCTTCTTCGCCGGGTAGGCGGCGTTGATCTTGTCGCGGCGGTAGCCGGGAATGTCGACGTAGCTGTCGCGCGGGATGGAGAAGGCCACCGCGGCGCCGCCGTCCGCCGGCACGTGCAGCAGCATGATCGTGTCGGAGTTGATGACGCCGGTGTCCGGCCCGCTGTGCAGCTGGGACAGGACCGCTGGCGGCAGCGGCTTGCCCTGCGCGTCGGTCCGGCTGTCCACGCCGACGAGCAGGATGTTCTGCGCGCCGCCGCTCCAGCCGCCGGCGATGATGTCGGTGGTCGTGATGCCCGCGGTGACGTCGCGGTAGAGGCTCCAGGCCACTCCGGTGACCGCGAGTACGAGCGCGGAGGACAGCGCGGTGATCATCCGCAGCCGACGGGCCAGGCGCCCCCTGGCCGCGGCGCGGACGGGCCGTCGGTTGCCGGCTGCCGGTCGGCTGCCGTTCGACGTCGGCTCTCGGTGCGCTGCCGCTGCGCGCGCCGACTGCCGGGTGCCCGCCGGAGTGGTACCCCCCGGAGCGGTGTCCGTCGGGATCGCCATGGGCCGGCGGCACGCCGCCGCGCCGCCGGTCCGGTGTGGATGCCGTCGACGAGGACGAGCGCTGGCTCGGCGGCCGGCCGTTGGGGGTGCGGTATGGGTGGCGGTGGCGCCCGCCGCTCGACGGTCCCCGTCCCACCGGCCCGGAGATGGGACGTGCGATTCGCGTCCGTCCACAGCGCACCTCCGATCGACTCCGCTCCCGGCCGTCCGACGCTGCTTCCGGGTTCCCTGGTCAGGGGCCATAGGGTGGCGCATCGGGCGAGCGCACCCAAGGCGTTGCCGCGCGTGTCGCGGATGAGGTGACGAACCGATGTTGTGACGAGAGCGGGGAAGGGGCCCGTGCCCGAGCAGCTTTCGGTACTGCTGGCGGTCTGGGCCGGTGACCGGCCCGACTTCCTGGCCGCCGCATTCGTATCCGTCGTGCAGGGCCAGACCCGGCGTCCCGACCAGGTGGTCGTCGTGCGCGACGGCCCGATCGGCGGCCAGCTCGCCGGGCGGATCGAGGAGCTGGCCGCGGCCAGCCCGGTGCGGGTCGACGTGGTGGAGCTGCCGCGCAACGTCGGTCTCGGCCCGGCGCTGGACGCCGGGCTGGCGGCCTGCCGGCACCCGATCGTCGCCCGGATGGACGCCGACGACATCAGCCTGCCGCACCGGTTCGCCGTGCAGCTGCCGATCATCTCCTCCGGTGTGGACATCGTCGGATCAGGGCTGATCGAGTTCGAGGACGATCCGGACGAGGTGCTCGGCACCCGCACCCCGCCGACGGACCCCGCCGACATCCGCGAGCGGGCTCGTTTCGCCATCCCGTTCAACCATCCGACGGTGATGTACCGCCGCGATCTCGTGCTGGCCGTCGGCGGCTACACCGATTTCGCGCGGATGGAGGACTACCTGCTCTGGGCGAAGATGATCCTGGCCGGCGCTCGGGTGGCCAATGTGGCCGAACCCCTGGTCAAGTACCGGGTGGGAGCGGGGGCCTACGCCCGCCGCGGTGGGCTCGGTCAGCTGCGGGCCGAGCTGGCCGTGCAACGGCGGTTCCGCCGGCTCGGATTCACCACTCGCAACCAGTACCTGCGCAACGTGCTGGTGCGCGGCGGCTACCGGCTCGTGCCCGAACGCCTCCGCCGATCCGCATATCGACGCCTGATCGCAACATATCCGGCCTGACGAGGGCTCGATGTGGGTGACACCATCCCGCCATCACTGACGGGAGCCCGATGACCGCCGCGCCAGCCAGCCCCGAGCCTCTCTCGGCGGAAGGTGCTGCGCTGATCGAGGCCGGATACGCCCTCGAAGCGGTCGACGTGCTTCGGCAGGCCGTGGCGACCGGTGAGCCCGCCGGGCCTGATCTGCTCATCCGGGCTTACCTCGAGAGCGGCAACTGGCTCGCCGCCGTCGAGTGGCTCGGCCCGCTGGTGGCGCAGGGACACGTCCGGTTCGCCGGCCGGCTGGGACTGGCCCTTGTCGAGATCGGCGACCGGGTCCGGGCCGAGGAAGCGCTGCGGCTGGCCGTCGACAACGGTGACCTGACGGCCGCGAACGACCTGGCGATCCTGCTCCGCGACGAGGACCGCTCCGGCGAGGCGGTGCTCGTGCTGGCCAGAGCGGCGGACGCGGGGGAGCCCTACGCCGGTGCCAACCTCGTCGAGCTGCACCTGGACGCCGGCAACCTGGGCGCGGCGACCGAGGCCGCCGAGCGGTACGCGCACGAGAGCCGGCCCGACACGCTGGTCGCGCTGGCCGAGGTACGCACCCAGCAGTCGCGTCTCGCCGAGGCCGAGCGCCTGCACCGCCGCGCGCGGGAGCTCGGGGCGCGGCGCGGGCACACGGCCTACGGCCAGTTCCTGCTGCTGGTGCGGGGGGACTGGGCGGGTGCCGAACGCGAGTTCCGCGAGGCCGAGCGGCGGGAGGAACCGGGCTGGGCCTACACCCTGGGTCGCTTCCTGCTCGACGACGGCCGTCCCGACGAGGCGAGGATCTATCTGCAGATCGCCAGCGAATCCGGCGACGGAACGGCTGCCGAGACGCTGATCGATCTGGACGGGGATCCGACCGACGACTGACCGTTCGTAGCGAACCGCGAGCCACGCACCACCGCCGCGCGAATGGCGCGTGGTTCGGGTCGCGGGGACCGAGCGCTCGGGCACTCTGGGCCGTATGCGGGCCCGATCGGCGCGCAGGGCATCCTTGAGGTTCGGCCGGGACCGTTCGGGTCGCCCATCGGCGACCGCCAGGGCCGCCTTCTCGAGGAGGAACCAAGGTGCTGCACGACGTCGAGGCCGTGGTGCTGGTGGGCGGCAAGGGGACGCGTTTGCGTCCCCTCACGCTGTCGGCCCCCAAGCCGATGCTGCCGACGGCCGGCGTGCCGTTCCTGGCCCACATGCTGTCCCGCATCCGCTCGGCCGGGGTCCGGCACGTGGTGCTGGGCACCTCGTACCTTGCCGAGACGTTCGCCGAGTACTTCGGCGACGGCGCCGCGCTCGGGCTGGAGATCGAGTACGTGGTGGAGGACGAGCCGCTGGGCACCGGTGGCGGCATCCGCAACGTCACCAAGTACCTGACCACCGATCAGGTGCTGGTGTTCAACGGCGACGTGCTGGCCGGCACCGACCTGGGCGCCGTCGTCGACACCCACCGGCGCACCAGCGCCGACGTGACCCTGCACCTGGTGCGGGTGGCGGACCCGCGGGCGTACGGCTGCGTCCCGACCGACGAGACCGGCGCGGTGCTGGAGTTCCTGGAGAAGACCGACAACCCGCCGACCGACCAGATCAACGCCGGTTGCTACGTCTTCAACCGGTCGGTGATCGAGTCGATCCCGGAGGGCCGACCGGTGTCGGTGGAACGCGAGACGTTCCCCGGCCTGCTCGAGGCGGGCGCGCGGGTTTCCGGGCATGTCGATGACGCCTACTGGCGCGACATGGGCACGCCCGCGGATCTGGTGCACGGCTCGGCGGACCTGGTACGCGGCATCGCCCCGTCCGACGCGCTGCCCGGCCCGACGGGCGAGCGCCTGCTGCTCGAGTCGGCCGATGTGCACCCCGATGCTGTCGTCGTCGGCGGCAGCACGGTCGGACGGGGGGTGCGTATCGGTGCCGGCGCGCGGGTGGAGGGATCGATGCTGTTCGACGGGGCGGTGGTCGGCGCGAACGCGACCGTCACGCACTCCGTCGTCGGTGCCGGGGCCAGGGTGGACCGGAGCGCCGTGGTGGCCGACACCGTGGTCGGGGATCGCGCGGTGGTCGGGGAGCTCTGCGAGCTGCGCGGCGGCATGCGGATCTGGCCGGACGTGGTCCTGCCGCCCCACGGGGTGCGCTTCTCGCCGGACGTCTGACCGTCGGGCGATGGTCCCCGTCGACGACGCGGGCGGCGAGCAGGTCCGCGAGTGGCGGCCGGACTTCCGGCTCGACGTCTCCGCGGTGCTCGCCCCGCTGCGCAGGGGACGCGGGGATCCGACGTTCTCCTCGGCGGGTGACGGGGCCGCGGTGTGGCGCACGTCCACCACGCCCGAAGGGCCGGCCACGCTGCGGCTGCACCGCCGCGCCGACGGCACGGTGGTCGGGCGGGCCTGGGGCCCCGGTGCGGGCTGGGTGCTGGCCGGGATGCCCGGGTTGCTCGGAGCGGGGGACCGGCCCGAGGAGTTCGTGGCCCACCACCCGCTGATCGCCGACGCGCAACGGCGGATGCCGGGCCTGCGGTTCGGCGCCTCCGGCCGGGTGTGGGACGTGCTGTTGCCGGCCGTGCTCGAGCAGAAGGTGACCGGGGTGGAGGCGCGGCGGTCATGGCGCGAGCTGTGCTGGCGTTTCGGCGACCCGGCACCCGGCCCGGCGCCGGACGGGATGCGGGTGCCGCCGACCCCGGCGGTGATCCGGACGGTGCCTGACTGGGAGTGGCACCGTGCCGGCGTCGACAGCGCGCGACGGCGCGCGATCCTGGCCGGCGCCGCGGTGGCGCACCGGTTGGAAGGTGCATGCGAGCTGGGCGGTGAGCCCGGACGGCAGCTGCTCCGCCGTGTCCCCGGGATCGGGGTGTGGACCGCCGCCGAGGTCGCGCAGAGAGCATGGGGCGACCCGGACGCGGTGAGCTTCGGTGATTTCCACATTCCCACCGTGGTCGGCTGGGCCCTTCTCGGGCGCCCGCTCGACGACGTCGGGATGCTGCAGGTGCTCGCGCCGTACGTGCCGCAGCGCCAGCGCGCGGTGCGCTACGTCGAGGTCTCCGGTTTCCGCCGTCCCCGCTTCGGCCCGCGCTTCTCCCCGAAGGACTACCGAGCGATGTGATCATCACGCCGCGCCGCGTCCGCCCCCGGTCGTCGCCGAGGGCGGAGCACCGCCGCGCCGCGAGCGAGGGTGCCGGCGGCGGGGCGGGCGGCGTCGTAGGCTCGGATGGGTGCGGGTGACGGTGCTGGTGGGTGGGGTCGGCGGTGCCCGGTTCCTGGTCGGGTTGCGGGCGGCGCTGGGTGTCGGGGCGGCGGGGGCGTCGGAGCACGAGATCACCGCGGTGGTGAACGTGGGCGACGACATCTGGCTGCACGGGCTGCGGATCTGCCCCGATCTCGACAGTTGCATGTACACACTGGGCGGTGGGATCGACCCGGAGCGCGGGTGGGGCCGCGCCGGTGAGACATGGGCGGTGCGCGACGAGCTGGCGGCCTACGGCGCGGACCCGGCCTGGTTCGGGCTCGGCGACCGGGACACCGCCACCCACCTGGTCCGCACCCGGATGCTGCGCGCCGGCTACCCGCTGTCCGACGTCACCGCGGCGCTGTGTCATCGCTGGCAGCCGGGCGTGACGCTGCTGCCTGTCACCGACGACCGGGTCGAGACCCACGTCGTGATCGACGACCCCGAGACCGGTCCCGAGGCCCGCAAGGCGATCCACTTCCAGGAGTGGTGGATCCGGCACAAGGCCACGCCCACCCCGCACTCGTTCGCGTCCGTCGGGGCCGAACAGGCCACCCTGCTGCCGGCGGTGCGGGACGCGCTGGCCGGGGCGGACGCGGTGCTGCTCGCTCCGTCCAACCCCGTGGTGAGCATCGGGGCCTTGCTGGACGTGCCCGGTGCCCGCGACGCGGTACGAGCGACCCAGGCGAAGGTGGTCGGGCTGTCGCCGATCGTGGACGGGCGGCCGCTGCGCGGAATGGCCGACACGTGCCTGGCTGCGATCGGCGTGGAATCCAGCGCGGAGGGTGTCGGGCGGCACTACGGGGCGCGCCCGGACGGCGGGCTGCTCGACGGTTGGCTCGTGCATTCCGGCGACACGGCCGACGTGCCCGGGGTGACGGTCCGCGCCGTGCCGCTGCTGATGACCGACGTCGAGGCCACCGCCGAGATGGCGCGCCAGGCCCTCGACCTGTGCGGGGTCGGCGTTGGCTGACGCGCAGCCCGAGTTCTCGGCCGACACGGTGGCTCCGGTCGATCACGCGGCTCCCGACGCGATCACCGTGCTGCCGGTGCGGGGCCTGCCCGAGTTCCGACCCGGCGATGATCTTGCTGGCGCCATCGCCGCGGCCGCACCCTGGCTTGTGGACGGTGACGTGCTCGTCGTCACCTCCAAAGTGGTCTCCAAAGTGGAGGGCCGGCTGGTGCCGGCCCCGACCGACCCTGAGGAGCGCGACGCCCTGCGTCGCGAGCTGATCCTCGCTGAGACCGAACGGGTGCTGGCCAGCCGCGGCCGGACGTTGATCGTCGCGAGCAAGCTCGGGATCGTGCAGGCCGCGGCGGGCGTGGACGGCTCGAACGTGCGGCGCGACGAGCTGGCGCTGCTGCCGGCCGACCCGGACGGCAGCGCTGCCGGGCTCCGTGCGGAACTGCGACGGCGACTCGGCGTCGACGTCGCGGTGGTGATCACCGACACGATGGGCCGGTCCTGGCGGGTCGGGCAGACCGATGTGGCCATCGGCTCGTCCGGGCTCACCGTGCTGCACCGCTATGCGGGGTCGGCGGACGCCGAGGGCAACGAGCTGCTGGTCACCGAGGTGGCCGTCGCGGACGAGGTTGCAGGCGCGGCCGACATGGTCAAGGGCAAGCTCGGTGGCCTGCCGGTGGCCGTGGTGCGCGGCCTGACCCCGACCGACGACGGTTCGACCGCCCGCGAGCTGGTGCGCCCGCTTGCGGATGACCTGTTCCGGCTGGGCACCGACCTGGCCGTCGAGCAGGGCAGGCGGGAAGCTGTGCTGCTGCGGCGCAGCACCCGCGACTTCACCGACGAGCCGGTGGACCCGGCCGCCGTGCACCGCGCGGTCGGGGTTGCGCTCACCGCACCAGCGCCGCACCACAGCACGCCGTTCCGGTTCGGTTGGGTGCGCTCGCCGCAGCGACGCAGCGAGCTGCTCGACGCGCTCGCGGCCCGCTGGCGCGCGCACCTGGAGGCCGACGGGCGCCCGCCCGACGAGGTCGAGCGCCGGATGCGCCGCGGTGACCTGCTGCGCAGGGCCCCGGAGCTGGTGCTGGCCTTCCGCACCGGGGACGGCATGCACAGCTACCGCGACGACGCCCGGCGGATCGGCGAGCGCACGATGTTCACCGTGGCCGGCGGCGCGGCGGTGCAGTCACTCCTGGTGGCGCTGGCCGCCGAGGGGCTGGCCTCGTGCTGGGTCGGGTCGACGATCTTCGCCGCGGACGTGGTGCGCGATGTGCTGGCGCTTCCGGCCGACTGGCAGCCACTCGGCGCCGTCGCCGTGGGGATGCCGGTGGAGCCGCTCACGCCCAGGCCGCCCCGCGCGCCGGCGACCGGGCTGCTGGAGTGGTAGCACCACCGGCGTTCCGGGTCGGGGTGGACGGGGCGTCGTGGTAGCCCCGGCCGTCGCGGCGGAAGAGCTGCGCGCCTGGGTCGCTCCGGACCACGGCCAGGCCGCGCTGCGGCACGCCCTGCTGGCCTTTCTCGCAGCCCGCCCGGACGACGCCTGCTCGCGGTCCTGCGTGCCGGGCCACCTCACGGCGTCGACCCTCGTGCTCGACCACGCGGCCGAGCGCACGCTGCTCACGATGCATCCGCGGGTCGGCCGATGGCTGCAGCTCGGTGGGCACTGCGAGCCGGGTGACGGGTCGCTCCGGGATGCGGCCCTGCGCGAGGCGACCGAGGAATCGGGCATCGCCGGGTTGTGGGTCGAGAGCGCGCCGGTGCACCTCGACGTCCACCCCGTCACCTGCTCGCTCGGAGTGCCCACCCGGCACCTCGACGTCCGCTACGTCGCACACGCCCCGGCCGGAGCGGTCCCGACGATCAGCGAGGAGTCCGACGACCTGCGCTGGTGGCCGCTCGACGCCCTGCCCGACGACGACACGGGTGAGATCGCCGCACTGGTGCGCGCATTTCGGGCGACCCGGCGCCGGCGGCGTGCCGGCGGAACGCTCAGGCCAGCGAGCCCTGCCAGAAGAACAGCTCGTTGTAGCCCGTCGCGGCCAGCGGGAGGTTGCCGCCGGCCGCCGCGAAGATCGCGCCACCGACGTCGAAGAACAGCTGCGACGCGCCGGGTAGCCCGATCAGTACGAGAAACAGCACGATCGGGGCCCACGGCCGGACCCGATCCGCGAGCTGCCGGGTCGAAGCCGGCAGGAACGGCTCCAGCGCCCCGAACCCGTCCAGCCCCGGCACCGGCAGGATGTTCAGCACGAACGCCAGCACCTGGATCAACGCGAGACAGGACAGCCCGATCGCGAGTCCCACCGGCATCGGCAGCAGCGCGACGGCGCCGGTCAGCAGTGCCCCGATGACGAGGTTGGTCAACGGTCCGGCCAGCGAGACCATGGTCCTCATCGGGCGCGACCGTATCGCTCCGTGATCGATCCACACCGCGCCACCCGGTAGGGGTATCCCGCCGAGCAGCAGGAACACCACCGGTAGCACGAAGGACAGCCCGACATCGGTGTAGCGGCGGATGTCGAGGTTCAGATAGCCCTTGCCCTGCACCGAGCGGTCGCCGGCTCGGTAGGCCGTGAACGCGTGCCCGAACTCGTGCAGACACAGTGACACCGCCCACCCGGCCAGCACGAGCACGACGACACCCGCCGTGAGCAGCACGGACGAGCCGGTGGCTTCGGCCTCGGGGGTGCCGAGCACGGTCAGGACGCCACCAGCGGCGGTGGCCGCGAGCAGGGCGAGAAACCACGGACTGATTCGATTGGACACGGCATGCACGGACTCATTCTGCTGAACGGGGGACCGTCCGGGTGGATCAGGTCACCCGGATGGAAGCAACGGCTTGCCAAGCTCGACTGACAGCGCTGTACTTACGTCGGTGTCATTCGGGCTGTGGGGGCCTTGAGCTGGGTGCGGGGAGGTGGGCGAGTGAACGTGATTACAGCCACGTTGGAGCTGGTCGACGTAACGGGGGGGCAGTCCGAACCGGTCGACGTGGGAACGGCCGAACCTGATGTGGGAACGGCGAATCCGCTGCGGCTCGTCGACCCGCTCGGAGAGGCCATCGCCGGGTTCGGCGACGCCGACGAGGACGGCGAGCCCGGGTGGCAGGAGCAGGCGCTGTGCGCCCAGACCGACCCGGAGGCCTTCTTCCCGGAGAAGGGCGGCTCCACCCGAGAGGCCAAGCGCATCTGCTCCGGCTGCGACGTCCGCGCCGAATGCCTGGAGTACGCGCTCGCCAACGACGAACGTTTCGGCATCTGGGGCGGGCTGTCCGAGCGCGAGCGGCGCCGGCTGCGCCGCGCCATCTGACACGCGCCATCTGGCCGTCGCCGCGCCGTCCGACGATTCCGGTCCGGGGTCCATCCCGACCACGATTCAGCCGGCCGGCCCGTCAACGGCGTCCGGCTCGATGTTGAGGTATTCGGCCACCTGCTCCACGAGTACCTCGTGCAGCAGGTCGGCCAGCTCATCCGCACCGGTACGGGCCCGCGCCTCGAGCGGGCGCCGGTAGAGCACGATCCTGGCCCGCGACGGCATCCCGTCGGGGTCCACCCCGGCCGGCACGAGCTGGGCCAGCGGGACGCCGATGTCGGCGAGCACACCCTGGCCCCAGACCACGTCGTCCGGTGACGTCTCGTCCACTTCCGGCACGTCGTCGACGGCCAGGTCGAGCTCGGCGAGTTCGGATCCCCAGCGCAACTCGATCGGTTCCAGCGCCGCCAGCACCAGCGCGTCGAACTTCTCGGCCCGGGTACGGGCGGCGGGGGTGCTGGGCGGGTAGATCAATCCACGCAACCCGCGACCGCGACGATCGCGTCTTCGGGGCGAACGCCGTAGTGCGCGGCGGGCGGTGGTCACGTCGGCGATCCTACGACGCAGCGCGACCGTTATTCGACGTACTCGTGACGACGGGTCCCGATGTTCGCCGGACCGGGTGACCCCCGATCGAGGTATCGACACAGGGTGGTCGCCGCTGCGTGATCACCATTCGGCATCGAACCGGCCGACTCGTCGTCGCAGGGCGCGTCGCGGGCGGGCCCGACGCGGTCGGCGCGATATCGTCCGCGACGTGCTGAGTGTGCGGCGGTGTTCGCGGACCGGGTGCACCGAGCTTTCGGTGGCCACGCTCACGTATGTCTACGCCGACTCGACGGCGGTGGTCGGCCCGCTGGCCACTCAGGCCGAGCCGCATTCCTACGATCTGTGCCCGAGGCACGCGCACCGACTCACCGTCCCGCGAGGCTGGGAAGTGGTGCGTTTCGAAGGCGAGTTCGCCCCGCCGCAGCACAGCAACGACGACCTCACGGTGCTGGCCGAAGCCGTCCGGGAGGCCGGCAGGGTGGACCGGCCGATCGAGGCGACGCCGGTCAGCGGCACCGGACGGCGAGGGCATCTGCGGGTGCTGCCGGGGCCGTCCGAGAGCTGAGGCGGTGGGCGCGTAGGGCGCTACGGAAGGCCCTATAGGGTGCCCTTCCGTGACCGACCTTTCCGCGATCATCAAGGCCTACGACATCCGCGGTGTCGTGGGTGAGCAGATCGATGCCCAGCTGGTGCAGGCGCTCGGCGGCGCGATGGCCCGGCTGGTGGGCGCCGAGGGCGCGCGCAGCGTCGTCATCGGACACGACATGCGCGACAGCTCCCCGAGCCTGGCTGCCGCGTTCGCCGACGGGGTCACCGGGCAAGGCCTCGACGTCGTCTCCATCGGCCTGGCCAGCACGGACATGCTCTACTTCGGGTCCGGCTCGCTGGACATGCCCGGCGCCATGTTCACCGCCAGCCACAACCCGGCCCGGTACAACGGCATCAAGCTGTGCCGGGCGGGCGCGGTGCCGATCGGGCAGGACACCGGACTGGCGACGATCCGGGCGACCGTCGAGGCCGGGGTGCCGGACGGTCCGGGCGGCGGCACCGTCACCGAGCAGGAGATGCTCGGTGGTTACGCCGCGTACCTGCGCGGACTCGTCGACCTCTCCGGCTCGCGCCCGCTGCGGGTGGTCGTCGACGCCGGCAACGGCATGGGTGGACACACCGTCCCCGTGGTGTTCAGCGGGCTCCCGCTCGATGTCGTGCCCCTGTACTTCGAGCTCGACGGCACCTTCCCGAACCACGAGGCCAACCCGCTGGACCCGGCCAACCTGGTGGACCTGCAGAAGCGGGTCGTGGACGAGCGTGCCGACCTCGGGCTGGCGTTCGACGGCGACGCCGACCGCTGCTTCGCGGTCGACGAGCTGGGCCAGCCGATCAGCCCCAGCGCCCTCACCGCTCTCGTCGCGGTTCGTGAGCTGGCCAAGTCGCCGGGCTCTGCCGTGATCCACAACCTGATCACGTCGCAGGCCGTCCCGGAGATCATCGCCGAGCACGGCGGTCGACCGGTCCGGACCAGGGTCGGCCACTCGTTCATCAAGCAGCGGATGGCCGAGACCGGTGCGGTGTTCGGCGGGGAGCACTCTGCGCACTACTACTTCCGGGACTTCTGGAAGGCCGACTCCGGGATGCTCGCCGCATTGCACCTGCTGGCCGCGCTGGGCGAGCAGGCCGGGCCGATCTCGGAGTTGATGACCGTCTACAACCGCTACGCGGAGTCGGGCGAGATCAACTCGACGGTGCGGGACGCGGTGGAGCGGACGGCCGCTGTGAAGGAGATCTACGGGGGCCGGGACGGCGTCGAGTTCGACGAGCTCGACGGGCTCACCGTGCGGCTGCCCGACCGCAGCTGGTTCAACCTGCGCCCGTCGAACACCGAGCCCCTGCTGCGGCTCAACGTCGAGGCAGCCGACGATGCGGAGATGTCCCGGCTGCGCGACGAGGTGCTGGCGATCGTGCGCGCTTGAGGACGACCTCGGCCGGGGTGCCCATGACGGGCAGAGCTCGCCGTCGAGCTCTCCCCGAGAAACCTCGTGCTGATGGAATGTCCGGCGAGATAGTGGGTCGTCGGATGCGGCGCCCGGCCGCCCGTACTGGCAGCATCGGGGTTCTCGGCGCCGTTTGCCGTACCGGGAACTCCCTTGCGAACGATGAGGAGGATCGAGTGGCCGTCGAACTCGACCCCCAGCTGATGGACATCCTGGCCTGCCCATCGGACGACCATGCTCCGCTGCGGGCCGGAACCCCCGACGATCCGGAGGCGGACATGCTCACCTGCACCGCGTGCGGACGCCGGTTCCCGGTGGTGGACGGCATCCCGGTGCTGCTGCTCGAGGAGGCCAGTGCCCCCACGACGCCCCAACCCGGTTCGACACCGCCCGGTTCGGTCGGATCTTGACCGTGCTCGACGACACCCTGCTCACCGATCCGCGGGCGCTGGCCGCGCTCGACACCGGCGGTGTGCTGCGCTCGGCCGCCACGGCGGGCGCGCAGGTGCGCTCGGCCGCGCAGGGCGCAGCCGAGGCGGGTGTCGCTGAGCTGGCCGGCAGCCGGCCACGGGCGTTGGTTCTGCTCCGCAGGCCCGGTGCGTCGGGGCCGGCCGCGGAACTGGTCAGCGCGCTGCTCGGCCCGGTGTCGCCCATACCCGTCGTGTCGCTCGACTCGGTGCCCGGCTGGATCGGGCCGCTGGACGTGGTGGTCGCCCACACCGCCCACGGCGACGACGTCGAGCTGGCCGAGAGCGTGCTGCGAGCGGTCGGCCGCGGTGCGGAAGTGGTGTTGTCCGCGCCGGCCGACGGTCCGGTGGCCTCGGCGGGAGCCGGGCGGGCCCGGCTCATCGAACCCCGGATCCCGGTGCCTCCCGGCCTCGATCTGCCGCGGGCACTGGCCGTCGGGCTGGTCGTGGTGGGGGCACTGGAGCTGGCCGGCGCCTCGTTGCCACCCGGCCTGGACCCGCTGGCGGACGTGCTCGACGCCGAGGCCGAGCGCAATCAACCCGGCCATGAGCCGTTCATGAATCCGGCCAAGTCGTTGGCGATGCGGCTGGCCGAACACACACCGCTGCTCTGGGCCACCGATCCGCTCGCGACGGCCGTCGCAGGGCACGCGGCTACGGCGCTGGCCACGCACGCCGGCGTGGTCGCGCACGCAGCCGACATCGGTCGGGCTGCCGTGGCGACCGGTCTGGTCCGCGAGCTCGACCGGACCGCCACCGGCGTCGACATCTTCCGGGATCCGTTCGACGACGGCCCGGCCCCCGAAGGGCTCCCGCTGCGGCTGGTGCTGCTGGCCACGGGCGAGGAGGACGCCGGCCAGGTGACCTTGCGTCGCACCGGTCGGGGCTGGCCCGCAACCGACGTCGTGCATCCGGTCGACGAGGTGCCCCGTGGAGTGCCGCACGCCGCGCTGCTGCGTGCGGCCGTGCTCGCCTCGCGTTTCGAGGTGGCGTCCGTCTACCTGGGGCTTGCGTCCCGAACCATCGAACCCGCCGTACAGGAACGCTGAGGAACGCCGTGGAGCAGCTGGACAACCCCGTTCGCCCGTACGCGTGGGGCTCGCGCACCGTGATCGCCGAGCTGCTCGGCACTCCGGTTCCGTCGCCGCACCCGCAAGCCGAGATGTGGCTGGGTGCGCACCCGGCCGACCCGTCCCGGCTGGTGCGCGCCGACGGCACCCACGACACCTTGGTGGACGTGCTGCGCGCCGCCCCGGAGCAGCAGCTCGGCGCCGTCCGCAGCCGCCGCTGGGACAACACGCTGCCCTACCTGTTGAAGGTGCTGGCCGCGGACGAGCCGTTGTCGCTGCAGGCCCACCCCAGCCTCGAGCAGGCCCGCGAAGGCTTCCGCCGGGAGCAGACGGCCCGCATCCCGCTGGACGCGCACGAGCGCAACTACCGAGACGCCAACCACAAGCCCGAGCTGATCTGCGCGCTCACCGAGTTCCACGCGCTCGTCGGCTTCCGGGAGCCCGCCGAGACGGTGCGCCTGCTGCGCGAGCTGGACGTGCCCGAGCTGGCCGCGCACACCGAGCTGCTCGCGGCCGAGCCGGGCCCGGACGGTCTGCGCGCCCTGTTCACCACCTGGATCACCCTGCCGCAGTCCACGCTGGACGCCCTGGTGCCCGCCCTGCAGGACGGTTGCGTGCGGCTGGTACGGCGCGACGGCGAGTTCCTGGCCGAGGCGCGCACCGTGCTCGAGCTGTCCGAGCGATACCCCGGCGATGCCGGGGTACTGGCCTCGGTGCTGCTCAACCGGGTCACGCTGGTGCCGAATGAGGCGATCTACCTGCCCGCGGGGAACCTGCACGCCTACCTCTCCGGGGCCGGCATCGAGCTGATGGCGAACTCGGACAACGTGTTGCGCGGCGGGCTCACCCCGAAGCACGTGGACGTCCCCGAGCTGTTGCGGGTACTCGATTTCGTCGCCGCACCGCCGCCGATCCACCGCGGCCGGCCGGACGGGGAGTGGATCCGCTACGACGTACCGGTCGAGGAATTCCTGCTCCGCCGGTGGGACGGACCGCCGCTGGAGGGTTCGCGGGCCGCGGACCCGTCCGATCACGTCACCGTGCCCGACGGCGGACCGCGGATCCTGCTGTGCACCGCCGGTTCGGCGTGCCTGCGGGCCGGCGACGGTGAGCTGAAGATCGGCCGTGGGACGTCGGTCTGGCTGGCAGCCGACGACACCGGGGTCGCCGTACACGGCGCTACCGAGGGCACGCAGCTGTTCCTGGCCGGGGACGCGCTGGAGGTCTGAGCGCGGCTGACGCCGCCCGTGAGTGCTCAGCCGCGTAGGAACACGGCTGAGCACTCACGACCCCCTCAGCCCGGCCGGGCTGCCGTCGAGACTTGTCCGGTTGGTCCGGTGTGCGGCAGCGCCGTCGAGAACACCGGCTAGGGTCTGCCCGTAGTGCCGATGAAGGTCGAGGGGAGCGCGCAGTGTCAGCAGGTGGAGGAACCCGGGCGATCGTCGCGGCGCTGCTCGCGAACGCCGGGATCGCGGTCGCCAAGTTGATCGGTTACCTGATCACGGGTTCGTCGTCGATGCTGGCCGAGTCGGTGCACTCGCTCGCCGACACGTCCAACCAGGGCCTGCTGTTGCTCGGCGGCAAGCGGGCGAAGCGGGCCGCCACCTCCGAGCACCCGTTCGGCTACGGCCGGGACCGCTACTTCTACTCCTTCGTCGTGGCCCTCCTGCTGTTCAGCCTGGGGTCGGTGTTCGCGATCTACGAGGGCCTGCACAAGCTGGAGGAGCCGGAGCCGCTCACGTCGCCGCTGGTGGCGATCGCGATCCTGGTGGTGGCGATCGGGCTGGAGACCTACTCCTTCCGCACGGCGATCACGGAATCGCGCGAGCTGAAGGGCAAGGGAACCTGGTGGCAGTTCATCCGGCAGTCCAAGGTGCCGGAGCTGCCGGTCGTGCTGCTGGAGGATCTCGGCGCGCTGGTCGGCCTGGCGCTCGCGCTGCTCGGCGTGGGTCTCACGATCGTCACCGACAACCCGGTGTTCGACGCGCTGGGCACCATCGCGATCGGCGTCCTGCTCGGGATCATCGCGGTGATCCTCATCATCGAGATGAAGAGCCTGCTGATCGGGGAGGGTGCCCTCGGCCCGGTGCTCGACCGGATCATCACCGGGCTGGAGGGCGGCGAGGACATCGAGCGGGTGATCCACATTCGGACCCAGTACATCGGGCCGGAGGAGCTGCTGGTCGCCGCCAAGATCGCGATGACGCCGCGGCTGACGCTCGAGGCCGTGGCGCGGGCCATCGACGCCGCCGAGGTGCGTGTCCGGGACGCGGTGCCGGAAGCCCGGTTGATCTACCTGGAGCCCGACCTCGACCGCTCGGCCGCCGAAACGCGCACCCCTGCATCCTGAAGGCGCTCGAACCCCACAACATCGCCCCGAGACGGCCGACACGGCCGCTTCCCGGTTCGGGAACAGCTGTCTCGGCCATCTCGACGGCGGACGGCCGGGCGGGAGCGGGCGCTACGAGTGGTGGCTCATCTCGGACAGGGTCTCACCCGTGCCGAGGCGCGACTTGCGGTAGCCGTACAGCCCGTAGATTCCGAAGCCGAGGGCCATCCAGACGAGGAACCGCAGCCAGGTCTCGATCGACAGGTTCAGCGTCAGATAGATGCAGATCAGCGCCGACAGGAGCGGGACAACCGGGGACCACGGCACCGTGAACGCCCTGGGCAGATCCGGCCGGGTCCGGCGCAGGATGATCACGCCGACCGACACGAGCACGAACGCCGTGAGCGTGCCGATGTTGACCATTTCCTCCAGCCGTCCGATCGGCGTCAGGCCGGCCACCAGCATGGTGACGATGCCGATGACGATGGTGATCACGTACGGGGTCTGGAACCTCGGGTGCACCTTGCTCAGCACCGGCGGCAACAGGTGGTCACGCGACATCGCGAAGACCACCCGGGCGGCACCGATCATCAGCGTCAGCACCACCGTGGTCAGCCCGGCCACCGCGCCCGCGGCGATCAAGGTGGCGTAACCGGGCCTGCCGAGCGTGGTGAAAGCGGAGGCCAATGCCGCCTTCGGATCGATCTCGTCGTACTTCACCATTCCGGTGATCACCAGGGCGACCGCGCCGTAGAGGATGGTGCAGATGACCAGCGAGGCGATGATGCCGATCGGCAGGTCGCGCTTCGGGTTCTTCGCCTCCTCGGCGGTGGTGGCCACCACGTCGAATCCGATGTAGGCGAAGAACACCAGTGCGGCGCCCGTGAAAATGCCGCCGATTCCGAAAGCGGCCGGTTCCAGGCCCACTACGGCTTGAATGAGCGGTTGCTGGTACCAGTTCTCCACCGCGGAGCCCGCAGCCGCCTCGGGAATGAACGGTGTGTAGTTCGCCGGATTGATGAAACCGATTCCGGCGATGATCACAAATAGCACGATGAACAGCTTGACCGCCACCAGGACGAGGTTCACCCGCATCGATTCCTTGATGCCGAGCGTGATCAGGATCGTCAGCACGGCGATCAGCAGCATCGCCAACAGGTCGACGGATCCGCCCGGCCCGAGCTCCTCCGGCCACGCTATTGCGAAGTTCTCCATCAGTACGACGGCGTAGGTGCTCCAGCCCTGGGCCACCACGCTCGCCCCGAGCATGAGCTCGAGCAGCAGGTCCCAGCCGATGATCCACGCGATCATCTCGCCGAGGCTGGCGTAGGAGAACGTGTAGGCCGAACCGGAGACCGGGACGGTCGAGGCGAACTCCGCATAGCAGAGCGCAGCCAACCCGCAGCAGATCGCTGATACCGCGAAACTCAGCACGATCGCCGGGCCCGCCACGGTGGCCGCCGCGCGACCGGTCAATGTGAAGATTCCGGCTCCGATGATGACGCCGACGCCGAAGACCGTCAGGTCCAGTGCGGTCAGATTCTTCTTGAGCTGATACTCGGGTTCGTCGGTATCCGCGATGGATTGCTCGATGCTTTTCGTGCGCAGAACGCCCACCTGTTGATACACCTCCGTTCAGTGCATCGCCTCCTCGTCGAGGCCGTGCGCAGTCACCCTAACGTGACCGAGGATGGACAGAGGTCACAAATCATGACAGGCGTCAAGACCGTCTGAGGGCAGCGGAACGATCTCCGTCGCCGGATCGTGCGGGACGGTCGGAGCGCCGTCGACCAGCAGGTCGGCCCGGTCCCGGGTGCGGTCGGCGGTGAAGTGCGCGGCCTCCTGGCGGGCCCAGCGCTCCCAGTGCGGGCGGTAGGTCTCCCCGTCCCGTTCGATGCCGCGCCGGAACCGCTCGACCTGCGGCGCGTCGACCCAGACCAGCATGGAGTGGAACGGTGCGATCGGGCGCGCCCCACACGCGACACCCTCGACCACCAGTACCGGCGGCCGGCCGATCACGTGTTCCTCGGCGTAGCCGCCGCGGTCCCAGTCGTAGCGCCGGTACCGGGCTGGTGCCCCGGCGGCCAGCGGCGCGACGATCCGGTCGTGCAGCAGCGGCACCGCGTCGGCCAGCCCCTCCCAGCCGGGGAACAGGTCGTCCATGTGCACGAGCGGTGGGTCGCCGAGCGCGCCGGCGATGCGCGCCGCGAGGGTCGACTTGCCCGACCCCGACGGGCCGTCGACGCAGACCAGCCGGGTGTCCCCGCAGCGGGCCGGGCCGGCCAGCACCCGCGCGGCCAGCTCGGCGATCCTCACACCGTCGGGTCCGGCACCCGGTAGCCGTCGAACTTCGCCCGCAGCGTCTTCTTGGAGAACTTCCCCACGCTGGTCTTGGGCACCTCGTCGATGAACTCCACGGCGTCCGGGAGCCACCACTTGGCCACCCTCGGCGTCAGGAACTCGATCACTTCGGCGCCGGTGAGCTCCTCACCCGGCTTCACCACGACGCAGGCCAGCGGTCGCTCCACCCACTTCTCGTGCGGGATCGCGATCACTGCCGCCTCGGCCACCTTGGGGTGCGCCATGATCTCGTTCTCCAGCTCGACGGAGCCGATCCACTCCCCGCCGGACTTGATCAGATCCTTGGTCCGGTCGACCAGCCGCACGAAGCCGTGGCCGTCGACCGCGGCGACATCGCCGGTACGCAGCCACCCGTCCGCGGTGAACTGGGCGCCTCCCCCCTCGCCCCGGTAGTACTCCCCGGCGATCCACGGGCCGGCGGCCTGGATCTCGCCGGTGGCCCGGTCGTCCCACGGCAGTGGCTCGCCGGTCTCGGGATCGACGAGACGGAGCTCGACGAGCGGCACGGCCTGGCCCTGGCGGGCCCTGACGTCGGCCCGTTCGGCCTCGCTGAGCGCGGCGTGCTGGCTGCGAGCGCTGCTGACGGTCGCGATCGGGCTCGTCTCGGTCATCCCCCAGGCGTGCAGGATCGGGATGCCGATGGCCTCCCGGTAGCTCTCCGACAGCGCCCTGGGCACCGCCGAGCCGCCGCACAGGACCAGCCGCAACGCCGAGAGGTCGTGCTTCGCCAGCAGCGGCAACATCGCCATCCAGATGGTCGGTACCCCGCCGGTGATCGTGACCCGGTGTCGTTCCAGCATCTCGACGATTCCGTCGGGCGTCATCCGCGGTCCGGGAAGGATCAGGTCGGAACCGGCGAGCAGGCATCCGTAGGGCAGGCCCCACGCGTTCGCGTGGAACATCGGCACGACCGGCAGCACGACGTCCCGCTCGGAGAGCCCGATGGCGTCGGCGCTCAGTGCGATCAACGAGTGCAGCACCGCCGAGCGATGGCTGTAGACCACGCCCTTCGGGTTGCCGGTGGTACCCGACGTGTAGCACATCGCCGCGGCCTGGTTCTCGTCGTCGATCGTGAAATCGCCGCGGAACGGGGCGGCCGCTGCCATCAGCTCCTCGTAGTCGTGCACCCGCGGGTCGATCGGCACGGGGACGTCGGCGCCGTCGTCGATGACGATGTAGTGGCGCACGGACTCCAGCCTGTCGACCAGCGGCCAGAGCTGGCGCAACAGCGAGCGGTCGACGAAGACGACCTCGTCCTCGGCGTGGTTGGCGATGTAGATCAGCTGTTCGGGGAACAGCCGGATGTTGAGCGTGTGCAGCACCCGGCCGGTGCAGGGGGCGGCCAGGTACAGCTCGAGATGCCGGTCGGTGTTCCAGCAGAAGGTGCCCACCCGGCCGTCCGCGCTGACGCCCAGCGTGTCCAGCACCGTGGCCAGCCTGCGGACCCGCTGGGCCCACTCGCCGATGGTGGTGCTGCGCTCGCCGTCGGCCGTCGCGGTGATGATCGACTTGTGGGCGAAGTACTGCTCAGCTCGGTGGAACAGGTGCGGCAGGGCGAGCGGACGGTCCTGCATGAGTCCGAGCATCGGCAGCTCCAGGTCGAGATGTGGGCTGGGTCACCTGCGACGCTACTGGCGGTCGACCCGGTTGACCACGTCCGGACGGGCCGGGTGCGGTTAGGGTCGATGGTCATGCCCACCGATCAGGCCGCCGCGGTCTGTCTCGACGTTGGCTCCACATGGACGAAGGCGGCGCTCGTCCATCCGGACGGGCGGCTGGCCGGTTTCGCCGAACACCCGACCACCGCCGCCGATGTGCTCACCGGGATGGACGCCGCGGTGCGCGCGGTCGCGGCTGCGGTGCCCGCCGGGGCCGGCGAGCACGAGCTGCTCGCCTGCTCGTCGGCCGGCGGCGGGCTGCGGCTCGCTGTGGTCGGGCCCGAGCGGTTGACCAGCACCGATGCCGGTCACCTCGTGGCCTGCTCCTCGGGGGCGCACGTGGTGCACGTGCACGCCGGACCGCTGGAGCCCGCCGACGTAAGGCTGCTGCGCAGCTCCCGACCCGGCGTGGTGCTGCTGCTCGGCGGAGCCGACGGCGACGACCCGGCCGGGCTGCTGCACAACGCCGGCCGGCTGGCGAGGGCCCGGGTCCGGTACCCGGTGCTGCTCGCCGGCAACACCGAGGCCCGCCAGGACGCCGAGGCGCTGCTGCGCGCGACCGGACGCACCGTGCTGTCCTGCGACAACGTCACGCCGCGTCGGGGTGAGGTGGTGCCGGGGCCGGCGCGGGCGATGCTGGTGGAGCTCTACGAGCGGCACGTGCTGGGCGGCCGCGGCCCGGCCGTCGCGCCGCGCTTCCGGCGGCTGGTCCGGGCGCCGACGGCGGACGCTGTCGGATCGGCGACGGTGGAGCTGGCGCGCATCTGCGCGCGTTCGGTGCTGGTGATCGACGTCGGCTCGGCGACGACCGACGTGCACTCCGTCGCGGCCGGGTCCGGGGGTCTTGCGCGACGGACCATCGAGGGCGACCTGGGCGTGCGCACGGCGGCGGGCGGCGTCCTCGTGGAGAGCCAGGCGGAGGGGCTGGTCGATCCGGTGGAGGCCGATCTCTTGGGGCCGACGGTCGCACGGATGACAGCGGAGGTCGGATACCTGCCGAAGGACCCGGGCAGCGCGGCCGAGGACCGGCGGATCGCCGCGCTGGCCGCATCGGTCGCCGCCCGTCGGCACCTGCGTGTGCACCCGGAAGCCGGCCACGATCTCGGGCTGGTGGTGCTGTCGGGCGGGGTGTTCCGGCAGCGCGACACCACCGGTGGCCTGGGCGCCGTGGCGTCCACCCTGCGCGCCGACCCCGTGCTCGCCGCCGCGCTCGGTGACGTGCCGATGCTGGTCGATGCGGATTTCGCTGTTCTGCCTGCCGGCCTGCTCGCCGCCCATCACCGGACCGAGGCCGCCGAGGCGCTGCTGCGCGACCACCTGCTGGGTGAGCGCCTAGGCGCGTGGCGGGGAGTCGTGACGTGTGCTGACGTCCGTCACGATCCGTCGAGTTGACAGGCCAGCGCGGGCTGGGGATCCTGGCGGTGCAATCGCGAGTCGGGATCGAGAGGCGCTGCGACGGACCAAGTCCGCCACGCTCGATCACCAGGCCATTGCACGAAGGGCGCCTAGTGCTCAGCTGAGGAGGGCTGCGGCACTGTGTTGTCCGTACCTGCCGGTATGGCGCTCGTCCATGCCCGCTGCTCACCTCACGCCGATCCGCGTCGGCCGTCCCGTACGGCCGGCGGACATCGACGGCGGGCCGTGCGCGCGATCCCGCGCCGCAGTTCCGCCGGCTCATCCGTATGAAACCGCCCACAGGGCTGTCCAAGGAGGCACCACACCCAATGACCGCCACTGCCGACACCGCGACCGACCCCACCGGCCGGCTGCAGACCCGCAACGGCATCGACTTCGCCGTCGCCGACCTCGGCCTGGCCGAGTTCGGGCGCAAGGAGATCCGGCTCGCCGAGCACGAGATGCCCGGTCTGATGGAGCTGCGCCGCGAGTACGCCGAGGCCCGTCCGCTGCACGGCGCCCGCATCGCCGGCTCGCTGCACATGACCGTGCAGACCGCGGTGCTGATCGAGACACTGGTCAGCCTCGGCGCCGACGTGCGCTGGGTGAGCTGCAACATCTTCTCCACCCAGGACCACGCGGCCGCGGCCACCGTCGTCGGCCCGCACGGCACCGCCGAGGAGCCCAAGGGCGTGCCGGTGTTCGCCTGGAAGGGCGAGACGCTCGAGGAGTACTGGTGGTGCACCGAGCAGCTGTTCCAGTTCACCGACGAGAACGGCGACGTCGTCGGCCCGAACATGATCCTCGACGACGGCGGTGACGCCACGCTGCTCGTGCACAAGGGCGTCGAGTTCGAGAAGACCGGCGTGGTGCCCACGGTCGACGACGAGGACCTGACCGTCTCCGACGAGTACCGGATCATCCTCGACACGCTGCGCCGCTCGCTGGCCGAGGACCCGAAGCGCTGGACCACGGTCGCCTCGGACATCCGCGGCGTCACCGAGGAGACCACCACCGGCGTGCACCGGCTCTACCAGCTCGCCGAGCAGGGGCAGCTGCTGTTCCCGGCGATCAACGTCAACGACTCGGTCACCAAGAGCAAGTTCGACAACAACTACGGCATCCGGCACTCGCTGATCGACGGCCTCAACCGCGCCACCGACGTGCTGATCGGCGGCAAGGTCGCGCTGGTCTGCGGCTTCGGCGACGTGGGCAAGGGCTCCGCCGCAGGCGCTGGCCGGCCAGGGCGCCCGCGTGATCGTCTCCGAGGTGGACCCGATCTGCGCGCTGCAGGCGCTGCTGGAGGGCTTCCAGGTCGCGCGGCTCGAGGACGTGATCGACCAGGCCGACATCATCGTCACCACCACCGGCAACAAGGACATCGTCACGCGCCGAGCGCATGTCGCGGATGAAGCACCAGGCGATCGTCGCCAACGTCGGCCACTTCGACAACGAGATCGACATGGCCGGGCTCGGCCGCTACCCGGGCATCAGCAGGATCAACATCAAGCCGCAGGTCGACGAGTGGATGTTCCCGGACGGCCACTCGATCATCGTGCTGTCCGAGGGCCGGCTGATGAACCTGGGCAACGCCACCGGGCACCCGTCGTTCGTGATGAGCAACAGCTTCTCCAACCAGGTGATCGCCCAGGTCGAGCTGTTCACCAAGCACGAGGAGTACAACAAGGACGTCTACCGGCTGCCCAAGCACCTCGACGAGAAGGTCGCGAAGATCCACGTGCTGGCGCTCGGCGGGGAGCTGACCAAGCTCACCAAGGACCAGGCCGAGTACATCGGCGTCGACGTCGAGGGCCCGTTCAAGCCGGAGCACTACCGGTACTGATCGACGCTGCGGTCGGCGAACCGCGTCGGCCGCGGTAGAAGCACGGCTACGCACTCCGGCCGACGACGGAGCGCGTGAGTGGCGGTGTTCCCCCGCGGCGACGGCGACGGCTGGACGCGCTGCGCACTGGGCCACCGGCACTGGGGGCTGTACGGCGCCGCCGGGCTGCTGCTGCGGCACGGCGGGCGAGGTCCTGCTGCAGCACCGGGCGCGCTGGAGCCACCACGGCGGCACCTGGGGCCTGCTCGGCGGGGCCCGCAACCGCGGCGGAGACGGCCGAGCAGGCCGCCGCGGGAGGCGGCCGAGGAGGCCGGCCTGCGACCCGGCGCGCTACACGGTGACCGGCCGCTTCGTCGACGACCACGGCGGCTGGTGCTACACCACGGTCGATCGCCCAGCACCGATCGCGCCGTGGTCCGCGCCGCTCACCGCCGAGACGATCGAGATGCGCTGGGTGCCGGCCGACGAGCTGCAGGAGCTACCCGCTGCACCCCGGCTTCGCGGCCACCTGGGAGCCGCGCGATCGTCGGCGCCGGCGACTCCGCTGCTGATCGCCGCGGCGTGCCGCCGACGAGTGCCGAGCGCACGTCAGTGAGGTCGCGGCGCGTGACGCGATCGCCCGTGTCAGGCTGATCCGCCGCCCGTGCGGCGCGGCATGGTGCGTCGATCGAGAGGGGCTGCGACGGCGCGCGGCAAGCGAACGCTGGCCGACGCGCTTGGCCGCGGCGCTGCGTCGGCGCGGGGCGCAGCGTCGGCCGGGCTCGGCGTTCCCGCGCTACGACGCGGACGTCCACGCCGAGCTGGTGCGCGACGCGCTCTACGGGCGGCTCGGCGACCTCGGCGCATCGGTGCACGGCATGGCGCTGCTGTTCGCGCTCGACCGCCGGGCCGCCGCTGCCGAGCTGCGCGACGCGCTGCGCGGGCACGACGTCGTGCTCGTCGACCGGTACGTCGCCTCGAACGCCGCGTACGGGGCCGCCCGGCTGCACCAGGACGCCGACGGCGAGTTCGTCGCCTGGGTCCGGGCGCTGGAGATCGAGCGGTTCGGGCTCCCGGTGCCCGACCACCAGCTGCTGCTGGCGGTGCCCGCGCGGTCGCCGCCGAGCGGGCGGCGCACCGCGAGCGCACCGAGGCCGGCCGGGAGCGGGACGCCTTCGAGTCCGACGCCGGGCTGCAGGAGCGCACCGCCGCCGTGTACGCCGCAGCTCGCGGCCGCGTCGTGGCTCTCGCCGTGGACGGTGTTGACGGTCCGGCGGCTGGACGGCGCGGCCGGACTCGGCTGCTCGACGAGCTCGCCGACTGCCGCTGACCGGCCACGCGTCGCATCGACTGGTGCCCGCAGGACGGCACGTCGACTGCGAGGCGCTGCGGAGCGCGTCTCGTGGCGCCGGGCGCGTATCGGGGCGGATCGCCGAAGGCGGCGTCGCAGCCGCCAACCGGGATGGGATGCTGCGCACATGAAGTCGCGGGTTCTGGTGGTCGACGACGACCCGGCATTGGCCGAGATGCTCACCATCGTGCTGCGGGGCGAGGGGTTCGATACCGCCGTCGTCGCGGACGGGACCCGTGCGCTGCCCGCGGTCCGGGAGCTCCGTCCGGACGTCGTGCTGCTCGACCTGATGCTCCCCGGGATGAACGGCATCGACGTCTGCCGGGCGATCCGCGGTCGAGTCCGGCGTGCCGATCGTGATGCTCACGGCCAAGACCGACACCGTGGACATCGTGCTCGGGCTGGAGTCCGGCGCCGACGACTACATCGTCAAGCCGTTCAAGCCCAAGGAGCTGGTGGCCCGGATCCGGGCCCGGGTGCGGCGCACCGAGACCGAGCCGGCCGAGCAGCTGGCCATCGGCGACGTGACGATCGACGTGCCGGCGCACCAGGTGGAGCGGGTCGGCAAGCCGATCGCGCTCACCCCGCTGGAGTTCGACCTGCTCGTCGCACTGGCCCGCAAGCCGCGCCAGGTGTTCACCCGCGAGGTGCTGCTCGAGCAGGTGTGGGGCTACCGGCACGCGGCCGACACCCGGCTGGTGAACGTGCACGTCCAGCGGCTGCGGTCGAAGGTGGAGCGGGATCCGGAGCACCCCGAGGTCGTGCTGACGGTGCGCGGCGTGGGGTACAAGGCCGGGCCCCCATGACCGCCATGGCCGCCGACGTGCTCGGTTCCGCGGAGGCGGCACTGTGACCGCGCTGCCGCTCGCGGACCGGGCCCGCCGTGGATTCGCGCAGCTGCGCCAGGTCGCCGGCGACCTGGCCGACGCGTTCAGCGCGGTATGGCGCCGCTCGCTGCAGATGCGGGTCGTGATCAGCACGCTGGCGCTGTCCACCGCGGTCGTGGTGGTGCTCGGCCTGATCCTGCAGACGCAGATCGCCCTGCGCGTCCTGCAGGGCAAGGAGGTCGACACGCTGGCTCGTGCCGAGGCCGGCCGGGTGCTGCTGGAGCGCGATCTGTCCGGTGTGGACCCGGAGCGCGAGGGCGCACAGGGCGAGTTCAACAACGCGCTCGACCGGCTGACGAACAACACCGACGCGGACGACCCGACGTCACCGACGGCCGGCGAGTTCCGCGCGGTGCTCACCACGAGCCGAGGCGACGGCGGCACGCAGATCGCCGCGGGGCCCGTCGAGGACGTCCCGCTCGACCTGCGGGAGAAGGTGGCCGAGGGCACCCTGTCGCGCAAGTACGTCACCCTGGACGAGCACGGCATCGAGGTGCCGACGCTGCTGGTCGGGCAGCCGGTGCGCACCGCGAACGGCGACGCTCGAGTTCTACCTGCTGTTCCCGCTGACCGCCGAGCAGCGCACGCTCGGACTGGTGCAGAGCACGCTGATCGTGGGCGGGCTCATCCTGCTGCTGCTGCTGGCCGGCATCGCGAGCCTCGTCACCCGGCAGGTGGTCCGCCCGGTGCGGCAGGCCGCGGAGATCGCCGAGCGGTTCGCCGACGGGCACCTCGACGAGCGGATGCCGGTGTACGGCGACGACGAGCTGGCCCGGCTCGGCGAGTCCTACAACGAGATGGCCTCCAGCATCCAGCAGCAGATCCGGCAGCTCGAGGAGTTCGGCGCGCTGCAGCGCCGGTTCACCTCCGACGTCAGCCACGAGCTGCGCACGCCGCTGACCACGGTCCGGATGGCCGCCGACGTGCTCTACGCCTCCCGCGACGCACTGCTGCCGGCGTTGCGCCGCAGCGCCGAGCTGCTGCGTCGGGGAGCTGGACCGGTTCGAGGCGCTGCTCGGCGACCTGCTGGAGATCAGCCGCCTCGACGCCGGAGTTGCTGATCTCGGGGCCGAGCGGGTGGACATGCATGGCGTGGTGGTGCGCGCGATCGAGGCGGTCCGCGGGATCGCCGACGAGACCGGGACGGAGCTCGAGCTGGTCGGTGCCACCGGCGTGTACGCCGAGGTCGACCCGCGCCGGGTCGAGCGCATCGTGCGCAACCTCGTCGCGAACGCGATCGACCACGGCGAGGGCCGCCCGGTGCGCATCCAGCTGGGCGGCGACGAGAAGACGGTGGCGGTGCTGGTCCGCGACCACGGTGTCGGCCTGCGACCGGGCGAGGCGGACCTGGTGTTCAACCGGTTCTGGCGGGCCGAGGAATCCCGGGCCCGGCGCAGCGGCGGCAGCGGCCTCGGGCTGTCGATCGCCGTGGAGGACGCCCGGCTGCATCGCGGTTGGCTGCAGGCGTGGGGCGAGCTCGGCAAGGGCGCGGCGTTCCGGCTGACGCTGCCGCGAACGGTCGGCGAGCAGGTCGAGTCCAGCCCGCTGCCGCTCGGGCCCGAAGCGGCACCGCTGCCGGCCACGTCGGTGCCGACCCGACCGCCGTCGACCCCGCCGCGCGGGCGCCCGGCCGTGGTCGCCCAGCCCGCGTGGTCCGATGGGTCGGACGGCCGATGAGTGAGCTTGCGAGCGAATCGATGTCAGCGCCGCGCGCTTGTGAGCGCCGACCGAGCGCAGCGAGGGATCGCGGCCGCGGACCACGGTGCTGCTGGCCCTGCTGCTGGCGACCCTCGGCCTGGCCGGCTGCGCGAGCGTGCCGGACGACTCGCCGGTGCAGGTGCTGCGCCAGGTCGGGGACGGGGAGGACGCGCAGCTGCCGCCCGGCCCGGTGGAGGGCAGCAACCCGCTGGACCTGGTGCGTGACTTCGTGTTCGCCTCCGGCAGCAACACCGACCGGCACGGCTCGGCTCGCCGCTTCCTGGCGCCGGACGCCGCGGGTTGGGACGACGAGGCCAGCCTGATCGTGCTCGGCGGCCAGTTCGACACGGTGCCCGCGCCGGGCGCGCTGGATCCGGCGGGCGGCACCACGACGATCCGGATCCGCGGCACCGCCCTCGGCCGGATCACCGCGTCCGGGGTCGTTCGAGCCGAGCCAGGCGGTGTTCCAGCAGGACGTCACGGTGGTGCGCATCGACGGGCAGTGGCGGATCTCCCGGCTGCCCGACGGCACGCTCGTCCCGCTGTCGATCCTGCGCGACAACTACCGGACCGTGCGCACCTGGTTCGTCGACCCGGTGCGCAGGCTGGTGGTCGCCGACCTGCGCTACCTGCCCAGCGTGCCGTCCAGGGCGCAGGCGGCGAGGGCGCTGGAGCTGCTGCTGGCCGGGCCGTCCGGCGCGCTGCAGGGTGCCGCGGTCTCGCAGCTGCCAGCCGGTGCCCAGCTGCGCTCCAACGTGGCGATGAGCTCGGACGGAGCGCTGATCGTTGATCTCACCAGGGTCGGCGACCTCGATCCGCCCGCCCGCGAGGTGCTGGCCGCGCAGGTGGTGCTCACGCTGGCCGAGGTGAACGTGTCGAAGGTACGGCTGCTCGTCGACGGCGAGCCGCTGCTGGCGGGTCGGCCCGACCTCACCCGGGACGACGTGGCCGCACGTTCCGCGGAGGTGCAGCCGGCGGCCGACGTGCCCGGGCTCGTCGTGAGCGGAGGACGGCTGCGGCAGCTGACCGGGCCCGAGCCCGGGACGCCGCTGGCCGGTCCGCTCGGCGACGGCCAGTACGACGTCGAGTCGGCAGCGTCCACCGTGGATGGTCAGAGGGTCGCCGCGGTGACCCGTGAGGGCCGCGGCAAGGTGCTGGTCGTGGGCGGCACCGGCGCTGCTGTCACACCGGTGGCGCTGACCGCCACGACGATGACCAGACCGACGTGGGCTCCGACCGGGCTCGAGGTCTGGACGGTGCTCGACTCCCGGGTGGTCGCCAGGGTGACCGTCGATTCCGCGGGTCCGCCGCGTACCGGGCAGATCGACGCGGACGAGCTGACGGCGATCGGGCCGATCCGCGACCTGCGACTGTCCCGGGACGGGATCCGGGTGGTGGCCGTGGTCGACGGATCGCTGTACACGGCGGCCGTCGCGAGGGCCATCAACGGCGACGCCGCGATCCGCAACGTCCGGCGGCTGCGGCCGGTGGACCTCGGCGAGGTGGTGGCCGCGGACTGGCGGGCCGCCGAATCCGTGGTGGCGATCACCAGAGGGACGCAGGTGCTGGTGGGGCAGGTGTCGGTGGACGGCCTGGGCATCCAGGCGGTGCTGGGCAACAACCTGACGCCGCCGCTGACCGCTGTCGCCGCGGTGTCCAACCGCGCGCTGCTCGTGACCGACCAGGCCGGTGTCTGGAGCTTCGGTGGCGGTGACCAGGCGGCCTGGCGGCAGGTGATCGGCGGAGCCGCAGGCGCCGTCCCGCTCTATCCCGGCTGAGCCGCTGGTTCGGTGCCGTTGTCCCCAGCGCGGGCGGGCTGTGGACAGACCGCGCGAGGCGGCGGGGGAGTCCGCGACGCTGGACGGGTGGTGATGCGCGCGCTGGCGGTGGCTCTGACCGATCTCGTCCTGCCCGGTGATTGCGCGGGGTGCGGGTCGCCGGATCCGCCGTGGTGCGCGGCGTGTGCGGGATGGTTCGGGCCCGTGCTGTCGCTGCTGTTGCCCGGTGGGCCGTCGGTGGTCGCGGTCGGGCGCTACTCCGGCCCGCTCCGCGCGGCGTTGCTGCGCTACAAGGAGCGTGGCCGCCGTGACCTGGCCGACCCGCTCGCCGCCCTGCTCGCCGTTCCCCTGGCCGAGTTGCTCGCCGGTTCGGCCGCGGGTCCACCTGCCGGCGGGTTCGGCCGCCCGGCCGCCGGGCCCCGGGCCGGTCGACCCGCCGACGCACGAGCCGGGCCCGTTTCGGACCGACCCTCCGTCATCTGGTTGCTGCCGGCGCCGTCCCGCCCGAGCGCAGCCAGGGCCCGCGGAGGGGACCACGTGGCCCGGCTCTGTCGCCTGCTGGCGGCCGGCCGGCCGCAGCAGGTCCGTGTTTCCCGAGCACTCGTGCTGGCCCGGCGGGCTCGCGACTCCGTCGGGCTCGATCCGGCCCAACGCACGGCGAACCTCGCCGGACGGCTCCGCGTGCGGGCGTCCGCGATGCCGCCCCCCGGCGCCGCCGTGCTGCTCGTCGACGACGTGGTGACCACAGGCGCGACCTTGCGGGCCTGCCGGCGAGCGCTGGGCGGGGCCGGGGTGAGGGCCGATCGAGCTCTGGTGCTCTGTGACGCCACCCGGCCGGCTGCGTACTCCGAACCGGTGAACATCTCCCCGCAGGCGGCCGAGACCGTACCGCCTCTCGTGCACAGCCGGTGGTGGAGGTAGCGAGGTTTCATCAAAGCTGGGGTGACCGAGAGCCGGAGTCTGTTGCCAAACCGTGATCGGAGCTACGGTGCTCGGGAGCACATGACAGCTAGCAGGAGGGTCCTACCGATCGATTATTGCGACCGGGACGAGGACATCCCCGGCGCAATCTGCAACGCCAACCCGACGCTGAGAGCGAGGGAAGTCTGCGTGGAGATCGTTGTCACCGGCCGGAACGTCGAGGTCCCGGAGCATTTCCGGGTCCATGTCGCCGAGAAGGTCGCTCGTCTGGAACGTTATGACCACAAGATCGTCGGGATGGAGGTGGAGCTGTTCCACGAGCGCAACCGCCGCCAGCTGAAGAACTGCCAGCGCGTCGAACTCACCGGCCGCGGCTGCGGTCCGGTAGCCCGCGCCGAAGCCTGCGCCCACGACTTCTACGCGGCCCTCGACGCCGCCGTCGCCAAACTCGAAGCAAGGCTGCGTCGCTCCCATGACCGGCGCCGGGTCACCGCTCGACGCACCAGGGTCTCGGTCGGCATCGGGGCGGGCACGGCCGTGCTCGACGAGCTGCCGTCAGTGGAGTACGAAACCGAAACCGACATCGACGAATCCGCCGTGAACGGCTCCGGCCAGAACGGCTCCGACGGCACGGACATCCCCGGCCCCCGTGACCACGACGAGTACCTGCCGCCCGAAGACGAGGGCCCCATCCCCGGTCGCGTCGTCCGGCGCAAGGTCCACACAGCCAGCCCGATGAGCGTCGAAGACGCGCTGTCGCAGATGGAGCTCGTCGGGCACGACTTCTACCTCTTCGCCGACGCCGACAGCGGTGCGCCCAGCGTCGTCTACCGCCGCAAGGGGTACGACTACGGCGTGATCACGCTCTCGCACTAGCTCTGACCCACCAACGCAGCACCGACCAGACACCCGCGGCCCGCGTCCACCCGGACGCGGGCCGCTGTCGTGCGCGATCATGCCCGGAAAGGCCCACCGCCCAGGACGCCGGGGAGGAATCGTGCAGATCTCGCGCGCCGACGTGCTCCGCTTCCGGGTCCACGCCCAGGAGCTGGATGCCCGGCGGGCCCGGGTGGACAGCGCGATCCTGGACCTCGGGGTGCAGGACACCGGTTCGGGCGGAGCCGCATGGTCGCTCGCGAACCGTCGCCATCGTGGGGATCCCGGTGAGCTCGTACTGGTGTGGACCTTGCGGGGAGCACCGCACTACTACCGGCGCGCCGACATCGCAGGCGTCGCCGCCGCGACCGCCCCGTTCAGCGAAGCCGATGCCGGCAAGCGGGTGTTCGACGCCAGCAAGCCGCTGAAGGCGGCGGGGATCAGCACGCTGGAGGGTCTGGCCCGCATCGCACAGGAGATGCGCGACATCGTCGCCGGGCCGACGGTCAAGGGCGACGTGTCGACCGAGCTCAGCCGCCGCCTGCCGGCGCCGTACCTGCGCGACTGCGTGCCGTGCGCGGCCAGGCACACCGTACGAACAGCCGTTCCGGCTCTCCGCGCTGCCGGCGGGACTGGAGCTCGAGCCGGGCACGTCGCCGCCGGTGCTGCGCCGGATCACGGGCTGGCGCGGGGCCGCCCGGCGGGTACCGCGGCATCTCGACCCGATCCGGGGTGTCCTGCGTTTCCTTGGCCCGGCCACACCCCAGCTCGTCGCCGGCTATCTCGACGCGCCGGTGCGCGAGATCGCGGCGCGCTGGCCGCAGGACGTCGAGCCGGTCGAGGTCGACGGCGTGCGACTCGACATACTGGCGTCCGACGTCACGGCGCTGCGCCACCCACCCGCCGCGGAGGGCGTCCGACTGCTCGGTCCGTTCGACCTCTTCCTGCAGGGTCGCGACCGGGAGCTGGTGGTGCCGGACGGGGCAGCCCGCAAGGACCTCTGGCGCACGCTCGGCCGACCCGGTGCCGTTCTCGACGGCCACGAGGTGGTGGGCTCGTGGCGGCCGCGGGCGTCGGGCCGGAAGCTGAAGCTGTTCGTCTCGATCTGGTCAGGCGATCGGCCGCCACGAGGACTGGACGAGCAGGCGCAGCGGCTTGCCGGTCTCCGGGGCCAGGAGTTCGCCGGTGTCGTCACCGACTAGCCGGTGTCGTCACCGACCAGCCGGAGCCGGCCGGAACGGGAGCGGCCGCAACCGCGTTGTAGGGGTGTCCCCGGATGCTTCGCTACCCTGGGTCGGCAGCATCATGCGCCCTGCCCGCGAACAGCCCTGACCATGAACAGCGAATGAGGTCGAACCAGTGCCGTTGTTGAACCGTCTGCTCCGTGCCGGTGAGACGAAACTGGTGAAACGGCTCGGACGGATCGCCGAGCACATCGACACGCTCGAGGCCGAGGTATCCGAGCTGTCCGACGAGCAGTTGCGGGCCAAGACCGACGAGTTCCGCACGCGCCATCCGAGGGCGGCGAGTCCCTCGACGAGCTGCTGCCCGAGGCGTTCGCAGTGGTGCGCGAGGCGGCGCGTGCGCACGATCGGCCAGCGGCACTTCAAGGTCCAGCTGATGGGCGGCGCGGCGCTGCACCTCGGCAACATCGCCGAGATGAAGACCGGTGAGGGCAAGACGCTCACCTCGATGCTGCCGGCCTACCTCAACGCGCTGTCCGGCAAGGGCGTGCACCTGGTCACGGTCAACGACTACCTGGCCAAGCGCGACGCCGAGTAGATGGGCCGCATCCACCGCTTCCTCGGCCTGACCGTCGGCGTGATCCTGTCCGACATGACGCCCGCGGCCCGGCGCACCCAGTACGCCGCCGACATCACCTACGGCACCAACAACGAGTTCGGCTTCGACTACCTGCGCGACAACATGGCCTGGAACTCGACCGACCTGGTGCAGCGCGGGCACAACTTCGCGATCGTCGACGAGGCCGACTCGATCCTGATCGACGAGGCGCGCACGCCGTTGATCATCTCCGGGCCGGCCGAGCAGAGCGCGCGCTGGTACCAGGAGTTCGCGCGGATGGCGCCGATGCTCAAGCGCGACGTGCACTACGAGGTGGACGAGCGCAAGCGCACCGTCGGGGTCACCGAGGAGGGCGTCGCGCTGGTCGAGGACCAGCTGGGCATCGAGAACCTCTACGAGGCCGCGAACACCCCACTGGTCGGCTACCTGAACAACGCGCTCAAGGCCAAGGAGCTGTACAAGAAGGACAGGGACTACATCGTCCGCGACGGGCAGGTGCTCATCGTCGACGAGTTCACCGGCCGGGTGCTGCACGGCCGCCGCTACAACGAGGGCATGCACCAGGCCATCGAGGCCAAGGAGGGGGTGGAGGTCCAGGCGGAGAACCAGACGCTGGCCACCATCACCCTGCAGAACTACTTCCGGCTCTACGACAAGCTGTCCGGGATGACCGGCACCGCCCAGACCGAGGCGGCCGAGCTGCACCAGATCTACAAGCTGGGCGTGGTGTCGATCCCGCCGAACCGGCCGATGGTCCGCGCCGACCAGGCCGACCTGGTCTACAAGACCGAGGAGGCGAAGTTCGCCGCGGTCGCCGCGGACATCGAGGAGAAGTACCAGGCCGGCCAGCCGGTGCTGGTCGGCACGACCAGCGTGGCCAAGTCGGAGTACCTGTCCAAGCTGCTGGTGCAGCTGCAGGTGCCGCACGAGGTGCTCAACGCCAAGCAGCACGAGCGCGAGGCGCACGATCATCGCCCAGGCCGGCCACTCGGGCGCGGTCACCGTGGCCACCAACATGGCCGGTCGCGGCACCGACATCATGCTCGGCGGCAACCCCGAGTTCCTCGCCGACCTGGAGCTGCGCGGGCCGCGGCCTGGACCCGGTGGAGACCCGCGAGGAGTACGAGGCGGCCTGGGACGACGCGGTCGCGCAGATGCGCGAGCAGGTCGAGGCCGAGGCGGAGGCGGTCAAGAAGGCCGGCGGGCTCTACGTGCTGGGCACCGAGCGGCACGAGTCGCGGCGGATCGACAACCAGCTGCGCGGCCGCTCCGGCCGCCAGGGCGACCCGGGCGAGTCGCGGTTCTACCTCTCCCTCGGCGACGACCTGATGCGCCGGTTCAACGCCCAGATGATCGAGTCGATCATGAACCGGGTGCGGCTGCCCGACGACGTGCCGATCGAGGCGGGCATGGTCACCAAGGCCATCCGCAGCGCGCAGACCCAGGTCGAGCAGCAGAACTTCGAGATCCGCAAGAACGTGCTCAAGTACGACGAGGTGCTCAACAAGCAGCGCACCGTCATCTACGACGAGCGCCGCCGGGTGCTCGCCGGGGAGAACATCCAGCGAGCAGATCGAGCACATGCTCGACGACGTGATCACCGCCTACGTCGACGGCGAGACGGGCGAGGGCTACGCCGAGGACTGGGACCTCGACAAGCTCTGGACCGCGCTCGGGACCCTGTACCCGGTCGGGATCCGCTGGCAGGACGTCGCCGGCGAGCACGACGACCTGACCCGGGAGACGCTGATCGAGGCCGTGCTGGCCGACGCGCGGGGGGCCTACGCCGCCGCGCGAGGCGGAGATCGACGAGATCTCCGGGCCCAGGGCGGTATGCGGGAGCTGGAGCGGCAGGTGCTGCTGCAGGTCATGGACCGCAAGTGGCGCGAGCACCTCTACGAGATGGACTACCTCAAGGAGGGCATCGGGCTGCGCGCGATGGCCCAGCGCGATCCGCTGATCGAGTACCAGCGCGAGGGCTTCGACATGTTCGCCGCGATGCTGGAGGGCATCAAGGAGGAGACGGTCGGGCACCTGTTCAACGTGCGGGTACAGGCGGCGGCGCCGGCGCCAGCCGGCCGCGCCGGAAGCCGGCCGCGCCCGCGGCGGCCCCGCGCCGGGGCGGCACAACCGGCCGCGGTGCAGGCCGGCCGGGCAGCCGCGGCGGCCGGCGGCGCCGGTCGGCCGCGCCGAGCCGCGCCGGCGCGGCCGCGCCGGCACGGCGACGGGACGGCAGCGATGCCCCGACTCCGACGCGGCCCCCGCGAGCGTGCTGCCCGCGGCGTTCCGCGGAGCGCGCCCGGCCGACCTGAGCTACAGCGGTCCGGCCGAGGACGGTGGCACGGTCCGTTCACGGGCGGCGGCCGGCAAGGCGCGCGACGGCGGCCGCGGCGGACGCGCGCGGCCGGCGGCCGGCCGTCGCGCAACCGTCCGTGCCCCTGCGGCTCCGGCCGCAAGTACAAGCAGTGCCACGGATCGCCGACTGCCGCGCGCCCCTGAACGCCGCCCGTTCGCACACCCTCGGCAGCGCGTACACGAGTGCCGTCGGGACGTGTGCGCGGTAGCCACCGTGCAGCGCGCGCCGGTGCTTCCCGCCTCGTGGGGCCGCGCCGGCTGTACCGCTCAGCCGAGGCGCACGGCGGTCCAGAGCCAGTGACCGCCGGCGCGCTCGAAGCGGGCGGCCAGCGCCCGGGCCCTGCCGTCGATGTCACAGGTCGCCGCCACCTCGGCGACGCCGCTGCGCGGCAGGCACAGCCGCATCCGGGTGAAGCGGGCCGGTGCCCGCAGCCGGCGCTGCCGGCTCGCCACCTGCCAGTAGCGAAGAACGGCCGGTGCGGCGTGATCCGCGATGTGGGTCACCGGGCGGCGGCCGTCGAACACCTCCAGAGCGATCCGGAGCAGCCGGGCGGCGGCCTCGTGGGCCTCGATGCGCTCGGCGTGCTGCCGGATCGGGGGGTGGCGGCGGACCGGAGCGTCCGGCGGCGGGGGATCGGACGCTGCCGCCGGTGCCCGGCCGGGGATGGCGCGAGTGCACCCGGGTGCGGCGCCGAAGGGACCCGGCGGCCGGCTCCGACCCGGGCGCGGCCTCGTAGCGCACGGGCCGCAGCCGTGGGTTCGGCCCGGCGGAGGTGGTTCGCTCGACGGTCGGTGGCGCGATCAGCGCGGTGCTCGTCATGGCCGGCAGCGTGCGAGATCCGAATCCGCGGCGGAGGCCGAACGAGCTCGTACGTGCGCATACGGTATGGCAGCTGATGGTGTGCCGCGTAAGGAGCCGCGGATGGACAGGCACTGGTGATCGAGGCCGATCCGGAACGGATGCCACTGGGTCGGCTGGTGTCCTGGACCGGGCAGTCGCTGCGCGCGCTACTACCAGCGGACCGTGGCGGTCCACGGTCTCAGCGCCACCGCGCTGGCGGTGCTGGGCGCGCTGGCCCATGCCGATGCGCTGTCGCACCGGGAGCTGGCCGGGCGTCTCGGCGTGACACCGGCCACCCTCACCCCGGTGGTCGACGCGCTGGCGGCACGGGGTGACGTCGTCCGGCAGCGCGATCGGGACGACCGGCGGCAGGTCCGGTTGTCGATCACGGCCGGCGGGCGGGACCGGCTCGCGGCGGCGTTCGCCGCGGTGGCAGGCGCCCTCCGGGAGCGGATGCCGCAGCCGTCGCCCGACGAGCGGACGGTCATCCGGGCCTACCTGCTGGCCGTGCTGGCCGCGGTCGACACCGACGGCCCGCCCTGACCGCGGGTGTGCACAGAGAGGCACCGGCCAGGCGGCTGGTGCAGCCGTCCGACCGGCGCCCTCGTCGACGGTGGTGGGGAGCGCTTACGGCGCGGGCGGCGGTGGGTCGGCAGGCGCGTCCGGCACGGTGTCACCCTCACCCGTCATGGCCTGCGCGCGGTCCACGGCCGAGTCGACTGTTCGTCGTGCCCGGCGAACCGGTCCTTGGCGAGATCGCCCCCCTGTTCGAGTGCCTGGTCGACCTGCTCGTCGTGCTGGTTGAGCAGGTCCTTCGCGTTGTCCATGAGACCCATGGGCCCCACTGTGTCCGCACGCGCCGGGCGTATCAAGGATCCGAGGACCCGTCGGCGGGTGGCGTAGCTTCACGGCCATGGAGCTGCTGGCGCCGATCGTGGCTGTGACCGTCCATCCCGAGCAGGCCCGGATCACCCGTCGGGGCCGGGCCCGGCTGTCGGCCGGAGCCGTCGATCTGGTCGTGGCCGACCTGCCGACCACGCTGCTCGACGAGTCGGTCCGGGTGGCCGGCCGGTCCGCGGCCGCGGCTCGGGTGGTCGGCGTCGACCTGCGCTACCGCGATCTCGCCGAGGTGCCCGACGAGCGGGTGCGGGCCGCGGAGCAGGCCGTCCGAGACGCCGAACGTGCGATCGCCGCGATCGAGGGGGACGACGCGGGGGACATCGCCCGCGAGGAGCTGCTCGGCCGGCTGGCCCGGCGCAGCGGCGACCGGTTGGCCGCGGCGCTGGCCGACGGCCGGGCCGGTGCCGAGCGGGTCGCGGAGATCGGCGAGGCGGTGGCCACCCAGCTGGTGGAGGTGGCCAGGAGCAGGCGCGGGCACGCCGAGCGCCGCGCCGAGGCACAGCACGTGCTGTACGCAGCCCAGGCCGAGCTGGATCGGCTCCGGGGCTCGGGTCGGCAACGGCGCGAGGCCGTGATCGCCGTCGAGGCCGACGCCGAGGGCGAGCTGGAGCTCGAGGTGAGCTACGTGGTGCACGGGGCCGGCTGGTCCTCGGCGTACGACGCCCGCCTCGGTGCGTCCGAGCAACTGGCCCTGACCTGGTACGGGATGGTCGTGCAGACCACCGGCGAGGACTGGCCGGAATGCGAGCTGACGTTGTCCACGGCTCGCCCTGCCGTCGCCGCGAGCATTCCGGAGCTCGAGCCGTGGTGGATCGACGTGCACCGGCCGCCGCCCCCGCCGATGGTCAGGATGGCCGCGAGCCCCGCGGCGGCGGGGGGCGACGCGATGATGGCCAAACGCGAGTTCGCCGTGGCCGCGGAACCGGTGTTGGCGGAGGCCGTGAACGGCACCGTGGCCGCGTCCTGGCGGCTCGCCCGGCCCACCGCGGTGGCGGGAGACGGCACGCCGCACCGCACCACCGTGGCCGCGTTCGACCTGCCGGCACGCCTCGACCACGTCACCGCACCCGCGCTGAGCCCGGACGCCCACCTGCGCGCCGTGGTCACGAACGGCACCGGCCAGGTGTTGCTCGCCGGACCCGTGTCGACGTTCTCCGACGACGCGTTCGTCGGGACCACGGCACTGCCGCAGACCGCGCCAGGGGCCGATATCGAGCTGGCACTCGGGGTGGACGACCGGGTCGTGGTCGAGCGCGAGCAGACCGAACGGACGGTGCACAAGGCCCGGTTCGGTTCCACCCGGGGCGCGGTCGAGCGCTGGACGATCACCGTCGGCAACCGGCGCCCGACGCCGGCCAGGGTGCTCGTCCGCGACCGGCTGCCGGTGTCCCGGCACGCCGACATCAAGGTCGTCGACGTGGAGCTCACCCCGGAACCGGCCGAGCGGGACGAGCTGGGCCGGATCGAGTGGGTGGCCACGATCGCGCCGGACCGGACCTGGAAGGCGACGCTGCGCTTCGGCGTCGAGCACCCCAAGGAGGCCGTCGTGGCCGGCTGGGGCCCGTGAGTGCGGAGCCGTCTTCGCCGGCTGGGGCAATCACGAGGGGCAACTCACGAGGGGCAACTCACGAGGGGCGAAGCCGCGCGTGCGACGGTCGCAGCTCGTCCACGCTGTTCACGCCGATCAGCTGCATGGTCCGGGTGATCTCCCCGGTCAGGATCTCGACCGCCTTGGCGACGCCGCGCCGCCCACCGGCCATCAGCCCGTACAGGTAGGCCCGCCCCACCAGCGCGGCCCTTGCCCCGAGCGCCACGGCCGCCACGACGTCGGCCCCGTGGGTGATCCCGGTGTCGACGTACACCTCGGCGCGGTCGCCGATCTCCTGCACCACCGGATCCACCAGCTCCAGCGGAACCGGGGCCCGGTCGAGCTGGCGGCCGCCGTGGTTGGAGAGCAGCACCGCGTCCGCGCCTGCGTCGGTCACCCGGCGGGCGTCCTCGACGCTCTGGATGCCCTTGATCATCAACTTGCCCGGCCAGGTGTCCCGCAGCCACTCGACGTCGGCCATGGTGAGCGCCGGATCGAACACCCTGTTGATCAGCTCCGCGACCGTGCCGTCGGTGGAGGCCAGGCTGGCGAACGTCAACGGTTCGGTGGTGAACAGGTCGAACCACCAGTTCGGGTGCATGGCGCCGTCGAGGAAGGTGCGCAAGGACAGCGCCGGCGGCACGGTCAGCCCGTTGCGCACGTCGCGCAGCCGGGCGCCGCCGACCGGGGTGTCCACGGTGAGCATCAGGGTGTCGTAGCCGGCGTCGGCGGCGCGCTGGACGAGATCCTTGGCCGGGGCCCGGTCCCGCCACAGGTAGAGCTGGAACCACTTGCGGGCCCCGGGTGCGGCCGCCGCCACGTCCTCGATGGTCGTGGTGCCCATCGTGGACAGCGTGTACGGGATGCCGACCTCCTGCGCCACCGAGACGACGGCCCGTTCGCCCTCGGTGTTCATCATCCGGGTGAAGCCGGTGGGGGCGAAGGCGAACGGCAGCGTCGAGCGGCTGCCGAGCATGTCGCGGCCGGTGTCGACGACCGAGACGTCACGCAGCACCGTCGGAGTGAACTCGACGCGCGCGAACGCGGCCCTGGCCCGGTTCAGCGACAGCTCACCGTCGGCGGCGCCGTCGGTGTAGTCGAACACCGCGCGCGGGGTGCGGCGGCGGGCGATCGCGCGCAGATCGGCGATGCTCGCCGCGCGTTGCAGGCGGCGCTCGGTCGGGTTGCGGACGAAGGGCGCGGGCCGCAGCAACGGAAGCAGTTCGGCAGGACGGGGAATCCGGCGATCGACCATGTCCCACCCTAGGCAGGTGGCTGCCGCCTCCGCAGCAGTTCGAACGCGGCCACCGCGCCCGCGCTGGCCACGTTGAGCGACTCGACGCCGCCGTGCATCGGGATCGCGAGCACCCCGTCGAGCTCGGCCGCGACATCGTCGGACAGCCCGTCGGTCTCGTTGCCCAGCACGAGCGCGACCCGGTCGGGCAGCCGCGCCGCCAGCAGCGAGGCGCCCCCCGCGTCCAGCCCGTACACCGCGAAGCCGGCCGCCCGCAGCGCCGCGCAGCCCTGCGCAGCCGTGCTCGCGCGCAGCACCGGCGCCCGGAACGCCACCCCGGCGGACGCCTTGATCACCAGCGGGTCGATGGCCGGTACCCCGCGCCGGGGAAGCAGCACCCCGTCCAACCCGGCCGCGGTCGCGCTGCGCAGCACCATGCCGACGTTGGCCGGATTGGTCACCCGGTCCAGCACGAGCACGGCGGCCGGGCCGGCGCCGAGCGCCTCCAGGAACTCCTCGATCGGGGCCATCCGCGGCGCGACGACGTCGGCCAGCACGCCTTGATCGTGTCGGCCGTTGCCGGCCAGCACCTTCACCCGCTGCGCGCTGGCCCGCTGCACCGGCACGTTCCGATCGCGGGCGGCGGCCATGATGGCCCGTACCGGTTCCCCGCGCAGACCCTCGGCGACGATCACCTTGTCCACCCGCAACGTGGCGTCGTCGAGCGCCTCCAGCACGGGCTTGCGGCCGTAGACCGTGATGAACGTGTCCTTGGGTGAACGGGGGACCGGCACCCCGACAGGGTAGGGACCGGACCGGTGGCCGCGGCGCCGGCTTCCCGAGCTGTCCTGGCCGCGTCACCGCGACCAGCCGGGTGGCGGAGCGCCGGCCAGGTTTCCCGCCGGTCATGGGTGGGCGACCGCGTGCGGTTGTGCGCATTTGCCCGGCTCGCCGCCGCATAGGATCGGGGGATGCCGCCTCGGCTCTCCGCGCTCGACGCGTCCTTCCTCTACCTGGAGCAGCCGACGACCCCGATGCACGTCGGTGCCGTGTCGATCTTCCGGCGGCCGGCGGCCGGGTTCGACTACGACGCTCTCGCCGAGCTCGTCGAGCAACGGATCGCGCTGGTGCCGCGCTACCGGCAGAAGGTGCGGCACGTGCCCGGCAACCTCGCCCGGCCGGTGTGGGTGGACGATCCCGACTTCGACGTCGCCTACCACGTGCGGCGCTCGGCGTTGCCCCGTCCCGGCTCCGACGACCAGCTGACGGAGCTGGTGTCCCGACTGATGTCCCGGCCGCTGGACCATTCCCGGCCGCTGTGGGAGATGTACCTGGTCGAGGGTCTCGCCGGAGGCCGTGTCGCGGTGCTGACCAAGACCCACCAGGCGATGGTCGACGGGATCAGCGCGATCGACATCGGGCAGGTCATCCTGGACGTGTCGGCTGCGCCGCGTGCGGTCGCCGAGGATCTCTGGATGCCGTGTCCGGAGCCGAGCGACGTGCAGCTGGTCCTCGACGCGGTCGGCGAGGCCGTCGGGCAGCCCGGGATGGTGCTGGACAAGGCCGTCGCGGCCGCGGGGGACGCGGTGGCCACCGTCGGCAAGGTGGTGGGCGCCGCGGCCGGGCTGCTCACGATGGCCCGCACCGCGAGCAGGCGGGCCCCCGGCGCCCCGCTGAACGTCGACATCACCGCGAACCGCCGGTTCGCCATCGCCCGGACCGAGCTGGACTCCTACCGCAGGATCCGCGCCGCCCACGGCTGCACGGTCAACGACGTCGTGCTCAGCGTGGTCTCCGGAGCGCTGCGCAACTGGCTGCTGATGCGCGGCGAGCCGGTGACCGCCTCGTCGACGCTGCGCGCGATGGTGCCGCTCTCGGTCCGCGGGGAGGCCGACGTGCCCAGCTCGGCCACCGCAGGCTCGCTCGGCAACCGCGTGTCCTCGTTCATCGTCGACCTGCCGGTGGGTGAGCCCAGCCCGATCGTGCGGCTGCACCACGTCACGCACGCGATGCGCGAGCACACCGCGAGCACCAGATCCGTCGGCGCCGACACCCTGGTCCGGATCGGTGGTTTCGCTCCGCCTACCCTGCACGCCCTGGGGGCCCGCGCCGCGAGCGGGATCTCGAAGCGGATCTTCAACTTGGTGGTGACGAACGTGCCGGGACCTCAGTTCCCGCTCTACGCCGCGGGTGCCCGGATGCTCGAGATGTTCCCCGTGGTGCCGCTGGCCAAGGGGCAGGCGCTGGCGATCGGGTTGACGTCGTACGACGGCGGCGTGTTCTACGGCTTCAACGGCGACCGGGACGCGATGGCCGACGTCGCCGCGCTCGCCGACATGGTCCACGAAGCGCTCGACGAGCTGCTGGTCACGGCGGGCTGAATGACACTCAGGGGAGAGTGATGCGGGTCTACGTTCCGGCGACATGGCCGATGCTGCAGAAGATGGTGGAATCCGGCCTGCTCGAACCGATCGGCGGGACCGCGTTCGCGCTCACCCCGAAGCTGCGCGAGTTCTACACCAGCGGCGACGACGAGGAGCTCGAGTACGCGGCCATGCTGGAGGCCGCCAGGGCCTCGCTGCGGTTGCTCGCGGTGGAGTTCGGGCTCGGTGAGAACGGCACCCCGGCCCGGCGGGTGGTGGTGGCCGCCGACCTCGACGACGTGACGCTTCGCCCCGACCTGGACGACGGCGCGGTGCGGATCGCCGGGCCGGTGCCGCTGGAGAAGGTGGCGTCGGTGCACGTCGACGGCGTGGACGCCGAGTACGTGGTCACCCAGGCCTCGGCGGCCGTCGATGCCGCGGACATGGGCGACCTCGACGCCGAGTTCCTGATCGGCGAGGCCGAGGACCACGAGCTGGCCTGGTACGACCCGTCGGAGGTGGCCCACCTGCTGCGCGGCGCGGATTCCTGAGCCTCGTGAGCCGGCCGCCCGGGTGCCGGTGCCGGCCACGGCCGCGAACCACCGGCCCGCGACTCACGATCGTGGCTTGCCGTCCCGCCGCCGCCGCCGCCGTAGGTGAGCATCCCGACCAGCGGGATCAGCAGGAACATCCACCACTGCCGGGTGGCCAGGAACAGCAACAGCGCCAGGATCGGGCTGGCCGCCATCAGCCGGGGGCCCCACACCTCCATCAGGCCGCCGGGGGCGGCCTGCGTGCGATCGGGGGAGGTCACCGGTAGCGGCGCCGGTACCGGCTCCGGCGGCGCGACACCGGGCAGCGTCGGATGGGGCGGGGGGAGATCGGTGAACAGCGCGGCCAGGTCGGAGACGACGACGGCGCTCGCGGCCGCCGCGGAGCGGTCCCCGTACTCCTCCACGCCCAGCCGGCCCTTGGCCAGGTGCTCGTCGAGCGCCGCCATCGCCGCGGAGCGCTCGTCGTTGCCGACGCGGATCGGCGGCGGCTCACCGGAGGTCATGATCGCCCATGGTGCCATCCCGGTGCCCACCACGCACCGGTTCACCGCAGGGCGACCAGCACCCGACGCAACGCGGCCAGCCGCCCGGGGCGCAGCCGGCCGGCGGCCACCAGCGCGTCGAGGGCGCACTCCGGATCCGCGGGCGGGCCGAAGTGGCCGCAGCCGCGTGGGCAGTCCTCGATCGCGGCCGCGAGATCGTCGAACGCGGCGGGCACATCGTCGGGAGTGACGTGCGCGAGCCCGAACGAGCGCACACCGGGGGTGTCGACCACCCAACCGCCGCCGCGCTCGACGGGCAGCGGGAGGGCGAGCGCGGCGACGGTGGTGTGCCGGCCCTTCCCGACGGCCGACACGATCCCGACGGCCAGCGTCGCGTCCGGGACCAGCGTGTTGACCAGGGTGGACTTCCCGACGCCCGAGTGCCCGACCAGCGCCGAGACCCGTCCGGCGAGCAGCTCGGCCAGCTGCAGCGGCCACTGGTCGCGCCGCGTCACCAGCACCGGCAGGTCGAGGTCGCGGTACTGCGCGGCGAATCGCTCCGGATCGGCCAGGTCGGCCTTCGTCAGGCACAGCACCGGCGCGAGCCCACCCGCGTACGCGGCGACCAGGCAGCGGTCGACGAACCCGGTGCGCGGCTCCGGGTCGGCCACCGCGGTGACGATGATCAGCTGTTCGGCGTTGGCCACCACGATCCGCTCGAACGGGTCGTCGTCGTCGGCGGTCCGGCGCAGCACCGTGCGTCGCGGCTCCACCCGCACGATCCGGGCGATCGTGTCGGCCGCCCCGGACAGATCGCCGACCAGCCCCACCCGGTCCCCGACGACGATCGGGGTGCGACCCAGCTCGCGGGCCCGCATCGCCGTGACGGGCGGCCGCGTGCTGTCCCCGTCGGGCGCGCAGGTCCACCGGCCGCGGTCCACCGTGGTCACCATCGCCGGGGCGGCGTCGGCGTGCTCGGGCCGCCGCTTGGTGCGCGGTCGCGATCCCCGCCGACCCGGGCGGACCCGGACGTCGGATTCGTCGTACTCGCGCGTGCTCACCGATCCCGCCGCACGCGATCAGCGCCGTCCCGTCCGACCGGTTCTCATCCGACCAGCTCTCGCCCGATCAGCTCGGCCCAGGTCGTCGGGAAGTCGGGAAAGGTCTTGTCCGTGCAGCCGATGTCGTCGACGGTGATGCCGGGCACCACCAGCCCGAGCAGCGCGCCCGCAGTGGCGATCCGGTGGTCGGCGTAGGCGCCCCACGGCCGGTCCGATGCCCGCAGCGGTGCCGGTCGGACGGCCAGCCCGTCGGGGGTCTCGGCGACCTCGCCGCCGAGCGCGGAGATCTCGGTGGCCAGCGCGGCCAGCCGGTCCGTTTCGTGACCGCGGATGTGCGCGACGCCACGGATCCGGGACGGGCCGGACGCCAGCGCCGCGAGCACGGCCACGGTGGGGGTCAGCTCGCTCGCGTCGTGCAGGTCCACGTCGACCCCCTCCAGCTCGGCCGGCCCGGCCACCGTCATACCGCCCGGCACGGCCGTCACGACGCAACCGGCCCTGGTCAGGACGCCGAGGATCTCCGTGCCGGGTTGGGTGGAGTCCGCGGGCCAGCCGAGCACGGTCACCTCGCCGCCGGTGATCGCGGCCGCGGCCAGGAACACCGCGGCGTTGGAGAGATCCGGCTCCACGACCCAGTCCCTTGCGGCGATCGGTCCGGGCTCGACCCGCCAGCTGTTCGCCGACGCGTCGTCCACCTCGACGCCTGCTGTCCGCACCATGTCGACCGTCATCTCGATGTGCGGCAGCGAGGGCACCGGCTTCCCGTCGTGGTGCACGGTGACGCCCTTGTCGTAGCCCGCGCCGGACAGCAGCAGGCCGGACACGAACTGCGAGGACTCCGACGCGTCGATCACGACGTCGCCGCCTGGCACCGACCCGGTGCCGTGCAGCGTGAACGGCAGCCGGTCGCCGACGACGGCCGCGCCGAGCGCCCGCAGGGCGTCGAGCACGGTGCTCATCGGTCGCTCCCTCGCCCGGGGGTCGCCGTCGAACCGCACCGGTCCGACGGCGAGCGCGGCCGCCGGTGGCACGAACCGCATGACGGTGCCGGCCAGGCCGCAGTCGACCGATCCGCCACCGCGTAGCCCGTCGTGGCGACCGAACGTGATCAGGTCGCCGGCCACCTCGATCGGCACGCCGAGTGCCCTCAGCGCCCCGACCATCAGGGCCGTGTCCCGGGTGTTCGGGGCGCCGGCGACGGTCGCGGTTCCTCTCGACAGCGCGGCGAGCAGCAGCGCCCGGTTCGTCACGGACTTCGAGCCCGGCACGGCGACCTGGCCGCGCACCGGTCCGGTGGCGAGCGGGGCGGGCCAGGGAGTGCTGGTGGGGCCGGTCACGAGCCCATGATTCCGTACCGGGTGCGGATCGGTGGATCAGGTGCCGGTGGCCGGGGTGTCCGGCGGTCCGGCCGTCCCGCCGCCGCGGCGCCCGCGCAGGGCGAGCAGCTCGTGCGCCATCGCCGTGTCCCGCCGCGCCGCGGCGAGCTCGGCCCGCAGCTCGACGATCAGCTCTTCGAGGCGCTCGACGCGGCTCTCCAGATCCCCGGTGTCGGACCTCCCGGCTGGATACGACGGTGCCACGTCACGGTCCGCCGGGCCGGTCGTCGAGCAGGGTGACGATCTGGCGGATGCCGGCGTTGACGAGGGCGAACTTGCCTTCCGTCACGTCGAAATTGGCGCTTACCTGATCGAAGTTGGCGCTTACCTGGTCGAAACCGGCGCTCACCTGGTCGAAACCGGCGCGCACCTGCTCGAATCCGGCGCGCATCTCGTCGCGCAACTCGCGTACCTCGACGCGCAGCTCGCTCTGCCCCTCGTGCAGGGCGTTCAAGGCGGCGCGGTGCGCCCGCAGCTCGACCCGTACCTCCGACACGTCGTGGTCGGCGCCGGCGGCCAGCACCCGCGCGGCCGCGGCATCCTCTCGTGCCGCGACGACCTCACCGCCCAGCGCCCGACCTTGCTGTTCGAGTCGACGCACCCGGCCCTCCAGGTCCCGTGGCTCGGTCATGGCGCCGATGTTACGGGGTAGCCCGGTCTCCCCATGGCCGGCAATGCGGAGTTGTCCACAACCCGTCCCGTGCCACGATGGACGGCATGTGTGGTCGTTATGCCTCGATCAAGGCTCCCGCCGACCTCGCCGACGAGTTCCGGGCGGTCGACGCCACCGACGGCGCGGCGCACGCCGACTACAACGTCGCGCCCACCAAACAGATCGTCGCGGTCGTGCAGCGGCACCCGCGCGACGCCGAGGGCAACCCGGATCCGGACACCGTCGAGCGCACCCTGCGACTGGTCCGCTGGGGGCTGGTGCCGTACTGGTCCAAGGACGCCAAGGGCGGCGCCCGGATGATCAACGCGCGGTCCGAGACCGCCGGCAGCAAGCCCGCGTTCCGCCGCGCGCTGAGCGCCCGGCGTTGCTTGATCCCGGCCGACGGCTGGTACGAGTGGCAGCGGGGAAAGGACCACAAGCAGCCCTACTTCACGCACTACAGCGACGGCAGCTCGCTGGCCATGGCCGGGCTGTGGGAGTTCTGGAAGCCCAAGGACGATCCGGCCGACGAGTACCCCGACGGCCTGGTCACCGCGGCCGTGCTGACGACGGCGGCGGTCGGGCCGCTGGCCCAGGTGCACGACCGGATGCCGCTGGTGCTGCCGCCGTCGGCGTGGGACACCTGGCTCGACCCGGACACGGGTTCCACGGATGACGCGGTGGCCGCCCTGCTGGTGCCCCCGTCGCCGGAACTGGTGGCGGCCATGGAGATCCGGCCGGTCGCGTCCGCGGTGAACAACGTCCGCAACAACGGTCCGGAGCTGCTCGACCCGCTGGGGCCGGAGGACGTCGCCGAGCCGCTGCAGCTCGACCTGCTCGCCGGGCCCAACCCGCAATGACCGCGCGGCCGCCGACCGGTGCGAGCCCCCGGGGCGCAGCTGTGGGCAACCTCGTTGTCGGCAACCTCGTTGTCGGCGACCTTCGGCCCCGGCCCGCGCCGCCGCCGGTCGGGGAGTCGTCGGCGGATCGGCACCGCAGCTCGTCGAGACCCCGCACGGTCCCGCCCGGATCACCGTGCACCGGGCGGCCGGTCCGGCGATCCTGCTGCTCGGCCACGGCGCGGGCGGCGGGATCACCGCACCGGATCTCCTCGCCGCCACCCGGGTGGCGGTGGCCGCCGGCGTGCACGTGGTGCTGGTCGAGCAGCCCTACCGGGTGGCCGGCCGGCGGGCCCCGGCCCCGGCCGTCCAGCTGGACGCGGCCTGGCTGGCGGTCGTGCAGCACGTCCGCTCCGAGCTCGGCGACGGCCCGCGGCTGTTCGGCGGCCGCAGCTCGGGGGCGCGGGTGGCCTGCCGGACCGCGGCGGCCGGCGCCGCGATCGGGGTGTTGTGCCTGGCGTTCCCCGTGCACCCGCCGGGGCGACCGGAGAAGGACAGGCTCGCGGAGCTGGCCGCGCCGACGGTGCCGGTGCTGGTGGTGCAGGGCGAGCGCGACCCCTTCGGCCGTCCCGGCCCCGCACCGGGACGCGAGGTCGTGTTGCTGCCCGGCGACCACTCGCTCAAGTCGGACATGCCCGGGCTGACGGCCGCGATCGCGGACTGGATGGCCCGGGTGGCGGCACCCGGCCCCGTTCCCGCCGGATCGGAGGCGAACCCGGTCGACCTCGGCGAGGGCGACCGGGCGGCTACCGGGGACGGCTCGACGAAGCCGGACCGGCGGCTCGGCCGCGGACGAACTCGGCCGTGACCTGTGCGTCCGTCGCCCCCGGGCGGCGGCGATGGCGGCATCAGTGCTCCGCGGCCCACCGGCGGAACGGGCCCGAACGGACCAGCACCCAGGTCAGGATCCACAGCACCGCCAGCACCAGCGTCCCGGTGCCGAACCCGATCGGGTCGATCGGCGGGATCGGGGCCTTCTCCTGCTGGGCCGCGGCGCCGCCGAACGCCGCGAGCCCCACGAGCAGCGCGCCGAACAAGGGCCGCAGGAAATCGGGCATCCGCACCAGGAACACCAGATCCACCGCCACCGCCACCGCGATCAGCAGGAACGGCAGCGCCGATGGCGGGAAACCGCCGGCCACCAACGCGGCCCACGCCACGCAGCGGTAGCCGACGTACGCCGCGGCCACGGTGGTCGCCGCCCACCGGAACCCGATCATCCACCGGGCCAGCACCAGGACGAACCCGGCGGCCGCGATCAGCCACACCGGGTAGAGCCAGTCCGGCATCGGCAACGCGAAGTGCAGCACGACGCTCCGGTCAACCGGGCGCCCGATCTGGTCGGCCACGAACTGCAGCAGGACCGCCTCGGCGTCGGGCCTGCCGCGGTCCCACGCCTCGACGGCCAGCACCCCGTACTCCTGCTGGCCGGTGGGGAACCACACGTTCTCCAGTACGAACGCCCACAGCAGGGTCAACACCGGCGCGCGCATCGAGCCGCTGCCGTACCGCCACCAGCCGCGCACGGCACCGGCCATCAGCAGGGCGGTGCCGAAGTAGAGCAGGCCGTGCGTGACGCTCCACGCGGTGATGTCGAGACCGTTGATCCGGTGGTTGACGACGTCGATCGGTATCGCGACCAGGAAGACCACGATGCCCACCAGCATCAACCGCAGGCTCGGCCGGTCGACGCCGTAGCCGGTCCAGGCGTGGAAGGCGATCAGAGCGATCACCAGCACGGTGCCGGCGGTGTTGAGCAGGTGCGGCGGCGCCAGGTCGTCGCGCAGCCAGCGGAAGTGCCAGGCCACGTCCCAGCCCGAACCGAGAACCTTCAGGGCCAGCGCGGCGCACCAGAACCCGTACAGCGTTCTGATCAGTTCGGCTGGCGCCGGGCGGGGACAGGTGCCCCGCGTGCCCCAGGCCTGCCACAGGTCACGGGCTCGATCTTGGAGCGGGCCGGCCACGTGGTCATGATGGCCCTGTGCGCAACGATCCGTGTACACGGGGTGGCTACCGAGCGCAACCCGGCCGTCGGTGCCGGGTCAGCCGGCGATCGGGGCGAAGCGGGCGCCCGTGAGGCGGGCCAGGTCGGCGGGTGCCAGTTCCACCTCGAGCCCGCGCCTGCCGGCGCTGCAGAACATGGTCGGCAGCTCGGTCGCCGAGGAGTCCAGCACCGTCGGGAGCCGCTTCCGACCGCCCAGCGGCGAGATGCCGCCCGCCACGTAACCGGTGGCCCGCTCGGCGGCGGCGATCTCGGCCATGCGCGCCCGCTTGCCCCCCACCGCAGCGGCCAACGCCTTGAGATCGAGGGTGGCCGAGACCGGCACGATCCCGATCGTCAACACGCCCTCGACGTCGGCGACCAACGTCTTGAACACCCGAGTCGGATCCAGCCCCAGCGCCTCGGCGGCCTCGGGCCCGTACGGAGCACCGGTGCCGTGGGTGTAGCTGTGCAATCGGTGCTCGACGCCCTCACGCGCGAGCAGCGCGGTTGCCGGTGTGCCCTTTCCCGCCACCAGCGCACGTTAGCGTCCGGGAATCACCCGCTCGTGACGGGCGTTGTCGCGCCTGTGACCACTGCAGTGCTGGACAGGGCTCGCCCGAGCGGCCGACTCGCCCCGGGCCGCGTACGCTCGTCCCGTCAAAGGGTCGCTGCAGCGGTGGCCGTTCCCGTGGCCGCGCCGCGCGTGGCCCGGCGTGAGAGGAGCGCGGTGCCCGGCACCGAGCAGGCGGCCGATACGGCCACGAACGGTTCGTCGGCGCGCCCCGAAGCGGCCGCCGACGTGGTAGCGGACACCGGGACGGGTGTCGACGGTCAGGTGCCTTCCGAGGTCGACACCGAGACCCCGCAGGAGCGCGTGGCGCGGTTCGAGCGGGACGCGATGCCGCTGATCGACCAGCTCTACGGCGCGGCGCTGCGGATGACCCGCAACCCGGCCGACGCCGAGGACCTGGTGCAGGAGACGTTCCTCAAGGCCTACGCCGCTTTCGGGACGTTCCGCAGGGGCACCAACCTCAAGGCCTGGCTGTACCGGATCCTCACCAACACCTACATCAACGGCTACCGCAAGCGGCAGCGCCAACCCCAGCAGTCGCCAACCGACGAGATCACCGACTGGCAGATCGCCCAGGCCGGTGAGCACACCTCGCAGGGGTTGCCGTCGGCCGAGGTCGAGGCGCTCGACCGGCTGCCGGACAATGACGTCAAAGCGGCGTTGCAGCAGCTTCCGGACGACTTCCGGATGGCCGTGTACCTCGCCGACGTCGAGGGGTTCGCCTACAAGGAGATCGCGGAGATCATGGGTACGCCGATCGGGACGGTGATGTCCCGCCTGCACCGGGGCCGCCGGCAGCTGCGTGACATGCTCACCGACACCGCGCGCGATCGCGGGTTCTTGCGGGGCGAGCAGGAGGTGACGTCGTGAGCTGCGGGGATCACCACGAGACCGACTGCGCCGAGGTGCTCGCCGAGGTATGGCTCTTCCTCGACCACGAGTGCGACGAGAGCCGCCGCGCGCTGCTGGCCCACCATCTCGACGAGTGCGGCCCGTGCTTGGGTGAATACGGCATCGACGAGAAGCTGAAGAAGTTGCTGGCCACCAAGTGCGGCGGCGACAAGGCCCCGTCCGACCTCAAGGAGAGGCTGCGTCAGCAGATCCGGGTAGCGGTGCTGGAGCAGGCAGCGGTCACGGTGGAGTCGGGACCGGACGGCATCACGACCACTACGGTCGAAGTGCGTACGACGCGCGTCGAAGGCTCCGGCTGACACGTCGAGGAACGAGCGCTCGAGTGCGCCGGGGCCATCGGCCGGCGGCGTCTTCCTCGACGTGGCGGTCAGGTGTTGGGGCGCTTGCCGTGGCTGGCTGCGTTCTTCTTGCGGTCGCGACGCTTGCGGGCGCGCTTGGACATGGTGACTCCTTCATGGTTCACACGCGGGATGAACTCGATTCTCCCACGTGGTTGGATGTCGCCCGCACGGACCAGGGGGTGGACCAGCTGTCCACGCTGAGTGACCTGCTCGCCGAACACACCAGCTGGCCGGGGACGCCGTCGAGCACCTGCAGCGGGTCGTCGCCGAGTGGCAGTTGCTCGCCGACATGTCGTTCGCCGACTTCCTGCTCTGGGTGCCGCTGGCGAGGAGAGGCCGGCCGACGAGTTCCTGTGCGTGGCCCAGGTCCGGCCGACCACGGCGCCGACCGCGCACCCCGAGGACGCGGTGACGGCCCGGGTGGCCGCCGTGGGCAACCCGCAGCTGCGCCGCGCCGTCGCCGAGGGCCGGATCTGCCGCGAGGAGCACCCGCGCTGGCACCTGGAGGTGCCGATCCGCCGCGAGACGATCCCGGTCCGGCACGGCCGTGTCGGTGATCGCGGTGCTGGCCAGGGACACGAACCTCGCCATGCCCCGCGTGCCCAGCCCGCTGGAGATCGCCTACCTCGGCAGCGCCTCGGACCTGTGCCAGATGGTCGCCGACGGCACCTTCCCGGCCGCGGGCGGCGGACTCGGGGCGGCGACCAGCCCGCGGGCCGGTGACGGGCTGATCCGCCTCGACGCGCACGGCCTGGTGGCCTACGCCAGCCCGAACGCGCTGTCGGCCTACCACCGGATGGGATACGCCAGCGACCTGATCGGGCTGTCGCTCGCCGAGCGCCACCCGCGGGCTGCTGTCCGACCCGTTCGACGCTGCGGAGGTGGCCGCCCGGATCGGGACCGCCCTGGAGGGCCGGAACTCGCAGCGGATGGAGGTGCGGGCCCGCGGCGCCGTGATGCTGGTGCGCGCGATGCCGCTGCGCCCCCGCGGTGACGCGGCCGGCGCGCTGGTACTGGTGCGGGACATCACCGACCTCCGACGTCGGGACATGGCGCTGCTGAGCAAGGACGCGACGATCCGCGAGATCCACCACCGGGTGAAGAACAACCTGCAGACGGTCGCCGCGCTGCTGCGCCTGCAGGCCCGCCGGACGGCGATCCCGGAGGCCCAGCGGGCGCTCGCGGAGAGCGTGCGCCGGGTGAACTCGATCGCGCTCGTGCACGAGACGCTGTCGGCATCGGTGGACGAGCGGGTGGACCTCGACGAGCTGGTGGACAAGGTGCTGCCGGCGATCGGCGACGGCGCCACCGCCGAGTCGCGGGCCAAGGTGCGCCGCGACGGCAGCTTCGGCACGTTGCCGGCCGCGCTGGCCACGCCGTTGGTGCTGGTGCTCACCGAGCTCGTGCACAACGCGTTGGCGCACGCTTTCGAACCGGGGCAAGCCGGTGAGGTCGTGGTGTCGGCGCACCGATCGGCCGGGAGGCTTGGACGTTATGGTCGCCGACGACGGCCGCGGGCTGCCGCCCGGATTCGATCTCGAGCAGTCCCAGGGGCTGGGTCTGCAGATCGTCCGCACGCTGCTGGACTCGGAGCTGGATTCAACTCTGCAGGTCCGGCCCCGCGTCCGACGGCGGCACCGAGGCCGTGATGAGGCTCTCGCTACGGGGGCGCTAATCTTCGGCGCGTGGTCGAAAGTTTCGGACGCGGGGTCGCCGCCCGGGACACCGATCCCCCTCCGGAGCTGCCCCAGAGTGCGCCCGGTGGAACGACCGCGGGCCCGGAGCCGGGTGCAGTCCGGCTTCGGGCCCGCGGTGGGGGAGGTTTCGTGAGTGTGGGTATCAGGCCGTGCGTGCGCGGGTACGCGCGTTGCGGCGCTTCAGGGCGCGCCGCTCGTCCTCGCTCATGCCGCCCCAGACGCCTGCGTCCTGGCCGCTCTCGAGAGCCCAGGTGAGGCACTCGGTGACGACGGGGCAGCGCCGGCAGACGGTCTTGGCCTCTGCGATCTGCAGCAACGCGGGACCGCTCGTCCCCACGGGGAAGAACAGCTCGGGGTCCTCGTCGCGGCAGATTGCGCGGTGACGCCAATCCATGGTTTCTCTGCTCCTCGTACTTGCGCGATCGGGGTCGCGCCGATCGTCTGTCACGGTGTTTCCGCGCTTGTGAATCGTTTCACGAGCGCGCTCGGTGTTCAAGGTCCGAGGTCCACCCAGGTGAGCACTCTCACCCACTCATAGCAACGAGGTGCGCCACGATCGGTTACTTGTTGCTACCGCGTTCGTGGCTCGTCGTTGAGTTATCGACCTCGTCCCGCCCACCGGAACCGGGTTACCCCGGGCCCGAAGGACCATGCGAGAAGGATCCTCGCGATCACTCGCTTGTCCCGGACCACCTTGGGGCAACGTTTGCCCTGGTGCGAGCCCTTATCGGCTCGACGGTCCACAAGCATCGGTGAGTGGACAGAATCCTCACCCTCGTGAGTGACGGAGTCCGCTCAGCTGCGACGAGCTGCGCATCTCCACGATGACCCGACGCCGCGAACGGTGCGAAACTCTGGGCGCTGGGACGATCCGGACGCGACCGCCGGAGCCGGTCCACCCACACAGACCAGGAGAACGGTCGGCCCGGGCGGGGAAATTCCCGACGCCGCGAAATGTGACTCGGTCGCGACCTATCCTCGGGCTCGTGAAGGCGGAGCGACCGGCGGTAGGGCCGCCACGGCAGGTGCGCCTGGCCGGCGTCCTGGTCGGGGTGCAGGGACTGGTCGGCGTCGGGTTCGCGGTGGCACTGGGCGTCGGGCCGCTCGCCCCCGGGGTCGGTGACGGCAGCGTGCTCGGTGAGGCCGGATACTTCGTTCTCATCGGGCTGCGCTGGTCGCCGTCGGCGTCGGGTTCGTCAGGGGCGCCGGTGGGCGCGGACCCCTGCGATCGTCACCCAACTGCTGCTGCTCCCGGTGGTCTACTCGCTGATCGGGCGGTCGCGGCAGCTGTGCTGGGAATCGTCGCCGGTGTGTTCGTCGTGGCCACGTTCATGCTGCTCATCAGTGAGCGGTCGCGGGAGTGGTCGATGGGGCTGGACCTGCCGGACGCGAAGCAGCGCTGACGGTGCCACCCGCCGTTGCGGCCAGGGCGCTCAGCGCGTCGCCGTGGAGCCGGAACGTGGTCCACTCGTCCATCGCCACCGCGCCGAGGCTGCGGTAGAAGCCGATCGAGGGCTCGTTCCAGTCCAGCACCGACCACTCGAGCCGGCCGTAGCCCCGCTCGGCGCAGACGGCGGCCAGTCGTGCCAGCAGCGCCCGGCCGAGGCCGCCGCCGCGGTGCGCGGGCTGCACGAAGAGGTCCTCCAGGTAGAGGCCGTGCACGCCGCGCCAGGTGGAGAAGTTGAGGAACCAGAGCGCGAAGCCGACCACCTCGCGCGTCCGATCCTCGGCGACGTGGCCGAACAGCGCGGGCGATGCGGCCGAACAGCGCGGTGCGAACTGCGCCGCGGTCAGCAGGCAGGAGGCCGGCTCGCGCTCGTAGTCGGCGAGCTCGTGCACGAGCCCGACCACGGCCGGCACATCGACCGGGGCGGACCTCACGGACGCTCATCCCGGCTCGACGGTCTGCAGGTTGACCCGGTCGAGCCGGCTGACGCCGCGCTCGTCGCCCAGCACGCCCAGGACGACGGCTCCATCGCGAAGCGGACGCCCGCGGTGGCCGGCAGCTCGATCCAGCGGGCGATCAGCACGCGGCTGAAGTGCCCGTGCCCGACCAGCACGACGTCGCCGTCCGACAGCGCGGCCCTGGCCTCGGCCAGCACGGCGTCGGCCCGGCTGCCGACCTGCTCGCCGGTCTCGCCACCGGGGCAGGGGTGCGTCCACACGGTCCAGTCGGGCGTCCGCTCACGGATCTTCGGGGTGGTGAGGCCCTCGTAGTCGCCGTAGTCCCATTCGGCGAGCCGCTCGTCGACGCGATCGACGTGCAGGCCGGCCAGTACCGCGGTGTCCTGCGCGCGCCGGCGCGGGCTGCTCAGCACGAGCGCGGGCGGTCCGGTGCCACGCAGGCGCCGCCCGAGCTCGCCGGCGGCCTTCGCGAACCCGCGCCCGCGCTCGGTCAGCGGGATGTCGGTGCGGCCCGTGTGCCTGCCGGCGAGCGACCACTCGGTCTCCCCGTGTCGCAACAGGAACACCCGGCCACCGTCCATCCCGCGACCTTAGGCTGCCTTCCCGCCACCTGCGGCGAGGCGGTCGCGGGCCCGATCGAGGCGTCCGGTGACGGAGATCGTGCCGACGGCGGCGGCGAGGCCCATCGACGGTGCGTCCACGTAGATGCTTTCGGCCCCGCGGACCGGGTAGGTCTCGTGCCACACCCCGACGACACCCGGCTTGCGCCGGGCCCGCCGGTTGAAGGCGGCCCAGGCCGGACGGTGCCGCGCATCGGGCTTCGCGGCGTAGGCCTGCAGTGCCTCGACGCCGCTCCAGTACTGGACGATCGTCGGGCCGCGTGCGCCGATCAGCACCCGGTAGCCGAGCAGCCCCGAGTCCGGGTCACGGCTGAGCTCGGCCAGCATCGGTCCCATGGCCGCGAACACCGGCAGCCAGCCGTCGAGCCGCCACGGCTTGTTGATGGTCATCCCGATCAGGAACACCACCGAGCCGTCGCCTGCGGACAGGTCGTGGGTCCACCGACCCTGAGCGATCTCGGACATCTGCGCTCCTTGCTCGTCGGGAATGGAAAGTCGTAGTTTCCAATATTAGGAAGTAGAGCGTGCCAATGTCAAGATGGTCCGGTGCGGATCTCCGAGCTGGCCCGACGGGGCGGGGTGCCGGTTGGCACCGTGAAGTACTACCTGCGGGAGGGCCTGCTGCCTCCCGGCACGCGAACCTCGCCGACCCAGGCGCAGTACGGCGAGCACCACGTCGAGCGACTGAGCCTGATCCGGGTGCTGGTCGGCACCGGGAAGCTGTCGGTCGCGGCCGCGCGGCGCGCGCTGGCGGCCATCGACGATCCGCCGCCGTCGGTGCACGAGCTGATCGGCACCGCGCACGCCGCGCTGGGACCGGCCCAGCAGGTCGAGCCGGCGCAGCGGGAACGGGCCCGCGAACTCGTCGACCGCTGGGGCTGGCGGATCGGGGACGGCGCGATCGCGCTCGACCAGCTCGCCGCGGCGGTGGCGGCTTTGGAGACGGCCGGCATCCGTGGCCTGGACGACACCCTGGACCGCTACGCCGCTGTCGCCGCCGAGCTGGCCGCGGGTGACGTGGCGGGGGTGCCGACGGACACGCCCGCATCCGCGGTCCGGTTCGTGGTGCTCGCGACGGTGCTTCTCGAGCCGTTGCTGCTGGCGCTGCGCAGGCTGGCCCAGGAGGACGCGTCGGCCCACCGCTGGGGCGCCGGTGAGCGGTGAGCCGACTCCCCGGAAGGGCCCTCGCTCCCGTACTCTGGCTCCACCAGTCGAAACTCGTCGGTCCGCGCCGCGTCATCCTGCAGCCGCACCGCGAGTGGCCGTCTGGCACCGAGACCCGGCCGATACCCGCCTTCCGGTGCACGGCGATCGAGCGCCCCGCGGCGCCCCCACCCGAGCACGAGGAAGAATCCTTGCGATGACGATCGTCCCCGAGCGCACCCGGCCCGCCCCGACGAGCGAGGAGATCTTCGCCGCGCACGTCGGCGGCAAGCTCTCCACCGGCATCAGCGCGCCGCTCGCCGATGCCCACGATCTGGCCGTCTCCTACACCCCCGGGGTCGCGCAGGTGAGCCGCGCGATCGCCGACGATGTCGCCGCGGCGCAGCGCTACACGTGGGCGAGCCGGCTCGTCGTGGTGGTCAGCGACGGCACCGCGGTGCTCGGGCTCGGCGACATCGGGCCGCGGGCCGCACTGCCGGTGATGGAGGGCAAGTCGGCGCTGTTCAAGGCGTTCGGTGGGCTGAACTCCATCCCCATCGTGCTCGACACCACCGACGTCGACGAGATCGTGCGGACGATGGTGGCGCTGCGCCCGAGCTTCGGCGCGGTCAATCTGGAGGACGTCTCCGCGCCTCGGTGCTTCGAGCTGGAGCGCAGGCTCATCGAGGCGCTCGACTGCCCGGTGATGCACGACGACCAGCACGGCACGGCCATCGTGCTGCTCGCCGCTCTGCGCGGGGCGTGCACGGTGCAGGGCCGCTCGCTGGCCGGGTTGCGGATCGTGATCTCCGGAGCAGGGGCGGCGGGCATCGCGTGCGCCCGCATCCTGCTGGCCGCGGGGGCCACCGACGTGGTGGTGCTCGATTCGCGAGGTGTGCTGGTGCCCGGCCGGTCCGGGGTGACGGGGGAGAAGGCGGCACTGGCGGCGATCACCAACCCGCGCCGGGTGGCCGGCGGGCTGACCGCAGCACTCGACGGTGCGGACGTGTTCGTCGGCCTGTCCGGGGCGCAGCTGCCCCCGGAGGTGCTGAGCGGGATGGCCCCCGACGGGATGGTGTTCGCGCTGTCGAACCCCGATCCGGAGGTGCATCCGGACATCGCCGGTCGCTACGCCGCGATCGTCGCCACCGGGCGCAGCGACTTCCCCAACCAGATCAACAACGTGCTGGCCTTCCCCGGCGTCTTCCGGGGGGCGCTGGACTCCGGGGCGCGACGGATCACCGAGTCGATGAAGTTGGCGGCCGCGGAGGCGATCTTCGACGTGGCCCGGGACGACCTGGCTCCCGATCGGATCGTGCCCAGCCCGTTCGATCCGCGTGTCGCGCCCGCTGTGTCGAGCGCCGTGGCGGCGGCCGCGACATGCCCGGCTGACGCACGGTAGCCCTTTCCGGCTCCCGGCCTGCGGGTTCATCCCGACCGGCTGGACCGGTCACGGACCGTGCCTGAGGCGCCGCTTCCCCCACACGGGTTGGTGTAGGCCGATCGGGCGGATCTCGTTCGGGTCGGCGTCGTTGTGCCGATCGACGCACGACGACTGGGCCGGGGAGACGAACGTGACAGAGCTGCGACACCGTCTCGCCGGCGGGCTGTCCGGTGATCGTGACGCCGACCTCGGCCCGCCGATGGCGGTGGGCGGCTCCGGTGGGCGCCGATCGCGCCAACTCGTGCTCAACGGGGTGCACTGCGCAGAGGTGGACCAGCTCACCGTGCGGCTGAAGCACGTGAAAGCCGATCCGTCCGGTGTCGTGGAGCCGGCCAGGACCTGGCTCGGGATCGCCGCCGGTGCCCGAACCCGGCCCCGTGTCGAACCCGCCACGGACGGCGCTCCCCATGCCGGCGACACCGGCATCGACCGCAGCGATGTGGGCCACCCCGGCGACGAGTCGAGAGGCGGGAACTGGTATTACCCGGACGTTCAGAGTAACTCGACCGACACGGACAGTGACAGGGTGCCGCTCGATCGGGTAGGTGGTGGGGATCGGGACGATCAGGGAGACGACTGCCATGATTCCGAGCCGCCGACCGATCCCCTCGGTCTGCCGTTGCCGGCCGTCGGCGCGCCGCCGACCGGTGACGGGACGGACAGCGTTTCCACGCATCGTCCGGAGACGCCGCCTCGCACGATCGGCCGCCGGATGACTCCCCTCGTCGATTCGGAGCAGGTCTCTTCGGACCAGGTCGGCATGCCGGCGGCTCCCGCCATGGTCGTCGACCGGTCGGGGCGGATCGTGCAGGCCAATCCCGCGCTGCTCAGACTGGCGGGACGGGACACCGGCGACCCCTTCGGCGCCGAGCTCGACGCCCTCTCCGGCGTGCAGCTCTCGCAGCTCCTGCTCGGCCCGGACGACGACGCCCGGCTCTTGCGCGCCGACGGCAGCCGCGTACGGGTCCGGGTCGTCCGCTGGGAGCTGCCGGCCACCGGGCAGTCGGCGGTGCTCGTGGTGGAGATGGGCGTGGCGGGTGACCCGACGCCGCTCGAGAACAGCACCGCGGACTCGCGCTGGACCGCCGAGCTGGAGCGGCTGCTGCGCGTCGGGCGGTGGAGCTACGAGCTGGCCACCGGCCGCCTGCACCGCAGCGACAACCTCGACGAGCTGTACCGCTCCATCGGCATCGATCCGGAGCCCGCGGACTCGCGTGCGGTGGAGCGGGACCAGGTGGCGATGCTCTGCCAGGGGCTGCGTTTCGGCGACGGTCCGCTGCACCACCACGTCCAGGTGCAGCTGCCAGGCGAGGGCAAGCTCAGCTGCCGTGCGGAGGTGGAGCTCGCGGCCGACGGCACCGCGCTGCGGATCGTCGGCATGGTGCGTGACCTGAGCCCGGACCGGGTGTCGGAACGCCGCCTCGGCCAGTCCGGGCAGCGCTTCGCCGACCTGATGGCGATCATCCCGGGTGGGGTGCTTCTCCTTGACCCGATCGGGCGGGTGGTCGACGCGAACGCGGGTCTGTGCACGCTGCTCGACCTCCCGCTGGAAGGCCTGCGCGGCGTCTCGATGGCGAGCCTGTGCGCCGATTCGGACATCCCCTACCCGGACGCGCTGGGGCCGATCGACGACGCGCCGGCGATGCTCCCGGACTGGCTGCGTGAGGTGCCGACCGGCGCCCGGCACAGCTATCGGGTGAACGACGTGGCGCTGCAGCGCCGCGACGGCACAGCCGTCTGGTGCGAGGTGGCCGTGTCCGCGACCCGGCTCGAGGAGGGCGGCCGGTTCTGGCTGGTCGTCTGTACCGACGTCTCGGAGCGCCGGCGGGCCGCCGAGCTGCTCCGCAGCGTCGGCAGCGTGGACGAGCTGACCCGGCTGCCCAACCGGGTGGCCACCGTCGAGCTGGTGGACCGGCTGCTCGCCGGGCCGGAGCGGAACCGGGTGGCGGTGGTCTGCGGCGACATCGACGACTTCCAGCGGGTCAACTCCTCGTTGGGGCACGAAGCGGGCGACGAGCTGCTGGTGATGCTGGCCGGTCGGCTGCAACGGGAGCTCCCCGTGGGGTGCACGGCGGCCCGGCTCTCCGGAGACGAGTTCGTGGTCATCTGCTCCGACCACGCCGAGGTGGGCGGGCCCGATCTGCTCGCCCGCACGGTCGCCGATCTGTTGCGCACCACCATCACCGTGGGTGGGCGGCCGGTGCAGCTGACCGCATCGGTCGGGCTGGCCACCCCGCGCGGCGAGGTCCGCGCGGCCGACCTGCTGAGGTTCGCCGAGGCGGCGATGCACGACGCGAAGCGGCGGGAGCGTCGGGGCGGCATCGGCATGGCGACCGACAGGATCGTCAACTCGGCACTGCACGCGCTGGAGCTGGAGGCGGAGCTGCGGTCCGCCATCGCGACCGGCGCCCTGGTGCTCGACTACCAGCCGGTGGTGGCCCCGGACGGCACGATCCTCTCGGCGGAGGCGCTGGTGCGCTGGCCGCACCCGGTGCGCGGGCTGATCCCGCCGTCGGACTTCCTGCCGGTGGCTTCGCGCAGCGGGTTGTTGCGCGAGCTGGACCTGTGGGTGCTGCGGACCGCCACCCAGGAGGCGTCCACCTGGCCGGAGCACCAGGGCAGGCGGCCGTCGGTCGCGGTGAACCTGGCCGGGCTCCTGCCAGCCGACATCGACTTCCTGCCGGTGGTCAACGCCATCGTCGACGACAGCGGCCTGCCTCCCGCCCGGCTGGTGCTGGAGCTGGTGGAGACCAGCCTCGTCGCGCTCCCGCCGCACGCGAGGGCCGCGATGGACCAGCTGGTCGAGCGCGGTATCCGGTTCGCCGTCGACGACTTCGGGACCGGGTACTCCTCGCTCGGCAGGCTCAAGGAACTGCCGGCGCAGACCGTCAAGGTCGACCGCACGTTCGTCACCGACGTCGCCGACGACCCGGTCGACTTCGCGGTCGCCAGGGCGGTCGTGGACATGGCGAGGGCGATGGGGCGCACCACGGTGGCCGAAGGTGTCGAGACGGCCGAGCAGTTCCACAAGCTGCGCGCCATCGGGGTGGACGCCTACCAGGGCTGGCTGTTCGCCAAGGGGCTGCCGGCAACCGAGCTGCGCAACCTGCTCGCCGGAGACCGGATGGCCACCCCGTCGGACACGTCGCCAGGTCTCTGACCGGTCACGGCGCGTTCGCCCTTGTCGGTGGTTGAGGCTAGCCTCGGGATCCACTGCGACGACCGGCGAGTGGTCGTCGGCGACGCGCTGGACATCAGCGATGGGGAGGACCCTCGGATGATCGAGTTCCGGGGCGTGACCAAGCGCTTTCCCGACGGCACGGTGGCGGTCGACAACCTCGACCTCACGGTGGAGGACGGAAAGATCACGGTCTTCGTCGGCCCGTCCGGCTGCGGCAAGACGACGTCGCTGCGCATGGTCAACCGCATGATCGAGCCCACTGACGGCACGATCACGGTGAACGGCAAGGACATCATGTCCGTCGACGCCGCCGATCTGCGCCGGGGCATCGGCTACGTGATCCAGCAGGCCGGGCTGTTCCCGCACCGCACCATCCTGGACAACATCGCCACGGTGCCGCTGCTGCTGGGTTGGGGCAAGGCCAAGGCCCGGCAGCGGGCCGCCGAGCTGATGGAGATCGTCGGGCTGGCTTCCGACATGGGACAGCGCTACCCCACACAGCTGTCCGGCGGCCAGCAGCAGCGGGTCGGGGTGGCCAGGGCCCTCGCGGCCGACCCGCCGATCCTGCTGATGGACGAGCCGTTCAGCGCCGTCGACCCGGTGGTGCGGGAGAGCCTGCAGGACGAGCTGCTGCGGCTGCAGTCCGAGCTCGGCAAGACCATCGTGTTCGTCACACACGACATCGACGAGGCGGTCAAGCTGGGCGACAAGGTCGCCGTGCTGCGGGTCGGCGGCAAGCTGGCCCAGTACGCCGAGCCCGGCGAGCTGTTGGCCCGGCCGATCGACGACTTCGTCGACAACTTCGTCGGTCGCGACCGCGGCTACCGCGGGCTGGGCTTCCTGACCTCCGACGCCATCCGGCTCGGCGAGCTGTCCACCGTGGAGATGGGCGAGCCGGTGCCGGCGGCCGGCGCCTGGGTGCTGGTCGTGGACGGCGAGCGACGGCCGCTTGGCTGGTTCAACCCGCCCGACGTCGACGCCGAGCAGCACAACGGCGCCGTGGTCGGCCCCGAGCACCTCGTGCCGGGAGGATCGCTCTACGACCTGAGCTCCGGCTCGTTGCGGAGCGCCTTGGACGCCGCGTTGTCGTCCCCGTCCGGGATGGGTGTGGCCGTCGACGCCGACGGGCGGGTGGCCGGCGCGGTGAGCGCGGACGACGTCCTGCGCGTTCTCGACGACGCGCGCCGCGACAACGACGACCCGGCTGCGGCCTGAGGGGCACGGCCGTGGTCTGGGACTGGATCCCACGCAACAGTGACCTCATCCTGGGGCTGCTGGGCGAGCACCTGTTGCTGTCGCTGATCCCGGTGCTGGTCGGGCTCGTACTCGCGGTTCCGCTGGGGTGGTTGGCCAACCGCAACGCCGCGGCCAGGGCGGTGCTCATCCCGAGCGCGGGCGTGCTCTACACGATTCCGTCGCTCGCCCTGTTCATCGTGCTGCCCGGGTTGCTGGGCACCCAGATCCTCGATCCGCTGAACGTGGTGGTCGCGCTCACCGTCTACACGGTGGCGCTGCTGGTCCGCTCCATCGCGGATGCGCTGGCGGCGGTGCCGCGGATGGTGGTGGCCGCGGCCACCGCGATGGGTTTCCGGCCGGCGCGCCGCTTCGTCGAGGTGGAGCTTCCGCTGTCGGTTCCGGTGCTGATCGCCGGGTTGCGGGTCGCAACGGTGTCGAACATCAGCCTGGTCAGCGTGGGCGCGCTGATCGGGGTCGGCGGTCTCGGTGAGCTGTTCACCGACGGCTACCAGCGCAACTTCCCCACCGAGATCCTCACCGGCATCGTGCTCACCGTGGTGCTGGCGCTGCTCGCCGACGCGACGCTGCTGGGGATCGGCCGGCTGGTCACACCGTGGGAGCGCAGCGATCCGGGAGCCCGGCGCGCGGGAGCGAGGGCCGGCCGATGAACCTGATCTCTTCGGTCGTCTCGTGGCTCACCGACCCGACGCACTGGTCCGGCGCAGGCGGGATACCGGTGCGGTTGGTCGAGCACCTCTACTTCAGCGCGCTCGCGCTGCTCGTCGCGCTGCTGATCGCGCTGCCGATCGGCGCCATGGTCGGGCACACCGGGCGGGGCGGTTTCGTGATCGTCGGGCTGGCCAACGGGCTGCGGTCGCTGCCCGAGCTCGGCCTGCTCACGCTGCTCGTGCTGGCCATGGGCATCGGGCTGGTCCCGGTCACCATCGCGCTCGCCGTGCTCGGCATCCCGCCGCTGCTGGCCGGCACCTACTCCGGGGTGCGCAACGTCGACCGATCGGTGGTCGACGCCGCGCGCGGGGTGGGCATGCGCGAGTCGCAAGTGCTGTTCAAGGTCGAGTTGCCCAACGCGCTCCCGCTGATCCTCGGCGGGTTGCGCGCGGCGTCTCTGCAGGTGATCGCCACCGCGGCGGTGGCGGCCTACGTCAGCTTCGGGGGCCTCGGCCGTTTCCTCATCGACGGTCTGCGCACCCGGGACTATCCACAGATGGCTGCCGGCGCCGTGCTGGTGGCTGTGCTCGCCCTGCTCGTCGAGGCGGTGCTGGCGCTGGTGCAGCGCCAGGTCGTCTCGCCGGGACTGCGCGCCGGTGGCGGCGCGCGACGTTCCCCCACTGCCGAGGTCGCCCGCGTCGAACCTGACGGAGGGTCCTCGGCATCCACCACCCCCGAACTCGCTGGAGCACCACGATGAAGCGCACCCGCACCCTTATCGCCGGCGGCGCCGCCGGCCTCCTGCTGCTGCTGGCCGCCTGCGGCGGCGGCAGCGACCCGCTCGCCGCCGGCGGCTCCGGCGCCGCCGCGTCGGACACGATCCGGGTCGGCTCCGCCGACTTCCCGGAGAACCGGCTGCTCGCCGAGATCTACTCGCAGGCGCTGGAGAAGGCGGGGTCGAAGGTCGAGCGGAAGTTCGGCATCGGCAGCCGCGAGGTGTACTTCCCCGGCCTGACCGACGGCTCGATCGACCTCGTTCCCGACTACACCGGTGTGCTGCTGCAGTTCATCGACAAGTCGGCCGCGGACACCGAGGCCGGTGCGGTCTACACCGCGCTGCAGGGCAAGGTGCCGCCGTCGCTCACCGTGCTGGAGAAGTCAGCGGCGGAGGACAAGGACGCAGTGGTGGTCACCGCGGCCACCGCGCAGCAGTACGGCACCTCGCTGGACGTGTACGGCCCGGCCTGCGGGCAGCTGGTCTTCGGCGGCCCGTCGGAGTTCCAGACGCGCCCCGACGGCCTGCCCGGCATCACCGAGACCTACGGCTGCACGTTCAAGGAGTTCAAGGCGCTGGACACCGGCGGTCCGCTCACCGTCGCCGCGCTCAAGGACGGCACCATCGGAGCGGCCGACCTGTTCACCACCGACCCGACGATCGAGGACGAGGGCTTCGTCGTCCTCGAGGACCCGAAGAACAACTTCGCCGCGCAGAACGTCGTGCCGCTGATCAACAAGGCCAAGGCGACTCCTCCGGTCGCCGCCGCGCTCAACGCGGTCTCGGCGAAGCTGACCACCGACGGCCTGATCGACCTGAACCGACAGATGAACTCGCCGGACAAGCCCAACGTGGAGTCGGTCGCGAAGGAGTGGCTCGCCTCGAATGACCTCTGACCGCCGGTAGCCGCCGCACACCCGGCTGGGTCTCGCCTACGGCGGAACATGAGTGCCGTAGGCGGTCGGGCTCCGCTGCTCGCCAACGCCCTGGGCGCCTGGCTGGGTGGGTTGGTGATCGCCACAGGCTTCGGCTACCGCGCCACGGGCGTGGTCGGCGCGACACTGTCGGCAGCGGGCTTCCTGGTGATCGTCGCCTCGGCCGTGCTGGCCCGCCGAGCCCGCCGATCAGCCCGACTTATCAGGCTTCCCTCAGGGCCATCCCTGACGCGGCGGTGTCGGGCCGTTCCTAGCGTCGTCCGTCATGGACACCGTTGTTTCCGCGCCCGTCAGGGCTCCGCGGGTGACGCTCCGGCTGCTCAGGGCGGCGCTGGTGACCCACCTGGTGGTGGTGTTGGCCCAGCCGGTCTCGGCCGGCCTGTTCCTCGTCGGAGACGTGGACGCGATCGGCTGGCACGCGACGATCGGGTCCACGCTGGCCGCCGTCGCGCTGCTGGTGGTCGCCGCGGCGCTGGGGTACGTGCTGGCCGGCCGCGGACCGATCCGGGTGCTGCCGGCGGCGGTGCTGCTGTTCCTGGCCGACGGGCTCCAGATCGGCCAGGGCTACGAGCGTGCGTTGGCGATCCACATTCCGCTCGGGGTGGGCATCGTCGTCGCCTCGGTGCTGCTCGCCGCCTGGGCCTGTAGCCCGTCCGCCGCCCGGGCGCGGAGCTCCCGATGAGCCTGACCCGCCGCGGCTTCCTCGGCCTGCTCGGCTGCGCGGCCGCCGGTGCGGCCCTGTCCGGTTGCGGTCTCGGTACCGGCACCGGCTCGACCGGTGAGCAACTGGTCAGCGCCGTACCGCTGCCCGAGCCCTTCCGGGTGCCGCTACCGGTGCCGCCGCTCGCGCGCCCGATCGGGGTCGATGCCAGCGGTGCCGAGCTCTACGCGGTGACACAGCGCGTCGGGCAGGCGGAGATCCTGCCCGGCCTGCGCACCCCGGTTCTCGGCTACGACGGGATCTTCCCCGGCCCCACCTTCGAGACCCGTCGTGGCCGCCCGATCGTGGTTCGGCACCGCAACGAGCTGCCGGTTCCGACCGTGGTGCACCTGCACGGCGGCCACACCCCGGCCGAACACGACGGCTGGCCGCTGGATCTGCTGCTGCCCACCGCCGACACCCAGGACTGGAACGGCCACCACGGGATGGTCGGTGCCCGGTCCGCGGGGGAGCGGGAGTACCGCTATCCGTGCGATCAGCGGGCCGCCACGCTCTGGTACCACGACCATCGGATGGACTTCACGGGGCCGGCGATCTACCGCGGGCTGTCCGGCTTGCACCTGGTGCGCGACGACGTGGAGGACGCGCTGCCGCTGCCCCGCGGTGACCGCGAGCTGCCGTTGCTGATCTGCGATCGCGCGTTCGCGGCCGACGGCTCGTTCGCGTATCCGGGTCTCGACCTCGGGATGCGAACGGTTCCAGGGGTACGGGACGACTGGATGGAAGGGGTGCTCGGCGACGTGGTGCTGGTCAACGGGGCGCCGTGGCCGGTGCACGAGGTGGACGCGGCCCGCTACCGGCTGCGGCTGCTCAACACGGCCAACGCCCGCCGGTTCCGGCTGGTGCTCGGGGTGCCCGGGGCGCCGGACCTGCCGCTGCACCAGATCGGTTCCGACGCCGGGTTGCTCGCCGCCCCGGTGACGCACCAGGCGATCGACATCGCCCCGGGCGAGCGGTTCGACGTCGTCGTCGACTTCTCGGTGCTGCCGATCGGCACCGAGGTGACGATGCGCAACGCGCTGGGCACCGGACGGGTCGGTGACGTGCTGCGCTTCCGCGTGGTGCGCGCCGCGCGCGACGAGACCAGGATCCCCGAGCGGCTGTCCGATGTGGAGCCGCTGGTGCCGCCGCCGGGCGCCCCGGTGCGGACGTTCCAGTTCCGCAGGGGTGCGGTCGGGGGGCACGCCGGCTGGACCATCAACGGACGGTCCTTCGACCCGACCGGATCGCTCGCCGACGTCCCGCTCGGCAGCACGGAGGTCTGGCGCTTCGTCACCGATGTGCACCATCCGGTGCATGTGCACCTCGACCCGTTCCAGGTGCTGCGGCGGGGCAGCGGCGGACCCGGCCCCTTCGACGGCGGCTGGAAGGACACGGTGGACCTGCGGCCTGCTGAGATCGTGGACGTGGCGGTCCGGTTCACCGACCATGCCGGCAGGTTCGTCCTGCACTGCCACAACCTCGAACACGAGGACATGGCGATGATGGCCACGATCCGCACCGTCTGAGGGCCGGAGCTAACGGCAGTCGCTGTGGTCGCGGTCGCCCCGATCGGAATCCCGGCGCCGGGTCTGGTCGGTCGGCCGTCGCACGGAGCACTCGAGCCCCGGTAGCGACCCGGCCCGGCCGGGTCGCGTCGCCGGCCCGGTTGTGTGGCCCCGATCCGGGTCGGGGTGCTTCGTGGTGGTGTGGGTCTCGGACCGGTCGCCGGAGTCGTCGTCGGATCGTCCCGCGTCCGATTCATCCCCGTCGGTCGAGGCCGAGTTGCTGGCGTGCGGATCATCGGAGGACGCCGGCCGGGGCGCGGAGGTACGGGCAGCGGTGGTCGACGGGCTCGGCCGAGCCGGTGTTCGCGTGGTCTGGGGGTAGCCGGCGGTCACCCGCCGGCCGGGTGCCGCGGCGCCCGCCGTCCGGGGGCTCGAGTCCTGCACGACAGCCCCGGAGTTCGCGATCTGTGCCGTCGGCTCGGCGGTGGTCGGCACCGACGCACCGGCGTTGGGCAGCAGCGAGGTGATGTCGACCGGACGGGCACCGGCCGGTCGGCCGGGAAAGGCCACGGCCTGGATGAAGCTGATGGCAGCGACGCATCCGACGGCGACGACGATCAGCCCCAGCAGCAGCCGAATCCCGTTCCAGCGCATCCGCTCGGCGCGTCGGTGCCGACGCGGTGGCCCGGGCCATGAGGTTCGGACCGACGATGCCGTCATGTGGTGGCCACCTGGGTATGGGAGCGGTGCGTCCGGGACGCCGTTGATCAGGCGTCGTGGGGAATGAACACGTTGTTACGGGGAGCGAACGACTCTTCACCAGATGTGATGACGCAACCCCCGTTTGTCACTCTCCGATCGAGGGAATCGCTGACAAACGCAGGCCTAGGCCGCCCCTCCGCGAGCGGAACGGCGACTACAGCGTGTTCATCAACCGGGGAACCGCTACCCGACTCTCTCGGCGGTGGCACCTCCTCAGAGGTGCGGAATCACCGACGCGCCGTAACCGTCGACGGTCGCCTCCCTGGCGTCGTGCATGGCGTAGATCGCGAACTGGTGCACCCCGAGCTCTCTCAGCTCGGCCAGCCGGTCGAGCTGCGCGGCCGGTGGGCCGAGCAGGCAGAACCGGTCGACGACCTCGTCGGGCACGAAGTCGGTCGTCGGGTTCCCGGCGCGCCCGTGGTGGGAGTAGTCGTAGCCCGCGCGGCCCTTGATATATCCGGTCAGCTCCGGCGGCACCGCGGCGGATGCTTCGCCGTAGCGGGTCACGAGGTCGGCGACGTGGTTGCCGACCATGCCGCCGAACCACCGGCACTGGTCGCGAGCGTGCGCGAGATCCTCGCTCAGGTACGCCGGTGCGGCAACGCAGATCGTGATCGCCGCCGGGTCCCGGCCGGCCGCCTCGGCCGCGGCCCGCACGGTCTTCACCGTCCATTCCACCAGGTACGGATCGGCCAGTTGCAGGATGAACCCGTCGGCGACCCGCCCGACCAGATCCAGCGCCTTGGGGCCGTAGCCGGCCATCCACACCGGCAGCGAAGCGCCGGAAGGTACCCACGGGATCTGCACCGGGGTGCCGCCGAGATCCACGGCACGGCCCTCGGCGAGCTCGCGGATCACGTAGATCGACTGCTCCAGCCGCGCCAGCGTCGTCGGTGGGCGGCCCTGTACCCGCATCGCGGAGTCGCCGCGACCGATCCCACAGATGGTCCTGTTGCCGAACATGTCGTTGAGCGTGGCGTGCAGCGACGCGATGACCGTCCAGTCCCGGGTGCCGGGGTTGGTCACCATCGGGCCGATGATCATCCGCGACGTCCGCTCCAGGATGCGCGGATAGATGACGTAGGGCTCCTGCCAGAGCACGTGCGAGTCGAACGTCCAGCCGTGGCTGAAGCCCAGCTCCTCCGCGCGCACCATGAGATCGATCAGCGCCGTGGCCGGCGGGTCGGACTGCAGGACCAGGCCGATGTCCATCGTGCTCGCTCATCGCAGGTACTGGCAGGTGTCGCGGCGCAGGAACCGGCCGTCGCCCTTGCTTCCGAGGTAGGCGCCGTCGCGGATGATCACGCGCCCGCGCGACAGCACGGTGTCGACCCTGCCGGTGATCTCGCGGCCCTCGTAGCAGGAGTAGTCGACGGCCATGTGGTGCGTCGCCGCGGACAGCGTCTGGGTGGCGGCCGGGTCGTAGAGCACGATGTCCGCGTCCGAACCCGGCGCGATCGTGCCCTTGTGCGGGTAGAGCCCGAACATCCGGGCCGGGGTGGCACAGGCGATCTCGACCCAGCGCTGCCGCGAGATGTGCCCGTCGAGCACGCCGGTGTGCAGCAGGTCCATCCGGTGCTCCACGCCCGGCAGCCCGTTGGGGATCTTCGAGAAGTCGCCCATGCCCATCTCCTTCTGCCCCTTGAAGCAGAACGGGCAGTGGTCGGTCGACACCACCTGCAGGTCGTTGGTGCGGAGCCCGCGCCACAGGTTCGCCTGGTGCTCGGCCGGCCGCAGCGGCGTCGAGCAGACGTACTTGGCGCCCTCGAAGCCGGGCCGAGCCAGGTCGTCGTAGGACAGGAACAGGTACTGCGGGCAGGTCTCGGCAAAGGCGTTCATGCCCTCGTCGCGGGCCCTGGCCACCTCGGCCAGCGCCTCGGTCGCCGACAGGTGCACGATGTAGATCGGCGCGCCGGCCACCTGGGCCAGCTTGATCGCCCGGTGGGTGGCCTCGGCCTCCAGCAGCGCGTGCCGCACGATCCCGTGGTACCTCGGGTCGGTCTGGCCTCGGGCCAGCGCCTGCTCGACCAGCACGTCGATGGCGATGCCGTTCTCGGCGTGCATCAGGATCAGCCCACCGGTCTCGGCGCCCTTCTGCAGCGCGCGCAGCACCTGGCCGTCGTCGCTGTAGAGCACCCCGGGGTAGGCCATGAACAGCTTGAAGCTGCTCACGCCCTCGCCGACCAGAGCTTCCATCTCCTTCAGCGAGCCCTCGTTCACATCGGACATGATCATGTGGAACCCGTAGTCGATGGCGCACTCGCCCTCGGCCTTGGCGTGCCAGGCGTCCAGGCCGGCGCGCAGCGCGCCGCCGACCGGCTGGATCGCGAAGTCGACCACGGTCGTGGTGCCACCCCATGCGGCGGCCCGGGTGCCGGTCTCGAAGGTGTCCGCGGCGACGGTGCCGCCGAACGGCATCTCCATGTGGGTGTGCCCGTCCACCCCGCCCGGGATGACGTACTTGCCGGTGGCGTCGAGCTCGGTGTCGCCGCTCCACCCCTGCGCGACGGCGGATCCGGTGGAGGCCAGCGCCACCACCTGCTCCCCGTCGATCAGGACGTCGGCCGCCGTCTCGTCGGCGGCGGTGATCACCAACCCGTTGCGGATGACGGTCGTGCTCACGGGGCACCTCCGGCGCTCGGTGTCCGGTGAGTGCTGCGCGAGCAGGCCCTCGGCGGCCTCGGCCGCGGTCAGGCTCAGCGGCGGGGAGAGGCGCAGTACGTTGCCGTGCAGTCCGCCCTTGCCGACGAGCAGGCCGCGGCGCTTGCACGCCTCCAGCACGGCGTTGGCCAGCTCCGGCGCCGGCTCGCCGGGGGATCCGGTGTCCGGTCGGACGAGCTCGACGCCGATCATCAGGCCCTTGCCCCGCACGTCGCCGACGATGGGCGATCCGGTGCCGCGCAACCCGTCGAGCAGGCCGGGCCGTGCCGGGCGGCGTTGGCCTGCAGGTCGTGCTCCAGCAGGTAACGCAGGTTGGCCAGCGCGCCGGCCGAGGTGAGCGGCGAGCCGCCGAACGTCGAGATCGAGTTGGCCTGCAAGGAGTCCATGATCGGACGCGGGAGCGATCACGCCGCCCATGGACAGTCCGTTCCCGACGCCCTTGGCGAAGGTCACGATGTCCGGGGTGGCGCCGGATGCCTGCCAGCCCCAGAAGTGCTCGCCGGTGCGTCCCCAGCCGCTCTGCACCTCGTCGGAGATCCACAGGATGCCGTGCTCGCGCAGCACCTCGGCGAACGCGCCGAGCAGCCCGTCCGGCCCGGAGGTGAAGCCGCCGACGCCCTGGATCGGCTCGGCGATGAACGCGGCGATGTCGCCGCCGGACTGGTCGAGCACGTCGCGCAGGTCGGCCACGCACGCCGCGATGTACTCGCCGTCGCCCAAGCCCGCGAACGGCGAGCGGTACTGCTGGCCGCCGTGCACGTAGTAGGTCTGGAACGGCGACAGCGACGTCGGCGACCATGCCCGGTTGCCGGTGATCGCGATCGTGGAGAACGAGCGGCCGTGGTAGCTGTTGCGCAGCGCGAGGATCTGGTTGGACCGGCGCAGCGAGCTCGCCAGCAGCAGCGCCGCATCGTTGGCCTCGGTGCCGCTGGTGGTCAGGAAGACCTTGGCCGGACGTCGGCCCGCCAAGGCCCGAGACCGACGCGATCAGTTCGGCCAGCTCCACCATCGGGCGGTTCAGGTACAGGGTGGAGCTGTGGATGATCCGCCCGGCCTGCTCGGCGACGGCCTTGGTCACCTCGGGCAGCGCGTGCGCGGTCATCGTGGTCAGGATGCCGCCGAAGAAGTCCAGGTAGCGGTTCCCGTCGGCGTCCCACACGTAGCGGCCTTCGCCGTGCGAGATCTCGATCGGCTCGGCGTAGTAGACGGCCAGCCACGACGGCAGCACGGCCCGGGTGCGGGCGAGCAGGTCGTCGGGTGTCAGTCATCAATGTCGGACGGTCATGACTCGACCAACGGTCCATAGGCATCCGGCCGGCGATCCCGATAGAACGCCCATTGCTGTCGCACCTCGTCGATCATCGCGAGGTCCAGGTCGCGCACCACGAGCTCCTCGTCGGACCCCGAGGCGGGCTCGCCGACGAACTGCCCGCGCGGGTCGACGAAGTAGCTCGTGCCGTAGAAGTCGTTGTCCCCGTACTCCTCGACACCCACCCGGTTGATCGCGGCCACGAAGTACTCGTTGGCCACCGCCGCGGCCGGCTGCTCCAGCTTCCACAGGTACGACGACAGCCCGCGGCTCGTCGCACTCGGGTTGAACACCAGCTCCGCGCCGGCCAGCCCGAGCGCCCGCCAGCCCTCGGGGAAGTGCCGGTCGTAGCAGATGTACACGCCGACCTTGCCGACCGCGGTGTCGAACACCGGCCAGCCCAGGTTGCCGGGCCGGAAGTAGTACTTCTCCCAGAAACCCTTGACCTGCGGGATGTGGTGCTTGCGGTACTTCCCCAGCACGGTGCCGTCGGCGTCGATCACGGCCGCTGTGTTGTAGTAGAAGCCGGAGGACTCGACCTCGAACACCGGCACCACCAGCACCATCCCGGTCTCCCGAGCCAGCGCCTGCATCCGGACCGTCGTGGGGCCGTCGGGCACCGGTTCGGCCCAGCGGTAGTGCTCGGCCTCCTGCACCTGGCAGAAGTAGGGCGCGTTGAAGACTTCCTGGAAGCCCATCACCTGCGCACCCTGCTCGGCCGCGGCCCGCGCATAGGACTCGTGCACCTCGATCATCGATCCGGTGTCGCCCGTCCACTTCGCCTGCAGAATCGCGGCGCGTACCACCCGGGACTCGCCAGCCATACCGACCTCCGTACTGCTTGAAGCGGGGAAAGATGCCACCTTCGAACGCCGGCCCGCCTCGCGCAACCCCCACCGTCCGACGGACACCCGCTCGTCATCCGGCGGTGCGTCACGGCGCCCGTGCCGACCGCGGACCCGACCCCGCTGTAAGGCCCGGGTTCGCCCACTGCCGCGGCGGCCGAACTGCTCGTCGAGGGCCCGCCTACCCCGGTCCGGTATGGCTGCCGCGATCGAACCGTGACTATCGTGATCGCGGGCCATCGAGTCGGCGAGGGGTACCTGCATGATCTGGCTGCACGGCGTGCTCGCGGTGCTCTGCCTGGTGATCGGCGTGCTGCATCTGCTGCGGCTCGCGCTGATCCGCAGGGAGGTCGTCGTCGAGGCGTCGTACGCCGCGATGGGGCTGGGGATGGCCGGAATGTTCTCGCCGGTGGGCAATCCCGTGCCGGATCCGGTGTGGGTTGCGGTGTTCCTGGCCTGCGCTGCCTGGTTCGGAGCGCTGATGCTCCGCCGGCGGTCGCTGCGCGCGCTCGGTGGGGAAGCCGCGCACTTCGCGATCGGCAGCGGCGCGATGCTGTTCATGCTGGGGCAGGGTGAGCACGGCTCGGGCGGCGGGACCGGCCACGTGGCCGGCGCCGCATCGGCGATCGCGCTCGTGCTGGCCGCCTACTTCGTCCTGCACACGCTGCGCTGTGTCGATCGTTTGCACGCCGTGCGGTACGCGTCGAGCGACTGCGCTCCGCAGCAGGCGGCGACCGCCGAAGCGGTCGGAACCGGTACGATCGTGCTCGCGGCACCGGCGCCGACGTCCATGCTGTGTTCGCCGCGTATCCCGGCGCTCGCCCATGTGGTCATCACGGTCGGGATGGCCGTGATGCTGGTCGCCATGATCTGACCTATCGTGATCGACCGGGCCAGGTTTCGTCACGCAACGAGTTGGTCAACCCTCGGCGTGTACAGCAAGAGTGGCGATCACTCACTCGGCGGTGAACGCTAGGTTTGCTCGTGCACGAACACTGCACGACCAGGAGAGTTCGCAATGGCAAGCATCGAAGAGGTTCGGGCGGGTATCGCATCGGCCAACGAGAAGGCATCGGAGAGCCTCGGGGCGCTGCAGCAGGCCCAGTCCTCGCTGGAGCAAGCCCAGGGCGAGCTGCTGAGCGTCACCGAGGGCAGCGGGCAGGCCGATGTGTCCGAGGCGAACAGCCTGCTGGCCCAGGCGGTCAGCAGCGTGACCGAGGTCCAGCAGTCGGTGCAGGCCGCGATCCAGGCGTCAGAGGGCGTCGCCAACCGGTTGTGACGGGCTCGGTCGATGACGTGCGCGCGGGGCTCGCCCAGGTGGTCGAGCACCTCGGCTCCGCCGGCCGGTATGCCGCCACGGCCGGCCACCTGATCGACGATGCGGTCGCCGTGCTCGCCCAGCTGAGCGAGCAGCACCCCGAGTCCCTCGTCCCGGTGGAGTTGCGCCGGGCGGTCGACGAGCTGCGGCGCGGCCTCGGCCTGATCGAAGGCAGCAGCCTGGCCGTCACCGACATCGAAGCCCGGTTGTAGGCGGCATGGCGCGCGGATCCGGCCGCAGGCAGCGCATCTCGCAGGCGTTCGCCCGGCTGTACGACGCCGTCGCCCGGGCTCTGGGTGCCGCTGAGGGGCTGCGGGCTGCCGCGGTGCGCGAACATGCGGAAGCCATCGCCGAGATGTGGCTGCGCGAGGTCGGTCTGGATGCGGCGCGTGCCGATCCCGGCCTGCGCCGGATGCTGGACAATCCGCGGCTCGTCGAAACGGTCGGTCGGATCGAGGCCGACCGGCAGGCGGCGTTCACCCCCTGGCTGGCGGACGGGCCGCAGCGGTTGGACGACCTGCTGGACGAGGCGGCGCCCCAGGTCGCCGGGTCGCCCGTCGCCAAGGCGATCGGCACCTTCGGCACGGTCACGTCCGTCGGCCCGGTGCCCTCGCTGTGGTACATCGGCCAGGGCTGGATCGGGGACCGGCCCGCGGGCGGCTTCCCGGTCGCGGTCCCGCTGCTGGACGAGTCGCATCTGCAGATCGGCTCCACCCCGGACGGGCGCGAGACGGCGGAGGCGCTCGTGCAGAACCTGTTGCTGCGGGTGGTGAGCTACTTCCGGCCCGGCCTCGTGCAGCTGCACGTGTGGGACGTCGGCAGCTTCACCGGCACACTGCCCGGCCTCTACCCGCTGACCAGCGCCGGGCTCCTCACGGTGCACGACCCCACCCGGCTGCCCCAGCTGCTCGAGGAGCTGTCGAACCGGATCCGCCGCGTGCACACCCGGGTGCTGGTCGACGGTCAGCCGAGCCTGCGGGCACTGGCCGCCGCCAGTGCCGGGAGGCGCAGCGAGCCGTGGGTGGTCGCGGTGCTGATCGGCAACCGTTCGGCGTTGCGCGAGGAGGACCACCGCCAGCTGCAGCGGGTGGCCCGCGGTGGGCTCGCCTGCGGCATCCAGCTGGTGTTGCTCGACGTACCGGTCACGGTGAACGCGGCCGTGGAAACCGTGCAGGTGGGCGACGACGGCCGCGCACACACCTCGATGACGGGGGCGTACGTGCAGGTCGTCCCGGAGCCGCCCCGGGAGCTGAAGCAGGTCACCGACGCGTGCCACACGATCGCCATGGAATACGACGAGTGGCGCAGCCGGATCGCCACGTTCGACGACCTGCTTCCCGACGAGTGGGGCGGGGCGTCGTCGTTGGACGGCCTCGTGGCGCCGGTCGCCTTCGCCGAGGGGAAGCAGGTGTCGATCCGGCTGGGTGACACCTCCCCGCACGCGCTCATCGGCGGGCCGAGCGGCTCGGGCAAGACCAACCTGCTGCTCACCATGATCAGCTCACTGGCCACCCGCTACACCCCGGACGAGGTCGCGTTCTACCTGCTCGACTTCAAGGAGGGCGTGTCCTTCGCGCAGTTCGCGCCGGGACCGGGCCGGAAGACCTGGCTGCCGCACGCGCGCCTGATCGGTGTCAACATCAACACAGACCGCGAGTTCGGGCTGGCCCTGCTGCAGTTCCTCTCCGACGAGATGCGCCGCCGGGCCGCGGCGGCCAAGGCCGTGGGCGCGAGCAAGCTCGAGGAGCTGCGCGAGTACGAGCGGGAGCACGGCGTCGAGGTGCCGGGACACTGGCCGCGCATCGTTGCGGTGATCGACGAGTTCCAGTACCTGTTCGCCGAGAACGACGCGGTGACCAAGGCCGCCGCCATCCTTCTCGAGGACGTGGCCCGCCGCGGGCGATCACAGGGCATCCATCTGGTGCTGGCCAGCCAGGACACCTCGAGCATCCAGGTGTTCTGGGGGCGCCCGGCGGTCTTCGAGCAGTTCGTGCTGCGGATCGCGCTGCCGCGGGCCCGCCGGGTGCTGGTGGACACCAACGATGCCGCCGTCGGGCTGCCGCACTGGCACGCGGTGATCAATCACGAGTCCGGAACCAAACACGGCAACGAGATCGTGCGGGTGCCGAACGCGTCGACCAAGGGACTGATCGACGGCGTGCAGCGGAAGCTGTACGAGCAGTATCCGCAGACCGTCGACGAGCAGCCGCAGCTGTTCGACGGCAGCCGCTCTCCGCGGATCAGCGAGCTCGTCAGGAAGGTCAGGGCCCTGTCGAGCGACGACGAGCTGCCGCGGGCCGTGCTCGGCCAGTGCATCGACGTCACGGGGCGCGCCGCGGTGGTGCGGCTGTCCGCCACGCCGGGCCGCAACATCGGGGTGCTCGCGTCGATCGGCAAGGACGCTGTCCAAGTGCTCGCGGCGGCCGCCGGTTCGCTGGCCGGCGAGTTCCCCGCCGATCAGAAGGTGCGGATCGTGCTCGCCCCGCTCGTCACCGAAGCCGGCGGACCGGCCGCATGGGTGCAGAAGGAGTTCCGCGACGAGCGGTACAGCGTCGAGACGGTGGACCTGAGGGGGTTCCAGCAGCGCCTCGTGACGCTGGCCGGGGACATCGACAAGCGTCTCGGCGGGGAGCCCGGTCAGCCGGTTCTGGTGGTGCTGTTCGCCGCCGACGCGGCCGACACCGTGCTGGACCGGGCGGGCGTGGAGGCACTGCGCAAGGTGCTGCGCTCGGGCCCGGAGACCGGGGTGCACCTGATCGGCTGGTGGCGCAGCATCCAGCGGCTGCGCGCCCTGCTGACCATGGGCGCCTCCGTCGACGACCTGGGGGCATGGGTGGCGCTCGACGTGCACGGCGCGGAGCTCGGGCCGCTGGTCCCCGGAATGGTGGTCAGCTGGGCGCCGCGGCCGGGCCGCGGCCTGTTCTTCGACCGTGCACAGCACTCCCAGCCCGAGGTGATCATCGTGCCGACCCTGGACGACCTGTGACGGACGACGAGCTCTCGGCCGCGCGCCGGTACAAGCAGATACTGGCCGAGGTCACCGACGCCGCGGCTGCTCTGCGCGACCGGGACCGCCGCCGGGCCGCCGACATCGAGAAGCGGCTGCTGCCCGTACTGCACGAGGCGATGCTCCGCGCCGGCGACCGGGCCCGGCTCACGACATCGGTCATCCAGCTGCACTGGGAGGCCGCGCTCGACCTGCTGTGGGCCGAGTCGTGGCTGAAGCTGCGCACCTACCCCAGCCCCGACCCGAGCGCCGACCCCTCCGAGCTGGAGGCGCTCGACGCCGAGGTGCATCTCAGCTCCGACGAGTTGCACGCCATCGTGCGCAGGCGCTGGTACCACCTGCTGTCGCGCTGACTTCCCGGCCGGGGCGGCGGCCGTCAGCTCGGGATGTAGTCGAACACGTCGGGGTTCGGTCCGGTGCGCCCGTCCTCGCCGCGGTCCAGCCCGCCGACGGCGGCCATGTCGGCGTCGGTGAGCTCGAAGTCGAAGAGCTCGAAGTTCTCCTGCACCCGCGCCGGGGTCACCGACTTGGGGAACACGATGTCGCCGCGCTGCAGATGCCAGCGCAGCACGACCTGCGCCGCCGTCCGCTCCAAACGGTCCGCGACCGCCGTGATGGCGGGATCCCGCAGCACACCGCCCTGGGCGATGGGTGACCACGCCTCGATCGCGATCCGGTTCTCGGCGCAGTAGCCGCGCACCGTTTCGTTGGTCAGGTACGGGTGCACCTCGATCTGGTTGACCGCCGGCACCGTCGCCGTCTCCGTGGCCAGCCGCTGCAGGTGCGACACCTGGAAGTTGGAGACGCCGATGGAGCGGGCCCGCCCGTCGGCGGCGAACTCCTCCATGGTCGTCCAGGTGCTGACGTAGTCGCCGTCGTACTGGGTCGGCAGCGGCCAGTGGATCAAGAACAGGTCGATCCGGTCGATCCCGAGCGCGGTCAGCGTGCCGTCGAAGGCGCGGCGGGCGTCGTCGGGGCGGTGGAAGCCGTTGTTCAGCTTGCTGGTCACGAAGATCTGGTCGCGGGGGATGCCGGAAGCTCGGATGGCCGCGCCGACCTCCGCCTCGTTGCCGTACATCTCGGCGGTGTCGATGTGCCGGTAGCCGGTCTCGAGGGCGATCATCACGGCCTTCTCGGTGTCGGCCGGCTTGATCTGGAAGACGCCGAAACCCAGCTGCGGGATCGTGTTGCCGTCGCGGAGCTCGACGTTCGGAACTGCGCTCACCTGTGAGGTCTCCTGCCGTGTTCGGTGGTCTGCCGTGTTCAGTGGTCCACGGCGTTCACGGTCCAGCCTCCGGCGAGCGGTGGCGGCGCGCAACCGGGGGTGGCCGACGAGATCGACGATGCATGATGGTGGTGGTCGGTAGCCACCGGGAGGAGTTCGCCGTGTCCGAGTTCAGAACGGAGTCTTCTCCTGCGGTGCCCATCACGGTCGACGAGCGAGCGCGGGCCGAGCAGCTGGTGCTGGCCGAGGAGAAGGCCGAAGCGCTGTTCGCCGAGGTCACCCGCCGTGGCCTGATCGCTGCGGGGGAGCGGGAGTCGCGGGTCAGCAACCGGGTCCGGGATCTCGGCGCGGAGCTGTTCGGTACCCGTCGGCACTGGCACAAGCGGATCGTGCGCTCCGGGCCGAACACGCTGCAGCCCTATCGGGAGAACCCGCCGGACCGGACCATCGAGGCCGACGACATCGTCTTCCTCGACTTCGGGCCGATCTTCGCCGAGTGGGAGGCGGACTTCGGGCGGACCTTCGTCCTCGGCGACGACCCGGTCAAGCACCGGCTGCAGGCCGACCTGCTACCGATCTGGAGGGCGGGCCGGGCGCACTACGAGGCCGAACCCCGGATCACGGGGGCGCAGCTCTACGCGCATGTGGTCGGGCTCGCGGAGGCCGCCGGCTGGCAGTTCGGCGGCCCGCACTGCGGGCACCTGGTGGGGGAGTTTCCGCACGAGATGATCGACGGGGATCGGATCGAGAGCTACATCGCGCCCGGCAACACCGACGTCATGCGCCGCACCGACCGGGCCGGGCGGCGGTGTCACTGGATCCTGGAAATACACCTCGTCGACCGGGATCGGCGCATCGGCGGGTTCTTCGAGCAGCTGTTGACCCTGCGCTGACCGACTCCGCACCGAAACCGGGCTCCGGGCTCAGGGCGAGAGCAACAAGGCTGCCGTCCCGCTCCGCGCGGCAGCAGCCTTGTTGCTCTCGCCGGAGAGCGATGATCAGGAGTCCGAGCTGTCCTCGCCGGCGCCTTCGCCGGAGTCCGAGCTGTCCGATGACGGTACCGGCTTGGCCGTGGTCGAGGTCGGCTTCACCGCTTTGGGGGTCGGCACCGGCTTGGCGGTCGGCACCGGCTTGAGGGTCGGTGTCACCTTGCGGGTCGGGCGGACGGCGGCCGGTGGTTGCACCACCGCACGGGGCGCGGCCGGGACGGCGACGACGACCTTCGGCGTGCGCGGCGCGACGGCCGGTGCCTTCCGGGTCGGCGCGACCTTGGGGGCCGTGACCTGGGGTCGCTTGGTACCGGACGCTGCGGACGTGGGCGACTTCGCCGCGGCCGTGTGGCGCCACGGCCGCCACCGCGGGCGGGCGGGGGACGGACGGTGGGTTCGCCACGGACGGCGCAACCACGGGTGGGCTGTCCACGGACGGCGGAGCCGGGGGCAGCGCCGCCTCGGACGGCCCCGACTGTGGGGGCGTCGGCCCGGTCGGCCCAGGCACGGCCGGCGGCGGGGGTGGCGTCGTGGCGACGACCGGGGGTGCCGGCGTGGGGGCGCCGGGCAGGGCGGGATCGGCTGCCGCAGGCGGTGGCCCGCTCTGCGCCGAACCCGGGTCCGTGCCGGCCGGAGGTCCTGGCACCGCTGGCGCCGGGTCCGTGCCGGCCGGGGGTCCCGGTACCGCCGGCGCTGGGTCCGTGCCGGCCGGGGGACCTGGTACCGCCGAGACCGGGTCCGGCAGCGGGGCGGTCGCCCCTGGCGCCGTCGGGCCAGCGGTTTCCGTCGCAGTGGAACCCGTCGCCGGGCTCGGGGTGCTCGGCCCCGCGGTCGCGGCGGAGTCCGGCGTGTCGCTGCTCGGCGCCGGCGTCGTCGTCGGGACGACAACCGGACGCTGGGTGGCAGGGGCGGTGGCCGGCTCGACGACCACCTGGCCGGCACCCTCCGTGACCGGCGGGACCGGAGCCACGGCGTCGGGCAGCACCGCGGCGAGGGTCTGCACCGGCAGCAGCGTCACGGCCGGACCCGCGTAGGGCGCGGCCGGGGCGAGGAAGTCAGCCGGCCCACGGGGTGTCGTCGGGGCCGGCGTCATGGGCACCCGGTAGGGCAGCTCGAACGTGCTGAGCAGGCCGGACGCGTTGATACCGGCGGCCGGCCGGGTGGCCCCGATGTAGTCGTCACCCGGGTAGCGCACGAAGGCCACCTGCACGGGCCGGCCGAACGTCGGTGCGTTGACCATGCGCGCGTCGCCGATGTAGAGCCCCACGTGGTGCACGCGCGCAGGCGTTCCGTAGAAGACGAGGTCCCCCGGTTCGAGCGGGGCGGCGGCCGGCACGTGCGGGCCCGCGTAGAACTGGGTGTGCGCCGTGCGGGGCAGGCTGATGCCGGCGTAGGAGAAGGCGGCGGTGGTGAGGCCGGAGCAGTCGAATCCCGAATCACCCGCGGCCGGACCGTTGCCGCCCCAGACGTAGGGCAGTCCGCGTTGCGCCATGGCGAACGCGATGGCGGCTCCGCCCGCCGTTCCGGAACTCGCCACAGCCTTCGCGTCCGGCAGGATCGGCCCGATCGTGGTCACCGAAGCCACCGCCGGATCCGGGGCGGGCACGGCCGCGACGAACGGGACGATGCTGACCGGGTTGCCCGGGCTCGGTGTGCCCGGCTTCGGGGCGGCCGGGTCCGAGGCACCCGAACCTGCGGTGAGCGCTCCGCCCGGAACCGTCGAGCCCGGAACCGTCGAGCCCGGAACGGTGGGGTTCGATGCCGCCGGTGATGCCGGGATCGCGGCGCTCGACTCCGGACCCGATTCACCCGGAAGCGAGACCACCGGAGGTGTTGCCCCGGCGACGGGGCCGTTCGCGGCGACCCCGGGGGTCGCGGTGTTCCCCCCAGCCGGAACCGGTTCCGCCGCGGCGGCGATCGCCGGGGCCGTGGCCAAGGCGATCATGGCGACGCCCAGAGCCATGAAAAGGTGCTGTCGAACCGGGCCTCGCGAGAGCCTCATCACTCTTACGTGCTCAGGCTCTGAGGCGAATCTGTTATCAGCGGCTCGGGAAGCCACCCATTCGGGCTAACGCGTTGCGATCAATGGATCTCGATTGCTCACCCGGAGTGACCGATCGTCTCGATCTACCCCACCGGTCGGTCGGACCGTCGGCCTCGGCGGAATCGCGACGGCGCCCGGTTTCCACCCCGCCTGCCCGCCGGGCCGTCCGTCGTCGGGTCAAGGTGGACGCAGCTCGTCTCGAGCGGGGCAGGGGAGCGGCGGGGTCGGCTACCGTGCCCGGGTGCTCGTCCCCGGTGACATCCCGGATCCCACCCACCTGTACCGCATCCGGGACGGGATCTACGCCGCCGACCTGCTCATCGCGGCGGTCGCCGAGTTCGACCTGTTCTCCTGGCTGGCGGCCAGGGGCCCGGTCCGGTCCTCGCAGCTGAGGTCCGCGCTCGGGATCGCCGACCGCCCCGCCGATGTGCTGCTGACCTACTGCGCGGCCCTCGGCCTCGTCGAGCGTGAGCTGGCCGACGACGACCGGATCGCCGTCACCGAGCTCGCGCGCCGGCACCTCGTGGCCGGATCGGCGTTCGACCTGCGGCCCTACTACGCGTCGCTGGCCGAGCGGCCCGCGGTCGGCGAGCTGGCCGCGGTGCTGCGCACGGACCGGCCGGCGGCATGGGCCGGCGCGACCACGAGCGGTCCGGCTGCGGACTGGTCGGGCCGGCTGGACGACGTCGAGTTCGCCGGGCGGATCACCGCGGCGATGGACGCCAGGGCCGCCTTCCTCGGGCCGGCGCTGGCCGCGTCGATCGCCGACGTGCCGTTGGCGGCGCTGCTCGACATCGGAGGCAGCTCGGGGAGCTACGCGGCCGCGGTGCTCGGCGATCACCCCGACGCCCGGGCCACGGTGTTCGAGCGACCGCCGGTCGACGACGCCGCGCGCACGCTGCTGGCCAGTGCCGGCCACGCCGATCGGATCGACGTGCACACCGGGGACATGTTCACCGATCCCCTGCCGCCCGGCTTCGACGTGCACCTGTTCTCCCAGGTACTGCACGACTGGGACGCCGACCGGGTACGGCACCTGTTGCGCTCGTCGTTCGCGGCGCTGGCACCGGGCGGCTGGTTGATCGACCACGACAGCCACGTCGACGCGAACAAGTGCGGCCCGCGTCCGGTCGCCGAGTACTCGGTGCTGCTGATGCACTCGACGCCCGGCAAGTGCTGGTCGGTCGCCGAGCTGACCGACATGGCGCGGCGGATCGGCTTCGTCGACGTGGTGTTCAGGCCGGCGGCGGGGGACCGCAGCGTGCTGCTCGCCCGCAAGCCGGAGACGGTTTTGCTGTTCTCCTACGGGACGCTGCGCCAGCCCGAGGTGCAGCGGGCCACGTTCGGCCGCCCGCTCGACGGCGTCCCGGACGCGGTCGTGGGCTACGAGCTGGAGACGCTGACCATCACCGACCAAGCGGTGATCGCCACGAGCGGCAGCGACCGACACCCGGTGCTGCACCGGTCGAACGACCCGGAGTCCGCGGCCGCCGGCACCGTGTTCCGGATCAGCGCCGACGAGCTGCTCGCGGCGGACGAGTACGAGGTCGACGACTACACCAGGGTCGAGGTCCCCCTCGCGTCCGGGGCCACGGCATGGGTCTACGTGTTCGACGAGGCCGGCCCCCGATGAGCTGCGCGAACGGCACTCTCGCTCAGTAGGGTCGTGCGAAAGTGCCGTTCGCGCAGCCGGGCAGGGTCAGCTCAGGCCGGCTTGACCTCGGCCATCTCCGACCAGCCTGCACCGGGCAGCTCCTGGTAGACGATCTTCGGCGTCTCGGTGATCACCGAGGGGAAGAACTCGAAGAAGCCCTTCGCATGGTCGGTGGCCACGTGCGCCGCGCCCGCGTCGGAGTCGGCGAAGTTCTCGACGATCACGAACTGGTTGGGGACCTGGGCGTTCTCGTAGTAGTCGAAGGAGATGTTGCCCGGCTCGCCGCGGACATCCGCGGTGTAGCGCTCGATCGCGGCCAGCCAGTCCTCACGCTTCTCCGGCCGGATCTCCGCCCGCAGCACGATGAAGATCATCCCCAACGCTCCTCCCGGTTCGCCGTCGCGGCCTGTTGCCGCGCGACCCGGGCTCACCGTAGTTCGTGATCGACCGTCGAGTGCGACTTGTCGGCTCTCCGGCCATGATCTATCCGCTGTCACGTCGCACACGGCGGGCGAACTTCACCGAACGGGCCCACGGAGAGGGGGTCCCCGGGTGAGAGTGGCGTCGCCGAGCCACCGCACATATCCCGAGGACACCGCACACATGGCCGGCACTCTGTGCCGTGTGCCGGCCATGTGTGCCGTGCGGTTCGGCAGATCGCGGCTCAGGCGGATCGGGACGGGGGCGCTCCGTGCCGAGCACCGCAGCGCTGGCCGAACCCCACAACGTGGTCACCGTCTTGATCAACTCGTCATGCTCGAGCAGCTCGTACAGCTCCGGACCGGGCATCGCCGGTTGTGTACAGCACCGCCTGGCTCTCCGCTCGTGATCCAAGAGCTACCAGGTCGCGCTCGCCGCTCAGTCCTCGTCGTCGCGCGCGAGGAACGTCGCCAAGCGTTCCACCGCCGTCTCGAACTGCGGGTTCTGGTCGACGAAGGCCCGCAGCCGGTCGGCCAGCCAGTCGACGCTGAGCAGCTCCTCCGCCCGGCGCTCGGTCAGCTCCTCGATTCCGCGATCGGTGAAGTACACGCCGGCTACACGTCGTCCGAGCCGGTGAAGGCCGCGTCGATCAACGCCGCCTGCTCGACCTCGTGCACCTTGGACGAGCCGGGGGCCGGGGCGGCCATCCGGCGCCGGGAGATCCGCTTGATCCCGACCAGCCTGGGCAGTTTCTCGGGCATGGTCAGCCCGAAGAACGGCCACGCACCCTGGTTGGCCGGCTCCTCCTGCACCCAGCGGATGTCCTCGGCGTTCGGGTAGCGCTCCAGCACCCCAGCCAGCTGGCGGTCGGGCAGCGGGTACAGCTGCTCGATGCGGACGATCGCGGTGTCGGTGTTCTCCCGCTTGTCCCGGGCCGCAGCCAGCTCGTAGTAGATCTTGCCACTGCACAGCAGGACCCGCCGCACGTCGGCGGCCGGGCCGTCGGACTCGCGGTACCGCGGGTCGTCGATCACCGAGCGGAACCGGCCGCCGGTGAAGTCGGATACCGGGCTGACCACGGCCCGGTTGCGCAGCATCGACTTCGGGGTGAACACCACCAGCGGACGCTGGATCCCGTCCAGGGCGTGCCGGCGCAGCAGGTGGAAGTAGTTCGCCGGCTCCGACGGCACGGCCACGGTCATCGACCCCTCGGCACACAGCGTCAGGAACCGCTCGATGCGTCCGGAGCTGTGGTCCGGGCCCTGGCCCTCCAGACCGTGCGGCAGCAACAGCGCGATGTCGGAGGTCTGCCCCCACTTGGCCTCACCCGACGCGATGAACTCGTCGATGATCGACTGGGCACCGTTGACGAAGTCGCCGAACTGCGCCTCCCATGCCACGAACGCGTTCGGGTTGGCCACCGAGTAGCCGTACTCGAAACCGACCGCGGCGAACTCCGACAGCGCCGAGTCGTAGGGCAGGAACCGTTCCTGGTCGGCCGACAGGTTGCGCAGCGGGTAGTACTCGGCGCCGGTCTTGCGGTCGATCACCACCGAGTGCCGCTGCACGAACGTGCCGCGGCGGGTGTCCTGCCCGGAGATCCGCACCAGCTTGCCGTCCATCAGCAGCGAACCCAACGCCAGCAGCTCGCCGAACGCCCAGTCGATGCTGCCCTCGCGGGACATCGTGTGCCGGCGCTGCAGCACCGGTTTCACGCGCGGGTGCACGGTGAACCCCTCGGGCAGGTCCAGGTGCGCGTCGCCGATCCGGTGCACCACCTCCACGGGCACCGAGGTGTCCAGGTCCGGTGGGACGAGCTGCTCCTCCTCCACCGAGGGGCTCGGCGCGGGCGGCGTCCGTTCCAGCTCCCGCACCTCGTTGAACACGTGCTCGAGCTGGTTGGAGAAGTCCTTCAGCGCGTGCTCGGCCTCCTCGACGGAGATGTCCCCGCGACCGATCAACGCCTCGGTGTAGGTCTTCCGGACGCTGCGCTTGGCGTCGATGATGTCGTACATCGACGGCTGCGTCATCGACGGATCGTCGCCCTCGTTGTGCCCGCGACGGCGGTAGCAGATCATGTCGATCACCACGTCGTTGTGCCAACGCTCGCGGTAGTCCACCGCCAGCTTCGCCACCCAGACGCACGCCTCCGGGTCGTCACCGTTCACGTGGAACACCGGCGCGCCGATCATCTTCGCCACGTCCGTGCAGTACTGCGAGCTGCGCGAGTGTTCGGGCGCGGTTGTGAAGCCCACCTGGTTGTTGATCACCACGTGCACGGTGCCGCCGGTGCGGTAGCCACGCAGCAGCGCCAGGTTCAGGGTTTCGGCCACCACACCCTGGCCGGCGAACGCCGCGTCGCCGTGCATCATCAACGGCAGGACCGTGTAGCCGCCCTCGCCCTTGTCCAGCAGGTCCTGCTTGGCCCGCACGATGCCCTCCAGCACCGGGTCGACCGCTTCCAGGTGCGACGGGTTGGACGCCAGCGACACCACCGTCTCGCCGTCTCCGAACATCCGGAAGTACTTGCCCTCCGCGCCAAGGTGGTACTTCACGTCACCCGAACCGTGAGCCTGTCCCGGGTCGAGGTTGCCCTCGAACTCGCGGAAGATCTGCGAGATCGGCTTGCCCACGATGTTGGCCAGCACGTTCAACCGCCCGCGGTGCGGCATCCCGATCACGACCTCGTCGAGCTGGTGCTCGGCCGCCTTGTCCAGCACCGCATCGAGCAGCGGAATGACGGTTTCCCCGCCTTCGAGGGAGAACCGCTTCTGCCCCACGTACTTCGTCTGCAGGAACGTCTCGAACGCCTCGGCCGCGTTCAACTTGGACAGCACGTACTTCTGCTCGGCCGCGAGGGGTTTCTGGTGCGGCACCTCGATCCGCTCCTGCAGCCAGTTGCGCTGCTGGGGATCGGCGATGTGCATGTACTCGGTGCCGACCGTGCGGCAGTAGGAGTTGCGCAGCAACCCGAGCACGTCACGCAGTTTCATCCGGTCCTGGCCGCCGAACCCGCCGACGGCGAACTCCCGGTCGAGGTCCCACAGCGTCAACCCGTGCGAGAGCACGTCCAGGTCGGGGTGGCGGCGCTGCCGGTAGTTGAGCGGGTCGGTGTCGGCCATCAGGTGCCCGCGGGTCCGGTAGGCGTCGATGATCTCGATCACCCTGGCCGTCTTGTCGACCAGACCCTCCGGGATGTCCTGCACCCAGCGGATCGGCTCGTAGGGCACCCGCAGTGAGCGGAAGATGTTGTCGTAGAACCCGTCGTCGCCCAGCACCAGCCGGTGTACCCGGCGCAGGAAGTCGCCCGACTCGGCGCCCTGGATGATCCGGTGGTCGTACGTCGACGTCAACGTGATGATCTTGCTGATGCCGATCTCGGCGAGTCGCTCGTCGCTGGCCCCCTGGAACTCCGCCGGGTACTCCATCGCGCCGACGCCGACGATCGTGCCCTGGCCCGTCATCAGCCGGGGCACCGAGTGGTTGGTGCCGAGCGTGCCCGGGTTGGTCAGGCTGATCGTCGTGCCGGAGAAGTCCTCGGCGACGAGCGAACCGGCGCGGGCCTTGCGCACGATGTCCTCGTAGGCCGACCAGAACTGGGCGAAGTTCATCGCCTCGCAGCCCTTGATCGACACGACCACGAGCGAACGCTGACCGTTCTTGCCGTGCAGATCGATGGCCAGCCCGAGATTGACGTGCTCGGGTTGGACGACCGTCGGCTTGCCGTCGGTCTCGACGAAGTGCCGGTTCATCACCGGGAAATCGGCCAGCGCCTGCACCACGGCGAAGCCGATCATGTGCGTGAAGCTGATCTTCCCGCCCCTGGTGCGCTTCAGCTGGTTGTTGATCACAACCCGGTTGTCGGCAAGCAGCTTCGCCGGCACCGCACGCACGCTCGTCGCCGTCGGCACGGTGAGCGAGGCGTTCATGTTCTTGACGACGGCGGACGCGGCGCCGCGCAGCGTGGTGGAGGCGGCCCCACCGGCCGCCCGCTCCGGCTTCGCGGCCCGGGAGGTGGCGCCGGCGGCGGGCTTCTCCGTGCCGCTGGCCCGGACCGCGGAGCGGTGGTCCGACGAACCGTTCCCGGAGACTCCGGCGGCGGCCTTGTCGGCCTGCCGGCGGCGCTCCGTGGGTTCCGGTGATTGGGACTTCGGTGTCGGTGCGGGCCCGATCGGCGCATTCGAACGAGGCCGTGCGGTGCCGGCCGCGGACCGGCCGGAATGGGCGGGTGACGTGCTGCTCGGGGAAGCCTCGGCCGGGGAGGCGGTCTTCGTGGCGGCGGGCGTGTTGCCGGGTGCGGGCTCAGCCGCTGATGCGGGCTCAGCCGCTGATGCGGCCTCGATGCCGGCAACCTCGGCGTCTGCCGCGGCCGCGGCGCTCTCGTCGCTGCGGTAGTCGGCGAAGAACTCGTGCCAGGCCGGATCGACGGCGTTCGGGTCGACGAGGAAACGCTGGTACATCTCCTCGACCAGCCACTCGTTGGGCCCGAATTGACTGGCTGGGTTCGAGGTACTACTGGACACGCTGATACCGCCCTTGATCGGATCGCATCGTCATCGCGGAGGGATACCCGCCAGGTTAGCCCTCACCCAGATGGACGGGGTACCACTCGCCGGACACGGCAAGATGGCGACACAACAATCCGTGACCGAGGAGTGTTCGCGCATGACCCGTCCGCCACTGCCGCCCTTCGATTCCGTGACGGCCGCCACGAAGGTCCAGGCCGCCGAGGACGCCTGGAACACCCGCGACCCCGAGAAGGTCGCCGCCGCCTACTCGGAGGATTCCGTATGGCGCAACCGCGACCGGTTCCTCCGGGGTCGCGCCGAGATCGCGGACTTCTTGCGGCAGAAGTGGGATCGCGAGCTCGACTACGCCCTGCGCAAGGACCTCTGGGCTTTCACCGACAACCGGATCGCGGTGCGTTTCCAGTACGAGTGCCACGACGTCGACGGGCAGTGGTGGCGCTCCTACGGCAACGAGCTGTGGGAGTTCGACGAGCACGGCTACATGCGCAGGCGCGAGGCCAGCATCAACGACGTCGCGATCGACGAGTCGGAGCGGCGCATCCACGGCAGGCGCCCGGATGCCGAGCGCGGCGGCGCCGAGCAGCCGCTGCGCTGATCGGCCGGGTCTGGACGGGCGGCCGGCTGCCCGGCGCCGTCACCACCCCGCCGGCCGGAAGCCGGCTTGATCGACGACCGCGACCCGGACGGCCGTGCTGCTGATCACCGTGTCGGCCCGCAGCCCGCAGCGGGAGTCGATACGCAGCGTGTCCCGCTCGCCCGCGAACTGGCCGTCCACCGGGTCGATCATCAGCTCGGTCCGCGTGCGGCCGATGTCGTGCACGAGGGCCAGGCAGTCGTGCCCGTCCATGGTGTAGACGTGCTCGGCCACGCTCACACCCGGCAGCCCGGTCAGGGCCCGGTACAGCGCGCTCCGCAGCGTCGCCGGGACCAACCCGGTGCGGAGCGCCGTCACCGCGGCCGCGAACGGCGAGAACCAGCTGCCAGGGTTGTCCGCGCGCAGCTTGCCCAGCAGCAGCTCGGCGTCGCGCGGCAGCCGATCGAAGAACCCCACGGTCGGTGACTGCCAGTTACCGCGCCGCGGGCGCTGCCGGGCCCCGCAGCCGCCCGCGTCCGCCCGCTGAGCGTCGAACTCGCCGTAGCGGGCCCAGAATCGGCCGGTCGGCACCAGATCGCGCAGTTCGAAACCGTCTTCCCTGGCCTCTTCGGCCGATCCGGCCAGCCAGGCCTGCGCACCGGTGAGTTCGCGCTCGAGCAGCCAGTCCCGATTCGACTGTGCGGGTACCCACTGGCGCAACCGGTGCTCGGTGAGGTGCTGGTGTCTCCCGAACGTTCCCAGCCACCAGGCGTGCGTCTCGACGTAGCGGTACTGGCTGGACGTCACCGGTGGGTCGAACGCGGCGACGGCGAGATCGAGCAACGCGCACTCCTGCCGGGTCGGGTGAACAACGGCTCACCGCAAGTGTCCTGGTATGACCGCCTGTGATCGGCAGGGGGGTCCGGTCAGGCGATCCATTCCTTCACCCGGGACAGCAGCTTCGGGGCGTCGGCGCCGACGGGGTTGACGTGCAGGTGCGTGATTCCGGCTTCCCGCTGGGCCGCGATCCGCTCCTTGACGAAGCCCGGTGGGCCGATCAGCGTGGCCCGTTCGACGAAATCGTCGGGCAGTGCCGCGGCCGCCTGCTCCGTCTTGCCGTCCAGGTAGAGGTCCTGCACCAGCTTCGCCTCTTCGGCGTAGCCCTGGCGGGCGAAGACGGTGTTGTAGAAGTTGCGGCCCCGCGCGCCCATCCCGCCGATGTACAGGGCGAACATGTCGCGGGCCTGCTGCCGTGCCGGAGCGAACATCTCCTCGTCGAGTGCGAGGATGCCGCCGCCGGTGATCTGCAGTGGTCCCAGTTCCGGGGAGCGCTTGGCGGCGCCCGCGTCCAGTGCGGGTCCGAAGACCGCGCGCAGCTGCTCCGGGATCATGATGAGGGGCAGCCACCCGTCGGCCAGCTCGGCCGTCATCTCGACGTTCCGGTCGCCGAGCGAGGCCACCCAGATCGGGATGTCGACCCGCTTCGGGTGGTTGATCAGCTTCAACGGCTTGCCCAACCCGGTGCCCAACTCCGGCGGCAGCGGGATCGTGTAGATGCCCTCGTGCTGCAGCTTCTCCCGGCGCCACACCGAGCGGCAGATGTCGATGATCTCGCGGGTGCGGGCGATCGGCTTGTCGTAGGGCACCCCGTGGAACCCCTCGACCACCTGCGGGCCGGACGCGCCGAGGCCGAGGATCGCGCGGCCGTCGGACAGCGCGTCCAGGCCGGCGGCCGTCATCGCGGTGAGTGCCGGCGTGCGGCTGTAGATCGGCAGGATGCCGGCGCCGATCTGCACCCGCTCGGTGCGTGCGGCCAGGTAGCCCATCAGCGACACGGCGTCGAAGCTGTACGCCTCGGCGACCCACACCACGTCGAGGCCTGCGTGCTCCAGTGCCACCACCGCGTCGGCGTTGCGGATCGGATCATCGCCGTACGGGAGTTGGGTCGACAGCAGCATGCCCGTACCAACACTCCCAACACACAGCGTCACCGGCGCGTCAATGATGTCGGTGCCGGTGGGTAGGTTCGGCCGGTGAGATTTCGGGTGGTGCCGGCGGCATACGTGATGCTGCTGCGCGTCGGCGGGTCCGGCGGGGACGAGGTTCTGTTGCAGCTGCGTCGGGGCACCGGATACCGGGACGGGTACTGGGCCTGCGCCGCCGCGGGCCACGTCGAGCACGGGGAATCGGTGCTGGCCGCGGCCGTGCGGGAAGCGGCGGAGGAGCTGGGCGTGACGATCGGGGTGGACGAGCTGATCCCGCTCACCACCATGCACCGCACCGCGGGCACCGGCGAGGAGATCGACGAGCGGGTGGACTTCTTCTTCGGCTGTCGGAGCTGGCGGGGTGAGCCGCGCCGGATGGAGCCGGCCAAGTCCGCCGATCTCGGTTGGTTCGCGCTGGAGGCGCTGCCGGATCCCGTGGTGCCACACGAGCGGGCGGTGCTCTCCCGACTGCAGGCCGGCGGGCCGGCCCCGATCGTCACGTTCGGGTTCGCCGGTGCTGCCGGGTAGCGTTCGCGCATGTTCCCGGCCGAGAACCTGCGTGACTGGCGAGGCAAGAACGTCATCGATCCCGACGGCGCGAAGATCGGTGAGTTGGAGGCGGTGTACGTCGACACCGTCTCGGACCAGCCCAGCTTCCTGACCGTGAAGATCGGGTTCATCACCCGGCACCGGCTGGTGTTCGTGCCGGCGGTGGGCGCCACGGTCACCCCGGACGCCATCAGGGTCCGGTATCCGAAGAAGCTGGCGCACGACGCTCCCTCGATCGACCTCGACGGCGAGCTCAGCGCCGCGGACGAGCCGAGCGTGTTCGCGTACTACGAGCTGGACTACGGGCCGGAGGCGATCGGTCAGCGACGGCTGGCTCGACGCTGAGGACTTACCCGGTTGCGCCAGTGCTGTAATGATGTAATCCGGCAGCGCTTCAGCAGCAGTGTCCCGACGATCGAGAATCCGGAGAGTGTCGTGCCGTCCTTGTTCGAGTTCGCAGGCGGCGAGGCCGCGCTGCACCGGCTCGAGGACACCTTCTACGGAAAGGTGCTCGTCGATCCGCTCCTCCAGCCGCTGTTCGGCGAGGGCCAACCCCGGCATGTGGCGAACCTGACGGCGTTCACCGCGGAGTCGTTCGGCGGGCCCGACCGCTTCACCCGTGAGCTGGGCTTCCGGCACCTGATCGACGTGCACCGGGACCTGCACATCACCGAGCAGCAGCGGCAACGCTTCGTCGAGTTGTACGACGAGGCTCTCGACGACGCCGGGATGCCGGCCGACGCGGACTTCCGCCAGGCGGTGCACGAGCACATCGAGTTCGGCACCCGCGTCGCGATGCAGAACTCGAACGCCGCCGACGAGAGCGAGCTGCATCCGCTGCGCGAAGTGCCGCGCTGGCGGTGGCCACGCGACGACGAGTGAGCTGCCCAGCTCGCGGTGCGGGAGGATCGCAGATGTGGACGACACCAGCGGGCGCCTCACCGTCCGCGAGCTGAGCAAGTGGTTCGGGTCGGTCCCGGCCGTCGACGGGCTGAGCTTCACCGTGGAACCGGGCGCCATCACCGGTTTCCTCGGCCCGAACGGCTCGGGCAAGACCACCACGCTGCGGATGGTGCTCGGACTGGTGCGGCCGACGTCGGGTTCGGCACAGCTGGGCGGACGGCCGTACGCGGCGCTGCGGCGCCCGGCGAGCGTGGTGGGCGCGGTGCTGGAGGCGCGGGGATTCCACCCGGCCCGCACGGCGCGGCGACACCTGCTGGCCTGCGCGGCCGCGATCGGCGTGCCGGACGCCGCGGTCGATCGCGCGCTCGACACCGTCGGCCTCCCCGCGGTGGCGGATCATCCGGTAGGTCGCTACTCGCTCGGCATGCGGCAGCGGCTGGCCTTCGCGGTGGCCCTGCTGGGTGATCCGCAACTGCTGCTCCTCGACGAGCCGGCCAACGGTCTCGACCCGCAGGGCATCGTGTGGCTGCGAACGTTCCTGCGCGATTTCGTCGCCCGCGATCGTGGGGTGCTCATCTCCAGCCACCTGCTGGGTGAGATGGAGCAGACCGCCGACCAGCTGGTGGTGATCAGCCGCGGTCGGTGCGTCTACCAGGGCGGGCTGGACACGCTGCGGCGCTCCGGCGCCGCGCGGGTGCTTGTGCGCTGCGCGGCCCCCGCCCGGCTGGCCGAGGCGCTGGCCCGCACCGGGCTGACGGAGATCGACTCGCTGCCGGACGGCTGGCTCGGCGTGGCCGGTTCGGATCCGGTCCGGGTCGGGGACATCGCGCTCGCTGCCGGCGTCGCGGTGTACGGCATGGAGCAGGAAAGACTCGACCTCGAGGAGCTGTTCTTCCGGCTGACGGCGCAGGAGCGGGACCGTCGCGGGCTGCCCGGCCCGCCCGATCCGATGCAGCTGGATCCGATGCAGCCGGATCCGCGGCAGCAGTGGGCGAAGCGGTGACCGCGCTCCTGCGGGCCGAGCTGCGCAAGACCCTGTCCACGCGGATGTGGTGGACGCTGGGCATCCCGGTGGTGGTGCTGTCGGTGCTCTACAACGTTTTCGGCGTGCTGCTCGCCGCGACGGACGGCCGAACGGGGCCGCAGGACGGGGCATCGGCGTCGTTCGTGCTGCTCCTGTCGCTGGCCGTCACGATGGTGCTGACCTCGGTGTTCGGCGCGGTTGCCGGGATACTCGGTGCGGCGGGCGAGTTCCGGCACCACACCGCCAGCACCACCTACCTGCTCACGCCGTCCCGCGGGCGGGTGCTGCTGGCGAAGCTTCTGCTCAGCGGGCTCGTCGGGGCGTGGTTCGCCGCGATCGCCGTGGTGGTCGGGGTACCGGCGGGCCTGCTCGGCGCGGCCACGATCGACGACCTGCTGCCGGTGTCCGAGGTGCTGCTCGCGATCGTCGGCACGGGAATGGCGGTGGGTGCGTTGTGGGCCGCGCTCGGCGCCGCGGTGGGCACGGCGACCGGCAACCAGGTGGGCGCGCTGGTCGGTGTGCTGATCTACCTGCTGTTCGCGGACCGGGTGTTCTCGTTGCTGCTCAGCAGCTCCGACAGCCCGACCGTCGCCGCCCTCTCCTCCTACCTTCCCGGCAAGGCTGCCGACATCGCCGTCTACGACGTGCTGGCCCGCGGGCTCGGGCAAGCGGCCGTCGGTAGCAGCCTGGTCGAGGAGATCGCGTCGGTGAGCTCGCCGCCACCGTGGTGGGGGGCGCTGCTGGTGCTCGCCTGCTGGACGGCGGTGGCCGCGGTGATCGGTTGGCTGCTGGTCGAGCGTCGCGACATGGGCGCCTAGCGCCGCGACATCACCTAGCGCCGCGACATCACCTGATGCCCTCTGACGCGATGCTGCCGACCTGATGCTTCCGGAACGGTAGCGACGTGCCGCCGGGGGAGCGGTAGCGCCATTCGGCGGGGATCGGCCCAGCGGCGCGTGGTGTGCGACGAGCCCGGGCTGATGGCGCCCCGGCCGGATCGCCGCCGACGGCGGTGCGCTCGCCGTGACGATCCGCCCGGCCGACGCACCGGCACGACTTCGTGACTCGGAGGTGAACGAACCGAGCGCGGGCGCCGTGTGCCCCGGTGTCGGGGGACGGAGAACCACAGGGAAGTGATCGCGTGCGACACGGCAAGGACGCAGACATGTTCGGCCAGGCGGCACACAGTCCGTCGATCTTCGAACTGAGCCGCAAGCTCGGCGAGGACGCCCGGCAGATGGCGGATTTCTGCATCCCGTGCAATCCCTATTTCCCGACTCCCGAGATGTTCGACGAGCTGGCGGGGAGTCTGGAGTCGGTGCTGAAGTTCTATCCCAGCGACAGCGGGACGATCGCCGGCCATCTCGCGCAGGTGCTGGGCCTCAATCCGGCCACCATCGCGATGTCCAACGGCTCCACGGAGCTGATCACGTGGATGGACCACCTCTGGATCACCGAGAGCATGGCGGTCCCGATCCCCACGTTCGGCCGGTGGACCGATCAGTCGATGGAGACCGGCAAGCGGGTGGACATGTTCCTCCTGACCGAGGAGAACGACTTCGCCCTCGACGTCGACGCCTACATCCGGTTCATCCGGGCCAGGGGCTCGCGGGTCGCGGTGCTCTGCAACCCGAACAACCCCGACGGCGGCTACCTACCGCGCCGCGAGGTGCTCCGGTTCATGGACGAGCTGTCCGACCTGGACCTGGTGGTCGTCGACGAGTCGTTCATCGATTTCATGGACGCGGAGCGGGACGGCTCGGTGGCGAGGGACGCGACCATCCGGCCGAACGTGGTGGTGCTCAAGAGCCTCGGCAAGAACTTCGGCCTGCACGGAATCCGGTTCGGGTACCTGGTCGCCAACCCGGCGCTGGCCCGCAAGATGGCCGGGATCCTGCCGAAATGGAACCTCAACTCGCTCGCCGAGACCGTCGTGTTCATGCTGCGGGACCACATCGAGGCCTACGAGGCCAGCCTGGAGCAGCTGTCCGTGGACCGCTACCGGATGGCCGTGGAGCTGTCCCGGCTGAGCGAGCTGCAGGTCTACCCGTCGCAGGCCAACTTCCTGCTGGTGAAGCTGGCCGACGGGATCAGCGGCACCGAGCTGCGCGACTACCTGCTGGCCGATCACCAGGTCTTCGTCAGGGAGTGCGGCAACAAGCTCGGCATGACCAGCCAGTTCCTGCGGCTGGTCGTCCGGCCGGCGCCGGACGTGGAGCGGCTGGTCAGCGGTATCCGACGGTTCGGGATGAGCCGCCGCGGCTCCGGTCGGGCGCTCACGGTCGCCTCGCTCGTCGGCCGCAACGTCTCCTGACCCCGGCGGCCGCCGCCGCGAACTTGTCGTACCGGACGCCTAACGTGGAGCCGTGCCCGACACGCCCCCTCCCGGCTGGATCCGCCGCCTCACCGGCGCCTGCCTGGCCCACCGCGGGGTGGCCGCGGGCGCGTTGATCGTCTCGGTGGTCGGCCTCGGCCTGGAGGCGGTCGTACCGCTGCTCACCAGGGTGGCCGTCGACGACGCGGTGGCCGGTTCCACCGCGGTGCTGGTGCCTGTGGTCGTGGCGATCGTGGTGCTGGCCGCGGTGCGCTTCGGCGCCGCCTTCCTGCGCCGGTACCTGGCCGGGCGGCTCGCGCTGGGCGTGCAGCACGACCTGCGGCGGCAGGTGTTCGGCTCCGTGCAGCGCCTCGACGGGCCGCGGCAGGACGCCCTGCGCACCGGCCAGGTGGTCTCGCGGGCCATCACCGACCTGCAGCTGGTGCAGTCGATGTTGTCGATGGTGCCGCTCGCGCTCGGCGTGCTCGCCATGGTGGCGGTCTCGGTGGCCGCGATGATCTGGCTCTCGCCGCTGCTCACGCTGGTCGCGTTGATCATGTTGCCGGCCGCGGGTCTGGTCACGATGCGGGTGCGCACAGCGCTGTTCCCGGCCACGTGGTCGGCGCAGCAGCGGGCCGCCGACATCGCCCAGCAGGTGGAGGAGACCGTCACCGGGGTCAGGGTGGTGAAGGGTTTCGGTCAGGAGGCTCGCGAGGTCGCGACGCTGGAGCGGGCCGCGGCGCGGCTGTTCGCCGAGCGCATGCGGGCGGCATGGCTCACCGCACGGCTCAATCCCACACTGCTCGCACTGCCCACCTTCGGACAGGTCGTGGTGATCGGGTTCGGGGGGTACCTCGCGCTCGTCGGCTCGATCTCCCTCGGCACCTTCCTGGCCTTCACCACCTACATCGCGCTGCTGGTCGGCCCGGCCCGGTTGATCGGCTCGCTGGTGGTCGCCGGGCAGCTGACCAGGGCGGGCGTCGAGCGCGTGTACGACCTGATCGACTCGCAGCCCGACGTGGTGGATCCGGCCGAGCCCGCCGCGCTCCCGGCCGGGCCCCTCGCCGTCGAGCTGGAGGACGTCGAGTTCGGCTACGCCCGGCGGGAGCCGGTGCTTCGGGGGGTGTCGCTGCGGGTCGCGGCGGGGGAGACGCTCGCCGTCGTCGGTCCGCCGGGCTCCGGCAAGTCGACCGTGGCGTTGCTGTTGCCCCGCTTCTACGACCCGCAGCGCGGGCAACTGCGGATCGGGGAGGTGCCGCTGCCGGCGCTGCGGTTGGCCGAGCTGCGCCGCGAGCTCGGGGTGGTGTTCGAGGAGGCGTTCCTGTTCTCCGACACCATCCGCGCGAACATCGCCTACGGCCGCCCGGAGGCCACCGACGCAGAGATCGAGGCCGCGGCCCGTGCCGCGCAGGTGCACACGTTCGTCGAGGAGCTGCCCGACCGCTACCTGACGGTGGTCGGGGAGCGCGGGTTGACGCTGTCCGGCGGTCAGCGGCAGCGGATCGCGCTGGCCAGGGCCGTGCTCACCGATCCACGGGTGCTGGTGCTGGACGATGCCATGTCGGCGGTCGACACGATGACCGAGGCGGCGATCCACGAGACGTTGCGCGAGCTCACGACCGGCCGCACCACGCTGCTGGTCGCGCACCGCCGCTCCACGCTGGCGCTGGCCGACCGGATCGCTGTCCTCGAGGCGGGTCGCGTGGTCGACATCGGCACCGAGGCCGAGTTGGCCGAGCGCTGCGCGTTGTTCCGGGAGCTGTTCAACGCGGCCGATCCGGGTCGCCGCAGCGGCCTGTGCACCGCCGACGGGACCACTCCCGAGCTGTGGCCGGAGCCGCGCCCCGCGGTGGCCGGATCGGTGAGCTCGCTGCGCTACGCGGCCGCCGGGTCCGCCGGCACCGGGTCCGCAGGCCGTGGTGATGCCGCCGCGGCGGCCGGCGCGGCTCCGGCCACCCCCGAGCTGGTGGCCGCCGTCGAAGCGCTGCCACCGGCGCGAGAGAGCCCGCGGTTGGGCGGTGCGGATCCGACCGCGCCCGACCCGGGATTCCGGCTGGCCCGGTTGCTCCGGCCGGTCCGTGGCCTGCTCGCGCTGGCGGTGCTGCTCGTCGCGTTGGATGCGCTGGGCACGCTCGCCTTCCCGACGGTGGCCCGGTGGGCGGTCGACGGCGGGATCACCGCGGGTTCGAGCTCGACGTTGCGCGACGCGACGCTGGTCGGGATCGGGTTGGTGCTGGTCGGCTGGCTGGTGGTGGCCACGCAGACGGTGGTCACGGCCCGGGCCGGCGAGAGCCTGCTGTACCTGTTGCGGGTGCGCAGCTACGCGCACCTGCAGCGGCTCGGCCTGGACTACTACGAGCGCGAACTGTCCGGCCGGATCATGACCAGGATGACCACCGACGTCGACGCCCTCTCGACGTTCTTGCAGACGGGCCTGGCCCAGGCGGTGGTCAGCCTGCTCACCATCGTCGGGGTGGCCGTGGCCCTGCTGCTCACCGATCCGGGGCTGGCGGCGGTGGCGCTGGCCGTGCTGCCGGTCCTGATCATCGCCACGGTGCTGTTCCGGCGCAGCGCCTCGGCGGCGTATGCGGAGGCCAGGGAGAAGGTCAGCGTGGTCAACGCCGACCTGCAGGAGAACGTCACCGGCATCCGGGTCGCCCAGGCCTACGTCCGCGAGGGGCACAGCGCCGGCCGCTTCGCCGAGCGCAGCGACGCCTACCGCCGCTCCCGGATGCGCGCGCAGCGGCTGATCGCCACGTACTTCCCCTTCGTGGCGCTGCTGTCCGACCTCGCCCAGGCCGCGGTGCTCGGCGTCGGGGCCGCCCGGGTGGCCGGCGGCGACCTGACCCCCGGCGTTCTCACCGCCTTCCTGCTGTACCTCGGGCTGTTCTTCGCGCCGGTCCAGCAGCTCTCCCAGGTCTTCGACGGGTACCAGCAGGCCCGGATCGGGCTGTTGCGGATCGGGGAGCTGCTGCGCACGCCCAGCTCGGTTCCGCCCGATCCGCTCCGCGCGCCGGTGGCGATGCCGCCCCGGCTGCGCGGTGCGGTGGAGCTGCGCGAGGTCCGCTTCGGCTACCAGGGGGCGGAGGACCCGGCCCTGCGCGGGGTGTCGCTGCTGGTGGCGCCCGGCGAGACGGTCGCGCTCGTGGGCGCGACAGGGGCCGGCAAGTCGTCGCTGGTGAAGCTGCTGGCCCGGTTCTACGACGTGGATGCCGGCGCGGTGCTGGTGGACGGCGTCGACGTGCGGCGCTACCCGCTGCCGGAGTACCGGCGGCGGCTCGGGATCGTGCCGCAGGAGCCACACCTGTTCACCGGCGACGTGGCGGCCAACATCGCCTACGCCCGGCCGGAGGCGGACCCGGCGCAGATCGAGGCGGCCGCCCGTGCGGTGGGAGCGCTGGAGCTGGTCAGGACCCTTCCCGGTGGGTTCCGGCATCCCGTCGGGGAGCGTGGGCAAGGCCTGTCCGCCGGGCAGCGCCAGCTCATCGCCCTGGCCAGGGCCGAGCTCGCCGATCCCGACCTGCTGCTGTTCGACGAAGCCACCGCCGCCCTCGATCCGGCCACCGAGGCCACCGTGCTGGCCGCGGGGGATCGGGTCACCGCGCGGCGTACCGCGTTCGTGGTGGCGCACCGGCTGGCCACCGCCGCTCGCGCGGACCGGATCGTCGTGCTGGACGCCGGTCGGATCGTCGAGCAGGGCACACACGCCGAGCTGCTTGCCGCCGACGGTCCCTACCGTGCTCTCTGGCGGGCCGGCGAGCTGGCCCCCCTCGCTCTTCCCCCCAGCGCGGTGCCCGCCTGAGGCACACGGACGAGTGATTTCGCCGTATTTCTGCCCACTTTCGGGCAGAAATTTGAATATCGACGGCGCGGCAGGGCACGATGTGGACGGTGTCCGCCGTTCAGCACGCCGCCGTTCCCCACCGGGATCTCGTCGACCACCTGGTCCGCTCCACTCCGCTCAGCACGAGCGAGGCCTCCCGGGTGGTGGCCGAGATCGTGGGCTACTTTGCCGAGTCGGTGCCGGAGTTCGTTCGGCGCCGGCACGCAGAGCTGAAACATCGCGGGCTGACCAACGATCAGATCTTCGCGGTCGTCGTCGGGGAACTCGAGACCAGGCGGTTCGCCGCACCACCCATGAGCGTCCGACAGTTGCGCCGGATCGTGTACGGCTGAGCACTCACCGGTACCGGCGCCACCGGCACCCGGGAGGAAGGAATCGAACATGTGCGGAATCGTCGGTTACGTGGGGTCGCAGGACGCCGCTCCGATCCTGCTCGAGGGCCTCGGTCGCCTCGAGTACCGCGGCTACGACTCGGCGGGGCTCGCAGTGGCCACCCGCACCGGCCTCAAGGTCCGCAAGGTGAGCGGTCGGGTGGCCGATCTCGCGGCCGACCTGCCGGCCCGCTTCAAGGGCTCCCCGGGCATCGGGCACACGCGGTGGGCCACCCACGGTGAGCCGACCCCGGAGAACGCGCACCCGCACACCGATACCGCCGGACGGATCGCGGTGGTGCACAACGGCATCATCGAGAACGCCGACGAGTTGCGTGCGAAGCTCGTCGCCGACGGTGTCCAGTTCACCTCGCAGACCGACACCGAAACCGTCGCCCACCTGGTCGCCGCGGCCTTCGCAGCCGGCGCGACCGACCTGGAGCAGGCGGTGCGGCAGGCGCTGCGCCAGGTCGTCGGCGCCTACGGGCTGGCCATCCTCGACGCCGAGCACCCGGACCGGATCGTCGTCGCCCGCAACGGCAGCCCGGTGCTGCTGGGCGTCGGCGAGAAGGAGATGTTCGTCGCCTCCGACGTCGCGGCGCTCATCGGCTACACCCGGCAGGTCGTCTACCTCGACGACGGCGAGCTCGCGACGATCACCGCGGGCGGCTACCGGACCTTCACCCTGGACGACCGGTCCACCGCGAAGAGCCCGTCGACCATCGACTGGGACGTCGTCGGCGCCGAGATCGGCAACCACGCGCACTTCCTGATCAAGGAGATCAACGAGCAGCCCCGGGCCGTGAAGCGGGCGCTGAGCGGCCGCATCGACGAGCGCTTCGACACCGCACACCTCGGCGGGCTCAACCTCACCGTGCGCGAGGCCCGGGAGATCAAACGCGTCAAGATCCTCGGCTGCGGCTCGGCCTGCTACGCCGGTGACCTGGGCGCGCAGCTGATCGAGGACCTGGCCAGGGTGCCGGCCACCGCGGAGGCCGCGTCCGAGTTCCGCTACCGCAACCCGGTGGTGGAGCCGGACACGCTCTACGTCGCGGTCAGCCAGTCCGGCGAGACGATCGACACGCTCGCCGCCGTGCAGGAGCTGCAGCGCAAGGGCGGCCGGGTGATCGGGATCATCAACGTGGTCGGCTCCACGATCGCGCGCCAGTGCGACGGCGGCATCTACCTGCACGCCGGCCCGGAGATGTCGGTGGCGGCCACCAAGTCGTTCACCTCGACGGTCACCGCGTTCGCGCTGCTCGCCCTGCACCTGGGCCGAATCCGTGATCTCTCGCCGACCGAGGGGCGCCGCATCATTGCCGGCCTCAACGCGTTGCCCGACCAGATCTCCGCGATCATCGCGCAGGAGGAGGAGATCGCGGGCGTCGCGAAGGAGATCGCGCAGAGCTCCAGCGTGCTGTTCATCGGGCGCCGCCGCGGCTGGCCGGTAGCGCGGGAGGGCGCGCAGAAGCTCAAGGAGATCTCGTACGTGCACGCCGAGGCGTACCCGTCGGCGGAGCTCAAGCACGGACCGCTGGCGCTGGTCAACCCGGAGCTGCCGACGGTCGCGATCGTGCCGGACGACGACCTGCTGGACAAGAACATCTCGACGCTCTCGGAGATCAAGGCGCGACGGGGTCCGGTGATCGCGATCGCGCACCGGGAGCTGCCGACCGACCTGGCCGACCGCACCGTGGTGATCCCGCGCAACGAGCCGGAGCTCGACCCCATCCTGCTGTCGATCCCGCTGCAGATCCTGGCCTACCACGCCGCCGTCGTGCTCGGCCGCGACGTCGACAAGCCGCGCAACCTGGCCAAGAGCGTCACCGTCGAGTAGCGGTTCAGCTCTCGGCGAGCAGCCGGGCGTGGCGGCTGAGTATGTGCGGGCGGCGACGGTCGGTGGCGGGCAGCAGCTCCAGCAACCGGTCGTGCACCTCGAGGTCGTCGCGTCCGAGCCAGTGCGCGGCGAACTCGGCGAGCAGCTCGACGTCGTCGGATTCCAGCACGCGTGACGCAGCCAGGCCTCCAGCTCGTCGCGCAGATCGCGGATCTCGGGGGCGTCCGAACGCGGCAGCAGCGGGCCGGCGCAGGCCCGCAGCGCCTCGCCCGGGCCGCCCGGCCCGCAGCGCGCGGCGGACGGCGCCGAAATCGGTGTCGACGTCGGCTTCGAGCCGGTAGGGCCGGGTGCGGAGCACCTCGGTGCCGATCACCGCGCGCAGCCGGAGGATCTCGCCACGAACGGTGGTGGGGTTGCCGTCGTCGCCGTAGAGCAGCAACGCGAGTCGCTCGGCCGTGAGCCCGTCGGGGTGCAGGGCGAGCGCGGTGAGCAGCTCAGCGGGCCTCAGCGAGAGCGTGAGCTGGCTGCCGTTCAGCACCGCGGCGCGGCACGTCGCCCATGAACCGCAACGACAGGGCGCTGCGCCGCCTGGCGCGCGCGCTCGTGCCCGGAGCGTGCAGCAGGTAGCCCTCGGCCAGCGGCTCGACCATCATCTCGCGCCCGTCGCCAAGGCGGACCCGGTCGGTGCCTTCCGGCAGTTCGATGCGCTCCGGCCAGCTCCCGTACGGCTCGCCCGCGATGATCCGGCCGCTCGCGGTGAGCAGCGCTCCGCTGCGTCCACGCAGGCTGGTCAGGTGCGGCATGTTGCGCACCCGCAGCCGCTCGTCCGCGATGGCCAGCCGTACCCGCAGCTGGTTCTCGGCGAGCTGGGCGGTCGCGGAGACCAGCTGCACCATCGCCGGGTGCACGGTGTGCAGCGGCCCGCTGATGTCGATGGCGCCGAGGATGTTGCCGGTGTCCGGGTCGTGCACGGGGGCCGCGGCGCAGGTCCAGGCGTGGTAGGTGCGGACCAGGTGCTCGGCCGAGTGGATCTGTACCGGCGCGTCGACGGCCAGCGTGGTGCCCATCGCGTTGGTGCCGATCACTTCCTCGCTCCAGCGGGTGCCCGGGCTGAGACCCCACCCCGTCGGCCGGATGCAGCAGCCTTCGCCGCGCCCTCGCGCCAGAGGATCACGCCGTCGGCGTCGGTCACCAGCATCACGTGCATCGCCTCGTCGGCGATGCTCACCAGGGTGCTGCGCAGCAGCGGCATGACCTCGTTGAGCGGGTGCGCCGCACGCAGGTCGGGCAGGTCCGTGTCGCCGCACCACGACCGGCGGGGTGCGGCGGTCCGGATCCACGTGCGCGGCGAGGCTGCGCCGCCATGACGCGGAGACGAGCGACCGCGGGGCCGGGCCGTGGTCTCGCCGGCGAGCACGGCCTCGAACACCTCGTGCAGCCGGTGCGCCTGCTCGGCAGGCTCGCCGCCGCGTGCCATCAGTGCCGCCCATCATCAGCACTCCGAGCATCATCGCCTCGGACCGGGCTCGTCATCGGACGCACCCAGGCCCGCCCGACGTCGACGGAGCACCAGTATGACCACGCTTGCATGTGCAACGTCCAGGCAACGTGAGCGTGCCTAGCCTCGGCACGACCGAGGTCGATGCAGCAGGAGGTCCCGTGACGACGGACGCCGTGGTCGACGCCGCCCCCGCCGCGTGCTCGATCCGCGCGGCGCCGGACCGGACCCGCGGCCCGGCGCACGGCGCGGTTGTTGATCGTCGACGGCGCGGCGATCGTCCGGTTCGGGTTGCGCCAGCTGTTCGCCTCCGACCCGCAGCTGGCCGTGGTCGGCGAGGCCGCCGGCCCCGCGCGATGCGCTCGATCGTCGCCGACCGTTGCCCGCCCGACCTCGTGATCCTCGACGTCGACCTGGGCCGCGGCGACGCCGCGGGCGTGGACCTCGCCCGGATACTGCTGGAGCGCCACCGCGGGCGTGCGGGTGCTGGTGTTGACCGACTGCCGCGACCGCGAGGTCATGCTGCGCGCCGTGCGGCTCGGCGTCCACGGGTACGTCCGCAAGGGCGCCGAGACCGCCGACATCATCCGCGCCGTGCACGCGCTGCTGCGCGGGGAGAGCGTGTTCGATCCGCGCGTCCGGTCGGTGGTCGTCCGGACGTGCTGCGCGACGAGAACCGGCCGCCCGCCCGCGGGTTCGGCGGCGCGATGCTCACCGAGCGGGAGAACCAGGTGTTCCGGCTGCTCGCGGTGGGCATGTCCAACCGCGAGATCGGCGCGCCGGCTGGTGATCAGCGAGGCCACCGTGAAGTTCCACGTGCGCAACCTGCGCGACAAGCTCGAGGTACGGCGCCGGACCGAGATCGTGTACACGGCCACCCGCCAGGGCATCGTCTGACCTGTTCGACCGCATGGAGCACGCCGGCAAGCGTGGCCGGGGCGTGATCCGATCGTCAGACCCGGGCCGGCGGCGCGCCGTAGCCTGGCCGGGTGGAGCTGCTTCCGGCGGTGCTCGCCAGCGGGTGGGCGAGCGGCGTCAACGCCTATCTCTGCGTGCTCGTGCTCGGTCTGGTCGGCCGCTTCGCCGGCATCGATACCGTACCCGAGGCGCTGACCAGGACCGATGTGCTCGTCGTCGCCGCGGTGCTCTACGCACTGGAGTTCGTCACCGACAAGATCCCCTACGTGGACTCGGCATGGGACGCGATCTCCACCGCGATCCGGCCGACCGCAGGCGTGGTGATCGGGCTGCTCATCGCGGGCGACGCCTCGACGAGCCTGGAGCAGGCGGTGCTGGCGGCCAGCGGGGGTGGCGCCGCCCTGCTCAGCCACCTGGTCAAGGGTGGCCTGCGGCTGATCGTCAACACCTCTCCGGAGCCCGTGACGAACATCGGGGTCAGCGTCGGCGAGGACGTCGCCGTGGCCGGCGTGACCACCCTGGCCGTGGTCGAACCGCAGGTGGCGATGGGGCTGGCCGGCGTGCTGCTGGCGATCGGGATCGGGCTGCTGGTGCTGCTGTGGACCCGGGTCCGCCGCGGCTGGCTGCGGCTGCGGTCGTGGCGCGAGCGCCGCTACCCGAAGAAGACCTCGGCCTCGGCGTAGAGCTCCGGGTCGACGACCTTGAGCTTCTTGGTCGCCTCCGACAGCGGGATCAGCTCGATCTCGGTGCCGCGCAGGGCCGTCATCTGGCCCCACTGGCCGTGCGCCACCGCGTCGACGGCGTGCAGGCCGAACCGGGTGGCCAGCCAGCGGTCGCGGGCGGTCGGGGTGCCGCCGCGCTGGACGTGCCCGAGCACCGTGGTGCGGGCCTCCTTGCCGGTGCGCGTCTCGATCTCGCGGGCGAGGTAGTCGCCGATACCGCCGAGCCGGACGTGCCCGAACGCGTCCTTGTCGCCGGACAGCAGCACCTCCTCGCCCTCCTTCGGGCGGGCGCCCTCGCTGACCACGATGATCGGCGCGTAGTCCAGGCGGAACCGCGCCTCCACCCACTTGCAGACCTGCACGATGTCGAACCGGACCTCCGGGATGAGGATCGCGTTGGCCCCGCCCGCCATCCCGGCGTGCAGCGCGATCCAGCCGGCGTGCCGGCCCATCACCTCGACGATCAACGCCCGGTGGTGCGACTCCGCCGTGGTGTGCAGCCGGTCGATCGCCTCCATCGCGATGTTCACCGCGGTGTCGAAGCCGAAGGTGAAATCGGTGCCGGACAGGTCGTTGTCGATCGTCTTCGGCACCCCGACGACGTTGACGCCGATCTCGTGCAGCTTGGCCGCGACGCCGAGGGTGTCCTCGCCGCCGATCACGATCAACGCCTCGACGCCCAGGTTCTGGAGGTTGGTGCGGATCTTCTGCACGCCGTCCTCGACCGCGAACGGGTTGGTGCGCGAGGAGCCGAGGATGGTGCCACCCCGCGGCAGCAACCCGCGCACGGCCGGGATGTCGAGCGGCTTGGTGAGCGCTTCGAGCGGGCCGCGCCAGCCGTCACGGAAGCCGAGGAACGTGAAGTCATAGGCCGGGACGCCCTTGCGGACGATCGCCCGGATGACCGCGTTCAGACCGGGGCAGTCGCCGCCACCGGTGAGCACGCCGACGCGCATGGGGATCTCCAACGAATGCAGATGAGTGAAACGCGTGCACACGCTAGCCCCAACGCGGGATCACGGTGACGCGGCCACCCGCTCCTCGCCCGTCAGCTCGGCGAACGGCGTCCACAGCCCGTCCCGCGCGGTGCGGACGAGCTCGCGGCGGCGCCGGACGAACTGCCCGGCGGCCAGCGTCAGGTACAGGCCGGACAGCGCCAGCACGATCACCTGGTCCACCTCGGAGGAGAGCAGGACGCTGGCCAGGAACTGGACGGCGAACAGCACGAAGAGCACCCCGGCGGCCCGGACGGAGAGCCCGAGCGTGATCAACATACTGACCGCGAACAGCGACTGCGCCGCGGTGAGCAGCAACTCGTAGCGCTGCTGGTCGTCGAGCGGGAGCCCGTGCGTCGAGCCGGAGGACAGGGCGAACACCAGTGGGATCGTGCCGACCAGCAGCGTCCACTGGTTGACCTTGCTCGACAGCAACGTCCCCAACGAGTCGCCGGCCCGCAACCGCCACGCGTACAGGCAGGCGACGATCAGTTCCGGCGCCTCGCTCGCGACCGGCGCCACCCACTGGACCAGCACGAACTGGTCGATGCCGAGCTGGCTGCCGGTGTCCACGAGGCTCTCGGCGAAGTGCTCGGCGCTGGCCAGGATGACGAGGGCGGCGACGACGAACATGCCGATGTAGACGCTGCGGCGCGGCCCCTGGTCCAGTGCGCCGACCCACGCCGAGGTGCCGATCAGGTCGGGCTCCTCTGCTGGCGCCTTGGAGAGCCGCACCGCGTACCACACGAAGATCGACACCAGGGCGACGGCGTCGACCAGGGTGAGCGATGAGCGCAGCGGCAGGTGCAGCGAGTACAGGGTGGCGATCCCGAGGAAGACGACCTCGGCCGCCATCGAGCGCGGCATCGGGACCGCACCCGGCGACCCGGGGCCGCGGTCGTGCCCGCGTCGCCCCCGTCGCCCGCGTCGGCGGGACCGCCAGACCGCGACCGCGGCCACGAGCACCACCAGCGGCCAACCGACCCCGACCAGCACCCGGTTCGCGCCGGTCATGTTGGCCAGCGCCAGCGTGCACGGGTTCTCGCCCTCCGGGTTGGGCACGCAGGCACCTGCCTCGGCGAACAGTTGCCCGGCCTGGAAGCTGAACACGAAGTCCACCGCGTACTCGGGCAGCACCGCCAGCAGGGCGAGCACAGCGAGCGCGAGCCCCGCGCTGATGTCCACCTGCGCGGCCTCCGCGGCCCAGGACAGCACGAACGCGGCGCCGACTATGGCGATCCCGTACACCAGCGCGGCCATCGGGGCCGGCATCTCCGGATGCGGCAGTCCGAGATAGGTGGCGGCGCCGAGGTAGGTCCCCGGCAGCGCGACCAGCACGGCGAGCGGCATCGGCACCGGCAACCGCCCTGGGCGATTCGTCACGTGGAGTGGTTCCCCCGCGACTCCCCCGGAAACGGGCCGGATGTGCGTGGCGGGCCGATGGTGGCGTGGCCGTCCCGGTGCCCAGGTCCGGCTCCATGATCAGCGCTTGCGGTGGGAGACCCTCACCGGTGCAGCTCCCGCACCGCAACGGGTGATCATGTCCCGGGCTCAGTCCGGGACATCGTCGGCGGGCAGCATCCCGGTGACCGTGTCGGCGAGCCCGTGATCCACGGCCTCCGCGGGGGTGAACCAGCGCTCCGCGGTGCTGTCCGCCTCCACCGACTCCACCGGTCGGCCGCTGTACCGAGCGATCAGGCCGATCGTCTCGCGCCGCAGCTGCTCGCCCACGCCGGCCCGGATCGCCGCGTCCGTGGCCGCCCCGACGAACCCGGCCACCGGCTTCCGCAGCAGGATCCGCGCGTGCGGCAGGACCTGCCGCTTGCCAGCCGCCCCGGCCGTCAGCAGCAGCTGGGCGCCGTCGCCGACGAGCCCGACCGCCAGGGTCGCGACGTCCGGCGACACCGTGCGCATCGTGTCGTGCACCGCCATGGCTGCGATCACCGAGCCACCCATCGAGTTCAGCGCCAGCGTGATGTCCCGGCGCGGGTCCAGCGCGCTGAGCAGCAGCAGCCGGGTGATCACCCGGTGTGCCACGGCGTCGTCCAGCTCACCGCCGACGTAGACGATCCGCTCGTCGAGCAGCCGTTCGAGCACCGGGTCCGGGCCGAGGAGCGGCACCGGGTACACGACCGGCCCGTGCAGCGCGGGCGGCAGTGGCTGCGCCGGCTGGGGTCGGGCGGGCTGGGGTCGACCGGGCTGGGGTCGATCGGGCTGGGGTCGATCGGGCTGGGGTCGATCGGGTAGGGGTCGATCGGGTAGGGGTCGACCCGGAAGGGGCGGTTGCGTCGGCCGAGGTGCCGGATCGGGTGCGGGGTGGTGTGACAGCGAGGCGGCGGCCATCGGGACTCCTTTTCCTGGCGGCATCCCCACGCTAGGACGGTCGGCGGTCCCGGAGCGCTCCCGTTCGCTGCGGGCCGCGGTGTTCGCTCTCGGCATGCCCGAGTCTCACGCCGTCGTGCTCGCGGGGACAGTGCACCCGTGCAGCCCGACCCCTCGACGACGCCCACGCCGGTCCCGACGTGCTGGTGGAGGCGAACGGAAGGGGCCACGAGGCCACCCGTGGAGAGCGGCTGACCGAACCGGGTCAGCAGCTGCTCGGACGGCCCCCGGCGCCGGACCCGAACGACACGTGCACGTGGTCGAAGTGGTTGGCGGTGACTCCGCCGCGGTCCGCCATCGGCTTCCAGCCGCTGCCGAAGTTGATCCGTTGCCGCCAGATCACGTAGGAGACGCCGAGGGCCTCCTGATCGCGCAACGCGCAGTTGGCGAGCGCGTCACCGGTGGCGCGGTCGACCATGAAGTCGAGAGCCTTGCCGGACGGGTGGTCCGACGAGCCGGCCCGGCCGGCCACACCGAGCACGGTCGGCTCGCCGAAGCTGCAGCCGAGGAAGAAGGCAGCGGTCCGGACGTGCGACTTCACCGCGCCGAGCTCGGAGGTGTCCAGGCCGCAGTCGGTCGAGCGGCCGGCCTTCGGCTCCGCGGTGGCCTTCGGCTCGGCGGGTGGCTTCGCGGGATCGGTCGGATCCGCGTCGGCCGGCGCGGGAGCGACCTTGTCGCCCGAGCCGTTCTCCTCGGGCCGCTCCGCGGGATCCTTCCCGGAACCCCTCGCCGACCCGGCCTCCGGCGTCGCACCCGGCCGGGCACCGTCGCGGGTGAGGTCCTTCTCGGCCAGCTGCACCGCCTTCACCAGCGCGGCCGTGTCGATCTTCTCGGTGGCGTCGGCCGCCGGCTCGGCGCCGACGGGCACGAGCACGGACCGCCGCGCTTCGGCGGAGTCGGCCGCGGTGTCCGCCTCCGCTTCCGGCGCGTTCGACGCCGTCGGTTCCGCCGGCAGCACGAGGGCCGCCGCGACCAACCCGGGCTCGACCGGCGCTCCGTCGAGCTGCACGGGAATCGTCGCGGCCAGGCCGGCCAGCGACAGCGCGCCGCTGGTGACGACCACAGCGGCGGCGCCGCGCCGCAGCGGGGTCGGGATGGGGGCGGTCCGGCGCACGATCTCACCCGCCACTGTGCGGCCGAGGGCCACGAGTGGAGGGCAGTGAAGCGCGCGCCGGCCCCGGGGGGAGCGATGCCGAGCCACTACCTGCCTTCCGGATCGACGGCCCGGCTGGACAACCGCTGGGGGAGCGCGGTCGGTGGGGAGTCCGGTGTCCTTTTCGTGACCGTGCCGTCACTGATCCGAGAACGAACTTAGGGAACCTCGCCGCCGCGTGCACGTCCTCGCGTTCGAAAATGGGACGACTGCACATGATCGAGCGACGAGTGGACGCTCGTCGGGACCACCGGTCGACGTTGCGGGCGTGCTACCGCTTGTCGCGAGACGGTTACGGATTTCCGGTACGGCGCTCCCGTTGCCGGGCGGCTCCCGGAGCGATGCCGACCACGCGCTTGAAGGCCCGGCTGAACGCGGCCTCGGACCGGTACCCGAGGCGACCGGCCAGCTCGCCGATGGTCGCGTCGCCTTCGGTGAGCTCGCCGAGGGCGGTGTGCATCCGCCAGCGGGTGACGTACTGCATCGCCGGTTCCCCGACGAGTTCGGTGAAACGCGCCGCGAACGCCGACCGCGACATGGCGCACGCGGCCGCGAGCGTGGCCACCGTCCAGTCCCGCGCCGGGTCCTGGTGCACCAGCGCGAGCGCCCGGCCGATCTGCCGATCCCGAAGCGCGCTGAGCCAACCGCTGCGTGCGGCCTGATCGGTCGTCATCCAGGCGCGGATCGCCTGGATGACGAGCACATCGGACAGCCGGGTGATCACCGTCTCGCCGCCGGGGCGCAGCTGCGCGGCCTCGGCGGCCATCATCCGCAGCGTGGACTGCACCCACTCACCGCCCGAATCGCCGGTGCCCGTCGCCGTGTCGGTCAGGTGGATCGTCGCCGGCAACTGCTCGACCAAGGAGCGGGCCGCGGGATGGTCGAAGCGGACGGCGCCGCAGACGAGGGTGGTGCCCGTCCCGCCGCCGCCGTGCCGGATGATCGCGTAGCGGTCGGTGACGAAGTGGTGCGGGATCCCGAGCACGGAGGGGGCGTGCGCCTCCGGATCGCCGCGCAGCCGGTGCCCGTTCCCGTGCGGGACGAGGGCGAGCTCGCCGGGCCGCAGCAGGCGGGCCTCGTCGTCGTCGACCTCGAGCAGGGCATGGCCCGTGGTCACCACGTGGAACCAGAGGCAGTCGGGCATCGCCGGGATGCTCAGCCCCCACGGCGCGGACAGCTCCGAGCGGAAGTAGAACGCCCCGCTCATCCGCAGCAGGTGCAACGCCTCGCCGAGAGGATCGGACCCGGTCCACAACTCGTCACCCGGCATCTTTCGATTCTCGGTTCGGTATGACCGGACGTCCAGCATCGCTGGATGAACGAGCATGAATACGCGACGAAAGGTGATTCACAGTCCTGAGCACGATGTCCAGACTGGACGTACCAGCAGAGAGGGAGAGTCATGGACAACGTGATCGGGTCGCTCACGGCAGCGGCTGCAGTGGGCAGCGGCCTCATCGCCGGGCTGTTCTTCGTGTTCTCGGTGGCCATCATGCCGGCGCTCGCGCGGGTCCCGGTACCGGCCGCCATCGCGCTCATGCAGGCGATCAACGTCGTGATCGTCCGCACACCGTTCCTCCTGGTGTTCCTCGGTACTGCGCTCGTGGGTGTCGGGCTGGCCGTGCTGGCACCCGACCCGCTGCGAATCCTCGCAGCGGCCTGCTACCTGATCGGCGGGATCGGCGTCACCGCGGCGGCGAACGTTCCGCTCAACAATGCCCTCGACCGGGTGGAGGCCTCGAGTGACGAGGGCGCCCGCCTCTGGACGGAGTACCTGTCCCGCTGGACCGCCTGGAACCACGTCCGGACCGTGACCTGCACGGCCGCCACCCTCGCGTTCGTCCTCGGCGACTGACGGGCCGCAGCCGTGCGAAGGTGCAGGGCGACGGCGTGCGGCGGGGGTGGTGCTCGTGGAGATGTCGGTAGCGCAACGGTATGGCCGGCGGTGGGGTGCGGGGGCCGCGGTACGGGCCGAACACTTCGCGGGTATGTCCCTTCCGGCCTGGAGGGCGGTGGCCGATGCGCTCGGCATCGGCCCTGACATGCGGCTGCTCGATGTGGGGTGCGGAAGCGGGGAGTTCGGCCGGTTGGCCGCCGACCGCGGCGCCACCGCGGCGGGCGTCGACGCGGCGGCCGAGATGATCGAGCTCGCTCGAGGGCTGCTCCCGGCCGCGGACCTGCGGGTCGGGACGCTCGAGCGGCTCCCGTGGGCCGACGCCCGCTTCGACGTGGTCACCGGATTCAACGCGTTCCAGTTCGCCCCCGCCCTCTCTGCCGCTCTCGCCGAGGCGCGCCGGGTGTGCCGCCCTGGTGGCCGGGTCGTGATCTGCAACTGGGGCCCGATCGACGACTGCGACCTGGTCACGGTCGTGCGCGCCGTCGAGCACCTGCAACCGGGGCCGCCGCTGGTCCCGCGCCGGCCGATGGGGGAGCCCGGCGTGCTCGAGGAGCTGGCGGCGGCCGCCGGTCTGGCGCCGCGGCAGGCGGCACTGGTCGACGTGCCCTACGCACCGCCGGATCGCGACACCATGGCCCGCGGGCTGCTCTCTGCCGGGAACGTGGCCCCCGCGGTCGAGCACTCCGGGGTGGGCGAGGTGCGGGCCGCGGTGCTGTCCGCGGCCGCCCCGTTCCGCAGGCCGGACGGTTCCTACCTCTTCCGCAACACGTTCCGCTACCTGGTCAGCACGAACGAGCCACGGGGGGATGTGGCGTCGTAGGGTCGGTGATCGTGGCGTTCGCCGAGGTCTGGGTCGTCGCCGGGCCGCCCGGTGCGGGCAAGAGCACGGTGGCTGACACGGTGGTGAGGATGCTGGATCCGGTGCCGGCGCTCCTGGACAAGGACACTCTCTACGGCTCGTTCGTCGCTGCGGCGCTGGCGGCGGCCGGCCGCCCGCCGGGCGAGCGCGAAGGGACGTGGTACGACGAGCACATCAAGGTCCACGAGTACGGGGGCATGACCGCGGTGGCTCGGGAGATCCGCTCGCGGGGCTGCCCGGTGCTGCTCGTCGGCCCGTTCACGCAGCAGATCCACGATCCACGGCGCTGGCGGTCGTGGGTCGACGAGCTGGGCGGCGAGCCGGTCCGGCTGGTGTGGGTCCGCTCGGACGAGGCGACGCTGCGCAGCAGGCTCGAACGCCGGGGCTCGCCGCGGGACACGGAGAAGCTGGCCGCGTTCGACGCCTTCGTCGCCCGGATGCGGCCCACCGACCCGCCCGCGGTGCCGCATCTCGCGGTGGACAACCGGCAGCAGGCGACGGCGAGCATCGAGCAGCAGCTGCGCGCCGCAGTGGGAGCAGCGCAGGTGAGCACGATCACCGCCCTCGATCGGAGGATGTCGACATGACGATCAGCACGGACCTCCGCCCCCTGCACCGCAGGGCCCTCGACGTCGCGGGCCCGGTGCTGGCGCGCGTGCGCCCGGACGACCTGACACGGTCGACGCCGTGCACCGGCTGGGACCTGCACACGCTGCTCGCCCACGTCCTCGGGCAGAACCACGGCTTCGCCGATGCCGTCGAGAGCCCGGACGCGCCGGTGGCCGCGTTCGCCCACCGCCCACCCGACCCGGACGGCGTCGACGGCCGCGTGGGAGGCGTCGGCCGCGCGGCTGACCGCGGCGTTCGCCGCGGCGCCCCTTGACCGGCTGGTGCTGCTCGCCGAGATCAGCACCGAGGTCCGCCTGCCCGTATCGACCGTCGTGGGGTTCCACCTGCTCGACACCGTCGTCCACACCTGGGACATCGCCACCTCGCTGGACGAGGAGTTCCGGCCCGACGCCGAGCTGGTCGCGGCGACGCTCGCGCAGGCGCACAGAGTCCCGGCCGGGGCGGCGCGGGAACGTCCCGGCGCCGCGTTCGCCCCGGTGCTGCCTGCCTCCGGGGCCGACGAGTGGGTCGAGACACTGGCGCTGCTCGGCCGAGCCTGACGCCGTCCACCCCATTCGCGGGTCCGCGCGCAGGAGCGGCCGGCGGACCCTGTTCGGGCCCGCGGTGCTCCAGACGGACCCTGTTCGGGCCGCGGTGATCCAGGGGAGCGGGGCTACCGGCGCCGCCGTCGTCGGGGGCGGGACGTGGCGGCCACCGGTTCGATCGGGATGAGGGTCGCCGTCCAGTGCTCGGGGCGGCGCAGCGCTGCGGGCAACCCGGTGGTGGCGTTGCCCGTCGCGGCGTTCAGCTGGAACTGGGTCAGGAACAGGCTGGTGGTGAGGGTGGCGCCGCGCAGATCGGCGGCCCGCAGGTCGACCCCGATGAGATCGGCCAGCCGCAGGTCGGCGTCCCGCAGGTCGGCGCCGATCAGGTAGGCCCCGCGCAGGTTCGCGCCGCGCAGGTCGGCCCCGCGCAGGTTGCGGCCGACGAGATCGGCACCCCGCCGGTCGATACCGCGCCCGACTCCGGCGCGGGCGAGTTGGCTGGCCCGCAGCAGCAGGGCGTCGACCCGGCCCCGCAGCGCCGCCACGTCCACGGCGAGCAGCTCCGCCGGCGAGCCGCCGGCGGCCCGCTCGGTGTCCTCGAGTGCCCGGCCGAGCTCGTCGTGCACCGGGCGTGCGGCCACGAGGGACCGGGCTTCGGTGAGGTACCAGAGCAGCTCGTGCAGCTGCCGCACGAGCGGTGAACGCGTCGAACATCTCCGCGGCGATCTCCGGTGTTCCCCGCCAGTCCCGCCCGCCGAAGGTGCCCTGGGAGAGCCGTTGTCCTGCACCGAAACAGTCGAAGACGGTGCAGCCGGGAAAGCCGCGTTCCCGCAGTTCCGGGTGGATCTCGCAGCGGAAGTCGGACTGCAGATGGGCGCAGGGTCGGCCCGCGGGTTTGTCGACGGCGAAATCCGCTGACGCCGCGAAGGCGGGCGCCACACAACAGAGCCCGAAACAGCGGGTGCAGTCGGCTCGCAGATCATCGAGCGGGACGGCGGGACCTTCGTCGTGCCCGCTGCGCTCCACGTCCACGGACGCTACTCACCGGCGTTCCGCGATCGGCGACGCGTCCGCCGGGTCCGGCCGACCGGATCTGTGACCCGTGTCTCACCTCACCTGATTGGGTTGACTGTTTCTGAAACCGGTTTCAAACTTGTTTCAGCCAGAAGGAGGACCGATGTCGATCCGCGAGGTCGCAGCCCGAGCCGGCGTGTCGCCCGCCACCGTCTCCCGCGTGTTCACCCAGCCCGACGCGGTCGCCGCCCAGACGCGCCGCCGGGTGCTGCACGTCGCCGAGGAGATGCAGTACACGCCGCATCCGGTGGCCCGGTCGCTGGCCCGAGGTCGCTCGGGCCACCTGGGCATCGTGGTCTCCGACATGGCCAACGCGTTCTCCGCGGTGATCGCCAAGGCGGTGCAGCAGGAGGCCCGCCGAGACGGTTGCGCGCTGTTCGTGGCCGGCTCCGACGAGCTGGCGCAGGACGAGGAGCACTGGGCCCGGGCCATGGCGCCGCAGGTGGACGGCCTCGTGCTGGTCTCGCCACTGATGCCCGACGCCGCCCTGCTGGACCTGGCAGCTCAGGTGCCCGTGGTCGCGGTCAACCGGGACCTCGACGGCATTCCGGCCGTCCTGATGAGCGCGGCCGAGGCCACCGGGCACGCGGTCGAGCACCTGCACGCCCTCGGGCACCGCGCGATCATCTACCTGGCCGGCCCGGACGGCTACTCGAACTCGATGCGGCTGACCGGCTACCGGGGGGCCTGTGCCCGGCTGGGCGTCGAGCCGGTGGAGCTGGGGCCGTTCCAGGCGCGTTTCGCGGCCGGCGTGCGTGCCGCCGATCTCGTGTACGCCGCCGCGGCCACGGCCGTGGTGGCCTACAACGACGAGGTGGCCGTCGGTGTCGTGAACCGGCTCGCCGATCGCGGGGTGCGGGTGCCCGACGACGTCAGCGTCGTCGGCTTCGACGACACCCCGCTCGCCGGGATGGTGACCCCGCGCCTGACCACCGTCCGGTTGCCGATCGCCGCCGCCGGCCAGGCCGCCGCGCGGATGCTGCTGAACGCGCTGGACGGCCGGGTCCCCGCCGCGTCGACGCCGGTCGTGCTGCCCGGGGAGCTCGTCGTCCGTTCCAGCACCGGTCCGTACCGGCCGGTGACCGGACCTGCCGGAACGGCCGGGCCGTGAGCGATCCCGGCATCCGCCCCGAGGCCGCGGCCGATCGTCGAGACCGGGTCATGTCCCTGCTGCGGTCGGCGGGCTTCCTCACCATCGGCGATCTTGCCGGCACGCTCGCGGTGTCGCACATGACCGTCCGCAGGGACCTGCACACCCTCGAGGGGGCCGGGCAGCTCCGAATGGTCCACGGTGGGGCCAGCCTGACCCCCGAGTCGCTGCGCGGCGCCGCCTTTCCCGACGACGGCAACGGGAAGGCGCGGATCCGGGTCGCCGACCGGGCCGCCGCCATGGTGGGTGAGTGGGACACCATCGCCCTGGACGCCGGCCCGACGGCGTTGGCGGTGGCCCGCGCGCTGCCCGCGGACTTCCGCGGTTCGGTCATCACGCACTCGATGCCCGTGCTGCAGCTGCTGGACGAGCAGTCGACGGGCACCCGCACGGTGGCGCTGGGCGGCGAGTTGCTGGCCGAGCGGCACGCCTTCGTCGGGCCGACCACCGAGGCCGCCCTCGACCAGCTGCGGGCACGCACGTTCTTCCTGTCGCCCGCCGCGGTCGATGCGCTCGGCGTCTACGCCCGATCGCCGGCCGAGGCGAGCGTGCAGCGACGACTGATCGAGATCGCCGAACGGGTGGTGCTGGTGGTGACCCACGAGGTCTACACCAACTCCGCGCCGGTTCGGATCGCGGCACTGGACCGGTTGGGGGCGCTGGTCAGCGATCGGCCGCCGCCGCGAGCGGTGGCCGCCGGGCTCCGCAGCGCGGATGTCGCGATGCAGGTCATGGCCAGCTAGATCACGTTGCCGAGCATGTCGATCGGCTGCCGCTGAATGAATTACCGACCGCTGGGGTTCGGCGTGTGAACAATGCGGCAGTTCTTGTTCGTAAAGCACCACGATTTGTTCTCATCAGAACATCATCACGTATTGACCCTTACCGCACCCCCGCCTAATGTCGGCGGACGGGCTGGGCGTCGTGCGATCATGCGCGCGCCATGGGGCTGATTCAGCTAACCGTCGGGAGATGAGGCGCCAATGTCGGCAAGCCGATCAGGACACGGAGGCCATGGTGGCGGAGCAGTGCCACCCGGCCAGCATGTCCCCAGCACACAATCGATTTCTCATCAAGCTGACCGTCATATCCACCCTCGGAGGACTGCTCTTCGGGTACGACACCGGCGTCATCTCCGGCGCCCTGTTGTACATGAAGGAAGACCTCATGCTGACCCCCTTCACCGAGGCGCTGGTGGTCAGCTCCCTGCTGTTCCCCGGCGCGGCCTTCGGGGCGCTGCTCGGCGGCAAGCTGGCCGACAGCCTCGGCCGCAAGGGAAGCCTGCTGGTCTGCGCCGGGCTGTTCCTGGTGGGGGCCCTCATCTGCGCGATCGCGCCCAACGTGGGGATCATGACCGCCGGCCGGATCATCCTCGGCTTCGGCGTGGGCGCGGCGGCGACCACCTGCCCGCTGTACCTGGCGGAGATGGCGCCCGCACACCGGCGCGGCCGGATGGTCACGATCAACGAGCTCATGATCGTCACCGGGCAGTTCCTGGCGTTCGCGATGAACGCCGTGCTGGACGCGCTGATCAAGGATCCGCACGTGTGGCGCTGGATGCTCGGCGTCGCCGTCATCCCGGCCGTCGCGCTGTTCGTCGGCATGTTCTTCCTCCCCGACTCGCCGCGCTGGTACGCCGTGCGCGGCCGGCTCGACGACACCAAGCGCGTGCTGAACCTGAGTCGCGGCGAGGCGGAGGCCGCCGAGGAGTACAACATCATCGCCGAGCACGCCAAGCGCGACACCGAGGAGGACGCCGGCACCGCGATGCGCGACCTGCGCGCAGTTCCCCTGGATGCGTCGCGTGCTGTGGATCGGTTGCGGACTGGCCACCGTGCAGCAGGCCACGGGCATCAACACGGTGAACTACTACGCACCGACCATCCTGGAGTCGACCGGGCTGGGCGCCAGCGCCGCGCTGATCCTGACGATCACCGTCGGCGTCGTCGCGATCATCGGCACGATCCTCGGGATCGTGCTGCTGGGCTACTACAACCGGCGGCCGCTGCTGCTGACCGGCTTCACCGGGGTCGCGGCCGGGCACGCGGTGCTGGCCCTGTCGTTCCTGCTGCCGGAGACCGGATTCCGCAGCTACCTGATCCTGGCCGCGATGCTCATCGTGGTGTTCTTCGTGCAGACGTTCATCGGCACCCTGATCTGGCTGCTGCTCTCGGAGATCTTCCCGATGACCATCCGCGGCTTCGCGATGGGTATCGCGGTCTTCGTGCTCTGGACGGTCAACGCGGCGATCTCGTTCGCGTTCCCGCCGCTGGTCGCCGCGCTCGGCGCCAGCCTCACGTTCGGGCTCTTCGCGTTGATCAACGTGGGATCGATCCTGTTCGTGAAGAAGTTCGCCCCCGAGACCCGCGGGCGGACGCTCGAGGAGCTGGAGGACGACTTCCGGGAGCACGATGCGGCGCATTTCGTCCACGACGCGCCGGCCAACGTGCACGGCTCCTGACAAGATCCAGTTCAGTCCCGTCGAAGCTCGTTCCGTGCCACCCGGCTGCCGTTCGCGCCGGGTGGCACGGGCTCGGCCCTGAGAGTCTCAGTGGAGGCATGTGTTGCCCAACCATCTCGAGCCGCCACCGAGGTCGGCCGTCAGCCGGATCACGGCGATCCTGTCCACCTTCCTGTCCGGACAGATCCACTCGGTCACCGAGATGGCTCGGCTCACCCGGCTACCCGTCTCCACCACCCACCGGCTCGCCGTCGACCTGGCGTCATGGCAGCTGCTGCACCGCACGTCCGACGGCCGGTACCGGGTCGGGATCATCCTGCGGCAGCTGGGCGGTGCAGGATGGTCGCTGCCGGTGCTGACCGAACGCGGCCCGCACGTGGTCACCGATCTGTGCGAGGCCACCCACCGCCGCGCCCGGCTCGGGGTCCTCGAGCACGGCCGGGTGGCCTACATCGAGAAGCGGGTGGGAGCCGACCCGGTGACCACATTCAGCCCGTCCGCCACGCTGCCGGCGCACGCCACCGCGGTGGGCAAGGCGTTGTTGGCCTTCGCCCCGCGGGAGGCGGTCGCCTCGGTGGCCCAGCACCTCACGGCGTACACCCCGAACACATTGCACACCTCGGACCGGCTGCTCCGCGGTCTGGCCACCGTCCGGCTCACCCGCATCGCGGTGGCGAACGGCGAGCTGATCGCGGGCGAGTGCGCGGTCGCGGTGCCGGTCTTCGGCTGCGGTGGCGAGGTGATCGCCGCGCTCGAGATCGAACTGCATGACCTGCGCGCCGACCTGGAAGTGTGCAAGGCGGCGTTGGCCGTCGCCGCTCGCGGGCCTGTCCCGCGAGCTGGCGGTGGGCCACGATCGTGCCGATCATCCGCGGTTGCGCCTGTTGCCGGCCTCGGACGGTGCCGCTGCTGTCCCTCGAATCGATGGTCGCGCCCAGCTCCCGCCGCAGTGAAAGGTTGTTTCCCGTGACCCGTAGAACGCCTGAAGAGCTTCGTAGTCACCGGTGGTACGGCGCGACGGACATGCGCTCGTTCGGGCATCGGTCCCGGACCGCGCAGATGGGGTTCGATGCCGCTGATTATCGGGGTAAGCCGGTGATCGGGATCATCAACACGTGGAGTGACATCAATCCGTGTCACACGCATTTCAAGCAGCGTGTGGAGGATGTCAAACGGGGTGTGTGGTCGGCCGGTGGTTTCCCGATGGAGATGCCGGCGATGTCGCTGTCGGAGCCTTTCCAGAAGCCGACCACGATGTTGTACCGGAATCTGTTGGCGATGGAGACCGAGGAGTTGTTGCGGTCCTATCCGGTCGACGGTGCGGTGTTGATGGGCGGTTGTGACAAGACGACTCCCGGGTTGTTGATGGGTGCGTCGTCGATGGATCTCCCGGCGCTGTTCATGCCGGCCGGCCCGATGCTGCGCGGGCATTGGGGTGGCACCACGTTGGGGTCGGGTTCGGACACCTGGAAGTACTGGGCCGACCTGCGGGCCGGGAACATCACCCAGCAGGACTGGCAGGAGATCGAGAACGGTATCGCCCGGTCTCCGGGGCATTGCATGACGATGGGGACCGCGTCCACGATGACCAGCGCGGTGGAGGCGCTCGGGGTGAGCTTGCCGGGGGCGGCGTCGATCCCGGCCGCGGACTCCCGGCACGCGGTGATGGCCGCGCACACCGGGCGGCAGATCGTGGCCAACGTGTGGGACAACGTCACGCTGTCGCAGATCTGTACCCGGGCCGCGTTCCGCAACGCGATCACCACCGTGCTGGCCATCGGTGGTTCGACGAACGCGGTCATCCACTTGATCGCGATGGCGCGCCGGCTCGGGGTCGAGCTGGGGCTGGCCGATTTCGAGGAGCTGGGGCGGCGCACCCCGCTGCTGGGCAACATCCGCCCGTCCGGGGCGTATCTGATGGAGGACTTCTTCTACGCCGGCGGCCTGCCGGCGCTGTTGCGCAACCTCGGTGAGCTGCTGGACACGACGGCGGTCACGGTGAACGGGAAGACGTTGGGGCAGAACATCGCGCAGGCGAAGGTGTTCAACGACGACGTGATCCGTCCCCGGGACAACCCGGTCGTGGGCTCCGACACCCTGGCCGTCCTGTTCGGCAACCTGGCCCCCGACGGTGCGGTGATCAAACCACCGGCCGCGGAACCCCGGCTGCACCAACACGCGGGCCCGGCGGTGGTGTTCGCCGACTACGACGACATGGCGGCCCGGATCGACGACCCGAACCTGCCGGTGGACGAGAACTCGGTGTTGGTGCTCAAGAACGCCGGACCGCAAGGCGCGCCCGGGATGCCCGAATGGGGGCAGCTCCCGATCCCGAAGAAGCTGCTGGAGCAGGGGGTGCGGGACATGCTGCGCATCTCCGACGCCCGGATGAGCGGCACCAGCTACGGGGCCTGCGTGCTGCACGTGGCACCGGAGTCGTTCGTGGGTGGCCCGCTGGCCTTCGTCGAAGACGGCGACATCATCGAGCTCGACGTGCCCGCCCGCCGGTTGTCGCTGCACGTCACCGACGAGGAACTGGACAAACGCCGCGCCGACTGGCAACAACCACCGGCCAAGTTCGGCCGCGGCTACGGCGCGCTGTACCTGCAACACATCACCCAAGCCGACCAAGGCTGCGACTTCGACTTCCTCGAAGCCGGACCCCCCACCCCCGAACCCGAGATCCACTAACCCCGTGACCACCACGCCGCGTGAGCGCACGGCTCCGCACTCACGACCCTTCTCAACCAGCGGAATCCGCGTCCATCGATCCGTCCCCGGGCCGCCGTGAATGCCACGGTGGTTCTCAAACCCACGGCTACCCGGCGCACTCGCCGGCCGCCACTGACGTCGGTGTCAGGCGTCCTTGACCTGAGGAGGTCCGAGAGAAGTGGGAACCGTCCGTCTCACCGTTGCGCAGGCGCTCGTGCGGTTCCTGGCGAACCAGTACAGCGAGCGTGACGGGGTGGAGCACCGGTTGATTCCGGGGTGTTGGGGGATCTTCGGGCACGGGAACGTGGCCGGGGTGGGTCAGGCGTTGTTGGAGTCGGCGGTGCAGTTGCGGGACGGGTCGGGGACGGCGGATCTGCCGTATCACCTGGCGCGTAACGAGCAGGGCATGGTGCATGCGTCGGTGGGGTTCTCGCGGATGCGTAACCGGTTGCAGGCGATGGCGTGTACGGCGTCGATCGGGCCGGGGTCGTCGAACATGTTGACCGGGGCGGCGTTGGCGACGACGAACCGGATTCCGGTGTTGTTGTTGGCTTCGGACATTTTCGCGACGCGGGTCTCGTCGCCGGTGTTGCAGGAGTTGGAGCTGCCCAGCGGGTATGACATCTCGGTCAATGATGCGTTCCGGCCGTTGTCGCGGTTCTTCGATCGGGTGTGGCGTGCGGAGCAGTTGCCGGCGGCGTTGTTGGGGGCGATGCGGGTGTTGACCGACCCGGCCGAGACCGGGGCGGTGACTCTGGCCCTGCCGCAGGATGTGCAGGCCGAGGCGTATGACTGGCCGTTGGAGTTGTTCGCGCGTCGGGTGTGGCACATTCCGCGTGCGGTGCCGGAGCCGGCGGCGGTGGCGCGGGCCGTGGGGGTGATCCGGTCGGCGCGGCGGCCGTTGGTGATCGCCGGTGGTGGGGTGCATTACAGCGAGGCGATCGAGGCGTTGCGGTTGTTCGCGGAGGCGACGGGGATCCCGGTGGCCGACACCCAGGCCGGCAAGGGCGCGATCTTGTGGGATCACCCGCTCGCGGTGGGTGGGGTGGGTTCGACCGGGTCGCCGGTGGCGAATGCGTTGGCCCGCGACGCGGATGTGGTCATCGGGGTGGGGACGCGGTACTCGGACTTCACCACGGCGTCGCGGACGGCGTTCCAGCACCCGGGCGTCAAGTTCGTGAACCTCAACGTGGGTGGCCTGGACGCGGCCAAGCACGCGGGGGTGATGCTGCTGGCCGACGCCCGCAACGGCCTGGAGGCGCTCACCGAGGCCCTGTCGTCCGGGCCGGACGGCTACCGGGTCGAGGACGCCTACACCGAGCGGCACCGGGAGCTGTTCGCCGACTGGAACGAGGTCGTCGACAACGCCTACCACCTCGGGCACCAGCCGCTGCCCGCGCAGACCGAGATCCTCGGTGCGCTGAACGAGACCATCGGGCCGGATGCGGTGGTGGTGCAGGCGGCCGGGTCGATGCCCGGTGACCTGCAGATGCTGTGGCGGGCGGAGGACCCGAAGCAGTACCACGTGGAGTACGCGTTCTCCTGCATGGGCTACGAGATCGCCGGCGCGCTCGGGATCAAGATGGCCGCCCCGGAGCGCGAGGTGTACGCGCTGGTCGGCGACGGGTCGTACCTGATGATGGCCCAGGAGATCGTCACCGCCGTGTCGGAGAACATCAAGCTCACCATCGTGATCGTGCAGAACCACGGGTTCTCCTCCATCGGCGCGCTGTCGGAGTCCCTTGGCTCGCAGCGCTTCGGCACCTACTACCGCTACCGCAACGAGGAATCCGGGCTGCTCGACGGCGGCAAGCTGCCGATCGACCTGGCCGCCAACGCCGAGAGCCTCGGAGCGGACGTGATCCGCGTGAAGACCATCGACGAGTTCCGGGACGCGCTGGTGCGGGCTCGGGCGTCGGACCGCACCACCGCGGTGCACATCGAGTCCGACCCGCTGGCCCCGGTGCCCTCATCGCAGTCCTGGTGGGACGTGCCGGTGTCCGAGGTCGCCGCGCTGGACAGCACGAACCAGGCCCGCAAGACCTACGACGCACACAAGGCCGAGCAGCAGAACCTGCTGACGCCGGCCGAAAGGGAAGAGACATGACCGATCTGTCCCAGCTCCGGCTGGGTACCGCGCCGGACTCCTGGGGCGTCTGGTTCCCCGAGGACCCGCACCAGGTGGGCTGGCAGCAGTACCTGGACGAGGTCGCGAAGGCCGGCTACCTCTACACCGAACTCGGGCCGCAGGGGTTCCTGCCGCAGGACCCGGCGCAGCTGAACGACGAGCTGGCCGCCCGCGGCCTGACGGTCAGCGGCGGCACCGTGTTCGCCGGTCTGCACAAGGGCAAGGAGGCGCTGGACAAGGCGATCGAGGACTTCGGCCGGGAGGCCCGGCTGCTTTCCGCGGTCGGCGCCACCTTCCTGGTGCACCTGCCCGAGCAGTACACCGACATGCACTCGGGGACAGCCACCGAAGCGGCCGACCTGGACGCCGAGCAGTGGCGGAACCTCGTCCAGGGCACCAACGAGCTCGCCCGGGTGATCAAGGAGGAGTACGGGGTGGACCTGGTGTTCCACCCGCACGTCGACACCCACGTCGACACCCAGGAGCGGGTGGAGCGCTTCCTCACCGACACCGATCCGCAGCTGGTCAACCTGTGCCTCGACACCGGGCACATCTCCTACTGCGACGGCAACAACGTCGAGATCGTCGAACGCTTTCCGGAGCGGATCACCTACGTGCACCTCAAGCAGGTCGACCCGGTGGTCCGCGAGCGGGTGCGCGCGGAGAACCTGCCGCTGTCGGAGGCGGTGAAGCTCGGTGTGATGGTGGAACCGCCCTACGGCGAGCCGCCGATGCCGCCGCTCCTCGACGCGCTGGCCAAGCTGGAGCGCGACGTCTACTGCGTGATCGAGCAGGACCTCTACCCGGTGGAGCCGGACGTCCCGCTGCCCATCGCCGCCCGCACCGCGGGCTACTTCGTCTCCTGCGGCCTGGGCCCGACCCGGCGCTGGCCCTACCGCCGCTGATCAACCGAAAAGGACATCTCTCATGACCTTGAACATCGGCGTCATCGGCGTCGGAATGATCGGGCAGGACCACATCCGCCGCCTGACCCACGTGTTGGCCGGCGCACGCGTCTCCGCGGTCACCGATGTCGACCTGGACCGCGCCAAGTCGGTGGTGGAGAACCTGCCGAACGCGAAGGTGCACCAGTCCGGCCAGGATCTGATCAACGACGACGACGTGGACGCGATCGTGGTCGCCTCATGGGGCGGCACCCACGAGGAGTACGTGCTGGCCGGCATCGCGGCCGGCAAGCAGGTCTTCTGCGAGAAGCCTCTCGCCACCACCCGGGAAGCCTGCGAGAACATCCTCGAAGCCGAGCAGAAGGCCGGCAAGCGGCTGGTCATGGTCGGGTTCATGCGCCGCTACGACGACGCCTACCGGGCCATGAAGAAGGCGCTGGACGCCGGTGAGATCGGCGCGCCCCTGGTCTACTACTCCGGGCATCGCAACCCGTCGGTGCTGTCCGGCACCACCGACGGCGTGCTCGTGGACACCTGCGTGCACGACATCGACGTCTCGCGGTTCCTGTTCGACTCCGAGGTGACCGGAGTGCAGGTGTTCAGCCCGCGCCGGTCCAGCCACGCCAACGAGGGCCTGCAGGACCCGGTGCTGGTGCACCTGGAGCTGGCCAACGACATGCTGGTCGTGATCGAGGCCGCGGTGAACGTGGACTACGGCTACGACATCCGCGGCGAGGTGCTCGGCGAGACCGGCACCATCGAGCTGGCCGAGAGCAGCCCGATCGTGGTCAAGCGCGGCGGCCAGCACAGCGGCCGGGTGCCCGAGGACTGGCGCGAACGTTTCCTGCGCGCCTACGACATCGAGTTCCAGGAATGGATCGACGCGGTGACGGCGGGCGGATCGACGGGCCCCAGCTCCTGGGACGGCTACGCGGCGGCCGTGGTCACCGACGCCGCGGTCGAGGCCTTCCGCACCGGTGCGAAGGCCACGGTGTCACTCCCGGAGAGGCCCGCGCTGTATCGACAGGCGCACAGCTGATGGACGGAAAGGCGGACAGCTGATGGTCAAGATCGCTCTCGACCCGGCGATGTACCACGTGGACCACTCGGTGGCCGACGAGGTGCGCAAGGCGGCCGAGCTCGGCTACGAGTACCTGGAGCTGTCCCCGCGGCCGGACTGGTTCTTCTGGCACCGCTACCCGAAAGCCGACGACGACGCGATCGCCGACGCCCGCAAGGCCTGCAAGGAGACCGGGGTGAGGATCCAGACACTGGTCCCGGTGTTCAACTGGTCCGCGCCCGACGAGCAGGAGCGCACAGCCCAGGTGCGGAACTGGAAGCGGCTGCTGGAGATCGCCGCGCAGCTGGAGGTGCCGACGATCGTCTCCGAGCTCTCCGGGGACCCGACCGATCCGCGGCGTTCCGAGCACGCCTTCTACGCCTCGATGGAAGAGCTGATCCCGGTCTTCGAGGGCTACGGCATCGCGCTCAACCTGGAGGCGCACCCGTACGACTTCTCCGAGACCAACGACGACGCGGTGCAGATCATCCGCGGGCTGAACCGGCCGTGGGTCAACTACGTGTTCTGCGCCCCGCACGCCTTCCACCTCTCGCAGGGTGCGGGCGACGTGCGCCGGATGATGGAGTACGCAGGCGGCAAGCTCAAGCACCTGCACATCGCGGACTGCTACAACCACCTGGCGAACGTGGGCAACCGGTACATCATCAACCCCCCGGGCGCCGACGTCCGCATCCACCAGCACAACGAGATCGGCCACGGCGACGTCGACTGGGACGAGTTCTTCGCCACGTTGCGCGACGTCCAGTTCGACGGCAACGCCACGGTCTGCGTGTTCGGCTGGGAGGAGAACGCCGACGAGATCCACCGTCGGATGCTGGACAAGGTGAAGACCGAGCTGGGCGCCTGATCCGGTGAGCGAGCTGATGTCACATCGAGCGCGAGAGCGCAGCGATGGTCCCAGCGGACACGGTGACCTGCGTGCTCGACGCGCAGGCCCAGCTGGGGGAGTGTCCGGTCTGGTCGGAGCCGGAGCAGGTGCTGTACTGGATCGACATCCTCGCCCCGGCGCTGCATCGGCTCGACCCCGCCACCGGCGCGACCCGGACCTGGCCGCTGCCGTCGCGGATCGGGTCTTTCGGCCTTCGTGACTTCGGGCAGGGCGAACCCGGTGGCGCGGTGGTGGCCCTGGTCGACGGCTTCCACCTGCTCGATTTCGAGACCGGTGAGCTGGCGTTCCTTGACGGCCCGGAGCCGGTGCCCGGTACCCGGTTCAACGACGGCAAGGTCGCACCGGACGGCCGGTTCTGGGCCGGCACGATGGACGAGGAGCAGCTGTCGCGGCCCATCGCCGCGCTGTATCGGCTGGACCCCGACCACACGGTGCACCGGGTGGTCGAGGACCTGATCGTCTCCAACGGGCTGGGCTGGACGGGCGACGGGCGCACGATGTTCCACTCCGACAGCAAGGGTCAGGTGATCTGGGCCTACGGCTATGACATGGCGGACGGCTCGCTGTCCGGCCGTCGGGTGGTCGCCCGGCCCACCGAGGAGATCGGTCGGCCGGACGGGGGTGCGGTCGACGAGCAGGGTTACTACTGGAGTGCCGGCATCTCGGCCGGGGTGCTGAACCGCTGGTCACCGGACGGTCGGCTGGACCGGTCGATCCCGCTGCCGTGCTCGAACCCGACCGCACCCGGTTTCGGCGGTCCGGACATGCGCACCATCTTCGTCACCTCGCTGCGGCACGGCGTGGCACCGGACGTGCTGGCCGCCAAGCCGTTGTCCGGCGGGATCTTCGCGATCCAGGCCGACGTGCCGGGCGTGCCGATCAGCCGGTACCGCGGCTGAGACCCGACGATCCCACCGACAGATCCCCGCCAGACCGATACGGAAGGACTCACCTGATGCTCAACGTCTGCATGGTCGGCCACGGGATGATGGGGATCTGGCACTCCGAGGCGCTGCGGAACATGGAGGAGTGCCGCCTGCACACCGTCGTCGGCCGGCCCAAGAAGCCGGAAACGGAGTCCGCGACCCCGACGGTGGGCCGGAAGCCTGCCTCCACCGAGCAGTTCGCCGAGAAGTACGGCTACAAGAAGTGGACGACCGACTTCGATGAGGCCATCGCCGACTCCGAGGTCGACATCGTGATCATCGCCGGACCCAGCGAGACGCACGCGGAGATGTCGTTGGCGGCGCTGGAGCACGGCAAGCACGTGCTGGTCGAGATCCCGATCGCGATGAACCTCGAGGGCGCCGAGGCCGTGGTGCGGGCGGCGGAGGAGCGGGGGCTCACCCTCGGGGTGGTGCACCCGATGCGCTACCGGACCGAGCGGCAGCCCATCGTGGACCGGATCCATCGCGGCGAGGAACACGTCAGCCACGTGCAGGGCCGCTTCTTCATCCACCGGCTGGCCAACGTCGGCGCCACCGGGCTGCAGCGCAGCTGGACCGACAACCTGCTCTGGCACCACACCACACACCTGATCGACTTCGGGTTGTGGATTGTCTGTGGGGGTGACCTGGCCACGGCGGAGGACCGGATCCGGCGGGTGTACAGCGTCTACCCGCCGATCGAGCCGCGCACCGGCATCCCGATGGAGCTGGTGCTGGTGGTGGAGACCCACGACGACCAGACGATCGTCTGCACCGGCTCGTACTACTCGGGGGAGTACGTCTACGACACGCTCGTGGTCACCGACCACGACAGCTACCGGACCGACGAGCGCCGGTCCACGCTCACCACCCGCGGCGGCGAGCACCCCATCTCGTCCGAGCAGCAGAACGCCGAGCTGATCGCGCCGGACTTCGTCAGCGCCGTGCACAAGGGCAAGGAACCCGTGGTACCCGGCTGGTCGGTGTTGCCGGCGATGCGGGTGCTGCACCGCGTGCAGTCCGACTGGGACGCCAAGCACGGCGCGCAGCCTTTGCCCGGCCGCCCCGTGACGTAACGGGAGTCCCCCGGGAATCCCCCACCTGCGCGAACGGCACTTTCGCACATACCTAGTGCCGTTCGCGCAACGCGTTCGAAGGAGATGTGTGATGAGTGGTCCGCAGCTCGACCCGATCCCGGACGGGGTGCTGGACAAGCTCCGCCAGGTGAGCACGTCCACCGTGGCCACGCAGCTGTTCAAGCGTGGTTTCCGGCAACCGCAGCTGCTCGGGGTGCGCCCGCTGTCCGATGTGGCGGACGGCTTCGTGGCCGAGGCGTTCACCATGCGGTTCATCCCGGCGCGGGAGGACGTGAACTCACCCGATCCCTACCGCAGCGGCAACACCTTGCAGTGGGAAGCCTTCGAGGAGTGTCCACCCGGGCACGTGCTGGTGGTGGACAGCCGCGGCGACACCAGCGCGGCCTCCGGCGGGGACATGCTGATGACCCGGGCGTGGAAACGAGGGGTGGCCGGGGTCGTCACCGACGGCGGGCTGCGCGACGGGCATGTGTTGTCCCAGTTGCCGTTCCCCACCTACGCGGCCGCGGTGACGATCACGACGCGGGCGGCCTGGCATCACGTCGCCGACCTGCAGGTGCCGATCGGGTGCGCGGGTGTGGCCGTGTATCCGGGTGACGTGCTGGTTGCGGACCGGGACGGGATCGTCGTGGTGCCGAGGGCGCTGGCCGCGGAGATCGCGGAGCCGTCACTGGAGCAGGAGCAGCTCGAAGCGTTCGTCAGCACGAAGATCCAAGCGGGGGAGCCGCTCTGGGGCAACTACCCTCCAGGCGAGCAGACCATCGCCGAATACAAGCAGGCAGCCGAATACAAGCAGGCAGCCGAATACAAGCAGACAGCCGAGTACAAGGCATCGTTGGAGGACCGTCGTGGCTCGTGAACGGGTCGTCGTCGTCGGGGGCGGGTTCGGTGGATTGGCCGCCACCCGGTCGTTGGCCGACGTGGATGTGGACGTGACCATCGTGGACCGGACCAATCACCACCTGTTCCAACCGTTGCTGTACCAGGTGGCGGCCGGGATCCTGTCGCCGGGGCTGATCGCGCCCGCGCTGCGCAGCGTGATCAAGAAGCAGAAGAACGCCAAGGCGCTGCTGGCCGACGTCTACGACCTCGACCTGGCCGGCAAGGTGGTGCGTGCGCACGGTCCGGACGGGCGGGAGGTGGACCTGCCCTACGACACGTTGATCGTCGCGGCCGGGGCCACGCACTCCTACTTCGGCAAAGACCACTTCGCCGAGTTCGCTCCCGGCATGAAGACCATCGAGGACGCGCGCTACCTGCGGGACGGGATCCTGTCCAAGTTCGAGATGGCCGAGATCGAGACCGATGCGACGGCGCGGGCAGAGTGGTTGACGTTCATCGTGGTCGGGGCCGGGCCGACCGGGGTGGAGCTGGCCGGGCAGATCGCCGAGCTGGCGCACACCGTGCTGCCGCGCGACTACCGCTCGGTCGACACCAAGGAGGCCCGGATCATCCTGCTGGAGGGTGCGCCGGCGGTACTCCCGCCGTTCCCCGAAAAGCTTCAGAAATACACCAAGAAGCGGCTGGAGGAGATGGGCGTCGAGATCCGGCTCAACACCCTCGCCGTGGACATGGACCACGAGTCGATCACCGTGAAGGGCCCGGAGGGGTGGAGACGATCCGCACCAAGACCCGGATCTGGGCCGCGGGTGTGCAGGCCTCGCCGCTGGCGAAGATGCTCGCCGAACGGTCCGGCGTCGAGACCGACCGGGCCGGCCGCATCACGGTGAACCCGGACTGCACGGTGCCGGGCCACCCCGAGGTGTTCGCGATCGGCGACATGGTGTCGCTGGACAAGCTGCCGGGCATCGCGCAGCCCGCGATGCAGGAAGGCAAGTACGTCGGCAAGCTGATCAAGGCGCGGCTGACCGGGGGCAGACCGAGCCCTTCAAGTATTTCGACAAGGGCACGATGGCCACCATCGGCTACCGCTCGGCCGTCGCCAACGCGTTCGGCGTGAAGCTCACCGGCTTCCTCGGCTACATGTCGTGGGCGTTCATCCACGTCGCGTACCTGGTGGGCTGGGGCAACCGCATCGGCACGATGTACACCTGGGCACGCGGGATCTGGTTCGGGCACAGTCGGGCGCACCGGGTCATCACCTTCGAAGGGTCCAGGAGGGATCTCGCAGAGGGCTACCTGCCCTCGGGCCGTCCCACGCCGGTCCTTCCCCTGGCGAAGACGTCGGCCGCGGCCGCGCTGACCTCTGGCGGCGAGAGACGGCACCGGACGGGAAGGCGGCGGCCGACGGCGCGGAGGCGACGGCCGCCGAGCACCGTTGACGAGTGCCGTGAAGGTCTTCGTCGAGCTCACCGACCTGGCGGCCACCGCGAACCGCGCACGGCTGCGCGACGCGGTGGCGCGCCTGGAGGACGTCGGCGCCACCGGGGTCAGCGTTCGGACCACCTGTTCGCCACCGGGCACGGGCGCAGTCGGGCCGAGCATGCTGAGCCCGGCTGCGATCCGCTGACCACGCTCGCGGCGGTGGCCGGCCTCTCGGACCGGCTGGAGCTGCAGATCGTCGTCGTGAACTCGGCGTGGCTGCACCCGGAGCTGCTGCTGCGACAGTTCAACCGCTTACGGTTCTGCCGAGGAGGTGCGCACCGCCGAGGCCGCGCTCGCCTCGGAGTGGGCTGGACTGCCCGGTCACCGGCTACGGGACAGCCCCTACCTGCTCTTCGGCAGCCCGGCGCAGATGGCCGAGTCGCTGCTGGAACGGGCCGCGGCCTACGGTCTGGAGCGGATCTCGTTGAAGGAGGGCGGGGGGCACGCCCTCGCCCCGGATCCGATCCGATTCTGCCGCGAGGTGCTCCCGAGGCTGGCCTGATCGGCCCTCAGTGCCCCTCCTGGGGCCAGGCTGCGCGCTTGGTGATGATCACCACGGCTGGGATCACCGCCGTCGGGCTGCTCGTCTCGCGCTGCTCCGACGCCCGGTGACGGTGCCTTCCCGGCGTCTGGACGGGCACCGGATCGGTCTCCCACGGCCGCACCATCGCCATCGCCGGCGTGCTGATCACGCTCGCCGGAAACCGGCTCACCGGGCCCGGCTCCGACGGGACATGCTCCGCCGGGAGCCGCCGCCTCCCGCCCCGCTTCGACGGGACGCGCTCCACCGGGAGCCGTGTCACCCCGCCCCGCTCCACCACTCGTCGCTGCACCGGCTGCAGGTCCACCGGCTTCGACGGCGCCGGCACCTCGACGTAGGCCTGGACGGGCACCGGCGCCGCGAGTGGGTCACGACGGAATTCCGCTACCGGGTCGGTCCGCTGGCTGGGCACATGGCTGCTCAGATCGATGTCGCCGATGTCGGACACGAGAGACGACTCGCTGCGCTGCTGGAGCGCGTTGAAGATCGGGGTGTCAGCGGCGGTCTCTCCGGTGCGAAACCAACCGGAGTCCAATTCGAACACGTTCTGTTACCTCCGTTGACGCAAAGTATCTGCGGGGAACCGGCACGGATCGTGCCACCGCCCGGGCCTCCGTGGGTGCGCTTCCACCCACACGCGGGACACCCGTCTGTGGAGCCGAGCGGTGCGGTCAGTCGAAAGTGGTCTGTAGAGCCGCCGCCGGGCGATCCGGTTCGGCGATCCGGCGCAGCGTGACCGTGAAGACCGCACCGGCCTCATTGGTGATCTCGACCGAGCCGCCGTAGCGGTGCGCCGCCTGAGCCACCAGGGCCAACCCGATCCCGCGGCCGAGCACGCGGTCGGTTGGTTTGGTCGTGTAGCCGCGCTCGAACGCGCGCTGTGCCTCGTCGGCCCGCAGTCCCGGCCCGCTGTCGGCGACCCGAAGCTCGAGCCCGCGCTCCGCGTGGCCGGTGTCCGGGCCGAGGGTGCGCGCGTCGAACCGCACCCAGCGCGGTTGCGTGCCGTCCATGGCGGCGTCGATGGCGTTGTCGAGCAGGTTGCCGACGATCGTCACGAGATCCCGCGGGTCGGCGAGCCCGCGCGCGAGGTCGACGTCCTCGGCGACCCGCAGCTCCACCCCGCGTTCGCCCGCCTCGGCCGCCTTGCCGAGCACCAGCGCAGCCACCTCGGGCTCCCCGACCCCGCCCACGACCGTGTCGGTGAGGTGCTGGGCGACGGCCAGCTCGGTGGTGGCGAAGCTCAGCGCCTGCTCGGCCCGTCCGAGCTCGATCAACGACACCACCGTGTGCAGCTGGTTGGCCGACTCGTGGGCCTGAGCGCTGAGCGCCTCGGCGAAGCCGCGGATCGTCTTCAGCTCGCTGACCAGCGCTCGCAGCTCCGTGTGGTCCCGCAGAGTGACCACGGTGCCCAGCCGCCGACCCGCCCAGCGGGCCGCGGCCTGGTTGACCACCACGATCCGGTCGTCGGTCAGGAAGATCTCGTCGGCGCGCTCGCCGCCGGCCATCAGCGCCGTCCCGAGCGCCTCCGGCAGGGCAACCTCGTCGATGCGCCCGCCGAGCGCCGCATCCGTCAGCCCGAGCAGCCTGCGGGCCTCGTCGTTGACCAGCCGCAGCCGACCCTCCCGGTCGAGCAGCAGCAGGCCTTCGCGCACCGCGTGCAGCACTGCGTCGTAGTACTCGTACATCCGGCTCAGCTCGGCCGGGCCCAGGTCATGTGTGCTGCGGCGCAGCCACCGGCTGGCCAGCCACGAGCCGAAGCCGGCGAGCAGCAGCGCGACGACCGTCGTGCCGAGCAGCAGCGGCAGCTGCCGGCTCAGTTCCCGGCTCACCCTGGTGACCGACTGACCCACCGAGACCAGCGCGCGGACCTGCCCGTCGACCCGTACCGGCACCACCGCGCGGACCGACGGTCCCAGCGTTCCGGTGAAGGTCTCGGTGAACGACTCGCCGCGGGCCGCCGGCGCGATCGTGCCGAGGAACTTGCCGCCGATCTCCGCCGGGTTGGGGTGGGTGTACCGGGTGCCGTCCGTCGTCATGATCACGACGAAGTCGGTGCCGGTGTCCAGCCTGGCCTGCTCGGCGAACGGCTGCAGCAGCGCGCTGGGATCGGGGCCGGCCAGTGCGTCGCGGACGGTCGGCGTCGCCGCCAGCGCGTGCGCGACACCCAGCACCTCGTCCTGCGCCCCCACCGAGTTGGCCGCGCTGGCCTGCGAGTACGCGGCGATACCGCACCCGATCAACACGACGAGGACGACCGCCACCTGGATCGCGAACAGCTGTGTCGCCAGGCTCCAGCCGACGGGGCTGAGAGCGTTCGGGGCGCCGTGTTCGGTGGAGGAACTGCGCACCCGTCGTCTCCCAGCCCCGTTCCCGCCGCTCGGCCCTGCGTCACGCTCCGCTGCGCTGCGGCTCAGGTTGCACCCCCGAGGCTGTCGTGGCAACAGCGTGTCAGTGCACCGGATGGCCGTTGTCGTGCCGCGGCACCAACCGGTACTCCATCTCGGGTCGTCCGGCACTGCGGTAGCGGGCGCTCCGCACGGCGACGCCCGAGGTGACCAGGTACTCCAGATACCGCCGCGCCGTCACCCGCGACGAGCCCGACGAGCCCGCGACCTCGGCCGCGGACAGTCCACCGTCCTCCCCGGACTCGCGCAGCGCCGAGACCACCACCTGCAGCGTCTCGGAGCTGATCCCCTTCGGCAGGTCGTCGGTGGCAGTGGTCTCGCGCAGCGTGTGCATCAGGCGGTCGACCTCCTGCTGGGCGAGAAGCAGGTTGTTCTCCGACAGCACCTCGCGGTACGCCTGGTAGCGCTCCAGCTTCTGCCGGACGACCGCGAACGTGAACGGCTTGACCAGGTATTGCATCGCGCCGAACGACACCGCCGCCTGCACCACGGTCAGGTCGCGGGCCCTGGTCACCACTATCACGTCGACCGTGGAGCCCGCGGCCCGGATCCGGCGCAGCACCTCGAGCCCGGACATGTCAGGCAGGTAGATGTCGAGCAGGATCAGATCGACGGCGCCGCCGGCGAGCTGCGCCAGGCAGTCCGCGCCGCTGCTGGCGTGCCCGGCGACCGCGAAGCCGGCGACCCGCTCGATGTAGGTCGCCAGCACCTCGGCCGCCGGTCCCTGATCCTCGACGATCAGCACCCGGTGCACTCAGCACCTCATCGCTCGGGCCCGGCCCCGCTCACACCCGAGCCGTCAGGCGGGGACTCGGAGGACCAGTGCCTCGCCCTGCCCGCCGCCGCCACACAGGCCGGCAGCGCCCACTCCGCCTCCGCGGCGGCCGAGTTCGAGCGCGAGGTGCAGCGCGAGCCGGGCGCCGGAAGCGCCGACCGGGTGGCCCATCGCGATCGCGCCGCCGTTGACGTTCACGATCCCCGGATCGATCTCGAGGTCCCGCATCGACTGCAGCGCAACGGATGCGAACGCCTCGTTGATCTCGAAGAGATCGACGTCGGCGGCACTCAGGCCCTCGCGGCCCAGTGCCTTGAGGATCGCGTTCGACGGCTGGGACAGCAGTGACGGGTCCGGGCCGGCCACCACGCCGTGGGCACCGATCTCGGCGAGGATCGGCGCGCCGAGCTCCTCGGCCTTGGCCCGGGACATCACGACCACCGCGGCGGCCCCGTCGGAGATCTGGCTGGCCGAGCCGGCGGTGACCGTGCCGTCGGCGGCGAACGCCGGACGCAGCTTGCCCAGGCTCTCGGCGGTCGTGCCGGGGCGGACGCCCTCGTCGGCGCTGACCAGGATCGGGTCGCCGCGCCGCTGAGGCACCTCGACGTCGACGATCTCGCCGTCGAACACGCCGTTCTTCGTCGCGTTGGCGGCCCGCTCGTGCGACATCGCCGCGAACTCGTCCTGCTCGGCCCGCCCGATGCTCCGCTCCTTGTTGTAGACGTCGGTCGCGGCGCCCATACCGAGCTGGTCGAAGGAGCAGTACAGCGCGTCGTGCGCGGTCGCGTCGATCAGCTTCGCGTCGCCGTAGCGGTATCCGGACCGGGCGCCCGGCTGCAGGTACGGACCGTTGGTCATCGACTCCATGCCGCCGGCCACGACCACGTCGAACTCGCCGTAGCCGATCAACTGGTCGGCCATCGCGATCGCGTTCAGGCCGGACAGACAGACCTTGTTCACCGTCAGCGCCGGCACCCCCATCGGGATGCCGCCCTTGACCGCGGCCTGCCGGGCGGTGATCTGGCCTGCTCCCGCCTGGATGACGTGCCCCATGATCACGTAGTCGACCTGGTCGCCCGCGACCCCGGAGCGCGACAGCGCCTCGGCGATCGCAAAACCGCCCAGGTCCATTGCCGAGAAGCCCTTGAGCGCTCCCGACAGCTTGCCGATGGGCGTGCGTGCGCCCCCGACGATGACCGATCCGGGCATGGCAGAACCTCCTGGGTGCGTGGCGAGCAGATGTCGAGCCGTGCGTGGATCAGGTTCAGTCGGATGTGACGTCGATGATGGGATATTCCGGACGCCACATCGCGTCGTGCACCTGCTGAATGGGGTTGTCGACGGGCACCTGGGCGAGTCCTTCGTCGACCGCGGCCTTGGCGACCGCGACCGCGACCGCTGCGGACACCGTCCGCAGGTCGTTGATCGGTGGCAGCAGCGGGGCGCCCGGGGTGATGGCGTTGGACATCGCCGCCACGGCGTCGGCCGCCGCGGCGATCATGCTGTTGGTGATCCGGCTGGCCCTGGCCATCGTGACACCGAGGCCGAGGCCGGGGAAGACCAGCGCGTTGTTGGCCTGCGCGATGTGGTAGGCGCGCTCGTTGTGCGGCACCGGCGGGAAGGGGCTGCCGGTCGCGATCAGGGCACGGCCGTCGGTCCAGCGGATCAGATCGGCGGGCAGCGCCTCGCACTTCGAGGTCGGGTTCGACAGCGGCATGATGATCGGCCGCGCGGTGTGCGCCGCCATGTCCTTCACGATGCTCTCGGTGAAGGCTCCGGTCTGGGTCGAGGTGCCGATCAGGATCGTCGGGTGCGCGTTCGCGACGGTTTCGGCCAGGTTGGGTCGCGCGCCCGCCAGGTTCCACGTCGCGACTTCGTCGACCGGCCGCGCATAGGGCTCTTGGAAGTCGTACATCTTCGGAGAGTCCTGGGTCAGCAGCCCGCGGCTGCCCATCGCCCAGAACCGGCGGGTGGCCTCGTCGTGGGGCAGGCCCTCCCGGATCATCTGGTCGCGCATCATGTCCGCGATGCCGAGGCCGGCGGTGCCGGCACCATGGATGACCACCCGTTGGTCCCGCATCCGGGTGCCGTTGGCCGCCATCCCGGAGAAGATCGCGGCGAGCACGACGGCGGCGGTGCCCTGCATGTCGTCGTTGAACGTGCAGACCTGATCGGCGTAGCGGTCGAGGATGCGCCGGGCGTTGCTGGTCCCGAAATCCTCCCAGTGCAGCATCGCGTGCGGGAACAGCTTGCTGACCGCGGTGACGTAGGCGTCGATCAGGTCGTCGTAGCGCTGGTCGCGGACCCTGGCATGCCGGGTTCCGAGGTACATCTCGTCGTTGAGCAGGGCCAGGTTGTCCGTGCCGGTGTCCAGCACCACCGGGATCACCCGATGCGGGTGGATGCCGGCCGCGGCGGTGTAGACGGCGAGCTTGCCGACCGAGATCTCGATGCCGCCGACACCCTGGTCACCGATGCCGAGGATGCCCTCGGAGTCGGTGGCCACCAGCATGTCGACGTCCTCGGCGCGCATCCCGGTGTTGCGCAGCGCTGTCTCGACCTCCTCGGGATGGTCGACCGAGAGGTACACGCCGCGCGGCCTGCGGAACTCGTGGCTGAAGCGCTGGATGGCCAGCCCGACCGTCGGGGTGTAGACGATCGGCAGCATCTCCTCGATGTGCTCGCTCAGCAGCCGGTAGAACAAAACCTCGTTGCGGTCGCGCAGGGTCGCCAGGTACACCCACTTGCGCAGGTCGGAGGACTGCGCGGAGTACTGGCCGTAGGAGCGGCGCAGCTGCCCGTCCAGTGTGGTCACGCCGGTGGGCAGCAGGCCGACCAGGCCCAGCTTCCGGCGCTCCTCCTCGGTGAACGCCGTGCCCCGGTTGATCGTCGGTGAGGACAGCACGGAGTGTCCGCGGACCCGGATCCGGGCGGTGATCTTGTCGCCGGAACGGACGAGGTCGTAGGGTCCCGCGGACTTGTACGGCCCGGCCGGGGTCACCACATCTTCTTCTGCGCTCATTCTTCTGCGCTCATTCTTCTGGGCTCATTCTTCTGCCGTCACTTCTTCTTCTTGGGCATGTAGAGGTCGGTGATCGTGCCCTCGAACGCCTCGGCCGCCATGGCCACGGTCTCGGACAATGTCGGGTGCGGGTGGATGGTCAGCCCGATGTCGGCGGCGTCCGCGCCCATCTCGATGGCCAGCGCGGCTTCGGCGATGAGATCACCGGCCGACGGGCCGACGATGCCGCAGCCGATGAGACGCTCGGTGGTCTCGTCGAAGAGCACCTTGGTCACGCCCTCGTCGCGGCCCAGCGACAGCGACCGGCCGCTGGCCGCCCACGGGAAGCTGGCCTTGCCGTACTTGATGCCGGCCGCCTTCGCCTCGTTCTCGGTGACCCCGACCCACGCGACCTCGGGGTCGGTGTAGGCGACCGAGGGGATGACGGTGGCGTCGAAGTAGCTGTTGTGCCCGGCGGTCACCTCGGCGGCGACCTTGCCCTCGTGGGTGGCCTTGTGGGCCAGCATCGGCTGGCCGACGACGTCGCCGATGGCGAAGATGTGCCCCACGTTGGTGCGCTGCTGCTTGTCGACGGGGATGAAGCCGCGTTCGTCGACGTGCACGCCCGCGGCGTCGGCGCCGACCACTCTGCCGTTGGGTCGGCGCCCGACCGCGACCAGCACCTTGTCGAACACCGCGGTCGCCGGGGCGGAGCCGCCCTCGAAGCTCACGGTCAGCCCGTCCTCGCCCGCGGTCACGTTGGTGACCTTGGTCTTCACCCAGATCGCCTCGTACTGCTTGGTGATGCGACGGGTGAGCGGCTTGACGATGTCGGTGTCGGCGCCGGGGATGAGCTGGTCCAGCAGCTCGACCACGGAGACCTTGGAGCCCAGCTCGTGGTAGACGGTGGCCATCTCCAGGCCGATGATCCCGCCGCCGAGCACCAGCAGCCGCTCCGGGATGCCGTCCAGCTCCAGCGCGCCGGTGGAGTCGATCACCCGTGGGTCGTCGTGCGGCACGAAGGGCAGCGTCACCGGCTCGGAGCCGGCGGCGATGATGGCGTGGTCGAAGCTGACCGTGCTGGTGGAGCCGTCGTCGGCGGTCACCTCGACCATGTTCGGCGAGGTGAACTTGCCGGTGCCGACCACGGTGGTCACCTTGCGCTGCTTGGACAGGCCGGTCAGGCCGCCGGTGAGCCGGGTGACCACGCCGTCCTTCCAGCTCCGCAGCCCGTCGAGGTCGATGGTGGGCGCGTCGAAGGTCAGGCCGTGGCCGGTCATCTCCTTGGTCTCGGCGATCACCTTGGCCGCGTGCAGCAGCGCCTTGGACGGGATGCAGCCGACGTTGAGGCAGACCCCGCCGAGCGGTCCGCGGCTGTCGATCATGACGACCTTCTTGCCCAGGTCGGCGGCCCGGAACGCGGCGGTGTAGCCGCCGGGCCCGGCGCCGAGCACCAGCACCTCGGCGTGCTGATCGCCCTGCGGCACGTCGCCGGCCGGCGCCGGGGCGGCGCGGCGGCCGCCGGTTGGGCGGCGGCGGGCTCGCTGACCGTCTCCTTCGGGGCGGCGGCCGGCGCGGCGGCGCGCCCTCGGCGTCGATCACCGCGATCACGGTGCCCTCGGAGACCGAGTCGCCCACGGCGATCCGCAGCTCGGTCACCGTGCCGGCCACCGGCGCGGGAACGTCGAGGGTGGCCTTGTCCGACTCCAGCGTGACCAACGGGTCCTCGGCCGCGACCGTGTCGCCCGGCCGCGACGTGGATCTCGATCACCGGGACGTCGGAGAAGTCGCCGATGTCCGGGACCTTGATCTCCTGCGCGCTCATCGAGTTTTCCCTGCTCGGTCGGTGGGTCGGGCGCGCGCGGTCACAGCAGCAGCCGCCGGTCGTCCTCGAGCAGGTAGCACAGGTGCCGGGCGAAGCGCGCGGCCAGCGCGCCGTCGACCACCCGGTGGTCGAAGGACAACGAGAGCGGCAGCATGTTGCGGGCGGTGAACTCGGTGCCGTTCCAGACCGGGCTCATCTTCGAGCGGACGACGCCGAGGATGGCGACCTCGGGGGCGTTGACGATCGGGGTGAAGCTGGTGCCGCCGATGCCACCCAGGCTGGAGATGGTGAACGTGCCGCCGGCCATGTCCGACGGGCCGAGCTTGCCGTCGCGGGCCTTGCCGGAGATGGCCATGAACTCCCGGGACAGCTCCACGATGCCCTTGCGGTCGGCGTCCTTGACCACCGGCACGACCAGGCCGCCGGGGGTGTCGACGGCGATCCCGATGTTGTAGTACTGCTTGAGGATCAGCGCGTCCTTCTCCGGGGACAGGGACGAGTTGAACTCGGGGAACTTCTTCAGCGCCGCGACGCAGGCCTTGACCAGGAACGCCAGCAGGGTGACCCGGTAGGGGTTCTTCTCGTTCTTGGCGGCGGTGTCGAGCTCCTTGCGGTAGCGGTCGAGGTCGGTGATGTCGGCTTCGTCGTTGTGCGTGACGTGCGGGACGTTGAGCCACGAGCGGTGCAGGAACGGCCCGGACACCTTCTTGATCCGCGACAGCTTGACCGTCTCGACCGGCCCGAACTTGGAGAAGTCCTGCGCGGGGATCTCCGGGATCCCCGACCCGGCCGGCCGCGGCGGGTGCCGCGGCGGCCGGCTGGGCCGGGCCCTTGAGGAAGGCCAGCAGGTCGTCCTTGGTGATGCGCCCCTTCGGCCCGGTGGCGGTGACCGCGGCCAGGTCGACACCCAGCTCGCGGGCGGTCCGTCGCACGCTCGGCCCGGCGTGTGCACCGGCCGGCGTGTCAGGCCGGCCGCGGCCGGAGTGTCCGCGCCGCGCGCGGCCGCGGCGTGCGCCGGCGCCGCGGCCGGGCCGCCGGCCGGCTCGGCCGCCGGGGTCGGCGCCGGCGCGGCCGGGCTGGGTTCCTGCTGCTCGACGAGCGAGGGCGGCGCGGTGATGCGCGCCGTCGCCGGGGTGAGCATCAGGATCGGGCTGCCCTCGCTGACCTCGTCGCCGACCTTGACCAGCAGTTCGGCGACCGAGCCGGCGGCCGGCGCTGGCACGTCCAGGGTGGCCTTGTCCGATTCCAGCGTGACCAGCGGATCCTCGGCGTTGACCTGATCGCCGACGCCGACGTGGATCTCGATGATCGGCACCGCGTCGAAATCGCCGATGTCGGGAACCTTGACCTCGGTAGGAGCTGTCATGTCGTGGCCACTTCCTTGATCGTCTGCGGATCGGAGGCGTAACTGGTGCTCAGGCGTGTGCGGGTGCGGGCTTGTCGGGGTCGATGCCGTAGCGCTTGATGGCGTCGGTGGCGGCCGAGGCAGGCACGGTGCCCTCCGCGGCCAGTTCGGACAGGGCCGCCAGCGCGACGTGGTGGCGGTCGACCTCGAAGTGGCGGCGCAGGTTGCGCCGGTAGTCGGAGCGGCCGAAGCCGTCGGTGCCCAGCACGCGGTAGCGGCGGTCCACGTAGGGCCGGATCTGGTCGGCGAAGGCCCGCATGTAGTCGGTCGAGGCGATCACCGGGCCGGCCGGGCGCCTGGCCAGGCTCTGCTCGACGAAGCTCGTGCCGCCGCTCCTCGCCGGGGTGCAGCATGTTCCAGCGTTCGGCGTCGATCCCGTCGCGGCGCAGCTCGGTGAAGCTGGGCACGCTCCACACGTCGGCGGCGACGCCGAAGTCGTGCTCCAGCAGGTCGGCGGCGGCGATGACCTCGCGCAGGATGGTGCCGCAGCCCAGCAGCTGCACCCGCGGCGCGGCCTTGCGGCCCGTCTTCGCCGCCGGTCCCTCCCGCAGCAGGTACATGCCGCGGATGATGCCCTCGCGGACCTCGTCCTCCCGGCCCTCGGGCATGCCCGGGTGCTGGTAGTTCTCGTTCATGACGGTGAGGTAGTAGAAGACGTCCTCCTGCTCGGCGTACATGCGGCGCAGCCCGTCCTGCACGATCACCGCGACCTCGTGGCCGAAGGTGGGGTCGTAGGAGACGCAGTTGGGGATGGTGGCCGACATGAGGTGGCTGTGGCCGTCCTCGTGTTGCAGGCCCTCGCCGTTGAGCGTGGTCCGCCCGGCGGTGCCGCCGAGCAGGAACCCGCGGGCCCGCGAGTCGCCGGCCGCCCAGGCCAGGTCGCCGATCCGCTGGAACCCGAACATCGAGTAGTAGATGTAGAACGGGATCATCGGGACGTCCGACACCGTGTAGCGAGGTGGCCGCGGCGATCCAGGACGACATGGCGCCGGCCTCGTTGATGCCCTCCTGCAGCATCTGCCCGGAGCGGGACTCCTTGTAGTACATGAGCTGCTTGGCGTCCTCGGGCTGGTACAGCTGCCCGACCTGGGAGAAGATCCCGAACTGCCGGAACAGGCCCTCCATGCCGAAGGTGCGCGACTCGTCGGGCACGATCGGCACCACGTGCTTGCCGATCGTCTTGTCCCGCAACAGCGTGGTCAGGATCCGGACGAACGCCATCGTGGTGGAGATCTCGCGGTCGCCGGTGGACTTGAGCTGGGCGGCGAACGCCGACAGCTCCGGCACCGGCAACGCCTGCGACTTCTGCCGGCGCACCGGCAGCGATCCGCCCAGCGCCTCCCGACGCTCGTGCAGGTAGCGCTCCTCCTGGCTGCCTTCGGGCAGCTTGAGGAACGGCACCTCGGCGATCTTCTCGTCGGGCAGGTCGATGCCGAACCGGTCGCGGAACTGCCGCAGTACGTCCTCGCCCATCTTCTTCTGCTGGTGGGTGATGTTCTGGCCCTCGCCCGCCTCGCCCATGCCGTAGCCCTTGACCGTCTTGGCCAGGATCACCGTCGGGGCGCCCTCGTGGTCGACCGCGGCCTTGTACGCGGCGTACACCTTCGACGGGTCGTGCCCGCCACGGGCCAGCGCCCAGATCTCGTCGTCGGTCATGTCCGCGACCATGTCCAGCAGCTCCGGGTACTTGCCGAAGAAGTGCTCGCGGACGTAGGCGCCGTTCTTGGACTTGAAGTCCTGGTACTCGCCGTCGACGCACTCCTCCATGCGCTGCAGCAGCAGCCCGGTCTTGTCCGCGGCGATCAGCGGGTCCCAGCCCGAGCCCCAGACCACCTTGACCACGTTCCAGCCGGCGCCGCGGAAGATCGCCTCCAGCTCCTGGATGATCTTGCCGTTGCCGCGCACCGGGCCGTCGAGGCGCTGCAGGTTGCAGTTCACGACGAAGATCAGGTTGTCCAGCTTCTCGCGGCCGGCGAGCGAGATCGCGCCCAGCGACTCGGGCTCGTCCATCTCGCCGTCGCCGAGGAATGCCCACACGTGCCGGTTCGCGGTGTCGGCCAGCTCCCGGTTGTGCAGGTACTTCAGGAACCTGGCCTGGTAGATCGCCATCAGCGGGCCCAGCCCCATCGACACCGTGGGGAACTGCCAGTACTCCGGCATCAGCCACGGGTGCGGGTAGGACGGGAGCCCGCCGCCGCCGACCTCCTGCCGGAAGCCCAGCAGCTGCTCCTCGCTCAGCCGGCCCTCCACGAACGAGCGCGCGTAGATGCCGGGGGAGCAGTGCCCCTGCACGAACAGCAGGTCGCCGCCGTGGCCGTCCGACGGAGCGTGCCAGAAATGCTGGAAACCCGTGTCGTAGAGCGTGGCCGCCGACTGGAAGCTGGCGATGTGCCCGCCCAGTTCGGAGGATTCCTTGTTGGCCCGCAACACGATCGCCACCGCGTTCCACCGGATCAGCGACCGGATCCGGTGCTCGATGGCCCGGTCACCCGGATGTGCCGGCTCCTGGCTGGGCGGGATCGTGTTCAGGTAGGGCGTGTTGGCCGAGTACGGCACCGGCGCCCCGTTGCGCCGGGCCTCGTCGATCAACTCCTCGAGCAGGAATCCAGCCCGATCCGCCCCGTCGAACTCGAGCACCGAGTCGAACGCTTCACGCCACTCAGTGGTCTCCACCGGGTCCGAGTCACTTCGCATACCGGGTCGTCTCCTCCTCCGTGTGCGGGCAGCTGCCTGCCCGGCGGACGTCGTTGTTCGGGGTGTCGACCAGCGGGCTCAAGTCATACCGAACTTGTGTGCTTGCCGTCCATCGCGGTTGTCCCATCCGAGCCCTTTTCCAGGCTCGGACTGCTGGTTCCGGCGGCTTCCTCGGACTCGCCGTCGTCGAGCATGTCGGACTCGTCGAACGGGTCGTCGCCGGCCAGCACCCGGGCGGACTTCTCCCGGTCGAACTCGCCGACCCAGTTGCCGATCAGCACCGTGGCGACCGCGTTGCCGGAGAAGTTGGTCACCGCGCGGGCCTCGGACATGAACCGGTCGATGCCGACGATCAGACCGACCCCGTCGAGCAGATCGGGTCGGTGCGACTGCAGCCCACCGGTCAGGACGGCCAGACCGGCGCCGGTCACGCCGGCCGCCCCCTTCGATGCGATCATCATGAACAGCAGCAATGAGATCTGCTCGCCGAAGGACAGTGGCGTGCCCAATGCGTCTGCGATGAACAGCGACGCCATGGTCAGGTAGATGGCGGTGCCGTCGAGGTTGAACGAGTAGCCGGTCGGAACCACGATGCCCACGACCGGACGGGAGACCCCGAGGTGCTCCATCTTGGCCACCAGCCGGGGCAGCGCGACCTCCGAGGACGACGTGGAGACGATCAGCAGGTATTCCCTGGCCAGGTAGCGCAGCAGCGAGATGATATTCATCCCGGCCCCGAAGCGCAGGATCAGGCCGAGCACCACCAAGATGAAGATCGCGCAAGTGATGTAGAAGGCGAGCATGAGCTGACCCAGGCTCACCAGTGCCGCCACGCCGGTTTCGCCGACCACGGCGGCGATGGCGCCGAATGCGCCGATGGGAGCCACCCACATGATCATCGCCAGGACCTTGAACACCAGGCGCTCGAAGTGCTTGACGCCGCGCAGGATCGCCTGACCCGACTGGCCCAGGGCCTGCACCGCGAAGCCGATCAACAGCGCCACGAACAAGGTCTGCAGCACGACTTCGCCGACCAGCGGGGAGACCAGCGTGGTCGGGATGATCCCGAGCAGGAACTCGGTCGTGGACGCGGCTTCGCCGCCAGCCGCCGCCTTCTCACCCGCGGCCCGGGCGGCGTCGGTGAGGTGCAGGCTCGAACCCGGCTCAAGGATGTTGCCGACAACCAGCCCGATGATCAGGGCGAACGTCGACATCACGATGAAGTAGGCCAGCGCCAGGCCGCCGACCTTGCCGACCTTCGCCGCCTGCCGGATGGACCCGACACCCAGCACGATCGTGCAGAAGATCACCGGGCTGATCACCATCTTGATCAGGCTCACGAACGCGGTACCCAACGGCTTGAGCGCCTTACCGACGTCCGGCGCGACCAGGCCGACGATGATGCCGAGCACCACGGCGGCGATCACCGCGATGTAGAGGTAGTGACTGCGGTCCTTCTTCGCGGCGGGACCCTGCTGCTCAGGACGTTGGGTGGTGGTTGGGTCTGACATGAGCCCTCCTGAGGGACCGGCGGCTTTGGCGGTGTTGCGCACTCACCTGGCAGAGCGGCAAGCTGCACGGAGCTTGCGGCAAGCTGTGGCTCACGTCACGGTTTCGTTCATTTTGTGCACGATAGGAGCAACGCGCCCACCCGGCCCGCCCCGGGCTCGCCGATCGCCGCATCCGCACACCCAACGTCCTCGTGGCCCGCTGCGCATAGCACCCGACGGCGACGGAAACCGCACGTCATCCCATCAGGGACGGGGCGCTGACGTTCGGTCGAACAGCCGTTGACCAGCGCGTACCGGCCGTGCCGGCGTGGGACACTACGGAACGATGGGCTGCCGAGCCCATGGAGCGTGCTTCTCGCCCCTGAGTTTCACACCATCGGGCGGGCCCGACGACGGACGGCCGTCACTTCCGTGCGTGCCGGAGCGCCCACGCGAGCACATAGTCGGCGATCTCCTCCCAGCCGGGCGCGGCCGGCAGCAGGTGCGGCTTGCCCCCGAACTCCACGACCTCGGTGAGTGTCGCGTCCGACTTGTAGTGCGCCGCGTTCGACCACTGCACCTTCGGCGGCATGATGTTGTCCTCGGTGCCGGCCACGAACAGCAACGGTGCCCGGTCGGCGTTGTGGTAGTTCACCCAGGTGCCGGTGTGCCCCGGTGTCAGGTTGGCCAGCGCGCTCTCGAACAGGATGCGTCCCGAGACCGGCACCGCGTAGCGCTCGTAGAGCCTGCGGGCCTCGTCCTCGGGGAAGGTGTTGGTGAACGCGTAGTTGAACTGCTCGAAGTCGTAGCTCACGGCCTTGTGCCGGTTCGCCGGGTTCCGCAGTACCGGGAACGTCGACTTGACCTGCGAGAGCGGGACCACCGGCACCCCCTCGGTCGGGGCCGAGTTGAGCCCCACCCCGGCGGCGCCGTGTCCGCGGTCGAGCAGCAGCTGGGTGAAGACGCCGCCTGCGGAGTGACCGATGAGGATCGGCGGGGACGGCAGGCTACGGACGACGCCTTCGAGGTGCTCCAGGATGGCCGGGATCGTCACCGCCTCCACGGGAGCCGGATCGGCGTTGAGCGCTTCGACCTCCACGTCGAAGCCGGGATATCCGGGCGCGAGCACCCGGTATCCGCGCTGCTCGTAGTGCGTGATCCAGTGTTCCCAGCTGCGCGGGGTGACCCAGAAGCCATGGATCAGGACGATCGTGTCGGGCGCGGTGCTCATGTGATCCTCTCCTCGGGGGCGGGCAGAACGCGCGGAACCGGGCGGCGATGACCGTGGAGCGTCGGTGATCTGTTCGAGCAGAACCCGACGACGGGGACATACTGCCCGTCACCGATCTCCTTCCGCCAGATCAACTATCCCGCGCGCGGCGACTAAGCTCGCTGGTCGACGTCGATCATGGAGGTGGGATGAGACGACGCGCCATCGATCTCTGGGCGCCGAGCATCGGGGCCGACGGCACCGTGCTCGCCTACGGCCATTGGGGCCGGCCGGTGCTGGTCTTCCCGTCCGAGGCGGGCCGGGCAGGAGACTTCGAGTCAAACGGCATGATCGACGCCGTCGCCGACCTCATCGAGGACGGCCGCGTGAAGCTCTACTGCGTCGACAGCTACGACGCGCAGTCGTGGTCCCACCGCGCACTCCCGCTCGAGGAGCGGGCCCGTCGGCACGGCGCGTTCGAATCGTGGATAAACGACCAGGTGGCGCCGTGGATCCACGAGGACTGCGGCGGACCGACCGCGGTGGTCACCGCCGGCGCCAGCATGGGCGCCTTCCACGCCGCGAACTTCACCCTCAAGCGCGGTGACCTCTTCCCGAGGGCGCTGTGCCTTTCGGGCAACTACGACCCCCGCAGCTGGCACGGTTGGGGCGAGCAGGGCGAGGCGCTGTACTTCAACACCCCGGTCGCCTACGTCGAGGGGCTGCACGGCGATCACCTGGAGTGGCTGCGCCGGCAGGTTCGGCTCGTGCTCGTCTGCGGGCAGGGCATGTGGGAGGACACCACGGGCGCCGAGGCCAGCACCCGAGCGCTCGGTGGCCTGCTCGCGGAGAAGGGCATCCCGCACGAGCTGGACGTGTGGGGCCACGACGTCGCGCACGACTGGCCATGGTGGCGCCGCCAACTCGCCCACCACCTGCCCCGGATCTGCGAGTAGATCCCGTCCCCGAGCGTGCCGGGCTCGGTGTGGCGCCTGGGTGGCCTCTGCAGTTCATGATCAGCGCCTGCGGTGCCTCAGCTCTCACCTGTGCACCTCCTGCACCCATGCGGCGATCAGGCGGTGAGCCGCCCTGGGGTGCTACTCGGCGTAGACCTGCAGGTCCGTGGCGATCCGCTCGGTCATCTCGATCACCCGCTGCAGCTCGTGGTGCCGGACCACCACCCACCCGTCGCCGACCACAGTGGCCCGCCAGTCCCGGCGGGGGGCCCCGATCGGCAGGATGTCGACCAGCACGATGTCGTCGCCGTACGCGGCCCGCAGCCCGTCCAACCCCTCGACGCCGCTGATCAGGCCGGCACCGCGGGCCCGTTTGAAGACGCTGCCCGCGTTGTAGCGCTGCTCGAGCGGCCGGCTCAGCCGCCCCTGCAGCACGGCCTCGGCCCAGCCGACGTAGGCGTCGGCTTCGGTGCCGATGTTGATCAGGTCCACCACGCGGGCGCCGGGCGGTCGGGCGGCGATCTCGCCGAACACCGCTTCGCCGGAGGCGGTGCGGTACCACTCCATGTGCGTGAAGCCGGTGCGGAAGCCCAGCGCCGCGAGCACCTGGCGGCCCATGGCGCGTCCGGCCTGCAGATCGGGGGCCGACAGGTCGCGCAGCGCGATCGACACCGGACTGATCCACTCATGCATGCGCATCTGCAGCGGCCGAGGGCGGTACCAGAGGACGTTCTCGAACAGGATCTCCCCGCCGGCGCAGATCGTGTCGAACGTGAACTCCTCGCCGTCGACGAACTCCTCCACGCTCACCTCCGGGACGTGCCGCAGCATCGGCAGCACCTCGGCGAGCTCCGCGCCCGAGTCGACCCGGTAGGTGTCGGCGGAACCCGCCCCGGCGATCGGCTTCACGATGATCGGGTAGCCGATCCGTTCCGCGGCCTCCCAAACGCCGGCGACGGTGCTCGTGCTGGCGTGTCGTGGGGTGCGCACTCCGGCCGCGTCGAGCACCTGCTTCATCCGCTCCTTGTCGCGGAACGGGATCGTCTGCTCGACGGTCATGCCCGGCAGCCCGAACGACTCCCTGATCCGGGCGGCCAGGATCATGTACGGCTCCCACAGGCACTCGACCTGGTCGATCCGTACGTGCTGGGCGAGCCCGTGCAGCGCGCCCAGCACCGCGTCCTCGTCGGCCAGCGAGACGTGCTCGTAGTGTGCGAGCGCCTCCCGGGCCGCGGCGGGCACCTCGCCGGGAGGCTGGTCGCCGACCCCGATCACCCGCGCCCCGACCGTCGCCAGCGCGCGCGTGAAGTAGGCCATCTCGGCGGGGTAGCCGGGGGAGAGCATCACCACGGTGCGCACTGCTACTGCACCTCCACCAGCTCGACCCTGATCCCGTCGACGATCTGGCGTAGTGCGTCGCGCACCACCTCGGTCTCCGGATGGCGAACGATCACGTAGCCCTCACCCTCGTAGCTCGACGACGCCGGCTGGCCGGACTCGGGCAGCCGCGCTTCGACGACCAGGTGCCCGATCCTGCGCTGCAGCTCCTCCACCCCGTGCACCGCGCGCACCCGGCCGCGGCCCTGCCCGCGCAGGTACGCGGTGCCCGCGGCGTAGCTGCGTTCGGGCGGGGTGAAGCGGTCGAGGATCACCAGCTCGGTCCACAGCCGGAAGAAGTCCACGTCGTGCACGTAGCCGAGCATCGCCGACAGCTGGGCTCCGGGCGGCCGGGCGCCGACCTCGGACACCGCGACCGAGCCGTCCGGGCGGCGGAACCACTCCATGTGGGTGAGCCCGTCGCGTACGCCGAGGGCCTGCACCGCGGCCGGTCCGACCGTGCTGATCGCCGCGTATCGCGGGTCCGCGAGCTCCCTCGGCAGCAGCACCGTCCACTGGATCCACGGGTTGCGCAGCACCTCCAGTGGCGGCGGCAGGTAGTCCGAGACCGAGGCCCAGACCGTCCGCCCGTCGACGCTCACGCTGTCGAACGTGTGTTCCTCACCGACCAGGAACTCCTCGAGCAGCCCTGGAGCGTCCGCGCGCGGCGGCATGGCACCGAGCCAGCTGCGCAGCGCGCTGATGTCGTCGAGCCGATAGGTTGCCTGTGCCCCCGCGCCGGCCGGCGGCTTCGCCACCAGCGGAAATCCCACCTCGGACGCGAATCCGAGCGCCTCGCCAGGCTCCGTGACCAACCGGTGGCGCGCGCATGGCACCCCGGCCGCGCTCAGCACCGTCTTCATCCGAGCCTTGTCGCGCACGTTCTGCGCCGTCGCGGTGTCCATGCCGGGCATGCCCAGCGCATCCCGGGCCTGTGCGAGCGGCACCTGCAACTGCTCCAGGGCGCCGACCAACCGTTCGACCCGACCCAATTGCCGGGACAGGCCGGCCACCCCTTCCGCGATCTGGCGGGGATCGAGGGCATCGTCCACCCGCCAGTGAGCGGCGAGGTGGCGCGCCAGCTCGTCGGGCACTCTTTCCGCGGGCTCGGTGGTGATCAGTCCCAGCCGCACGCCGGGCAGCTGCGCCGCCGTCGCCACGAACCGAACCGTGGCCGGCATCAGAAACGGTGCGACGAAGGCGGCGACGACCATGTCCGGAAGCTACCCTCCTGGACGTGAACGTGGTCTTCGTCGAGCCCGCCTTCCCGCCGACGCAGCGGCATTTCGTCCGCGCGCTCGCGGAGGTCGGAGCCACCGTGATCGGCGTCGGGGAAAGGGCGGGCGACGCGCTCGACGACGAGCTGCGGAGCTGGATGGCGCACTACCACCAGGTGTCCACCGTGGTCGATGTCGGTGTCATGACCGACACGGTGCGCTGGATCCAGGACAAGGTCTGGGTCGATCGGCTCGAGACCGCGATCGAGGCGCACACCATGGCCGCCGCCCAGACCAGGGAGAACTGCACGATTCCCGGGACGTCGGTGCGCACGGCGTGGTTGTGCCGGGACAAGCCCTCGATGAAGGAGGCGCTGCGCGCCGCGGGCGTTCCCACCGCCGCCTCGGCGGCCGTCACCACGGCGGAACAGGTGCACGAGTTCGCCGCGGCTGTCGGCTTCCCGATCGTCCTGAAGCCCCGCACCGGCGCCGGGGCGCTGGACACGATGCGGGTCGACGACCCCGCGCAGCTGGACGAGGCGTTGGGCCGATTCGGCGGGCAGGGCGTCGAGTCCATCGCGGTCGAGGAGTTCGTCGAGGGCCACGAGGGCTTCTACGACACCGTGTCGGTGGACGGGAACGTCGCGCTCGACTTCGTCTCGCACTACTACCCCAACGTGCTCGAGGCGATGCGCACCCGGTGGATCTCCCCGCAGTTCGTCTCCACGAACCGGGTGGATTCGGCGGCGGACTACCAGCAGCTGCGCGAGATGGGCGCCAGGGTGAACGCGGCGCTCGGGATCGGCACCAGCGCCACCCACATGGAGTGGTTCTTCGGAACGAAAGGGCTGCGGTTCTCCGAGATCGGCTGCCGGCCCCCCGGCGTCGGGGCATGGGACCTGTACTCGGCGGGCAACGACATCGACGTCTACCGGGAGTGGGCGAACGCGATCGTGCACGGGCACGTCGCGGCTCGGCCGTCGCGGCAGTTCGCCACCGGGATCGTCGCGTTGCGACCGGATCGTGACGGGCACATCAGCGGCTACTCCGGCGTCGACGAGGCGCAGGGCCGGCTGGGCGAGTGGGTGATCGACGCGCACCTGCCGTCGGCCGGTACCCCTACCCAGCCCGTCGAGGCCGGCTACTGGGCCAACGCCTACGTGCGGATGCGGCACCCCGACTACGACGTGCTGCGCGGCATGCTCGACGACGTCGGCCGCACGGTGCACGTGCACGCGTCGTGACCCATCTGGTCGTCCTCGGGCCGCAGCGCCGGCCCACGGTGGACTCTGTCGTGCGCAATATGGACATGGACGGTCCGATTGCGACAGTGACAGCGGGCTGGCGGGACCGCGAGCCCGACGACGCCGAGCTCGACGCTCTGCTCGGCGGTCGCAGCCTCAACCTGAAGCTCTACGCGCGGTGGCAGGACACATGGGACAGTGACCCTGAGTACGCCGCGGCCGAGCGGGAGCATCGGGCCGCACTGGCCGAGCGCCAGGAGCTGTATCTGGTACAGCTCCACGGCGTGCTCGGCGCGCTGCGCGAGGTGGACCGCTACGGCGGCTCGCGGACCGGGTTCCGGGAGGCCGCGCACGCCGACACCGAGGCCGCGCTCCGGCTCGTCGACGAGCGGCATCTGGCGCGGGTGCGGGACGCGCATGCGGAGTTCGAGGCGGCGTGGCGGCCGGGGGAGCGTGAGGTGGTGGCCCGGCACCGCGGCGCGGTGCGCCAGGTGCTGGACGGGGTTCGGGCGCTCGTGATCCCCGGCGGCCACGTCGGGGCGTTGCTGCATGTGCTGCGCCTGTTCGCGGTGACCGCGCCGCCGGTGGTGATCGCGTGGTCGGCGGGAGCGATGGCGCTCACCGAGCGGGTGCTGCTGTTCCACGACCGCGTCCCGCACGGTCCGGCACACCCGGAGTTCGTCGGGGCCGGACTGGGCTGGCTGCCGGGGTGCGTGTTGCTCCCGCACGCGCGTAGGCGGCTGCGCACGGACGACCCGGCCCGCATGGCCGAGCTCGCGGCCCGGGTCGCACCCGCATGGTGCGTGGTGCTCGACGACGGGATCCGTCTCGATCTCCCGCCGGGTTCCGCGGCCCTGCCGGACGGCACGCGGGTCGTCGAGGCCGATGGCCGGATCGGCGAGCTGGTGGCGGCGTCGTGAGCCGGCGGCTGGCCGTCAACCGGCTCAAGGACCGCAAGCCGGACGCCGCGGCCGTGGACCGGTTCCTGGCCCGGCACGAGGTGCCGATCATCGAGGGTGGCCGCTGCACGTTCCTGTGGCGCGGCGAGGCGGACGAGGTGCACCTCGTGCAGCGGATCGTCGGGTTGCCGGACCGGTTGCCGCTGCGCCGGGTATGGGGCACCGACCTCTGGTACGTCGTGCTGGAGCTGCCCTCCGGATCGCGGGTGAACTACCAGCTCGAGGTCCGCCGCGGGGAACACACGGAGCAGATCAACGACCCGCTCAACCCGAAGCTGTCCTACAGCCCGGTCGGCGACTCGTCGGTGTGCTTCGCGAGCGGCTACGTCACACCGGACTGGACCGAGCCCGACCCGGACGCCCGTCCGGGTGAGCTCACCGAGATCACGGTGTCCAGCCGGGCGCTGCGCCGCGACTGCCCGGTGACGCTCTACCTGCCCGCACGGTTCCGCCGTTCGGCCGCCTACCCGCTGCTGGTGGTGCACGACGGCGGCGACTTCCTGCAGTACGCCGCCGCGAAGACGGTGCTGGACAACCTGATCCACCGCCTCGACGTCGCGCCGCTGGTGGCCGCCTTCCTGCACCCGAAGGACCGCATCGCCGAGTACGCGAACTCGGTGGGGCATTCCCGCTTCCTCACCCACGAGCTCGTCCCGCAGCTGGAGGCCGACCTACCGCTGGTGGGCCAGCGTTCGGGCCGCTGCCTGCTCGGCGCCAGCTTCGGCGCCGTCGCCTCGCTCAGCGCCGCCTACCGCGCGCCGGACACCTACGGCTCGCTGGCCCTGATGTCGGGCTCGTTCGTGTTCACCGACACCGCTTCGGCGGATCACGGCGGCGGCCCGGTCTTCGACCCGGTCGCGGCGTTCGTCAACCGCTATCGGGAGCGGCCGCGACGGGTGGCGGACCGGCTGTTCGTCGGCTGCGGGGTGTTCGAGCCGCTGATCGTCCAGAACCGGTCGATGGTGCCGACCTTCGAGTCGGCCGGGATGGCGGTGCGGTTCCTTCAGACCCGCGACGGGCACAACTGGGAGAACTGGCGCGACAGCCTCCGCGACGCGCTGTCCTGGATCTATCCCGGCCCGCAGAAATGGGTCTACGAGTAGGCCCTGCTGTCCCGTCATCGTTCCGCGGCGCCGTACTGCAGGAAGAGGTGCACCAGCAGCCGCCACCTCGCTCCGCACAGCGGGGGGCCTGGCGCGCGTCTACGATCTTGACCGCTGGCGCGGACGCCGAGTGCTGACCGGAGGAGACGGCGATGGCTCAGGACAGGGCTGCGGTCACGATCGACGACGGCTCCGGCAACCAGGTCGACCGGCACAACCTGCGCACCGCGGCCTGGGGCGGGCTCATCGGGACCGCACTCGAGCAGTACGACTTCGTGATCTACGGGACCGCAACCGCGATCATCTTCAACCGCATCTTCTTCCCGAACGCCGAGCCGGCCATCGCCATCATCGCCGGATTCGCGACCTACGCCGTCGGGTTCCTCGCCCGGCCCGTCGGCGGGCTGTTCTTCTCCCGCTACGGGGACCGGCTCGGGCGCAAGTTCGTGCTCGTCGCGACCCTGTTCCTGATGGGCATCTCGACGTTCCTGATCGGAGCGCTGCCCAGCTACGACCAGGTCGGGCTGCTCGCGCCCGCGCTGCTGGTGCTGCTGCGGCTGTTCCAGGGCTTCGGCGCAGGCGCCGAACAGGCCGGCGGGGTGGTGCTGCTCACCGAGGCCGCACCGCGCGAGCAGCGGGGCCGCTACGCGTCGCTGGTGTTCGTCGGCGCCTCGGCGGGCACCGCGCTCGGCGCCGTGGTGTGGATCCTCGCGCAGCTCCTGCCCGATGATCAGCTGTTGGCCTGGGGCTGGCGCGCGGTGTTCTTCTCCAGCGCCTTCGTGACGATCGCGGCGTACATCCTCCGCATGCGGCTGCGCGACGCACCCGTGTTCGAGCAGGCCAAGAAGGAGCAGGAGAAGGAGCGCGAATCGGCCGGAGCGCCGATCAGGAGCGTGTTCACGGTCGGGCGCAAGCCGTTCTTCCGGACGTTCGCGTTGAACATCGGTGGCAACACGCACTCCTACGTGTTCCAGGTCTTCATGGGCAGCTACCTGATCCAGACCGTGGGCGTCGACAAGCGGCTGGTTCCGCAGGCGCTGCTGGTCGGCGCGCTCTTCGGCTGCGCATCCGCCTTCGTCGCGGGGCTGCTCACCGACCGCTTCGGGCGACGCCCGGTGATCATCGCGGTCACCGCGTTCCTCGTGCTGTTCCCGGCACCGGCGTTCCTGATGCTCGACACCGGCAACCCGACGCTCGTCGTGGTGGTGATCGTGATCGGGTTCGTCTTCGCGGCCTATGGGACGGTCGGCTCGCAGGCCGCCGCGTTCGCCGAGCTGGCCGGCTCGCGCTACCGCTACGCAGCCGTCACGCTGGCCCGCGAGTTCTCCGCGGTGCTCGGCGGCGGCATCGCGCCGCTGCTGTCGGGCGTGCTGGTGCAGCTGTTCGCCGGCTGGATCGGCGTGGTGATCTACATGATGGCGATCATGCTGGTCAGCCTGGTCACCGCGATCAGGATGCCGGAGACGCGCGGGCGCGACCTGCGCCTCGAGGCTGACGCCTGACGCGGGCCTACGCTCGTCCGGTGACCACAACGGCGTTGACCCGATACATCCGCGCCCCGCGCGCCGCCGTCTACCGGACGTTGCTCGACCCGCAGGATGTCCAGCACTGGATGGTGCCGGAGGGGATGACGAGCCTGATCCACTCGTTCGACGCGCGCGAGGGCGGCGGATTCCGCATCTCGTTGACCTACGACCGGCCCACCGGTGGTGGCAAGACGACCGCGCAGACCGACTCGTTCCACGGCAGGTTCGTCCGGCTCGTGCCCGACACCGAGGTGGTCGAGGTCGTCGAGTTCGAGACCGACGATCCTGCGATGCAGGGCGAGATGACGATCACCTACACGCTCGCCGACGCCGACGGCGGCACCGAGCTCGTCGGTCGGCACGAGAACCTCCCTCCCGGGGTGTCGCCCGCCGACAACGAGCTCGGATGGCGCATGTCGATCGACAAGCTGGCCCAGCTGGTCGAGGACCGTTAGCCGCACCGCTCGCGGGTCGGGCGTGAGCGGGCTCAATCTGTTGGCGCGAACGGCACTTTCGAGCGCTAGGTGTGCCCGAACGTGCCGTTCGCGCCAGGGAGTGCACCGCACCGGGCGCGTGTCGATCAGGCCGCAGCTGCGGCCTCCAGGACGGCCGCGACCGAGCGGTCGATGTCGGCCTCGGTCGTGGTCGCGTTGGAGACCGCGACCCGGATCCACCGGCGGCCCCGCCAGGTGGTGCCGCCGAGCCAGCAGGTGCCCTCACGCTGCACCGCGTCGATGACGGCGTCGGTACGGGCGTCGTCGCCGAAACGGGCGAGCACCTGGTTCAGCACGACCTCGTTGCCGATCTCTGCGCCGCCCGCGGCAAGGCCGTCGGCGAATCGGGTCGCGTGAGCGCAGCACCGCTCGACCAGATCGGCGACCCCGTCCGATCCCAGCTCCCGCAGCGCGGCCCAGACGGCGAAACCGCGGGCGCGTCGGGACGACTCGGGGGTGAGGTCCGAGAGGGCGGGCTGCGCGCCGCCCGAGCCCACCAGGTACGACGCGGTGTAGGACAGGGCCGCGACCTGGGTGGTGGGGCGCGCACAGATCGCGAATCCGCTGTCGTAGGGCACGTTGAGCCACTTGTGCCCGTCGCATGCCCACGAGTCGGCCAGCTCGATGCCGTCAACCAGGCGCGCCCGCGCCGGGCTCGCCGCCGCCCACAACCCGAACGCGCCGTCGACGTGCACCCAGGCCCCGTGTTCACGGGCCGGCGGCACCGCGGCGCGGAGGTCGTCGCACGCGCCGGTGTTGACGTTGCCAACCTGCAGGCACACGATCACCGGCCCCGGTGCGCCGTTCGCCAGCACCCGCCGCAGGTCGGCGACGTCGATCGCCCCGTTCGCATCGGCCGCGACCTCCTCGACGGCGGCGGTGCCCAGCCCCAACAACCGCAACGAGCGGTCGATCGTCGCGTGCCGCTCGACGCCGGCCACCACCCGGACCCGCGGCGCACCGAGCAGACCGTCGCGTTCGACGTCCCAGCCCGCGCGGGCCAGCACGTCGTGCCGGCCGGCGGCCAGGCCCGCGGTGTTGGCAGCCTGGCAACCGGTGACGAACCCGACCGCCGCACCGGCCGGGAGACCGAGCAACCCGGTGAGCCAGCGCCCGGCCGCCTCCTCGGCGGCAGCGGCAGCGGGGGAGAGGACGGCGTTGAGCGCATTCTGATCCCAGCCCACCGCGAGTACCTCGGCCGCCGTCGCCGCGGGAAGCGCCCCACCGATCACGAAACCGAAGAACCGCGGACCGGCCGACGCCATCAGCCCGCACTCGGCCGCCTGGATCAGCGCTTCGACGACCTCGCCGGCGGGGGACGGTGTGCGGGGCAGGGGGCCGGCGAAGGCTGCGCGGACGGCGTCGACCGGCTCGGCCGCCCGCACCGGACGGTCCGGCAGCCCCACCCGGTAGGCAGCGGCGACGGCGGCGGCCCGCCCCAGGAGCGCGGCGAGATCGTCCACGCGCCGACGCTACGCCCACGCCCGGCCAGCGGGAACACGAGTGATGGAGCGGCTGAGTGTCACTCGCGGATCAGCTGGAGTCCGGCCGCCGGACGGCCGCAGGCCGTCTCCTGCCTGAAATCGCCGACCGACCCTTGACTTTTGGCCCAGAGTGCTATTGGCTAGGCCAATCCACCACTGAGCCTTGGTCGTGGTGACGCTCGAAGCTCGATCTCGCAGTCCCCGTTCACGGGGATCGTGAGTGCTGCGCCGTGTTCTCGCGGTGCAGCCCTCACGGGCACCAACGGGCCGTCCTCGGCCCTGGACCCACGGACCACACATGTCACCAGTCTCGGTGCGTGTGCGGTGCGGTGAATTGTCGACCCAGGGGCAGCGAGCCCCGGACCTCGAACGGAGGTGGGCGGGATGGCATCACAGCTGCCGCCTTACGATCATGGCTCTTCCCGTCCGGGGTTCGCCTATGACGTCGCAGAAAGCCGCGTGACGCTCGAGGCCCTGGTGCACTTCGCTGCCGCCCTGTCGGCACACGAGCGACGACTACGCCGCGACGGCGCCGTCGTGCCCATGATGTTCACCGACTTGGCCGGCCTGCTTCGCGACTGCGTCAGAGCCCGTCAGGCCGCGACAGCCCTATGCAACAGCGCAGTTGATGGTGACCATGACCTCATGACCGAACGGCTACTCCTGACAAAGGGGGAGGTCGCGGACCAACTTGGCGTGTCGGTTCGGACTGTGGAGCGACTGGTAGCAGCCGGTCACTTGCCGCTCGTCAGTGTCGAAGGCTCCCGTCGCATTCGCGTCGGCGACCTGGCGAAATACGTCGACGGACTCGCCGCGACCTCCGCAACTCCTCACCATTCCAGAGCATCACTGTCCGCCATCGGTCCGAAGCGACCGAAGGCGCAGGGTGAGCTGCTCTAGAACGGGCTGGGAAATGACGAGGAGCGGTGCCCGTACTCGAGCTCGGGATGCTCAGGCAAGCTGATTCAACCGAATATCTACATCTGACTCGAGCGCTCTGGAGCGGCAACCGCAGTTGGAGCGGGACCACGCAGGGCCGACCTGCATCCGAATCGCCTGCGTCAGTTCCAGCCGGCTTCGTTTCCTATGACGTTGATTGCAACCGGGAGCCACGATGTTCCAGCAGGAGCTCGCCCCGATCGGGAGCCCCACCGTCTCGGCGCTCGTCGGGCTGCTACCACTGCTGACGATCGGTGTCCTGCCTTGAGATCCGCCGGTTCCGAGATGGAGCGTTCGAAGGGTCGAGTCGGCGGTGCTCCGGTGCAGGCCGGCGGGGTCGCACGCCTCCGCGGTCCCCCTTCGGCGCCGCGTCCTCCCCGACTTGGACCGATCCACTAGGCCAGGGTCGGTCGTGACGACGTTCGAAGCTCGATCTCGCAGTCCCCGTTGACGCAGCCACGGCCATTGTCGGCCCTGGACCCAAGGACCACACATGTCACCAGTCTTGGTCTCGATTCTGGCGCTCATCGCGCTGTTCGTCGTCGGCACCGTGTTGCCGATCAACATGGGGGCGCTCGGTTTCGTCGCCGCCTGGCTCGTGGGGATGTATTCCCTCGGCCTCACCGAAAGAGAAATCATCGGCGGGATCAGCGGCGATCTGATCCTGACGCTCGTCGGCGTGACCTACCTCTTCGCGATCGCCCGGAACAACGGCACCGTCGACCTGATCGTTCGGGGTGCGGTGCGCGCGGTCGGCGGACGGGTGGCGCTGATCCCCTGGGTGATGTTCGCCGTCACCGCAGTGCTCACCGCTATCGGGGCCGCCAGCCCCGCGGCTTGCGCGATCGTGGGGCCGATCGCGCTGGGATTCGCGGGCCGCTACCGCATCAATGTCCTGATGATGGGGATGCTCGTCGTGCACGGCGCGCAGGCCGGCGGGTTCTCCCCGATCAGCATCTACGGGGTCATCACGAACTCGGTGATGGCCGAGAACAACCTGCCCGTCGACGAGCTCACCATCTTCCTCTCGAGCCTGCTGTTCAACTTCGCCATCGCCGTCGCCCTGTTCTTCGTACTCGGCGGTCGCCAGTTGATGTCCCGTCGCCTCGGGCACGACGAGCTCGACGACACACCGGCCGACGAGTCGCCTGCCACGACGACCGCCACAGGCGCAAAGCCGTCCGACGGACGGCGGCGCCGCACCGGCCGCATCCACAAAGAGCGACGGCGGCAGCGCGGGCCCATCGCCTGCGACCGGCGGCACCGCGACCGAGACCGACGACCGAGACCGAGACCACCGTCGGCCGCAGGCGCTTCGCCGATCAGGTGATCACGCTGACCGCATTCGCCGCCGTCGCCTTCGTCGCGCTCGTCTTCGAGCGCAACATCGGCTTCACCGCGATCACCGCCGCGGTCATCCTGACCGCGCTGTTCCCCAAGGAGCAGAAGGGCGCCATCAAGCAGATCGCATGGTCGACCGTCCTGCTGGTGGCGGGCGTCAGCTGTTTCGCCGCGATCCTGAACAAGGCCGAAGCCCCCGAGGCCGTCGGCATGTGGGCCGCGGGCCTGGGCACGGTTCTCATCGGCGCGCTGGTCCTGTGCTACGTCGGCGGCATCACCTCGGCGTTCGCGTCCTCGACCGCGCTGCTGCCGATCATCGTCCCGATCGCTGTCCCGCTGATCCTCTCGGGTGACGTCAGCGCCGTCGCGGTCGTTGCCGCGCTCGCCGTCTCGTCGACCATCGTCGACGTCAGCCCGTTCTCCACCAACGGCGCGCTGATGGTGGCGAACCGTCCCGACACCATCAGCGAGGAGAAGTACTACAAGCAGGTCCTCTACTACAGCGTGCTGGTCACGCTCGCCGGACCGCTCCTCGTCTGGGCCGCGATCGTGGTCCCCGGCTGGAACTGAGAGGTACACACGATGACCGACACCGACCGGCGACACACAGACCGGACACCCACTGCAGAAGGCATCCTGACCGGCACTCTCGTCGTCGACCTGTCGCGGGCGCTGGCCGGCCCACACGCAACGATGATGTTCGGCGATCTCGGCGCCCGCGTCATCAAGGTCGAGGCGCCCGGCGCGGGAGACGACACCCGCGGATGGGGACCGCCGTTCGTCCAGCCGCCCGGCTCCGCGGAGGACGGCGAGCCGGGAGTCCACCTACTTCCTGTCCGCCAATCGCAACAAGGAGTCGATAACCCTCAACCTGAAGGCCGAGGACGACCGGCAGGTCCTGCTCGATCTCGTCCGACGGGCGGACGTACTGGTCGAGAACTTCCGTACCGGCGTGCTCGATCGGCTCGGCCTCGGTTTTGACACCCTCCACGCGCTGAACCCCGGCCTGGTGATCCTCTCCATCACCGGCTTCGGCCACGACGGGCCCGAGGGTGGGCGCGCCGGCTACGACCAGATCGCGCAGGGCGAGGCCGGGCTGATGTCGCTGACCGGATCGAACCCGGACGACCCGCAGAAGGTCGGGACGCCGATCGCCGACCTGCTGGCCGGCATGTACGGCGCCTACGGCGTCCTGGCCGCACTCCTCGAGCGCACCCGCACCGGAGTCGGCCGGGTCGTACGCGCGTCGTTGCTGTCCTCCGTCGTCGGGGTCCACGGCTTCCAGTCGACCCGCTGGACGGTCGCCGGCGAAGTCGGCCGCGCTCAGGGCAACCATCACGCCTCGATCGCGCCCTACGGGCTGTTCCACTGCGCGGACGGCTTCGTGCAGATCGCCGTCGGCAGCGAGGGACTGTGGCGCCGGTTCTGCTCCGGCTTCGACTTCGACCCCGCTACTCCCGGCCTGGAGACCAACGGGCAGCGCGTCGCCCACCGCGACCGGCTCATCGAGCTGATCGAGGGCCTCTTCGCCGGCTGGAAGGCCGCGGACCTGCTCGTCCGGCTCGACGAGATCGGCGTCCCCGCCGGGAAGGTCCGAACCATCGATGAGGTCTACGCCTGGGAGCAGACCCGCAGCCAAGGCTTGGTGATCGACGTCGACCACGCGACGCTCGGCCGGCTCCAACTCGCGGGGCCGCCCCTGCGGTTCTTCGACACCGACGGTCAGGAAGTCACGCGGACCGCGCACACGGCCCCGCCGACGCTCGACGGTGACGGCGCGGCCGTGCGTGCCTGGCTCAGCGAGGACCCCTCGACACCGATCGGAGGCTGACGTGCAGCCGTTCGTCATCAACAGTCATGGCCGCATGGTCTTCCCGTCCAACTTCCTGCCCGGGCTCGACTTCACCGTCATCGAGGATCTTGACCAGCTCGAGGCGGTCATCCGCCGCGATTTCGATGCCAAGGCTCCGAGCGGCACGGAGATCCTGCGGAGGATCGAGGCGGGTGACCGGTACTCCACGCGGTACGAGCTCATGCGTGACGTCGCGTTGAACATGTTCTGGACGAACCGCTTCGCGATGACCATGTACGAGAAGCGCCCGACCCGCTGGCGCGACGTACCACGGAACCGTGACGACGTGTTCCTTCCCGTCCTGACGCCGTGGGAGGACGCCGAGCGCAAGGTCGCGGCGATCCAGGAGCACTACACCGCTCTGGCGCCGACCTGGAACGGCGAGGTCGAGGACCGGATCTTCGAGGTGTTGTTCGATGTGCTGCGGCACAGGAGATTCCACGCCACCGAGCTGCCGGCCATCAAACCGACGGTCGCCGAGATCCTCGACAAGCCCGAGAGCCTGACGTACTCGATGGCGACCTACGACCCGGACTACCCGGTCTTCGGCCATCAGCAGATCCTCGACTGCGCGGAAGACGTTGCTGAGCTCGAGGCACTGCACCGGTGGTCCATGGTGCTGCACAACCAGTATCCGTGGGATCGCACGAAGACCCGGCTGACCCCGGTCAAGGAGCTGCGCGACGACGACTACGTGGTGGTCTTCCACCCGCGCAGCCGGGAGGTACACGACTTCATCAGACGTGCCGTGCGAAAGGGCGCTCCGAGCGCGCGCCGAAACCTCGGCACGTCGAACGCCGTCGAAGCGAAGGCTCCGATCCGTCCCTACCCTCCGGTGCGCGTGCGCGAGAGGTACGACGTGCTGCCGAAGCTCGAGGCGCTGGCTGCGGTCAAGGGCGAGCACCTGTGCACGAACGACGACATCATCCGCAACACCGCGTACAGCTGGTCGCCCATGTCTGCCGCAGGAGATCATCGACAAGACCGGTATCGAGTCACGGGTCTACTCCGAGCGTCCGCTGGAGGATCTCGCGCTGCAGGCGGCGCGCGCGGCGCTGGAGCACTCTGGCCGAAGCCCCGAGGAAATCGGCGCAGTCCTGTTCTGCAGCTGCACCAGCACCCGGATGATGCCGTCGGTCGCCACCTGGCTGTCCGGGCAGCTGGGCATGCAGCAGACCCACGCGTCGTGCGACATCGTCGCGGCCTGCGCCGGCCTGCCCTACGGCCTCGCGGAGGCGACCCGGCTGCTGCAGGAGGTCGACCGCCCCGTCCTGCTGGTCTGCGGCGAGAAGTTCTCCGACAAGATCGGCACGGTCCGTCCACCGCGCATGATCTTCGGAGACGGCGCCGCGGCGCTGGTGATCGCACCGGCGGCGCCGGGCGAGCAGACCGACATCGAGGTGTTGCAGACCTACGCGAGCGGACCGGTCAGCGAGGTCAACTCGATCATCTGGCCGAATCCGGAGTTCGACAACAACATCACCGTCTACGGTCCGGAGGTCCGCTCGCTCGCCGGCCGGTACCTCAAGCAGATGATCGAAGAGTTGCAGGGCCAGTCCGACCCCGACGGCAAGGCATCGACTCTGCTGGACAGCATCGACCTGATCGTGCCGCACCAAGCGAACAAGACGATGGTCATCAAGCTCGCGGCCGCCGCGGGTCTGACCGCGGACCAGCTCTACTTCAACATCGAGACCGTCGGCAACACCTCGGCGGCCAGCATCCCGATCGCCATCGCCGACGCGAAGGCCGACGGCGTCATCGACGGGCCACTCCGCGTGTTCGCGCCGGGCTTCGGCGCCGGCGCCGTCGGCGGATACGCGGTACTGCGCGTCGATCCGGCGGTCATCGCTCCGGTAACGGCGGGGTCCGCACCATCACCTGCTGCTGCGCCGGCCGCACGCGACGCGGCACCCGCAACCACGCCCTTGGAGAACATGCAGGCGGCTTTCAGCTGATGAAGCGCGATGTGCACGCCTGGTGCGCCCGCCGCGCTGGATGAGGATCACGACGTCCATCTTCACCGCGGTTCGAACCCGCTGTAGTGGTCTCGCAGAGTTGGCGCGACATCCCAGAGGAAACCATGAATGTGCATGCCTGGTTGTGGTTCGTCACCATCGGCGGACTACTCGCCGTTATTCTGACGGATCTGCTGCTGGTGAACCACAAGCCGCATGCTGTCACGGTGCGCGAAGCCACCCACTGGGTCTTGTTCTACGTGGCGCTCGCTGTCGCATTCGGGGTCGGCCTGTGGCTGTTCGCAGGAGGGCAACCCGCAGGCGAGTTCTTCGCGGGGTACATCACCGAGTACTCGCTGTCGGTGGACAACCTGTTCGTCTTCGTCATCATCATGGCGGCCTTCAAGGTCCCGCCCGCCTACCAGCACCGAGTCCTGCTGGTCGGTATTGTGATCGCGCTGGTGCTGCGAGGCATTTTCATTGCGGTCGGGGCCGCTGCAATACATGCGTTCAGCTGGGCATTCTACATCTTTGCTGCCGTGTTGATCGTGACGGCGGTGAACCTGGCGCGGGAGGGCACCGAGCACGACCAGGAGTTCAAGGAAAACTTCGCGCTGCGGGCGTTGTGGCGTGTGCTGCCGGTTACGCCGGAGTTCCACGGTACGCGCTCGTTCGTCAAGATCGACGGCAAACGCATGGTCACGCCCATGCTGGTGGTCATGTTCGCCATCGGTTCGACAGACCTGCTCTTTGCCCTTGACTCCATTCCCGCGATCTTCGGATTGACGCAGGAGCCGTACCTGGTGTTCACCGCGAACGCCTTCGCGCTGATGGGGCTACGGCAGTTGTACTTCCTGCTCGGTGGCTTGCTGTCGAAGCTGGTCTACCTGTCGTACGGGCTGTCGGTCATCCTCGGATTCATTGGTGTCAAATTGATCCTCGAGGCCCTGCACGAGAACAGCTTGCCGTTCGTCAATGGTGGCGAGCCCGTTCCGGTTCCCACCGTGGGCATTGTGATGTCCCTGACCGTCATCGTCTGTGTCCTCGCTGTCACAACGATTGCGAGCCTGGTCAAGGTGCGACGCGATCCGTCGTTCGTGCACGTTCCGGACACCGCGCCACACGTCATTGACGACGAGGGCCACCTCGACCACATGAGCGACCTCAAACCGTATCCGGCCGCGGACCAGAACCCCAGTCAACCCGAGCCGCGCTCACATTGAGCCCCTTGCCGCGGCTGTCGGCGGCTCGGCTCCAGTGCAGTGCAATTGTGAGGAGAGAAGGCAAGTGGACCTTTACGAGTATCAGGCGAGGGATCTGTTCGCCGCGCACGGAGTTCCGGTGTTGCTGGGCAGGACCGCGGAGACGCCGGAGGAGGCTGCCGCGGCGGCCCGCGAGCTGGGTGGGACGGTCGTGGTCAAGGCCCAGGTGAAGACCGGTGGTCGGGGTAAGGCCGGTGGGGTGAAGCTGGCCGGCTCTGCGGAGGAGACCCGGGAGAAGGCCGCGGCGATCCTGGGGATGGACATCAAGGGCCACACGGTGCATCGGGTGCTGGTGACCGAGGCCAGCGACATCGCCGAGGAGTACTACTTCTCGTTCCTGCTCGACCGGAGCAACCGCACGTTCCTGGCGATGTGTTCGGCCGAGGGTGGCATGGAGATCGAGCAGCTGGCGGTGGAGCGGCCGGAGGCGCTGGCGCGGATCCCGGTCGATGCGATCACGGGTGTGGACCGGGCCAAGGCGGCCGAAATTGTCGCGGCCGGCCGGATCCCGGCGGTGGTGGCGGGCCAGGCGGCCGAGGTGATCGTGGAGCTGTGGGACACCTTCGTCGCCGAGGACGCCACTCTGGTGGAGGTGAACCCGCTGGTGCGTGACCCGCAGGACAGGGTCGTCGCCCTGGACGGGAAGGTGACGTTGGACGGTAACGCCGACTTCCGCCATCCCGGGCACGCCGACCTTGTCGACGAGCGCACCGAGAACCGGTTGGAGGCGAAGGCCAAGGCCAAGGGCCTCAACTACGTCAAGCTCGACGACGGCCAGGTCGGGATCATCGGCAACGGGGCCGGGTCTGGTGATGTCCACGTTGGACGTCGTCGCGTATGCGGGTGAGCGGCACGGCGGGGTGAAGCCGGCGAACTTCCTCGACATCGGCGGTGGGGCGTCGGCACAGGTGATGGCGGACGGGCTGGACGTCATCCTGGGCGACGACGACGTGAAGAGCGTGTTCGTCAACGTGTTCGGCGGGATCACCGCGTGTGACGCGGTGGCCACGGGCATCGTCGAGGCGCTGAAGATCCTGGGTGACACCGCCACCAAGCCGCTGGTGGTGCGGTTGGACGGCAACAACGTGCTCGAGGGTCGCCGGATCCTGGACGAGGCGAACCACCCGCTGGTCACGCAGGTGGACACGATGGACAACGCGGCCGACAAGGCCGCCGAGCTGGCGGCTGTTGCCGCTCAGGGGGCCTGATCATGTCGATCTTTCTGAACGAGACGAGCAAGGTCATCGTGCAGGGCCTGACCGGCGGTGAGGGCACCAAGCACAGCACGAAGATGCTGGCCGCCGGCACGAACATCGTGGGTGGGGTGAACGCGCGCAAGGCCGGTACGTCGGTGAGCATCGGCGGTAAGGATCTGTTGGTGTTCGGCACCGTCGAGGAGGCGATGAAGGAGACCGGGGCGGACGTCAGCGTCGTGTTCGTGCCACCGAGCGTTCGCCCGCGACGCGGTGGTCGAGGCGATCGATGCCTCGATCGGGCTCGCGGTGGTGATCACCGAGGGGATTCCGGTGCACGACTCGGCGTACTTCTGGGCGCACGCCTGCGCCCGTGGCAACAACACGCGGATCATCGGGCCGAACTGTCCGGGCATCATCTCTCCGGGGAAGTCGAACGCGGGCATCATCCCGGCCGACATCGCGGGTCCCGGCAAGATCGGGCTGGTGTCGAAGTCGGGCACGTTGACCTACCAGATGATGTATCGAGCTGCGGGAGATCGGTTTCTCCTCGGCGATCGGGATCGGTGGGGATCCGGTCATCGGGACCACGCACATCGACGCGCTGGAGGCGTTCGAGGCGGACCCGGAGACGGCGGCGATCGTGATGATCGGTGAGATCGGTGGTGACGCGGAGGAGCGGGCGGCGGAGTTCGTGAAGGCGAACGTGTCCAAGCCGGTGGTGGGTTACGTGGCCGGGTTCACCGCGCCGGAGGGCAAGACGATGGGCCACGCCGGTGCGATCGTCTCCGGCTCGGCGGGCACCGCCCAGGCCAAGAAGGAAGCCCTGGAGGCCGCCGGCGTGCGGGTCGGCAAAACCCCCAGCGAAGCCGCCGCCCTCACCAGGGAAGTCGTCGAAAGCACCCCGCACTGACACTGCGGCGCGATCGTGACGTGTTGCACGACGTGCAGCAGCGGTACGGCAATTCCGGTTGGTGTCTCAGCCAATAGTAGTGTGCACCAATTTCCCGTAGAGTGACGTCATGTCTGTGGGAGACGGCCTTCGTCCAGTTGCTCGACCGCGCCTGTACGAGCAGGTCATGGACCAGATTCAGGCCTGGATCGCCGAGAACGGACTCGAGGTCGGTGATCGACTACCACCTGAGCGTGAGCTGGCAACAAGGCTTGGTGTGAGCCGCGCAACGATCAGTCAGGCGCTGGTGGCGATGGAGGTCGTCGGCATGGTGTCGGTGCGACACGGTGACGGCATCGTCCTGCTGGATCCCACCGGTTCGACGAAGGTCACCAGGGCCCTCCGCCGGCACGCCCGGCAGTTGCCCGACATCATCGAAGCGAGGGACGCGTTGGAAACCAAACTTGCCGCCCTCGCCGCAACCCGGCGTTCCGAGAGCGACCTTGCCGCCATCGACGAGGCCCTGGAGTTCATGAGGCGGGACGTCGCCGCCGGGGGACGGGGCGTGGAGGGAGACGAGCGGTTCCATGCAGCGGTGACGGCCGCCGGCCACTCGCGACTGCTGGCCAAACTGATGGCCGAGATCAGCGATCTTATAAGGGACACGCGGGTCTCGTCACTGTCCCAGCCGGGCAGGCCCAGCGCCTCCCTCCGGGGGCACCAGAAGATCGCCGACGCTATCCGAGCGTGTGATGCAGGGGCGGCGGCCACGGCTATGCAGGAGCACATCACGATGGTGAGCGACGTCGCTCTCCTTCACGCCTGATACGTAGTCGGACCCGCACGGCGGTGCAGCGGGCAGGCGCTACTGCCTGCTTCGCAGCCACCTGCTGAGTGGCGCATTCCGGTGTAGCGAATCGATGATGCCCGTCAACGACGTCGTCCAGCACCTCGTCGGCGCACACGTCGCTGACGAATCCGGCATGGGCGGCCTCCTCCCGGAGATGAGCCGAGCGGGGCGGAGAAGACTGGCACGTACTGTCTGCGCGTGAGGGCAGATGGCTGACGCCGGGGCCTCGGGCGCGCGGTGGCTGGCGCGCACTCTCTGGGCGGGAGGGGCCGCAGCCCCGCTGCGCGTTTTCGTTCGGACCGAGTCCGCCAGCGCCACCGTCCTGGCTGCTGCGGTAGTCGGCGCGCTGCTGTGGGTCAACCTCGACGCCACGTCCTACGAGGCCGTGTGGCAAACGCGGCTGGCCATTCGCCTTGGTGCTATGGAGTTCGGGCAGGACCTGCGCGAGTGGGTCAACGGCGGACTGATGACACTCTTCTTCCTCGTCGTGGGCCTGGAGGCGAGGCGCGAGTTCGACCTCGGCGACCTGCGCGAGCGACGGCGTTTCCTACTGCCTCTCGCGACGGGCATCGTCGGCATGGCGATCCCGATCACGATCTTCGTGGTGATCAACTACGGCCTGCCGAGCGTGCATGGCTGGGGTGTGGCGATGTCGACGGATACCGCGCTCGCTCTCGGGCTGCTCGCACTACTCGGCGCCGATGTGCCCGACAAGGTGCGCCTGTTCGTCCTGACCATCTTCGTCGTCGACGACCTCGTCGCCCTCATCGTCATCGCGACCGTCTACAGCGAACGGATCGTGGCGTTGCCGCTGTGCGTGGCCATCGCCGCGCTTGCGCTGTTCGTCGTGGCCTCGGTGCGCGGCATGCGCAGCCGCTCGGTGTACGTGCTTGTCGGCCTCGCTCTCTGGATCGCTTGGCGGCGAGTGGCGTCGATCCCGTCGTCGCAGGGTTGGCGATCGGGTTGGCGGCCCCCGCTTACACGCCAAGCCGCGACGAGCTCGAGGGGGCGACCGGGCGGGTGCGGCTCTTCCGCGAGCAGCCGACGGCCGAGCTCGCGCGGCGTGCAGCGGCGAGTCTCACGTCGACGGTGTCCCCGAACGCCCGGCTGCGAAACCTCTACCACCCGTGGACGAGTTTCGTCATCGTTCCCGTGTTCGCGTTGGCCAACGCGGGGGTGGTGCTCGACGCGGACACCCTCGCGCAGGCGTACACGACTCCGGTCACGCTGGGTGTGTTGCTGGGCTACGTCGTGGGCAAGCCGGCGGCCGTCGTCTTCACGTCGTGGGTGGTCACGCGGGTGAGCCGCGGCCGAATCCGGCCGCCGGTCGGCTGGGCCGCCGTGCTCGGGAGCGGGACCATCGCAGGAATCGGCTTCACAGTCACGCTCCTGATCGCGACGCATGCATTCCGGGGCCCCGAGCTCGACCAGGCGAAGATCGGTGCGCTCTCGGCCGTCGTCATCTCGGCTGGGTTGACCTGGGCGGTGTTCCGCATGGCCGCGCTGCTGCCGCCGGACAAGAAGGCACGTGCCCTCCTCGGAGACACGGCTTTGATCCAGGACCTCGTCCCCGAGGTCGACCCGGCATACGATCACATCCGGGGTCCGGCTCATGCGCCGGTCACCGTGATCGAGTTCGGGGATTTCGAGTGTCCCTACTGCGGCCAGGCCGAGCCGATCGTGCGTGACCTTCTGACCGATGCGACCCTGCGCTACGTCTGGCGGCACCTACCGCTCTCCGACGTCCATCCGCGTGCTCAGCTCGCCGCCGAGGCTGCTGAGGCTGCCGGCGCACAGGGCGCCTTCTGGGAGATGCACGACCTCCTGCTCGCGCACCAGGACGAGCTCACCCCGGCCGATCTCGTCCGCCACGCCGGTGAGCTCGGCCTCGACGTCGACCGCTTTCGCGATGATCTGCGGCACCACGCCCACGAGACCCGCATCGCACAGGACGTCGAGTCGGCCGATGTCAGCGGCGTCTCGGGCACGCCGACATTCTTCGTCAATGGGCAGCGCCATCATGGGGCGTACGACGTCGAGACGCTCGGCGCGGCGATCCGTACAGCGCACGCCCAGGTCAAGGCGCGCGGGCTCTGAATACTCCTACCGAGGCAATCGAAGATCAATTTCATCGATCAGGGAATCGTGGTTGCCTCAGCTCGGTCGTAGGCCGGGAGGCGGCCGCGGTCGGTGGGGTTCGAGACCATGCAGCGGGGTAGTGCGGCGACCCGCGCCGAGGTCTCCTTGACGCTGGCGTTGCTGGCGAGGACGCTCAGTGATTCGGAAGTTTCGGACACGAGAGATGGCATCCGGAGGGCGGATGCGTTTCCAGGCGGGTCTTGAGTACGACGAGCGCGGTAGTGGCGAGGCCGTGGCCCTGGTTCATGCCGGCGTGTTCAGTGGCTGGTTCGAGCGGTTGTTCGAGCATCCGGTTCTCGATGGGTTCCGGGTTATCCGTCCAGTCCGGCCGGGATACGGCTCCGGTCCGCCGCCGGCGCGGCATCTCACCGTGAAGGATCACGCCGACCGCTGCGGGGTGTTGTTGCGCGAGCTCGGCGTGGGGCGGGCGCACTGGGTCGGCCATTCCTCGAGCTGCTGCATCGGGCTGCAGCTGGCGTTGGACGATCCGGAGCTGGTGGCGAGTCTGATCTTGTTCGAGCCGGCGCGGCCGGCGGGCGCGGTGCAGCGTTCGAATGCGCATCGATATGTGGTGCCGGCGTTGGCCGCGGCCGCGGAAAACGACCTGTCGTCTGCCTTCGATGTGTTTCTTCGGGGCGTGGGCGGTGAGGGCTATCGCCAGGTGCTGCAGAAGGCGCTGGGCGACGACGGTGTTGAGGCCGCGGTGCGCGAGTCGGCCTACTTCTTCGCCGACGAGTTGCCGGCCGTGGCGGAGTGGACGTTCGCCGCAACGCAGGGGGGCGCGATCTCGGCGCCGACACTCGCTGTGCTCGGGTCACGCTCCCAGCCATGGTTCCGGGAGAATGTTGAGCTGCTGATCGGCATGGTTCCGGGTGCGCAGATGGTGGTGCTCGAAGGAGCCGACCACCTTGCACCATTGGCGGAATCGGGGATGCTGGCCGATGTGATCGCGGGTTTCGTTCGAAGCGACGATGTCCGGTGAGGTCTTTGTCCACCAGTTCGACGATTTCGGTTCGAGCTACCGGGTGATCGCTGTGGACCCGCGTAGTCAGGGTGGATCGTCAGCTACGGCAGTGGGCAACACCTATGCGCAGCACGGGGTCGACCTCGGCCGGATTATCGACAGGCTCGATTTGTGTGATGTGCATGGACTATCTGTCGACCGTCGCAGTCAGCCGCGGGCGTGAACTACCATCGAGGCCGGTCGGAGGGGGTGTACCGATGTCGGTGCTGGCGTTCGATCCGTTCAGCGCGCAGTCGCTGGCCGATCCGTATCCGGAGTTCGCCCAGTTCGTGGCCGCGCAGCCGGTGTTCTGGTGCGAGCCGCTGGACTACTGGGTGGTGTCGCGCTACCACGACTGCCGCCGGGTGCTGCGCGACTACGAAGCGTTTTCGGCGTCCAACAGCTTGGCTCCGGTGGTCCCACCGTGCCCGGCCGCGGGCCAGGCGCTGGCCGAGGGAGGGTTCCGCTCGATCCCGACGCTGACCAACGTCGACCCACCGGCGCACAACCGGACCCGACGGATCGCCTACCTGGCCTTCACCCCGCGCCGGGTGGCGGCGCTGGAGGAGTTCATCCGCGATCTGGTGCGCCGCTTCCTGGCCGAGCGGATGACCGACGGGCACGCCGACATCGTCTCCGCGCTGACCTGGGAGCTGCCCGCTCGGGTGATCTTCAAGGTGCTCGGGGTGCCGGCGGAGGACGTCGAGTCGGTGAAGGCCGGCGCGGCCAACCGGCTGCTGTTCATGTTTGGTCGCGCCCAGCCCGACGAGCAGGTGCAGATCGCCTCCGGGATGGCCCGCTTCTGGCGCTACTGCGAGGAGTTGGCCGAGGATCGGCGGGCGGCGCCGCGCGACGATTTCACGTCTGACCTGGTGCACACCCTCGACCGTGACGGCCAGCCGCTACGCCAGCAGGAGGTGGCCACGATCCTGTTCGGGCTGCTGCTGGCCGGTCACGAGACCACCACCAACCTGCTCGGCCACGCCGTGCGCCGGCTGCTGGAGCACCGGGACAGCTGGACCCAGCTGTGCGCGGACCCGTCGCTGATCCCGGGCGCGGTGGAGGAGGTGCTGCGCTACGACTCGTCGGTGATCCATTGGCGGCGGCGCACCCGACACCCGGTCGAGCTGGGCGGGGTGGCGTTGCCGGCCGAGGCCAACGTGATGGTGGCCATCGGCGCCGCCAACCGGGACCCGGCCGTGTTCGCCGACCCTGACCGGTTCGATATCTGCCGGGCCAACGCCGCCGAGCACCTGTCGTTCGGGTTCGGCCCGCACTATTGCCTGGGGGCGCCGCTGGCCAGGCTGGAGGCCCGGGTGGTGCTCGAGGAGCTCACCGCCGCGCGGCCCAGCCTGCGGCTCACCCCCGGGCAGCGCTTCGAGTTCACCCCGATCATCGGCTTCCGCGGGCCACGCTCGGTGCAGGTTGAGTGGGATCACCGTCCTCAGTAGGACGGAGGTCGGTCGCAGCGTTGCCGGCGGCATCCGCCGCCGCTCGAAGATCGTGCGGATTTGGATGCGCCGACGCGATCACCGAGTTTGACTAGCTCGCCTTGGATGTGCTGGTTGCCCCAGATCTGGTTCTCTCGGGCCAGTCTGGACGCCTGCGGCCACTCCGCGGCGAATCTCGGTAGTGGCTACTGACGCGCGCCGGCCGGGCGAGGCCTACAAATGTCCGGTGAGTTGACGGCGGCGACGGCGAAGCCGTGTTCCGGGAAGGTCGGAAAGCCGATGACCGGTAGCGCCGCCAAACGCCGAGAGTCTGTGCCGAGGACGGGGGCTGTGAGAGTTGTGAGCATCTACGCCGCGATCGGAGGCGCTGCGGCCGTTTCGGCCGCCGTCGACGACTTCTATCGACGGGTCCTGGCCGACCCCGAGCTCGCCGGCTACTTCGCCGACGTCGAGCTCGACCGGGTCAAGGCCCATCAGCGCATGTTCATCACCGCGGCCATCGGGGGTCCAGCCGCCTACCGCGGCCGACCGATGCGGGAGGTACACGCCGGACTGCACATCCGGGATGCGGACTTCGACCGCGTCGTCGGCCATCTGGCGGCCACGCTCACCTCGTTGGGCGTCGCCGGTTCGACCATCGGGATGATCGCCGACATCCTAGGTCCGCTGCGCGAGCAGATCGTCGAGGAGCCGGCCGAAGCGGTGGCAGCCGGATAGCGGGTGGTCTGCGTCATGCGCGCCTGCCGCTGATCTCGGACGGTTCGGCCTGCTCTAGCTCGCCCGGGTTCTGACGTAGTGCCCACCTTGCGGTGGTCGGTCCCATACCGGTATGCCTCGAACTCCTTGCTAGACCTCGCAGGGCCAGAGGAGGACGACGTGTCGGGTGTGAGTCCTGAAGATCTTGCCGAAACGGACCTGATTCGCGAGCTGGAGCATCTGCACCGCACGCGTCACGACACGTTCCTGCACGGCGCGCCGGACGCCCTTCGGGAGCACACCAGTCGGTCCGCGCAACTGGAACAGGAGTACCTGCGTCGCCATCCCGAGCGAGACGTGGACCCGGCCCGGACCCGAGCAGGTGCCCGAGGTAGCGACGCGAGCTTCTCCCCATGACGGTCGAAAGGGTGACGGCATGTGGATGAGTAGTCGCTCGGCCAGAGCCTCCTTGGTGATGAAGGGCAGGGATGACGATGGCCGGGGCGACGGGGCCGGGATCTGCTCGGCGAGACGACGACGCGGCGATCGCGGCTGAGGTGCGTGCGGTGCGCGCGGAGTACGCCGAGGAGGAGGCCGAGGCCGCGGGGATGGAGGCGGCCTCTAACGCGGCTGCGCTGGAGGTGAGTCTGTCGTTGCGCATTTCCCGCGAGTTGGACGATGCATTGAAGCGGCGATCGGTGGAGGAGCAGGTGTCTCCGTCGGCGCTGGTTCGTCGGCTGCTTCGGCAGGCTTTGAAGGCTGGTAGCGAGCCGGTGTTGACGGCGCGGCAAGTGGAGGAGATTGCTCGTCGAGTCATGCGGGAGTCGGCGTGACCACGGCGAGGACGGGTGGAGGAAGCACCTCCGGGGGTTCTCCGGGGTTCTCGGTGACATGACCGCAGCCGGCGCGGCCGCGTAGGGCAGCAGCCTGCTCAGCGCGTTGATGACGGGCGCGGTCGAACCACGTCAGCCCTGGTCTGGGGGTCGGCGCAGGACGGCGGCCTCGTGACGAAGGCATGGATCGATTCCCGACAGGGCTGTGTGGCAAGCCCTATCCGACCGGGTCCAGGCCTAGGGCGACGCGGCCGGTGAAGAGGTGCTGTCGCTTCTCTTGGAGCGGGTGGAACTGGGCGCCGTGTATGTCGCGCAGCAGGCGCTCCAGCCCGACGCTGCGGAAGAAGGCGCCCCCGCCCACCACCTCGAACGCCTTCTCCACGGTCTGGATGCAGGCGTTGGCGGTGATGGTCTTGCGGACCAGCACGGCGTTGGCTACCTGAACGGTCGGCTCGAACGTGTAGTCATCGCACAGGTCCACCATGTCCTGTATAGCGACCTGCGCCGTCACCAGGGCGTTGGTCATTTCGCCGAGCAGGTAGGGCAGATTGGGGTCGAGCCGGCCTTGGCTCTTCTTCCGGGCGATGTCGCGCGCCAGGTCGGACGCGGCCTCCGCGACGCCGACGTATACCGAGAGAACCAACGGTAGGGCGACCGTGACCACAATGTTGAAGAAGGCGTGCCACTGACCCCGTGGCCGGCGCAGCGCGACCGCGCCCTCGGGCACGAAGACGTTGTCGAGCAATACGTCGTGCGAGCCGGTGGCGCGCATCCCCAGCGTCCGCCAGTTGTTCAGAACTGTCACGCCTTCGGCGGCGATCGTCACCGGGAAGTGCAGCACGGTCGGTCCGTCCGCGGGATCGTCGTACACCGCGCTGGTGATCAGCAATATGCCGGCGGGAGAGCCACTGCCGAAGATCTTGCGTCCGGTGACGCGGTAGCCGCCCTCCACCTTGTCGGCCGTGCCGGAGGAATCGAGCCAGTCCGAAGCCCCGGTGCTGACCAGGACGATCTGCTCCTCGGCGATGCGGCGCAGCAGCGGCTCCACCGGTTGTCCCTGGCGCCAGCGCCACACGGTCGCGGCGAGCAGGTGGGTGTGCATGGACAGTGCGAGCGCGGTCGAGCCGCAGTGGCGGGCCAGCTCGCGCAGCATGGCGCACAGCTCGCGGTGTGAGGCACCGCCGCCGCCCAGCTCTGCTGGCACCCCGGCGGAGAAGAACCGGCGCGCGGTCAGCTCGGCGTAGTTCTCGGCGACGAATGTGTCTGTCTCGTCGAAGTTCGCCGCCCGAGCCGCGAACCCTGGTCCGATTTCGCGTGCCAGCGCCACCCAGTCCGTGTGGAGCTCCTGCGCCAAGGTGCTGGATGTGGCATCCGCGTCCGTGCCAACGCTCGCGGCCGTGCCTTGATTTCGAATCGCCTGCATTTCGCTCATCCCTGTCCGCCGTTCGCCGCAGTCTCGGTCAGTCGATCGCAGGGGCGTCGTGGTCAGCGGCTGCTGAGACGGCTCCCGCTGCAGAGGAAGAGGACAAATCGTCACGTGTAATACCTCCGTGCGTAGCGCGCGCAGGGCGTGATCAGTCAGCCGGTGCCAGGGGCGCCCGTCGGCGCGTTGGCCAGCCGATAGAAGCGCCACATCTCGTTCTCGATGGGCAGCACGTCCACCTGCTCGAAGCCGGCCTGGTTCGCCCAGTTGCACAAGGTGGAGCGACGCAGCACGGTGCCGGTGGCCGCGGACGGGCTTTCGGTGCGGCTGGCCGGCAGGCAGTGCAGGATGCTGAACCCGTACATCAGCCGTTCCACCTCGTCACCGGGCGCGGTGAAGACGTCTGCGACCCGCTCATCGCCGATGATCACGCAGCCGCCTTCGGCGAGCAGCGCTCGAGCCGCGCCCAGCGCCTCGACCGGGCGGGCGATGTCATGCATGGCCTCGAACACCATGACCGCTTGATATCCGCCGACCAGTTGCGGATCGGCGGCTTGGCCTACGGCGAAGTTGACCCGATCGCCCACGCCGGCAGCCGCGGCGTTGCGCGTAGCGCGCTCGACGAAGGTCGCGTCGAGGTCGAACCCGTCGACCCGGATCTTCGGATACGCCGTGGCCAGCGTGATTGACGCCCAGCCGGCCCCGCAGGCCATCTCGGCGACCCTGGCCGGTGGATCGGCCTGGAGCCGGTCGTGCATCTCGGGTATCGCCGGCAACCAGGACGTTGCGAGATCGTTGACGAACATCGGGCGGTTGAGCTGCTCGATGTGGTCGCGGATCTCCTCTCCGTAGGCGGCGAAGGGCACCCCGGCGCCGCTGCGATACGCGGCCAGCAGTTCGGGTAGCACCCGCGCAATTCCGGCCAGGGCGTAGGTCGCCGGAGCGACGAAGTACGGGCTGACCTCGTCGAGGAGGACCTCGCGGTGCGCCGCCGGCAGTTCGTAGCGCCGCTGGTCGGCCTCGCGACCGGCGTCCTCGGTGATCAGCACCCCGCCGACCGCCTGCTGCTCCAACCACTCACCGGCATATCGCGCGTCGATCCCGGCGGCGGTGGCGAGCTCGTCCGCGGTGGCCGCACCGATCCGGGCCAGCGCGGCGTACAGGCCCAGCCGCAGGCCCAACCAGATGCCGAGCGTGTCCATCGACGCGGAAAGGCCCGCGACGAGACGGTTGGCCAGCGCCTCGCGTTGCCCGCTGAAACGGATGTCGGTGGTGGTCGTCATGTCGAGTCCTCCGAGGCGTGGAGCGACACCCAGCCGGTGCGCCGGGTCAGGGTGTCGGGGGCTTCTCCCACGCCGCTCTCACCTCGCTCTCACCGGATCCGACGTGCCACGATCCGGTCCGCAGCCGCACCGGTGCAGGGTGGCTTCCCCGGCCGCGGTGTCCAGTTCCACGGTCCCGAGCACCCGGATCCCGACTGCCACGTGGCCAGTGTGCCCGGTATGTGCTTCCTCGCCTGCGTCCGCAGGTCGGACGGCTGAGTCGTGCCATTATCGGGCGGTGAGCTCGCCGCCGATTGACGAAGGCATGGCGGCTCTGCGTGCAGGCGATGCGGTAGCGGCTCGCCGAGTGTTGGAGCTGGTCGTCGCCGACGGTGAGTCGGGGGCGGCGCTGGAAGCCTTGGGTGCGGCGCTGTATCTGGAACGGGACTGCACCGCCGCGGCCATGTGCTACGAGCGTGCGTACGCCGCCCACCGTCGGGAGCGCCAGTACCCAGCCGCCGGCCGGGCGGCCCGCACCGTGTCGTGGATATCCGGCAACGTGCTCGGTGACTGGGCCGTGCAGAGTGGGTGGTTGGAGCGAGCCCGCAGCATCCTCACGGAGCTCGGCGAAGACAGCCCCGAGCACGGCTGGGCGCTGATCAATGAAGCTTTCGCGGAACCGGACGCAGCCGCGCGGGAGGGAGTGCTGCGCGACGCGATCGCTAACGGGCGCCGCTTCAGCAATCCCGACATCGAGTTCGAGGCGTTGGTGTGTCTCGGCGGCGTATTCATCATGATTGATCGGGTCGAGGAAGGGCTCGTCCTCATCGACGAGGCGCTGGCAGCGGCCTGCGCCGGTGAGCTGGTCG
>CAWJFD010000020.1:0-121670 GCA_963841985.1 uncultured Actinomycetota bacterium
GGGCTGTGCCGGGCGCCCGGACGCGGGGACGGCACCGTGAGTGCCCGGGTGCCTCGGGGGTATCCGTAAGGGTGTCGCGTCCGCCGGCCGTACGGGCCGCGAGCCGCGTCACCCAGGCCGGACCCAGCGAAAACCTAGGGTGTTTCCCTGCGCGGAGTTGGGCCCGGCGATGTCAGTCTCGACCATGAGCACCGACGGGAGGACGTGAGTGCAGCCAGTTCCCCGCGCGCCGCATGCCGCCGCACCCGCCGTCCCGCATCGCGGGAGGGTCGCCCGATGACCGGTGTGGACGATACCGGTGTCGTCGGGCTCGCCGACCGGCTGTGGCAGGCGGCGGTCGACCGCCGCCCCATCGAGCCCATCACACGGATCCGGACGGACCTGACCGTGCAGGACGCCTACGCGATCCAGATGCACAACGTCCGGCGCCGGGTCGCGGCGGGCGCAGTCGTCCGAGGGCGCCGCATGGGCCGCACGTCCCGGCCCCGGCAGCATGTCCTCGGCGTCGACGAACCCGACTTCGGCGTCCTGCTCGACGACATGTTCCTCGACGAGGGACACGACATCCCGCTCGAGCTGTTCGTGCAGCCACGCGTCGTCGCCACGATCGCGTTCGTGCTGGCCGCCGACCTCGCGGGACCGGGCGTGACCATCGCGGACGCGCTCACCGCCGTGGCGGGCGTGATGCCCGCTGTCGAGATCGTCGACAGCCGCATCGCCTCGTGGCAGGTGCAGGTCGCCGACACCGTCGCCGACAACGCCTCGGCGGGGAAGGTCGTCCTGGGCGGACGGATCACCCCGGTCACCGCCGTCGACCTGCGCCTGGTCGGGGTGCTGTTGCAGCGCAACGGGGTACCGATCGAGAGCGCGGCCGGCGCGGCCGCACTGGGCAACCCCGCCCGCTGCGTCGAGTGGCTGGCGAACGAGCTCGGCTCGACCGGCCGGGGGCTGCGCCGCGGCGACATCGTCCTCGCCGGCCCGCTGCACCGCTTGGTGCCGGTCCGCCCGGGTGACTTCTACCAGGCCGAGTTCGCACACCTGGGGAACGTGACGGTGCAGTTCGCGGATGAAGGTGCGACATGAGCGCCGCGCCGGGGACCGCTCGGCCGGATCGGTCCGCGAAAACGACGGGTTCCGAGGCGCGCCGGATCGCCGACGCCCTTCTCCGCGCGCAGTCCGACCGCACGCCCATCCCCCCGTTCACGCGCAAGCTGCCGTTTCTGCGCGTCGAGACGGCCTACGAAGCCCAGTCCCTGGTGGTCGAGCACCGCCTGCAGGCCGGGGAGCAGGTCATCGGTACGAAGCTGGGGCTGACGAGCCGGGTCAAGCGCCAGGCGCTGGGCATCCACGAGCCCGTCTTCGGCCGGCTCACGTCGGGGATGGTGGTCCCGCACGGCGAGGCGCTGGCACTCGACGCGCTCATCCACCCGCGGGCGGAGCCCGAGATCGCGTTCCTGATCCGTGAGCGGATCGAGGCACCGACCACGATCGCCCAGGTCCTGGCGGCCACGGAGGCGGTCTTCGCGGCCATCGAAGTGGTCGACTCGCGCTACTCGGAGCCCTTCCGCCTACCCGACTCGGTGGCCGACAACGCCGGTGCCGCGCGGGTCGTCGTCGGCGCCCGGGGCCGCCGGCCGGACGCCCTGGTCGACCTCAGCGTCCTCGGGTGCGTCTTCCGGTGCCGCGGGGCGACCGACACCGCCGCGGGTGGCGCGGTGATGGGCCACCCGGCCGCGGCCCTGGTCTGGCTGGCAGAGGCGCTGGCCAGGCGGGGCGAGTGCGTCGAGCCCGGGTCGATCGTGCTGTCCGGCGGCCTGACCGCCTCGGTACCGCTACAGGCGCGCGGGGTCGTGATCGCGGAGTTCGACGGGCTCGGCTCGATCGGGGTGCACTGTGCATGAGGCGTCGGGCATGACGAAGCGTCCGGGGAAGGACTCCCGATGCCCGAGGTGACGATCCTTCCGGATGGCGTGCACGTCGAGGCGGGAGACGAGGAGACGCTGCTGCGCGCGCTGGCCAGGGCCGGGCTGCGCTACCGCGTCGGCTGCAAGCGCGGCGGTTGCGGAATCTGCAAGGTGCAGCTCAAGCTCGGTGAGGTCCGCTACGAGCGGCCCATCGCCGACAGCGTGCTCAGTGACGACGAGCGGGTCGAAGGGATCTGCCTGAGCTGCCGTGCCGTACCGATCACCAACATCGTCATCGAGCTCCAGGAGGGAGATCGGCTGAGGCGGGTACTGGGGTTCGCCTTCCCGACCTCGACGAACTCAATTGATTCGACGAGATCCACCACGCCACCGGGGCAGGCAGCGGCGAGCCCCGCAGCGACGAAGGCGAAGAAGAAGGATGGGAAAGGACGAGTCTGATGGGTAAGACAAGCGCTGTCATCCGGCTGGGGTATGTCCATCTGCGGGTGACGGACCTCGAAGAAGCCCGCAACCACTACTCGAACACCCTCGGCATGGAGGTCGTGCACGAGGAACCCGGCAAGCTCTGGCTCAAGTGCTGGGACGAGTGGGACCACCACTCCCTGGTCCTCACCGAGGGCGGGGTCGGGCTGGCCAAGTTCGGCTACAAGGTCGAGGACGACGACGCCCTGGCGGACTTCGAGCGCCGCGCCCAGCAGTTCGGGGCCACCACCGGCCGGTTCAGCGCCGGGGAGAACCTCAAGGTCGGCGACGGGGTCCGCATCACCATGCCCTCGGAGCACACCCTCGAGCTCTACACCGACATCGAGTTCACCGGCACCGACACCGGCGCGATCAACCCCGAGGCCTGGCCCCGCCACGTGCGCGGGGTCGGCACGCACTGGATCGACCACGCCCTGATCTCCGTCGAGGACCCCGCTCTGATCGAGCGGTTCATGAGCGAGTGCCTCGACTTCCGTCCCGCTGAGCGGGCCATCGAGAGCATCGAGCACCCGAACCTGATCGGCAGCTGGATGAGCTGCGGGGAGTCCCCGCACGACCTCGCCTTCATCAAGGGCCCGAACAACAAGATCCACCACTTCGCCTACCACCTGGAGGACTGGGGGGCGATCCTCAAGGCCGGCGACATCTTCAGCATGGAGGACGTCCCGGTCGACATCGGCCCGACCCGCCACGGAATCACCCGCGGCACGACCATCTACTTCTTCGACCCCGCCGGTAACCGCAACGAGGTGTTCGCCGGGCTGGGCTACCGCGTCCACCACGACTTCCCGACGATCAACTGGACCGCCGACCAGCTGGCCAAGGGGATCTTCTACCACGCTCGTGAGCTCAACGAGGCATTCACCACCGTCTTCACCTGATCCGCTCGTGACGGCGGCGGGGCCCCGACCTTCCGGTCGGGGCCCCGCCGCCGTCGTTGTTCTTGTCCGGGATGCCGTCGTCAGTGCCCTGCCCGCGACTCGCCGGGGTCGTCGGTGGTTTCGCTGTCGCGGAACCGGGCGGCCAACTCCGCCCGCGAACCCACCCCCAACTTCGCGTAAATATGCGTCAAATGAAACTGCACCGTCTTGATACTGATGAACAACTCCGACGCCACCTGACGATTACTCATCCCCACCGCCACCAACCGCGCCACCGCCAACTCCTGAGCAGTCAACCGCGACGGATCAAACGCACTCCGCTTCGCCGGCGCCAACCCACACGCCGCCAACTCCTGCTCACACCGCTCCACATACGGCCGCGCCCCCAACCCCACCAACCGCTCCCGCGCCGCCGACAACCGCTCCGCCGCCGCCCGCCGCTGCCCCGCCCGCCGCAACACCTGCCCCCACGCCAGATCCAGCAACGCCCACTGAAACGGCGACCCCACCCCCTCCAACACCCCCGCCGCCCGACCGAACGCCGCCTCCGCCGCCGACAACCGCCCCCGCGCCGCCTCCAACCGCCCCCGCACCCGCGCCAACCGCGCGATCATCGACCCCCGCCCCCGCACCGCCGCCAACTCCTCATGCGGCCCCAGGAACGCCTCCGCCTCCCCCAACCGCCCCACACCCACCAACGCCTCGCCGTACAAGTCCTGCCACAACCAGAACCCCGGCTCATCCACCCCCGCCCGCTCCACCAACCCCACCACCGGCGCCAACGCCCGCAACACCCCCTCATGATCACCACGAGCCGCCGGCACCAACGCCCCCGCCACCCCCGCCGACACCACCATCAACTCGTAATCCCCCGACCGCGCCACCGCCGCCGCCGCATGCTCCTCCGCCGCCACCCACTCCCCCCGCGCCGCCGGCACCACCACCGCCGCACACCGCGCCAACGGCCGCAACCACTCATGCCCCGACTCCTCCAGCAACGACACCGCCCGCTCCGCATCCGCCGCCGCCTCATCCCACCCCCCCACCGCGAACCCCGCCCGCGCCAACCACACGTACGACCACACCGCGAACCACACCGAGCCCGCCCGCCTCGGCTCGTGGGCGGCACCGGCGACGGCCACGCGCGCAGCGGCCTCATCGACGTCGAGCGCGAGTGCCGCGCCGGACGGGGCGACCAGCGCGTCGTCCGCCGTCGGCGCGCGGTGCGGGGCAGGGGTCCATCCGACCCAGCTCAGACCGAGGCCGAGCAGCGCCAACGCCTCCACCCGCACCGGGTCGTCCGGATCGGCGAGCGCCAGCGCCCGCCGCGCCCACTCCACCACCTCCTCGCCCCGCAACCGCCCCACCCCGTGCAACGCCAACCGCTGCGCGGCCAGTGCGGCCACCTCGGGTCCGGCGTCGTCACGGTTCGCCCACGCAGCGTGCAGTGATCCGTGCGCCTCGGCGGCCCGGCCCTGCACGAGCGCGATGTATCCGGCGGTGACGTCGCGCAGCGGGCCGTCCGCCGCCGTCGGCCCCAGGTCCTGGGTCGCGGTGCCGGTGACCGCACCGGCGTCGCCCAGGAGGCCGACCGCCCGCAACAGCCGCTGCTCGCGCTGCGCCCGGCGCGCGCTGAGCCGTCCGGACTCCAGCAGCGCCCATGCCGCCTCCCGCCACTGCCCCGCAGTCCTCGAGCGGTCGGAGAAGCGCTGCAACTCGGCCGCCAAGGTGTCGTCGGGAGGCTGGGTCGCCGCCGCGCGGTGATGGAGGGCCGACCGCTCGTCGTCCACCAGGCCCGCCGCCTCCCGATGCAGCCGGAGCCGCAGCGCCGGTGTCAGCTGCCCGTACACCGCCGCCCGCACGAGAGGATGGGCGAACGCCAGGCTCCCGGGAGTGGCGCACGCGGACGCGTCGAGCAGTCCGGCGGCGCACGCCTCCTCCACCTCGCTGAGCGACCCGTCCACCTCGGCCAGGGCGGCCGCAGCGGCCATCGTGGCCCCGTCACCGACGACGGCAGCGGCCTCGACGAAACGCCGCGCGCGATCGCTGCAGGCCGCGAGCCGCCGACCGATCGTCCGGCTGAACACCCGGGGAGCGGGTAGCACGGGCTCCCAGCCCCGCCAGCGGTCGGCAGGCGTCTCCGCCAGCAGCGCGAGCACGTGGCGGGCATTCCCCAGCGTGTGGGCGCACAGGCGGTGCGCGATCAACCCGGAGATACGCGTCCCGGTCACGGTGGCGGCCAGAGCCTGGACATCGGCCGGTGTCAGCGGGCCGACCTCCAGGGTGACCCCGGTGTGCCCCTCGGCGAGCCGCTCGAGGCCGGTGGGCAGGCGGGCGTCGTCCGGCGGTACCACCAGGATCGTCAGCACGGGGTGCGCGGCCAGCCTGCGGAGCGCGAACAGAAGCGCGCGCAGCGAGTCCACATCGGCCCAGTGCGCGTCGTCGATCACGACCGCCACCGGTCCCGCGGCGCTGCTTCGGACCAACGCCGCGAGAATCTGGCGGCCCACCACGATCGGTTCCTCGACCGGCAGCACCCGCTCGGTGTGCGCCAGAAGCGCGGCCCCCCGCAGGCCGACGACCGCGAACAGCTGGTCGACCAGGGCGTAGGAGACGGTGGCCTCGCCCTCGTCGCCGCTGCCCCGGACCGCCGTCAGGTGCGCCTGATCGCGGAGGAACGCGTCGACCAGGGCGGTTTTCCCGGTCCCCGGTTCCCCCCGGACCAGCGCGACGCGGGCGCCGTCGGCACGCACCTGCGCGAGCAGCGCGTGCAGGACGCCGAGTTCGTGCCCGCGCCCGACGAACGCCTTCTCCTCCTGCTTCTCCGGGCGCACGGGCCGGGGTGATGATGACGAAGGCGAGCCGGGGATCGTGCCGACCGCCACCGCTCTGATCATTGATCCGCCGGGCGTGACAGGGGTGCTCCGCATGCTCTGCCCGATCGTCGTCGGTCGGAAGGTGTCCCCAGCTTGGGCGCCGCACGGGCCGACGGACAGGCTTTCCGCTGAATGGGATGCGCACGGATCGGCGAGCGGTCGATCGGCCGGCGACGCGGGCCGGACCTGGGCAGATCGCCGTGGCGAAGCGCTCGCCGGCTGCCCTACCGTAGCCGCTCCGCCCGGAGCGATATCGGGTTTGCCGAAACGGGGTCGAGTGTGACGGTGGAACGAGCGGGAGCCGCGCCGGCGCTGATCGAGCGCCCCCCACGACCGCTGACCGGCCTGCGCCGCGTCCGCCGCGACCTGGGGCCCCTCTACGCCGCGAACGGCCTGATCGGTCTGATCTTCGCGGCCACCGGTCCCGTCGCCGTGATCCTCGCGGTCGGCACCCAGGGTGGTCTGACGCAGGCCGAGCTCGCGTCGTGGGTGTTCGGCGTCTTCTTCCTCAACGGCGTGCTGACCGTGGCGGCGTGCTGGGTGTACCGCCAGCCGCTGGCCTTCTTCTGGACGATCCCCGGGACGGTCCTCGTCGGCCCGGCCCTCGGCCACCTCCGGTGGCCCGAGATCGTCGGCGCGTTCCTCGCCACCGGGCTGCTCATGCTCGTCCTCGGCCTCACCGGCTGGGTGCGGCGGGTCATGGACCTCATCCCGATGCCGATCGTGATGGGCATGGTCGCCGCCGTGTTCCTGCGGTTCGGGATCGACCTCGTGCGTGCCCTCGGCGCCGACGTCGCGGTGGCCGCCCCGATGGTGCTGGTGTTCCTCCTGCTGAACGCCCGCGCCGCGCTCGGCCGGTGGGTCCCGCCGATCATCGGCGCGCTCGTGGTGGGAGCGGTCGCCGTCGCGGTGTCGGGCAGGTTCGACCCGGGGCCGACGGCGACGGCGTGGATCGCGGCCCCGGTGCTGCAGGTCCCGCAGTGGTCGGTGCAGGCGATGATCGAGCTGGTCGTCCCTCTCGCGATCACCGTCCTCGTCGTGCAGAACGGCCAGGGCGTCGCCGTGCTCCGCACCGCGGGCCACGACGCCCCGGTGAACATGATCACGGTCGCGTGCGGCGCCTGGTCACTGCTGGCCGCGGGGGTGGGAGCGGTGTCGACCTGCCTGACCGGCCCCACCAACGCGCTGCTCGCCGCATCCGGTGAGCGCTCCCGGCACTACACGGCGGGCATCGTCTGCGGGCTGCTCGCGATGGTGTTCGGGCTCCTCGCCCCGCTGTTCACCCGGCTCATGCTCGCCACACCGGGCGCGTTCATCGCCGTCCTCGCCGGACTGGCGATGCTCCGGGTGCTGCAGGCCGCGTTCGTCACCGCGTTCAGCGGCCGGTTCAGCCTCGGCGCGCTGGTCACCTTCATCGTCACGGTCGCCGACGTCACGGTCCTCAACATCGGCGCCGCCTTCTGGGGACTCGTCGCCGGGATCGTCGTCTCGCTGCTGCTCGAACGGCCCGACTTCGCCGAACGAGCCCGCTGAGGGACGTCGTCGGCTACCGGCCGTCGCCGGGGTCGTCGGTGGTTTCGTTGTCGCGGAACTGGGCGGCCAACTCCGCCCGCGAACCCACCCCCAACTTCGCGTAAATATGCGTCAAATGAAACTGCACCGTCTTGATACTGATGAACAACTCCGACGCCACCTGACGATTACTCATCCCCACCGCCACCAACCGCGCCACCGCCAACTCCTGCGCAGTCAACCGCGACGGATCAAACGCACTCCGCTTCGCCGGCGCCAACCCACACGCCGCCAACTCCTGCTCACACCGCTCCACATACGGCCGCGCCCGCAACCCCACCAACCGCTCCCGCGCCGCCGACAACCGCTCCGCCGCCGCCCGCCGCTGCCCCGCCCGCCGCAACACCTGCCCCCACGCCAGATCCAGCAACGCCCACTGAAACGGCGACCCCACCCCCTCCAACACCCCCGCCGCCCGACCGAACGCCGCCTCCGCCGCCGACAACCGCCCCCGCGCCGCCTCCAACCGCCCCCGCACCCGCGCCAACCGCGCGATCATCGACCCCCGCCCCCGCACCGCCGCCAACTCCTCATGCGGCCCCAAGAACGCCTCCGCCTCCCCCAACCGCCCCACACCCACCAACGCCTCGCCATACAAGTCCTGCCACAGCCAGAACCCCGGCTCATCCACCCCCGCCCGCTCCACCAACCCCACCACCGGCGCCAACGCCCGCAACACCCCCTCATGATCACCACGAGCCGCCGGCACCAACGCCCCCGCCACCCCCGCCGACACCACCATCAACTCGTAATCCCCCGACCGCGCCACCGCCGCCGCCGCATGCTCCTCCGCCGCCACCCACTCCCCCCGCGCCGCCGGCACCACCACCGCCGCACACCGCGCCAACGGCCGCAACCACTCATGCCCCGACTCCTCCAGCAACGACACCGCCCGCTCCGCATCCGCCGCCGCCTCATCCCACGCCCCCACCGCGAACCCCGCCCGCGCCAACCACACGTACGACCACACCGCGATCCGGACCGAGCCCGCGCGCAGCGCAGCGGGCGCCGTCTGCGCGAGCAGGGTCCGCGCCGTCACCACGTCGTCCGCGACCAGCAACAGCCAGCCCTGGGCCATCCGGATGCGCTCCAGCTGCACCCCGAAGTCGTCGGGCAGCCTGGCCAGGACCGCCTCGTACGCGGCCAGTCCCTCCTGCAGGCGGCCCTGCCAGCCCAGCCCCAACCCGAGCAGGGCCTCGGCCTCCACTCGCACCGGGTCGTCCGGGCCGGCGAGCTCCACCGCCCGCCGCGCCCACTCCACCACGTCGCCGCCCCGCAGCCGCCCCACGCCGTGCAGCGCCATCCGCTGCGCGACGACGGCGGCGACGTCGCGGTCGGCGGCGTCGGCGTCGCGCGGGACGGCGGCGGAGCACTGCTCCCAGGCGGCGCGCAGCAGGGCTTCCGCCTCCCCGGCGCGGCCGCGCAGTACGGCGAGGTAGCCCATCGTCGCGTCGCGCAGCGGCCCCGGAGCCAATGCCACGGCCCGCCGCGCGAACGACTCGGCCTGGATGAGGTCGCCTGCGCCGATCATCGCGTCGACGGCCCGCAGCAGCCGGTACTCACGTCGCTCGCGGTCGGCGCTGAGCCGGCTCGCCTCGAGGAGGGTCGAGGCCGCGCCGGCCCACGCCCCGGCCCGGGCCTCCCGCCGCGCGAAGGCCTCGAGTTCGTCCGCCAGCCCGGGGTCGGGCGGCGCCGCCGCGAGTACCCGGTGGCGCAGGGCGGCCCCCTCGTCGTCGACGAGCCCGGCCGCCCGGGTGTGCAGCTGGACGCGGCGGGCGGGCCCGAGCTGCTCGTAGATCGCGGCGCGGACCAGCGGGTGGGCGAAGGCGACGTCCCGGAGGCCGTCGTCGCGGATCTGCACCAGGCCGATCTCGACGGCCTCGTCGAGGGCCGGGACCACGTCCTCCACCTCCGCGAGCACGGCGGCCGACGCCAACGAGGCGTGCGCCCCCAGCACCGCCGCCGCCTCCACCAGCCCGCGGGCCGCCGGACTGCACACCTCCAGCCGGCGCGTGACCTGCAGCGCGAACGCGCGGGGGGCCGGCAGCACCGGCTCCCAGGTGCGCCAGCGCTCCGCCGGCAGCTCGGTCAGCAACGTGGTGACGTACAGCGGGTTGCCACCCGTGTGCGCCTGCAGGCGCCGGGCGGTCCGCGCGGAAAGCTGGTGCACGCCGAGGCCGGCCGCCAGTCGCTGGAGCTCCCCGCCGGTCAGCGGCTGGAGAGCGATGGTGGTCCCGGTCCGGCCGGCCGCGAGCCGGCGCAGGCCCTCCGGGAGCCGCATCGCGTCCTCGGTGCGCTCCGCGAGGACCAGCAGCACCCGTTCCCGGACGAGGCGCCGCGCGACGAACAGGAGCGCTCGCAGCGAGTCGATGTCCGCCCACTGCGCGTCGTCGACGACGATGACCACGGGCGCCTTCTGCTCGAGCTCCGCCAGCGCCTCGAGGATCCGCGCGCCCACGCCGATCGGCTCCTCCGCGGGCAGCGACCGGTCGCGCCCGGCCCGCAGCCGCGCCGAGCTGACTCCCGCCACGCGCATGAGCTGGTCGACGACGCCGTACGCGACGAACGCCTCCCACTGCTCGCCCGTGGCGCGCAGCACGGTCAGGTCCGACTCGTCGTCCAGGAAGCGATCGAGCACCGCGGTCTTACCGATCCCGGGTGAGCCTTCGAGGAGGATGACCCGCGGCCGGCCCGACCGAACGGTCCCCAGCTCGGCCCGCAGCGCGGTGAGCTCGACCTGCCGCCCGACGAAGGAGTGGGCGTTGTCGGGGATCACCATGCGCACCTCCGTGCTGCGGCGGACCTCGTCGGCCGCGCGCGGCATTCACCCCCGGCGTCGAGATCAACCGTCCCGCCGCCCGTCTTCGACGAAGGCGTGGATACCCGGCCTGCTCACCCCGTGACTGTGGCACGCTGCGCGGCGCAAGTCAGCAGGTCGACCCGACCGATCACCACGGCGGTTCTGGCGGTGCGGCGGGACGGTCCGCTCCCACTGAGCGTCCGGTCGGCCCGTCACCGCACCGCGGCGGCGCCGGCCCGGGCGAGCTCGTCGCCCAGCTCGTTCGCCGCGTCCACCCCGATGGCGTCCACCAGCGCAGGCAGGACATCGCCCTCCTCCTCGTCGAGGTGCTCCCAGACCTCCGTTGCGAGCTTGGTCACCAGCGGGTGGAACGTGGTCTCCGCACCGGACAGGCCCGCGATCTCCCTGCTCGTCCGCTCGATCTGGTCCAGCCCCAGCAGCCCGAGGTCGACGAGGGAGTCGCCGTCGGGAACGTCCTTGCTGACCCGCGGGTAGAGCACCTCCCTCCGCGCCGCCGCGTGGCCGGCCAGCCGCTGCAGGAGCTGGTCGGCAAGCCGGCGGCGCTCTCCCGGCTCGGTCTCGGCCTCGATGCGGGCGAAGACCGCCTCCAGCTCGCGACCCTCGGCCGCAACCACGTCCATCAGGCGGTTCCCGTGTTCCTCACCGGACGTTGCCATGGGTCGCTCCCTCGATCGATGTGCGGCGGGCCCGCGAACGGTACCCACCGTCCCGCACCTCACCGGTGATGCCAGCGCGAACAATCGACCGGTTGCCCAGCACGCGTTCAGTCGTTGCAGCACGACCTTCCAATGCGATACGGAGGGCATCAACCAGTCGTTCCATTCAATGGAACTGGACCATTTCCGGGCTGCGGCAGCCACCCGGTGCCGCGGCCTTCCGTTGGGCGGGAAGGACTGTTGCGCCCGCCGACGGAGACTGCGGATCGTACGGCTGCGAAGCGGGAAGTGAGCACCCCAGAGGCGACCGACGAGCGTGCTCGTCTCCTGTTCGGCCGCGTGCCCAGCACAAGGAGGCGCAGTGCAGTACTTCCTGAACGGTTATCGGAAGGGTGACCCGAGGATCCGACCCGCGGCGGACGGCAGAACGGACGATCAGCCCGATCTGCCGGGCGAGGTCGACGTCCTCATCGTCGGTACCGGACCGGCGGGACTGCTCCTCGCCGCTCAGCTGTCCGAGTTCCCGGACATCGTGACCCGCGTGGTGGAGAGAGCACCCGGCCCGTTGGAGGTCGGCCGGGCGGACGGTGTGAACTGCAAGACCGTCGAGACGTTCGAGGCTTTCGGTCTGGCCGAGAGAATGACGGCAGAAGCCTACTGGGTCAACCAGACCACCTTCTGGGGGCCTGATCCGGAGAACCCCTCCCGCATCAAGCGCTTCGGGCGCGTGCAGGACGTCCGCGACGGGCTTTCGGAGTTTCCGCACGTCATCGTCAACCAGGCCCGGCTCGGGGACTTCCTTCTGGAGTACGCAAGGAACTCCCCGAGCCGTCTGAAAGTCGACTACAACCACGAGGTCGTCGCGCTCCAGGCCCCGAAAACCGACGACGAGCCGGTTCTGGTGACGATTCGCCGCGGTGGCGACGACACCGAGATCACCGTCGAAGCGAAGTACGTCGTCGGTTGCGACGGTGCACACAGCACCGTACGCGAGTCCATCGGTCGCATTCCGCACGGCGCAGGTCACGACAAGGCCTGGGGTGTCATGGACATCCTGGCGACGACCGACTTCCCCGACATCCGGTTCAAGGCCACGATCCAGTCCGGCAGCGGTGGCAACATCCTGCTCATCCCCCGCGAGGGCGGCTACATGGTGCGCCTGTACGTGGACATGGGTGAGATCGCGGCCGACGCCTGGCTCACGGCGGAGGAGGTCCTCGATCAGGCCCGCAGTGTCCTGGCTCCGTACACGCTCGAGGTCCCGGAGACCGCGTGGTTCTCGGTCTACCGGGTCGGCCACCGGGTGACCGACAGGTTCGACGACGTGGACGACGACAAGGTGGGCACGCGCTCGCCGCGCGTCTTCATCGCCGGGGACGCCTGCCACACCCACACCGCGAAGGCCGGCCAGGGCATGAACGTGTCCATGCAGGACACGTTCAACCTCGGGTGGAAGCTCGCGGCCGTGCTGCAGGGACGCAGCCCGGCGGCGCTGCTCGACACCTACTCGCAGGAACGGAAGCAGATCGCCGAGGACCTCATCGCGACCGACATCCGGTGGTCGCAGGCGATCGGCGGGGCCGGGCGGGTCGACTCGGACGACCCCAAGGAGGCCATGTCCGGTTTCGCCGAGGTCCAGCGCCAGTTCGTCACCAACGGCGAGTTCACCGCCGGGCTGGCCACGCACTACCCTCCCGGGCTGCTCACCGGCGACGACGCCCACCTCCACCTGGCGCCCGGCTTCCCACCGGGACGCCGGTTCAAGTCGGCCGAGGTCATCCGCCTCAGCGACGCCAAGCGCGTCCACCTCGGGCACGTGCACCGCGCCGACGGCCGGTGGCGGCTCTACGCCTTCGCCGACGCCGTCGACCCCCGCACCCGCGGGTCGCGGTTCCTCGAACTGGTCGAGTTCCTCGCGAGCGGTGACTCGCCGGTCCGCCGCTTCACGCCGAAGGGCTACGACGTGGACGGGGTCTTCGACGTCCGCGGGATCATCCAGCAGTCCCACCTGGACCTCGACTGGGCGGACATGCACGACTTCCTGAGGCCGCGCAAGGGGAAGCTCGGTCTCGTGGACTACGAGAAGGTGTTCACACCGGTCGACGACGTCGACAGGGACATCTTCGACCTGCGCAGTGTCGACCGCGGAGCCGGCGCCCTCGTGGTCGTGCGACCCGACCAGCACGTGTCCTTGGTGCTGCCGCTCGACGGCTACGACGAGCTGGCCGAGTTCTTCGGGCGGTTCATGAAGGGCGAAGCGGGCTGAGCCTGGTACGCAGCCGACGCCGGGTGCTGATCTTGTCGGGCCCGGTGTCTGTGTCCAACGTCCGTGCGTCAGAAAGGCACGATGATGCGAACGACGGATGAGATCATTGCTTGCGCATGAGTGTGGGTGGGATCAGGCAACTCTGGTGTCAGACGCCCCGGCGGAGGCCACGACGGCACGGTCCGTCTCCCGGCGTCAGGTTCTCCACGGGATCGGCGCTCTCACTGCGGCGGCGGTGCTCACTGCCTGCACGTCGCCGCAGCCACCTGCCCCTGCCGCAGGCGGCACCGCACCGGCAGGTGGAGCGCCCCCGGCGAACCCCTCGGTGACTCCGGCCGAGCTCGGCAACGTGATGACCGGGATCGACGAGGTCCAGGTGTGGCAGGAGGAGTTCTACAAGGACCTCCACCGCCACCCGGATCTGTGGGGTGAAGAGGCGCGGACCGCGGAGAAGGTGACCACGAAGCTCCAGGAGATCGGCGCCGACGAGGTCCTGCAGATCGGCGGCGGGGTCGTCGGCATCATCCGCAACGGTGAAGGTCGCCGGGTCCTCTTCCGCGCTGACATGGATGCCCTCCCGGTGACGGAGGCCACCGGCTTGGAGTACGCCTCCACGGATCCAGGAAAAATGCACGCCTGTGGCCACGACGCGCACGTGGCGTCCGCTCTGGGCGCGGCCGCTCTGCTGGCCAAGAACAAGAGCGAATGGTCCGGCACCTATCTCGCCCTGTTCCAACCCGGTGAGGAGACCGGCAAGGGCGCCCAGGCCATGATCGACGACGGCTTGGTCGCCAAGCTCGCCGCCGTCAAGCCCGACGTGTGCTTGGCCCAGCACGTACTGACGGTGCCCGAGGCCGGCAATGTCGCCACCCGGTCCGGCGCCGTACTGTCCGCCGGAGACAGCATCAAGGTGACCGTTTTCGGTAAGGGCACCCACGGCTCGATGCCGCATCTGGGAGTCGATCCGGCAGTGCTGGTCTCGTCCATCGTCACGAGACTGCAGGGCATCGTCTCCCGAGAAATCGCGCCCAGTGATTTCGGCGTCGTGACCGTGGGGGCGATCAAGGTCGGCAACGCACCCAACGTCATCAGCGAACAGGGCGAGCTCCTCGTCAATGTCCGCGCCTACGACAACGGTGTGCGGGACAAGATCTTGGGGGCCATCGACAGAATCGTCCGAGCAGAGTGCCAGGCCTCCGGCTCGCCGCAGGAGCCCACGCTCGAGACCATCGCCGCGTTCCCGCTCACCGTGAACGACCCGAAGGTCACAGAAGCAGTGACGCAGGCCTTCACGCAGGCATTCGGAGCCGACCAGGGTGCACGAGCTGGCCCCTGTCCCGGCCTCGGAGGACTTCAGTCTCATCCCGGTGGCGTTCGGCGTGCCCTTCACGTACTGGGGCAATGGCGGATTTCTGCCGGGCATGACTGTTGTGGGGAATCACAACCCGGCCTTCGCGCCTGCGATCCAACCGACTCTGCGCACCGGCACCGAAGCTGCCATCGCTGCGACATTGGCATACGTCGGTTAACTGATCAGCTCGGGGATCCGGCTTGCCGGCCAAGTCCGAGCGGCGGCCTTGACCCGGGCTAGCGCGACGAGGAGCGATGACTTTCCCGAGACAATTGACGAGATCGATCCGGACCTGAAGTTGCAAGGAACTCGCGTTGAGCGCTGCATGGCATGGCGGTATCTCCGTGCCTGTCGGCTTGGAAAGGCATCGCGATCGGAGTCGCCTCGGACGGTATCGGCACTGCCATGGGTCCGGGAGAGTCTCAAGCCGTACCTGGCCAATACGGACCGCAAAGTCGGGCCGGTGATCGCCCGACCGCAGGGCTGGTGAGCCCTTACTCCAACATTCGTACCCCGGGAAGCGGATGACAGCAGCGTGGGCCCGACCACCGCAAGCGTCGGGCACCTGTCCTCGGCAAGCGGGCGAGCAGCAGCTCGGCAAGTGGAGGGGCGGGAGCGGGTCATCGGCACCTCCGCCGCGCCCACCTCGACCAACTGTTCTGGGCGGCCGTGGCGAGACGATGTTGGGCATGATCGACGCGTCGGCGACGCGCAGACCCCTGACGTGACCGGCTATATCCGCTCATGCCGCCTCGAGGCCGTGCGAAGAGACTGAGCACCCACTGCTGGCAGCGGACCAGTGGCATTTATCAGAGCCATCCCCGTCGTCGAAACATGGAGGCCAGGACAAGTCCCACCACCGCCATGAGGCCGAACGCGAACGCGTAGCCGAACCTCCATTCGAGCCCCGGGATGTTGTCGAAGTTCATCCCGTAGATCCCCACGATGACTGTCCAGGCGATCCCGATCGTGCCCCACGCAGTGATCTTGCGGACGAACCGGTTCAGCTCCGTGGAAACCCGGGTCTGCAGGAGTTCAAGCACCTCCTGCAGGTATTCGCGCTCAAGGTCGACGGTGTTTCGCAGGTGGCTGAAGCCCAGGCGGAGATCGTTGAGACGGCGGATGTCCAGCGCCATCAACCCTTCCTGCGAGGCGAGGACGTCGATCAGGTGTACGTAGAGCTCGTGGGTCTGTGCAGCGTTCGTCCTGATCGTCTGCAGATCGTGACGCAGCGAGAACAGGTCGCTCAGCACCATTTCGGCCTTTACCGGGTCGATCCCCATGACGCTCTTCTCGAGCTCGGCTGCGCGCGCTGCCGCGTCCGCGACGACCGACTCCTGACTGCGCAGCATCTGCAACCTGATCGCGGTCACCAGTTCGAAGGCCGATGTCGGAAGAAGCTCGTGCGAGGTGACCCGGTCCCGGATGAGTGCGAGGTCCCGGTGCACGGCATCAGGGGTGAGCGCCTTGCTGGTGGGTCCCATGACGGTGATCAGAAGCTTCGCATTGAAAAAGATCTTCAAGGGCTGGAAGTACAGGCGTCCGTCGGTTCCGCGAGCGAGCCCGTTGATGGCGCTGAAGTAGTGGTCGGTGTAGGCGTGCAACTTGGGTACGGGCATGCGGTTGTAGCAGTCGTCGACATCACCGGGCTGCGTCTGGAGGAGCTCGGTCAGCAGCCGCATCCCGTCGCGCTCCTCGTGCCCGAGGTCGATCCACACGATGCCGGTTCCGCTTTCGAGCGTGTGATTCACGGCCTCCGCCGACGGGAAATGCACTCCAGTCGCCGTTACGACGCAGATGTCCACCGTTGCCTCCCTGGACGTCGAGGAGATCACTGTGCACGGGTGGACCCGGTGAGGGTACGGCCTCGCCGCCGGCGACGTCCCGGTTACGCGGCTACGGTTCGATCCGGACGGTGCCCGCGGTGCCGTCGACCACGACCGCCTGCCCGTCGCGCAGCACCGCGGTCGCGTTCCGGGTGGCGACGACGGCGGGGATGCCGAACTCGCGAGCGATGATCGCCGGATGCGAGAGCGTCCCGCCGGTGTCGGTGACCAGGGCCGCCACGCTCGGGAACAGCACCGACCACACCGGTGACGTGACCGGGCAGACCAGCACGTCCCCGGCGCGGAGCTTGTGGAACTCCGACTCATTCTTGATCACCCGGACCGGTCCCCGACGGGTGCCCGGCGATGCCGCGATTCCCGTGAGGTGGCCCGGTTCCTCGCCGACCCGGCCGGATGGCGCGAGGATGCGGTCGACGGCCCAGAGGAAGGCCTCGTTCACCCGCCGCGCCTCGGTGGGAAGCCCGGTGAGCGGCGGGGGCGGGCCGGGGTCCTTTCCGTACGACGCCGGACCGGGATGGGCCAGGATCCAGGCCCGCTCCGCCTGCCTGGACCGGACCAGCGCTCGCCGGTCCGTGCCGTCCTGCAGAGCAGCGGATACCTCGGTCACCTCCAGGAAGACGACGTCACCCGCGGTGGCGAGCTGGCCGCGCTCCGCCAGCCGGCGGCCGACCTCCAGAGCCGCGCGTCGCACGAGGGCGAGGGGGACGCTCACGGTGCTGTGCTCGTTGTCCTCCCGCACCGGGTAGGCCCGCGACGCCCGCGCGAGCGCCTGCGCGAACCGATCGCGATCCACCACAGCGCGCCCGGCCAGCAGCTCGCGGGCCCGAGCGGCGGCCCGTTCACCGCGGTCGGCGACGTGGGCCTCGGATCCGGTGGCGTCCGGGTCGAGCTGGCCCCAGACCAGGTCCCGGACGATCTCCGGCCGTTCCGCCAGCGTGGGGTCGGCGAGGTCGTACGTCAGGCATCGGTGGCCATAGCGCGACAGGTAGTCGGCGAAGGCGGCGGCGACCTCGGGATCGGCCGCCAGCACCGCCTCCACGTCCTCGGCGGTGCCGGCCCGGCGCTCGAACGCCGGCGACCGCTGGACCAGCGCCACGAGCGCGGTGAGCGCCGCTGCCGGCTCGGTCGACGCGGTCGACGTCCCGCTCAGGAGGTCGAAGACCCGGTCGTCGCCCCATCCGAGCAGCTCCCGGCAGGTGTCGGCGAGCTCGCCGAGGGTCACCGTCAGCGCCGCGTGCAGCCGGAAGTGAATCCGCGCACCGTCGTCGGCAAGGGCGATGGTCGCATCCAGGTGCCGGTCGAGGTCCTCATCGGTCAGCACGGTCAGGTCGACCGCACGCAGCGCGGCCGCCCGCTCACCCAACCCGGGCCGCCACTCGGTGTACCACCGCTCGATCAACTGTCCCGGCAGGTCGGCTCGGACGGCGGCGACGGCCGTGGCCGCCCGGCGGCGCATCGGCGGCAGCACCCGGAACAGCAGCGGCAGCAGCCGCGGTGGGGGCTGGGGGCCGCCGCGGTCGACGATCGGGACGACTCGCGTGTACCGCCAGCCGCCGATGTCCTCGAAGGCCACGGTGTCGAACACGAAGCCCATCTCGGCGCACGCCGCCCGGATCCACTCGGTCTGCCGGTGAACCCGGCGGCTGAGCGGGGTGAGCGGGAGCGGAAAGTGGCTGGTCTCCCGCTGCCAGAAGCCGCGCGGTGGGGTAACCGGAACGGGGATCGGGCTCGACGTGGCCGCCGAGCTGTCTGTGTTTGTCATGGCTGTCTCCTCGGGTCAGGTGCGAGGATGCGCCACACGGTGGCGCTCCCGGTATCGGTAGCCGTGCCCACTGGAGGCCCGCCGTTGCGTAACCACCTGCCGGTCCCGCACGTACGCCCAGACGGCCGGCGAGCGGCGCGGCTAGCGGCTTCCCGCCGGCTTGATGTTGGCGTTGAGGTGGAACAGGTTGTCCGGGTCGTATCGGCGCTTGATCTCGGCGAGCCGTGCGTAGTTGGCCGGGCCGTAGGACGCCCGGATGCGGTCCTCCTCGAACTCGGCCATGACGTTGACGTAGCTGCCGATGCCGTGGGAGTGGGGTTGCAGGGCTTGCCAGAACGAGCGCACCCAGTCGCGCTCCTCGGGCAGCTGTTCGCGGGTCGTGGTGAGCCCGACGGCGAGTACCTCATAGCCGGAGCGGGGGGCGCTGAATGCGGTGCCGTCGGGGCCGACGTCTTGATAGGCGCCGTCGAACGGTATGAGCGCGACGTAGGTCAGGGGCGAGTTCTTCCGCGGGATCTGCTCGACGATGACCGCGATGGCCTCGTCGGTCAGTTCGTCGAGGTGGCAGGCCTTGTCGTAGCAGTACAGGCCCCAGGCGTTGGCCTCGTCGAGCATCTGCTGCAAGCCGACGTAGGGGATCCGGTCGACAAGCTCGAACAGCGGGGTCACAGCGCTGCGGGCGCGCTGGCAGAGCCTGGCGTGCTCGTCGCCGCTGCCGAACCCGGCCAGTACCACGGCGTACCCCGGCTGGAAGCGGTGCTCCTCCGGCACGAAGTCCTCCGGCGGGGCGTTGACCGCCACCGTGAACACGGTGGTGTCCCGGCTGGCCGCCGCCGCCAGCTCGCGGCCGAGCCGCAACGCCTCGACGCCCTGCTCCAGGGGGTAGAACAAGTGCGCGAAGTCGATCAGCGGTCCGACCTCGTGCAGCCGGAACTCGAACTCGGTGACCACTCCGAAGTTGCCGCCGCCGCCGCGCAGCCCCCAGAACAGGTCCGGGTTGTCCTGCTCGGACGCCCGCAGGATCTGTCCGTCGGCGGTCACCACCTCGGCGGACACCAGATTGTCGATCGCCAGCCCGTGCCGGTGGCCGAGCCAACCGAATCCGCCGCCGAGGGTGAGCCCGCCGACACCGGTGTGGCTGACCGTGCCCGCGGTGGTGGCCAGCCCGTACTCCTGAGTGGCCGCGTCCATGTCGCCGAGCAGCGCGCCGCCCGCCACCCGCACTCGGCGAGCCGCGGGGTCGACCGTGACCGACCGCATCAGGCTGAGGTCGATCATCAACCCGTCGTCGCAGGCGGCGGTGCCCGCCGCGTTGTGTGACCCACAGCGCACGGCGATCTCCAAGCCGTGATCGCGGGCGAAGTTCACCGCGGCGGCCACATCGGACCGGTTGACACAACGCGCGATCACCGCCGGACGCCGGTCGATCTCGGTGTTCCACAGTGCCCGGACCGTGTCGTACGTCGCCCGCTCCGCGCTGGTGATCAGTTCACCGTCGAAGACCTTGCGGAAGGACTCGACAGGTTCGGTGAGCATGCGTGTCATGACGTGACTCCTCCACGAGGTGACGGCCGGACCCGGTGCCGCCTTCCGCACAGAGCGGCCTCCGCCACGCCCGCGTGCATCGCGGCCGCTGTGGCCGAGGTGTCTGTGGTGGTCTTCGGCTGGCTCCTCGGGTCAGGTGCGAGGATGCGCCGCGGGGTGTGGAGCCCGGTATCGGTAGCCGTGCCCACTGGAGGCCCGCCGTTACGTAACCACCTGCCGGTCCCGCACGTACCGGGTCAGCTCGGCGCGCGAGCCGATGTCGAGCCGCCGGTAGATCCTTTCGAGGTGGGTGGTGACCGTGCGCGGGCTGATGAACAGCCGCTCCGCCACGGCGGCGTTGCTCAGTCCCTCCGCGACCAGCCGGGCGACCTCCGCCTCCCGCCCGCTGAGCACGCCCGCCGGACGGGGCCGTGGAGCCGGGCGGCGGCCGAGCCGCCGCAGCAGCCGCCGGGCCCGGTCGGCGGCCGGTCGAGCGCCGAGGCCGTCGAGGACCGCCACACTCCGCTCGACGGCCGCGGCGGCGGCCGCGGTTCGTCGCCCGCCACGGCCTCGGCCCAGTCCAGCCGGCAGACGGCCGCATCGAAGGGTATGCCCAGCCGATCGAAGGTCGCGACGGCGGCCGCGAGCAGCTCGGGACCCAGCCCGCTGCCGGCAGTTGCGGCGGCGCGGCCACGGAGCTGGTCCGCCACCGCGCGGCAGTAGTGGGATGCGCCCGCGGCGATCTCGGTCGCTGTCCGGAGGGCAGCGGCGCGGTCGCCGACCGCCAGTTGGGCCTCGCCCGCCACCTGGCGGGTCAGGACGAGCAGCCGGCCAGCAGGCACGGCGAGCGCTACAGCGCGAGCCGCGTCGCCCCGGCCCAGTGCGAGGAGGGCGTCGACCGTGTCGACGATCCCCGAGACGTTCCGGTCACCCTGTCCGAAGGCGACGCGCGCTTCGGCGATCCCCGCCTCGGCGTCGGCGTACTCGCCGCGGTGCACCGCGACGAGCGCGCGCAACGCCAGGGCGGCAGCGATGCCGCGATGGCTGCCCACCCGATGGGCGACCACGAGCGCCGCGCCGGCAGCGGCGGTCGCCTCGTCCCAGGCACCTGCCTGGAAGGCGGCATACCCGGCGACGAAGCGGGGCATCACCTCCAGCATCGGCAGGTTCGCGGCCCGGATCCACCGCAGGCTCTCCTCGGCCCGCCGGATTGCTTCGGCGTGCTCGCCGCGGGCCAGCGCCGCCGCCTGCAACGGGCGCTGCAGCCGGGCCGCCAGCACGGGATCATCCAGTGCACGAGCCGCATCGATGGCGGCCCGGAACCCGTCGTCGGGGTCGGTGTCGGCGCCCGACGCGGCGGCCAGGTCCGACCGCGCCACGTAGGCCAGGGCCACTGCCCGTGGGTGGCCGGTACGCTCCGCGACGGCCTGCACCTCGGCGAGATCGGCGGCGATCCGGTCATACCCCTCCGCCCGGTTCTGGCAGAAGAGGCGATACTGGATGACGCGTAATCGCTCGTCCAAGGAGATGTCGGCAAGGTCCGCAGCCTGGTCCAGGTGGTGCAGGGCCTCGGCGATGGCCCCGACATCCCACTCGACTCCCGCGAGCCGATGTAGCCGGCGGGCGGTCACGTCCGGCTCCGCGCCGGCCGTGGCGATCGCGGCGCGCCAGGCGGTGATCGCGATGTCCGAGCGGCCGGCGTGGGTGGCCGATTGTGCGAGTCGGTCCAACAGCTCCGGCACCAGGTCGTCCCGGTTGGCCGCGGCGGCGAGCCCAAGGGCGGCCTCGGCGTGCCGGATCCCCTCGTCGCCTGCGCGGCGGCCGATGGCGTGATCGGCCGCGGCCATGAGCACCTGCAATGCGTGGTGCGGCTCGACCTCGGGCCCGGCCCGATCGATGTGGTGAGCCAGCCGGCTCAGGTCCAGCACCGCCGCCCGCTCGAGCCCCACGACCGCCAAGGCATGCTTGCGGCGTCGGGCGAACTCGGGAAGCCGGCCGTAGGCCGCCTCGGCGAGCAGGGGGTGAGCGGTCCGGTAGACGATCGTGCCCCGTCCGCTTCCGGCCAGTTCCTCGGTGAGCAGGCCCGCGGCGAGCAGCCGCGCGAGCCGCGCCGGTAGGTCCGGCTCATCAGGACACACGGCCGACAGCAACTCCGGGGTCGCCCCGTCGCCACAGACGCTGACCGCCTCCATGACCGCGCGGTCCTCAGGGACCAGCCGGTCGAGCCGCTCGAGCATCAGCTCGGCAACGTCGGGCCGGATGCCGCGGCCGGCGCCGGGCCCGAGAACCCAGGCCCCCGCGCTGCGGAACAGCTGCCCGGTCTCGGTGAGGGACGCGATCACGCGCGTCGACGAACAGCGGTGTGCCCTGCGCCCTCGCGTCCAGCAGGTCGAGCAGCGGTGGTGGCGGAGTGTCGGCGAGCAGGCGCGCTGCCAGTGCCGTGACGCCGGCGCTGTCGAGCCGCGGCACCGGGACGTCGACGAGACGGCCGGCGCGACGCAGGGTGGCCAGCGCAGACCGCAGCGCGTCGCCGATATCGCTCGAGCGGTAGGTCACCGCAATCAGGCAGGGGTGTTCCGCGAGACTGCGGGCGAGGTAGAGGAGCAGGTCGAGCGAGCTCGGGTCCGTCCAGTGCACGTCGTCGATCAGCAGTACCACCGGCTGTCGGTCGGCGACCCGCTGCAGCAACCGGGAGACGGCCTCGAACAGCCGCGTCCGCTCGAGGCTCGGGTCACTGAGCGAGGTCGGCGGGGGCAGCGGGAGCCCGGCGAAGAGCCTGCCGAGGTCGACGAGACCGTCCACGAGCCGCGCGCGACCAGGGTTGTCCGTCGCGACCAGCGGGCGAAGCGCCTCGAGCATCGGGGCGTAGGACAGGCCGCCCTGGTACGGGCAGGCGGTGCCGGAGAGCACGAGGAAACCCCGCGCGCGGGCCACCGCGAGCAGTTCCCGAGCAAGCCGCGACTTGCCGATCCCCGCTTCCCCGGACAGCGCGACGACCGACCCCCGGCCTTCCCCGGCCTCGTCGAGGAGAGCGGCGCACGATGCCAACTCCCGCTGCCGACCGACCAGGGGTATCACGTCCGCCCCTTCCGGCCGCCGAGCTCGCGGTCATGCTTGCGCGTTCTCCTTGCCGCCGCCAGAGAGGCCTGGGTAACAGGCGCAGTCAGCTATGCAGTCGAGTTCCGATCGACGGAGTCCAGGTCGGCCGATGCGCGGCCGACCTGGACGTCCGGCGTAGTAACAACCTGAGCGGTTGAGGTCCGGGACATCCTCCTGGTGGGGTTCTCGGGCTTGGAGTCCCAACCGCACCAGGAGGATGTCGTGTCCAACGGTAGTAGGCGCCGGTTGTCGCGGGGAGACCGTCGCCGCAATGAGAAGCTCGCTCGGTTGCGGGCGGTGATTACCCGCGAGTCCGCGGTGTTGGCGTTCGATCTGGCCGCGGACAAGCAGGTGTGCGCGTTGACCGACCAGGACTCCCGGGTGCTGGCTCGGCGCACGGTGCGGTGCAAGGCGTGGGAGCTGTCCGACGCGGTCAGCTGGGGGCTGGCCCGGGCGGCCGAGGCCGGCTTCTCTGACGTGGTGGTGGCGTGCGAGCCGACCGGGCACCGCTGGCGGGTACTGGATCAGATCGCCGCCGAGCACGGGGTGACGCTGGTGTGCGTGCAGCCGCTGCTGGTGGCCCGCGCTCGGGAGGCCGAGGACTTCACCCGCAACAAGAACGACGACACCGACGCGATGATCATCGCCCGGTTGGTGACCGAGTTGCGCTGCTACCTGCCCGAGCGGGCCGACCCGACCTGGGCGCGGCTGCGGCACCTCGGGGCGCGCCGGGCCGGGCTGGTCACCGCCGCCGGTGCGGCCCGCCAGCAGGTCCGGGACCTGCTCGAATGCGCCTGGCCGGCGGTGCTGAGCGCCGCGCGGGACCCGCTGGAGTCCAAGAGCTGGCTGGCCGCGGTCACCGTCGCGCTCGACCGCATCGCCAGCAGCGGGGATCTGAGCGTGATCCGCCGCTGGGGGTGGGACCGCTTCGCCGCCGCGGTCCGCGCCGAGCTGGGCGCCACCCGCTGGTACTCCGCGATCGTGCGCGCGGTGTTCGACGCCGCCACCGACCCCGCCCAGACCCAGGGGGTGGCCGGGCAGCGCGCCGGCGCCCTGGAACGCGTCGCCTACACCCTGGCCGATCTCACCGCGCGCCGCGGCGAGATCACCGAGGTCGAGACCCGCATGCTCGGCGTGCTCGACCAGCTCGACCTCACCGAGCTGGTCACCACCATCCCCGGGGTCTCCGCCATCGGGGCCGCGACGATCCTGGCCGAAGCCGGCGACCCGACCCGCTTCAGCTCGGCCCGGGCCCTGGTCAAACATGCCGGGCTGTGCCCGCGCGACAACTCCTCGGGCACCTACCAGGGCAAGACCGGCATCAGCGGCCGCGGCCGCCCCGAGCTGCGCCTGGCCGCCTGGCGGGCGGTGTTCACCGCGGTGCAGCACAACCCCGTCCTGGCCGCCCGCCACGCGCACCTGACCGGCCGCACCGACAACCCGCTCACCGATGCCCAAGCCCGCGTCGCCGTCGCAGCCAGCCTGCTGCGCCAGCTGCACGCCGTGATCGTGACCCGCACCGCGTGGGACCCCGCCATCGCCGCCGGACTTGACCGGCGCGAGGACGGAGCCGCCACCGCCGCCTGACCACCCGCGTGCCGCTGACCACCGGGCGGGGCGAGCTCGCCGAGCCGTCGGGACCCCGATCCCGCAACTGAGCATGAGCAGCCCCGCCCGTCTCCCACCAAGCCCGGATGAAGGCTGTCGGGGACAAACCCGCTTGAACGCTACGTAGGGCGGGAGACGGGCGCGAGGCACCACCCGAGCAGCAGCAACCACCACCAATAAAGATCAACTCGGCGGCGCGAAGCCACCGAGTCAACCCACCCTGCCCAAGATCACCCGAACCCAGGACTTGACTTCGCCCTCATAGGTTGGTCAGGCGAGGTCGAACCGATCGAGGTTCATGACCTTGTTCCACGCGGCCACGAAGTCACGTCACGAACTTCTCCTTCGCGTCGCTGCACGCGTAGACCTCCGAGAGGGCTCGGAGCTGGGAGTGCGAACCGAAGACGAGGTCGACGGCGGTGGCGGTCCACTTGACCTCACCCGTGGCGCGGTCCCGACCCTCGTAGACGTTCTCCGTTGACGCGGACGGCTTCCACTCCGTGCCCATGCCGAGCAGGTTCACGAAGAAGTCGTTGGTCAACGACTCGGGCCGGTCGGTGAGGACGCCGTGTCGGGCCTGCCCGACGTTGGCGTTCAGGGCCCGCAGGCCGCCGACCAGAACCGTCATCTCGGGCGCGGTCAGGTTCAACATGTACGCCCGGTCCAGCAGCAGGGTCTCCGGCGGCAACTTCTCCCCGGCTTGCAGGTAGTTGCGGAACCCGTCCGCCTTCGGTTCGAGCACCGCGAACGACTCGACATCGGTCTGCTCCTGTGAGGCGTCCGTGCGCCCCGGCAGCGAACGGCACAGTGATGTCGTGCCCGGCGTTCCTGGCCGCCTGCTCGACCGCCGCGCACCCGCCCAGGACGATCACGTCAGCGAGCGAGACCCTGGTTCCGCCGGACTGCGAGCGGTTGAAGTTCTGTTGCACCTGCTCCAGGGTCTGTAGCACCTTGCCCAGCTCAACCGGGTTGTTGACTTCCCAGTCCCGCTGGGGCGCCAGGCGGATCCGCGCCCCGTTGGCCCCGCCCCGCTTGTCGGTGCCACGGAAGCTGGCCGCCGACGCCCACGCGGTGAAGACCAGCTGCGAGATCGACAGTCCCGATTCGAGGATCTTGCCCTTGAGGGCGGCGATGTCCCCGTCCGCGATCAGTTCGTGATCGACCTCGGGAACGGGGTCCTGCCACAGCTGCGGCTCCGGAACCCACGGGCCGAGGTAGCCGGAGAGCGGCCCCATGTCGCGGTGCAGCAGCTTGTACCAGGCCTTGGCGAACGCCTCCGAGAGCTGGTCGGGATTCTCGTGGAAGCGCTTCGCGATCGGTCCGTAGATCGGGTCCATCCTCAGCGCGAGGTCGGAGGTCAGCATCATCGGGGCGTGCCGCTTCGACGGGTCGTGCGCGTCGGGCACGGTGCCCTGGGCCTCGGGGTTCTTGGGCGTCCACTGCTTCGCCCCGGCGGGGCTGGTCGTCAGCTCCCAGTCGTAGGCGAACAGGTTGTCCAGGTACCCGTTGTCCCACTTCGTCGGCTCGTTGGTCCAGGCGCCCTCCAGCCCGCTGGTCAGCGCGTGCACGCCCACGCCGCTCTCGAAGCTGTTCTTCCAGCCGAGGCCCTGGTGCTCCACGGGGCACGCCTCGGGTTCCGGGCCGAGGTACTGCGGATCGACGGCACCGTGGCACTTGCCGACCGTGTGACCGCCGACGATGAGCGCCACCGTCTCCTCGTCGTTCATCGCCATCCGGCCGAAGGTCTCGCGGATGTCCCGGGCCGAGGCCAGCGGATCCGGGTTGCCGTTGGGCCCCTCCGGGTTCACGTAGATCAGGCCCAACTGCACGGCGCCGAACGGCCCGGTCAGCTCCCGCTCGTCGCCGCTGTAGCGCTCGTCGCCGAGCCAGGTGTCCTCGGGCCCCCAGAAGATCTCCTCGGGCTCCCAGACGTCCTCCCGCCCGAACCCGAAACCGAACGTCTTCAACCCCATCGACTCATAGGCACAGTTGCCGGCGAACACCAGCAGGTCGGCCCACGAGATCTTCCGGCCGTACTTCTGCTTGATCGGCCACAGCAGCCGGCGCGCCTTGTCGAGGCTCACGTTGTCGGGCCAGCTGTTGAGCGGGGCGAAGCGCTGCTGACCACTGCCGCCACCGCCCCGGCCGTCGGCGATGCGGTAGGTGCCCGCCGCGTGCCAGCTCATCCGGATGAACAGCCCGCCGTAGTGGCCGTAGTCGGCCGGCCACCAGTCCTGCGACGTGCGTCATCAGGTCGATGACGTCCCGCTTCAGCGCGTCGACGTCGAGGGTCGAGAACTCCTTCGCGTAGTCGAAGTCCTCGCCCATCGGGTTGGACTGGGGCGAGTGCTGGTGGAGTACCTGCAGGTCCAGCTGGTTCGGCCACCAGTCCCGGTTCGTCCTGGGCCGACCCGGCACGGGAGTCGGGGATGGGAATTACTGGGTTCTCACTTTCGCTGCCCTGCTCAGACACGCCGGTCCTCTTTCTGTCTCGCTGTTCCTACTGCTGGCTGACTGTTCGTGACGTCGTTGCTCAGGATTCACGGCTCCGTTGCTCTGCTGGTGTCGAGCGCTGTCGGTCTGCGATCAGCCGTCGGGCACGGCGGAGGACGTTGCGGCGACACACTCGGGACACCGGCCCCAGTAGATGACCTCGGCTTCGTCGATCTCGAAGCCCGAACCGTCGTCGGCCGTCAGGCAGGGGGTGTAGCCGACCGCGCAGTCGACATCGGCGATGGCCCCGCACGACCGGCACACCACGTGATGGTGGTTGTCCCCGATCCGCGCCTCGTAGCGCGCCACGGAGCCCGACGGCTGGATGCGCCTCAACAATCTCGCAGCGGTCAGAGCGCGCAGCACGTCGTAGACGGCCTGGTGGGACACCTCGCCGAGGTCCTCGCGCACGACACCGATGATCGAGTCCGTGTCAGCGTGCGGCCGGTCGTGCACCGCGGACAGCACCGCTATCCGGGGACGTGTCACACGAAGAGCAGCCCCACGCAACATGGACGGGAAGTCCTTTGCTCTCGGCACCCACCGGAGTCTGGCCCAGTTTCTGGAACCAATCAAGAAGCAAACCCGACGATTCCCGCCGGGCCGATCCGTCGACGTCGACGGCATCAGCTCGTGGGGGTCAGGGTTCGCGCGGCGGCCGCGCGGCTTGGGAGCGGTTGGCTCGCCGTCGCTCGGTCAACCGATGAATCTTGACCTCCGTCCCGCATGACTCCATGGAGCACCACCGGCGCCTTGCGTTGCGGCTGAGATCGAGGAACACCAACTGCAGTTGCCGCGGACGCGCAACCGCTCGCACGGGCCGTCCACGACCAGGGTTGTCGCGGCGTGGACGAGAACGTCGAGGGGGGCCGGTCGAGTCCACTGCCAACCACCCGGTTCCAGGCTCGCGCGGCCGAGGGCGCCGAGCTCGAGCCCTTGCAGTGCCCGAAGCGTCGGAAGGACGCTGCGCGCGGCGTTGATCGCGGCCGCCTGCCTGAACGTCCGCTACCTGGCGATGAGCGCTTCGGTGGCGACCAGCTTCGTTCTCCCGGTGGCGCAAGGCGCGGTCTGCCTCGCCACCACGCGGCCTGGGCGGTGACGAGCTCGGGACGGGCAAGGCCGCCGCGTTGCTGGCGCGGATCACCGAGTCATGCCTGAACGTCCGCACCTGGTGATGGAGCGCCTTCGGTGGCGACCGGCGACGTCGAGCTCCCGGCTGGACGCAGGGCCGCGGTCTGCCTCGTCCGGACCGTACGCGGCCGAGGTCGGGGCGGTGATGAGCTGCGGGACATCTGGGCAAGGTTGACCGCGCGCCGGCACCTGGTAGAGCGGCACGACATCGTGATCGATGCACGACTTGCCGGCGTTGCCGCAGCAGCCATCGTTGCCCTGCTGCGCGGGCCACTTCTGGCCGCCGTGACCGTGGCGGCAGTCGTAACGGCCGCGCTGCGCGCGCTGTGAGGGTCGCTGTCTTCCGGTCGCTCGTCCGGACCGCTGCCAGCAGACCGCGCTTCAGCGCGCTCGGGCTGCGCGAGGGTCGGTTGCACGGCGACGTCGGGCCGGTACAGACTGCGCGGGGTGGCGGCGACGGCTGGAGGCCACGATGAACGTCGAGGAGGAGCAGTCCGACGACCGCGGGGGATTGGGGTCGCCCGAACACTGGCGCAGCGGCCGAACGGTCGACGAGGCGGTGGCGAAGACCGAGGCGGGCAGCGAGGTCGAGGGTGCGCACACTCCCTCCGGTCAGGCCAAATCGGGCGAATCCCGGGTGGAGAAGATGGTCGACGTGGACCGGGTAAGCACGAATACGTCCGAAGCCGAGCCCGATTCCTGACGGGCCTCCGTTCCACTCCGAAGTACTGGAAGAGAAGACTGGCCAGGACTGATCCCCGGTACCGACCGACTGAGCGGCGAGCACAGGACTCATCCCGCTCGGGTGACAGCTACTTGACACACATCGATCGGTGACCGAGCCTGAAACAGGCCGCTGCGATGCACTGCGCGAACAGATCGCTATTTCTTCCGATCCATCTTCCGATCAACCAAGTCCGCCGGCGGTCACGTCGACTGAATAGATCAACAGAATGGGACGCTCCGATGCCCGATCGTGCCCGCCCGCAGGTGCAGATCAATGACGCCGACGGGCGTTCGATCGCCAGCGCCGAAATCGACGAGGTGGATCCGGCCGTAGCCCGGACATCCCTGCACGTCGAGGCCGGTCACCTGCCGGCCGGCAGCCGCACGAGGTTGGTCGATGCCGTCCTGGACGACCCCGACGTCAGCTCCCACTCGCAAGTCAAGATGGCTTTCCCGCTGGGCGACACCGAGATTCTCGACCGGGTCCGCGAGCGCTGCCACACGATCGAGGCGCGTGCCGCCGGTTCGACATGCCTCGTCGACGCCGATCTGCCGGACTCGACGCCGTCCCCGGCGACTGATCCGACGTAGGCCCGAATCTCCGACAACCGCTATTCGGACCACCCGTGCGCGACAAGCCCACAGCCCTGGCTGCCAGGGTCAGCCCCGCTCAGGGGCGGTCAGCCGCCCTGATCTCCAACCTGCAGATCCGGTGACCGGGGATCGACGGAGTCCTGAGCGCCGACGCCGTCAGGATCGTCTTCCGAATTCTTGCCGACCGGTCGGCCTGCCGCGCCCTTGGTGTCCACATCGCCCCGGTCCGGAGCCTGCTCCTCGGCCCGGCCACCGTGACTGCGGCCCACCCCGAGCGCCGGTTCAGGATTCGTATCTGTGGAGGACACGCCGCCCAGCTCCTCCTGCGATGTCACCGGCTCCGGCCCGGGTTCAGGCGCGTTGGACGCGTCGAACGCCTGGGGTGCGCTGTTCTCACCAGCCGGCCCCCGGAGTTCGTCGTAGGGAGGTACAAGCCCCTGAACCTCACCGCCGGTGCCGAACTCCGGGCCGCGGCTGGACCCTCCTCCTGGCGCCTGCTGAGCGTGGGATGTTCCTTCGGGTCCAGTATCGGATCGGTCATCGTTGACCACGGACTCCTCCTCGAGGTAGGCCGATGGATACCCGCCTCCGTTCACGCCCAACCACAGTCGACCAGTGGAAGCACCGGTAGCTTCACGGGTGGCCTCAAGAAACGTGACTGCTCGATCCTGCACTTTTCTCGAACCATACTTTCTTGCCGCTCTGGTGGTCTTCCACACCCCATTGGTCCGAAAGACCCTCGACAAGCCTCATGCCAAGCCCCCCGGGCTGGTGGTGTTCCAACTCTCGAACGATCGGGCGAAGCGAAGAGCCGTCGGCCACCGAGACCCGAACCCAGCCGTCGGAGTGGACCACCTCAAGGAGAAGATGGGGCATACCACCCGCGTGTTCGACGGCGTTCGACACCACCTCGCTCGCCAAGAAGACGGCGTCTTCGCGGTCATCACGATTGCCCCATCCCCACAGTTCGAAGGCGTCAGCCAAAAGGCGCCGAACAAATCCTGGGGCGCGCGGCGTAGCGGGAAGCTCGACGGACATCCGCAGGCCGCTCACGTTCGGGCCTCCGTCCGTGGGCTTCATCGCAAGCTCGTAGCGCGTCGGCAGCGCATGTGCCGACGATCACGCATACCACCTTTCCGGCGAGGACAAACGCGAGTCATCCGCTGTGTTCACGTTGCGGTCGAGCCTCCTACCCCTCGGGCAAGCGCGCCATCTCGGCCGTAGTAGATCGGCATCGCCAGGGATCCGCGCGCACCGACAACCGCCCGGCCTCGATGACGGAGCAGGTCCGGGTCGGCGCCCGTTCGCGTCATCGAGGTCGCTTGCCTACCTCGAGGACGAACGGGCACCTCGCCGAAGCTGCAGGGCGGGGCAGTGGCAACCGAGCGCCGGCCCTGCTGTCACCCAGAGCTGCGTCCACCCAGAGCTGCGTCCCACGCAGAGCGCGACGGTCGGTATCACGCATTGTCTGCAACGACCAGATCGGCGAACGCGACGATGTTGGCCTCATAACTTCGCACTCGCCGATCGAAGGCGCCTCCACATGTGATGACACGTAGTCCGGCGCGATCGATGTCACCGTACACGGCATCGGTGGGAAATGCGTTCTTCGGGAACTGCTCGACCCGCGTCACACGGAATACCGCCACAGTATCGTCCTTCCGTGCGACGGTGATTTCGTCACCAGGCTTCAGGTCTCGCAGGCGATAGAAGACGCCCGGTCGGCCGGCCCAGTCGACGTGGCCGGCAAGAATCGCCGGACCCAGCTCGCCCGGCGTCGGTGCGCCGGAGTACCAACCGGCGGGGAAGCCGACCGGGGGCACTTCCATCGTGCCGTCGGCCAGGATGCCCAGACGCATCAGCTCGGAGTCCACGCCGATCGCCGGGATCTGGACACGGACCGGATCGGACTTGGCCATCGTCACCGCGGGGACCGCGGGCCCGACCATGCTCTGCGCGGACGGTGCCGATGCCGGCTTCGGCTCGTTGGAGCAAGCGGTGCCGACGAGGAGGGTGACCAGCACCGCGACCACCCCCGCCACAACCCGGGAGCGGGCCACGCGGGGGCCACGCATCCCCACGTGATCGCCCAGATGCGCGCGAGTCGTCACGACCGTCGGCGGGCGCCGGTCATCCGCCACTCGTGCTGCCGTCACCGGTGTTCACCGCTCCGGACGGGACCTGACTCACCTGACCGTGACCCCGTTCAGCCGATTCGCCGCCCGAGGACTGGTCCTCATCGCCGCCACCGCCCTGGGCCTCATCCCCGTTGTCCCCGTTGCCGTTGTCCCCGTTGCCGTTGTCCCCGTTGCCGTTGTCCCCGTTGCCGTTGTCCCCGTTGCCGTTGTCCCCGTTGCCGTTGTCCCCATTGCCGTTGCCTCCGCCGCCGTTATCCCCATTGCCGTTGCCGTTGCCGTTGCCGTTGCCGGTCGTGGTCGTGGCTGTGGTCGACGGCGTGGTTGTCGACGGCGTGGTCGTCGTGGTCGTCGACGGCGTGGTCGTCGACGGCGTGGTCGTCGACGGCGTCGGTCGTGGTCGTCGGCGGCGTGGTCGTGGTCGTCGGCGGCGTGGTCGTGGTCGTCGGCGGCGTGGTCGTGGTCGTCGTGGTCGTCGGCGGCGTGGTCGTGGTCGTCGTCGTCGTGGTCGTCGTGGTCGTCGTGGTCGTCGTGGTCGTCGGCGGCGTGGTCGTGGTCGTCGGCGGCGCACACGACGGCCTGGTAATCCTGTTCGTCTGCAGCGTGGTGGCCCCGTTTCGCGCCAGCAACCGACCTTCAACTTCCGCGCCGGTGTTCGCGGTGATCGATGTCAGGGCAATGATGCTGCCCTGGAACCCGGTTGTCGTTCCGAGCGTCGCCGAGCTGCCGACCTGCCAGAACACGTTGCACGCCCGAGCCCCATTGATCAGGTTGACGCCGCTGTTCGATGCGGTGGTCAGGGTGGACCCGATCTGGAAGATGAAAAGGGCATTCGGGTTGCCCTGGGCGTCAAGGGTGAGATCGCCCGTCAGCTGGGCCGACGATGTGTAGCAGTAGACGGCGGTCGTCAGCGTGAGTCCGCCGAGGTCCTGACCCGTCAGGTCCGTGTCACAGGCTTGACCAGCAAGGTTGTTGTAGGCCGTGGTCGTGTCCGCCTGGGCCTGCGCCGCGACGGCATCAGCCGCGTGGATCGTCCCGTTTATGACAAATCCGGGCGGGAAGCCGGTGACCGCAGTACCTGGGCTAACGCCGAGATCACCGCTCACGATGCTGGGACCGGTGTTGGTGACCCCGGCACCACCCAGCACCGCGAAGCTGTCCGCGGTACCCAACGTGACCGCTGACGGTGCTGCCTGGGCGCTGCCGGCAAGGATCAGCGGGAGCATCGCAGTGGACAACACGACCAGGGGGGCCATGAACACGGAACGCCGGCGCCAGCGGCCCGTGCCCGGCAGAGGACGACCAGAAGGCAAAACCATTTTTTTGTGTCTCCCATCGTCGGCCCCCCCGGGCGTCTGGACGCTCAACGAGCGGCCAAGGCCCAGGTCTCGCCACGAATGGGCAGACCCGTACCACATACGGGTGTCACCTTTCCGGGTTCGGTAACTCTCGGTGTCGGGCGGAACGTGATCGATGTGAACCGGTTATCGCGTAGCCACGACCGTCACGAAGGCGGCGGACCGGCCGCCCACGAGGACCTGCCGCCTTCATCCATCAGATCAACAACGAGTGGACACGAGGAACGGCACGCCTCGAGTTACCGTTCTTCAACAGCTGCTCAGAGTCGTTCCGCGTCATTCCTCCACGAGAGGCAGTCGAGATACTGCTCCAAGCGGCCGAATCTCGTGACGTGGCGGTTGTCGCCGCGTCCGGCGGGTAGCCGGAGGACATGTCTCAGCAGACGAGCGGCTATTCCGCCCCCGCCGGTTCCCCTACCGACCCTCCGACAACACAGGTGGCACGAGACCAGGCCGGCGAGGTAGGCCGGACGACGAGCGATGCCGGCAGGCGCGTGGCCGCCACAGCGACCGATCAGGCCGGACAAGTCGCTGGTGAGGCGCGCCGGCAGGCCCGCGACCTGCTCGGTGAGGCCCGCAGTCAAGCGACCGAGCAAGCCCGTACCGGTCAGCAGAAGGCGAGCGAAGGTCTGCGGAGCGTGGCTGATGAGCTGCACCAGATGGCCGACGGCGGCGACCAGCACGGCCCGGCGTCCGATCTCGCCAAGCAGGCCGCCGACAAGCTCGGCGACGTGGCGGATTGGCTGACCCGCCGCGAGCCCGGCGAGCTCGTCGACGAATTCCGTGCCATGGCTCGGCGCCGCCCGGGCCTGTTCCTGCTCGGCGCGGCAGTTGCCGGCGTGGTCGCCGGCCGGCTGACCCGCGGTGCCGTCGATGCCAATCGCGAGTCCGGCAGCCGCGATTCCACTCGAATTGCAGCCACCCCGGTCGTTCCGCCCAGCCCGACCACAGCGTCGACCCTCCACTATCAAACCGGACCACCGGACCCGCGCTCGGCAGACATCCCGCCGCACCTCGACCAGGACCCCGCCTACCGGCCCGCCTTCTCCGGTCGCCCGGTGAACTCCGACGACCCGACTCCTCCACAGGGCTTCCCCGCCCCCATCAGCCAGCCGCCCACCTTCACCGAACCGACCGGTCAGCCGCTCCCGCCCGAGCCCCGGCCCTACGCGCCGGACACCACGATCCCGAGGTCGGTGGACGACGAGACCGTGCGGCCGCCGAGGCCGCACACCACCGTCGGCGAGTACGTCGACGAGCTCGACCGCGCCAGTACTCCCCCGCCGGCTGAGTACCGCCCGGACCCGGGAGGCCAGCGGTGACCATCCCTCCGTCGCCGACTGTGCCGCCGACCACCAGCGGCGCACACGCAGTCGCCGCCCACAGCGGCTCCCGACGACTACCGAGAGCCCTACGACGTGGGCGAGGTGTCGGTCGGCGACCTGATCGGGAACGTCACCCGGGACCTCTCGACGTTGATGCGCCAGGAGCTGGTACTGGCCCAGGCCGAGCTCAAACAGGAGGCCTCGAAGACGGCCAAGGGGGCCGGCGCGTTCGGTGGGGCCGCACTGGCGGCGTTCTTCGTCGTCCTGTTCCTCTCCCTCGCCCTGTGGGCCGGGCTGTCCAACGTCATGGACGCAGGCTGGGCCGGGCTGATCGTCGCTCTGCTCTGGGCCGTGATCGCCGCAGTCCTCTACGTCACCGGCCGTTCGAAACTCCGTCAGGTCAACCCCAAGCCCGAGCGCACGGTCGACACCCTCAGCAACGTCCCGGACGCCCTCAAGGGCCAACGAGGAGGAACCGCATGACCACGTCCGTGCCCGGCGCCGCGTCGAATGCCGCAGACGCGGCGTCCCATGCGGCGTCCACCGCGGCGGCCGCAGTCCAGGACGCCCCACAGCGGCCCGACGTCGGACGCGGGGAAACCCGCTCGCGGCGGGTCTGATCGCCTTCGGCGCCGGCTGGCTGATCTCATCGCTGCTTCCGGCCAGCCGCCAGGAACAACAGCTCGCCGTCCACGCCAAGGACAAGGCCACCGAGCTCGGCCAACCGCTGGCCGAGGCGGCCAAGCAAGCGGCCACCGATATGAAGGACAACCTCCGAAGAGCCCGCACAGCAGGCAGTCGAGTCCGTGAAATCAACGGCCACCGACGCCGGCACCATCGTGGTCGACGAGGGCCGCTCAGCCACTCACGACGTTCAGGCCAGCACCCGGGACGCGGCCGGGACCGTCCGGCACAGCACCTCCGGCTGACACAGCCGTATGGAGGCCCCACCGGATCATCCGGTGGGGCCTCCCGCGATCGTCGCCGCGTACGCCTTCGTGTCCAGCGCCAGATGCCCGACCGACGTGGTGCTCGTCCGCAGCCCGGGCGGGACCGGTTCGGCCCTGTCGGTCGGGGAACGTCTTCAATCGGTCGAATTCGTTACCCGGCGGCTCATGACAGCCCACCGTCCGGCACGGGCTCGTTTGGTGCACGCTATCGCGTTTGGCCTACGTGCTATCCGGTAATTCCTGCCCCGTGATCTGCGCCTGGTGCAGCGAGACCTGGGACCTGGACAAGTTGCGGCTTCATGGCTGGGAATACTTGTCAGACCGCCACGCCGTCGTCCTGGGTATTCTGCGACAGTTCGCCCACGCTCGAAGCGGTGACAGGGACTTCCAACGGGAAGCCAGCCGCTGCGTGCGTATCAGCCTCCTCCAAGGCAGAGGGTGCCCCTCCAAGGAGTGCGGCTTCGACCACGGGCCAGCCGACGGTCCATACCGGAAGCAGCAGTTGCAGGAGATCTTGAACCGAAACACTACCGGCGACGGCACGATGCTGGCGGTCTAGCAAGCTGCCTATGCGGGCCGGGCGACAGTCCCGACAGCAATTGAACGTCCTTGGAGCAGCAGGCCAGCCAACAGATCGCAGCGGACGTCCTTCGAGATATTCGCGAGAGTGCCGGCGGCGAGCTGCCGGCAAATACGAGCTGAATCGGTCCATGCGATACCCGATTCCGGCGCATCGCTGATGGGGATAAGCAGCAACCTGGCCACCAATCCGGTGAGTGTTGTGGTCTCTCGTTGCCGCTGCCCTGCGGTTCTGCTGTCCGTGTACCCCAAGACGCCCGCGGCTGACCAGAGCCTGATCAGCCGCGGGCGCAGGAGACGTGTGACTAGCGGCGGTCGCCGCGGCTTGCGTCGGTGGCGCGGAGGTCGTCGTCGACCTCGATCTCTTCCTTGCGGACGTCGCCGCTGACGGTTTCCTCGCTGCGTACGGTCTCGGTGCCCAGCCTGACCCGCTCGACGGCCTCGGTCTCGGTGCTGACCACGGGCCGCTCGGCGCGGAGGGTGACCTCGTGCTCCTCCTCGGAGATGGCGGGGCCGTCGTAGGCGTCGCCGCGGTTGGCGTCGGTGATCGGCTCGCGTTCGACCCGGAGCTCCTCGTGGGACACGGGCACGGTGACCTGCTGCTGTTCGGTGACGACGTGCTTGCGCAACCGCGCCCGGCCTGCCTCACGGGTCTCGGTGCCGACGTTGAGCCGTTCCTCCGAGCGGGTCATCGCCGCGTCGGTGTTCGGGCCGGAGGTGTCGTGGCCGGCGGCGGTGCGCTGGTCGTCGTCGAACACCCCGTAACCATCGGTGTCCCGCTCGGCGTGCCGCCCGTTGGTGTCGCTGTCACCCAGCACGCCGCGGTCATCGACGTCGGTGTTGCCGAACGTGTCGTAGTCGAGGCCGTAGTGGCGGTAGAGGCGCTGCTCGTCCTGCGGGGAGAGGCGGCCGTCGTCGGAGACGTTGGGTGCGTCCTTGATGGTCGCCTTGTCGTAGGCGACGGTCACGCTTCCACCCTCGGTGTTCTCGGCGCCCTGTAGCGGCACGAAGTTCTCGCTGGTGCCGAAGAACCCGGTGTTGACGGTCAGCCACTTGGGCTGGTCGGTGTCGTCGTCGTAGTAGACGTGCCCGATCGTGCCGATCTTGTCGCCGTCGCGGTCATAGGCGGTCGCGCCGATGACGTCGCGCAGCTGGTCTTGGGTGATCATCAGTGGTGCTCCTCTTCGTTGGGGACGGATGTCCGGCCAGCGGTGTGCCGGGCGGACGATTCGGGGTGTCCGGTCGGTGACAGATCTCCGTCGGCTCGACGACCTTACGATGTAAGACTTACCCCGTAAGGCTGAGGCAAAACCTCTCGGTCGAGCCCGGCTCCTGACTGGCGCCGTCGGTGGGATGATGACCACCGGAGGAGGCAGCGTGAGCGGTGTGTACGAGCATCAACAGGACGAGCAGGCACGCTCCGTCGCGCCGGGCCGCCAGACTCTGAGCCGGGAGCGGATCATCGAATCCGCGATCGACTTTGTCGACGAGAACGGCCTTGCGGCGTTGACGATGCGCCGGTTGGGCAAGGAGCTCGGGGTCGAGGCGATGTCTCTCTACCGCTACGTCAACGGCCGGGAGGACCTGCTCGAGGGGATCGTCGACCGCATGGTGTCCGAGCTGCACCTACGTCGCGATGACGAGCAGCTGCGCAGCAGCGACGGCTGGCAGGCCTACCTGCAGTGGCTCGCCCACGGTGTCCGGGCGCTGGCGAGGGAACACCCGGACGTCTTCCCCTTGATCGCGACAAGGCACCCTGCTGCGCCGTGGCTGCGGCCGCCGTTGCGCAGCATGCGCGTGGTCGAGGATTTCCTCGCCACACTCATCTCGCGAGGCTTCAGTGACACCCGCGCCGTGGCGGCGTACCGATCCTTCTCCAGCTTCCTGCTCGGACACCTGCTGCTCGAGGCCAGCCTTCTCGGTGCTCAGACCTCGCCCGCCGAGGAACCACTGGACGAAGGGAACTCCGATGTTCCGGGCGCCGACCAGCAACTCGATCTGGACAAGTTCCCCCACATCCAGCGGCTCGAGGCGCAACTGTCCGAAGACCACGCCGCCCCGGAATTCGAACAGGCGCTGGAAGACCTGCTCGACCGGCTGGACCGACAAATCGCCGAGTAGCAACCTCAACTCCCGGTTCCCCAGTGCCGCCGACAAGGGCGGCGCCACGAAGAACACCAGGTTCAGCTCTTGAACGCGTCCTTGACTTTCTCACCAGCCTGCTTGACGTTGCCCTTGGCCTGGTCAGTCTGACCCTCGGCCTCAAGCTCTTCGTCGTCGGTGGCCTTCCCGACCGTCTCCTTCGCCTTGCCCTGAAACTCTTCTGCCTTATTGCCGATCTTGTCTTCGGTTCCCACGGTTCGGGTCCTTCCCGTTGGTCGACAACAGATCTGCCTGCTGCCGTACTTCCACATACCCGATACGGGTCGCAGCATGCGCAGAGCTCCGCAGTTTCGCTGCGGGTTTCGTGCCGCCGATCACGAACCGGCAATCCGAACACGCAGCCATCGCGCATCGGAGAAGCGCTATTGGTCGAGCGCGTCGACGAGCGCGTCCAACGCGCTCAGCGTTGCCGCAGCGCAGACCGCCGCCGGCTCACCGGGCAGATCAAGGCGCCTGACCTGCTCGCGGTCGCCGCCGTGGACAGCCAGGAACACGGTGCCCGGTTCGTGGCCGTCCTGAGCGGACGGGCCGCCCGCGCCGGTGACCGCAACGGAGACGTCGGCCATCAGCAGGTCCCGCACCCGCTCGGCCATCACACCGGCGGCCTCCGCGCTGACCACGGGACCGGCCGGCACATCGAGGACCTCATGCTTGACCGCCGTCGAGTAGGCCACCACCGAGCCTTGGAACCACTCGCTGGCCTGCTGCGCCTGCGCCAGCGCGCTCGCGATCATCCCCCCGGTCAGGGACTCGGCCACCGCGATCGTCCGCCCGCGGGCCATGGCCAGCTGGGCGACCCGCTGCGCCCGCCGGTGCCGGGTCTCCTCGTCCACGACTCCAGACACCGATCGGGTGCTCATGCCCGGTCACCAACCGACACCCGGGCACCGACGACGCCGTCCCCGCGCTCGGTGCCCGACGCGAGGTGCTCCGGAATCGACCGCACCTCATCCAGCCAGATCCGCGCGGACATGTCCGAGGGTGCTCGCCAGTCGCCCCGCGGCGACAACGACCCGCCCGCGGACACCTTGGGGCCGTTGGGCAGCGCCGACCGCTTGAACTGGCTGAACTCGAAGAACCGTTGCGCGAAGACCTCGAGCCAGTGCCGGATCTCCGACAACGTGTAACCGAACCGCTCATCCACCGGGAACCCCGGCGGCCATTCCCCGCGCTCCGGGTCACCCCAGGCGTGCCAGGCCAAAAAAGCGATCTTGGAGGGTCGGAACCCGTAACGCAGGACATGGAACAGGGTGAAATCCTGCAACGAGTACGGACCGACCTTGGCCTCGCTGCTCTGCACCTCCTCGTCCTCTCCGGACGGGACCAACTCGGGGGTGATCTCGGTGTCCAGGACATCGGTCAGGACAGCTCCCACCTCGTCGTCGAACTGCCCCGAGGACACCACCCACCGGATGAGGTGCTGGATCAACGTTTTCGGTACGCCGCCGTTGACGTTGTAGTGCGACATCTGATCACCCACACCGTAGGTACACCAGCCCAGCGCCAGCTCGGAAAGGTCACCGGTACCCAGCACGATCCCGCCGCGCTGGTTGGCCGCACGGAACAGGTAATCCGTGCGCAAACCCGCCTGCACATTCTCGAAGGTCACGTCGTAGACCGGCTCACCCCGGGAGAACGGATGACCCAACTCGGTCAACATCAACCGCGCAGTCGCGGTGATGTCCAGCTCCTCCCACGTGACCCCCAACGCCCGCATCAGTCGCATCGCGTTGTTCTTCGTGCGCACACCGGTGGCGAAACCGGGAAGCGTGAACGCCAAGATGTCGCTGCGCGGCCGCCCCTCCCGATCCATCGCCCGCGCCGCCACGATCAACGCATGAGTGGAATCGAGTCCGCCGGACACGCCGATCACCAGCTTGGGGAGCCCGATCGCGCGCAACCGCTGCTCGAGCCCCGAGACCTGGATGTTGTAGGCCTCGTAGCAGTCCAGCTCCAGCCGCGTCTCATCCGAGGGCACGAACGGGAACCGCTCGACGCAGCGACGAAGACCGAAATCCCCGTCCGACGGGTCCAGCCGAAACGGCACCGAGCGGAACTCCGCGGTGCGCGAGGCATGATGGCGACGGTTGTCGTCGAACGTACCCATCCGCAGCCGCTCGGCACGCAGCAGGTCGAGATCGACGTCGGCGACCGACCGCTGGTCCCCCTTCGGGAAACGCTCCGACTGCGCCAACCCCACCCCGTTCTCCCAAATCATGGTCTGCCCGTCCCAGGCCAGATCCGTGCTCGACTCGCCCTCACCCGCTGCGGCGTAGACGTAGGCAGCGAGGCAGCGAGATGACGCGGAACGGCACAGCAGACACCGCTCCTCGGCGCGGCCCACGGTGATCGGGCTACCGGAGAGGTTGGCCAGGACGGTGGCCCCGGCCAGCGCGGCCTCGGCGCTCGGCGGGATCGGCACCCACATGTCCTCACACACCTCGACATGCAACACGAAACCCGGCACGTCCTCGGCCGCGAAGAGCAGATCAGGCCCGAACGGGACGGTCTGCCCGCCGACCGCAATCGTTGCTCGCACGTCGTCACCGGGCGCGATCTGACGCCGTTCGTAGAATTCGCGGTACATCGGCAGATACGACTTCGGAGCCACACCCAACACCCGCCCGCGATGCACGACGACCGCGCAGTTGTAGATCCGGTGCCGGTAACGCAGCGGGGCGCCGACGACGAGAACCGGCACCAGGTCCACCGAACCGGCCACGACGTCGAGCAACGCCGCCCCGACCGCGTCGAGCAACGTGTCCTGCAGCACGACGTCCTCGATCGAGTAGCCGGTCAGGGTCAGCTCGGGGAACACGACCAACGCCACGCCCTCGTCCTGGCACTCGCGGGCCACCCGCAACACCGACTCGGCGTTGCGGGGCGGGTCAGCAATCGAGGTCCGCAACGTACTCGCCGCAACCCGGAGAAAGCCATGACGGTAAAGGGAGCGAAAGTCCATCGACACGACGTCGTGTCCCTTCTCCTCGGATCCTGCCTGCCGTGGCATACCCATGTCACGGCAGGCACACACGAGCTTCTGGGCGATGTCGTTCCTCCGTCCGATTGCGCCTCCACCTGGACCTCGACACAGCGGGGTACCCAGTTCAGGACGGGGCATGAGCACCGGTTTCGAGGCCGAAGCTGTTCTTGTTCGTCCGCGGCTCGCGGCGCAGGGCGAACATGAACGGCATCTGCAGGCCGCGGGCATCCATCGCACCGACGAGCGTGTCGTCGTCGACCTTGCGGAACGCGTCGCTGATGGGAAGGGCGTCGTACGACATCGTGGCGGTGACGACGCCGCGATAGCTCGTGAGCCGGAGCCGCGCCTTCGGCTTCTGCGTCGACAGCAGCGGGCGGACCACCGCGAAGAGCGTGGGAACGAGAGGTGCGCGAAGGAGCGACTGATACCGCACCAACCACGGGAGCGGAACGAAGGCCGGATTGATCGGCACCTTCCGGTCCCCACCGGCACGGAAGATGAGGGGGTGGGCGTCGTCGGGGCTGTCGAAGCGCTTCCCGTGCCAGCGGAACCTCTCGAGGAGACCGTCGACGGGGTGGCCGGTACTCAGCCCCTCCCCCCGCCACGACCCGATCATCTCCTCGATGCGGACCGGCGCAAGGGTGTCGTAGAAGGCGAGGGCTGTCGCGCTCGTCGTCCCCTGTTGGAGGTGGCGCAGCTGCAGGTGGCGCAGGCGCGCCTGGCCCGCGTGAGGTGGCTGCGCCGCCGGTGCGTCCATGGGGGCGATTCTCCTCTCGCCGCTTCGCCGATGCTGCACTCCTCCGGTCCGGGTAGCTGCGGGAATGCTGATCAGGGCCGGTCGACGGGTGGGACTGGCGGCGTCGGCTGATCGGGCGCCGGGGAGACTCGCACGCCATCCGCCGCGGCTGCGGTCCCCGCTGCGGCAGTGGCCGCGGCGGTGTCCCTACCGTGCGTGCTCGGCGGGTCGGAGGGCTGACGGTGCTGTCCGCCGGAGGAGCCGGCCGAGGATTCGCCGCCGTCCGCTGAGCGGCGGAACTTGGCGCCGGCGACGCGGTTCTTCACGGCCAGCGCCTGATCGCCGGCCACGTCCCAGGCGTGCTCCCTCGCGCGAACGACCCGCGGACTGCGGGCGAGCCGGCCCGCCTGCTCTCGGAGCTGGACGAGCTGTCGGCGTCCCTGGGGGTGGCCCAGTGCGTAACCGGCTCCGAAGATGAGTGCTTTGGCGAATAGCCCCATGATGTGCTCCAAACTGTTGCGCGTCGCGGGCGGATGCGTGGTGTGACAGGACGTCTACCCGGCAGCGAAGGGAACCAAGCGTCGTCCGCGCAGTGGGTGACAGCTCGACTCGGGTCGAGACGTGACACGGCGTGTGGATCCGGGCGAGTAGCCGGCCGGCCGACGGGTAGCCCGGACGCATGACGGGAACCGAAACCAAGCCGCTCGCCGTCGTGACGGGCGCGTCCAGCGGCATCGGCCGGGAGCTGGCCAAGCAGTTCGCTGCGCACGGCTTCGACCTTGTGATCAACGCCGAGGACCGCGGGCTCGACGACGTCGCGGCCGAGCTCACGGCCGCCGGCGCCGACGTCCGGACGGTACGGGCCGACCTGCGGACCACGGACGGCGTCGAGACGCTCTACTCCGCTCTCACCGCCACCGGACGACCGGTGGACGCGGCGGCGCTGAACGCCGGAGTCGGCCGGGGTGGGGCATTCCTCGACACCGATCTCGACGACGAGATCGAGATCATCGACCTCAACATCACCTCCACCGTCCGTCTCGCGAAGCGGCTGCTGCGCGACATGGCGGTGCGCGACGAGGGCCGGGTTCTCATCACCTCGTCGATCGCGTCGACGATGCCGGGGTCCTTCCAAGCCGTCTACAACGCGTCGAAGTCGTTCCTGCAGTCCTTCACCGAGGCCGTGGCGAACGAGCTGAAGGACACCGGCCTGACCATCACCTCGCTGATGCCCGGGCCGACGGACACGAACTTCTTCCACCGCGCGGACATGGACGACACGAAGGTCGGGGCGTCCTCGAAGGACGACGCCGCACAGGTTGCCGCCCAGGGCTTCGAAGCCCTGATGGGTGGCAAGGACAAGCTGGTAGCCGGGAGCGTGGGTACCAAGGCGCAGGGCGTCGCGAACAAGGTCCTTCCCGACAAGCTGAAGGCCGCGGCGCACCGTCGAATGGCCCAGCCGGGGTCCGCGGAGCAGTGACACGCACTTGATCGTCACCCCGTCGACGTAGGCGGTACCGATCGTTTTCCAGCGGCGGGAGGCGTGATCGATGTCAGTGGATGCGTGGCCGCGGGAGCGTGCCTCGCTTCGGGACGTCACCTCATTCCGTTGCCTCTGGCGTAACCATTGCTTTGATCATGCTCGGATCGGAGCGTGATGCGGTCAATGCCTGCTCGACGTCGTGCAGGCCGTAGTGTCCGGTAACCATCGAATCGAGGTTCACGCGTCCGGATGCTGCCAGTTGGATCGCCGTCGGCCAGGTGTTGGCGTAGCGGAAGGCGCCGGTGATGACCAGTTCCCGATCCTGCAGGTAGGAGAGTGGGAGCCGCACCTCGTCTCCGCCCATGCCAACCAGTACAACGGTTCCGGCGCGGGCGACGCTGGAAACGGCGTCCCAGGTGGCGCGAGCATTGCCGGAGCACTCCAGCAGGACACTGGGCTGGAGTCCGGCGTCGGCCAGGGGGTTGTCGGCGACGTTGAGGGTGCTCAGGCCAAGTCGTTCGGCCAATGCGAGTCGGTGCGGATTGATGTCGGTGATGATGACGGTGTCCGCTCCATAGGCTCGTGCGGTCTGGGCGGCCAGCAGTCCGATCGGGCCTGCGCCGGTGACGAGCACGGTGTCGCCGGGGGCGATGTGGGCCCGCCGGCAGGCCCACACCCCGACGGAGAGCGGCTCCAGCAAGCCCGCTGCGTCGTCGCTGATGGTGTCCGGTACGGGATAGACGAAGCTAGCGGGCATCGCGACGTATTGGCTGAATGCCCCGTCGTGGGGCGGCGTCGCGAAGAACTTCACCTCGGGACAGAGGTTGTAGCGGCCTGCGCGGCATTGGGTGCAGTCGCGGCAGGGCACACCGGGTTCGATCGAGACCCGTTGTCCTTCCCGGAGCGAGGTGACGTCGGCACCGATCGCGGCGATGACCCCGCCGGCCTCGTGGCCGAGGATCAAGGGGGAGTTCACCACGTAGGGTCCGATTCGGCCGTGCTCGTAGTAGTGCACGTCGGATCCGCAAACCCCGACGGACCGGATCTTGACGAGCACCTCGTCAGCCGCCGGTTCCGGCATCGGACGCTCCTCGACGTCGACGACTCCAACCCCGCGTAGGACGCTGACCTGCATCTTCGTCATTGAACCCGCCTTCATATCTCAGATGAGCAGCTTGTTGCCGAATGGCTCAAATGATACGCTCGCAGTCAAGCGTGCTCGTTTGACGAGCCAGAAGTTGATGGAGCTCAGATGAGAGCAGGTCGGCTCTTGGGGCTGGTCGAATCGGTCATGGTGGCTCGGGCGGCACGGCGCTACTACTTCGAGAACCGCTCGAAGATCCAGATCGCGGAGGAACTGGGCATCAGCCGCTTCAAGGTCGCCCAGCTTCTTGATACTGGCTCGCGCGAGTGGTCTCGTGACGATCACCATCAGTAGCCCGGGCTCGGTGAATGTCGAGCTCGGTGAGCAGCTTTGCCGGCATTTCGGTCTGCGTCGTGGGCGCGTCGTGAACACCTCTCAGCACGACGATCATCTCGTTCGTGAACAACTCGGTGTCGGTGCTGCCGACCTGCTGAGAGAGATCGCGGGCCCAGATGATGTCCTGGGTATCGGATGGGCGCGCACGGTTCTCGCCATGGCAAACAGTCTTGACAACCTGAAAGTCAAGCAGGTTGTTCAATTGACTGGCGTCCTCAATCGGCCGGACGTCGAGGTCAGCGGTACCGAGCTTGTTCGCGACGTTGCTCACCGCGCCCACGCCGAGGCATTTGTCTTCTATGCACCGATGATTGTCAGCGATCCTGCAGCTGCGCGCGGACTACGTCGACAGGAGCAGTTCGCGCGCGCCTTCTCCTCCTTCGACAGCGTCACGAAGGCGGTTGTCGGGATCGGTGGATGGAATCCCCCCAGCTCGACTCTGCATGACGCACTCAGCCCACCGGAGCGGGAGCTTCTGCGCCGCAGCGGCGTGCAAGCCGATCTTTCTGGCGTACTCCTCGACGGCGAAGGACGGGCGACCGAGACACCACTCGGCGAGCGAATCGTCGGCATCAGCGCAGCCCAGCTCCGGAGAGTTCCCGACGTCATCGGGATAGCGTACGGCGTCGAGAAGGTCTGCGCCGCCCATGCTGCTATCCGAGGTGGCTACATCCAGTCCCTCGTGACCAATACCGAATTCGCCGAACACCTCCTCGCGCGCTTTTGAGTTGCTGGTCAGAACGTTTACTGCTCGGCCAGTTGGGCTTCGAGTTGGGCGATCCGGGCGTGTGCGGCACGCAGTTCGTCCTGGAGTGCCACGATGCGTGCGGCTGCTTCGAGCGGAATCCCCTCGTCGGACAGCTGCCGTACCCGGGCCGCGATCTCCAGCTGCAGTCGGGAGAAGCGGCGATGCCCGCCACCGGAGCGTTCCAGATGCAGCACCCCGGCAGCATCGAGGTGGCGCAGGAACGCCGGTTGAACCTGCAGCAGCTCGGCCGCCTGCCCCATCGTGACCGCCGGATAGTTCTCGTCATCGAGCTGGCTCACCCCGTGCGCCACGTTCTCACCTCCACTGCGGGTCGCGGGCGGTCACTCATGGTCCGCCCGCGACCCGCGGAGCAGGGTCAGCTGCTGATCTGCTTGTGATCGCTGTCGGCACTGCTCACCGCGATCTTGCGCGGCTTGGCCCGCTCCGCGATCGGAATCCGCAGAGTCAACACCCCCGCTTCATAGCTGGCGTCGATGTGCTCGGCGTCGAGGGTGTCACCCAGGAACAACTGGCGGGAGAACACACCCAGCGGGCGTTCGGCGACCTGCATCTCCACGTCATCACCCACGACCGGCGGGCGCCGCTCCGCCTTCACCGTCAACACATTGCGCTCCACATCCAGATCGATCCCGTCGGGATCGACCCCGGGCAGATCGAAGGCGACGACGAACCGGTCACCGGCGCGGTAGGCGTCCATCGGCATCGCGGTGGGCCGAGACCAGGACCCCGTTGCCGGGGCGCCGAACACCTGCTGGGTCAACCGGTCCAGCTCACGGAACGGGTCAGTGCGCATCAGCATCGCTAGCCACTCCTTCCGGTATCGACGACACGGCGGCGATGCAACCCCGGAGATGGAGACCTCACCCCGACCATCCGGGATATCTACAATCCTAGCTACAGCTTCCCTCGGACGCAAGACACCACGAAACTCCGGCCAAGCCTCCATGAAGTGTCGCCACGCCGTGACAGACTCGCACTTCCCGGCCGGTAGCCGAACGACCGGAGGCGGCGAGCAGGACGACTGGGGTCGGGTGCCTACCCGATCACCCTTTCTCCGCGCCGGCCGTCAGGCCCTCGGTCAGCAGCCGCTCGGACGCGAAGAACAGGATGACGATCGGCAAGGTCACGATCACCGAGCCGGCCATCAGCACCGTCTCCGGCACCTCGATGCTGCCGGCGAGCTGGGAGATACCGAGCGAGACCGTCCATCGGTCCCGCTCCTCGACCAGGAACAGCAGCGCGAACAGGAACTCGTTCCACGCGATCATGAAAATGAACAGAGCATTCGCGATGATCGCCGGCTTGGCCAGCGGCAGGCTGATCCGCCAGAGGACTCCCAGCCTGCTGCAGCCGTCGATCGCGGCAGCCTCCTCCAGGCTCACCGGCACCGTGTCGAAGTAGTTGCGCAGCATGTAGATCGATACCGCGACGATCTGGGAGACGTACACGATGCCCAGCCCGACCAGGGAGCCGCGCAGCCCGATCCGGGTGAAGAACACGAACAGCGGTACCGCGAGCAGGATGGCCGGGAACAGGTAGACGGCCAGGAACAGCACGCTGATCTGGCGATGTCCGAAGAACCGCAGCCGGCTCACGGCGTAGGCGCCGGGCAGCGCGACGGCCAGGGTGAGCAGCACCGTCGCCAGCGCGACGAGGCCGCTGTTCCGCATGAACACCCCGAAGCCCTGGCCGCCGTTGGCGGCCGAGGCGAGCACGCTGGCGTAGCTGCCGAGATCCACGGCAGTCGGCAGCAGCGCGCCCGGGTCCTGCAGCACCGCGTCCAACGGCCGCAGCGACAGAAGCACCGAGTAGTAGAAGGGGAACAACGTCACCAGCAGCAGGCCGGCGATCACCAACACCCTCAACACCGCGAACAAGCGGTTCTCGAGCCGGTCCCGGCTCCACGTCGCCGTTGCCCGAGTCTCGTCGGTCGAGGGCCGTGCCGCCGGCGTCGGCCTCGTCGGCGCGGCCATCAGGACTGCTCCTCACGGGGTGCCAGCTTCCACAGGTACAACCCGACGAACACCGCAAGCACCGCGGCCAGCGCCAACGCCTGCGCTGCGGCGCCACCGATGTCGCCGCCCGCGGTCAGCGTGTTGAACACCGACACGCTGATCACCTCGGTGCCGGCCCCGCCTCCGGTGAGCAGGTAGATGTCGTCGAAGCTGTTGAACGTCCAGATGAACCGCAGCACCCCGAGCACCGCGATGGTGGGTAGCAGCTGTGGCAGCAGGATGTAGCGGAATCGCTGCGAGACGGTCGCGCCGTCCATCCGCGCGGCCTCTTCCAGGGTGGCGGGCACGGCCTGTAACCGGGCGGTGAGGAAGAGGAAGGCGAACGGGAACGAGCGCCACGCCTCGAACAGGATGACCGCGAGCAGCGCGGTCGGGATGCCCAGCTCCCAGCCGAACAGCGAGACCGGGCGGCCTTCACTGAAGAACGCGATCGGCTCGTCCCACCCGAGCAGCCGGGTGCCCCAGTAGTTCGTCACCCCGAACTGCGGGTTGAGCATCGTCTTCCACACGAACGTGACCGCCACGACCGGGGCCACGTAGGGCAGCAGCATGGCCGCTCGCACCAGATTGCGGCCCCGGAACGGGCGGCGTAGCGCCATCGCGGCGAGCAGCCCGACCCCGATCGCACCGGCCGTCCCCAGTACCGAATAGACCAGCGTGGTGCCCAGCGAGCCCCAGAATGCCGACGAGCCGAACACCTTGTCGAAGTTGGCCAGGGTGAAGCTGCCGAACAGGCCGGAGGTACGCAGGTTCAGCAGCCTCAGCCGCTGGAAGGCCAGCAGTACGGTCCACAGGATCGGCAGCACCACCATGACCAGCACGATGATCAACGTGGGTGAGATCAGAGCAAGCCCGGCGCGGGCATCGGCCCGGGCCATCGCACCCCGGCTGCGGCTGGGAGCCGGTTCGGTTCCGGTCGGCTCCGGGGAGGTCGCGGGCGTCCCGACCCCGGTCCCGGTGCTCACCGCAAGGTGTCCTGGATCGCACGCAGCTTCCCGGCGGCCTCCTCCGCACCAGCCTGCGGTTCCACACCGCCGCCGGTGACTCCGGCCACCGCCGCCGCGACCGGTAGCTCACCGAGCGACGCACCGATCAGATCACCCTGTCCCTGCGTGATGCCCCAACGGGTGAACGCCTTCGGCCCGGCCTGCAGCGCAGTCAACACCTCCGGTCCGTAGACCTCGCTCAGTGGTGCTTCGGTGTCCACACCCACCGGCAACGTCTGCCACTTCTCGACATACTCCGTGCTGCCAGGAGCCGGCCCCTGGCGAACCGGGAACTTGCCCTCGGGTGCGATGGCCAGCCAGTCCACGTAGCCATCGGAAAGCATGAACTGGACGAACCGCTTGGCTGATTCGACGTCGGCGTCGACCGGGATCGTCCACGAGCTGACCTCACCGAACTGCGCGGGTTCGGTGCCGTCGGGACCCTGGAGGCTGGTGACGATCCCGGTGTTGCGGGCCAGGAACCGCGGATCGGCCCGGCACTCTTCGCAGCTGGGCAGCGCGTCGTTGCGCAGGCCGGCCAGCTCGTCGAGCAGGAACGTCGACCAGATGATCATGGCTGTCTGTCCGGCGAAGTAGGTGGCGCGCACGGTGTCCACGTCCTGCGCGCCCGGCACCGAGTAGTTGGTGATCAGGTCCCGGTAGAAGGTGAACGCCGTGACGCAGGGCGGCCCGGCGATGGTGATCGCCCCGGCCGGGTCGACCATCTCGCACCCGTTGGCCAGTGCGACGTGTTCGAAGGTCTGCTGGGTGAATGCGTCACCCGCCGCGGTGGCCCCGGCGAAGCCGGCCAGCCCAGGCTTGTTCAGCGTGCGAGCCGCGTTCAGGATAGCGTCATAGCTGGTCGGGGCGGGCAACCCGGCCGCGTCGAACAGGTCCTTGCGGTAGAAGAGCAGCTGCGCCCATGCGTCGCTGGGCACCGCGAGTTGGGCGTCTCCGTCCCTGGTGAGCTCCAACGCCCGCTGGTCGAAGGTGTCCGCTCCGAGCGCCTCCACCACCTGGGCGGTTGCGGCCGTGTCCACCAGCCCGTTGCTGGAGAGTGTGCGCACCGAGGCGAGCGGCTGCGAGCCGATCACGTCGGGCAGTTCCCCAGCCGCAGCCGCCGACGTCAGGGTCTGGTTGAACTGGTCCTCGTCCACACCGACCAGCTCCACCTGGATCCCGGTCGCGGCAGTGAACCGTTCGACAATCCGCTTCGTCGCGTCCACGCGGTCCGGGAGCGTGTCCCCGGTCCACACCGTGATCCGCTTCGGGCCGCCGGCGGCATCACCGCCACCACCGGAATCGCTGCCGCACGCGGCCGACGCCAGTGCAATGACCAGGCCCAGCGCAAGACCGGCGCGGCGGGCGAGACGATTCATCCGGGCTTCCCTTCGACAATGACGCGAGAGACGCACAGTGAACCGCGTAAACAGGGCGCCCACAATTCGAGGCGAGCAAACCCGGTGCTTTTACGGCAGCCGGCGCGGACGGTGTGTCGAACAGCTGGAAGGTGCTCCTGGGCAGCAAGGATGTGGGTTGTCTCTTGTCAACCTCCGGCCGCGATCACGAGCACCTTCCAGGGTGTGGGACACAACGTGGCGCCCATGATGATTTCTGGCCGGACCTCGGGTCCGCTTTCGCCTACCCGGTCACCGCCGGGCTGTCATCTCGCCCTCCAGCACGTGGACGAGGCAGTCGACGTCCCGGTCGGTGATGTGCAGGTGCGGGGCGATCCGCAAGGCCCGTCCTCGGACGGCAGCGAAGCAGTTGGCGCGGGTCAGTGCGGGCAGGACGGTGTCGCGGAGCTCGTCGGGAACCGTGATGCCGAGCATGTGGGGACCGCGCTGCTCGGGCGGGACCGCGTCGAGACCGAGCTCTGCCGTGCGGGCCGCGATGGCGGCGGTGACAGGGGCGAGGGTCTCGGCCACGGTGTCGACGCCCCACGCGGTGATCTGTTCCAGCGCGGCGACGGCCATCGGCACCAGCTCGAACTTGGTGCGTTGGCCGACGTCGAACCGGCGGGCGCCCGGTTGGTACTCGTCGCGGTAGTCCACCAGCCGGGCGAATTCCTCGGACCCGGCGCGGTTGATCCAGTTCTGCTCGACCGGCTCGCCCTCGCGATGCTCCTCGGCTACGTAGAGGTAGCCGACACCGAACGGGCCCAGCAGCCACTTGTACCCCACCGTCACCACGAAGTCGGGCCGCAGCGCGGCGACGTCCAGCGGCATCGCCCCGACGGACTGGCTTCCGTCGATCACCAACCGCGCTCCGACCGCGTGGCTGCGGGCGGCGACGGCCACAAGGTCGATCACGGCCCCGTCGGTCCAGTGCACGTTCGGCACGCTCACCACCGTGATCCGCTCGTCCAGGACGTCGAGGATCGCCTCCGTCCAGGACCGGCCTGCTCCGCGATCGACGGTGACCAACCGTGCGCCCGTGGCCCGCCACGTGTACACGCCCGAGGGATACTCCGCGGCCAGTACCAGGATGCGGTCGCCGGGCCCCACGCCGAGGTTGCGGGCCGCCACGGCGAAGCCGTAGCTGGTCGCCGGCACCAGCGCGACACCGTCAGCGGATGCCCCGACGAGGTCGCCGAACAGGCCCCGCAGCCACTCCACATCGCTGAACCAGTCCTGCGCCGAGATCGTCCACGGCCTGCCCCGCCTGCGCACCGCCGCCTCGCCCGCCTCCCGTACGGCGTGCAGATGCGGCGACAGGTTTGCCGTGTTGAAGTACGCGACGTCGGACGGGACGTCGAACAGCCCGCGATCGGCCCCGAACGCGGCGCGGCCTGCCCCCTGGTCCATGGGCGATAGCATGCTCGCAAACAGGAACCGAGGTTCGCGGCATCGCACCGAAGGGACTGCTGCGAGGTTCGTCAACCGTCCATTCGGGGCCAATCTGACCACGCTCTGTTACCGCACGTCACCGAACCGGTAGGAAGCGCAAGGTACTCCGCATCTACTGGTTACATTTTGCTGTCAATTGATGACACCGTGTCCCTGTGACGTCCCACGTGCCAGCCCTGCACAGACTTCACCCACGGTATTGGGGATCTCCGCTACCGAGGCGGCTCGACCGCCGGTCCACACCGACGCCGACACCGACGGCGGTGCCTGCTCCACCCAGCGCTACTCCGCTCGCCGCCCCGGGCTCAGACGGCGAGCACCTGTTGCAGGCCACCTTCGGCACCGAGGAGCGAGCTCGGCGTTTCTACGCCGACCAAGTCCGCGACCGGCTGCTCCCGTCCATGATCGAGTTCGTCGGACGGATGGAAATGCTGTTCATTGCCACCTCCGACGGACGCGGCGAGTGTGACGCATCGTTGCGCGCCGGCCCGCCGGGTTTCCTGCTCGTGCTCGACGACTACACGCTGGCCTACCCCGAGTACCGCGGCAACGGCGTCATGGCCAGTCTCGGCAACATCGCCGAGAACCCGCAGATCGGGCTACTGATGATCGACTTCGTGGAGGACCTGATCGGCTTACACGTCAATGGTCGGGCCCGGATCCTCGACGAGGACACCTTCCGCGGGCAGCATCCGGGCCACGACCCTCAGCAGCACCACGACCGGGAGGGGGTGCGCGGTCGACGGGCCGAGCGCTGGGTGCTGGTCGACGTCCACGAGGCCTACATCCACTGCCGCAAGCACATTCCCAGGATGCAGCGGCTGCCCCGGAAACGGGAGTGGGGCACCGACGACCCCGCCCGCAAGGGCGGCGACTACTTCGCAGCCCGCGCCGAAACCCGCACCCAGGATCGGCACCAACCGGGCCGCCAGCTGGCCCCGGACATGCCCGCCACGTCAGGGCCACCGCTTCGATAGCCGAAGGAGTCACGGGAGCCGAAGGAGTGACGGGCTCCAGCCACCGCCGAGCAGCGGTGGTCGGGCGGTTGCGGCGACCGCCCGACCGTCGCGACTACTTCTTCGACGAAGCCTTGGCGGGCTCGTCGGCCAGTTCCAACTCCAGTTCGGCGGTCGCCTGCACGAGCTTGAGCAGATCGGGATCGAGACCCGGTGCGAACTCCTCGGGCCGTTCCACCGCTATGTCCATCGGGAAACCAGTGGGCATCTGCTCGGTGCTCAGTGTTCCACCGTTGCCCGACGCCGGCGCCGAACCTCGGTAGATCTTGCCCGCCTCCGACAGATTGTCGAGGCTGAAGGTGTACTGCTTGAGGTGCAATCCCTGACCGAGAAGCTTCTTCACCTCCGGGAACCGCTCGGCGTCGGTCTTGGGAATCGGCAGCGCCGCACCCCAATTGACGCCCAGGCTCTCCAACGCCTTCGCATACGCGTTCTCATGAGCCTGGTCACGGACGATCAGATAGGCGATCGTCGAACGCGCGGTCTTGTTCTTGGTCATCTCATAGATACGACACTTCTGCAACCGGCCGGTCGACTCGAGCATCAGGTTGTACAGCAGGTCGAGCACCAGGTTCCCGCTGTTGTACACGTAGGAACCCGACCACGGGTTGCCCGCCGCATCCACGGGCAGCGCACCCTGAGCTCCGACGAGATAGTGGTGGATGTTGCCCGCGCTCAGCGCGCTGGCCAACGGAATCGCCCCACCCTTGCCGGGTTCGTCGACCGGCTTCTTGGCCGATCCTTGGTACTGCGGAGAGCCGTCGGTGAGCCGAGCAATCGTCGTGGCGATCAGCTCGACATGGCTGATCTCCTCAGTACCCACCCCGTAGAGCAGGTCACGATAGGGCTTGGCTGCGGCGCCGCGGAAGTTGAACGCCTGAAACAGGTACTGCATCATCGTGCGCATCTCGCCGAACTGGCCGCCGAGGCCCTCCTGCAGAGCATTCGCCGCGGCCGGGTCGGGCTCGTCGGGCACAATCTCGTTGATCAAGCGTTGTACGTGCATGAACATCCTGGAATCTCCATGAGCTCGAGTGGATCGGGGGGCGAGCGGCGACCGGAACGGTTGCCCACCCAACGGGATGCCCGCCGAGCGGTGTTCTAACCCAGCTCCGGGCGGATGGCCTGAAAGCGTCGCGGTGTCTCGGGCCCAGAGGCCGTCGTAGTGCCGGCCAGACCCCTGGGCGTCGCCGGTGCGGTCGGTCGAGGGCGGCCGTCGACTCGAGGTGGGTCGAGTGCGTGTGTGCCACCGAGGTTTAGACGTCGCTACGGGGGTATGCCGCAACTGGCGGGTACCAGCCGAAGGACGTGCAGGCATCCGGAAGGGGCTGTACCCAGCCGCCGCCCCGAGCGGCCGAAACCGACCGTCTCCTGCGCGTTCGAACCCGTTCTCCGGCCACCGAGGACTGACCCGAGGAGTCGACCATGACCAGTAACAACGCGAAGGTGAGGTCACGCCGTCACCGGCCACCCCACTGGCCGCCGCGGATGCTCAGCATCGGCTGCGTGTCGTCCAGTGCGTGATCCCGGCCAGCTGATCCAGCGCAGACCCACGGCTGCGCGAGCACTCCCACACCTCCTGTCCACGAGAAAGTCGTAAGCGGTTGGTCCAGCTGTCTTCGCCCGCGGTCCGTAACGGTGTGATCACCGTGGCGTCGGTCCCGGCGAACCATGTCTACGTGCGCCACCTCACCGCCCCGGACGGCGAGGACGGCGTTCGGCGGCTTGTCGATCCACGACCCTGCGGCGCTCCGAGCGACCAGTCGGTGTGGTGGCCACCGGCCATGCTCGATCCGGCGTGGATCCTGCGGAACCATGCCTCGTTCGACCTGTTCCATGTGCATTTCGGCTTCGACGCGCAGACCGTGGAGAGCTTGACCGACGTGGTGCGGGCCTTGCGGGAGCACGGCAAGCCGCTGGTCTACACCGTGCACGACCTGCGCAACCCCCATCACCCCGATCGGAGGGCCCACGATGCGCACCTCGACGTTCTGGTGCCCGCAGCCGATCATCTGATCACGGTGACGCCTGGGGCGGCGGCCGTGATCGCCCAGCGATGGGGCCGCACGGCGCAGGTCCTTCCCCATCCACACGTCGTCCCGCTGAATCTCGTGGAAGGGCCGCGGAAGGTTCGGGACGGGTTCGTCGTCGGCGTCCACCTCAAGAGCCTGCGGTCCAACATGGACTGCCAACCGGTGCTCGACGTCCTCGATCGCGTCGTCGCCGAGCTACCCGGGATCGGTGTTGCGGGTCGATGTGCACACCGAGGTGCTGGATCCTGGTGGTCGGCACCACGACCGGAACCTGGTCGACCAGCTCGAATACGCGAACCGCGCCGGTCGCCTGCAGCTGCGGGTGCACGACTTCTTCACCGACGACGAGCTGTGGACCTACCTGCGTGACGAGATCGACGTGTCGGTGTTGCCCTACCGCTTCGGTACTCATTCCGGCTGGTCGGAGGCCTGTCACGACCTGGGCACGATGGTCGTCGCGCCGGACTGCGGGTTCTACGCCCAGCAGCGACCGTGCTTCACCTACGGTCACAACGAGCGTGCGGGCCTCGACGCCGCGTCCCTGCGGACGGCCGTGCGGGCGGCTACCGCACAACGGCCGTACTGGCTGGCGAGCGGCTGCGCGACGGCGTGCGGAGCGGATGGCGGTCGCCGTGGCTCACCGTCGCGCCTACGCAGGTGTGTTGACGTGGCCGACTTGATCAGGATCGCGATCATCGCGTCAGCACGCTTCCCGATCCGGGAGCCGTTCGCGGGTGGTCTGGAGTCACATACGTGGTACCTGGCCCGAGCACTCGGTCGGCGTGGGCATGACGTGGCCGTGTTCGCCGCCCCGGCTCTGATCCCGAGCTCCCGGATCGAGCTACCTCCCCGTGGACACCATGGCGATCAGTGCTGCCGCCAGCGCCGATGTGTCGATGAGTGCGGAGTGGTGGTTGGCCGAGCACCACGCCTATCTCGCGCTGATGCTGGAGCTGGGGGACCACCCGGCTCGATTCGATGTGATCCACAACAACAGCCTCCACTACCTGCCGATCGCCATGGCCCCGGCCGTGCGCACCCCGATCGTGACCACCCTGCACACGCCGCCCACCCCGTGGCTGGAATCGGCCATCCGGACCCGGGCAGGAGAACCGTCGTCTTCGCTGCCGTCAGCGCGCACACCGCGGCCGCTTGGCGCCACCTCGTCCCCGACGCCGTCGTCGTCCGCAACGGGATCGACCTGGACCGTTGGTCGGTCGGACCCGGCGGCGGACCACGTGGTCTGGGCGGGCCGGATCGTGCCGGAGAAGGGCACCCATCTCGCGATCGAGGCGGCGCGCATCGCCGGCCGGGAGTTGGTGCATCGCCGGCCCCATCGCGGACCGGGACTACTGGCGGGAGCAGGTGCAACCCCGCGGCTCGGCGGCGCGATCCGGTACCTGGGCCATCTGCCCCAGGTGCAATTGCGGGACGTGGTGTCGGTGGCGAGCGCGATGCTGGTGACATCGTGCTGGGACGAGCCCTACGGGCTGGTCGTCGCCGAAGCCATGGCCTGCGGTACACCGGTGGCCGGCTTCGCCGTCGGGGCGCTCCCGGAACTCGTCGACGAATGGACCGGCCGACTCGTGCCGGTCGGCGACGCGGCCGCTCTCGCGGAGGTCGTCCCCGTGGTCGTCTCGCTGCCGCGAGCCGCGGCGCGGGCCAGCGCCCAACGGGACTGGGCCCACGACCGCATGGTGGACGACTACCTCCACCTCTACCGCGACAAGATCCGATGACCGGCCCACCGTGGTCGGCTACTACGCCCACCACCAGGGACGTGGCCACCTCCAACGTGCCCAGTGCATTGCCGAACGGCTGTCCGGCCCGATGACGATCCTGACCTCCGCCCGGCTCCACGAAGCAACGAACGGCGGGGCATCGGACGGCGGGGATCGGGCGGACGCACCTCGTGGGTCGAGCTGCCGCGCGACGACGACGACGAGCCGGTGCGGGCGACCCCACCGCCGGTGGGACGCTGCACTGGGCCCCTCCCCGGCACCTGGGCTTGCGGAACCGGATGGCCACGCATCGCCGCGTGGATCGAACGGAGTGCGCCGGCCGTCATGGTCGTCGACGTCTCCGTCGAGGTGAGCATGTTGTGCCGCTTGTTGGGCGTGCCGGTTGTCGGCGTCGCTATGCAGGGCGACCGCACCGACCGGGCCCACCGGCTCGGCTACGACCTCGCGGAGGCGTTGCTCGCCTGCTGGCCGGCCGCGATGACATCCCGCGCGTGGCCGCAGCACTGGATCGACAAGACGTGCTTCGCATCCGCGTTCTCCAGATTCGACGCGCGGATCGGAGTCCGCGCCGATGGGCCGTCCGGCCCAGGTCGTCGGCGTGCCGCGCTGCTTCTCGGTGCCGGGGGCACCGACATCGACGACGGCCAGATCGCTGCCACCGTCGCTGCGACACCGACCTGGCAGTGGGACCTCCTCGGCGGCGGTGCGGGTACCTGGACCGCCGATCCGTGGTCGACGCTGTGTGCCGCCGACGTCGTCGTCACCCACGCCGGCCAGAACGCACTCGCCGAGGTGGCGGCCGCCCGGACACCGGCACTCGTGATCCCGCAGGACCGACCGCACCACGAGCAACGCGCCACCGCCGCCACTCTCGAACGCGCCGGACTCGCCGTCGTGCGTACCCGCTGGCCCGTGCCATCGGCATGGCCCGCGTTGCTGGACGAGGCCGCCGCAGCTGACGGGTCACTGTGGTCGGCATGGTGCCCCGGCGACGGGGCCGACCGGGCGGCCCGGTTCATCGAGAGCGTCGCTCTCCGGTACTCGTAGTGCGCACCGCGGTGATCACGGTCGTCTGCGGGCGGCACGACCATCTGACCCGGCAACAGCACGGCCTCGCCGGCGGGTCGCGCCCGGACCACTGGGTCGTCGTCGCCATCGACGACCCCGCTGTCGAGCGCGCACTCGAGCCGAACCCGTTTCCCACGACCGTGGTCCATCGGCCGACGACGGCACGCGGTCTCCCACTGGCGGCGGCACGCAACGCGGGAGCCGTGGAGGCACTTGCTCACGGCGCGGAGCTGCTGGTCTTCCTGGACGTCGACTGCATCCCGGGATCCGGTCTGCTACCCCGCTACCACGATGCGGCCGCTCAAGGCCGGCGGAGCCTGCTGTGCGGTCCGGTGGCCTACCTGCCTCCACGACCGGCGGGGGGCTATCGGGCGGACGCACTCGCCGGCACTGCCGATCCCCATCCCGGGCCGTCCGTCCCCGGCCGACGGAGAAGTGATCGACTCCCGGGACCACACGCTCTTCTGGTCGCTGTCCTTCGCCGTCGCCGCCCCTCTGTGGCGGGAACTCGGCGGGTTCTGCGAGGACTACATGGGATACGGCGGCGAGGACACCGACTTCGGGCAGGTCGCCCGCGCCGCGGACGTCGAGCGTCCGCTGGATCGGCGGGGCGACGGCATTCCATCAGTTCCACCCGTCAGCGACCCACCCTATGAGCACCTCCACGACATCATGCGCAACGCGGCGATCTTCCACCGACGCTGGGGCTGGTGGCCGATGACGGGCTGGCTCACCGCGTTCGAACGTCACGGTCTCGTCCGGTACGACGAGGAACTCGATGTCTGGATCGTGGTGTCCGACTGATCGGCGCCGGGACGGTCCCCTGCGCACGCCGACCGGCGCCCCCGATCTCAGGAGCGCCCGCCGGACTGGATGGAGCGGATATCAGTACGCACTGGCGGGACTAGCGGGTTCCGCGAGCGGCACTGATCAGGGCGGCCCAGGTCTGCTGCTGCGCCTTGATGATGTCGCCGTAGGCCGACGCGAACACCTGCACCGGCCAGAACATCGCCCCGACAATGGATTCGATGCCGGGTGCGGCGCTGGCTGCGGCAGGCTTGGCCCATTCCGCAACCGGCCGCGGCCGGTTGCCGGTCTCGGGCGCCCAACCCTGCTGACCCTGCGGTCCCGGCGATCCCTGTGGTCCCGGGTGTCCCTGCGGTCCCGGTTGTCCCTGCGGTCCCGGTTGTCCCTGCGGTCCCGGTTGTCCCTGCGGGCCGGGCTCGCCCTGGGGCCCGGGCGGGCCGGCCGGTCCCGGCTCGCCGGCCGGACCCTGCTCACCGGCCGGACCCTGTGCGCCAACCGGACCTTGCTCACCGATCGGTCCCTGCTCGCCCGCGAGACCCTGCTCACCGCGCTCGCCCGCAGGACCCTGCTCGCCGGGTTCGCCCTTCTCGCCCTTCTCGCCCCGCAGACCCTGCTCGCCGGTTTCGCCCTTCTCACCGCGCAGACCCTGCTCGCCCTTGTCGCCGGGGAGGCCCTTCTCGCCGGCCTGGCCCTGCTCACCGACGAGACCCTGCTCACCGCGCTCGCCCTTGTCGCCGGCGAGACCCTTCTCGCCGCGGGGTCCCCCTTCGCCGGGCTTGCCGGCCTTGCCGGGCTTACCGGGCAGGCCTTGCTGGCCCCGTGGGCCCTGCTCGCCCCGCGGACCATTTCCGGTGGAGTCGTCCTCGACGGCGGCGCGGGTGCGGCGTCTCGCAGTGGACGGTGAATTGGTTGTCTGTGCCATCGTGCTCCTTGGTGAACTTGGGTCAGCGACCGGCGATGTCCACGACCTGTCAGAAATGTGCGCGGGACATCTGTCGGCGGGATGACATTCTCCGGTGAATCGTGTGCGCTGGAGGCCCGTTGCCATAGCCGCTCGCTGTGGAGCCCTGGCCTACGAAACCAGACGTTAGGCGACGGGCTCGGTATGACCAACCCATCGAGACACGCGTCCCACAATGTTTAAACGATCACCGCGCCGACGCGCGTCATCGCCTGCAGCTGTGCCGCCACTCCGGCCACCTCGGCGAGGCCGGCCGTGCGCGTGCTCACACCACGGAAGTTGCTTGGGAAGCAACGCAGCGGGGACCCCCAGCTATGAGCGAAACCCTGTGCACACCGGATGATCTCGCCGGGGCCGTCGCCACGACCGATGTCGTCGGTCCCGACGTCGACGCGGTGCAGCGGGAGATCGTGTTGCACGGGCAGCAGGTGACCTACCTCGAGGCCGGTGCCGAGAGCCGCGGCCCCATCGTGGTCCTGCTGCACGGCCTGGCCGGTAGCTCCTCGACATGGAATCCGGTCCTGTCCGCACTGGGTCGGCGTGCGCACGTGATCGCCCCGGACCTGCTCGGTCACGGCCGGTCCGCAAAACCGCGCGACGGCGACTACTCCCTTGGCGCCTACGCCGCAGGTGTCCGAGACCTGCTCGTGGCACTCGGGCTCGACCGGGCCACGGTGATCGGCCACTCCTTCGGCGGTGGTGTCGCCATGCAGTTCGCCTACCACTTCCCGGAGCTCACAGAGCGCCTGGTGCTGGTGGCCAGCGGAGGCCTGGGACGGGAGGTCACTCCGGCACTGCGGGCCGCGACCCTCCCCGGAACCGCCCTCACCCTGCACGCCGTGACCCGCCTGACCCCTCGCTGGATGGGCCGGCTGCTCCATCGCGGAGCCCACGCCCTACCCGGGCTCTCCCAGCCCGAGATCGACGAAATCGCACGCTCACTGATCGCGCTGGCTGACGCGGAGGCGCGCGACGCGTTCGTCAACACCGTGCGCGGCGCCCTGGACATCGGCGGCCAACGCCTGAACGGTGCCGAGCGCCTGCACCGGGTCAGCGACGCACCGCTGTTGCTGATCGCCGGAGCCAAGGACTCCTGCATCCCGCTCGCACACACTGTGCGCGCCCACAACTCTTCCCCCGGTAGCCGCCTGGCCATCTTCCCCGAGGCCGGGCACTTCCCCCACGGCGACAACCCTGACCGGTTCATCGAACTCGTCCTGGACTTCCTCGCCACCACAGCACCGTCGCACACCGATCTGGAAGGTGTACGGCATCGGCTACGCAATCCCGTTGCACAGCCGGTCGGTGAGGAACTGACGACCAGACCTGATGGGCTCGTGGCAGCAAGCGGTCGACTCGTACCGTTGGCTTCGAGTGGCCCTGATCAACGGAACGGGACGCTGTCGGGCGACGCAACCACCGACTCGCGGTGCAGCCGATGACGCTCGACCGGGTCGAGTCCGCCCCAGACACCGTCTTTCTGGTGCGTACTCAACGCCTGGCTCAGGCACTCGAGTCTCACCGCGCAGTGGCGGCACACCGCCTTCGCCGCCCGGGTTTGGGCCTGGGCGGGCCCGCTGGTCCCCACCGGGAAGAACAACTCGGGGTCGACGCCGCGACAGGCAGCCCGCAAGCGAAAGTCACTCATCGCGGTCCGAGCCGAGGCAATGCCACGTCAAGGACTGGTTCTGTGGGCATCACACCTCCGCCGGAATCCTCATGGACGCCACCGGGGTCTGGAGTGATCACATCGACGGTACGCGCCGGTCGGTACAGCGGCGACCGCAAGCACCCGAAAGCTCTTCAGCACTGCTGTCCGTCCCGAGTGAAGAACGTCTCGGGCGCCCCAGGTGACCATGTCGGTGGCCGAGCAGCGAGGGTTAAAACCGCCCATCCAGGATACCCTTTCCCCGGGTGCCCGGTCCCTGCTCCCGATCTTCCTGGCGGGATCCCATGTCGTTCCCCGCCGGCAGCCGGTATCACGAGGACATCCATGACTCGCCACTCAGCAGACACGAGGCCGAGCGCGCTGACGCCATCGTCCAGTTGTGGACCGCGCAGGAGGCCCTCCGTCGCCGACCCGACGGCGTGCTGGCCCTCGTCGCCACCGACATCACCCGCAACACCGCAGCTCGCCACCCTTCGTCCCATCACCACCTGTGGGACTGGGGGACACGCGAGCCGCTGGCCCGGTACGCCGTGATCCCGCCAGCCAGCAACGTCGACAACCCGGGCCTTCACCGGCCTGCTCACCGCGTTCCTCGACGAGGTTGCGCAACCTTCCGACGTCGTCGGGCCGCCCGGTCGTACGGCGCGGCCTCCTGACCCGCACCCATCTCGAACTGATCCATCAAGGAGAACCCCCATGACCAGCCCCTCCGCCTGCGGTTCGCCCGGCGCCGGCGCCCGGACCGGCGACCGAGCCCGCTGGCCGGAGCTCGGCCAAGCCCGTCCTCGACGGCCAACGGCCCCGAGGCCATAGCGCGTTGGTGTACCTCTTCACCATCGTTCCGACGCTCGCGCTGACCGCAGCCGTGCCCCTGGCCTGGGGATGGGGTCTCGGGTGGGCCGATGTCGGCCTCGCAGTCGGCTTCTACCTCCTCAGCGGCTTCGGCGTGACCGTCGGCTATCACCGCTACTTCACCCACCGCGCCTTCACCGCGACGCGGCCACTCCGCAACGCTCTCGCGATCGCCGGCAGCTTGGCCGGGCAGGGCGACGTCATCACCTGGACCGCCGACCACCGCCGCCATCACGCCTTCGCGGACAAGGAGGGCGATCCGCACTCCCCGTGGCTGTTCGGCACCGGCCCCATCGCGCTGGCCAGAGGTTTTTTCCACGCCCACCTCGGGTGGATGTTCGGGCGTGATCGCACCAATGCGGCCCGCTTCGTCCCCGACCTGCTCGCCGACGCCCACATCGCGCGGATCGGTCGCCAGTTCCCGCTGTGGACCGCGGTCAGCCTGCTCGCGCCGGCCGTTCTCGGCGGCCTGATCACCATGTCGTTCTGGGGGGCGTGCACGGCGTTCTTCTGGGCCGGGCTCGTGCGCATCGCCGTGCTGCACCACGTCACGTGGTCGATCAACTCGATCTGCCACATGATCGGCGAACGACCGTTCCGGGCTCAGGGCAAAGCCACGAACTTCTGGCCGCTCGCGATCCTGTCCATGGGCGAGTCCTGGCACAACCTGCACCACGCCGACCCCACCTGCGCCCGCCACGGCGTGCAACCCGGCCAGCTCGACATGTCCGCCCGCGTCATCTGGATGCTCGAGAAGCTGACCTGGGCGCGCGACGTGCGCTGGCCCACCACCGACCGGCTGGCCCGGCTCGCGGCCCAACCGCTCGGGCGATCGGGCGCGACGCACACTCCGGCGGCAAGTTGATCGACCTGCGGCCTCCTCCGGTCCGCTGATGTTCACAACTGACGATGCTGATGAGCGACCAGCGGCGTCAGGGCCCTACGACAACTCTCGGACCTCATCCTGGACGATGGTCAGGGTGACGGTTCGCTTGGTCGAGGTCGGTTGCGAGTTCCGCTATTCGGCACAGGCCGCTACCCCTGCGGTGTTCCAGATACAGCCCCTCGACGAGGCGCCGGTCTCGGTGTTGAGCGCCACAACCTCGGTCGAACCGGACACCCCCGTCCGCGGCTACGTCGACCTGTACGGGAACCCGTGCCAGCGCCTCGTCCTCCCCGAAGGCACCTCCACCTTCCGATACGACGCGTTGGTGCAAGTGCCCGACGCCACCGAGGACGTCGATGTGGCCGCGCCGCAACTCAGGCCGGACGACCTCCCCGACGACCTGCTGATCTATACCCTGCCCAGCAGGTACTGCCTGCCGGAGATGCTCGGGGACGAGGCCTGGTCCCGCTTCGGCGACCTGCCCCGCGACTACACCCGAGTGCAGGCGATCTGCGACCACGTCAACGGACACCTCACGTTCCTCTACGGCAGCAGCTCCGCGACCAGCACCTCCGCCGACGTCAACGCCAGCGGCTACGGGGTGTGCCGCGACTTCACCCACCTCGCCATCGCGTTCTGCCGTGCTCTGAACATCCCGGCCCGCTACGTCTTCGGCTACCTGCCCGAGATGGACGTACCGGTGGATCCGGCCCCGATGGACTTCGCCGCCTGGATGGAGGTGTGGCTCGGCGACCGATGGTGGACCTTCGACCCCCGCAACAACCAGCCCCGCAAGGGCCGCATCCTCATCGGCCGTGGGCGCGACGCCTCCGACGTTGCCATGAGTACCACGTTCGGTGGCCCACTCCTCGAATCGATGATCGTGCGAGCCCACGAGCAGTGACCGGGATCCTGGGCCGGATCCGAGGGTGCTCCGCTCCCAGCTCGGCGGCATCCTGCACAACTCCGATGGTCAGCTCCCGAGCGCCAGAGCTGTCGGACTCCACACAGTCGCCCGCAGATGGGCGGATCAGCGCTTAGCGATCCCCACATCGGGCTACTTCGTCAGTGGACGGTCCCGAGCCTCGACGTGGCTCGGCACAACGAGCGCCGAGAACCCGTGCGTACTATAGTTAGCGTAGACAAGCGGCAGCGGCGCTCACGTGTCAGCCCGTTCGGTGTTGCCCGTGCCCCCGGTGACGCAGCCCAGGTTCTCTCCCTCAGTCACCAGGAGCATCTATGCCTCGCACGTCCACCACGTCCGTCGATCCCCGGACGCAGGAGCAGGACGGGATCGAGTTCACTGTCCACGACCGTCGGGTCGTCGTGAAGGGCATGAAGATCCAGTACCTGGAGGCCGGGACCGGGTCACCGTTGCTGCTGCTGCACGGCCACGAGCAGAGCGGGACCAGCTGGCGGTGGGTCATCCCCGCGCTCGCCCGCAACCACCGGGTGCTGGCCCTGAGCCTGCCCGGGACCGGCGACTCCGACCCGCCGGTCGGCGACTACGCCCCCGGCAACGACATGGTCCCCTTCGTCGCCGCGTTCCTCGACACCCTCGGCGTCGAGCCACCACTCGACGTGGTCGGACACTCCGCAGGCGGTGCGATCGCGCTGCGCCTTGCCCTCGCCGACCCGGACCGCATCCGCACCCTGACCCTCGTCGACAGCGCGGGTCTCGGCCAGGCCGTGCACCCCCTGCTCGCCCTGGACACGCTGCCGGGCATCGGCGAACTCGCGATCATGATCAGCCGGATACCTGGCGGGTCCGTGGGGCGCACCAGCATGTCGACGGCGATGCTGTTCGCCCAACCCTGGCGGATTCCCGCCGAGTTCCTCACCGAACACCACAACCTGGGGCAACGCCCAGGCCAGCTCGAGATCTCCACCGCCATGGCCCGAGCCCTTTTCGGACCCAACGGACAACGCCAGATCCTGCTCGAGCACCTCCCGACCCTCACCATTCCCACGCTGGTCATCTGGGGCGGTTGCGACTACGTCCTACCCGCCCACCAGGCCCAGACCGCGGTCGACCTCCTGCCGAACGGGCGGCTGTCGCTGTTCCCCGACTGCGGACATCTGCCCCATGTCGAACAGCCCGACCGCTTCGCCGCTGTCCTCGGCCACTGGCTCATCGAAGATCGCGACGGGGCCGTGAATCCGGCCCAGGTCGCACTCGATGTGGGACCCACCACCGCGGCATCGGAACGGAGCACGGCATGATCAAGCTCGTACCGACACCTGTGTCATCCCCGGGTGCGCCGCCTCACCCCCGTCGCGCCGCGTCCGAGGCGTATCGCAGCCAGGCCGGTGACTACGACCAGCGCACCGATACCTTCCGGCAATGGCGGGAGTTGCTCGTCGAGCGCCTGCCCGTCCAGCGCGGCGACACCGTCCTCGACGTCGGCTGCGGCACCGGACTGTGCCTTCCACTGCTGCAACACAAGCTCGGCCCGACCGGGACCATCGTCGGGATCGACGCCTCCGAACAGATGCTCCACGTCGCCGCCACCCGCTGCACCGAGAACAACTGGGAGAACGTCCAGCTCATCACCTCGCCCGTCGACACCGCACCCCTCGACGGACTGGCTGACGCGGCCCTTTTCTGCGCTGTGCACGACGTCATGCAGTCTCCGATCGCCCTGCGAAACATCGTTGACCACCTGCGGCCCGGAGCACCCGTCGCCGCCGCCGGTGGCAAGCTGCCGGGCCCGTGGATGTGGCCGCTGCGGCCGTGGGTCGAGGTCCTCCACGGGCCCTACATCAACGACTTCAGCGGCTTCGACAAGCCGTGGAGCCGGCTGGCCGAGTACATCCCCGACCTGCAGGTCCACGAACTCGCCTTCGGAGCCGGCTACATCGCTCTCGGCCACACCCCCGCCCGAAAAGGCACATGATCGCCGTCGTTGGGGAGGGTCGGGAAGGGGCGCAACCTCGTAGTTGCCCTCAATTTCAGACTTGGCGGAAGCTTGCCGGCTCGGATGGCGCAATGACAGCCGGATTCAGATCGCCTGCGGCGAGCCGTCGAGCCACCTCGGCCAGTCGCAGGTTGTGACTCCGGGAGTACATCCGCAACCGGTCGAACGCCACGTCCATGTCCACGCCGTGATACTGGGCGAGCACGCCCTTGGCCTGTTCGACGACGACCCGGCTGTTGAGAGCGGTCTGGAGCTGCTCGGTGACCACCTCGCCGCGCCGGATCGCCCGTTCCTGCAGGATCCCGATGGTCGCCACATCGGCCAGCGCCTGGCCCAGCGCCAAGTCGGGGTCGGGCAGCGGCCCGGGTCTGCGGTGGAACAGATTCAGCGCACCGATCGACTCCCCGCGCAGCCGCAGCGGCAGCGCGTGCACCGACCGGAACCCGCCTGCTTGCGCGACCGCCGCCGCGAACGCAGGCCACTGGTCCGCGAGAGTCAGGTCGGGCACCCGGACCGCGGTGGCGGTGCGGTAGCAGTCCAAGCAGGGCCCCTGCTCGTTCTGCAGCTGCAGCAGCTCCATCAGTTCGGCGTCATCGCTGGACGCGGCGACCACCCGCAACTGGCGACGACCGTCGCCGAGCAAGATCCCGGCCGCGTCCGCGGCCAGCAGCGCCACGCTGTGCGTGACGAGCTGGTCGAGCATGTCGATGATGTCGTAGTCGTCGACCAGAGTGTCGGCGAGCGCGACAAATGCCCGACTCACGGCCTGTTCACGACCGGGCTGGCTCACGACAACCCCTCCTTCGGCGACCACATCGGTTTACGCCATATCCTCGGTGAACACCAAGCGGCGGGCGACGACATCATCGGCCACGTCGATGAGTAGCCGCTGATGTACGAAGGCATATGAGCGTAACCGAGCCAATGCGTCGGTAGCGCTGACCCCGAGCTGGACAAGGACCATCCCGGTGGCCTGGTGCACCTCGGCCCGGTGACTCAGCGCCTGATCCAACCAACCATCGCCCCCGCCGGGATCGGTGCGCTGCCCGAGCATCATCAACGCCGCGGTGTCGGTCGCCGCCACCGCATCGCGCCACTGCACATCGCTCAGACCACCCGGAGTGACCCGGTACAGATCCAAGACCCCCAGGTTCACCGCGCCCCACTGCAAGGGCAGAGCGAACAGCGCCCGAACCGGGCTCTGCTCGGTCACCGCTGCGGCGAACATCGGCCACCGAGCCGCCTCCGAACTCTCACGCAGATCGGGCACGAGCACCGGGTTCCCTGTCGTCGCAGCCTGCATGCAAGCACCCTCGTTCAACGTGAACTGCAGATCCTCCAGCAACTCCGCGATCGGGTCGGTCGCATACAGGGTTGCCCGGGACACACTGCCGGTGAGCAGCGATATCGAGGCGCCGTCGACGTCGAGCCCATCGACGCATGCCTGGCAGATCCGAGCGGCCAGCCCTCCGTCGTCCTCGCCTTCCCGTTCCCCCGCGAGCAGCGCCCGGGTCACCACGCCGATCTCAACCACGAGCAGCGCCGTCCGCACCACACCTGCACGGGGGCGGTGGAGCGAAGCGCAACTGGCGGAGTGGCACACAACACGCCATGTCCGTACCAGCCCATCGGTTCAACAGCTCCAACGCGAAGCCACGACGGAGCACGACGGGGACTCATACGCGGCCCGACGGTGTCGTAAACACTAGGCGCAAGAGCAAGGATGCGCGAATCGCCGTCGACCGTGCGGGTCAGCCGCGACCGGTCAGCAGTGACAGGAATCCACCTCTGACCGGCAGGGCGGAGCCGGCGCCGAGTTGCTCGTTGCGTTCGGCCTCCGACAACCCACCCCACACCCCGTAGGGCTCGCGGACAGCCAGTGCGTGGTCGCGGCACTGCTCGATCACGGGGCAGTCCCGGCACACCATCTTCGCCAGCGCCTCACGGGCGGCCCGAGCGGAGCGGCGTTCTCGCTCGGGATGGAAGAACAGGTCACTGTTCATCCCCCGGCACAGAGCGCGCATCTGCCAGTCCCAGATTTCGGTCACCGGTGCCGGCAGCCTGCTGACGTCGGCCATCACGACCCACTTCGATAGACGATCGGGAGCCGTCACCGAGGGCTGGGGCGACACCGCTCACGGTACCCCCACGACGGATCGATGCACCGTCCATGAAGCGCCTTCCCCCGCCTGGGGCCATGCCGGCGGGATCGGTGACGCTCCGTAGCAGGCGCGATGCCGGCGCGGGTCTGAGCGTGCGGGCCGGCCCACCGATTTCGCCCGATCCGCGTATGCCGCGCGACCGACCTCTCGGGCGTTGTGGTTTCATAGAAGAGGTCGTTCAGTTTCGGTGTTCGTGTTTTGCACGCCGCGGGAACCTGATTTGGTGCGGGGGTCCGCGTTATCACATGCTGGTCACCTGCCACCGAGGTCGGCCGGGCACCGCACGTTGCGGGCCCCTCCAACCTGCGAGGAGCAGAAAAAATGACACAGGGAACCGTGAAATGGTTCAACGGCGAGAAGGGCTTCGGCTTCATCTCCACCGACGGCGGCGGCGCTGACGTCTTCGTGCACTACTCCGAGATCGATGCCGGTGGATTCCGCAGCCTCGATGAGGGGCAGCGCGTCGAGTTCGAGATCGGCCAGGGCGCCAAGGGCCCGCAGGCCACCGGCGTACGGGTCATCTGACCCACCCAGCTCGCCAGCAGCCCGCCGCCCCCTTCCGGGGCGGCGGGCTGCTGGCGTCCGGGACCTGGAGCGAGCATGGCCGCCATCGCGGACCAACGCTGGAGCGCCTCCGCTCGGCGCGCGATCCGCTCCGCGCTGCTCGCCGTCCGCTACCGCGAGGGGCGCTCGGCCAGATAGGCCAACCGCTGCAGCGACTCCCGGTTGCGCGGTGTTATGGCGAGCTGTCGCAGCGGCTGCGGGATCAGCCGGCCCGGTCCGTGAGTCGCGTCCTCGCGCATGTCGATCCGGCTTCCACCCGGCCCGGCCTCATCGGAAGGGCCCAGCTCCAGCTCCACCCGCGCTTCGCCTGCCGGCCAACCACGCGCCTGCATGACCAACAACCGACCCGGCTCGCACTGCACCACCTCGGTCACGTCGTCGATCATCACCGGCCACGATCCCACCGAGTGGTGGATCCGGGTACCCACGGCCGGCCAGCCGACGTCCACAGCCCGGACTCTCGACGCGCCGACCACCCACGCCGCATACCGGAAACCATCCGCGAGAACGGCCCACACGGCCTCGACACCCGCGGGACTACATCGGCTGACCTCGATCACAGCCGAACCCTACGGTCTGCGCTCGACCGATGCCCGCTGCGGCTCACGGTCGCCTGTCCTCCACGCCGGTCGCCCCAGATCCGCATCGCGGCTACTCCGTTCCGTGGGGTGTGGGCAGGGATGTCCTGAGGTGCACGGTGGTGCCCGTGGCGCCGGCGTCGATGGCGACGTGGTCGAGGAGCTGGCGCATCATCGGCAACCCTCGACGGCGGAACGGCGCATCGGTCGGAGTGAGCCAGCGCCCGTAGTCGCGGACGGTGATCCGGACGGCGTGCTGCGAGCGGTGCGCGGCCAGATGCACAACCCCGTTGCCGGTGCTGGCGTCGGTATAGGCGTGCTCGGTGGCGTTGGCGAGCGCCTCGTAGACGACCAACACCAGGTCGTCGAGACAATCGTCGATGTCGATGTCGAAGGCGAGCCACGCGGCGAAGGCTCGGCGGGCTCGAGCGACCTGGGCCGCGTTCGCGAGCAGTTCGATGACGAGCGGCGCGCGGACGTCGTGAAGCTCCTCGGTGATCCAACTCAGATCCCCACCGGTTGCGGAGCCGACGACCGGCGTCCCGTCGCTGGTACATCTCGGGGATCCGTTGTCATCCATGGGATTGTCGGATACCCGTTTGACGCCTCGGCTGAACTGGATAGTGACCGAACATCGCCGCGCGATCGTGGAGTGGGGCAGCCCGGTCACGCGTCACCCCTAGTGGCCCTGGAGGACACGCATCGAGTGCGCCGGTAGCCGCTGACGGCTGCCGGGTGCGGACTGGCGGCGCCGGGAGTGGGCGAGCAGCGGGTCGGCGGTGTCGACGACGACATCCCAGGTGCGGCCGTAGTTCTGGTCGGGCAACGTGAAGCTGACCGACTGGGAGTGGGCGTTGATCAGCAGCAGGAACGAGTCGTCGGTGACCCGTTCGCCGAGCTCGTCGCGGTCGGGAATGCCATGGCCGTTGAGGAAGATCGTGACGGTGCGGGTGTGCCCGCCGTTCCAGTCCTCGTCGGTCATGTGGTTGCCGTCGGACCGCAGCCAGGCGATGTCGTCGATGCTCAAGCCGTGGATGGGGCGGCCCTGGAAGAAGCGCTTGCGCCGGAACACGGGGTGCGCGGTCCGCAGCGCGGTCACGCGGGCGGTGAACTCGGTGAGCACCTCGTGTTCGCGGGCGTCGTCCCAGTCGACCCAGCTGATCTCGTTGTCCTGGCAGTAGACGTTGTTGTTGCCCTGCTGGGTGCGGCTGAGCTCGTCGCCGTGGGAGATCATCGGGACGCCCTGGGAAAGCAGCAGGGTGGCGAGGATGTTGCGTTTCTGGCGCTCCCGTAGTTCATCGATGTCGCGGTCGTCGGAGGGGCCCTCGACACCGTGGTTCCAGGAGCGGTTGTGGTTCTCGCCGTCGTTGTTGTCCTCGCCGTTCGCTCCGTTGTGCTTCTCGTTGTAGGTCACGAGATCGTTGAGGGTGAACCCGTCGTGTGCGGTCACGAAGTTGATCGACGCGATGGGCCGCCGGTTGTCGGCCTCGTAGAGATCGGACGAGCCGGTGAACCGGGCGGCGAACTCGCCGAGGCTTGCCGGCTCGCCGCGCCAGAAGTCGCGCACGGTGTCGCGGTACTTGCCGTTCCATTCGGTCCAGAGTGGGGGGAACCCGCCGACCTGGTAGCCGCCCTCGCCGACGTCCCATGGCTCGGCGATGAGCTTGACCTGGCTGACGATCGGGTCCTGATTGACCAGGTCGAAGAACGCGGAGAGCCGGTCGACCTCGTGGAACTCCCGCGCGAGCGCCGAGGCGAGGTCGAACCGGAACCCGTCGACGTGCATCTCGGTGACCCAGTACCGCAGCGAGTCCATGATCAGCCGCAGCGACTCGTGGTGGCGGACGTTGAGGCTGTTGCCGGTGCCGGTGGTGTCGTAGTAGTGCTTCTCGTCGCCGGGCACGAGCCGGTAGTAGGCCTGGTTGTCGACGCCACGGAAGGACAGCGTGGGGCCCAGGTGGTTGCCTTCGGCGGTGTGGTTGTAGACGACATCGAGAATGACCTCGATACCGGCACGGTGCAGTGACCGGACCATCGTCTTGAATTCCAGCACCTGCTCGCCGCGGGTGCCGAAGCTGGCGTATTCGTTGTGCGGGGCGAAGAATCCGATCGTGTTGTAGCCCCAGTAGTTCGACAGGCCCTTTTCGGCCAGTGTCGAGTCGTGCACGAACTGGTGCACCGGCATCAGCTCGACGGCGGTCACGCCGAGCTCCCGGAAGTGGTTGAGCATCGTGGGGTGTGCGATTCCGGCGAAGGTGCCCCGGACGTCCTTCGGGATGGTGGGGTGGCGCATCGTCATGCCCTTGACGTGTGCCTCGTAGATCACGGTCTCGTTGTACGGAACGCGCAACGGCCGGTCGCCGGCCCAGTCGAAGTACGGGTTGATCACCACGGACATCATCGCGTAGGCCGCGGAGTCGGTGTCGTTGTACGAGTCCGGGTCTCCGAAGTGGTAGGAGAACAGCGCCTCGTTCCACACGATGCGCCCATCGATCGCCTTGGCGTAGGGGTCGAGCAGCAGCTTGGAGGGGTTGCTGCGCAGTCCGGCTGAGGGCTCGTAGGGCCCGTGCACGCGGTAGCCGTAGCGCTGGCCTGGTCCGATCCGGGGCAGGTAGCCGTGCCACACCAGACCGTCGCGTTCGGGGAGCGCCACCGTGCGCGCCGCGCCGGACTCGTCGAACAGACAGAGTTCGATGCTCTCGGCGACCTCGGAGAAGATCGCGAAGTTGGTGCCACCGCCGTCGAACGTGGAGCCGAGTGGATAGGGCGAGCCAGGCCAGATGTGCATGACAACCTTCCTTATCGAACCGAGGGCAGGGGTCGTCCCTGGCCGTCGTTGCCGGCCGCGACGAGGCCGTGGTAGTGCTCACGGGTCGGCTCCGGTATGAGATGCCAGGGCCGAGCACCGTAGCGCCGGTACAACTCTTGGGCGTACGCCTCGTCACGGGCGCTCGGCAGCACTTCGGCCAGGAATGTGGTGAGGAACGCGGTGAAGGCGGCCGGATTGTCGAGGTTGCTGTTGTGTCCGGCGTTCGGGATCACGACGTACCGGGCCAGTGAATCGCTTTCTGCCCACGCCAGCATGCCGGCTGCGACGTCGCGGGCGCTGTCGAGCTCTCCGTGCACGAGCAGGGTGGGTACCGCCGGCCGATGACCCGGGCCCGGGTGCGGCACCGAGCCGGCGACGACCAGGGCGAGCACGCTGTCGGGGCGGCGAGGGATCACTTCCTGCGCGACATCGGCGCCCAGGCTGAGCCCCACCAGCACGACCCGGCCGGCAGCCAGTTGATCCAGCAGCGCGACGACGTCCTCGACCGCGGCGTCGAACTCGAAGGCTCCGCTGGAGGCGCCGTGACCGCGGAGATCGAGGGCCACGACGCGAAACCGGTCCCGCAGCACGTCGGTCTGAGGTGCCCACGCTCGGTGGTCGAGCGTGGCACTGTGCAGGAAGACGACCGTCGGGCGGCCATCCGTTCCTGCCGTCCAGTAGCGGACCGTCGACCCGGGCCGAACGAGGTCGTGTGCGCAGAGTGGAGACATCGGCTTCCTTCGGGTTCGGTACTCCTGCTGACCGGACACACCGCTGACGTGCGGCGGACAAATCGGGAGCAGGGACCAGGCACCCAGGGGTGGGATAGCCCGAACCAACGATCTGTAATCGGAACGCGTTCGATGCACGGGTCACAGGCGCAAGTGGCTCTCGCCTGGTACGCCACCCGCGCTGCAAGCCGTGGGTCGAGGCCGACAGCCGAATTCCGGAACCCGACGCCGGCCGGCCGGTGGTCAGCCCACCTCGGCGGCGTCCTCGTTGTCGTGATGCCGCAGCGGGGTCACCGTCGCGGTCTGCCCCAACAGTTGGATGGGGGTACGGAACAGATCGTCGAAGATCCGCACCCGGTCGAACGCGAGCGCGTACTCCCGGCCGCGCCGTTCCAGGCGACGGCGCTCGTCCTCCCGCATCTCCAGCACCACGCCGTCCAGGGCGGTCCGCAGCGCCGCCACGTCGCCTGCCGGCACGATGACGGCTGTCCCGCCGACCGCTTCCCCGGTCCCGCCGGTCAGCGTGGTGATCACCGGACCGCCGCCGACCAGCATCTTTTCCGCCAGCGCGATGCCGAACGTCTCGACGAAGTCGGGCTCCGGTTTGGTGGGAAGGGCGTAGGTCGCGCAGCCTCGCATCAGTAAGGGCTTCTCGTCGTCGTCGACGTCGTCGAGGAAGACGACCCGGTCGTCGCCTGCGGCCAGGGCGCGGACCTCGGGCAACGCCGGGCCGGTGCCCGCGATCACGAGCTTGACCCGGTCCCGCGCACGCGACCCGGCGTAGGCCTCTACAAGATCGTGTACGCCCTTGGCCCGGGTGACCCGCGACAGGAACAGCACGTAACCGTCACGTTCCAGGCCTCGCCGGGCCAGCGCGGCGTCGACGGCCGGCAGCTCGGTGCCGAGGAAGGCGGAGACATCGATCGGCGGGTAGCTGACCGTCACCCGCTCCCGGCACTGCGGGGCGAACCGGGTGCCGCAGTGCTGGTCGACGGCCTCCGCCGCGAGCACGATCTGCTCCCGGGTGTACTCGGAGACGGCCACCACCTCGTCGTGCGCGAGGTAGGTCGTCAGGGTGACGGCAGCCGCCCCGAACCGCCCCGTGGCGAGGCAGGACCGGATGACGTTGGTGATGTCGGACCCCACCGCCTTGGCGATCGTGTGCACGTCACCGGCGAATCCCGAGGCGCGTGCCGCGGTCACGGCGTCGACGACGACTCCTGCGTGCGGCGCCAGGTACATCGACAGGCAGGTGGTCGGGACCGGTTCGGCGAGCAGCTCGACCAGCCGGCCGACGAGGCCGGCCAGGTGCCGGCCGTCGGGCACCCGGTAGTCCCCCACCGCCTCCGGACGCTCGACCGTGATCCCCTCGCTGTAGGGCTGCAGCCGATCCAGTGGCTTCAGCGGCAAGCCTGCGGCCTCCAGCGTCGCGATCGGCCAGGTGAGCAGCCGAACGTCGTCGAAACCCCTGGACAGCGCCACCTCCGCGAGGTTTCGGGCTTCGCCCGAATGACCGCAGATCACCGGGTCGGCCCGCACGACGATGACCAGCCTGCGGTTCGGGTGTCTCATCGCGGTGTAGTCAGTGCCGGTGTAGTTCATGGTGCAGCACCTCCGGTTCCCACACTGGATCCGTTACTCAAGGGACAGGGACGGCGGTCGGGTGGAGCGGCCCCAGGACGAGGGCTCCGGTCCGAGCTCGATCTGCAGGACGCCGCCGCGGTGCACGTCGAGCGCGCTGATGTGGGTCGTCGTCAGCGGCTGCCCGTTCAACCGCGCCGACTGCACGTACTGCGCGGGTGGGTCGTGCTCGATGCCGTCCGCGCCGACCGGGGTCTCGCGGTGCCCGGTGGTCTCGATGACGAACTCACCGCCGTCGACGCGCAGCACGCCGCGCGCGAACGCCGGGGCGTTGACCAGGAACAGACCCTGTCCGGCCAGCGGGAACAGCCCCAGCGAGGCCCACACGTACCACGAACTGAGCGCACCCGAGTCGTCGTTGCCAGGCAGGCCGCCGACCCCGGTACCGAACTGCCAGGTCAGCGCGGCGTGCACCACGTCGGCGGTGCGATCGGGCCGGCCGGCGTAGTGGTAGGCCCACGGCGCCTCCATGTCCGGTTCGTTGTTCATCCCCTCGAACCGGTTCAGCGCATAGCCGGTCGCCATCTCCGCGGCGGACGGTGACCGGCCGGGCTGGGTCACCGCACCCGCCCCGAAGCCGAAGAAGGCGTCGAGCATGGCGACGAAGGCGCCGTCGCCGCCGGCGAGCGCGATCCGCGCCCACATGTCGTGCAGCAGTCGGAACGAGTAGTTCCACTTGCCGCCCTCGTAGTACTCGGAGTCACGCAGCAGGCCGGTCGCCGGATCGAAGGCGTTGACCCACCAACCGCTGCGGGAGTCCAGCTCGTCGGCGAGCTGCTTGTCCCCCAGTGCCCTGGCGACCTTCGCCGTGCAGTGGTGGGCGTAGGCCAGGTCCAGGGTGTGGGTGATCGGGTGCACGATCCCGTGCTCGATGAAGTCCTCGCCGTAGAGGCGGCGCAGGTCCTCCGCCATGTGCACCAGGGCCCAGCTCCAGTCCAGCCCGAGCCCGAGCGCGTGCGCGTCGGCCAGTGCGGTGTGGGCGAGCGCGCTGCCCTGCCGGAAGAACCGGTCCGCGCCGCGGGCCATCCGGTAGCCGATCGGGAAGTTGCCCTCCTCCTCGCAGACCCGGATCAGCGATTCCAGCAGGTCGGTTGCCCGGTCCGACGAGATGGCCATCAACAGCGGGATCTGGGTCTTGTAGATGTCCCACATGGTGCAGATGTCGAAGGCGAACGGCCCCGACGTCGGCCACCACGGGCTCTCGTCGTCACCGATGCAGGGCTTGATCAGCGCGTGGTAGAGCGCGGTGGCGAAGACCTGCCGGCGGGCCGGCGTGCCGCCGTCCACCTGGACGCGGTCGAGGAGGTCGGCCCAGCGGGCGCGCGTCCGGTCCCGGGTCCGGTCGAAGGCCGGCTCGGACCCGCCGCACTCGCGCAGCAGGTTCTCTCTGGCCTGCTCGCACCCGCGCAGCGAGAAGCCGATCCGCACCTCGACCGTCTGGCCGGCGCGTGCGGGACCCATGAAGAGCAGCCCGAACGGGCGCAGCGTGGTGGGCCGGATCCGGTCGAAGTCGAGCCGGATGCCGCCCTCGATCAGCCTCCGGTCATGCCACAGCATCTGCCGCCAACCCGGGCTGGTGACCTCGAGGGACACCGACAGCGGCACGCCTTCCATCACCACCGTGCCCTCCGCCCGGCCGAAACCCAGGCTCTGCACGTGGGCCCGCAGCGGAACGGTCTTGCCGTGCTCGAGGGCCAGCCCGCCGCAGGACAGGTCCAGCACCACCCGGGCGCTGCGGCACTCCGGGAACGTGTAGCGATGGACGGCGACCTTCTCGCCCACCGTGATCTCGCAGCGGATGCCGTCATTCAGAGTCGGGGCGGACAGGGTGGCGGCGTAGTAGCCGGCCACGGCCGTCTCGTCGTGCAGGGCCCAGGCCTCGCCCAGGTCGTCCAGGGGCTGCACCATGGGCGTGACCCGCACGTAGTTGTAGTACTTGCGGATCGCACCGGTACCCGACTGCTGGAAGTGCGCGAAACCCGACGCCCTCTTGGTGTCGAACACCTCCTCCGGCACGCCCTCGGTGCTCTTGCGGTAACACCCGTAACCGGTCGGGTAGGCCCCCGAGTAGGCGCAGGCCGAGACCATGCCCAGCGGCGAGGTCGCGCCCGGATGGGTGTTGCCGACCTGCGGTTTCGGGAACCACCACGTGGCAGCGAGACCGCTCGCGGAGGGAAGGCACGTCGCGGCGGTCCCGATGAACGGATCGATGTCGTCGATGATGGCGGGACTGTAAGGCGGAGGCCGAGGTTCGGTGGTTACCGCGAGGTGAACGCGCTCTGCCGAGTTCGCTACGGCCCATGGGGCCGGCCGGGATCCTGCGGCCGGCGGACAACCCGGCGCCCGGCTGACATCATCCGGCGCGTGGGCACCGGGTCCTCATCGAGCGTGCCCGCCTCGGTCGAGTTCGTCCGCCGTCCCACCGCCAGGACCTGGTATCGCTCCGCGTGCTGTACGCGCACGCCATGGTCGCCGCGCCTCGACTCGCACTGGGCCGGCTGGGCCCGGCCGCCCCGCTGCTCGGCGACCCACGCGACGGGGATCTTCCTGTCGCTCTCGCGGATCCTGCCCGACCGCTATCCGCTCGGCGACGACGTCGAGCGCTACATCGGTATCGAGAACGGGTTCGGGCACGTCCTGGACTACGGCGTGATCCAACCGCGGATCGAGCGGCTCTACGAGTGGTCGGCGCACGAGCTCCAGCAGCCCGGCTTGGGCCGCCTCGTCCATGACGGGATTCCGGCCTACGCCTGGCCGGCAACCGACAGCGCGCCGTGGAACACACCGCCTCGCTCGGTGCTCGCCCGACTCGCGCGCCGCGTCGTCGCCTGAATCCAGGCGACAGCCCTCAGCTGCCGACCAGGTCCGCGGGCGGCATGAGCTCGCCGAGACCGTCGTCGTGGCCGGTGTTCATCGCCGTCCAGATCTTTTACGATCCCCGGGTGCGGTTGCTGGAGCGCGAGCATCCCCTTGATGTGCTCGTCGACCGTGCTGACCGTGCTGTCGCCGGGCATGGGTGTGTGGTGCTCGTGGCGGGTGAGGCGGGCGTCGGAAAGACCGTTCTGCTGCGTGCGTTCGTGGAGCGGGTGCGGGCGCGGGCGCGGGCGTTGTGGGGCATGTGTGACTCGTTGAGCACGCCGCGGCCGTTGGGTCCGCTGCGTGACGTCGCGCGTGAGTTGGATGCGTCGGTGCCGGAGTTGCTGGGCGGTGGTGCGGCGCAGCACGAGATCTTCGCGGGGGTGTTGGACGCGCTGCGCTCGGGTCCGCGGGTGTTCGTGGTGGAGGACCTGCATTGGGGTGATGAGGCGACGCTGGATCTGGTGCGGTTCCTGGGCCGCCGGATCGCGGCGTTGCCGCTGTTGCTGGTGTTGTCCTATCGGGACACGCTGGGCGTCGATCATCCGTTGGGTCCGGTGCTGGGTGATCTCGTCTCGACCCCGGACGCGCGCCGGTTGCAGCTGACCCCGCTGAGCCGGGCGGCCGTCGCGGACGCTGGTGGACGGGCACGGCCTGGATCCGGTCGACGTGCATCGCCGGACAGCGGGCAACCCGTTCTTCGTCAGTCAGATCCTCGCTCAGCCCGAGTCCCCGTTGCCGGCGAGCGTGCGGGACGCGGTGTTGGCCCGCATCGCCGGGTTGGCCCCGTCGGCCCGGCGCTGTCTGGAGCTGCTCTCGTGCACCCCGGAACCGGTGGGTCGGGAGCTGTTGGCCGCCCTGGACGTGTCGACGACGACGGTCGGGGTGCTGGCGGGTACCGGGCTGGTCGACCGGCACGGGCGTGGGGTGGCGTTTCGCCACGAGATCGCCCGGTCCGCGGTCCTGGACGCGACCCCGCCCGGTGCCGAACCGGCCCTGCATGCGGTGATGATCGACGCGCTGGAGGCGGTCGGCGGCGACCCGAGCGTGCTCGCCCACCACGCCGCCGCCGCCGGTGACGTCGCCCGGGTGCTGCGGTACGCGCCCACAGCGGCGGCCGAGGCGTCCCGCTCCGGGGCCCACCGGGAAGCCGTCGCCTTCTACGAGACCGCACTGCGCCACGCAGGCGACGACACCGCCGCCCGCGCCAGCCCTGCTCGAGGCGATGTCGCTCGACCTGTACCTCACCGACCGGCTGCGCGACGCGATCGCGGCGCGGGAGCAGGCGTTGGAGCTGCGGCGCGAGCTGGGGGAGATCGCCGCGGTCGGCGCCGGACACACCGCGATCTCCGGCTTCGCGTGGTACGCGGCCGACCGCGCCCTCGCCGAGCGGCACGACCAGGCCGCCATCGAGATCCTCTCCCACACCGACGCCCGCCGGCCGCTGGGCTTCGCCCTGGCCAGACACGCCTTCCTCGCCGCCCATCGCGGCGACGCCCCGGCGGCGCGGCGTTCGGGGGACCGGGCGGCGCGGATCGCGGACGAGCTGGGCGACGACGTCGTGCTGCGCAGCACCGCGTCCATCGGGCGTCGCGGTGGCGCGGCTGATCGAGGGCGACCTGGGTGGGCGGGCGGACCTGCTCGCGGCCACCGACGTCGGCCTGCGGCACCGGCTCGACGACCTCGCGACGACGCCGATGAGCAACCTCTGCCACTTCGACGTCGAGCAGGGCCGCCTGGCCGATGCGGAGGAGTCGGTGGCCCACGCGCTGCGCATCAGCGAGGAGCGCGACACCCCCATCTGCACCGCGTGGCAGCGCGGGGTGCGGGCGCGGCTGCGGCTGCTGCAGGGACGCTGGGCCGAGGCCGAGCTGGACGCCCGCGCGGTGCTCACCTCCGGCGACCTCCCGATGAGCCAGCTGTGGCCCCATCTCGTGCTCGGGCTGCTCGTCGCCCGCCGGGAGGGGACGCCGGCGAACCCGCACCTGGACGAGCTGTGGCGCCTGGTCAACCGGCTCGACACCCCCGGCATGATCGCGCCGGCCGCGGCCGCTCTCGCCGAGAACGCCTGGATCACCCGCCGCCCGGACCCCCGGCTCGACGGGCCACTGGTGACCGGGCTGTTCACGCAGACCTACGCCGGCCGGGATGCCGCGCTGGGGCCGCTGCTGCGGTGGTCGCGTCGCCTCGCCGACGCCGGCGTGCAGCAGGTCGGCCCGGCCGCGGCCGGCGCCGCACCGGATCCCGGCGCGGCGCCCGAGGACCAGCCCTACGAGAGGGCGCTGGCGCTGTGGGACGCCGGGTCGACCGAGGACCTGCTGGCCGCGCTTCCGCTGCTCGATGCGCTCGACGCGCAAGCGGTGACCGCGCTGGTCCGGGCCCGGCTGCGCGAGGCGGGCGTGAGCGCCGTCCCCCGCGGGCAGCTGGCCGCCACCCGGGCCAACCCGGCCGGCCTGACCGCCCGCCAGCTCGACGTGCTCGCGCTGCTGGCCGACGGACTGAGCAACACCGACATCGCCGCCCGCCTGGTCATCTCCCGCAAGACCGCCGACCACCACGTGTCGGCGATCCTGGCCAAGCTCGACGTGCGCTCCCGCGGCGAGGCCGCAGCCGTCGCGCGCCGACTCGGCGTCTAGGCCACGTCCAGGCCGGGTCCTGCGGATCCGGCCGTGTCCACCGTCCGCGGCAGGCGGTCGTCAGGACCGCTTGCGTGCGGTGAGGACCAGGTATTCCCAGTCCATGACCGTCGCGTCGGTGCCGCGGTCGAAACGCGCCGCGACGGCGGTGAGGTCGCGGTCCAGGGCCGCGACCCGCTCGGGGTCGTCGGCGATGTGGCGGTACACCGCGATGGTCGGCCCGTAGACGGTCTTCCAGTACTCCCGCCACGCCTCGGGCGTCGGGAACAGGTCCGTGGTCAGCGTCTGCCGCCGAGCGACGACGTCGGTGACCCGGTCGCCGAGCAGGGTCCGGACGTGCTCCTCGTCACCCCACAGCGGCGGCGGCTGAACGCCGGGCGGCGGCGGGGGCGCGTACGGCTTCATCGTCCTGAACAGCTCGCCGACGAATCCCTGCGGGGTCCAGCTCAGCAGACCGATCGTGCCGCCCGGGCGGCACACCCTGACCAGTTCGTCGGCCGCTCGCTGGTGGTGCGGGGCGAACATCACGCCGACGCAGGACAGCACGACGTCGAACGCCCCGTCGTCGTAGGGCAGCGCCTCGGCGTCACCCTCGTCCCACTCCAGCGTCACACCGTGGCGGGTGGCGAACTCCTGGCCGGCCACGAACAGTTCGGGCGTCAGGTCGGAGGCGACCACGCGGGCACCGCTCATGGCGGCAGGGACCGCGGCATTCCCGGTGCCCGCGGCCACGTCCAGCACACGGTCCCCGGGTCGCACCCCGCTCGCGGCGACGAGCACCGGCCCCAGCTCGGGGATCACGTCGATGGCCACGGCCGGGTAGTCCCCGAGCGCCCACATCGCCCGGTGGCGCGCCTTCAGTGCCCTGTCGTCGGTTGTCGTGGTGGTCGCGGTCATCGTCGTCTCCTCGTCTGCGGTGCTTCCGCGTCGTGATGGTGCTGCGAACAGAGGAAACGGTAGGAGCGAAAGAGCGCCCGGCTCGTCGGGAAGCTTCCCTATATCACTGGCTCCGGCACCCATATCGCGAACGGACGCAGTAGGTCCGCATCGGGTCCGTTCACGCAGCGTGCGCCGCAGTCACTCAGCTCGGACGCCCGGGCAGCATCTCCTGCAGCTTGGTCTTGACCCCCTCCGCGATCAGGTGGAACGCGTCGGGGTCGCCCTTGAGCACGGCCAGCGCCGTCGACTCGGCCTGCTCCCAGGTCGCGTGCGGCGGAATCGTCGGGACCTCCGGGTCGCAGATCACATCGAGCACGGCGGGGCGGTCGGCGGCCAGTACCCGGTCCCAGGCCGGCCCGAGCTCGTCCGGGTGGCGCACGGTGATCGCCTCCAGGCCGATGCCGCGGGCGAAGTCGGCGTAGGAGACGTCCGGCAGCACCTGGGACTGCTCGAACTTGGGGGCCCCGCCCATCGCCCGCAGCTCCCAGGTCACCTGGTTGAGGTCGTTGTTGTGCAGCACCGCCACCACCAACCGGCGGTCCGACCAGCGGTCCGCGTAGCGGGCGATGGTCAGCAGCTCGGCCAGCCCGTTCATCTGCATCGCCCCGTCGCCGGTGATCGCGATGGCCGGCCGGTCCGGATGCGCGAACTTGGCCCCGATCGCGTACGGCACCGCGGCGCCCATGGTGGCCAGCGTGCCGGACAGCGAGCCACGCACGTTGCCCCGGATCCGCAGCAGCCGGGCGTACCAGTTGGCCGACGACCCCGAGTCGGCGGTGACGATGGCATTGTCCGGAAGCCGCTGCGACAGCTCCGAGACGATGCGCATCGGGTTGACCGGGTTCGCGTCCAGCATCGCCTGCCGCGCCATGGTGTCCCACCAGCGGACGACGTTCTGCTCGATCTTCTCCCGCCAGGACCGATCGGTCGGGCCGGACAGCCGCGGCAGCAGCGCCCGCAGGGTGGCCTTGGCGTCGCCGACCAGGTTGACCTCGGTCGGGTAGCGCATCCCGATCAGGGCGCCGTCGATGTCGATCTGCACCGCCCGCGCCTGGCCGAACTCGGGCAGGAACTGGGAGTACGGGAAGTTCGACCCGACGATCAGCAGCGTGTCGCAGCCCATCATCAGCTCGTAGCTGGGCCGGGTCCCGAGCAGGCCGATCGCGCCGGTCACGAACGGCAGCTCGTCGGACAGCACGTCCTTGCCCAGCAGCGCCTTGGCCACCCCGGCCCCGAGCACCTCGGCGACCTGGATCACCTCGTCCGCGGCACCGCGCGCGCCCTGCCCGACCAGGATGGCCACCTTGCTGCCGGCGTTGAGCACCTCGGCGGCCCTGGCGATCCCCGCCTCGGCGGGGAGCACGATCGGGGCGTCGAATCCGGGCTCGCTGGAGGGCACCTGCTTGAAGGCGTGCTCCGGCGGCGAGTAGTCCTCGGTCTGCAGGTCGCTCGGGATGATGATCGCCGTCGGGGCGCGCCGGGTGAGGGCGACCCGGAACGCCCGGTCGATCGCGTTCGGCAGCTGTTCGGACACGTTGACCTCGACCAGGTAGGCGCTGGCCACATCGGAGAACAGGACCTGCAGGTCGACCTCCTGCTGGTAGGCGCCACCCATCGCGCTGCGCTCGGTCTGCCCGACGATGGCCACCACCGGCACGTGGTCGAGCTTGGCGTCGTAGAGCCCGTTCAACAGATGGATCGCGCCGGGCCCGGAGGTGGCCAGGCACACCCCCACCCGCCCGGAGAACTTCGCGTACCCGACCGCCGCCAGCGCCGACATCTCCTCGTGCCGGGACTGGATGAAACGTGGCCGGTCCTCGGCCTTGCCGAAGGCGGCGACGATGCCGTTGATGCCGTCACCCGGGTAGGCGAAGACCTGCTCGACGCCCCACTCCCGCAGCCGCCGCAGGATGTAGTCGCCCACTGAGTCCGTCACGCACTCGCCTCCACCTCGTCGGTACCGCACTCCGACTACCCGTCCGGGCCGCCGATACACCGATGTTTCGGACCCACCCTCGCGGGAAGTCGACGCCCATGTGGCCTTTCGACGAGATCTCCCGGCTGGAGAGCATGCAGCAGCTGGATCGCCCCGCGACCGCGCTGCGCGGCGTCGTCGGCAGGCTGCTGGGCAACCGCAAGGTCAAGAACGCGCTGCACGGGGTGTGGCTCGGCCACCCGCTGCACCCGGGGCTGGCCCAGTGCGCGCTGGGCTGGTTCCTGTCCGCGTCCACGCTGGACGCGCTGCGGGCCGGTCGCGCCGAATCCAGCATGTTGATCGTGGCCGGGTTGGGCGCGGCGCTGCCCACCGCGACCAGCGGCTGGGCCGACTGGGCGGACAGCCACGAGGACCAGCAGCGGGTCGGGTTGGTGCACGCGGCCACCAACGGCACGGCGGTCGCGCTGTACGCCGGCACCCTGCTCGCTCGCCGCCGCGGTCACCCGGCCAGGGCGCTGTCGGTGGCCGCCGGGCTGACCGCCGGACTGGGCGCGTTGCTCGGCGGGCACCTGGGCTACCGGCAGGCGCTGGGCGCCAACCACGCCGAGGACGTCGCGCACATCGGGCCCGAACAGTGGCAGCCGCTCGGGATGCTGGACGAGCTGCCCGAGGGCAAGCCGGTTCGCCGGGACGCCGGCCAGACGCCGGTCTTCGTGCTCCGCCGCGGATCCGAGATCACCGTGCTGAGCGATCGGTGCTCGCACCTGTCGGCCCCGCTGTCGGACGGCGAGCTGGTCGGCTCCGGGTCCGACACACGGGTGGTCTGCCCCTGGCACGGCAGCGAGTTCCGGCTCGACGACGGGTGCGTGGTGAACGGGCCGGCGACCGCACCGGCCCCGCGCTTCGAGTCCCGGGTGGTGGACGGGACGCTGCAGGCGCGGGTCGTCACCATTCCGGGTGTTCCGGCCAGCTGAGGCCGTCGTGTCCCGCTTCACGACGAGCTGAACCGAGCGACCGAGGGAATGAGCCGTGACATCAGTCGATCAGGCCGTCAACGAGTTCCGCCGAACCCCCCGCGGAGTCGGACATTCCGAGCAGACCCGAGACGAGCTGCGCGAGGCGTTGAAAGCAGCGGATCTCCTGGACAGCCTGCACGGCTGGGCGGTGGAGGAGCTCGACGACGACGACGCGATCCTCCTGGACACCGACCGGAGCGAGATCACCACCTGGAAGCAGGACTACCCCTACCCCGAGCGGATGTCCCGCGACGAGTACGAGACCATCAAGCGGTCCCTGCAGATCGAGCTGCTCAAGATGCAGTCCTGGGTCAAGGACACCGGTCAACGGGTCGTGGTGCTCTTCGAGGGCCGCGACGCCGCCGGTAAGGGCGGCACGATCAAACGGTTCACCCAACACCTCAACCCGCGCGGCGCACGCGTGGTGGCGCTGGAGAAACCCGACGAGCGGGAACGCACGCAATGGTATTTCCAGCGCTACTTCAGCCAGCTCCCCGCCGCCGGTGAGATCGTGCTGTTCGACCGGTCCTGGTACAACCGGGCGGTCGTCGAACGCGTCATGGGCTTCTGCACCGACGAGGAATACCGGGAGTTCATGACTCAGGTCCCCGGCCTGGAGCAGGCATTGGTGGACTCGGGCATCCATCTGATCAAACTGTGGTTCTCGGTGTCCCGCGCCGAGCAGCGGACCCGGTTCACCATTCGGGTGATCGACCCGCTCCGGCAGTGGAAACTCAGCCCGGTCGACCTCGCCGCACTGGATCGCTGGGACGACTACACCGAGGCGAAGGAAGACATGTTCCGAGGAACCGACACCACAGCCGCGCCGTGGACGGTGGTGCGGAGCAACGACAAGAAGCGCGGCCGGATCGCGGCACTGCGCTGGGTCCTGTCCACACTGGACTACCCGACGAAGGACCACGACGTGGTCGCCACCCCGGATCCCCTGATCGTCGGGCCACCGGACCACGTCTACGAACAGAGCGAACGCGACGGACGGTAGCCGCACGAGGACCGCCTCGACCCTGACGACATCTTGCCGGTCACCCGATGAGGGGCAGCCGGTTGTCGTCGTGTGGGGCGCGACCCGACGCCGCTTCGATCCACCGCAGGTCGTCGGAAAGGCCGACCGGGCGCCGACCGACCGTGCGTCGCGCCAGCAGATCGTCAAGTATCGCCGCGGTGACGGCGATCCCGGCAGGTGTGGCGATCGGGTCGCGGTCCAGGGCACGGGTGAGGTCGAGGCCGTGGACAACCGCTTCGACGACCCTGCTCGCCACGAACTCGTCCAGCCGCATCGGTGCGAAGTATCCCGGTCCGACGGTGTCGGGGCCCATCGCGCGTGCCTCGTTCACGGTTCGCGAGAACGTCTCGTGCAGAACCTCGGCCATCTTGTCCGGGGTCCGTCCTTCGACCATCGTATACGCGTAGTCGTAGACGACCGGCGCTGTCTCCGAACGTGGATTGATGAAGAAGCTCGTCCGGTCCCGGCCGGGCTGATCGTCGCTCCGGCCCGCAATCAGGGCACGGGTCAAGCCGATGGACACGTCGAAATGCCCGGCCAGTTCGAATACCGTCCAATGTGGCAGTGTCGGGTCCACCGGAACCAGCTGTGTACGGGCAGCCCACTCGCCGTCCGACAATCCGCGGAACACCGCCTCGACGTTGTTCAATTCCTCGGTCAGGGTACCGAGCATTGTTTCGAATGACGCCATTTTCGTCCTCCTCGGGTGTCTGAACCCTCTCTCGGAACGTCGGGTATCGATCGTGACGGCGTCGGCACCGCCGAGGTACCACCAGTGGAGCGCGATCACGCTCGACGGGTCCGTGAAGGTGGAGCTCGGAGGTCCGTTGCCGGTCTCGACGGGTGGGCGCCCGTCCGGCCGATGATCGATCTCCGCGACCGTTTCCGCACCGCCTACGGACCGCAGCCCGAGGCGACCCCGCCACCGCACTGATCGCGGCGGTCTAGCTCAGCGCGAACGCGGGCCAGCCGCTCCCGCCACCACGCAGTCCGCTCGGGCGAGACCTGTTCGTACCGCTCGAGCAGGGCCGGGTCCGGCGCCGGTGACGTGCGCGGGACCGGCAGCCATCCGTCCACCGGCCGCAGGGCTTCGGCGTCGCCGACGACGTCCCCGGCCAGCAGCGAGAGCGTGCCGAGGCCGCAGGCGAACTCGAGTTCGGGCAGGGCACCGGCGAGCGCGACCTGCGCCGCGAGCCCGACGCTCGTCTCGAGCGCGGACGAGACCACGCACGGCAGCCCGCAGGCCGCGGCGATCTGAACCGAACGCCGGACTCCGCCGAGCGGCGTGCACTTGATCACGGCGATGTCGGCGGCGCCGGCGATCGCGATCCGCAGCGGGTCGGCGGCGTGCCGGATGGACTCGTCGGCGGCGATGCGCACGTCGACCCGGCGTCGCACGGCGGCCAGCTCCTCGACGGTGCGACAGGGTTGCTCCACGTACTCCAGCCCGCCCGCGGCGGCGTCCAACCCGCGGATGTGGGAGACGGCGGTGTCGACGTCCCAGACGCCGTTGGCGTCCACCCGGATCGTGCCGGCCGGGCCCAGCGCATCCCGGACGGCCGCCACTCGCTCGAGGTCCACGGCCAGCGAGCCGGGGTGGTCGGCGACCTTGACCTTGGCCGTGCGACAGCCGGAGCGGGCCGCGATGTCGCGCGCTCGCTCGGGCGCGACGACCGGGATGATGCAGTTGATCGGGATCCGGTCGCGAACCGGTTCGGGCCAGCCCACCGTGCACTGCTCGACGGCGGTGGCCAGCCAGGCAGCGGCCGCGGTGTCGTCGTACTCCGGGAAGGGGCAGAACTCGCCCCACCCGGCGGGTCCCTCGATCAGCACGCCCTCGCGGACGGCGATGCCCCGGAACCGGACGCGCATCGGGATGGCGTAGACGCGGGCGGCGCCGAAATCGAGAGCACCGGTGAGGCTCATCGCGCGGATCGCGCCGGGCCGCGAACCCGGGGCCCATGACCACCCCAGGACCGCGGGCGAGCGATCGCCGACAGCCCTGGGGCGCCCGTGGCGAGTGTCCCCCCGTGCAGACGCCCGCGCTCGTTCAACGCGTAAGTACCCCCGAACGGGGTGTTCCGGCTCGGCGCCAACCCGTCGAGCCGCAGTGGCGGTTCCGAGGGGCGCGGCGACGGGCGGTCTGTCTTCGGCGCGCCGACGGCGTGATCGCCCCCGCGACGCATCGTGCAGGGCCCAGCACCGGCTTCCATCACGTCCTCCGCCTCCGGCCGCAGTGTGCCCTCCTTCCGGTTGCCCTCGCACCTTCGAGCGCCGCGGGCGTTCGGCGACCGTGCGCACCTTCGATACGCCGCGCGCATGGTGCACCGTGCGCGCGGTGCACACGGGATGCGCGCCGTGGCGGTGGACCACCTATCGGACCGCAACGCCGGTGACATTGACGAACGATCGTGCTAAAAAGGGGACCATGGGCAAGGGGGACGACACCCGCAGCGACATCCTCGCGACGGCCGGCCTACTGGCCGGTCAGGTCGGGCTCGGCGGGCTGACGATCGGCGCGCTCGCCGCTCGTACCGAGCTGTCCAAGAGCGGGCTGTTCGCCCACTTCGGGTCCAAAGAAGCCCTCCAGCTGCAGGTCCACGCCTACAACGTGGAGCGTTTCACCGCCGAGGTGATCCGCCCCGCACTGCGCGCGGCGCGCGGCGAGCCCCGGGTGCATGATCTGTTCGAACGGTGGCTGAGCTGGGCCGCCATCTCGGGTGGCTGCCCCATCCTGGCCGCGAGCTTCGAGTTCGACGACCAGCCGGGGCCGATGCGGGACCGGCTCGTGCGCGATCAGCGGGACTGGTTCGACACGATCGCGATGGTGTTCTCGGGTGGCATCACCGAGGGCCATTTCCGGCCCGACGCCGACGCCCACCAGTTCGCGCAGGACATGGAGGGCGTGATGCTCGCGTTCCACCTCGCGAGCCGGCTCCTCGAGGACCCGGGTGCGGCTGCGCGGGCGCGGCACAGTCTCGACGCGTTACTGGCCGCGGCCAGGAACTGACCACACGAAGGGCGATCAGATGTCGACAGCTACCATAAATAGCACGATCGTTCGTATCCATGATCGGTGCGAGGTGCGGTTGCGCCGGGTGCCCGCGGCGGAAGCCGGCCGCATCGTCGACAGCGTGTTCGACGGGCTGTCGGCCGACAGCCGGTTCCTCCGTTTCCACGCCCCGATCCCCCGACTGAACGAACCGTTGCGCCGACGCCTGATCGACCTCGACGGCCGGAGCCGGGCGGCCGTCGTCGCCGAGGTCGGGCAGCACGGACACGATCCGCTCCCGATCGGACTGGCCCGGCTGGCCGACGACGGCCATGGTGTGGCCGACGTCGCCATCGCGGTGGTGGACTCCTGGCAGCGGCGGGGGATCGGGCAGCTGCTCCTCGCCCAGCTGGCCGAGCTGGCCACCGAGATCGGGTACACCGAGCTGCGCGGGGCGGTGCTCCCGGAGAATGTGGCCATGCAGAAGCTGGCCCGGCGGGCGTTCCCACTGGCGCGCTCGCACTTCGACGGCGACGTCCTGCAACTCGCGGTGCCCCTCGGCGCAGCCGCCTGGACGGTGACCGAGGACGACGTACTGGCCGATCTGCTGTACCGCGGCCACCGCTGACACGTCGGGCGGCGCCCCGGCACAGCGGCCCCGCCACGCAGGTCGAACCTGCGTGACGGGGCACGAGCTGCGTGCGGGTGCGGTCAGACGCGTTCGGGAGCGAGTGCGGCAGGACGCCGCTGGTCCGGGCCGGCCGTGACCGCGCGGGCCGCGGGGAGCCGCAGCACGGCGATCCCGAGCGCCGCGACCCAGAGTCCCCATCCGGTGCTTCCGATCAACCCGGCGGGCTCCCAGATCGGGAAGCCGGGCATCGACGTCGCGAGCACCTCGCCCTGGTTGAGCAGGTAGAGGGCGCTGACCACCAGCCCCACCACCCCGAGGGGGCGCGGGAGCACCCGGCTGCGGATGACGACCACGCTGAGCGCCGCCGACCAGCCGATCGCCAGCAGCTGCCCGAGGTGCTCGCCGAGCAGCGCGCCGCCGAACTGGTGCTGGCTGATCCACGCCGCCTCCACCGCGGCTCGGACGGTCGCGTCGCCGTCGACGTAGGCCCGTGCCAGCGGCGGGACGACGAACACCCAGCGCAGGAATCCGACCAGCGACAGCAGCACCGAGGCGGCGCCGATCCGGGTGGCGACCCGCAGCACGGGATCGCCACCGCGGCCGAGCGCGGCCGGCAGCAGCAGGATCGGCACGGCCAGCAGGGCGTAGGTCCAGGCGGTGGCGAACCAGGTCCAGATCAGGCTGGTACCGCCGCTGACGAAGGCCGGCAGGACGACGGAGGCGGGCTCGCGCAGGATGTCGGGCCAGTCGAAGGTCGCCGAGAGCACCGACGCCGCCGCGGCGAAGGCGACCGCGCTCACCACCAGCAGCCCTCCGGTCGTCCGACGCAGGCCCGTGGTTGCGCTGATCATCATGCCTCCTCATTTGTACGCTGTACAAATCTGATACTGTACGGTGTACATAAAAAAGTCAAGGAGAGGTTCGCCAGCGGTGCCGACAACGAACAAGCGGGGTCGTCCGGGGGCCGCCCGCACCCTGACCGAGGACGAGATCCTCGACGCCACGCTGAGCCTGCTCGACGAGGGCGGAGTCGGTGCCGCGTCGGTGCGTGGGATCGCGGCCCGGGTCGGCGTGGCCCCGAACGCGGTCTACACCTACTTCCCCGACAAGTCGGCCGTGCTGAGCGCGCTCGTCGAGAGGCTCTTCAACGAGGTCGATCAGGATGCCCTCACCGATCGCGGCCGACCGTGGCAGCTGCGGGTGGAGCACGTCGCCCTGGCCCTGCGAACCACGTTGATGGCGCATCCCGGCGCGGTGAGCCTGATGATCGGCGGGCCGATGGACGGGCCGAACGCGCTCCTCATCGGGGAGCGGCTGCTCGCGCTCCTTGCCGATGCCGGACTCGAGCCGACCGAGGCCGCGCGAGCGTCCTACCTGCTGATCGTCTACGTGTTCGGATCGCTCGCGCTCGAGGTCGCCGAGCTGAAACAGCCCGGCCCGCCACCACCGGAAGCGGAGCGGGTTGCCGCGCGACAGCTCGTCTACCGGGCGATCCCGGCCGAGTACTACCCGCACACCGCCGCAGCCGCGGACACCCTGGCCGACTACATCTCCACCGAGCAGTACCTGTGGGGCCTGCGCCGGGTGCTCGAGGGCATCGGTCGCGTCCCCGAACCCTGATCTCCGTTACGCCGACGATCAGCCCTTCGCGGCGACGCAGGCTTCGGCGAGCACGTCGGCCAGCACGGGCGCGAGCTTGAACAGGTTCTCCCCGTACACCGCCAGCACCGATCCGTTGCGCCGCAGCTCGTAGCCGTCGCCCAGCTCCGGAACGTGCGTGCAGTACAGGCTCTCGACCACCTCCGGTTCGACCAGCAGCCGCTCCCTCGCGTAGTCCAGCGCGGCGGCGCGGGACGATGCGGTCGCCGCCTCCCGGCCCAGCTCCCATGCGGTCAGTGCCGGGTCGACGTAGCCGCCGACCGACCACCGGCCGGGACCGCTCTGGTGCTGGTAGGTACCCGCCTCGTCCGACGGCTTGTCGATCCAGCTCTGCCAACCGGGGTCCGGCTCGACCGGGAAGCTGAAACGCACGTGGTGGCTCAGCGTGGTCGGCGTGTAGATGCCGACCTGGGCGGCGAGCGGCGCGGTGCCCGCACCCGCCGCCAGCAGCACCACATCGAAGTGGGCCCGGCCGGCCGAGCTCCACATCGCGATCCCCGACCGGGTGTGCTCCAGCGCGTACACGTGCTCGTCCAGGACCGTCGAGCCGGCCAGCTCGGACAGCAGGCGGCGGACCGCGTCGACGTCGATGACGCCGCCTGCCGGGTCGATCAGCGCCTCCGCGGGCGGGCGGCGTGCGGGCAGCCGCAACCGGTCGGAGTCGCCGTCGACGACCTGGTGCGCGGCGCCGGCTGACGCCATCGCCGACGCCCACTCCCCCACCCCGGTGCCGCTGATCACGCAGCCGGTCGGGTTGATCAACGAAGCGCCACAGCGGGCCTGCCAGCGCTCGAACCCGGCCTGCGCGGTCCGCGCGCAGCGTCACCAGCTCGGGGGTGCCGTGGGCCAGCCGGAAGATCCGCGACGAGCCGGCCGACCGCTCGCTCATCACGGCGCCGGCCCGTTCGAAGCAGACGACGTCCGCACCGCGCGCCAGCAGGCCGGTGACGGCGGACAGCCCGACCACCCCGGCCCCGACGACGGCGACGCGCATCGTCACTAGATGAACGCGCTGAGGCCGGTGATCGCGCGACCGACGATCAGCGACTGGACCGAGTCGGTGCCCTCGTAGGTGTAGACGGCCTCGATGTCGGCGTGGTGCCGGGCCACATGATGGTCGAGCAGGATTCCGTTGCCCCCCAACACGTCTCGAGCCATCCCGCAGACCCGCCGGGCCGCCGACGCGGTGACCAGTTTGGCCAGCGCGGCGTGCTGCAGGTCGGCCCGTCCCTCGGCCTGCAGCTGCGACATCCGCGTGCACATGGTCTGCATGGCGGTGATGTCGGCGAGCATGTGCGAGAGCTTGTCCTGCACCAGCTGGAAGCGGGCCAGCGGACGGCCGAACTGCTCGCGGCGCAGGGCGTAGGTCACCGCGGCCTCGTAGGCGGCGACGGCGTGCCCGAGCGCCTCCCAGGCGACGGTCTGGCGCGACTTGGCCAGCACCCGGTTCGCGTCGCCCCAGTTGCGGGCCAGCTCCAGCCGGGCACCCGGTTCCAGCTGCACCCCGTCCAGCTCGATCTGGGCCTGCCAGACCGCGCGGTTCGCGGCCTTGCCGGTGATCCGCTGCGCCCGGTAGCCGGGGACGGGCCGGTCGGCGCCGTCCGGGTGCTCGACGACGAACGCACCGACCTGGTCGGCGTCGTCGCGGGCCCACACCACCACGACATCGGCGATCGTGCCGTTGCCGATCCAGCGCTTGCGCCCGGTCAGGGACCAGCCGCCGTCGGGCTCGCGGTGCGCCCTGGTCTCGAGCCGCACCACGTCGGACCCGTGCTCGGGCTCGGTCAACGCGAACGCCCCGATCCGGTCGAGCGCGGCCATCGGTGCCAGCCAGCGCTCCTTCTGCTCGTCGGAGCCGAGCAGCCCGATCGCGGTCATGGCCAGGCCGGAGTGCACGGCGTTGAACGTGGCGATGCTGCCGTCGCCGCGGGCCAGCTCGGCCGCGACCAGGCCCTCGGCCAACGGTGAGAGGCCCGGGCAGCCGAAGCCCTGCAGCGCCCCGCCCGCCACGCCCAGCTCGCGGTAACCCGCGACCAGCGGCATCGGGAACTCCGCGCGCTCCCAGTAGTCGTTCGCGACCGGGGCGACCTCGGTGTCGCACCAGGCGCGCACCGTGGCCAGCACCGCACGCTCGCGGTCGTCGAGGTGGTCCCCGATGTGGAAGAAGTCGGTGTTCCGGCTGGTGGCGAGATCGTCGCCCCGGGGGAGGTCGAGCGGAGGGAGCCCGGGTACCGCTTCGCCGGGAGCAACGGGGTCGAGCACCGCGGGCGGGCCGGCGGCGGTGTCGGTCAGGTCGGTCACGGCGTCACTCCTCGGGTCGTCCGGTCCACCCCTACACGGATCCCACGCCGGTCACAATGGCAGGCCGGTGGTCGTGGGACGCTGCCGCGACGACCTCGTTCGCGGTGCCGCACCCACCCGCGACGCTGCTGGCCGGACCGCAGCAGCGGGGGCGCTGACGGCGTTTCATCCCGTCGCGTCCGGCTCTACCGTCTCCGGCAGCAGCGCGAGGAGGGCGCGGGCGGCGGGAGCCGACGGCTCGGGGTGCAGGTGCAGCAGGCCGATCGGATGCCGGGCCGCACCGTCGCCGAGCGTCAGCACGACGACATCGGGAGCCGAGACCGCGGCGCTGCGCGGGACGATCGCCGCACCGAAACCGAGGCCGACGAAGCGGACCAGGCTCTGCGAGGTTCCGAGTTCGAACGCGACACTGCGGGTCGCCCCGGCCCGCGCGAAGGCGGCGTCGACCTGGCGGCGCAGCCCGCTCTCGGCACGCATCTCGACGAACGGCCCGTGCGTGGAGAGCTCCGCCAGCCCGACGGACCCGCGGCCGGCCAGCGGATGGCCGACGTCGACGACGGCGACCAGCGGTTCGACCGCGAGCAGCCGGTGCCCCAGCTCGGCTGGCACCTGGTCGGCGAAGAGCCCGACGAAGGCGACGTCGAGCTCGCCGGCACGCACCTGGTCGGCCATCCGGTGGCTGCCGGTGTCCTGGATGGCGATCTCGACGGCCGGGTGCCGGTGATGGAACACCGCGAGCGCGCGTTCGACGGCGGGCACCGCTTGATCGATGCTGCTGATCATTCCGAGCCGCAGCCGGCCGCTGATCACCCCGGACAGCGCGGCCAGCTCGCTGCGCGCGGTGTCGATCTCGGAGAGGATCCGGCGGGCCCGCGGCAGCAGCAGCTCGCCGGCCGCCGCCAGTCGCACCGACCGGCTCGTCCGCTCGAACAGCGTGACGCCGTGCTCACGCTCCAGCCGGGCCACCTGATAGCTGAGAGCCGACTGCGCGACGTGGCAGCGGTTCGCGGCCCGGGTGAAGTTGAGCTCCTCGGCCACGGCCACGAAGTACTCCAGCTGCCGTGATTCATCGCGATCCTCGATTGATGTGGCCGAAATCTTGTCTTGGACAGATAGACGTACGCGTCGAGACTCGCTGCATGACCGCTTCGCCCACTCAGCCCTCGCCGGTCGCCGGCTGGTCCTGCTGACCACCATTCTCGGCGGCTTCACCGCGTTCGGTCCGCTGTCGATGGACCTCTACCTGCCGGCGTTCCCGGACCTCGCGAACGATCTCGGGGCCAGCCAGGCCGCCGTGCAGTGGACGCTGACCGCGGACGTGATCGGGCTCGTGTTCGGTCAGCTCGTGCTGGGTCCGTTGTCGGACGCGTGGGGACGCCGAGGCCTGCTGATCGGCTCGACCCTGGTCTGCGCGGTCGCCTCGCTGCTGTGCGCGCTCGCGCCGACGGCCGCCGCGCTGGCCGGGTGGCGGTTCCTGCAGGGCGCGTCCGGTGGTGGCGGCATCGTGCTGGCCAGGGCGATCGCCGCGGACCTGACCAGCGGGGTCGCCGCGGCCCGGCTGTTCTCGCTGTTCATGACGGTGTCGAGCGTGGCGCCGATCGCCGCCCCGGTGCTGGGCGGGGTGATCCTCGCGGCGACCGGGAGCTGGCGGCCGATGTTCGTCGTCCTCGCCGTGATCAGCGTGGTGCTCGCCGCGGCCTCCTGGTTCTCCATCCCCGAGACACTTCCGGTGCAGCGGCGGCACACCGGCGGCCTGCGCCGGACCGGGCGCGCCTTCGCCGAGCTGGGCCGAGACCGGATCTTCGTCGGATACGCCCTGACCGTGGCGCTGGCCTACGCGTCGCTGTTCGGCTACATCTCCGGCTCGTCCTTCGCGCTGCAGGAGCTCTACGGGCTGTCCGCCACCCAGTTCAGCCTGGTGTTCGCGTTGAACGCGGCCGGGATGATCGTGCTGGGCCTGCTCAACGCCCGCCTCGTGCGCCGGTTCGCGGTACGCACGCTGCTGCTGGTCGGCCTGGTCGGGTCGAGCGTGGCGGCCCTCGTCCTGCTCGCCGTCGTGGCCGGTACGTCATGGGGGCTGATCGCGGTGCTGCCGCCGCTGTTCGTGGTGGTCGCGACCCGAGGCCTCGTCTCGGCCAACGCCACCGTGCTCGGCGTCGAGCGGGCGAGGGCCGCGGGCGCTGCCTCCGCGGTGCTCGGTGCCTGCATGTTCGCCGGCGGCATCCTCGTCACCCCGCTGCTGGCGCTGGGTGGCGAGGGCACGGCCGTGCCGATGGCGGCCGTCGTCGCCGGCGGGGCGATCGCCGCCCTGCTCACCACGGTTGGGCTCACCCGACCGAACCGCCCGTGGTGAGTGCGGAGCCGTGTTCGCACACGGCCGCGCACTCACGACGTGTCAGAGCCGGGAGCCGCCCGAGACCTCGATCCGCTGGCCGGTCACCCAGCCGTTGTCCCCGGTGAGCAGGGACGCGATCGCGCCGCCGACGTCGTCGGGCTCGCCGACCCGGCCGAGCGCGGTGTTCGCCGAGATCCTGTTGCGCATCTGCTCGTTGTCGCGCAGCCCGCCGCCGCCGAAGTCGGTGCCGATCGGGCCGGGCGCCACCGCGTTCACCGTGATCCCGCGCGGTCCCAGCTCCTGGGCCAGGTAGCGGGTGAGCACCTCGATCGCGCCCTTCATCGCCGCGTACGCCGATGTCGGGGCGCCGACGAAGCGGGTCAGCCCGGTGGACAGGTTCACGATCCGGCCGCCGTCGGCGATCAGCGGCAGCAGCTTCTGGGTCAGGAAGTACACGCCCTTGAAGTTGCACGTTGAGCAGCTCGTCGAAGTCCTTCTCCGTGGTGTCGACGAACGGTGCGTAGGTGCCGACCCCGGCGTTGTTCACCAGGAAGTCGAAGTCGGAGCGGCCCCATTGCTCGTCGAGCCTGCGGCGGAGGTCGTCGGCGAAGGCGTCGAAGCTCCCGACCTGCCCGACGTCCAGCTGCACGGCCGCGGCCATCCGGCCCTTGTCGGCCACGGCGTTCACGACCTCCTCCGCCTCGGCCTCGTTCGATCGATAGGTGATCACGACGTCGACGCCCTTGGCCACCAGGTGCTCGGCCGTGCTGCGGCCCAGCCCCCGGTTCCCGCCGGTGATGAGCGCGATCTTGGACTGCTCGGTCACATCTGTTCCTTTCCGCACGATGATCGGTCTTCTTCTTCCACCGAACCCGAGGCGGAGCGGGCCGGGAAGGGTTCGTTCATCCACGGATCGACGATCCCTGGTTGCGAGGGCGATCCGGCACCGATACTCGGTGACATGGACAGAGTCCAGCTGGCCGACTTCCTGCGCACCCGCCGTGAGGCACTGCAACCCGAGGACGTCGGACTGCCGCGGGGGCCCCGCCGGCGCACCGGCGGGCTGCGCCGGGAGGAGGTCGCGACGCTGAGCGGCATGTCCACCGACTACTACGGCCGGCTCGAGCAGCGCCGCGGACCGCAGCCGTCGGAGCAGATGCTCGCCGCGATCGCCCGCGGTTTGCGGCTGTCGCTGGACGAGCGCGACCACCTGTTCCGCATCGCCGGGCACAACGCGCCGGTGCGCGCGCTGCGCACCGACCACGTCAACCCCGGCCTGATGCGGGTGCTCGACCGGCTGGACGACACCCCGGCGCAGGTGATCACCGATCTCGCGGAGACCCTGGTGCAGACCCGGCTGGCCGTGGCGCTGCTCGGTGACCAGACCCGGTTCACCGGCTTCGCCCGCAGCACGATCTACCGGTGGTTCACCGATCCCGAGTCGCGCGAGGTCTATCCCGAGGACGATCATCCGCGGCACAGCAGGCTGTTCGCCGCGGACCTGCGCAACGCCTACTCGCGGGCAGGGCACGGATCACGGGCGGCGGCGCTGGTCGATGCGCTGCTGGGCGAGAGCCCCGAGTTCGCGGCGCTGTGGAGCGACCACGAGATCGGGCTGCAGCGCCACGAGCTGAAACGGATCCGGCACCCGGAGGTGGGGGTGCTGGAACTGCATTGCCAGGTGCTGCTCGACCGGGACCAGTCCCAGGCGCTGCTGGTGTTCACGGCGGTCCCCGGCTCGGAGAGCTACGCAAAGCTGCAGCTGCTCTCGGTGATCGGCAACCAGCACCTCACCCCCTCGTGAGTGGCGAGCCGTGTGAGAACACGGCTCGTCACTCACGGCCGGTTTCGCCGGACGAGGCAGCCGCGGCGGCGGCGGCGCGCTCGACCCATTTGGGCGTGGTGCCGTAGCGCTGGCTCGGGATCAGGCGGCCGCTCGCCGAGTCCTCGACCAGCTGGGCCATGCGCTTGTCCCGGGTCGCCTGCTGCTTGGCCGACAGCACCCAGTGCACGCAGATCTGCCGGTAGGAGGCGGTCGCGGCCTCGAGGAACGCGGACGCGGCCGGGCTGGCCCGCAACTGCTGCGCGAACTCCGAAGGCAGCTCGGCGTCGGCGGGCTGCTCGTGGGCGTAGACGGCCTGCTTGTCGTCCTTGCGCCGCTCGTAGGCCCGCAGCCCCGACGGTTGCATCCGGCCCTCGGCGATCAGCCGCTCGACGGCGTCGAGATTGATCCGGCTCCACACGCTGCCCGGCCTCCGGGGCGTCCACCGCTGGCGCACCGCGTCGTCGTCGATGCGCTGCGACTGGCTGTCGATCCAGCCGTAACAGAGCGCCTCGACGACGGCGTCGGCCCAGGTCAGACCCCGGTCGGGGACATGCTTCTTGTAGAGCCCCATCCACAGCTCGGGCGCGGTGTCGTGGTTGGCGGCCAGCCACTCGCCGAACTCCTCCGGCCCGCTGAAGAACACCGCGGGCCGCTCGACCGACCCTCCCGGCGTGCCGATCTGCCCGCTGCGACGGGAACTCATGGCCTCACCCTGCCATGGCCGACCGGGCTGCTCGTCAGGCGCGGACGGCGTGCACCGGCAGGCTGCGGGTGCCCAGGATGCCCCGTTCGTAGCCGCGCAACCCGCCGGCCGCAGCGACGGCGTCGTGGTCGACCGGCAGCGCGGCGAAGCGTGCGGTGAGCTCCTGCAGCGCCACCCGCCCCTCCAGCCGGGCCAGCGGGGCGCCGAGGCAGAAGTGGATCCCGTGCCCGAACGCCAGCTGGGCCCCGCCGCCGAGGCCGCGCCGGATGTCGAAGCGATCCGGATCGGTGTGCGCCCGCGGGTCGCGGTTGGCCGACAGCAGCCATGGCGTCACCAGCACGTCCGCCGGGATCGTCACGCCGCTCATCTCGACCTCGCGCATCGTCGCGCGGCCGACCTGGGTGAACGGCGATCGAAGCCGCAACACCTCCTCGATGGCACCCGGTATCAGGCGCGGGGTCGGCGCGCAGCTCGTCCCAGACCCCGGGGTTCTCGTCCAGCGTGCGCACGGCGTTCCCGAGCAGCAGCGTGGTGGTGATGTGCCCGGCGAGCAGCAGCAGCATCGAGAAGTTGGTGGCCTCCTCCTCGTCGAGCGTGCGCCCGTCGACCTCCGCGGTGACCAGCGCCGACATCAGGTCGTCGCGCGGGGCGGCGAGGCGGGCCCGGCAGTGCTCGGCGAGGTAGCCGGTGATGCCGGACATCGCCGCGGCGATCTTCTCCCCCAGCTCGGGATCGGCCGGGTCGACCTGCATGGAGAACAGGTCGTCGGCCCACGCCCGGAAGAGGTCACGGTCGTCAGCCGGCAACCCGAGCAGCTCGGCGATCACGATCACCGGCAGGGGGAAGGCCAGCGCGTCGACCAGGTCGAAGCGCTCGTCCGTGGCGTCGAGCAGCTCGCGGGTGACGGCGCGGATGCGGGGTTCCAGTGCGGCCACGGTCTTCGGCGTGAACGCGGCGCTGACGATCCTGCGCAGCGCGCGGTGCTCGGGTGGGTCGATCGAGGTCAGCATGCCGCGCTGCACGGGTTTGGCCGCCGGGAAGATCCGGCCGGTCTCGGAGGAGAACGTCACCGGATCGCGGGTGACCGCCTCGACGTCGGCGTGCCGGAACACGTGCCAGATTCCGGTGCCGTCGCGCCAGACCGGCTGCTCGTCGCGCATCCGGCGCAGCCAGTCGAACAGCGCCGCCTCGTTGTCGGCGGTGGGTGGAAGGTCGTGCACAGCGGTGGTGGTCACTGGTTCTCCTCGGGAAGTGTGCGGTTCAGGTCGGTGAGCATGTGCTGGTAGAGCTCGATGACGACGGCTGCGGCCGCTGCGAGCTCGTCCGGATCCGGTTCGGCGGGGGGCTCGAAACCGCGACGGACGACCTCGGCCAGCGCATCGGCCCGCGCCTCCAGATCGAGATCGACGGCCGGCGGGAGCATCCGTTCGAGCAGGAAGAAGCCGGCCGTTGCCGCGGAGAGCCGGTACGCCACACCGGGATCGGCCACCGGATCGTCGGCCAGCAGGCCGTGTGCGTGCAGCGCCGCGAGGTACGGCGGGCCCATCGCTGCCTTCTCCGCGACGAACCGGAGCCCGACCTTCGTGTCGCCCAGCAGCGCACCGAGCAACTCGGTGTCGCCGGTGTAGATCGCCCGAGCCAGTGGTCGGCGCATGACCAGCAGGAACAGCGCGCGGAAGGTGCGGTGCAGCCGGATCTCGGCCGGGTCGGCGCGCATCGCGGCGAGCTGCTCGGCGACGATCTGCGCCACGTCGCGGAGCAACACGGTTGCGAACAGTTCGAGCTTGCTCGACCAGTGCAGGTAGACGGTGCCCTTGCCCACCCCGGCCCGCCGCGCGACGTCGTCGATGGTCACGCGGCGGTAGCCGAAGACGAGCAGCAGCTCGCCCGCCGCATCGAGGATCCGTGATTCCCGACCACCCACGAGCGCTCCCGGTGACTGATGACCAGATCTCGTATCGAGTCACACCGTACTCCGACGAGGCGCACCGACGAGCGAAGGACGCCGGCGTACCCCGGACACAGCACACAGGTCCGGCGCTGGTCCGGCGCTATGTGCGGTGATCAGGGACTATGCGCGGCCGCCCGAACATATGTCCCACCGCCCGGAGCGTATGTGCGGTGCTCCGGGGCGGGTGCGGGTGGCAGGGGCGGAGCGGGCCGGTCAATGGGTGGGAGCGCGGCGCTCAGCACCCGTCCCGGGATGACGGTCCGCCACGCGCACCTTCAGTACGCCGCGCACACGTCCAGACGTGCGCACGGCACACACACGATGCGCGCGGCGCTCAGCATGGCCGCGATCACCCTCAGATTCCCGCAGCCGGGACCTCGACGCGGACCGCGAGGAGCTTGGCCTCCCGGGTGTGCCGGCGCTCGTGCTCGGCGAATCCGGGAGCGGTGCACAGGTAGAGGGTGCGGCCGTCGGATCCGCCGAGCGCGAGCGCGTAGACGCCGACGTCGCCGGCCGAGACCTCGTCGACGATCTCGCCGCCCGCGCGCACCCGCAGCGCCCGGTTGCCCAGCGCGTCGGCGATCCAGACCGCGCCCTCGGCGTCCAGGCACATCCCGTCCGGGCGCGACGCTCAGCCGCGCCGAGGGCCTCGCCGACGTCGGTGGTGTCGGGCAGCGGGCCCGAACGCCGCCCAGTCCCGCCGCGGCGACAGGCGCCGCCGGCGTCGATGTCGAACGCGCTGATCCGGTGCCCGAACGTCTCGGCGACGATCAGGGTGCTCGCCGCTGATCACCGCGCCGTTCGGGAAGTGCAGCGGCTCGGTGACCACGCTCGTGGTCCCGTCCGGGTCGACGCGGACCAGCGGTGCCGGGGCCACGCGGCGCCCCGCCCATCAGGTCGAAGCCGAAGTTGCCGACGTAGGCCCGCCCGTCGGCGTCGACCACCATGTCGTTGAGGTGGCCGGTGGCGTACCCGGACAGGTCGGCGTGCACCGCCAGCTCCCCGTCGGGCTCGCGGCGCAGCACCGTGTGGTCGCTCATGGACACGACCAGCAGCCGGCCGTCCGGGAGCCAGCCCAGGCCCGACGGCTGACCCGGCACCGTGCCTCCACCCGCAGGTCGGCGCCGTGCTCGTCGGTGGAGACGACCTGGTGGGTGTAGAAGTCGGAGACCCACAGCCGCCCGTCGTGCCAGCGCGGCCCCTCCAGGAACGAGTACTTCTCGACGATCACGGTGAGCTCGCTCATGCGTTCCTCCGGGGATCCCCATCGACGTACCGGAAGCCCAACTCTAGGAGCCCGACCCGTAGCGTCGAGGCCATGGCGCGCACGATCCGGTTCCACGAGCTCGGCGGCCCCGAGGTGCTGCGCTACGAGGAGCTGCCGGTGCGCGATCCCGGGCCCGGGCGAGGTGCGGCTGCGGATCGACGCGATCGGGCTCAACCGGGCCGAGGTCAACTTCCGGCGCGGTACCTACGTGGAGCAGCCGGTGCTGCCCGCCGGACTGGGCACCGAGGCCGCCGGGCGAGGTGCTGGCCGTCGGTCCGGGCGTCGAGCGGTGGGCGCCGGGCGACGCGGTGAGCGTGGTGCCCTCGTTCTCGCAGAACGACTACCCGGTCTACGCCGAGGAGGCGATCGTGCCGGCGGCCGCGCTGGTCGCCCGGCCCGAGCGGGATGGACGCGGTCACCGGCGCCGCGGTCTGGATGCCCTACGTCACGGTCTACGGGATGGTGGCGGAGATCGTCCGGGTCCGGCCAGGCGACCGGGTGCGTGATCACGGCGGCCGGCAACAGCATCGGGGCGGCGGCGATCCAGGTGGTGCGCCACCTCGGCGCGATCCCGATCGTCACCACGCCGGCGGCGGGGCAGCGCGCCGAGCTGCTCGCGGCCGGCGCGGCGGACGGTGATCGTCGACGACGGCGTCGGCTGAGCTGGCCGACGCCATCCGCGACGCCACCGGCGGGCTCGGCGCCGACCTCGTACTCGACGCCGTCGGCGGGCCGCAGGTCGAGCAGCTGGTCCGGGCCTGCGCGCCGGGCGCCACGGTGATCGTGCACGGCGGGCTGTCCGGGCAGCCGACCCCGCTGCCGGCGGGCGGTCCGGACCCGGTGTGGCTGCGCCGCTACCACGTCTTCGAGATCACCACGGACCCCGCGGCGCATGCGCCGGGCGGAGCACTTCGTGCGCGCCGGGCTCGCCGCGGGCGCGTTCACGCCGCTGGTCGACCGCATCTTCGACTTCGACGACGTCGTAGCCGCACACGCTTACGTCGATTCGCCCGATCGGCGGCCCGGCAAGCCGGTCCTCAGGGTGCGCCGCTGACCTCGATGTTCTGACCAGCGCCGACCCGGCCGGGAGCCCCGATAGTCTCGATCCCGGTTGGGACCGACGCAGGAGGCACGCGGTGAGCAGTTCGATCGACTGGGCCAGCGAGTGGGTCAACAGCCTGGTCTGGATCCTCGGGGTCTTCGTCGCGGCGGTGATCGGCACCGCGCTGGTCGGCTGGCTGCTGCTGCGTTTCACGGTGTGGGGCCGACAGTTCAAGCGCCTGGCGCTGCCCTACTTCCGGCCCGCGCGGGACGCCGAGAGCTGGCAGCCGCTGATCATCGCGCTGCTGGTGCTGCTGGCCACGGTCGCTCTCGGTGCGGCTCAGCGTGCTGCTGTCGTACTCGAACAGCGGCATCTACACCGCACTGCAGGAGCTCGACGCCGCGGCGTTCGCCCGCTTCCTAGGCATCTTCGGGGTGCTGGCCACCCTGCGCGTGATCCGCGCGCTCCTCGACTACCTGGTCACCCAGACCCTGGTCATCCGCTGGCGGATCTGGCTCAACGACCGCATGATCGACGACTGGCTCGAGCGACAAGGCCTACCACCGCGGCCAGTTCACCAAGGGCGCGGTGGACAACCCGGACCAGCGCATCCAGGAGGACGTCGCCTCCTTCACCCAGACCTCGGCCGACCTGGCGCTCGGCGCGATCGGGTCGATGATCTCGCTGGTGTCGTTCTCGTTCATCCTCTGGCAGCTGTCCGGGCCGTTGGAGTTCGGCGGCGTCGAGATCCCGCGGGCGATGATCTTCTTCGCCTACGTCTACGTGATCATCGCTACGGTGATCGCGTTCCGGATCGGCCGCCCGCTGATCCGGCTGAACTTCCTCAACGAGCGGTTCAACGGTTCCTTCCGGTACGCGCTGGTCCGGGTGCGGGACAACTCCGAGCGGGTCGCGTTCTACCGCGGCGAGCGCGTGGAGCGCGCGACACTGGCCGGCCGGTTCGCGGCGATCATCGCCAACTACTGGGCGATCGTGTTCCGGAGCCTCAGGTTCCAGGGCTTCAACCTGGTGATCAGCCAGATCTCGGTGGTCGTCCCGTTCATCATCCAGGCGCCGCGGTTGTTCAGCGGCGCCATCACCCTCGGCGACCTGACAGCAGACCGCGACCGCGTTCGGCCAGGTCCACGACGCGCTGTCGTTCTTCCGCAACGCCTACGACGACTTCGCCGGCTACCGCGCCGTGCTGAACCGGCTGACCGGCCTGCTGGACGCCGACGACGAGGCGCGCGCGCTGCCCACCGTGGACGTCGAGGAGGGCTCCGGCCTGGACGTACGCGAGCTCACCGTGCGCACGCCCGACGCCGAGCTGCTCGATCGACGACCTCAGCCTCAGCCTGACCACCGGCGACACCATGCTGATCAAGGGTCCGTCCGGCAGCGGGAAGACCACGTTGCTGCGCAGCTTCGCCGACCTGTGGCCCTACGCCGACGGCACGGTGCGCCGGCCGCTCGGCGCCGGATCGCTGTTCCTGTCCCAGCAGCCCTACATGCCGCTGGGCAGCCTGCGCACCGCGTTGGCGTACCCCGACGATCGCCGGCGTGATCGACGACGAGCGGGCCGGCGAGATGCTGCGGCAAGGTGCAGCTCGGGCACCTCGCCGACCACCTCGACGAGGAGGTGGACTGGTCCGCCGGCTGTCCCCCGGCGAGCAGCAGCGGGTCGGCTTCGCCCGCATCCTGATCAGCCAGACCGCGGGTGGCGTTCCTCGACGAGGCCACCTCGGCCGTCGACGAGGGCATCGAGCACATGCTCTACACCCTGCTCCGCCAGGAGCTGCCGGAGTGCATCCTGGTCAGCGTCGGCCACCGCAGCACGCTGGAGGGTTTTCACGACGGCCAGCTGGAGCTGCTCGGCGGAGGCCGCTGGGAGGCCAGCGGCGTCGGCTCGCTGCACGCCTGACGACGACCCGGAGCGAGGTCAGGACGGCTCGTCGGGAAGCGTGCGGGACAGCCCGCGGTGCTCCAGCTCGACGCCGCCGGGCCCGGTGACCAGCTTCGATCTTCCGTCCGACGACCAGCCCTCGCGGCGGTAGAAGTGCAGCGCGCGCTCGTTGCCGGCCAGCATCCACAGGCTCGCCCGGTCGAAGCCGAGCGAGCGCAGCCGGATCATCGCCGCGCCGTGCAGCGCGGTACCCACGCCGCGGCCCCAGGCGGCCGGGCGGAGATACATGGCGTACAGCTCACCGATGGGCCGTTCGGCGTCGCGGCTCGGCCCGACCGCCGCGAAGCCGAGCAGGACGTCCTCCTCGACGGCCAGCAGGGTGCTGCGCGGACCCGTGGCGGACAGGGTCCCGTGCCACCACTGCTGGCGGACGGTCACCGACAGACCGGCCAGCACGTCCTCGGGCAGCAGCCCGCGATAACCGACCTGCCAGGACTCGACGTGCACCCCGGCGATGTCCCACGCGTCCGCCGGAGTCGCGTCGCGGAGGCTGACCATGCTCGTGATGCTGCCACTCCGAGCTGCCTGCCGCGGACGTGTCGGGCGATATGCCGGGCAGTGGAATCGGGCCGGGGAATCGGGCCGGTCGACCCTGCGGGGCCTTCGGGAGTGGGTCGGACGGATCGGCGCAGTGGCGGAGCCGCACCGATCCGTCCGAGCTGGTGTCGGGCTGGCCGTGTCCTGCGGACACGGCTAGGCGGCGCCGTCGCTCCGATTGATCTCGCCGTTGACGCCCCGCGGGAAGAAGCCTCCCGAGGTGACCGACCGCGGGCTCTGGAACACGATGTTGAGCACCCGGCCGGGCGCGCGGGACGCCACGAGGCCGTTGCCGTCGGCCGGCACGATGTTGACCCGCCCGTTGTCGACGACGACGCCCTGGTCGAGGGCGACGCGCCCGTCCAGGCTGATGCGCGCGTCGGAGATCGCGCCCGCGGGCACCTCCAGCTTCCTGTCCAGCAGCACCGTCCGCACCAGCGCGGCATGGTGGGCCTGGGTCGCGAGGACGCCGCTCGCGCCATCCAGGAAGGCGCCCGTCGACAGCAGCGGCAGCGCACCCCGGTAGGCCGTGACCGACAGGTCCGCGAGCATGAAGGCGCCGAGCAGGAAGGTGTCCTCGCCTGCGAACGCGTCGAACCGCCTGCCGCGATCGACCAGCCCGGCCGCCGCGGCGACGGCGGAGAAGCCGCCCGCGAGATCGAGCTCGGCCCGGCCCACCCTGGCCGGCCCCAGCAGGCCACGCAGGTAGGCGACCTGCGCCCGCTCGTCCGCCGCGATCTCCTCCTGGTACTGGCGATGCCGGGGGTCCGTGAACGTGACCGCTCGACCGACGCTGGATCGGCCGACCCGTCCGGCGCCGCCGACCAGCTCGTCGTCAAGGCCCGTCCCGAAGGCTCCGCGCAGGAAGAACTCGGCGTTCAGGTACTCGAGTTCGAGCAGGTAGTTCAACACCGCGATGTCACTCGGCCCGCGCCGCTCCGCCTCGGCGCCGGCGAAGGCCGTGCCGGCGGTGGCACCGAGTGCGCCGACCCCGGCCGTGCCCACCCCGGCCAGGACCGCCAACCGGAGGAACCGGCGTCGGTCGGTCACGTCCTGCGCGCGGTGGCTGCTCGTGTCCGCGCCGACCGGCTGGTTGAACCCGTTGAACACTGGAGCTCCTCGATCCGGACCGGCCCCGATGCCCGGTGGGGTCCTGCGCACAGCACACCTGTTGTCCGGCCGCTCCTACCGCATTGCCGCCCGCGCGTGCCCGGATCCGACCGCATCGGGTGACGGCCGAGGGCCGACCGGGCATGCGTCGAGCCTCAGCCGGCGAGCCTCAACTGCCCGCAGTCGAGGCTCAGCTGCGGGCCGCCCGCCTGCGCGCCCGGTGGTTGGCGACATTGATCCGGTTCCCGCAGATCTCCGGCACGCAGTAGCGCCGCCGGCCGCCCCGGCTGACGTCGACGAACGCGCCACGGCATGCCGGGGACGCGCACTGCCGGAATCGGCCGGGGCCCAGCACGTGGAGCACACCGAGCAGGCCGGCCCCGAGCAGCACCGCGAGTTCGCCTGCGACCCCGCAGCCGGGTCGCGAGCGCACCTGCCACCGCTGGTCGCCGCCTGCGACCCGCACCAGCGTCGGCCCGGCACCGTGCGTGCTCACCAGCCGGCCGGCCGCGGCCGCCGCCCGGTCCCCGCCGCCGCTGTCCGCTTCCCCGCTTCGTCCGCAGCCCCGCTGTCCGCATCCCCGCCGTCCGCTGCGGCACTGTCGATGATCTCGCGAACCGTGCGGCGCAGCCGGTGCACGGCCGCCAGCTCGGCGGATGTGACTCGACGGCCGTCCGATCGCCCGGGCGAGGCCGGCGACGGTGCACGAGAACAGCGGCGCACCGCACCCGTCCATCGCAACGTGGGCGGGGTCGCCGTCGCCGGTCAGCTCGGCAACCTCGGCCCGGATCGCCTGCTGCAGCGGATGCTGCGGGTCGAGGTAGCCGGCGACGTCCCAGCCGCCACCCGCGCAGGTGGCCAGCATGGCGGCGTGCTTCCCCGAACAGTTCTGCGTGATCGACTCCCGGCCGTGGCCGGCCGACCGCCACGCGAACGCGGCGTCCTCGTCCGACGGGAAGGCGGGGGTACTACGCAGTTCGGCGTCGGTGAGCCCGGCCGTCTTCAGGATCCGCCGCGCCCCTTCGAGGAGGTCGCAGCCGGATCGCCGTACCGGTAGACGGGCGACCGTCGGCGCCGAGAGCAACGAGGTGGCCGTGATGGGCGCTCTCGACGAGCGTGCCGCGCCAGACGCGTGCGATCACCTCGGCCTGTCGATCGATCACGTCACGACAACGGGGCCGGGAACCTCCGAACCGGACCGCGAGTTGGTCCGGTGTGGCCCTCGACCTGATGCCGGGCGCGAACCTGGCGTTGCCCGACGGGACGGTCGGGGTCGTGCTTCCGGGACCGTTCGATCTGTCCGCGGCGATCCTGGACCGCGACGGGCGAGTGGGCGGGGACGACGATTTCGTGTTCTTCAACCAACCCTCCGCCCCCGGTGTCGGGCTCGTCCCGGGCCGGCTCACGGTGACCCCGGGCCGGCTGCGGGCCGGCGCCACCCGGGTGGTCGTGATCGCCGGGCCGGAGCAGGACGGGCTGAACTTCGGCTCGCTACCGGCTCCGACGACGAACCTGGTCGACGCGACCGGGCGGACCTTCGCCCGGTTGAAGCCGCCGCGGCTGCGCACCGAGACCGCGGTGTTGCTGGCCGAGGTCTACCGGCGCGACGGCCGGTGGCGCCTGCGGGCCATCGGTCAGGGCTACGCCGACGGCCTGGCCGGGGTGGCCCGCGATTTCGGCGTGGACGTCGAAGAGCCGCCCGCCGGCGGACCCGCCCAGGAGGTGGTGGCAGCCACGAACGTCGAGCGCGAAAGGCACGGTCTCGCGCCGCTGAGCGTGGACGCCCGGCTCGGCGTGGCCGCCCAGCTGCACTCCGTCGACATGGTTCGGCGCAGCTTCTTCAGCCACGAGAACCCCGACGGCGAGCAGGTCTGGGATCGGGCCGGCGCCGTCGGCTACCCCTACCGCAAGGTCGCGGAGAACATCGCCGCCGGTCAGCGCACGGCGGCCGAGGTGGTGGCCGGCTGGATGGACAGCCCGGGACATCGGCGGAACATCCTCGACGGCGAGCTCTCCCAGATCGGGGTGGGGCACGTGCTCGGCGGCGAGTACGGCGTGGTGTGGACGCAGGTGTTCGGCACCCCGCGCTGACACCGGGACCGCTCAGATGTCCGCGCGGCGGTCCACGAGCGTCTGCGCCACCTGGGTCAGCTTCACGTTGAGCGACTGGGAGGCCCGGCGGAGCGCGTCGAACGCCTCGACGGCGGAGATCCCGCGGCGCTCCATCAGGATGCCCTTGGCCTGCCCGATCACGTCACGGCTGTTGAGCGCCTGCTGCAACTGCGCGGTCTCCAGCTCGGCGGCTGTGGACGCCATGGTCGCGGCGAGCGCCGTGGAGGCGTGCGCGGCGAGGATCACGGCGAGGTCGCGGTCGAGCTCGTCGATCCCACCCACCTGGAAGGAGTAGAGGTTCAGCGCACCTGTCCGGGGGAGGGTTTCGCCCGGTGGGAACAGGCCGACGGCCAGCACGCTGTGCACGCCGCATCGGGCCGCCTCGGGACCGAAGCGAGGGTATTCGCGGCCGGCGCCGAGGTCGCCGGAGAACGTCAGCCCGAGTCCTGGGGTGCGGGTGGACTCCACACATGGTCCCTCCCCGAGTCGGTACTGCACCTCGTCGAGTCGGGTCGCGAGCGGATCGGTCTGCACCGGTGTGTGGAACCTGCCGCCGGACCGCATCGTGATGCTGACCAGGTCGGCCCCGGGCACCGCCACCTGCGCTGCTTCGACGACCCGCTGCAGCACGCCCTGCACCGTGGTGGCGTTCGTCAGGTTCTCGGCCAGCCTCATGAACTCGGCCGCCAGCGGGCCGACGGTCGAGAGGGCGACGGCACCGGCCTCGCTGACGTCGGGGCCGACGAAATGCGCTCGGTCGTCGACCCAGTCCTGGTCAATCGGCATGTCCACCTCGTTCTGTGTCGGCCTCAGCCAGCGTGGAAGCGTTACCCATCACAGAGCTCGGAAGCAAGTTTCGTCCCGCTTCCGGGACGTTCGGTGGCCATCGCATCCGCACACGCCACCGGAGTCACTGTGGGATACCCGGCACCCCACGTCCGAGAACACCGCGTTCGTCACATCACTCCGACGAGGTCGCACGACTGCGTTGCCTGCGGACGATCAGCACGATGACACCGACGACGAGCAAACCGACGACGACGGCGCTCACCGGACCGAGCCAGGTCCCGACGCGGTCCCAGTGCTCCCCGAGAATCCAGCCGAGCGCGATGAACACGCCGTTCCAGACCCCGCTGCCGATCGCGGTGAGCACGGTGAAGCGCAGCACCGGCATGCCCGAGATGCCGGCCGGTATCGACACGACACTGCGCAGGAACGGCACGCACCGCGCGAGCAGCACGACCTTGGTGCCGTGCCGGTCGAACAGCTCGTCGCCCCGCTCGATGTCGCGCTGACTCGCCAGGACGAACCACGGGCGGCCGGCCAGGTTGTGCAGCCGGTCGTAGCCGAGCCAGGCCCCCAGCCCGTAGAGCACCAGTGCCCCGGCCACCGCACCCACGGTGGCGGCCGGCCACACCGCGAACACGCTGAGCGCGCCGGTGCTGGCCCGGAAGCCGGCCAGCGGCAGCACCACCTCGGACGGGATCGGGGGAATCAGGTTCTCGAGCAGGATCAGGAGCCCCACCCCGAGCGCTCCGAGTCGGTCGACGATCCCGAATATCCAGTCGGCCACATGTCCAGTGTGCCCGACACGTCCGATGCGAACCGGGCCATGATGGCGATCATGGCTGTGAACCCCACCGGGGCCGACATGAAGGCGTTCCTCGCCGCGGACCCCGACCAACCGATCGTGATGCTCAACCTGCTGCGGTTCGGCGAGGGTGGGGCCGAACGCTATGACGCGTACCTCGCCCACTTCCGGCCGCACGCCGAGCGGGTCGGGGGGAGCGTGCTGTACTTCGGGCACGGGGCGCCACCGCTCGTCGCGGAGCCGGGCCAGGGGTGGGACGCGGTGCTGTTGGTCTCCTACCCGAGCCGGCGCGCGTTCTCCGAGATGGTCCGCGACCCGGGCTACCAGGACGGGACGCACCTGCGCACCGAAGCGTTGGTGGAAGCGGTCCTGCAGCCGACGCTGCCGCGCTGAGCCTGCTTTTATGGATGACGTGTCCACCGCGTTCGACTACTCCAATCTGAACGACCGGCCGCCCGGGCCGTTCGTCACGCTCGCGTCCCGGCTGCTGCCCGGCGTGCGCGCGGTCCAGGAGCAGATCGAGCCGTACGCGTCGGCGTGGCAGCGGCACAACATCGCCGCGCTGGACGCGACCGGGCCGCTGTGGGTGGCGCTGGGTGACTCGATGACCCAGGGCATCGGAGCACCGGCGTACGACCGCGGCTGGGTCGGGCAGCTCGCCGCCCGGATGCCGGGGTGGCGGGTGGTGAACCTGGCGATCAGCGGCGCCCGGGTGCGTGACGTGCTCGGCCGGCAGCTACCGGCGCTGGCGGCCCTCGGCGTGGACCCGGATCTGATCACCGTGCTGGCCGGCTCCAACGACCTGATGAACCCGCGCTACCGGCTGGAGCTCGCCGCGGACCTGCGTGAACTCATGCAGCGGTTGCCGCCCGGCACGGTCGTAGGCAACCAGCCCGGCACCTACGCCGCGGCGCTGGAGGTCAACCGGATCATCGACGACGCCGTGGCCGAACGCGGGCTGGTGCTGGCCGAGCTGCGCGACCCGCGGACCCGGCACTGGCGCGGGAAGTTGGCCGCGGACCACTTCCACCCCAACGAGCGCGGTTACGCGGGCATGGCCGAGATCTTCGGTGAGGCGCTCGCCCGTACCTGCTGACCAGCCGCGTCGGCAGGCACCGGGACCGGCCCCCTCGCGCGCTGAGACTGCGCGGGGGCGTCAGGCCGGCGCTGTCGCGCGGGTGCGGAGGCTTTCCGGGACCTCGAAGCGGGCCCCGTACTTGTGCGCCAGGGCGTCCGCCCGCTGCACGAAGGCCGCGACGCCGCCGGGGTAGCCCTCGACGTACTGCACCACGCCGCCCGTCCACGCCGGGAACCCGATGCCGAAGATCGAGCCGATATTGGCGTCGGGCACCGAGGTGAGCACCCCCTCGTCGAAGCACTTGACGGTCTCCAGCGCCTCGATCACCAGCATCCGCTCGGCGAGCTCGGCCACCTCGACGTCGTGGTTCGTCGCGCCGAAACGCTCGCGCAGCCCAGGCCACAGGCCGGCCCGCTTGCCGTCCACATAGGAGTAGAAGCCGGCGCCGGACGAGCGGCCCTTGCGCTCGAACTCGTCGATCATCCGGTCGATGACGGCGTCGGCCGGGTGCGGATCCCAGGTGCCACCCGCGGCCTCCAACGCCGCCCGCGACTCCTCCCGGATCTTGCGGGGCAGCGTGAGGGTCAGTTCGTCCATCAGCTGCAGCACCGGCGCCGGGTAGCCGGCCTGCGACGAGGCCTGCTCGATGGTCTGCGGGTCGATGCCCTCGGCGATCATCGCGACGCCCTCGTTGAGGAACGTGCCGATCACCCGGCTGGTGAAGAAGCCGCGGCTGTCGTTGACCACGATCGGGGTCTTGTGCATGCCGATCGTCACGTCGAACGCCTTGGCCAGAGTGGCGTCCGAGGTGCGCACCCCGCGGATGATCTCGACGAGCGGCATCTTGTCGACCGGCGAGAAGAAGTGCAGCCCGATGAAGTCGCCGGCGCGGTCGACGCCGGCCGCCAGCTCGGTGATGGGCAGCGTGGAGGTGTTGGAGCAGAGCAGGGCGTCCGGCTCGACCACCTTCATGGCCTCGCGGAACACCTCCTGCTTGAGCGCCACCGATTCGAACACCGCTTCGATGATCAGATCGCAGCCGGCGAGGTCGTTGTAGTCGGCTGTCGGCGTGATCCGCTCCAGCAGTGCCTCGCCCGCTCCGAGCGTGGTCCTGCCCCGCTTGACCCCCTTGGCCACCAGGCCCTCGGAGTAGGTCTTGCCCTTCTCGGCCGCCTCCAACGAAACATCCTTGAGCACGACCGGCCAGCCCGACAGCGCGCACGTGTAGGCGATGCCGGCGCCCATCATCCCGGCGCCGAGCACGGCGACCTTGCGCGGTTGCCAGCGCTCGTACCCGTCGGGCCGGGAGCCGCCGCCGTTGATGTGCTGCAGGTCGTAGAAGAATGCCTTGGTCATGTTCTTCGAGATCTGGCCGGTGACGAGCTCGGTGAAGTAGCGCGCCTCGATCCGGAACGCGGTGTCGATGTCCACCTGCGTGCTCTCCACCGCCGCGGCGAGGATGTTGCGCGGCGCCGGCAGCGGCGCCCCCTTGAGCTGCTTGCGCAGGTTGGCCGGGAAGGCCGGCAGGATCGCGGCGAGCTTCGGCGTGGCCGGGGTGCCACCGGGAATGCGGAAGCCCGGCCGGTCCCACGGCTGCGCGGCGTCCGGGTTGTCCTTGATCCAGGCCCGCGCCCTGCTCATCATCTCCTCGGGCGTGTCGGCCAGCTCGTCGACGATCCCGATCTCCAGCGCCGCGGCCGGCTTGTGCCGCTGGCCCTGCGCGAGCACCTTCGTGAAGCCGTCCTGGATCCCGAGCATCCGGGTGATCCGCACGACGCCGCCGGCGCCGGGCAGCAGGCCGAGCGTCACCTCCGGCAGCCCGTAGACCACACCCTTCGCGTCGAGCCCGATCCGGTGGTGGCAGGCCAGCCCGATCTCCAGGCCGCCGCCGAGCGCGGTTCCGTTCATCGCGGCGACCACCGGCCGGCCCAGCGTCTCCAGCTTGCGGAACTGGGCCTTGAGCCCCATCGAGCTCGCCATGATCGACGGCGCGTCCTCGGGGCCGGCCGAGGACAGCCAGGCCAGGTCACCGCCGGCGAAGAAGGTCTTCTTGGCCGACGTGATGATCACGCCGGTGATCCGCTCCCGGCCGGCGACCAGCGCGTCGACGCACTCGCCCATCGCCTCGGAGTAGCGATCGTTCATGGTGTTGGCGCTGCGTCCCGGGTCATCGAGCGTGACCACGACGATCCCGTCGTCGCCCTTCTCCCAGCGGACGGCCTCTGTTGCGCTCTGCTCCCGCTTGCAAGTTCGCTCTTCCTCGCTGATCGGTCCGCGCGCTTCGCGAAGGCGCTGTGACATTGATCCGCTCGCAAGCTCGCTCATTGCTGCCTTCCGGGTGTCAGACGCGCTCGACGATGGTGGCGATGCCCATGCCGCCGCCCACGCACAGCGTGGCCAGGCCGTAGCGCAGCTCGCGCCGCTCCAGCTCGTCGACGAGGGTGCCGAGGATCATCGCGCCCGTGGCGCCGAGCGGGTGCCCCATCGCGATCGCGCCGCCGTTGACGTTGGTGCTGCTCGTGCGAGATGCCCAGATCGCGCATGAAGCGCAGGGCCACGGCAGCGAACGCCTCGTTGATCTCGAAGAGGTCGATGTCCTCGACGGTCAGGCCCGCCTTGGCCAGCGCCTTGCGGCTGGCCGGGGCCGGGCCGGTGAGCATGATCGTCGGGTCGGAGCCGGACAGCGCGGTCGCGACGATCCGGGCGCGCGGGCGCATCCCGGCGGCCTTCCCTGCCGCCTCGGTGCCGATCAGGGTGAGCGCGGCCCCGTCGACGATGCCCGAGGAGTTGCCGGCGTGGTGCACGTGGTCGATCTTCTCCACCCAGTGGTAGCGCTGCAGCGCAACGGCATCGAAGCCACCTGCCTCCCCCACCATCGCGAACGACGGTGGCAGCCCGGCCAGGCTCTCCAGCGTGGCGCCCGCGCGGATGTGCTCGTCGCGATCGAGCACGGCGATGCCGTTGCGGTCCCGCACCGGCACCACCGAGCGGGCGAAGTAGCCGTTGGCCCACGCCTTGGCCGCCCGCGTCTGCGACTCGACCGCGAAGGTGTCCACATCGGACCGCGAGAAGCCCTCGAGGGTGGCGATGAGGTCGGCGCCGATGCCCTGCGGCACGAAGCCGGTGTCGTAGGCCGTCTCCGGGTCCATCGCCCAAGCCCCGCCGTCGGAGCCCATCGGCACCCGCGACATCGACTCCACGCCGCCGGCGAGCACCAGCTCCTCCATCCCGGAACGCACCTTCTGCGCGGCGACGTTGACCGCTTCCAGCCCGGAGGCGCAGAAGCGGTTCAGCTGCACCCCGGCAACCGTGTGCGGCAGCCCGGCGGCGATCGCGGCGGTCCTCGCGATGTCGCCGCCCTGGTCGCCGAGCGGGGAGACCACGCCGAGCACCACGTCGTCGATGACGGCCGGGTCGAGCTCGGGGAACCGCGCGCGGATCTCGTCGATCAAGCCGACGACCAGCGAGATCGGCTTGACCTCGTGCAGCGAGCCGGATGCCTTTCCGCGACCGCGCGGTGTCCGGACGGCGTCGAAGAGGTAGGCCTCGGGAATCGCGCTCATACCCTTTGTTACAGCAGCACTGTCACATGGGTCAAGCCGTGCACTACCGTGCGGCCATGCCGGTATCGACATCCGGTCCGTTGACGATCGACCAGCTCGCCGAGCGCACCGGACTCACCGTCCGCACCATCCGCTTCTACGCCCAGCGCGGGCTGCTGCCGCCGCCGCAGCTGCGTGGGCGGACCGGGCTGTACGGGCCCGCCCACGTGGCCCGGTTGGAGCTGGTCAGCGAGCTGTCGGCGCTCGGGTTCAGCCTCGGGTCCATCGAGGATCAGCTCCGGCGGCTGCCGGCGAGCTCCGGAGCGGCCGAGCTGGCCCTGCACCGGGCGCTGCTCACGCCGTGGGTGCCGGAGCAGCGGGAGGAGGTCGACCGCGCCGAGCTCGACCGCCGGGCCGGGCGCACGCTGGCCGCCGACGATCTCGCCACGCTCGAGGGCCTCGGCATCATCTCGCTGCTCGACGGCGACCGCGTCCGGCTGCACGGAGCCGGCACCCTGTCCGGCGGACTCGCCGTGCTCGACTCCGAGCTGCCGGCCGACTTCCTGCGCCAGGCGCACCAGCTGATCGAGCAGCACACCACGGCGCTGGCCGAGGACCTGATGAAGCTGTTCCAGGACGAGGTGTTGCAGCCGTTCCGGGATCGCGGTCACCCGGCCGACGAGCGCAGCCGGCTGACGGCGGCGCTGTCGCAGCTCAAGCCCGTGACGGTCCGCGGGGTGGTCACGGCTTTCGGCCGGGCGGTGAACCGGACGATCCGCGAGCGCCTCGGTTGACCCGTTTCCGCCCCGGCCTCGACGGTAGGTTTCGGGCGTGCCGTCGCCCCCACCGTTCACGATGCCGGTGGCCGTGCGCTACCTGGAGGTCGATGCGCAGGGGGTGGTTTTCAACTCCTGGTACCTGGCCTGGTTCGACGAGGCGATGGCCGCGTTCTTCGCCGACCGGGGCCTGCCGTACCGGTCCATGATGGACGCGGGCTACGACGTGCAGCTGGTACGCAGCGAGATCGACTGGATGGCGGGCATCGGCTTCGGGGACCGGGTGGAGATCGCGGTGTCGACCGCCCGGATCGGCCGCACCAGCTTCGCTCTCGACTTCGAGGTGCGGCGCGGCCACGAGAGCACCTGCACGGCGCGCACGGTCTACGTCGTGATCGCGACCGACGGCTCGGGGAAGCAGGAGATCCCGCCGCTGATCGCCACCGCGCTCGGCGAGCCCGCACCGCTGCTGCCGAGCTGACCGGAGAGCTGGTGCGGGCCGGGCAGGGCCTGACATGTAGGGCGCCTTGTCAAGTGGGCGCAGTGAAGCGGTGTCCACGGCCGTCGTCGTGGACACCGCTCTGGTGACCGGATGCTCATGGTGGTGGCGAGCGTGTCGATGTCGACGCCGACGGGGTCGGCTTCCATACTTGGGAGCAGACCGCCATGAACGATGCACTCGGTGACGGCGGCGTGGCGTTCCGGCCACCAGTGGGTGGTGTTCGTCTACCAGATGTGGGAAGACGAGATCCGGGCCGTCTCGCGACCGCCCAAAAGCCTCGCCCACGATGACGTTGAGCAACCGATCATGGGCGACCTGCGACTGATCAGGAACGACGTGATCCACCGGCGAGGCATCGCGACCAGAGAGGAGACCGGCCGCTGTGCGACGTTGCGGTGGTTCTCGGTCGCGACGACATCTTCATCGAGAACCGGATGGTCGCCGAGGTGATAGACGCCTTCGGGCTGACCCGGCCTGCGCCCGAGCGGGACCGCCCCTACATCGCCGTTCCGCCCCCGCTGCACTGATCCTTGCCGATACCAGCACCACGGAGTCGGGCGCAGGCTGGTCGACCGCACTGCGGGCCGCGTGCGCACCCGTCCGGGCGTGGACACGACCCGCGACTGACGCGGCAAGACCCGGTCGCCTGGCGCAATGGACTGCGCGACGGCACTGTCGCGGAATAGGTTCGCGCGAAAGTGCCGTTCGCGCGGAGAGGGTGCGAGGAGCGGGAGGGGCGGCGGAGAAGGGTAGGGGTCAGTGGGCTGACCAGCCGCCGGTCGATCATCGGGCGCCGGTATGCCAGGTTTGGCGAAGCTCACTGGTAAAAGATCATCGAATGTCGTGGTTGCGTGAGGGGCGTTCCCGGCCTGCGTTCCCGATCTGCATAGGAGATGGTCCGGATGCGAGATAGGCGACTGGCTTGGTCCGTATCAAGACCTAAGAATCATGGTCGGATTCGGTCGCACACACCTTATCGAACAGTCGTTCGAGTAGGATCAGGGGTGTGGACACCGAGACCGTCGCCAACGCGGAAGGACTCCTACGGGAATCCTTCACCGCGCTGCACAACGCTGCCGGTTCTTCCGCTTCACCCGATGATCTGGTTGCCGTGCTGCGGCTGGCGGCCGCTGCCGAACGGGAAATCCAGCGGGTCACCGTGGAGACCGTGGCGGCGATGCAGCGCCGTGGGGTGTTCGCCGAGCACGGGCAACGGCCCCACACCGCGCTGTGCGGATCTGCTCGGGATCGAACCCGTCGAGGCCCGCCGGATCGTCACCGCCGCCGAACAGGCCTGCCCGCGGATCGACCTGCACGGGCAGGTCCTGCCCCGCTGCTGCCCGGCGCCGCGGCCGCGTTCGCCGCCGGCACCGCGAGCCTGCGGCACGTCGAGGTGATCGCCCGGCTGCTGGCCGGCCCGGCCGCGCAACGGCTGCCCCTGGACACCGCAGCGGAGGCTGGAAGCCCAGATCGCCGACAAGACCGGCGAGTACACCCCGACCGAGCTGCACAGCTGGGGCAGCAAACTGATCGACATGCTCGACCAGGACGGCGCCGAACCCGACGACGACCGGGAACCCGAGCCGGTCAACGAACTGTTGTTGACCCGCAACCGCAACGGGTCCGGCGGCCGGCTCAAGGGCCGGTTCGACAGCGCCGCGGTCTTCGATCGAGATCGCCGCCGTGCTCGACGCCAAAGCCGCCCCGTTGACCGCGGACGACCGCCGCCCGGCCGGGCAACGCAACGCCGAAGCGATGGCCGAGGTGTTCGGGTACGTCGCCGACCACGCCGACACCAGCATCCTGCCCACCACCGGTGGGCAACGACCGCACATGAACGTGCTCATCCGGCTCGAGGACCTGGAGAACCGGGCCCGGGCCGCGATGCTCGACTTCGGCGGGCTCATGACCCCCGCCGAGTTCCGGATGCTGTGCTGCGACGCGTGCGTCGTGCCCATCGTGATGAACGGCGCCGGGCAACCCCTCGACGTCGGCCGCCGGACCCGGATCATCCCCGAAGGGCTGCGCCGCGCGGTCGCCGCCCGCGACCGCGGCTGCGCCCACCCCGGCTGCGACCGGACCCCGTCCTGGTGCGAAATCCACCACGTGAAACCGTGGGAACACGGCGGCGAAACCAAGCTGTCCAACCTGGTCATGATCTGCCGCATCCATCACCGGGAAATGCACTCCTCGGAATGGATCGTGCGGATCGCCCCCGACGGACTCCCCGAGTTCTACCCGCCGGCGTGGATCGACCCGCAGCAACGCGCCCGACGCAAACCGCTACCGCACCTACTCGGTGCGAGTCGACCACCGCGGTGAACCTTTCCTTCCCCGGTGTGGAGCCGGCGTTCAGCGATCAGGTCGTGCGCCGGCGCTCGCGGTACGCAGCGCGGGTGCTGCGGCAGTGCGCGGGTGGTGGTGTGCAGCGCGAGTGCTGCGGCACAGCGCGGTCGTGGCGTGTAGCGCGGAGCTCCGCTCCATGATCAGGACCGACACGACGAACGATCAGCATCCTTGACCCACAGGTCGGATCAGCGAACTGACCGGCTTTGGCCTAACCCAGCCGGGTGAGCGCAACGACCGGGATCGTCCGCCCGGTGGCCTTCTCATGATCGGCGAAGAACGGGTAGGCCGCCTTCAACTCCGCCCAGACCCGATCCCGCTCGGCGCCCGTCAACGGGCTCGCGAGGGCGTCGTAGGACTCGGTGTCCAGCTCCACCGTGACCCGCGGCTGCTCGACCAGGTTCAGGTACCACTCGGGATGCCGTGACGCGCCCATGTTGGACGCGATGACCAGAATCCGGTCGCCGTCGCGGTGGAACATCATCGGGCTGGTGCGGAGCTGCCCCGTACGCCGACCGACGGTGGTCAGCAACACCAGCCGCTCGCGGTGCATCCCACCCTCGAGCTCGTCGCCGGCCCGGAACCGGGCGATCGTCGCCTTGTTGATCTCTTTGATGTCCACGGCTCAGAGCCCGTAGTCGAACGAGTAGGTCAGCTCGAAGCGGTCGCTCGTCGTCGTCATGCGTCAATGATCGCGCCGTCCGGCCGGACCGGATTGGAGGAACGCGACAGCCGCCGCGCGGCGCGGCTGAGCATCGCCCGCACGATCATCGGATGCACCCGGCCGACCGGCGCGAAGTAGGCCCGGCCCCGCCGGTTGTGCAGCTGCACGACGGTGCTCAGGACCACCCGGTGCGGTTCGCGCAGCACCGAGGCCCGGAAGTCGAGATGAGCCTCGTCCGTCCCGAGCAGCACCTCGTCGGCCGTGCGGGCCACCGTGTCGAACGACGAGCGCCCGCCACGGGCGATGCCCACCAACCCCACCACGCTCTCGCGCAGACCCAGCAGCGCCGTCACCCAGCGGGGCGGATCCCGGAAGATCGCGTCCGCCCACACCTGCGGATCGGTGGAAGCGCCGCGGAACACTCTGACGGAGTAGGCGTCCGCCCGGTCCACCCGCGGCAGCGCCGTCGCCAGCAGCGGTGTCTCCGGCACCGGAACCGGCCGCGCCCGCGGCCCGTCCAGCCTGCGCAGCAACCGCACCCATGGCGACCACCGGGCCGGACGCGCCGGGCCGGCGCCGACGGCCGCCTCGGCCCGATCGAGCAGGTCCTCGAGCACGGCGTCGTGTATCCAGCGCACCCCCAGCGGCCACAGCAGCCGCATCGACCCGCGCAACCGGGGCTCGGCCACGTGGCGCACCAACGTGGCCGCCGGGCCGGCCGGCCGCACGGAGAAGGTGTGGGTGCCGTCCAAGCCCTGGCCGGGCAGCATCGTGAACTCGATCAGCCGCTGCGGGCGGTAGTCCGTCACGCGGTAGCGGAGCGGTCCATGACCGCCCGAGCGCGCCGAGGGCCACCGGGCGGTCCAGCACCATCGGCGCCCACGCCGGCGCGGGCCAGAGGGCATCGTCGGGGCCGCCGATCCGGTCCAGCAGGGGTCCGACGACGGCCACCGGGGCCGCCACCACCCGTTCGTGCACACGCGCCCATCACGGCCTCCGTACGGTAGCGTATGGAAACCATACGGTAGCGTATGGCGATGCCGACCGGAAGCGTCTTTCGGCAGCGGACTGGACCTCGGCGGCGCTGGCCGCGCTCGCCGCGGGCGGGGTCGCCGCGGTGGCCGTCGAGCCGCTCGCGGCCGGCTCGGCGACCACCAAGGGCAGCTTCTACTGGCACTTCAGCGGGCGGGACGCGCTGCTGGAGGCGGCGCTGCAACGCTGGGAGCGCACCGACACCGAGGACGTCATCACGCAGGTCGAGGCCGCGCCGGAGCCCGTACAGACGGCTGCACGCCCTGCTCACCGGGGCGATCGCCGGTCGGGAGCGCCGCTGGGCGCCGTGGAGCTCGCCCTGCAGGCCAGCGCCGACCACCCGCTGGTGGCGCCCGTGCTGGCCAGGGTCACCCGGCGGCGGCTCGACTACCTGGCCGAGCTGTTCACCAGCTCGGCTTCGCCGCCGACGAGGCTCGCCGCCGCAGCCTGCTCGCCTACACCGCCTACCTCGGGCACGCCCAGCTGGCCCACGCCACCCCGGAGGACCCCCGCTGGCCGGCACCTGCCCGGCTACCTGGTGACCGACGTTCGGCGCACGCTCACTTCCCGGTGACCGAGTCGAGGTAGGCCGCGGTCCAGCCGTCGGTGGCGCGGCGGCTCCACAGCTCGTGACCGGCTCCGCCTCGTCCGCGTCGCGGTCGATGCGCTCGCGGGCGTCGCGCCGCAGCTGGGCCTTGGTGGGCGCGAACGTGTCCGCCGGGATCTCGGTGGCCAGCTCGCGGGCCGCGGCACCGCCCGGCCAGCAGCTCGTCGGCCGCGACCACCTCGTCCACCAGCCCGAGCGCCCGGGCGGCGGCCGGCGTGTAGGTGTGCGCCCACCACCAGCCGGCGGGCCGCGACGTCGCCGACCGCGTGCCGGAGCACCTCGATCGCGATCCGCGGGAACGGCACCCCGACCCGGAGCTCGGGCACGCCGATCCGGCCCGTTGCCCTCGGCCATGAGCGTGACGTCGGCGCAGGCGGCGAGCACGCAGCCGCCGGCGATCGCGTGCCCGTTGACCGCCGCGACCAGCGGCTTGGCCAGCTCGAACGCGGCCCGGAACAGCTCGGCCAGCGCGGGCAGGAAGCGCTCGACGTAGGGCGCCCCTCGGCCAGGTAGCGGCGCAGGTCGACGCCGGCCGAGAAGGCGCGGCCGGTCCCGGTGAGCACCACGGCCCGCGCCGGGTCGGCGGCCAGCGCCCGCAACTGCCGCGCGACGCGCCTGGCACAGCTCCAGGTCCATCGCGTTCACCGTTCCGTGCGCCAGCCGCAGCACCGCGACCTCGCCGTCGTCCTCCCGTTCGATCACGGCGCCGGAAGCTACCCGCGCGCGCGCCGGACATGGCACGCTGCGCAGGAGTCCGTCTCGACGCCGAGAGGGAGAACGCCGTGCCGCAGCAGGTCCGTGGGGTCGTCGCCCACAGCAAGGGCAAGCCCGTATCGCTGGAGACGATCATCGTGCCCGATCCGGGGCCGGGTGAGGCCGTGGTGCAGGTGCAGGCCTGCGGGGTGTGCCACACCGACCTGCACTACCGCGAGGGCGGCATCAACGACGAGTTCCCGTTCCTGCTCGGGCACGAGGCGGCCGGGATCGTCGGAGTCGGTCGGCGAGGGCGTCACCGACGTCGGCGCCCGGCGACTTCGTGATCCTCAACTGGCGCGCGGTCGACGGCACCTGCCGGGCCTGCCGCCGCGGCGAGCCCTGGTACTGCTTCGCCACCCACAACGCCGCCCAGAAGATGACCCTGGAGTCGGGCCAGGAGCTCTCCCCCGCGCTCGGCATCGGCGCGTTCGTCGAGAAGACGCTGGTCCACTCCGGACAGTGCACGAAGGTCAACCCGGCGGCGAAGCCGGAGGTGGCCGGGCTGCTCGGCTGCGGGGTGATGGCCGGGATCGGGGCGGCGATCAACACCGGCGGGGTCGGCGCGGCGACTCGATCGCCGTGATCGGCTGCGGCGGCGTGGGCGACGCGGCGATCGCCGGGGCCAAGCTCGCCGGCGCGACGACGATCATCGCCGTCGACATCGACGACCGGAAGCTGGAGTGGGCCAAGGAGTTCGGCGCCACGCACACGATCAACGCCCGCGAGCAGGACGTCGTCGAGGGCGTGCAGGCGCTCACCGACGGCAACGGCGCCAACGTCGTGGTCGACGCGGTCGGCCGGCCGGAGACGTTCAAGCAGGCCTTCTACGCCCGCGACCTGGCCGGCACCGTGGTGCTGGTCGGCGTGCCCACCCCGGACATGACGATCGAGCTGCCGCTGATCGACGTGTTCGGCCGCGGCGGCGCCACCAAGTCCGTCCTGGTACGGCGACTGCCTGCCCACCCGCGACTTCCCGATGCTGATCGACCTGTACCTGCAGGGCCGGCTGCCGCTGGAGAAGTTCGTCAGCGAGACGATCGGGCTCGACGACGTCGAGGCGGCGTTCGACAAGATGCACAGCGGCGAGGTGCTGCGCTCGGTGGTCGTGTTCTGATGCCCCGACCGGCCCGATCGATCACGTCGTCACCTCCGGCACGTTCTCCCTCGACGGCGGCACCTGGGACGTGGACAACAACGTCTGGGTGGTCGGCGACGAGAACGAGGTGCTGGTCATCGACGCCGCGCACGACCCGGACGCGATCGCCGAGGCGGTCGGCGGGCGGCGGGTGGTCGCCGTGGTGTGCACCCACGCGCACGACGACCACGTCAACCCGCGCCCGCGCTGGCCGACCGGTTCACCGCGCCGATCCTGCTCAACCCGGCCGAGGCGCCGCTGTGGGAGATGACCCACCCGACCGCGACGCCGGACCGCGAGCTGGCCGACGGCGACGTGCTGACCGTTGGCGGGATCGAGCTGCGGGCGCTGGTCACGCCGGGCCACTCCCCCGGCTCGACCTGCCTGCACGCGCCCGGAGCTGGGCACGGTGTTCACCGGCGACACGCTGTTCAGCGGCGGGCCGGGGGCGACCGGGCGCTCGTTCTCCTCGTTCGACGCGATCATCGAGTCGATCCGGGACCGGCTGCTCGCGCTGCCCGGGGACACGGCGGTCCGCACCGGGCACGGCGACCCCACGACGATCGGCGACGAGGCGCCGCAGCTGGAGGAGTGGATCGCGCGCGGCCACTGAGATGTAGCACCATACGTGCTAATTTGCCTGGGTGAAGAGCCGGAGACCATCAGGATCCGGGAGCTGCGTCAAAACGCATCTCGGTACATCGCGATGGCCAAGGACGGCAAGCGGATCGCCGTCACCGAGCGGGGCGAGCTCGTCGGCTACCTGGAACCGGCCGAGGAACCGACCACGACCTATCAACGGATGGTCGCTGCCGGGCAGGTGGAACCCGCCACAGGCAACCTGCTCGACCACCTTCCGCCCCCGCCGGCCCCACCCGGAACCCGTCCGCTGAGTCACGTGCTCCAGGAAATGCGTGATGAGGAGCGATACTGAGTGCTCTAC